>JAIUMV010000006.1 GCA_022565395.1 Marinobacter sp.
AATGGATCGAAGACTATAATCGCAGCCACCCGCACAAGGGGCTGAAAATGAAATCGCCCTGGGAATACCGGGCGGAACTGGCATCAAACGAATGAGGTGGTGTTCGGTTTAGCGGGGGCAACTACAGGTTTGCCGGTATGGTCGGAAGGGTCAGGGAAGGCAATTTCCAGGCGGGCGACGGAGGAGGTGGTGGCCAGGTTGTAGTCTGCCACCAGCAAGTCACCGTTACTGGTGAATGCGATGCCATTGGGCAGGAAGATCTGGTCGATGGGGTCGTTGCGATCGTTGGTGGCGTAGAGTAGCTGGAAGTCCATTCTTTCATAGGGTGTGGCAGGCAGCCTTGCCGCAAAGAGGTGGTTGTTCTTGAAGATAAAGAACCGCAGCTCCACACAGGTGGTGAATACCCAGCCGTTGTATTCAGCAATCCCGGTAAAGTTGCACTGGATACCGGCCGGATTGAGGGGCTCGGGCGGTGCGTCATGGCTCAGCTTCTGATAGATACTTTTGCCGCCGGTGACCAGCAGTGCGCCATTGCTGGTAAACAGGATGTTTTCAGCGTCTCCGATGATGCCTTCTTGGCGGGTGTCGTAGCAGCCACTCAGAGTGGTCAGGGCAGCGGCGAACAGGAGGGGGAATTTCAGGCGGTTCTTGAGTGTGATTTTCACAGCCATTGATCCTTTTGTTGTGGTTATTATTTCAACGACCTGCGCTTCGATGGAGCGACTGCAAGCGCATCAGGCATGTCTGGCTTCGGGGCTTTGTTTTTGTTGTCCCGATAGCCACAGCTGGCCATTCAGGCGTCCAGCAACACCCGTAAGCCTAGGTGACGAAGGTGCTTACCGGTATCGCCTGATTGGGGGATGGTGTTTTGAGCGTGCTAGTTGCGAGAAGAGCTAAATTTCAGGGCGGGTCCACAACCATAGTGCTACCAATCCCAGAAAGGGCGGCAGCACCCAGCGCATAATTTGAGGTACGGGCGTCAGAAAGATCGTCACGATACTTGCAGTCATAAGGAGTGTTGCCATCCACTTGGCTTTGCGTGGTATTGCTCGTTTTTCTCGCCAGTGCCTGATGCTGGGGCCGTAGCGGGGGTGATCCAGCAGGCGCTGCTCCAGCTCGGGCCAGCCATGACTGCCGGCCCAGGCCGCCAGTAGCAAAAAGGGTACCGTCGGTAGTCCAGGGAGAATGATGCCAAGTGTACCCAGGGCCACTGCGATACTGGCGAGTGCGCGCCACAGTAATCTGCGCACCATAGGCGTCCCTCAGTGTGGCTCCAGCGCCAGATATTCGCGCAGGGCATCACGAAAAGCTGCCTGCACCCCCAGCCGTTTCATGATCCAGTAATGCCCGGCAATCATGCGGTCGATGAATATGCTCTCTACCGGCGGTTTGAAGTAGTCCAGGTACTTGAACACGGTGGTGGTTTTGGCAGCGACCGACTTGTGGATGTTGGCGGCCCCGTAGTCATAGGGTTGATCCGTGTCGAAAGGCTGGATCAGGATGTCACGCCACATGGCGTAGTAGGCTTCATCCACCGCCGGTTGAGACTCCACGCGGGCACCCAGGGCGATCAGGTGCTGGTCGAGGGCAGCGTAGTCTTCCTGGATGGCGGCAATCAGCATGTGACGATAGGCTTCAACAATCTCCGGCTTGAGCTGTTTGACGCAGCCAAAGTCGTACATGATCAGGGTGCCGTCAGGGCGGAAGGCAAAATTGCCTGCGTGTGGGTCGCCGTGAATGCACTGGAAGCGAAACAGCTGATCCGCCATGGTGGTGAAGATGCGGCGGCCGATCAGGTTGACGGTGTCTTGATCATAGCGCTCCGGTGTAACGTCACTGATGTGGTCGCCCTCCACCAGTTCCAGCGTCAATACCCGGCGGCTGGAATGGCTGTCGATCACGGCAGGGATCAGCACACCCATGTCGTTTTTATGGAATTCGCGGAAGCGGCGGATATTGTTGGCTTCGTTTTCGTAGTCCAGCTCTTCCTTCAGGCGCTCGCGTATTTCCGCGAAGAGCTGGTCAACGGACTGCTTGGGCATCTTCAGTAAGCCGCCGAGGCGCAGGGTCATGCGCAGCTGGCGCAGGTCAGAGTCGCAGGAGGTGTCCACCCCAGGATATTGCACTTTGACGATGACGTCCTGCCCACTGTGCAGTCTGGCCTTATGCACCTGGCCAATAGATGCGGCAGCGTAGGGCGTTTCCTGCAGGTACTCGAACGCTTCTCCGACAGACTTGCCCAGTTCCTGTTCCAGTTGCGCCCGGATCACCTCAAAGGGCATGGGTGGCGCTTCTTTCTGCAGCTTCTGTAGCGCGTCGGAAAACTCCTTGGGCAGGAAGTCCTGGGTTTGTGAGGCAATCTGTCCCACTTTCATGACCGCACCCTTGAGCTCGCCCAGGGTGCCGGCGATCTCTTCCGCCATGCGGCTGTAGGCTTTACTACGGCGTTCCTCGTCAAGTTCACGGCCAAACAGCTGGCGGGTTTTCTGGCCCGCATATTGGCCAGCGACGGATGCCGTCATGCCTGCCAGTTTAAAAAAACGTCCGGTTCGGGTTTTCTTCATGATGTGCTGGTTTCCGGTGGATGAACTATAACCAGTTTTCCGCTATCCTTCGCGCCGCTTAATTCCAGATCACGAAGCCGCCAGAGAGTTCCATGTTCGACATCATATACCTCCTTGAGATGATCGGCATTGTCGCTTTTGCCATTTCCGGCATGATTGCGGCGCGATCCAAAAACATGGACCCGGTGGGGGTCTTTACCATCGCGTTTGCAACAGCGCTGGGTGGCGGTACCTTGCGGGACCTGTTTATGGACAACCACCCGCTGTACTGGATTCGTCATGAAGAGATCCCCATCCTGATCCTTATTATGGCGGTCGTCTACAGCTATTACCGCCCCTTGGGCAAGATTCGTGAATCCAATATTGTCGTACCTGATGCCATCGGTCTCGGGATCTTTTCCATTCTCGGTGCCCAGTTGGCACTGGACCTGGGGCACTCCTGGTTTATTGCCTCTCTGCTGGGGGTCATGACGGGTACCTTTGGCGGCATGATCCGGGACACCCTTTGCAACGAGGTACCGTTTATCTTCCGTAAGGATCAGGTATACGCATCTATCTCCTTTGTGGGTTGCTGGGTGTATTTTGTCTGCAACTGGCTGCTGGAGAGCCATGCGGCGGCCCTGGCCATCGGTTTGCTGTTTATTGTCTTGACCCGGCTGCTGGCCGTGCGTTTTGACATTCGCCTGCAGCGGGACCCGCACCATCATTGATCGGCGCTGAGCCAGTATTGGGCGCGTCAATGCGCTGGTCATTACGGAAATAACGGATTTGGGCGGTAGGGCCCTGGCCTTTACCATGGCCTCATTTTTGCCTGGGCACCCTGTGCTGTGCCGCAGTACCCCGACTGATGAATTCACTTACAACCGCATATAGGCTGGTTCTGACATGCTAGAGCGACTGTTCAAACTCCAGGAACATGGCACCACCGTCAAACGCGAGGTGGTGGCGGGTATCACCACCTTCCTGACCATGGCATACATTATTGTGGTCAACCCCAGCATCTTGTCGTCAACGGGCATGGATTACGGCGCGGTTTTTGTAGCGACCTGCCTGGCGGCGGTCATTGGTACGCTGATCATGGGCTTGTGGGCGAATTATCCCATTGCCCAGGCACCGGGTATGGGGCTGAATGCCTTTTTCTCGTTCACCGTGGTGGGTGCCATGGGCTACAGCTGGCAGGTGGCCCTGGGTGCTGTGTTCATCTCCGGTTTTCTGTTTTTCCTGCTCAGTATCTTCAAGGTGCGGGAATGGATCATTAACAGTATTCCCCTGTCTCTGCGTTTTGGCATTTCTGCCGGTATTGGTTTCTTCCTGGCCATCATTGCCCTGAAAAATGCTGGCGTGGTAGTGGGGCATCCGGCAACGCTGGTTACCCTCGGGGATGTCACCGCGGCTGAGTCGCTGCTGTTCTTTGCCGGTTTCCTGCTGATTTGTGCACTGTCGTTCCGCAAGGTGACCGGCGCGGTGGTGATTGGCATTCTGGCCATTACCGTGCTGGCGCTGATGCTGGGCATGATTGAATACAATGGCTTGGTATCCGCGCCCCCCAGCATGATGCCCACCTTGCTGGAGCTGGATATTGTCGGCGCCCTGGATGTGGCGATGATCAGCGTGATCTTCGCCTTCCTGTTTGTGGATCTGTTCGACACCTCCGGCACCCTGATCGGCGCCGCCCAGCGCGGTAACCTGCTGGACAAGGACGGCAAGCTGCCACGCCTGGGTCGTGCCCTGATGTCTGACTCTGTGGCCACCATGTCCGGTGCGGCCATGGGAACCTCCACCACCACCAGCTATATTGAATCCACCGCCGGTATTGCAGCGGGTGGCCGCACCGGTCTTACCGCCGTGGTGGTGGCGGGCTTTTTCCTGCTGTGTCTGTTCCTGGCGCCGCTGGCCGCCATGATCCCCGCCTATGCGGCAGCTCCGGCGCTGCTGTTTGTGGCGGTGCTGATGACCAGTGGTCTGAAACTGATTGACTGGGAAGATGTCACAGAGGCCGCCCCGGCGGTGGTCACCGCGCTGGTAATGCCGCTGACGTTCTCCATTGCTGACGGCATTGCCCTGGGCTTTATTACCTATGCGGCGGTCAAGGCGCTGGCGGGTCGCTGGGATCAGCTCAACATCAGCATTATCATTATTGCTGTGGTGTTCGTACTGAAATTCATGTTTCTGGACTGAGTGGGGTAGCTGCGGGAATGGATTATTTTGCTGAGAGCATCAAGGCTGCCATCCGCACGGTGCCGGACTGGCCGAAACCCGGCGTACAGTTCCGGGATATCACCACGGTACTGCAGGATCGCACGGCCTTTCGCAAGCTGATCGATGCCTTTGTGCATCGCTACCATGGCCAGGCTATCGATGCCGTAGCTGCGGTGGATGCCCGGGGCTTTGTGATCGGTTCGGCATTGGCCTATGAGCTCAATGCCGGCTTGGTGCTGATCCGTAAAAAAGGCAAGCTGCCTTTCGATACCGAGGTGGAAGACTATAATCTGGAGTATGGCACTGCGTCGGTAGAGCTTCATAAGGATGCCTTCCGGCCGGGCGACAAGGTGGTCCTGGTGGATGATCTTATCGCCACCGGAGGCACCATGCTGGCCGCCGCGCGGTTGATTCGTCGGTTGGGCGCTGAGATTACCGAGGTGGCAGCGATGATTGATCTGCCAGACCTCGGCGGTTCAGCCCGTTTGCGGGAGGAGCAGTTGCCGGTATACACCGTCTGTTCCTTTGAAGGTGACTGATATGACCGGGTATGCGCATCACTGGGCGGATGGCAGCGATATTGGACTGCCGTTGGGTAAGATTGTCTGTATCGGCCGTAACTACGCAGAACACGCGGCCGAACTGGATAACCCGGTGCCTGATGCCCCCCTGTTGTTTATCAAACCCGCTACCGCAGCAGTGGATATGCGCCGGCCGTTGGTGATTCCCCATGATCGCGGACTGGTGCATTTTGAAACCGAGCTGGCAGTGCTGATCGGTAAGCAGCTTCACAACGCCAGCGAGGTGGATGCCCGTGCCGCCGTGCTGGGCTATGGCCTGGCACTGGATCTGACCTTGCGGGATGTGCAGGCCGAGCTCAAGGCCCAGGGGCACCCCTGGGAGCGAGCCAAAGCGTTTGACGGTGCCTGCCCCCTGTCGCCTTTTGTCACCGGCTCAGCATTGGCCGGACGCAGCGCACTGCACTTTGCCCTTACGGTGGATGGTGAAGCCCGGCAGCGCGGTGATACTGCGGAGATGATCCACCCCCTGTTCAAACTGATTGCCCATATGAGTGAGCACTTCACCCTGGTACCGGGTGATGTGGTGCTGACCGGCACACCCAAAGGCGTCGGCCCGTTGGTGGCAGGCCAAGCGCTGGTGCTGACCCTTGAGGACGCGCTGCGGGTAGAAACCTCCGTACAGTAAGTGGGCGGTTCGCTGATTCGCCAGGCTTATCCGGCGCTATCAGTAGGAGTAATTTGATTCATAGCCCCTGCGGGGCTAGCCTTGTGTGCATCCTGATTATTTCCAACCAGAGCACACAACAATCATGAAAGCCATCCTCTGTACTGAATACGGCCCCGTCGAGAAACTAACCCTCGGTGAAGCCAAATCCCCAGATGCCAAAGGCAGCGGCGTCAAAATCCGCGTCAAGGCGGCGGGCCTCAACTTTCCTGATACCCTCATTATCGAAGGCAAATACCAGTTCAAACCTCCCATGCCGTTCGCTCCGGGCGGCGAAATGGCCGGAGAGGTCATTGCGGTGGGAGACAAGGTGACACGCTTCAAGGTGGGTGACCGGGTGATGGGGCTCACAGGCTACGGCGCCTTTGCAGAAGAGGTGGTGGTGGCCGAGTCTAACCTTTTGCCAGTGCCGGAGGGCATGAGTGATGACAAGGCGGCCGCCTTCACCATGGTGTATGGCACGTCTTACTACGCGCTCAAGCAGCGTGGCAACCTGCAGCCAGGGGAAACCCTGTTGGTACTGGGGGCCAGCGGTGGCGTGGGCCTGGCGACGGTGGAGCTGGGTAAAGCCATGGGCGCCACGGTGATTGCCGCCGCCAGTTCGGCGGAGAAGCTGGCTGTCGCCAAAGCCGCAGGCGCTGATGAGCTGATCAACTACAGTGAGGAAGACCTCAAGGACGCGGTCAAGAAACTGACCAAAAACCGCGGTGTGGATGTCATTTACGACCCCGTTGGTGGTGACTACACCGAGGCGGCCCTGCGTACCATGGCCTGGAACGGGCGCCACCTGATCATTGGTTTTGCCGCCGGCGATATTCCGAAGATTCCCGCAAACCTGACGCTACTGAAGGGCTGCTCAGTCGTCGGCGTGTTCTGGGGCAATTTCACCATGAAGGAGCCGCAGGTCAGTGCTGACAACATGATGACATTGCTGAAGCTGTACAGTGAAGGCAAGATCGACCCTAAGGTCAGCGACGTATTTGCCTTCGAGGACTACGCCGGTGCCTTCCGCGCCCTGAGCGAGCGCCGGGCTACAGGCAAGGTGGTGCTGCGGGTGTCCTGAAACGGGTGTGGCAAATGGTCGGCGTGGTGTCCCTCGGGCCAGGAAATACCGGCCCAGAGGACCTTATCGCATGGGCAGATCAAGCCATATATGTCAGAGGGCAGCAACGCAGCCGGGAGCGGAAGGCTGCAACCGGGGCGTCTTAGAGAGCCAGTGAGGCGTTTGCGGGCTTGTTGTCGACGTTGCTAAAGCGATCGATAATGGTGGCTGCGATCAATTTATGGCTGATGGCGGTGTAGCCGCCACTGGCCAGCATAACGGTGGGAATATTTCTGGCTGCGAGGGCATCCAGCACCATACGGTCGCGCTCAAGCACGCCCTGCTCGGTGATAGCCATGGCGCCCAGTTTATCCCCCGCGACAATATCGGTCCCCGCGTTGTAGTAAACCAGATCGAACGGCCCTTGTTCATCGAGAAATGCAGGCAGTGCTTCACGTAAGCGAGACAGGTATTCCTCATCCTGGCAGCCGGTATGGAATTCCAGACACGTTGTGGTAAAGCCTTTGGCTACCTTGTCACGGGGATAGACGTCTGCGTTGTACGCATCAAGTATGCGCACGGAATCATCGTCTCTAAAACTAATTGCGAAACCTTGTCCCTGATGAGCGTCAAGATCGATGATGCCGACTTTGGCATGCTGATTCAGAATCCCCTTCTCCCGCAGCCAGTTAACGGCAATCGTGACATCGGAAAACAGGCAGAAGCCCTCACCATGGCCTGGCGATGCATGGTGATAGCCGCCGCCAATATTTATGGCCAATGCCTGAGTATCCAGTGCTTTCTGCGTGGCGAGGACGGTGCCATAGGTCGCGTACCGCATGGGCAAAACAATACGGTTATCAATCAGCTTTTGCGGGAGAAACCGCAAGGGCATCAGCTCAAGTGCCCGGCAAACGGGGACTTTGTGTTTGGTCAAGCCGATATAGAAGTCTGAGTGGCCCGCAGCAAGCTCCTCGTCACTAACGCCGCGCTCGACGATATGCAAGTGATCTGCAACTGTGGCGTCGCCCAGCGCCTTTCTGACAATCTGGAGTGCTTTGCTGTACTTCTTGCCATCAAAGGGATGCAGGAAATCAAGCCCAGGCAAGCTGATGTCGTAGTTTGGCGAGTACAGCAGTGAGGGTAATCTAGCTAGAGCCATTGGCGACTTCCTGTGCATAGCGCATTACTTGAAGCGGTGTCCACATGCCATAGCCAAAAACCTTGCCAAACCTGGAGTACCCTTCTGCGCTCGGCTTGAAGGATGGCGGCTTGCCAGAACCACGGTGAATGCATTCTGCGACAATAGATGAGCAATTTAGCGTACGTAACTGATAGGGTTCTTTCTGTACTTCTGCCCAATACGTGATGATTGCTTGCACATCAACGGGTTCAATGGAAATTGCGAGAGGTTTTCTGCCGCCTTCTGCTTCAATGTCATGCTCTAGTAGTGCTACAGAGGTTGATCTATGAGACAGTTTGAGTTTCAGCCCTTTTTTTGCCTGGGGCTTGCCAATGCCATCATCTGGCCAGAAGCTGATGTATGTACCTCTTGCATTCCTCGAATCATGGACTCTAAGGGATGCATGCACCACGTTGCCTTGGTGCATAGGCCACACGTAAATAGTAACTTTCATACCGACATCCTTGTAGCAGTGGGCAATAAACGCTGGTCGCATCCATGCCGCGTTATAAGAGTGATTGGAGGCTACCATGCCGTAGTATATCGCACAAGGCCATTAGGAATAGGTCGGACTTCGAATTCATCTTCTGATTTGAAGTCGGTTCTCTACCCAATGGTTACATGAGATCTTGGTAGTTGGTTTGACCTCAGAAGTAAAATCATAAGCCTGTTCACGGTATCGGCGTTGCCGTCAGGTTTGCGCGCAGGTCGAGGTTTTGCAGTTTGGCGCCGTAGATGGCGGTGGCGGCGCCGCCCTGGGGGTGGACCAGGTCGATGTTGCCGATGTTGAGTTCCTTGAAGCGTGTATGGGCCTGCACAGCAAAGCCCAGCGGACGGTTGGCGCGGTCGGCGGCGCTGGGGTTGCTGACGTAGCGGTAGCCTGCCGCCGCGCTGGTGTCCATGATGCGTTCGTCGCCCTTGAGACCAAACACGCCCTGGCTGTCAGGGCCATCCTGCTTTTTCACTACGCGGGTTTGATACACATCCAGCGCAATGTCGGTCTGGATGCCGAAGGTATTGCTGCCATCGCCAGTACCATCACTGGTATAGATGTCGTTAAGTACCAGTTTGACGCCGGTATCATTGATGGGTTTGCCACCAGGGCCAAGCTGGCGATGGGTTTCCCATACAAAACGGTTGCGGCGGGTTTCGTCCACTGCCTGGGCGAGTATGTTGCGCAGGGCGACGGTGATACCTTCTTCGCCGCGCATTTCCCAGCTGCCGCCAGAGGCGGCGCAAGCCGCGGCGCTGTTGCCACTGCCGCCAACACACAGGTTGCCAGCGCCACCGGGGGAGATCACCATGCTGCTGCCGGTTTCATAGCGTTGCAGCACGAAGCGGCCAAAGCTGCGGCTGTCGTCTTTGCTGCCGAGGCGCAGGTTGCCTACATCCATGGTGCTCCAGGCTTCCCCTTTGATAATGGCTAAACCCTCTTCCGTCATCCCCAGCGTCATGTTTCGCAGGTGCATGTCGTAGCTCAGGTCAGTGGCCCAGAGTCCCTTCTGGGTGACATCGCCTTCCCCCGGGTTATAGGGTGTGGCAATCAGGGCGGCGTTGCCGTTGCGAATGCGAATATCCGAGTTGATCACCAACCCTTCACCTGCAGGACCGCCGGCACCGAGGGTGATGTGGCCATCAAGTTCAAAATCGTAAGCGGGGTAAATGCCCAGTGCGAGCAGTAACTCGGTGCCGCCTTGCAGTGGTGCGTCCGGGTCGCCGACCCGTAGGCCATTCAGGCGGTAACCACCCTCAACTCCTTCAAAGCCGATACGTAGGCCGTCATAAAACCGGGTATCACCGAGGGTGCCATCCCGGGTGACGTTAACTGTGATGTCACCCTGGCCCCAGGACTGCAGGCCGCTAAAAATGATTTTGTTGCCATCATCGGTAAAGGCCAGGTCGGCATTTTTGAGGCTCCACTGACTGGCGATACGCAGTCCTTGCAGGCCTGCGTCCGGATGCCCACCACCCTGCAGATAGAAGGCATTGCTGTAGGCGCGACCGTTGATAACCTGATCCGCAAACAGGAAACTGAAGTTCACTGCACCAATGCTGCGCTGATCGGCCCCCATCTCAAGCCGTTCGATGTCCAGGTTGCCTGCCAGGCGGTGCAAGGTCAGCGCCAGGGCATCCCGGCCATGCCAGTCCTGGGTCACGTCGATACGCAGGTCATCCACTGCCAGGTGGCCGCTGATGTTGCGTAGGGTAAGTGCATGGCCGTTGGTCAGGTAGCTGAGGTTGGCGTGGTGGATCTGGGTGTCACTGTCAATACGGAGCCCTTGCTGCCCGAAGCGCCCCTCGCCCCGGATGCGGGTTTCCTGACTGAGCTGAAAGTCACCCTGTAACTGGCCGTAGCTGGGCAACCACGCTCCGCTGTTTGCGTCCCGGGACACCCCTCGGTTGGCAGGATTGTTGCTGTAACGGATGGCGGCTATGTCAAACTGGCCGTCCACTGTCGGTGCCCGCAGTAGCAGCGAATTGTCGTCTGAATCCAGCGTCATGCCCGGTGCGTTGACATCCAGACTGACGCCGTCAAGAAACACCTCGTTGCCATTGGTGCGATAGCCCAGGCGACCATTGCGCATACTGAACTGCGAGTCCAGGGTATAGCCCTGGCCGCTATGGCCGCCGGGGGCCAGTCGCAGGTTGCCGGTGATGTCATGGTCCATGAAAATGCCGCCCATGCTGTGCTCCGGGGCATTGGCGAGGCGTATGTCGGTCACTTCAATGCGTCGGTCCTGCACCAGATAATCCAGGCTGAGGGAGGCATCTGCGTTGATGTCGATTTTGACTTTGTGGAACGCCGGTGCTCCCGGCTGGCTGGCTGAGCCGATATTGAAGCCTTCCAGGTGAATGCCATTGCCATCATCAAAGTAGCTGATGGCGTCAGTGGTCAGGCGCAGGTTCAGCTCCAGGTTGACGCCGGACTGGGCGCTCACCGCTGACAGCTCGCGGTCGTCCAGCGGCTGTAAGCCGGCCGGCAGGCCCCAGACTGGCGGTGTCATGGCCAGGGAAACGGTGACCAGTGTGGCGAGCTTGGTGCGCTTCATGGGTAGCATTCTCCGGCCTCAGGGATTTCCGGTGGGGAACAGCAGCAGGTTGCCTTCCAACACCACATTGCCCTGCATCTGCACGTTCAGGATGTTGGTCTGCTGGAAGCCCGGGTCAGTGGGTCGGGCGGTACTGCTGGCGCCAAGGGTGAAACGGACATCGTCATAGCGCACGATATTCGGCAGTCCCACTTCCAGCACATGGCCGTCAAAAGCCGCACCATCACCGGCAAAGCCGTCATTGATTTCGCGGATACGCAGGGTCAGGCCCTCGAATGCGAACTTGCCCCGCAGGTCATCCAGTACCAGCCAGCCGCCGTCTTCTTTGACCCGGAACGCCAGTCTGGCGCCGCAGCGCTTGGCCTCGTCGTCACAGTCGCCGAAGTAGGCGTTTTGCAGCGGGCCGCCAAATTCGTTAATGGACACGTCGCCACTGAGGTAGATACCGCTTTGGGCGGAAATGGATGCCAGGGTGTCGTCGTCCAGCGGCGTCATATCCGCCCCAGCCACCGCTGAGAGCAGGGCTGTCGAGGCGCTCGCCAGGCAAATGACCATGGATTTGATGTTCATTGGCCGAGGCTCCTGGTTTCAATCTTGAGATGCTGGATCAGCATGCCCTCAACCCTGGCGGAGCCGTAACTTTGGCCCGACACAGATAACTCGCCAATGCGCACATTGCTGCGGAAGTCTGGGTTGGTGTAGTAGTCGTTATAGAAGTCCCAGGTGGCACTATTGCTGCTGGGGCGCCGACCGTCTGCTCCGATGCTGCCGGGTGCGGGTTTGGGAATGGCGGCCACTTCGATAATAAAGTTTCCGGAGCTGTCCACGTCAAAGAACAGCGGTTGCAGGCGGTTCCCCAACGCCAGTTCCAACTCGAAATTGCTCATCAGTATACGCGAGCCGCAGTTGTTACCATCCTGGGAACAGGCGTTGATGGAGAGCTCCGGGGTGTAAAAGTTCAGTTTGATCTCACCCACCAGCTGTTTTCGTTCATCATCGCCCCAAAGCCGAATGTAAGAGCCATCAATGACTGCGCTCTGGGCGTGAACGTTGACGTTAGCGCTGCGATCGTTACCGACAGCAATGTTGAGCTGTAAGCCAATATCCGGGCGTTCACCATTGCCTGCACCCTGGCCGGCCGGTCGGCTGGAGCAGGCGCCGCTGCCAGATACGGCCCCGGCACTCAGGCAGTCAAAGCCAATGGTGGGGTCCACTTTTCGAGGGGCTGCAAATTCGAAAACAGCCTTGTTGGGGATCCCGATATCATTACCGTCACGCACATCAATGGAATAGGGGTTAACCAGGCGCCCCAGGTTCACGCCACTGAGTTGGGTGCCGTACTGGCTGTTAGGGCCAGAGATATAGAGCTGGTTCACTACCAGTTCAACGTCGCGGCCATCGGTACTCTTCAGCCCGGTGATCTTGAAGATCTGACCATCAGGACCATCGGTGCCATGAGCAAACTTGAAGTCTTCCAGCATAAAGCCCAGCCCCTGGCCGCTGACATTGGCCAGCTCGTCGTCAGACAGCGGTTGCAGTCCGGCTGCCACGCTGATGGCAGGCAGCGGCGCCAACAGGAAGAGTAGTGAATAGCGGCGTATCCTGGTTGCAAGTTTCATCAGAACAGCCCCAGTCCGCGGTCAATATATTCGGTGCGCTGACGTTCAATGCCGTTCAAGGCTTCGCCCAAGCTGAACTCGACAGAACCCGCGGGAATGTTGAAGAAACCGCCGGTGGTTGCGCGAATAAAGTCAGCAGCACTCGGATTGGTCTGTGCAACGTCTTTTAACCAATCCAGCTCCTGGGTCTGGAAGGAGATAAACAAGCCTGACTCTGGACCGACTAAGCGCCGCTCACCGCCTACATTGGAGATAGAGCCGATAGGCAGGCTGCCAAAGTCATCCAGCGGGAAGCAGGCAGTAATGCCTAGAATTTGGCAATTGTCCGCCCTTATAAATACATTTCCGCTGCCGCAGACGATAAAGCAGTTGGCATCGGTTGTAACCTGTGAGCTGGAAAAAGCACCCGCGAAACGTATTAATGTCGTTGTGGAACCTCTGACGTTTTCTATCACGAAAACTTCACCGTTTGGGACCCCTGCATGTGTTGCTCTGACGGGGTCGCGTTGACCTCTTTTGGGGTCGCTGGGCCCATAAACGAGTTCTGCTCGGCTACGGATCGCATTGTTTCCAACCAGTAGGGGGGCCAAAGATACGATGATCTGATCAAACAAGTTGCCACTGCTGCTGGCATCTTCGAGATCTTGACCTGTTGCTCTGATATTTACATTGATATCCCCGGTCAAGCGTCGGATGTCACCGGAGAGAATGCCCATGGATTCGCCAAAGCCGATGCGAACCCCGAGGATTTCCGGATTACCGTTGGCGTCTATACCTTCGGCGATCTCAAAAAAAGGATTGCTGATCCTAAAGGGTACTATGTCACCCTCAGCATAGGCGGTGCCGTCTGGTTTTCTCTGCCGGACAGCGTTGGGATTGCGCTGGTAGTAGGCCTGATTCTGGATAAAACCCAGTGCAAAATTTTCGATGAGTATGTCAGAGGTGCCGGCCGCTTCGCCGGGCCGCTCATAGCGGCCAAGCTCGAGAACATCGACGTTGGTTTGCAGTTCAATGTCCATGCCCAGGTTGATGCGGGTGTAGTTGGTATTGTTGGTGGGGTGTTGCTGGCGATCAACAGATACAAAGGCCTGACCAGTGATGTCCGACATTTCCATGTCAGACAAGGGCTGCAGGCCGGCCTGGACACTGCCAGCAGCGAGGCTTGCCAGCAGCGCCAGTGGCGCCATATGGCGATGGCGCAGGCGGTCAGGCTTGCGCGACTGTAATGCCTTGATACCCATAGCCAGTGTCCAGCTCTTGTTTGTTCCAAACATGCTGTCAGGGCGAAAGCCCTGACAGCAGCTATTGCCCTTAACGCCCATAGACAGACATTTCAGAGCCATTCAGATTGAGGCCCTGAATGGCCAGGGAGCCGACACTGCCACCACCGATCTGGATATCGCCAACCCATACATCCAGGTTGGAATCGCCAAAGGAGGCCCGCAATGCGGTGGGCTGGCTGCCAGCGGTATCGCTGAGCCGATAGCCAGGGCCCAGGGTTATGGTGGCTTCAGACATCATGGCGCCTGTAATGGCACCACCATCCTTGAGGGTCTCCAGATTGCCGGATTTTGCGACCCGAATTCCTTCGATACGCATGGCCAGTACATCGACATCCAGCTCCATGTTGTCCACGGCAAAGGAGGATTCGATCACCAGGGAGCCCTGGCCATTGCCGCCGTCAAACGGGTTGCTGTTCTGGGCGGTGATGGTGGTATTGCCTACCAGCGCACTGATATCAATGTTGGAGATCAGTGTGGTTTCGATGTTTTCGCTGAACATGGAACTGCTCAGGCCCACCTTGTCCACCTGGACGGCCACCGTGAAGGGGGCATTGGCGTCTTCCCGGTTGCGCAGGGAAATGACGGCATCACCGGAGGCGGCGATATCAACATCCATCTGGAATTGCAGGGCTTTGTAGCCACCCGCACCATCCGAACCACCGTTGAGACGAATGCCGTCCACCAGCAGCGCGCCGGAGCCAACGGCGCCGTCGTTGTGGGAATAGGCGATGCGCTCGATTTCCGCACGCACGTCCAGCTCGATGGTGACACCGGCCTGGCCGGCAATCTCACGCATGGCGTCTTCATCAAGGGGTTGCAGTCCGCTGGCCAGCAAGGGTGTTGATGCCAGGGACAGAGCTGACAATAAGCTCATTGTTTTTATGTTGTGCATAGTAAAACCTCTGTTACAGCGTTTGGGTTTTGTTGTTGCATTCCCTTCCCTGGTGAACTCAGCCGGTAAGGGGCTGAATCTGCTGTCACACAGTCCGGCAAAGCCGGACAGGTCTATCAGCGTCCTGGCATCTGGTTAGTTGTAATGTGATCTCCTTATCCCGGTTGAGTGTGCGCACGTACAAGATGGTGAAGTTGAGGTTGGATGGTGTGCTGGATTGGGCTGCCCAGAGTCCAGCCATCGGTGGATGGCCAGTAGGGCACGATCTGCAGCAAGCCCAGGCCCGCAACATGCTGCATTTCCACCAGCAGGAAGCGCAGGTCTTTGGGGTCAACGGCCCGAGTATCTTCATGCTCGGCAAGCAGTGCTTCCAGCTGTTGGGTCAGGGCGCCGGCATCACTGGCAGAGACATACAGCAAGCTGGCGGCGATGCCTCCATTGACTGCTGAGTCGGCGATGACTTGCTGGAGCGTGACCAGTGCGGTATCCGCCGTGATGGTCTGTGACGGGTCCAGGCGCAGAAAGCGGCCCTGGGCCTGGAAGTCACTCACATAGGCGAAAGGGCGCAGCTCGCCCTGCTCTTCGATTTGCTCTTTGGCGGTGGTGAACGACGCCTGTAAGGACTGTTGCAATTGGGCGAGAACGGCTTCCCGCTCGGCTTGCTGCAGTGTGATAAAGCGCGCAGCCTCTGGGTTGGGGTTATCTGCCGCCGTGGCGAGGTTAGGGGCGTGCAGCAACAGACTGACCACCGCCATCAGGCAGAGTGGAATCAGTCGGCGCATGGTTTTCTTTTGTTTTGTCATAACGGTGCTGCTCGGTCCGCTGTCTGTACTTTTATTGTACAAAGTTACAGCTAGACTGAATTGTCAGACAGTGCCGATATGGTGTTGATTTGTAGTGGCTTGTGAGGGGTTTGTAACGAGCTTGTGTCGTTTTGTAAGTCCCACACCGCAACTGTATGGTTGCGGTGTGGGAATGCTGTCAGAACTTCTGTTTGCCGCTGTTGATTTCTGCCACCAGGGCATTGTCAAGGCGGGTATAGCCGCTGGTTTTGGGCAGCCAGGCATAAACCTGCTCGCCACTATTCTCCAGCCCGTAACCGGCTTTTTGCAGGTCCACCTTCTTGTACTTGAAGGTGCCGGTTTTCTCGATATGGGGTGCGACCCGGACAAACACCGGAATGGCATAGGGGGGCAGGTTCTGTTCCAGATAGGCGAACAGGGCATTGACATCAAAACCCTCTACCTCGCCCTGGGGTACCAGGGTCACCATGCCAGCTTTGCCGTTGGTGTCCGGAATTTCCACGCCGTAGACGATGGCTTCCTCCACCAGGCCAGAGCCATCGATAATGTTTTCCACTTCAGTCGTGGAAACGTTTTCACCTTTCCAGCGGAAAGTATCACCCATGCGGTCCACAAACTGCAGGTGGCCGCAGCCAATGTTTTTCAGCACATCACCGGTATTGAACCACTGGTCGCCTTTCTTGAAAGCGTCACGGATGATGGACTTTTCGGTGGCTTCTTTCTGGGTGTAGCCCTCGAAGGCCCACTTCTTGGTAATCTCTCCCAACAGCAGACCCGGCTGACCCTTTTCAACTTCTTCCAGGTAGCCCTTGGCATTGCGGATAGGGTCCCGCGTACCTTCGTGGAATTTGACCAGTGCGTAAGGCGCCGTGGTAAAGCCGACAGTATTGTCGGCATTGAAGAAGTTGACGAAACCGATGTTGCCCTCACTGGAGGCATAGAGCTCGGAAATCTGCTCGATGCCAAAGCGCTCTTTGAACGGTCCCCAGATGGAGGGTCGCAGGCCGTTGCCGATCATTTTGGTGAGCGTGTGATTGCGATCATCAGCACTCGCCGGCTGGTTCAGCAGATAGCGGCAGAGCTCCCCCACATAGCCAAAGGTGGTGGCTTTGTACTTGCGCACATCATCCCAGAACTGGCTGGCAGAGAACTTGCGGCGCAGGGCGATGGCGGAGCCACCTGCCAGTACTGAACCCCAGCACACTAACAGCGCCGTGCCGTGGTAGAGGGGCAGGGTGCAATAGAGTACGTCATCCGGCGTCATGCTGAGGGACATCAGACCAAAGCCGCCGTAGGCCTTCATGAATTTGCGGTGCGAGCCGGGCGCAGCCTTGGGCAGACCCGTGGTGCCCGATGTAAACAGGTAAATGGCGGTGTCGCCCAGGCGGGGGGGATCACTCAGGGTTGGGTTGCTGCCCTGGTAAGCGCTGACTTTTTCCGCCAGATTGACATAGCCGGCAGGCGCGTCACCAAACGCACTCAGGGTGTTGGTATCGGCCACAAACAGCAGCGGGTTCTCGTGATCCAGCTTGAGGTCGTCCCGAACGGCGTCGATGGCTTCCACATGTTCTTCACCCACCACCACCATGCGAGGTGTGATTAGGTTGATGCTGTGCTCCAACACCCGGCCTTTCTGGGAGGTGTTGATCATGGCGCAAGCCACACCGATCTTGGCTGCACCAACCACCATGGCGAGCAGCTCCGGCCGGTTATCCAGCATGATGGCGACGGCATCCCCTTTGCGCAGGCCCTGGGAACGCAGGTAATTGGCAATACGGTTGGCCCAGGCGTTGAACTCCTGGTAGGTGATCATCCGGTCCTCAAACAGGATGGCAGGGCGGTTGCCATACTTGCGGGCATTGCTCTCCACCAACGTGCCCAGTGTCAGGGCTTTGCGATCGTTGCGGAGGGAATAGTAGTAGAGCCCTTTGGTGATGGCGGGCAGGCGCTTGGCAATGCCGGGTACGCTGCGCAAGATGTCGCGCGCGGATACGCTGGTTTCAGTCATGCTATCTTTCCTGGCGTTATGCTTAGTTGTTATGCCGGAGGACAGCATGTCCTCCGGTTCAGTCTAGAAAAAGGTCCGGCAGCAGGGGCTTATCGCCTGGCGTATGGCGATAGTGCTCAAAGTCTGTTACCCCGGCCTGCCGCAGTACGTCTTCGTCAATCAGTGCCTGGCCCGTCAGACTGGTGCCGGGCTGACGCAGTATTTCGACGGCGGCATCGGCCATAATGGCCGGTATACGCCCCTGTTGCATTAATTGTGTGCCGCCTACCTCAAATTCAATGGCGGCGGTGGCAATAATGGTTTTGGGCCACAGGGCGTTTACGGCGATGCCGTAGCGCCTGAACTCTTCCGCCATGCCCAGGGTCAGCATGGTCATGGCGTATTTTGTCGTGGTATACGGCCCATACTGGGCAAACCACTTGGGCTGCAGGTTCAGTGGTGGCGACAGGCTGAGGATATGCGGGTTAGTGCTCTCCTTCAGCCAGGGTAGTGCAGCCTGACTGCACAGCATCACCGCCCTGGGGTTAACCTGGTACATCAGGTCATACCGGTTAACCGGCAGCTTTTCCACTCCCTGCAGACGAATAGCCCCCGCATTGTTGATCAGTACATCAATGCCGCCAAAGTGCTCGGCGGCAGTGGTCATGCATTGCTGAACCTGGGCTTCGTCGCGCACATCCAACACCACCGGCAGTGCTCTGGCGCCAAGTGCTTCAACCTCTGCAGCCACGGAGTGAATGGTACCGGGCAGCTTGGGGTGCGGCTGGTCCGACTTGGCCGCGATAACAATATTGGCGCCCTCACGGGCACAGGCCAGGGCGATTTCCCGGCCAATGCCACGGCTGGCGCCGGTGATAACGACAGTCCTGCCTCGCAAATTGGTCATGCACTTGCCTCCTGGCCATCGTTGGTGTCTTCAGGTTCGATTTCCACCAATAACTGGTGGCGCTTGACTTGCTGCCCTTGACTGATGTGAATGGCGCGTACTGTACCGTTACAGTCGGCCTTGATGGGGTGCTCCATTTTCATGGCTTCCAGGATGACCAGGGTGTCACCCTGCTGTACCTGGGCACCTTCGCCCACCAATACATCGGTAATGGCGCCATCCATGGAGGCTTTAAGCGTACCTGAGCCGGCGCCACCCAGATCGCCCGCAGGGGCATGGGTCATGTCGGCAATCACCAGGGACCGTTTTTGCGCCTGCAAATATAGGTGATTCCCCTGCCGGTGATATTGGCAAGTCTGACGTATGCCGTTGTCGATATAGCATAGCTGGTCGTCGGAGGCCTGCAGCAGCTGGATTTCTGCGCGCTCCTCACCCTTGGTCACCCTCAGGTTCACGCCATCATAGGTCACCAGTATGCCGTGCTTGCTGCCACTGCTCTCAAGTGTCAGTGAGACCGGGCTGGGCAAGCTGTTACTCCAGCGCGGCTGATGCTGGCGACCGTCCTGGCCGAGGATGGCCGCAGCCAGGGCCAGATCCGTTAATCCCGGCTGAGCCGGCTTGAGGCTTTCATCGTCGGCGAAGGCAGTGTCGAGGAACGCGGTGGTGGCCTCACCGGCCGCAAAGCTCGGGTGCGCAATGATGCGACTGAGAAAATGCCGGTTGGTGGTGACGCCAAAGACAACGGTCTCCTCCAGTGCTCGCAACAGACGGCGGCGGGCCTCTTCCCGATCAGCACCGAAGGCGATCACTTTGGCCAGCATGGGGTCATAGAAGGGACTGACCGTGTCGCCGGCTTCCACGCCGTTGTCATAGCGGATGCCATCGCCTTCTGCCGGTTGGAATGCCAGCAACTGGCCGGTCTGCGGGGTGAAGTTCTCAGCCGGGTCTTCTGCATATAGCCGCACTTCGATGGCGTGGCCATTGAGGTCAATATCCTGCTGACGCAGGGGCAGCGGGCGCCCTGCGGCTACCTGAATCTGCCAGGCCACCAGATCCTGGCCGGTGATCAGCTCAGTGACCGGGTGCTCTACCTGCAGGCGGGTGTTCATTTCCAGGAAGTAGAAATTACGGTCCTTGTCTACAAGAAACTCCACTGTGCCAGCACCGCGGTAGTCACAGGCCAGTGCGGCTTTCACCGCTGCCTCGCCCATGGCCTCGCGCAGCTCCTGGGTCATGAAGGGGGAGGGCGCCTCCTCGACCACCTTCTGATGGCGACGCTGGATGGAGCAGTCCCGTTCACCCAGGTAAACGGCGTTGCCGTGGCTGTCAGCGAATACCTGAATCTCGATATGGCGGGGCTCGATGATTGCCTTTTCCAGGATCAGCTCGTCATCACCAAAGCCGGTCAGGGCCTCAGAGCGGGCGCGCTTGATTTCTGCGGCCAGGTGCTTGGGATCGTGCACCAGCCGCATACCCCGGCCGCCCCCCCCGGCAGAGGCTTTCACCATCAGCGGGAAGCCAATATCCTGGGCGGCGGCAATCAGCGCCTCGTCGGTGGCATTCCCTTCCTCAAACCCGGGTACCACAGGGACGCCCGCCTCCTGCATGGCGATTTTGGAACGTCGCTTACTCCCCATCAGCTCGATAGCACCGGTGGGAGGGCCGATAAAGACGATGCCGGCCTCTTCACAGCGGTTGGCAAAACCGGCGTTCTCAGACAGGAAACCATAGCCCGGGTGCACGGCATCGGCACCGGTACGGGTGATGGCGTCCATGATGGCCCCCTGGTTCAGGTAGGACGCAGATACGGCGGCGGGACCGATATGCACGGCTTCATCCGCTTCCCGGACATGCATGGCATTGGCGTCTGCGTCGCTGTACACAGCGACCGTTCGGTAACCGAGGCTGCGGGCGGTACGAATGACCCGGACAGCAATTTCACCGCGGTTGGCAATCAGAATCTTACTGAGTGTTTTCATGTGGTTACTCCTGGGCGTCACCGACGGTGGCCCATGCGGGCGGGCGTTTCTGCATAAAGGCCATGGTGCCTTCGGCGCCTTCTTTACTGCGGATTGCGTTGGCAAACTGGGCGGCAGCGTCATCCAGCAGGCTGCCCATGGGTTCGTGACCCACCCGATGCAACAGCGTTTTGGTGACGGCCGTGGCATGGGGAGCACACAGGCGTACCTGAGCGATGGCGGCTTCCAGGGCGGCTTCAAGGCTGGCTTCGTCGTCGCAAACCTGATGTACAACGCCCAGTCTGGCGGCCTCGTGGCCGTCAAATTTCATGCCGAACAGGGCAATGCGGCGGGCCTGGGTGAGGCCGATACGCTCCACGACAAAGGGGGCGATCTGGGCGGGGATGACCCCCAGGCCGGTTTCCGGCAGGGCGAAACGGGCATTGTCCCGGGCAATGGCCAGGTCAGACACACAGGCCAGCCCGAAACCGCCGCCCATGACAGCGCCTTCCAGCACCGCAATTACCACTTTGCTGGAGCGGTTCAGCTGTTCAATCATGTGACCAAAGGCCCGGTTCAATTGGTAGAACGGGTCATCCTTGCCTGTACCGGCCGGTTTGCCTCGAGCACCCGCCATGTCTTTGATGTCACCGCCGGCGCAAAAATGGCCACCCGCGCCCCTGAGAACAACAGCTCGAATACTCTCGTCCTCCTCCAGCGCAGTGAACAGAGCTGACAGTTCCGCCACCATCTGCAGGCTCATGGCGTTACGGGACTCTGGCCGGTTCAGAGTGACATAGAGAACGGGTGTTCTGGCTTCAAGAGCCAGGGTTTCACATTGGGGTAGCGCTTTGGTCATTGCTCTTACTCCAGCGAATTTTGTTGTGGGCTGTCTAGTTAGGGGGGGCGGCTAGTCTGGAGGGGCTGTCCGGGACACGCCGTAAATACATCCCTGTAGGCTCGGATGCGGCATCCATGCCGCATACGGTCCCGGACAGCCCCTCCAGACCAGCCTTTGCTGGCTTGGTGCAACGAGCCCACCCCCTAAAGACAGACTTGAAGAGCATAGAGGGCTTAGGGTTTAAACGTTGCGTGCTGCAAGGTGTCCGCGCCATCGTTCGGGTGGACGGTTACAGGACCGTCTGCAGCCATGGATGGCTGCAGTCGAGCCCTCCAGGGACGGATTCACGCGGCGTGTCCTGTAACCGTCTACCCGGACCATGAGGCCGGTAGCGCCCCAATCCCAACTCAGTCTTTTTTCTTGCCGGGCAATGTGCCCATCAGCTTGCAGATAATGCCCAGCATGATTTCATCGGCGCCGCCGCCAATGGAGACCAGCCGCACATCACGGTAAGCCCGTGCCAGCGGGTTTTCCCACATGTAGCCCATGCCGCCCCAGTACTGCAGGCAGGCGTCAGTCACCTCGCGGCCCAGGCGGCCAGCTTTCAGTTTTGCCATGGACGCCAGTTTGGTGATGTCCTTGCCTTCAATGTGCAGCTCGCAGGCCTGATAGGTCAGGGCACGGAGGGCTTCAACTTCGGTTTGCAGTTCAGCCAGACGGAAGTGAATCACCTGATTGTCGATCAGGGCATTGCCGAAGGTTTTGCGCTCACGGCAGTACTCAATGGTCTGGTCGATGCAGGTTTCCAGCGCCTTAATCACGTTGGCGGCGCCCCACAGGCGCTCTTCCTGGAACTGCAGCATCTGCATCATGAAACCCATGCCTTCAGCGCCAATCCGGTTGCGCTGGGGAACACGCACGTCATCAAAGAAAATCTGTGCGGTTTCCGACGAGCGCATCCCCAGCTTGTCCAGATGCAGGGACTTGCTGATACCCGGAGTATTCATCGGCACCATGATCAGAGACTTGTTCTTGTGGGGCTTGTCGTCTGAGGTATTGGCCAGCAGGCACATGAAATCGGCGCTGGGGGAGTTGGTGATCCACATTTTGGAGCCGTTGATGACATAGTCATCGCCGTCCTTGCGGGCGGTGGTTTTCATGCCTGCGACATCAGAGCCTGCACCCACTTCGCTGACACCGATACAGCCGACCATTTCACCGGTAATGGACGGTGCCAGGAACTCGCGCTTCAGTTCATCGGAACCGAAGCGGGCCAGGGCCGGGGTACACATGTCAGTCTGCACACCAATGGCCAGAGGCACGCCGCCACACTTGGCAGTACCGAATTCTTCAGCAGCCACCAGGTTGTAGCTGTAGTCCAGGCCCATGCCGCCATATTCTTCAGGCTTCTGGATACCCAGCAGCCCGAGGTCACCCGCCTTACGGAACAGCTCATGAATCGGGAAACGGCCTTCTTTCTCCCATTCGTCGCAATAAGGATTGATCTCCTTCTCAACGAAATCACGAACGGTCTTACGCAGGGCATTATGTTCAGCAGTAAACTTCATTGGTTGTCTCCATTTTGATTAGCCGCGGAATCCACGGAATCCACGGAAAAACACATACAAAACAACAGATTAAAGTCATTCATCTTTTGTCCGTGTCAGTCCGTGTCGTCCGTGGCTAATATTTTTGGTTTTTTAAGTTATTTTTCCGCGCGTTCCGTGGATTCCGCGGCAAAAAATCAGTAATCAGAACCGCGCCACACCATAGGTGATCGGGCGCAGCGGTCGTTGTTCGGCTTCCTTACAGGTGGATAACAGCTCCGCCAATACCCGGCGGGTATCCCGCGGGTCGATGAGGCCGTCATCCCAGAGTCGTGCTGTACCAAACAGGGCGGTTGAGCCGTCCTCCAGTTTTTTTGCAGTGGCCTGTTCCAGGAAATCCAGGGTTTTCGGGTCAGGCTCTACGCCGCTGCGGCGCTGTTTCTCTTCCGCCACAATCCGCATGACCTTGCCCGCCTGGGCCGGGCCCATAACGGCGGTGCGGCTATTGGGCCAGGCGAAGATGAAGCGAGGGTCAAGGCCACGGCCACACATGGCATAGTTGCCCGCACCGTAGGAGCCGCCGATGACAATAGAGATTTTCGGTACCCGCGTGTTGGCGACGGCCTGAATCATCTTGGAACCGTGTTTGATGATGCCGTTCTGCTCAGAGTGGGTGCCCACCATAAAGCCGGTGGTGTTGTGCAGGAACAGCAGAGGCGTGCCGGCCTGGTCACACAGCTGAATAAACTGGGCTGCCTTGGTGGCACCTGCCGGGGTGATCGGACCGTTGTTGCCAATAATGCCTACACGGGTGCCGCAGATACGGATGAAGCCGCACACGGTCTGGTCGTCATAGACGGGTTTGAAGTCCATGAAGCGGGAGCCGTCGGCAATACGGGCGAGTATTTCCCGCACGTCGTAAGGCTTCTTGGGATCAGAAGGCACTACGCCGAGCAGTTCTTCGGCCGGGTAGAGGGGCTCCTCCCAGGTTTCCGTATGACTGACCGGCAGGTGCTCGTTCCAGCTCAGAGAGGACATGACCTCCCGGGCCAGTCGGATACCATCGGCGTCGTCGGCGGCCAGATACTCGGCGGTACCCGCGACTTGTGCATGCATCTCCGCGCCGCCCAGCTCTTCGTCTGTGGCCACCTCACCGGTGGCCGCTTTCAGCAACGGTGGCCCTGCCAGGAACATCTTGGCTTTGCCTTTGACGGCGATGACGTAATCAGACAGGCCGGGCTGATAGGCGCCGCCGGCGGTAGCATTGCCGTGTACTACCGTGACCTGCGGAATACCCGCTGCCGACATGCGTGCCTGGTTGGCGAAGCCTCGCGCACCCAGGACAAAAATATCGGTGGCGTAATTCAGGTTGGCGCCGCCACTTTCTGACAAGGAGACCACCGGCAGCTTGTTTTCCATGGCGATCTGCTGCAGCCGCAGGGTCTTGTCCAGACCGGCCGGGGTAATGGTGCCGCCTTTGATGGCGCTGTTGCTGGCAACGACCAGACAACGGATGCCGGCCACCTTGCCGATGCCGGCAATGATGCCACCGCCGGCCATACTGCCGTCCTTGTCGTCGTGCATCTTGTAACCGGCCAGCGAGCAAAGCTCCAGAAACGGGCTGTCACTGTCCAACAGATGGTTGATGCGCTCCCGGGGCAGTAGCTTGCCGCGCTTGGCGAATTTTTCCCGGGCGGACTCCGCCAGCTCAAGCACCTTGCGTTCAACGGTGCGGAACTGCTCGATATAGCCCTGCATCACTTCGACGTTGGCCTGGAACTCCTCGGATTGAGGGTTCAGGGTGGATTCCAATGGTTGCATGGGTTACCTCACTGATCGCTAAGCACCTTGGGGGTGCTGCTGCGGTGGAAACCATCAAAGGGTTCGTTGTTTTTGGCTTTCGGCAGTGGCCAGACACGGCCGCCCAGCGGGGCGCCGCCGTCGATGCGCAGGCAGTCGCCGCTGATGAAGGCAGCAGCCGGGCTGAGCAGAAAGCAGATAGCGCCGCTGACCTCGGCCTCGGTGCCCATGCGTTTGATGGGCACAGCTTCGCCCAGATTGCGAATCCACTGCTTCATGTTCTCCGGGTAGCTGTCCATGCCGCTGGAGGCAATCCAGCCAGGGGCCACAGCATTCACCCGGACACCGGAGCAGCCCCACTCAACCGCTGCCGTCTGGGTGAAGTTCACCATGCCTGCGCGGGCGGCACCGGAGTGGCCCATGCCTGGCATGCCACCCCACATGTCCGCCACGATGTTGACGATTGAGCCACCGTGTTTGGCCATGGATTGGGTGTAAGCCTCCCGCGCCATCAGGAAACCGCCGGTGAGGTTGGTGCGCACTACGGTTTCCCACCCCTTCTGGTTGATGCCCGTCAGGGGGGCAGGGAACTGGCCGCCCGCGTTGTTGACCAAACCATAGATGGGGCCGTGGTCAGTGATAATGGCTTTTACCGTGGCTTTGACGGCTTCTTCCTCACGGATGTCACAGGCATAGGCGCTTGCTGTGCCGCCGTCTTCAGCGATTTCCGCCAGTACCGCGTCGAGCTTTTCCTGTTTGCGTCCTACCAGTGCCACGGTTGCACCCAACGCGGCCAGCTCATGGGCCGTGCAGCGGCCAATGCCGGAACCGCCGCCAGTGACAATGATAGTTTTGCCCTCAAACAGACCGGGCTTGAATACGGATTGGTAACTCATGGTCTGAAGTGTCCTTATTGCGTCAGAAGGTTGCTGGGCACAGGTACCGGGAATTCCAGCAGTTGCTGGGCGAAGGCTTTGCCTTGCGGGTCAATGCGCAAGCTGGCTACCCCGCCACCGCCGAGGCTGTGTTCCAGCAAAAAGTTAAAGGCGTGCAGCCCCGGCAGGGGCCAGCGGGTGACTTTGCCTGTGTCCGGGTTAAGGGTGTGGGCCATCCACTTGGCGACGGCCTGCTCGGTCAGGGCGGCGTCTATATAAGGGAGGAACTCGGCGCGCCGGGCGATAACGCCGATGTTGCTATGGTCGCCCTTGTCGCCACTGCGAGCCCAGGCCAGTGTGACCAGCGGCACGGTGGTGTCGGTTTCCCCGACTGTGCCCGGCTGGTAGTCGATAGCTGCCGGCGCGATGGTAGTTTGCCCTGCAACGTTCAGTTCAACGGACGTGCGTTCGCCGGCCATATCCACCGCCAGTTTGACCACGTCTTTCGGCACCAGGCAGGAGTAGAGACGGATTTTCGGCCATACCGTGGGCCGGCCACCCACAATACCAGTGATGCCGGGTGCCATGCCTGTCGCAGCTTGGGCGATCTCCCGTGAGAAGAGCACCAGTGCTTCTTTCTTTGGGTGGGCAACGCTGATCTTCACCACCACTTCGCGGCACTCTTGTGCCTGGCTATGTAGCCCGTAAGTCGCTTCGGTACCCAGCAGTTCAATGCTGGTCTCACTGTAATCCGCCAGGCCCCGCTCTGCGAACATGCGGCTGGTTTTGCGGAGGATCGCGTTGGCTACTGTGTCCGCTTTGCGGTGCGCGTCTATACCCGCCAGCAGGAAGGTGACCGTGCATTTGAAGCCATCAGGCCAGGTACCGGATACCTTGTATTGATCTGAGGGCGAGCGGCCGCGGGCACCGGAGACGTGCACCTGATCCTGTTCTTTTTCTGCAAGCACAACCTGGGTGAAGTCACAGGTAACGTCCGGCAACAGATAGGCGGAGGGGTCACCGATTTCATACACCAGCTGTTCGCCAACGGTGCCGCGGGTAACCTTGCCACCTATTCCCTCAGGTTTGGTGATAATGAAGTCGCCGCTGGCGGACACTTCGACGATGGGGAAACCCATATTGTCGTATCCTTCAGCCACAGCTTCCCAGTCAGTGAAGTTACCGCCGGTGGCTTGCGCGCCGCATTCCACCAAGTGGCCCGCAAGGCTGCCCTGAGCGAGCTTGTCGTAATCGGTCCACTGCCAGCCGAACTCATGGACCAGGGGGGCCAGCACCAGAGCGCTGTCTGCAACCCGACCGGTAATGACAATGTCCGCGCCCTGCCTGAGGGCCTCGACGATGGCAGGTGCGCCCAGATAGGCGTTCATGGACACCATCATGGCAGGCATGGCGGCCCCTGTGCTCAGCTCGGTGATACCCATGTCGCTGAGCTTTTTCTTTTGCATCAGCAAATCATCGCCCAGCACCAGCGCGATTTTAAGGTCCAGCCCCTGTTCAGTGCACAGCGCTTGCAGGGCATTGCAACAGGCTGTGGGGTTGACGCCGCCGGCGTTGCTGATGACCTTGATGCCTTGCTGTTTGATGTCAGCCAGCAGTGGTGCCATGACGGTTTTGACAAAGTCGATGGCATAGCCTGCACTGGGGTCCTTCATCTTCTGGCCAGCCATGATGGACATGGTGATCTCTGCCAGATAATCGGACACCAGATAATCCAGTTTGCCTTTATCCACCAGTTGGCGGGCGGCGGTCTCGGTGTCGCCCCAGAACGCTGATGAACAGCCAATGCGAACCGTTTTGTCTGACTGGGTCATGGATAGCCTCTTTCTCGGCATGAAGCCTATTGTCCAGGTCTTCGGTTGAGTTCAGGGTAGTCCACTGCAGGAATGCCAGGCGCCTTTTATGCGCAGCCTCCGGTAGTGTGAAAACTAAGATACCAAGCAAGCGCTTGGTTTGTAAACAGGCGAAGACAAGTTAGACTAGAATGCGTACCTTTCAACGAGGAATTGCTCCTGTGCCAACGTTTCAAGCCACTCTGAACAGCCTGATAGAACAGCAACTAGTCTCCGATCCCGAAAGTGCCAGGGGGCGTTTGTTACAGAAGGCGGCCAGGTTGTTCCGTGAAAAAGGCTATGAGCGCACCACGGTGCGGGATCTGGCGGCGGCTGTGGGTATCCAGTCCGGTAGTCTGTTTCATCATTTCCGGACCAAAGAGGAAATCCTGCAGGCGGTTATGATGGAGACCATTCACCTGAACACAGCGCTTATGCGTCAGGCCATGGAGGATGCGGCAACGCCCCGTGACAAACTCTATGCCCTCATTCGCTGCGAGCTGGAATCAGTGATCGGCCAGACCGGCGAGGCCATGGCCGTGCTGGTGTTCGAATGGCGCAGCCTGTCTGAGGCGGGGCAGCAGAAAGTGCTGGCTTTGCGCGACATTTATGAGAAGCTCTGGCTGGACGTGCTGGCGTTACTGCACGCCAGTGGAGAGCTGGCATCAGACCCCTTTATTACCCGGCGTATGCTGACCGGCGCCCTGAGCTGGACGGTGACCTGGTACAACCCCAAAGGCAATCTCACCCCTGACGATCTGGCGGTGCAGGTCATTAAAATGATGGCACTCTAGGGGGGCTGAGAGAAAGAACGGCGATGCATCACATACCCTTCCGTCGCAACTAGGGCTCTGCAATACCTCTCTGTATTGATTTGACCTAAAATGACATACGGTTTCCTGGTATCCCTCAATAAAAAGGGAACGGTTTCTCGTTTTTTTCGTCTTTTCTTGGACTTTTGGGGCTGGTTGGCCTCATCGGCATAATCATTCGGGCACGCGAGCCATTATACCCCGGTAGAATTCGTCGCATCCTTTGTACCACTTCGGGAGTACAAGGCTGAGTGACCCAGGGGTAGGGTCCGAGTCGTCATGCCATGAGGTGCTGACTCCAGAGCGAAACAACATAACAGGCAGAATCATCTGCCGATTGAAACCTTAAAAGTAAAAACAAAAGTGAAAGGATAGACTATGACTTCCTTACTGGCCCGACCGATTGCCTGGATGTCCGCCATGAAGAAGCAGTTCGCCGTTGCCGGCGCTGCCGTGGCGCTGGCAGGCTGCTCTGCCAACCCCATTTACACCACCACCGGTGTTGTTCTGAACAACTACTCCATCAAGCATGCCACGCCCTATGTACTGGAGATGGACGACGCGGTGCTGGCCTGCTCTCTGGGTGAGGCAATTGACCCGTTGTTGTTCTCCTTCTCCCGCGTGATGAAAGCCCCCAATGAGGTTGGCTCGCTGATGCAGCTGCTGGCGGCGAACTGTTCCGAGATGGAGACCTGGGAAGAAGAGCTGCGGTTCCTGCGTGCCAACTTTGCTGGCAATGTCCCCGAAGCCCGTGATGCGCGGGAAAACAGCAAGCGTATGCATGCCCTTACGGCCAAGCGCCGCTATGAGGCTTTCCAGCGTGCTATGCGCGCCTTTAAATATGACCCTAGTGACGTGAACGCAGAGTGCCCCTTCCTGTTTGAGGATCAAGAGCAACTGACGTTTATGGTGGGCGTACTGACCGGTTTGCAGGCTATCGTTAACGATGCCAATTCTGGCGCCATGGCGGGAGTCCCGCGAAATATAGCTCCGCAGGCCGAGCGTGCGGCGCAGTGCCTGGACAACGAAAAGTGGGGCGGGCTGCCTAATGCTATCCGTGCACTAGTCTGGTTGTTGTTGCCAGATACCCGTCCGGCCCTGTCTCCGGAACCCTGGCGGATGCTGGAAAACAGCTCAGAACTGGGTGTAAAGGTGGGTTTCCGCACCTCTATGGCTCTGGAGGCGGTCGCTGCGGAAACCTTTGGTCGTGACGATGTGCTGGAAAGCGTAATTGCACGCTTTGCCGCCTCGGACAAAGACTTCAAGGTGTGGTCAGAGTACCGTTTGCTGGATGTGATTGGACGCTCAGTGATCCAGTTCTCCTCAGACAAGTACTGGACACAGAACTATGGCTATCGCACGCCGTCAAACCAATTCGGCCGTTTGAGACCAGGCAGTAGCCAGCCGGTCGAGGTCATGGACCTGGATGACCTGTTCTGACAGTTCATCCAAGCCGGCGGGGATGGAACCGCTGCCGGCGCCTCAAAGTTCGATTACAAACACAATAGAAGACCCGGAGGTCAACCATGTTCCGTAAAATTGTTGCTGCAACGGTATTATCCATCGCCGCACCCCTGGCAGCCGCTGACACCAATGTCCGTATGTGCGTCTTTGACGTCATCGGCGCCAATGGCGACGCCTTCAACCTGGTGCGTGACTATGCCCTTGAAATGCGCGCGCATGGCATCAATTTTGAGCTGCGCCCCTACACCGACGAAGGTGTTGCGGTCGGTGATTTCAACTCGGGCCAGTGCGATGCCCTGGCCGCCACCGATCTGCGTACCCGTAGCTTTAATCGCTTTGCCGGCAGTATCAGTGCGGTAGGGGCCCTTCCTACCTATGATGACTTGCGCACCGTGCTGGCTACGCTTGCGCAGCCCCGCGCAGCGGCAGCCATGAAAGAGAATGGCTTTGAAGTGGTGGGCATTGTGCCGGTAGGTGCAGGCTTCCTGTTCGTTAACGATCGCGGCATTGACAGTGCAGAGAAGCTGGCAGGCAAGCGCATGGCCACGCTGAGCTATCAGCGCGATGCTATCCACATGGTGAACTTCGTTAACGCCACCGTGGTGCCGGCGGACATCACCAACTTTGCCGGTATGTTCAACAACGGCTCCGTTGATACCGCCTATGCGCCTGCATTCGCCTACCAGGCCCTTGAACTCTACCGTGGCCTTGGCACCCGTGGCGCTATTGTGGATTATCCTCTCGCTCAGTTGACCTACCAACTGATTGTACGTGACGGTGTGCTGACCGATGAGCAGGCGCAGCAGTCTCGTGAAGTGGCCTGGGGCATGTTTGACCAGGCGATGGACCTGATCCGCACTCACGAGCGGGGTATTCCGGAGGACAAATGGCTGCGTTTGACGGAGCGTGATATCGAAGGCTACCAGGAGATGTTCCGGGAGAACCGTCTGCAGCTGCGTGACGGTACCCACGGTGCTACCAGGGTTTATGACCAGCGTATGCTGCGCCTGCTGGCCAACGTACGTTGCAACAGCAATCCCAGCGCCTCTGAGTGCACCGCGGATAACCGCGAGTAACCCGGAACTGTCTACCTGGAAGATGAAAGGATAACCATGAGTCCGCACAACGATTCCACGGCTGCGATCAAGGCGCAGTACCCGGTGCACCGTCTGCACGGGGTGATCCTGCTCCTGCTGTTGATCGTGACCATGCTGTTGGGCATGGGTAACTCGCTGCACTCCCGGCTGTTATGGCTGGGAGAGCAGACCTGGCAGGGCTACTATCTGCTGGACCCCTGGGCAGAGGAGCCCACCTGTCGCACGGATATAGACGTCGACGCTGAAGTACAGCGCCGTCTGGACGCCTATGTGCCAGATCCGGACGACTTGTTTGCTTCGCCCCCCAATCCCGATGCCCTGCGGCTGTCGTTGCTGCGGAATATCGAGCTGTGCGAGGAGCGCTTTGCCCGCTTTGAGCGCAATCAGGAGAGTATCACCACCACCCTGACGGTCTACAAGACTATCGAACGGGGTATGGCGACTTTCCTGCTTGATAACATTGACCTCATGAAGTTCCTGTTCATGGGTATGTTTGCGCTGGCGGCAGCCATTGCGGCTTTCGAATCGGATCACATCGCATTACGATTGCCGCGAAACCGCTCCGAGTGGCGCCTGAACCAGGGGGCTCAGCTGTTCGTCAACGGGCTCATGGTTTTGTCCTTGTTGGCCTATATTGACAGGATGAAAACGGCCCCCGGGGGTGCTGAGATCATTAAGGTCCAGTATGCGTGGGTGGTTATTTTCGCAGGCTTTATCCTGGTCAACCTGTACCGGCTGGTGAACATCCCGTCGCGGATCATCGCCGGGCCGTTGGGGGTTGCGTCAGGTCTTGCCATTCCGCTGTATGTATACATGGGCCTTATTGCCATGTCCTACTTCTTCTTTGCGGATGGCTACACCGCCGGGCTGGCAATCTACTTCAATCTGCTGGCCAGCCATTCCACCATGTTCATCAACATCGGCCTCTACGTGTTGGTGGGTATGGCGCTGAAGCAGACCCGCATTCCGCAGCTGCTGTTTGACGCCATCAAGCCCTTCAACCTGCCGGCTCCAGCCCTGGCCTCGTTGATCATCTTTGCCACGGCCTTCCCGACGGCGTTCACCGGCGCTTCTGGTATCTTCATTCTGGCGGTGGGTGGCATTATCTATGACGAGCTGCGTCGTGCTGGCGCCGGCCGTCAGTTGTCACTGGCGACTACTGCCATGTCGGGCTCACTCGGCGTTGTGCTCAACCCGTGTCTGCTGATCGTGGTTATTGCGGCCCTCAACCGGGAAGTGACCACCTCCGAAATGTACAGCTGGGGTTTCTGGATTTTCATCATGTCCGCAACCCTGTACTCCATCGTGGTCTGCAAGACCCATGGCAACTGGCGGCCAAAACCGGTGCCGGGGGCCGGACGTGAGTTCCTGAAACTGCTCAGGCCCCTGCTGCCCTATGTGATCACCGGTGCGGTAGTGATTATCGCAGTACGAGTGATCCTGGGGCTGAAGTTCAATGAGTTCACGGCGCCCCTGATCCTGCCGGTCCTGATGCTCGCTCTGGTGGCGCTGGATTCCGGTAAAGCCAACCGTGATCCTGGCGAAACCCGCATGTCAGCGTTCTGGAACAAGAGCACCATTGCGGCCAGTGATTCGGCGGTGCATATTGGTGCCCTGATCGGCCTGATCGGCTTCTCCATCTGCTTCGGCGGTATCATGGAACGCTCCGAAGTGATCAGCCAGATCTTCCCGGATAGCGCCGGCAACGTCTGGCTGGTAATGGCAGTGATTCTGGTGATGCTGACCCTGATTGGTATGTTTATGGATCCGTTCGCGGCCGTCATACTGGTATCAGCCACCATCTCCCAGGCGGCGTTCCAGGTGGGTGTCGACCCGCTTCACTTCTGGCTGGTGTGCCTGGTGTCCTTCGAGCTGGGGTATCTGACACCGCCGGTGGCGTTGAACCACCTGTTAACCCGGCAGGTGGTGGGCGAACGGGAAGTGCTTGCCATTGAGCGCACAGGTAACTTCTGGTTCCGCTACGAGCGCCTGCTGTTGCCGTTCACGGTCATGTTTATCAGCCTGGTGCTGGTGGGCTACATGCCGCTGATCGCTGGTCTGTTGGGTTTCGGCCCGTACGCCGGCTGATCCTCAAGACCTGAAACAGAGCCCCGCCGGGAAACCCGCGGGGCTTTTTTGCATCTGAAGACACGGCAGGGGCGTACTACGGTAAACTGGTTGAACGGGAACCTGTTGCCTGCAATCCCGTGTTGTAGGCAGACCCCTAAGGCGACAGAAGGTGAGGTAATGGCAGCTATTCAAGGTGCCTGGCAAGGTACACGGTACATGGTCATCGTGTTACTGGCGATGGTGTGGCAACTCAGCGGCTGCAGTGGCGGCTCAGACGACCCATTGTCCTCAGGCCCGCTGGTTATCAGCGGCACCATCAGCGTTGAAAGCCGCACCCGGGTGGATTCGGATACCGCGGATGACCGCTTCCGTGGCACCGCCATTGCCAATGATTCCGTGTCCCAGCCCCAGCAACTACCCAGCCCTGTCATTCTCGGGGGCTATCTCAGTTATACCGGCGGCAGTTACCCGGCGCAGGGCGATGGCTTTGTTTTTCCCTACTATGCCGATGCGGTTGATCGCTATCGTTTCGACCTGGCCCCTGGCCAACGGGTGGTGCTGCAGTTCTTCCCGGAGGGCAGTCCGGGTATCACGGCGCCAGACACTCGCGCCACCTTGAGTGGTGCGGGGCAGGCGGATCAAAGCCAGGACTGGCAGCCGGGTGACGGACCGCTGGCGTTCCCGGCATTCGAGGGTAGCGCGCGAACCACCCACGACCTGGCAGTGGAGGCGACGGCGGGCGGTCCGGTCCGCTATGTACTGACCATTGATGATGAAGGCGCGCCCGGCATGGGCGGTGTAGCAGCGGCCGCTGAGTTTATGCCAGGTGAAGCCCTGATTGGCTTCCGGGAACCGGTGTTGGCGGCCCAAGGTGTAACCGGTGCGGGCACGGTAGCAGCGCTGGGTGTATCGGAAGCCCGCGCTGTCGGGAAGGGTGCCTGGCATCTGCGGCAAGCGCCGATGGCGCTTGCCAGACAATACTCGCCCCAGGAGCGCCAGCGTGCCGAGCAGGACACCCTCGCCTGGATTGCCAGCTTACGACAACGGGATGATGTACTCTGGGCCGAGCCCAATTATGTCTACCGCAGCCAGAACGATGGGGTGAATCCACCGGGCAATAACCCGGAGTATGTGAACCAGCGCTGGCACTATGAATTGATCAATCTGCCGTCCGCCTGGCAGTTGGTTAACAACCCGGGTCAGGGCATCCGGGTGGCGGTGCTGGACACCGGGGTGTTCTCCAGCACGCCAGTGGATGGGGGCAACTGGCACCCGGATCTTGAGGCCAATCTTATTATTCTGCCGGGTTCAGACTTTGTCGATGGTGATAGCAATCCTGCCAACCCGGGCAGCGGCGGGGTGGCCCGAACCTCCTTTCACGGTACCCACGTGGCCGGCATCGTGGCCGCGGTGGACAATGATATCGGTGTCATTGGCGTGGCACCTTCGGCCCGTATTGTACCGGTGCGCGTGCTGGACAGTGACGGTGTCGGCACCACCGCCGCGCTTATTAACGCTATTGACTGGGTGGTAGGCGATGGCAGCCCGAAAGCCGATATCATCAATCTCAGCCTCGGTGGCACCGGTGCCAGTGCGCCGCTCAATGCAGCATTGGTGCGGGCCCGTGATGCCGGTATTGTGGTGGTGGCTGCCGCAGGTAACCAAAACACCAGTCAGCTGACCTATCCTGCGGCTTTCCCCAGTGTCATTGCGGTAGGGGCGGTGGATGCCCAGCAGAGTCGGGCCAGTTACTCCAATTTTGGTGACTGGGTAGATGTCATGGCACCGGGGGGGGATGTGGCCTCCCTGCTGCAGGCCAGCTGGATTTTCAGCACCTATGGGGATGACCGGTTGGGGGTGTTTCGGCCAACCTATGACCGGCTGGTGGGGACCTCCATGGCGACACCTCATGTGGCGGGTGTCATTGCACTGATGCAGGCCGCCCGGCATGAGCCTTTGACGCCGGAGTTGATCCGTGCCCACCTCAGTCAGGGGGCGTTGACTGACCCGCTGCCCGATTGCGACGGCTGTGGCGTGGGTTTGATCAACGCGGTCAGGGCTCTCAGTGCTGCGGTGGGTGATGAGTTGGGCAGTGTGCTCTATGCAGACCCTGCACGCCTGCAGTTTTTTGGCTCCGTCACCACCCTGAATCTTGATCTGTTCGCGGTCGGTGAGCCGGGTGATATTACGGAGGTGGCGGCGCCCGATACGCTGCCGGACTGGCTCAGTCTGGGCGATCTGCTAGGTGACGGCCCCAAATACAGCCTGTCGGTCAGTATTGATGGTGCGCAACTGGAGCAGGAGCGCACCTATCGCCATACCTTGACCTTCAGCTACCGGGTTAATCAAAACAGCGAGTTGCGCACACTGGACGTGCCGGTTGCCGTGTTGTTGGGTGATCGCCCGCAAGACCGCAACGCCGGCCGTCACTATGTGCTGCTGGTGGATGCGGAGGATACCCGCATCACCCGTGCTGAGGCGATTGTGACGGTAGTCAACGGTGAATACCGCTTTGAGTTTGCCGGTGTAGAGCCCGGTGAATACTATCTGGTGGCAGGCTCTGATCTGGACAACAACGGCTTTATCTGTGAGAACGGTGAGTCCTGCGCTGAATATCCGGTCAACGGGTTCCCGGAACCCTTTGTGTTTGACGGCGAGCGGTCTCTGACGGGGCTGCAATTGACCACCAGCTTCAGTCGCCCCTCGCTGACCCAGACGGACTTGCAGCAACCCGGCAATCAGCGGTATCGTCGTCTGTCTGAGGGCAATGCCCCTGTCACACAAGGTCGCAGCATTCGATGAACAGATTCCTACCATCAGGCCTGCTGCTGTCGATAGCCCTGCTGTCATCGGCTTGCACAGTCACTGCCGTATCTGAAGAGCAGGAGGCGCACGCCGTGGGCATTTCCAACGCAGAGGTTCTGCAACTGCAATCCTCCCAGCACTGCGGGCTGACTGCGTCCGGCGTGGTGCTGGTGCGGTCACAGGCGCAATGGCGCCAGCTGGGAAGCACCCTTCGTACCAGCTTATCCACGGAACAAGTGCCGGACTTCGACAACCATTGGTTGGTGATTGCCGCGCTGGGCCAGAAACCCAGTGGTGGCTTCAGTGTTGAACTGATGGATGCCCGCCAGTCAGACGACCAGTTGGAGCTGAGGCTGCGCCAGTCTGCACCGGGGCCTGACGATATGGTGACGCAGGCCCTGACCACCCCGTGCAGTATCATACGGGTGCCCGCCCACGGCTGGTCAGAGTTGCTGGTGAGCGGTGAAGCGCCGTTTCCAGTGAGTCGCAAGCGCTGAGCGTCACTTTGCGGGGTGGAATCACACACAGACGTTGATCTTTCGCCGCGAATCCCTAAGCTATGGCATCCTGATGACATCATTCTTGCCGGAGCGGCCAGCCACCCATGACGCAACAATATAACGCTGATGCAATCGAGGTCCTCAGTGGCCTGGACCCGGTCCGCAAACGGCCGGGCATGTATACCGATACCAGCCGCCCGAACCACCTGGCCCAGGAAGTTATCGACAACAGCGTTGATGAGGCGCTGGCGGGTCATGCGCGGCGCATTGACGTGATACTGCACGCAGACGGCGCCCTCAGCGTTGAGGACGATGGCCGTGGCATGCCAGTGGATATCCACAAGGAGGAGGGCATTCCCGGGGTTGAGCTGATCCTTACTCGCCTGCACGCCGGCGGTAAATTCTCTCAGGGTAATTACAACTTTTCCGGCGGTCTCCATGGCGTGGGGGTGTCGGTAGTGAACGCACTCTCCAGCCAGCTGGAAGTGACCATCAAACGTGATGGCCAGCTGCACCGCATGACCTTCGCCGACGGCGAGAAAGCCACTGAACTTGAGGTGGTGGGCACCGTCGGTAAACGCAACACCGGCACCCAGGTCCGCTTTGTGCCGGACCCCAAGTACTTCGACAGTCCGCGCTTTTCCGTCAGCCGCCTGCGTCATAACCTGCGCGCCAAAGCGGTGCTTTGCCCAGGCCTGACCATTACCTTTACCCAGGAACAAACCGGCGAGCGGGATGAGTGGCACTATGAAGACGGCTTGCGGGATTACCTGCGCAGTGCATTGGCCGACCTGGAAGTGGTGCCACTGGAGCCCTTTACCGGTTCCTTTGCCGGAAACAGCGAGGCTGTGGACTGGGCTGTTCAATGGCTGCCGGAAGGCGGCGACGGGATCATGGAAAGCTACGTCAACCTGATTCCCACCGCTCAGGGCGGCACCCATGTGAATGGTCTGCGTACCGGGTTGCTTGACGCCATGCGGGAGTTCTGCGATTTCCGCAGCCTGATGCCCCGTGGCGTGAAGCTGTCGCCGGAAGACATCTGGGACCGCTGCAGCTACGTGCTGTCTTTCAAAATGCAGGAGCCTCAGTTCTCCGGTCAGACCAAAGAGCGGCTGTCCTCCCGCGAGGCGGCCACCTTTGTCTCAGGCGTGGTGAAGGATGCCTTCAGTCTATGGCTGAACCAGCACACGGATATTGCTGAAACTCTGGCGGAACTCTTTATCAGCAACGCCCAGCGACGACTGCGGGCGAGCAAGAAAGTGGCCCGTAAGAAAGTCACCTCTGGCCCGGCCTTGCCCGGCAAGCTGGCGGATTGCTCCGGTGCTGACCAGAGCCGTGCCGAGCTTTTCCTGGTGGAGGGTGATTCTGCCGGTGGCTCCGCCAAACAGGCGCGTGATCGTGAGTTCCAGGCGGTAATGCCGCTGAGGGGCAAGATTTTGAACACCTGGGAAGTGGACTCCGGCGAGATTCTGGCGTCTCAGGAGGTCCATGACATTGCCGTTGCCATTGGCGTTGACCCTGGCTCAGACGACCTCAGCGGCCTGCGCTATGACAAGGTCTGTATTCTGGCTGACGCTGACTCCGACGGTCTGCATATTGCGACCCTGTTGTGCGCGCTCTTTGTCCGGCACTTCCGCCCCTTGGTGAAGTCAGGTCACGTCTATGTGGCGATGCCCCCCCTGTATCGTGTCGATCTGGGCAAGGAAACCTTCTATGCCCTCGACGAGCATGAGAAGCAGGGCATCATTGACCGCTTGGCGGCGGAAAAGCGCAAAGGCAAGATCTCAGTGACCCGCTTCAAGGGTCTGGGTGAAATGAACCCGCTGCAGTTGCGGGAAACCACCATGGCGCCAGACACCCGGCGGCTCGTCATGCTCACCCTGGAAGAGGGTGACGATACGGACGAGAAGATGGACATGCTGTTGGGCAAGAAGCGGGCTTCAGATCGCCGAGCCTGGCTGGAAACCTACGGTAACCTGGCGGATATTGCTACCTGATAGGGGTGGGCTGCGAAACCTGCGCTGCAGCCTTTATCATGAACTGCATATAACCCTTAGGTATTTAAAAATTATTTTTTATTCTTATCCTGCGTTCGGCAATTTCGGTAAGCTCTGCATCCGTTAAAGTATCCCGGATGGGGAGTGTGAATGGGTTGGGAAGGATGGTTTTCGCTCGGGCTTGCGGTAGCCGCTTTGCTGCTCATGTCCGTTGGCAGATTCGGCCCCCATCTGGTCATGATGAGTGCACTGGTGGTGCTCAGTGTGACGGGTATCCTGTCGCCGGAGCAAGCCCTGGTAGGCTTCAGTAACAGCGGCCTGATAACCGTTGCGGCCATGTTCGTGGTGGCCGCGGGCATACATCATTCCGGCGGTGTTGATATTGTCGTCAACAACCTTTTGCGCAATCCCCGTACCGTGCGCAGCGCACAAAGCCGCATCGCGTTCCCTGTAGCCTTGCTGAGCGGCTTTCTGAATAACACCCCGGTGGTGGCCACCATGATTCCGGCCATTCACGCCTGGTCACGCAAGATTGGCATTTCCCCCTCCAAGCTCATGATTCCCCTTAGCTATTCAGCGATTCTCGGGGGCACCCTGACGTTGATTGGCACCAGCACCAATCTGGTGGTGAACGGGCAGTACCAGCAACTGACGGGGGAGGCCGGGTTTTCCATTTTTTCCATCACCATGGTGGGCTTGCCGGTCGCCATCATTGGCTTGACGGTGATGATTCTGGTGTTGCCAAGAGTATTGCCGGACCGAAAGGACCGGCAGAAGTTCGGTGCCATGCGTGAATTCACCCTGGAAGTGGCTGTCGCCCAGGACGGCCCACTGGTGGGTAAAACCGTGGGTGAGGCGGGATTGCGTGAGCTGGAACGCCTCTATCTGGTGGAGATCGAACGGGACGGTAGCGTAGTTACCGCGGTGCCGTCAGAAGAGCGGCTGCGAGGCGGCGACAGGCTGGTGTTTGCCGGCGACACCCAGGCGATTTCCGACGTCTTGCGTATCAACGGCATCGTGCCATCTGTGCACGACGACGAGCCGTCGTTGAGCAAGGATCGCGCCGAGCGGCGGTTGGTGGAAGCGGCACTGTCCCATCAATCTGATGTGCTCGGGCAGACCATCCGTGATGCGAAGTTTCGTGATCGCTACGGCGCCGTGGTATTGGCAGTGGCCCGGGGTGGTGAACGGGTATCCGGTAACCTGGGCAACATCCGGCTCAAGCCCGGCGATGTGCTGTTGCTGGAAGCCCGGCCGGCATTTGTCAGCCGTCAGCGCTACAGCAAAGACTTTCTGTTGATCAATGACCTGGAAACTGAAACGCCCCGCCATGAACGTGCCTATCTGGCATGGGCCATCTTGTTTACCCTGGTGGGGGCCGCGGCGGTTGGTCTCCTGAGCATGCTGAACGCGGCGCTGCTGGGCGCTGTGCTGATGATTATGACCGGGTGTTGCTCGGTGGGGCAGGCACAGAAGTCCGTCGATGTACCCGTGCTGTTAACCATTGCAGCCTCTTTTGCTCTGGGGGGGGCGCTCCAGGTCACCGGCGCGGCGGAGTATGTAGCGGGCAACATTGTACAGCTGAGTGCAGGCAATCCCTTGCTGATGCTGATTGTGGTGTATCTGACGGTATCCGTGCTGACGGAAGTGATCACCAACAATGCTGCCGCGGTGCTGATTCTGCCCATCGTCCTGTCCGCGGCCGCCAGCACGGGGGTGGCGCCGGAGCCGTTTGTTATTGCCGTCATGATGGCCGCATCAGCCAGCTTTGCCACGCCCCTGGGTTACCAGACCAACATGATGGTGTACGGTCCGGGTGGCTACCGCTTCTCTGACTTTTTGCGGGTAGGGCTGCCCATGAACCTGTTTATCGGCGCTGTGACTATTGTGGTGATTTCGGTGGTCTATCAGATACCTTTCGGTAACGTCTGAGTCTGAATGCCCATAAAAAAACCGTGCGGTTGCGGCGCACGGTTTTTTTGGTTTAGGGCTTGTCGGCTTCAGTTGTTGCTGGGAACAACCACGCGCTCGTCAAATTCCAGGTCCATGAGCTCCTCCTTCTCGTTTTCGCTCCGTTGGGGAGTGGACTCCCCGTTAATGATGGTCCCATTTTATTGACATCTTGAATTATTCCAATCCGTATAACCCGCATCAGCCTATTGGCTACCTTTCTGAGGACGTTTGTTCGGTCTCTCCTCATGTTCAGTTTTTCTGAACATTGCATCCAAAAACTTTCGGTTGGTCTTCCGGTCTATCGCTCCTACACTTGCTAAATAGACGGCATGGCGCCGTCAAAAAGCGCGAACAAGTAGGATTGTTGCATGCAAATTCGGAACAGTGTGGAGCGCTACGGGCTGATAGGCGTCGCCCTCCACTGGTTGATGGCCCTTGCGGTTTTGGGCTTGTTTGCGTTGGGTTACTGGATGGTGGGCCTGAGCTACTTTCATGAATGGTATCGTCAGGGGCCACATATTCACCGCAGTGTTGGTGTGTTGTTGTTTATTGCACTGGTAGTGCGCTTGATCTGGCGTCTCACCAACCCGATGCCACGCCCCCTGCCCAGTCATCGGCGTTGGGAGGTGGTAACGGCACACACCGTACACTGGCTCTTTTACGGACTGTTGTTCGTGGCTATGGTCAGCGGTTACCTCATCTCCACCGCCGATGGTCGCAGTATTCAGGTGTTTGACTGGTTTCAGGTGCCGTCCATCACTGGGCGACAACCGGGGCTGGAAGATATTGCCGGAACCGTTCATGAGTGGAGTACCTGGGCCATCATCGCTCTGGTAGGGGTGCACGCCGCCGGTGCTTTGAAACATCACCTGCTGGATAGGGACGAGACCCTGCGTCGGATGATGGGTCTGGGTAAGCGGCGCTAATCTCAGATTGAACGAGTACGTTGAAAAATTTCAGGCATTGAAACACTTCGGGTGCTGAACAAGCCCCTAATTACCAAGAGGATTGATCCATGATGAAAAGAACCTTGATGGCATCAGCCGTTGCCCTGACATTGGCCGGCCCGGTGGCTGCAGAGCACGGCGGTACCTACGCTTTTGATCGCGATGGTGCGCACCAGTTTGTTACGTTCGAGATTTCCCACCTGGGATTCAGCACCATGTTTGGCCGCTTCAACGATTTTGACGGTCAGTTTGTGTTTGACGAGGCGAATCCGGCCAACAGCGCCGTGCAAGTGACGCTGAAAACGGCCAGCGTGGACACCAACCACGCAGAGCGCGACCGGCACCTGCGTAACGAGGATTTCCTTCACGTGAGCCGCCATCCCGAGGCAAGTTTCCGCAGCACTGGGGTAGAGGTACTGGGGGACGATGGTAAAGAAGCCAAGGTTACCGGCGACCTGACCATCCGTGGTGTCACCCGTGAAGTGACGCTGGACGTGCAGATGGTGGGGCATGGCAAAGACCCCTGGGGCGGCTACCGCATGGGCTTTGATGCCCAGACTGAATTTGCTCTGAAGGATTTTGGTATCCCTATGGATCTTGGGCCTGCCTCTGAGCGGGTCAAGTTGGTCATCTCGGTGGAAGGTATTCGCCAGTAAGTCGTTGCTGCTGCAACCTGACAAGCCCCGCTGAGTTTTCAGTGGGGCTTTGTTGTTTCTGGCGCCCTCAACTGAACGGAGTGACCGGTGATCATACAACTATTCCCGGTCGCTCTGAGTCTGCCGAAGGGGGGCTGGTGTTCTGAAGAAGGCCTGGGGCGTGTTACTTGGTGCTGTGCTGTTGCTGAAAACGCTGATGGGTTCGGCAAAGTTTCAGTTGCCGGTAAAACTGTGCAGTAAAAATAACAATCCAGATAAACAGCCCTGCCCAAAGGTAAGGGCTTGCCAGCACCAGAGTGCCGGTGAGGGTGAACTCCACCAACAGCATCAGCGCGAGCGCCAGTGAACTGTTGATAAACGCTGTCAGCAACGCGTGACCACATGCCTGAACTGTCGTTTTCATGAAATCTGCCTGATGGGACAACCGTCTCAGGATAGGCCTTGACCTCATCTGACTCCATGCGGGAATTCCGTAATTGGCTTTTTGGCAGCAGGGTTGGTGTCCATCCCCTCGCGAACCTATAATGGCCGCTGTTTAACGCCAATAACAGCAGAGGGAGTCGGCCTGCATGCCAGAGTTCCAGACAACGGATGACGGTTTTGAACGTGTATCGCTCAAGGAATACACCGAAAAAGCCTATCTTGATTACTCCATGTACGTCATCCTGGATCGGGCGCTGCCCCATGTAGGAGATGGCCTGAAGCCGGTTCAGCGGCGTATTATTTACGCCATGTCAGAGCTGGGGCTCAAGTCCACTGCCAAGTACAAGAAGTCCGCCCGTACGGTGGGTGATGTGCTGGGTAAGTTTCACCCCCACGGTGACAGCGCTTGTTATGAAGCCATGGTGCTGATGGCGCAGCCTTTCTCCTACCGCTATCCGCTGGTGGACGGGCAGGGCAACTGGGGGTCGCCGGATGATCCCAAATCCTTCGCTGCCATGCGATACACCGAATCGCGCCTGTCGGCTTTTGCCGATGTGCTGTTGGGTGAGCTGGGGCAGGGCACCGTGGACTGGGTGCCAAACTTTGATGGCACCATGGACGAGCCCTCCACCTTGCCCGCACGTCTGCCCCATGTACTGTTAAACGGCACCACGGGTATTGCAGTGGGTATGGCCACTGATATTCCGCCCCATAACGTGCGTGAGGTCACCAGTGCCTGCGTGCGCCTGCTGGACGACCCCACCGCCACGGTGGAGCAGTTGTGCGAGCACATCCAGGGGCCGGATTTCCCCACCGGGGCCGAGATCATCACCCCGCGCAAGGATTTGCGTCAGCTTTATGAGACCGGCCGCGGCTCCCTGCGGATGCGGGCGCGTTGGATCAATGAAGGCGGCGATATCGTCATTACTGACCTGCCCCACCAGGTCTCCGGCGCCAAGGTGCTGGAGCAGATCGCCCAGCAAATGAACGCCAAGAAGCTGCCCATGGTAGCGGACCTGCGGGACGAATCAGACCATGAGAACCCGACCCGCCTGGTGATTGTGCCCCGCTCCAACCGGGTGGACCTGGAAGGCCTGATGGCCCACCTCTTTGCCAGCACTGATCTTGAGAGGTCCTATCGGGTCAACATCAACATTATCGGTAATGATGGCCGTCCTGCCGTCAAAGACCTGCGCACCCTGTTGGGTGAGTGGCTGGACTATCGCCGGGTAACCGTGACCCGCAGGCTGCAGTTCCGGCTTGATAAGGTGTTGTCGCGGCTGCATATCCTGGAAGGTTTGCTGATTGCCTATCTCAACATTGACGAAGTGATTGAGATTATCCGCTACGAGGACGAACCCAAGCGAGAGCTGATGGCACGGTTTGGTCTGAGTTCGGAGCAGGCTGAGGCCATCCTCGACCTGAAGCTGCGTCACCTGGCGAAGCTGGAAGAAATGAAAATTCGTGGCGAGCAGGACGAACTGGCACAGGAGCGGGATGAGTTGCAGTCCATTCTGGGCTCCGAAGTGCGGTTGCGCGACCTTATTAAGGCCGAACTCCTGGCGGATGCTGAGACCTATGGCGATGACCGTCGCTCACCCATCGTTCAGCGCGAGGAGGCCCGTGCCTTCAGCGAAACAGACCTGATCGCCAATGACCCGGTGACCGTGGTGCTGTCCGAGAAGGGCTGGGTGCGAGCTGCCAAGGGGCATGATATTGACCCCACCGGGCTGAGCTATAAGGCGGGCGACCGTTTCTCGCTGGCCGCCCATGGCCGCAGTAACCAGCAGGTGATTTTCCTCGACAGCACGGGCCGCACCTACTCGCTGATGGCGCACTCCCTGCCATCGGCCCGCGGTCAGGGTGAGCCCTTGACCGGACGCATCAATCCCATTGCGGGGGCAACCTTTGCGGGACTGCTGATGGGCGAGGCGTCCCGCCGGGTATTGCTGGTTACCGATGGTGGTTACGGCTTTGTTACCACGCTGGAAAATCTGGTGAGCAAGAACCGCAACGGTAAAACCGTGGTGAGCGTGCCATCCGGTGCCCGCATCATGGCGCCAGTGATGGTGCCGGCCGGTGCCGATGACTACTATCTGGCGGCAGTGTCCAACGAAGGCCGCATGCTGGTGTTCCCCATGTCTGAGTTGCCGGAACTGGCGAAAGGCAAGGGCAACAAGATCATCAGTATCCCCTCTGCCCGGGTGCAGATGCGGGAGGAGTATGTTGTGGCCGTAGCGGTGTTTACCCCTCAGGATCAACTGCAGGTGAATGCTGGCAAGCGGAAAATGACCCTGCAGTTCAACGACCTTGAGCACTACATCGGGGAGCGTGGTCGCCGTGGGCACAAGCTGCCCCGTGGTTTGCAGCGCATTGATGGTATTGATGTGATTCGCCCCCAGGCTGCCGCTGGCGCCCAACAGGAGTCTTCTGACAGTGAGTGAACTGGTACTGATTAATGTCTCCGGGCGTGACAAGCCGGGTTTGACCTCGGAAATCACCGGCATCATGGGACGTTACGATGTCCGCATTCTGGATATCGGCCAGGCGGTGATTCATGACCATCTGACCTGGGGAATCCTGGCGGAAATCCCGGATGAAGCCAATGCCCCACCGGTGATCCGTGACTTGCTGTTCCGCCTGCACGCCCTTGACCTGCAGGTACGCTTTGCCCCCATTTCTGAGGCGGATTACCAGCAGTGGGCAGCGGGTCGTAACCGTGCCTGTTACATCGTTACCCTCCTGGCGCGGGACATCAAAGCTGAGCATATTGCCCGGGTGTCCGCCATTACCGCCCGCCATGGCCTGAATATCGATAACATCACCCGGCTGTCGGCCCGGCCATCCCTGAATACCGCGGATAACAGCATTGCCTGCGTGGAGTTCTCCGTACGGGGTACGCCCGGTGATCTGGCCCAGCTGCGGGCGGACTTCCTGCATATTGCTGCCGAGCTGAATGTGGATATCGCTTTCCAGGAAGATACCATCTTCCGGCGCAATCGCCGCCTGGTGGTATTTGATATGGACTCCACCCTGATTGAGGCGGAGGTCATCGACGAGCTGGCCAAAGAGGCCGGTGTCGGCGAGCAGGTGGCGGAGATTACCGAACGGGCGATGCAGGGCGAACTGGACTTTAGCCAGAGCTTTGCAGAGCGTCTTGCCTTGTTGAAGGGGCTGGATGAGAAGGTGCTGGCGGGCATTGCCTCGCGTTTGCGGCTGACGGAGGGTGCCGAGCACCTGATTCGCAGCCTCAAATCCCTGGGCTATCGCACCGCAATCCTGTCGGGTGGTTTCACCTACTTCGCCCGTCATCTGCAGCAGAAGCTGGGAATTGACTATATCTACGCCAATGAGCTGGAGATAGAAAACGGCAAGGTCACCGGCCGGGTGTCAGGACGCATTGTGGATGGTCAGCGCAAAGCAGAGCTACTGCTGGAAATCGCCGAGCGGGAAAACGTCTCCCGCGAGCAGATCATCGCCGTCGGTGATGGCGCCAATGACCTGCCCATGCTCAGCCAGGCCGGCCTCGGCGTCGCCTTCCGCGCTAAACCCCTGGTCAAAGAATCCGCCCGCCACTCTATCTCCACCCTGGGGCTGGACGCCATCCTGTACCTGATAGGCTTCCGCGAGAGCGATTCGGTGTGGATCAATAATGACGTGAACGTTTGAGTTTTTTTGGCCGCGGAATCCGCGGAACAACGCGGAAGTTAAAGACTAAAGACTTTAGCCACGGACGGCACGGACACTCACGGACAACTACCTAAAACCATTTATGTTCTGTCCGTGCAAGTCCGTGCCGTCCGTGGCCAATCAGTTTCTTTTTTCCGCGTTGTTCTGCGGATTCCGCGGCTAAAACACAGTCTTACTGCTCGCTGAAGTCGAAGTTCATCTCCGGCACTGGCGCCTGCAGGTAGTAGCCCTGGATGTAGTTGACTCCAGCCTGCCAGAGGGTGGCCAGCAGCGCGGCGCTTTCCACCAGCGGGATGATGGTCAGCTTGCCCATGCTTTGCAGGGTTTGCACCATTTCCTTCACCTGTTCCTTGGCTTCGTCACTCTTTTGGATCTCTTCGGTGAAGGACCCGTCGATCTTCACGTAATCCACTTCCACATGTTTCAGGGTGTTCATGGGGTTCAGGGCACAACCGAACTGGCTGACGGAGATCTTGCAGCGCAGCTCTCTCAGAGCCTTGGCAAATTCACGGGCCTGTTTCATGTAGGTGGTGGCGTCGCCTTCGCGGATCTGGAAAATCAGCGAATCACCTGGCAGGCGTGCAGACTTCAGCGCCACGCTGAGCCAGGGTGTGAAGGTTTTGTCCTGAATCGTTTCTGCCGTCACGTTGAGGAACAGGCGGGTGTCATGGCCTTTGGAGCGATGTGAGGACAGTTGTTTGATAGTTTGCAGTACCACCCAGCGGTCGATTTTTACCGCCATGTCTGATGGGCCGGAGGGTGGCAGGAAGTCATAGGGCGACACTTCCTCGTTGTCCTTGTCCAGCATGCGGACAAAGGCCTCGTAATGTTCTTCGCCTTCCCCGCGCAGGTTAATGACCGGCTGGAACAGCAGGCGGAAGCGGTCCTCGTCCAATGCGCGCTGGATGGCCTCCGCGGAGTTGTCTTCGTCCAGTTTTTCAAACGCAGCCGGACTATAGACCAGCAGGCCGTTGCCGTTCTCATGGCCTTCCTGCTTGCGTACTTCATCAGATGCCGTGTGGGCGCGCCCCAGCACATCCACGCCTTTGGGTGAGTTCTCGGTGATGCTGGTAATACCGATGCTGACGGTAATATGCACGCTGCGGCCACTGATATCGAACAGGTGGTCGTCTATGGCTTTCAGCAAGGCCTGGGACGACTTGACCATCTCCGACTCCTCAATGGGGTAGGCGAGGATGCAGAAAGCGTCGTCACTGAGGCGGGCGATGGTGGCGTCAGCCGCGGTGTTTTCACGGAGTTTGTTGGCGACATCCCCCAACAGCAGGTCGGCACCCGCGATGCCGATTTCCCGCTTGATCTGCTGGAAGTTATCCAGCGCAATGTAAGCCAGCGAGCCACTGGTATTGGTTTCGCCAGCTTTGACAATAACCTTGGAGAGGGCTTCCATCAGATGCTGGCGGTTGAACAGGCCCGTGAGCAGGTCCTGGCTACTGATCTGTTTCAGTTTTTCTTCCAGCTCTGCATCACTGTGTTCCGGCTGGATAATTAGCTGGGTACAGGGCTCGCCGTCATAGGTGGCAGTGGACGCCTGAAGGGTGACGCTCATTTCCTGATTGTCACTGCGGCGCGCGACACAGTTGAGTGTCTTGCCATCCGCACCTTCGCTGGTGAAGCTCTTCATGAACTCTTTGAAACTGTCCTGGCTCTTGCTGTCCAGCGTATCCAGAACCGGGATGCACATCAGCTCGTCCACATCGTCATACCCGAAGAACTCCAGGTAGGACTGGTTGGCGTAGATGTGCATGCCATCGTTGATGTAGGCAATGGCATCTTTGGAGCTTTCCAGCAGCAGTTGGCAGCGTTGCTCAGCTTCGCGCAGGTGTGCCTCCAGGGCGCGCCTGCGTCTGCGGTCCTCCAGGTTACCCAGTTCGCGTTTGATGACCAGCATCAGCAGATCCTGAAAGTCGCCGGGCACGGTGGCCTTGCCGCCAGCCTTCATGAAGCTGGTGATGCGGTCACGGTCAAAGGTGTCTGTCAGCAACACCACCGGGATGTCCTTGTCCATGCGTCGAACGGTGGCCAGCGCCGTATCCGGTGCTACGTCCTGCTCCACGTCGCGGGCTAGCAGCAGATCCCAGTTGGATGTTTTTACTGACTCTTCCAGATCTTCCTCAGACGTGATCCGATGTGCCCGGGTTGCATACCCGGAGTTTCTCATCAGGCTGACCAGGGTCTCAGCATCATTCTGGGAGGGGTCCAGAATCAGCAGGTGGACCGTCGCGTTTTTCTTCTGCATTCGTTGAAGGTCTCTTAATCGCAGATCATTGTGTCATTTGTTAAAAACTGACAAATATAGCAGCACTATATGATCTAAGCCGCCTCGGAACAACTGCCATGGCGTTTCGGGGTGTAAACCTGGGGCGCCTCTGATGGCACCCGGGAGAGCCTCCTGGCGGCGTGATCAGGGGTTGTCCCTAACGCCCCGGGTGTGACCCGGAGCGATATGGATGGCCGGTGGCGGCCTTGTGGTTAATGCGAAGGTTACAGTGAAGGCCAGAGTGAGTCGAACTCGTCCTCGCTGGCCCCGCCGCTTTTCTTGCCTGGGCCGGAGGTGCGGGGCTCGCCGCTGTCGGTGTCTATCTGAGTGTGCAGCTTCAGTTCAAACTGGCTGACGCTACCCGTACTCAGCAGGCGCTTGAGCAGCATGCCGTGTTGCTCCTGATTGTCATGAATCAGGGTTACCCGACTGCCAGACTGGAAGGGTAGTCGGGGCGTCAGGATGGTGGCGGAGCGGCTCACGGAACTGATCTCCGGCAGCAGCAAACCTCGCAAGTACTCGCTGCTCTGCCCGGCCTTCTGGATCAGCTTGATGCCGCAGGGGGCTGCACTGGGGGCCAGTAGTTCAATGCCCACCTGCATGCCCTGATTTCTGACCTGCCGCATCCATCGCACCACGGCGACGCTCCAGGGGTGACGTTCATGCTCGCGGATACCCAGAATCTCCCCTGATTGCAGCGAGGCCGGTACCTCGCCATCCCAGCCAATACAGTAGCCGCCAGGGCTGCTGTTGATGAGATGGGTCCGATAAATGGGGGGCAGTGTTTTCTGGCTGTCAGGCGTCTCAAACGCGCCGGCCACTCCCCGATAGGTAATGGGGGCATCGGCGGAGTAAAGCCGGTCGTCACTGGGCGAGGCGTCATGGGCTCCGGACCAGGCATCCTTGCGGGATGCAGCGTCGATAAAGCGGTTCCGGCCTTCATCCGCATGATCTTCATTTCCGGCGACAAACTGATTGAAGGTCTGCTTGTCGGCAATATAGAAGTGGGTTGCCGTCATGCCGACGGTCACCTGCAGAGAGCCCTCGCTGGCGATGCGGTTGAAGCTACGCTTGGTCAGAACGCCCAGCGCCTGGCTGAGGTGCATCAGCAGCATGTCTGGCATGTTGCCAGCGACTCTGAGTGCTGACGACGCCGCAGCTTGCGGATCACCTTTCTTGTCCTGTAGCCGGTTGACGTGATCGGCGATCAGATCGGACAGGGTCGTGGTATCGAAGCCAAAGTTATCGTGGGACATATCCCCCTGAATCAGGCTTCGGTAGACCGGCGGGGCATCCCGCTCCATGTTGATGACAAACAGTGAGTTCTGTTTGGCGAGCTCGGGAGAGCACTCAACATGGCTGCTCCACAGCTCAAACAATTCGTAACTCTGCTCCAGCTCTTTCTGGCGTAACTGATTGGGGCGAGCGCAGGCCAGCAGCAGCAGACGCTTGTAGGCATCAGCCACGGTGCTGCTGTCACGGTGATTGAGGGTGTCATCCTCACATTCGATATCAGACAGCTTGTTGCGCTGGGTAAAACGGTAGATGCGGTGTGTTTCCAGCCAGGTACGCGCCGGGCTGGCACAGTAAAGTTGGCTGGAGCGCAGCAGGGTCATGCCAAGTTCGGTAATGGCACGGTGGCAGGCCGGTGCCAGCGCTTTTCGGTTGCGGTCCAGGCCGCCCTGGTCAAGAAATTCCAGGATGCAGATTTTGTAGCCATTGGCCAAGTGTAGCTGCAGGGCCTGGCTGAGGTTGGCAATTTTGCGCTGTTTTTCAGGCAGGCTGATGGCCATGCCCAGGTAGTGACGGGACAGTTCCCGGCACACGAAATGTATACGGGGGCGAATGATTTCCAGCAGGCCCATACGCTGGGCTGGGGCGACCAGCAGCTGGTTCAGCTCAATAATGGCATGGTAAAGCTGGCGGGATGACTCGCCAACGTTGGCAATGGGCAGGTTGTCTGCCCAGTGCTTGAAGGATTTGGGGGTTACGTCACAAAAGGAGAGGGTTGTGCTCTTTTGCTCGGGAACCTGTAGATCGGGTTTCAGGATCATGGCCACCATGCCAGTTCGTAACGGTTAGTCCCTGAGAGTAATGGATAAACCCCCGGGTTGCGCTCTCTGCGGCGTTGTTTCGGTGACCACTTCTGGTGGTGCCGGAACGCAGCTGTTTGCCATTGGAAAAACGCCGTAATTACATATCTTTATCGATATGCCCTGAATGTAAAATAGCAAAGGACCAACAAAAAGCCAGAAAAGGCAATAGTTGACAAGATTTGACAAAAGTAGTGTCAAATCTCTTGGTTTAACGGGCATTTGGCCTGCTTTGCCATCCCTGTGAGTTGGATGAGGGGTCAGTCCAGCGGGGTCTTGCTGGGCCGACCCGGTAACTCCCTGACCAGCCTGGGCACCAGAAAACCGGGTAAACGGGTTCTGAGCTCGGTCATGAGGGTGGTGGCTTTTGCATCCGCAACATCGAAGTGAGCAGCACCTTGTACCGGATCAAAGGCATGCAGGTAATAGGGCAGTATGCCAACCTCAAACAGTCGCTCGCTGAGGGCTTCCAGGGTGTCCGCGTGATCATTGACGCCCCGCAAGATCACGCTCTGGTTGAGCAGGGTAACGCCGGCCTCTTTCAATTGGCCCATGGCGGCGGCAAAGTCTGCGTCTATTTCCTGCGGATGATTGACATGAACCACCAGTACAACCTTCAGGCGACTGCCGCTGAGCGCGGCCAACAGCGCCGGCGTGACACGCTGAGGGATGACAACCGGCAGGCGGCTATGAATGCGCAGGCGGCGGATGTGAGACACGCCGGCAATAGCATCCAGCCACTGGCTTATCAGACGATCATTCACCGCCAGAGGATCGCCGCCACTCAAAATTACTTCGTTCAGGGCCGGGTCGGCGGCCAGGGTATCAATAACCTGCTGGCGAGCCTGCGGTGACAAACTGTGGTCGCCGTAGGGAAAACTGCGGCGGAAGCAGTAGCGGCAGTTGATGGCGCACTGGCCCGTAACCATCAGAAGGGCGCGGCTACGATACTTTCGGATCAACCCCCGTACCGGGCTGGCGCTGCGTTCCTCCAGTGGGTCAGGGCTGTAGCCGGGCAGGGTGACGCCTTCCTCGAGGAGGGGAAGTACTTGCCGTAGCAGAGGGTCCTGAGGATCACCGTACCCGATGCGTTGTAGATAGGGTTTGGGGACCAGTACCGGGAACAGCCGATGGCCGCGCTCGGCACCCTCCAGCCACTCGGTGGGGTTCAGGCCCACTTCCTGCAGTAGGGCCTCGGGTGTGTTGATGGCGTTGGCCAACAGGGCTTGCCAGCGTTCCGGTTGTGGCTCGGCAGAACGGACTTCTACCAGAGTGGCAGTTCGCTGTATCATACCGGCCTTCGACATTTTAACCGCGTCAATTCAGGTGATCGTTTCATGGCTTCCTATTCTACCAACGAATTCCGCAGTGGTCTTAAAGTTTTGCTGGATGGCGACCCTTGCGTGATTCTCGAGAACGAGTTCGTCAAGCCCGGCAAGGGGCAGGCTTTCAACCGCGTCAGACTGCGTAACCTCATGTCCAACCGGGTATGGGAGCGAACCTTCAAGTCCGGTGAGAGTCTGGAAGCGGCGGATGTTATGGACCGCGACATGGAGTACCTCTATACCGACGGTGAATTCTGGCATTTCATGGTGACAGACGGCTCTTTCGAGCAGTTTGCCGCAGATGCCAAAGCCGTAGGCGACTGCATGAAGTGGCTGAAGGAGCAGGACGTCTATCAGGTGACCCTCTACAACGGCGCGCCCTTGTCGGTTACCCCGCCCAACTTTGTTGAGCTTGAAGTGGTTGATACGGATCCCGGCATGAAGGGTGACACAGCCCAGGGTGGCTCCAAGCCGGCGACCCTCTCCACAGGTGCCGTGGTCAGCGTGCCCCTGTTTATTACGATTGGTGAAGTGCTTAAGGTGGACACCCGTACAGGCGATTACGTCAGCCGCGTAAAAGGCTGATCGCCGGGTGATATGATGCAGCCCGACTGGCAGCCTACGGCAAGCCTGCAGGCCCTTAAAAACCGCGCCGAACTCCTGCAGTTCGTACGCGGTTTTTTTGCGAGCAGACAGGTGATGGAAGTGGAAACGCCCGTGCTTGCCCGGCATGGGGTCAGCGACCTGCATCTGGACGCTATCACCGCCCGGACTGCAGCGGGCATTGGCTTTCCTGATGGCCGTGCTTACCTCCAGACGTCGCCGGAATATCACATGAAGCGCCTGTTGGCAGCGGGCAGCGGGCCTATTTTTCAGGTATTCCGGGCCTTTCGTGACGGCGAGCTGGGGCGCCGCCACAATCCTGAATTTACCCTGTTGGAGTGGTATCGCCCCGGTTTTGCCGATGACGACCTGATGACTGAAGTGGGCGATCTGGTGGCCGGTTGGCTGGGGCTGAATGCACCACCGCAACGGATCAGCTACCGCCAGGCCCTGCAGCGCTGGGCAGGGCTGGACCCCTTTCTGGCCAGTGATGCGGAGTTACGGGTGGTGTGCGAGTCCTGGCTGGACAAGGCGCTGGCTGACACCCTGAGCCGGGATATTTGCCTGGATGTGATTATGTCCCACCAGGTGGAGCCGGCACTGGCCAAAGAGCCTCCCACCTTTATCTGTCTTTACCCGGCCAGTCAGGCCGCCTTGGCCAAAACATCTATTGTGGAAGGTCAGGCTATGGCCCACCGGTTTGAGCTGTATGTGCGCGGTGTTGAATTGTGCAACGGCTATTGGGAGCTGACGGATGCTGCGGAGCAGGCCCGACGGTTCGAACTGGATAACCAGCTGCGAGCCGAAGCGGGCAAGCCGGTGATGGCGGCAGATGCCTTCCTGCTGGCTGCCCTGAATGCAGGCATGCCAGCAAGTGCAGGAGTGGCGCTGGGATTGGATCGGTTGCTGATGGTGTCCAGCGGAGCTGACAGTATCGCTGATGTGATGGCCTTTCCTGCGCCACGAGCCTGAGTGGCGCAGGCACTACCTCCACTTACTCGCTGGCAGTCTGTGTACCGCGATCGCCAAATGCCTGCCCCATCCGAAGCGTTGAGCCTTCCATGAACTCACTGGCCCAGGTTACGGCGCCTTTCGGCAGCACCATCACAACCGTTGAGCCAAGCCGGAACCGGCCCATCTCTTCGCCTTTCTCAATACGTATGGGTGGCTGATTCCGATAGTCAACGGCGAACACCTGGCCCGGGGTGGGGGCGACGACGCCTGCCCAGGTGGTTTCCACACTGCCTACGATCATCGCGCCTACCAGAACCATCGCCAGCGGGCCGAAATCCGTGTCAAAAATGGCCACCACCCGCTCGTTGCGGGCAAACAGGTTGGGTACATTCTGGGCTGTTACCGGGTTGACGGAGAACAGCTTGCCGGGCACATAAATCATTTCCCGCAGGGTGCCGGTCAGCGGCATATGGATGCGGTGGTAATCCTTGGGTGACAAATAAATGGTGGCAAACTCGCCATCCGCGAAGGGAGCGGCCCGTGCCTCATCGCCACCGAGCAGCTCAAACAGGCTGAAGGACTGGCCTTTGGCCTGGAACACGCGGTCACCGTTGACGCGTCCCAGCTGACTGATAGCGCCATCCACCGGGCTGGTGAGCACATTGGCGTCGGCCACAACGGGGCGCAAGCCGGGCTTCAGGGCGCGGGTGAAGAATGCGTTAAAGGATGGATAAGCGGTGGGGTCCGGCTCAGCGGCCTCACTCATGTCTACCCCAAAACGGTTGATAAACCAGTGGGTGAAGCGGTTCTTCAGGCGCGGTGAGCGCTCAGAGTCCGCCAGTCTGCCCGCCAGCCGGGACAGGGCAAGTTGAGGGGCCAGGTACTGGCTGACGACGAAAAGCTTATCAAGCATCGTGGCTTCCTTTGATGAGGGATGCGGCAGTTTAGCAAAAGATACCGTTGGTAAAGAAATGCAATGAGATCTTCGCGGTTTACAAAGCCCCTTGCTATGATTCAGCAATATTGAACTCCCGACGCAGCCGGTCGGGATGGGATGGCTTCAAGAGTCACTGTGTGGCGGAGTGTAGTTACAGTTCATGGCATTAATTCTCGGTTCCATCATTGTACTTGTCTGCGTGCTGGGCGGTTATGTTCTGCACGGTGGCAATCTTGCGGTGCTGTGGCAGCCAACGGAGGTGCTTATTATCTTCGGTGCGGCTACTGGCGCTTTTATTATTGCCAACCCCATGCATCTCATCAAAGAAGTTATGGGCGCAGTGTTGCGGTTGTTGACGGGCTCGCCTTTCAACAAGGCGTTCTACATGGACCTGCTGAGCCTGCTGTACGATATGTTCGACAAGTCCCGTAAACAGGGGGTGATGTCCATCGAAGAGGATATCGATAACCCTGAGGCCAGCCAGGTTTTTTCCCGTTACCCGGCGGTGCTCAAGTCCCATGAGCTGATGGCGTTTATCACTGATTACATGCGCATTATCAGCGCGGGTAACATGGCGCCCCATGAACTCGAAGGCCTGATGGATGCCGAAATCGAGAGTCGTCAGCACGAGCTTGAAGAACCTGCTCATGCGGTGAACAAGGTGGCAGATGCCATGCCCGGCCTGGGTATCGTCGCGGCGGTATTGGGTATCGTCATTACCATGAACTTCCTGACCGAGGGTCCGGAAGTTATCGGTTTGAGTGTTGCTGCTGCCCTGGTGGGAACCTTTTTGGGGATCTGGATGGGGTATGGGTTTATAGGGCCTACCTCTATCGCGTTGGAGCATCATGCCCGTTACGAGCTGAAAGCCTACGAATGCGCGAAAGCCTCCATTATTGCCACAGTTTCAGGCCAGGCGCCGCAGATGGCCATCGAATTTGGCCGCAAGGCGCTGCCTACGGATAAGCGCCCCAGCTTCCAGGAACTCAATGACCACGTGCGATCCAAGTGATCGGCCAAGGCATTAGCAGGTAACGCCGGTGGAAGAACAGCCGATTATCATCAAGCGGGTCAAAAAGAAGGTCGGGGGGCACCATGGTGGCTCCTGGAAGGTGGCCTTTGCTGATTTCGCCACCGCCATGATGGCGTTCTTCCTGGTGCTGTGGCTGACGGCGACGGCATCACCTGAGCAGAAGAAAGCGATTGAGGGCTACTTCCGTGACCCGGTTGGTTTCATGCAGGGTGGTATGCCTCAGCCTATCGATCTGGGGGGGAGCGCATCCCTGGTGGATGCCACCAGCACGGATATAGCTGCCCACCGCATGGCGATTGACGAAACGCAGGTGGATCAGATGGCCGACATTCTTGAGCAGCGCCGGATGGAGGAGCTGTATCAGGAGCTGCAGGAGCAAATCGTCGCCAGCGAAACCCTGCAGGAATTCAAGGACCAGCTGCTGATTGATATCACCGATGAAGGGTTGCGAGTCCAGATCGTGGATCGCTCCCAGCGCCCCATGTTTGACAGCGGCAGCCCGCAGCTCAGGCATTACTCCCAGGACATTCTGTTTGAGCTGGCCAAGCCGCTGGAAGCCTTCGGTCGCAAGCTCAGTATCACCGGTCATACGGACGCTACGCCCTTCCGTGGGCGGCCCGGTTATACCAATTGGGAGTTGTCTGCTGACCGTGCCAATACCGCGCGCCGCGCGCTGGTAGCGGGTGGCGTGCGGACAGAGCAAATCGCCCGAGTTGTTGGCTTGAGTGACTCTGTGCTGTTTGATGCCAACAATCCGTTTGCGCCCGTTAATCGTCGCATTTCCATCATCGTACTGAACAAGAAAGCCGCAGATGGTATTCATTCCAGCAGTGCGCGGGAGTCAGGAACCGTGCCGTTGATCGACTTGACCGCACCCTCGCCCGAGGAGCGGCGCCGTGCTGAGCGCCAGTTGCAGGACGGAAGCTGGTTTGAGCGTGCGCCACAGCGGGTGAATCCCGATGAGGTGAACTGGTAACGCGCGGCTACTGCTGCTCCATGTCCCGCAGAATGCGCCGGTAGCTTTGCATCCGGGCTGCGCTGATGCGACCGTCCGCCAACGCTTCCTCGAGGGCGCAGCCCGGCTCCTGCAGGTGCTTGCAGTTACGAAACTTGCAGTAGCCTATAAGCGGTGCGATTTCCCGAAAGCCACGGGTAATCTCGTCCTCGCTCATATGCCAGAGTCCGAATTCACGAATGCCCGGTGAGTCAATCAGGTCGCCGCCGCAGCCGAGGTGAAAAAGGCGTGCCGTCGTGGTGGTGTGCACCCCTTTGCCGGTGCTCTCCGATACCGCACCTACCCGGATGGACTCTTCCGGCATGATGGTCTGAATGATGGATGATTTACCCACACCGGACTGCCCCACGAACACACTGGTTTTGCCCTCCAGTAACTGTTCCACCTCTTTCATCTGCGCTTCTGTCTCCAGGGCGGATGTACGCACCACGGCATAGCCGAGGTCTTCGTAGCGACCCAGCAGAGTGTCGATGGCGGGCTGGTTCGCTGGGGTCAGAAGGTCGGTTTTGTTGAGCAGGATCACCACGGGTATAGCGGTGTTTTCCGCGGCCACCAGATAGCGGTCAATCAGGTTGTCGTGGGGTTCCGGCTCTGGCGCTATCACCAGGATGATGTGGTCGATGTTGGCGGCAATGGCTTTAAACTGACCGTACTTGTCGGGCCGCTGCAACAGGGTGGAGCGTTCCTGGCGGGCGACAATGACGCCGGTCTCCTCTGCGCCTGGTCGCCAGATGACCCGATCGCCGGTAACCAGCCCGTCAATATTGGTACGTACATGGCAACGAGCGAGGCGCCCCTGGCGTTCGCCTTCGAGTGCTTCGATATCAAGTTGGCGACCGTAGTGAGCGATCACTAACCCCAGCTGTTCAGGCCCCAGTTCACCGGAAGCCACTTGCTGGTCGATATCGCGCTCTTTGCGGGCAGCCCGATCGGTCCTCTCTGCCTGAATTTTCTGGATACGCCACTGTTGTTGCTTGCTCAGGCGTCGTTTAGCCATGTTGTGATGCCATTAACTTTGGATTCCATCGGGGCTGTGATTCTGGTGTACCATCATACCCAACCCTTTCAGAAAACCACAGGAGTACCTCATGGCATCATCAGACCGTCTGGCATGGATTGACCTGGAGATGACGGGGTTGGACCCGGAGCAGGAGCGTATCATTGAGATTGCCACCATAGTGACGGATGCGGATCTGAACGTCATCGCAGAGGGTCCCGTGCTGGCGATTCATCAGCCTGACGGCATTCTGGACAATATGGATGACTGGTGTACCCGTACCCACGGCGAATCAGGGCTGACTGAGCGGGTGCGGGAAAGCCGCATCACCGAGGCTGAGGCCGAGCGCAGAACTATTGAGTTTCTGCAGCAGCACATGGCAAAAGGACACTCTCCTCTGTGTGGCAACAGTATCGGCCAGGACCGGCGCTTTCTGGTGAAGTATATGCCGGAGCTTGAGGCGTTCTTTCACTATCGCAACCTGGATGTCAGCACCGTCAAGGAACTGGCTCGTCGCTGGCGGCCGGATGTGCTGGCGGGCGTGAAAAAGGAAGGTAGCCATCTGGCGTTGGATGACATTCGTGAATCTATTGCGGAGCTTCGGCATTATCGGGAGCACTTTTTTAAGATTTAGGTTTCTTGGGGGAGCTTCTTTTGGGTGCCTTTGGGGATTGGGGGTGCGTTCGGGGTTCGGCGATTCAGAAGCATCCACCCCCACTACTGACCGTCTCTCCTGCAAAACAGCCTTTACAGCAAAAAATCAAGACCGCCCTCGATGCTGAGCCAAAGCCCAGGCCACATGTTCCCTGACTAAAGCGGACGGGTGGTCCTGGCGGGCCTTGAGTGCTTCGATTACCGGTATGGTGGAGGGCGCATTGCCCAGGCCGACGGCAAGATTCCGTAGCCAGCCCTCATAACCTGTACGTCGAATGGCTGAGCCTTCAGTGCGGGCCAGAAATTCCTCTTCGCTCCAAAGGAACAGGCTGGCCAATTGGCTGTTATCCAGACTATGCCGGGGCTGGAAGTCCTGTTCGCCGCTGGGCTTGCTGAAACGATTCCACGGGCACACCAGTTGGCAGTCATCACAGCCAAATACCCTGTTGCCCATCAGCGGTCTGAGTTCTTCCGGGATAGCCCCTTTGAGCTCTATGGTCAGGTAGCTGATGCAGCGGCGGGCGTCGAGCTTGTGGGGGCCGACAAAGGCGTTCGTGGGGCAGAGGTCGAGGCAGGCGCTGCAGCGGCCGCAGTGGTCTTTTTCATACGGGGTGTCGATTGGCAGTGGTGCGGTGGTGAAAATCTCGCCAAGAAAAAAGAATGACCCGGCCTGACGGTTGATCATCATGGTGTTCTTGCCAATCCAGCCCAGTCCGGCACGTTGTGCCAGGGCCCGTTCCAGCACCGGGGCGCTATCGGTAAAGGCCCGGTAATCGTGGCCCTGAACCAGCTCGTCAATGGCTTTGGCAAGCTGGACCAGTCGCTTGCGAATCAGTTTGTGATAGTCCCTGCCCAGGGTGTAGCGGGCGATATAGGCCTTTTCACGGTCGTTCAACACCTCGGCGGGGCTGTCCGGTGCCGTCAGGTAGTCCATGCGGGCGGATATAACCCGTAAGGTGCCGGGTATCAGCGAGGTTGGGGTGTAGCGTTTGTCGCCGTGGTCAGCCATGTAGGCCATCTCCCCGTGCAGACCTTCGGCAAGCCATTTTTGCAGGTATTCGCCGTGTACCCCGGTTTCGGGCAGGGTAATACCCACCGCCTGAAAACCAAGTTCAGCGGCAATTTCACGAATCTTTTCAGGGAGCTGCTCGAAAGGAACTGTCATGGGCCCATGATTAACGTTGATTAAGTTATGACCTTTTTTAGTGTTTTGCTATGCTTTACAGGAACCTGGATCCATTAGTTAAAAAAATACTTAAAGCCCATCGTGCGAGGGTGTCGGCAATGCCCGTTGAAGTTGTACATAGCTTACCAGAAAGCCTCTATGGGGCGGATGGCGTGCGGGCGCTGGACCGTTTTGTGATTGATGAACGGGGTGTGCCGGGTTTCGTATTGATGCAGCGTGCGGCGGCAGCGACTTTTCGTCAACTGGTGCGTTGCTGGCCTGGGCGTCGCTCGGTGGTTGTACTTTGCGGCGCAGGCAACAATGGGGGCGATGGCTATCTGGTGGCTGCGACGGCACAGCGGCATGGGTTTCAGGTCCGCTGCATTGCTGTCGCCGATCCCACAAATCTGTCGGGTGACGCCGCCCAGGCAGCGGCCCAGGCTGCAAAGGACGGTGTAACCATTGAGTCCTGGCCCCAGGCGCCGGGCACGTTGCAGCAGCCTTTGTGCCCGGATGATGGGGTGATTGTCGATGCCCTGCTGGGCACAGGTGTTGGTGGTGCCCCCAGAGCCCCCTTTGATGCAGCAATAGCCCGCATCAATGACAGCGGCCTCCCGGTCCTGGCGGTGGATGTGCCGTCCGGACTGGATGCAACGACCGGGGCAGCGTCAGGTGCGGCGGTGCGGGCGGATCTGACCGTCAGTTTTATTGGTTTGAAGTTGGGGCTTTTTACCGGGCGTGGGCCGGATCTTGAGGGGCGGGTGTTGTTTGATGACCTGGGGGTGACAGAGGCACTGGCAGCGGCGCCCGTTACCGCCATCGCCCATCGCAGTGACTGGGCAGCCCTCAGTGGACTTTTGCCCAGGCGCCGTGCCGCGGCCCACAAGGGCGAGTTTGGCCGCCTGTTGATTCTCGCGGGCGAGCGGGGATTTGGCGGGGCGGGGCTACTGGCGGCAGAGGCGGCTTCGCGCTCCGGTGCCGGGCTGGTTACCCTGGCAACCCGACCTGAGCATATCAGTGCCACCCTGGCACGCTGTCCGTCCGTTATGGTACGTGGTGTGACCCACGGTTCAGAGCTGGCCCCCTTGCTGGCGCAGGCAGATGCGGTTCTGTGCGGGCCAGGTATCGGGCAGGGGCCCTGGGGGCAGCAGTTGTTGCAGCAGGCATTGGCTTTTGCCGGGCCGCTGGTGCTGGATGCGGATGCTCTCAACATGCTGGCAAGCCGGGTGCCGGTGCGTAATGAGCGGCATGTCTTGACCCCTCATCCTGGCGAGGCAGCACGTTTGCTGGGTGTGAAGGCGAGTGAGGTTGAAGCTGACAGACTGGCTGCGGTTGTGGCTCTGCAGCAACGTTTTGGTGGTGTGGTTTTACTCAAGGGTGCCGGCACCCTCATTGCGGGGGATGAGGGCGTACCTGCGGTGATTGCAGGTAGCAACCCGGGCATGGCCACCGGTGGTATGGGTGATGTGTTGTCAGGTATTCTGGCGGCCCTGTTGGCGCAAGGTCTAACGCCGCAGCTGGCGGTGCGGATGGCAGCGGCCGTCCATCTGGAAGCGGCGAACCAGGCCAGTGAGCGTTTGGGTTACATGGGCTTGCTGCCCATGGATGTTGTAAATGAGTTGCCCGGCGTTTGGCGGGCACAGGAGTGGGTGCAAAGGAGCCGGCATGACCAGCTTGATTGAAGTCCTGACGGATCAGCAGGCGACTGAAGCGCTGGGCGCCAGGCTGGCCCACGCCTGCCTGGGCGGCGAAGTACTGTTCCTGGAAGGCAACCTCGGTATGGGGAAAACCACGTTGAGCCGGGGGTTTATTCAAGGGTTGGGTCATAGGGGTGCGGTGAAAAGCCCGACCTACACACTGGTGGAGCCCTACGAGGCCCTGCAACCAGCGGTTTACCATTTTGATCTCTACCGGCTGGCTGACCCTGAAGAGTTGGAGTACATGGGCATTCGTGATTATTTTCGTGCTGACGCCATTTGCCTGATAGAGTGGCCCGCACGTGGCGCGGGCATTCTGCCGCCGGCTGATGTGGTGATCAGGCTGCAGCCAGAGGGTGAAGGTCGCCAGGCCGCGCTGGTGCCCGGCTCGGTATCTGGTGAGCAGTTACTGCAAAGGATACGGGCAGTATGAGACAGATTAAACGGGATGTGGCAGGTGTGACTATGATGGAGCAAGCGGGTGTTTTGCGGGCGCTGATGCCGCTATGGCTGGCTGCGCTTTGCCTTTTTTCCCTCGGTGCTCAGGCTGCAACATCGATTGACGGTGCCCGTATCTGGCCGGCACCGGACCATACCCGCCTGGTTTTTGATACCGGTGGCCCGGCCCGGCACACGGTTTTTGCCTTGCCCAATCCCGCGCGACTGGTCATTGACATTCAGAATGCCCAGCTACGCGCAGACCTCAGCCGTCTTGATCTCACCAACAGTCCGGTACAGCGTATCCGCAGCGCGGTGCGCAATGGCAATGATCTGCGTGTGGTGCTTGATCTGAAAGAGGACGTCAACCCTCGTAGCTTCCTGTTGGAGCCCAACCAGCAGTACGGCCACCGCCTGGTTATCGACCTGGTGCAGGAAGGGCGAAGGCGCCCGACGGAGCCGGCTCGTCCGGTTATTCAGGAAGACCCGGACGGCAAGCGGGATATTGTGGTGGTTATTGACCCGGGCCACGGTGGCGAAGATCCCGGTGCCATAGGCCCAGGTGGCACGCGGGAGAAAGACGTGGTGCTGAGCATTGCCCAGCGCCTGGAGGCCCTGCTGAATGCGCAGCCCGGCTACGCCGCCCGGCTGACCCGCACCAATGATTATTTTGTCGACTTGCGCGGCCGCACCATGCGGGCGCGCCAGCACAACGCGGACCTGTTTGTGTCAATCCACGCGGACGCCTTCCGTACGCCGCAGCCGCGGGGAGCCTCGGTGTTTGCCCTGTCGCAACGTGGTGCAACCAGTGAAATGGCACGCTGGTTGGCTGCCAGTGAAAACCGTTCGGACCTGATAGGTGGTGTCGGCGGTGTGACCCTGAACGATAAGGACGATGTGCTGGCAGGCGTGTTGCTGGATTTGTCCATGACAGCCAGCGTCAATGCCAGTCTGGGGGTGGGGGAGCACGTGTTGCAGCGTTTGGGTGGCGTGGCTAAACTCCATAAAAGTAATGTGGAACAGGCCAATTTTGCCGTACTGCGCTCCCCCGACATGCCCTCCATTCTGGTAGAGGCCGGCTTCATATCCAACCCGCAGGAAGAGCGGTTGTTGCGGACGGCAGCCTACCAGAATCAGATAGCCCGTTCGGTATTTGATGGCATTCTGTCCTACTTCGCCAACACGCCCCCGGCGGGCACTCTGATCGCCTATCAACGACGTCAGGGCACGCTTGCCGCAGCGACGGAATACCGCATTCAGCGCGGCGACACCCTCTCAGCGGTGGCGCGCCGTAACCAGACCACGGTACGTGAGATCATGCAGTACAACGGCCTCTCCAATGACCGAGTACAGGTGGGCCAGACCATTCGTATACCTGCGTCCTGACGCAGTTGCTACCACAGGTGAGGTTTGGGTCTCGCCTGTGGTAACCTATCCAATTTTCCGCAGCTTTTTTCCACCGCAGAACACAGTGTCGGTTCCCTATGTCAGTGATCAAACTACTTTCTCCGCGCCTTGCCAACCAGATTGCTGCTGGTGAGGTGGTGGAACGACCGGCTTCAGTGGTCAAGGAGCTGGTGGAGAATGCATTGGACGCCAATGCCGAGCGGATTGAAGTGGATGTTGAACAGGGTGGCGTCAAGCTGATCCGGGTGCGGGATGACGGTTCCGGTATCACCGAGGATGACCTGCCGCTGGCCCTCAGTCGCCATGCCACCAGCAAGATTCATAGTCTGGACGATCTGGAGGCCGTGGGCTCTCTGGGTTTCCGGGGCGAGGCGCTGGCCAGTATCAGCTCGGTGTCACGTCTCTCGCTGACCTCCCGCACCGTTGACACCGAGGCGGCAGCCCGGGTGGAAGTGGAAGGCCGGGATATGGACGCCCGTATCTCGCCAGCGGCCCACCCGGTGGGCACTACCGTGGAAGTACGGGACCTGTTCTTCAACACCCCTGCCCGGCGCAAGTTCCTGCGCACCGAGAAAACCGAGTTTGGTCATGTTGAGGAGTGCCTGCGACGCCAGGCGCTGAGCCGTTTTGATACCGGTTTTACTTTGCGCCACAACCAGCGAGCCGTATACAGCCTGCGCCCGGCGGCAAGTCAGTTGGATCGGGAGCGTCGTATTGCCGCGCTGTGTGGCCAGCAGTTTATTGACAACGCCGTGGTGATTGATGCCGAGGCGTCAGGCCTGCGCCTGTGGGGATGGGTCGCTCTGCCCACTTTTTCCCGCAGTCAGGCAGACCTGCAGTACTTCTTCGTTAACGGTCGGGTGATTCGTGACCGCCTGGTGGCCCACGCGGTGCGTCAGGCCTATCGGGACGTGCTCTATAATAACCGGCACCCGGCTTTTGTGCTCTATCTGGCATTGGACCCGGCCAACGTGGACGTTAATGTCCATCCCACCAAGCATGAAGTGCGGTTCCGGGACGGTCGTTTGGTTCACGACTTTATTTTCCGGACCCTGCATAAAGCACTGGCGGATGTCCGGCCTGACGATCATCTGCGCGGCGCTGTTGCCCAATCGGTGGTGCGGGAGCAGACAGGCCTAGAGACGACCGCCAGCCTGGGCGGCGGGCAGGGCGACACACCCGCGCGTTCAGGGGCGGCGCTGCCGGAATGGCGGGTCAGTGACCAGTTGGGTTTTTACCAGTCTCTCAATGAGGGCGGTGGGCCCGCCCAGTCGGGTCTGGCCGTACCGGGCTCGCCGCGTGACGAGGGGGAGCCTGCCGCTGTCTGGTCGCCCTTGCAGTCAGCGGTGATGCCGCTGGCGACGCCTGCCCCGGACAGCGCAGATGAGCCACCGCTGGGCTATGCTATTGCCCAGCTACACGGTATCTATATTCTCGCGCAGACCCGGCAAGGACTTATCATTGTGGATATGCACGCCGCTCACGAACGCATTACCTATGAGCGTATGAAACGCGCACTGGAGGCGCAGGATCTGCGCAGCCAGCCGCTGTTGGTGCCGCTCTCCCTGGCGGTCAGTCAAAAGGAAGCGGATATTGCTGAATCCCATGCCGCAGAGCTGCATCAACTGGGGCTGAGTATTGAACGGCTTGGGCCGGAAACCATAGCGGTGCGCCAGGTGCCCGCCCTGTTGCGGGGTGCTGACACCGAGCAGTTGGTCCGCGACGTGCTGTCAGATCTGGTGGCCCATGGCCAGAGTGATCGGGTTGAGGCAGTGACCCACGAGCTGCTGGGCACTATGGCCTGCCATGGCTCTGTTCGGGCCAACCGACAATTGACGATCCCTGAAATGAATGCCTTACTGCGGGATATGGAAGCCACCGAACGCAGTGGTCAGTGCAATCATGGGCGCCCCACCTGGACCCTGGTTACTTTGGGAGAGCTGGACAAGCTCTTCCTGCGAGGGCGCTGATGGTAACGACTGCTGCCCAAGACCTGCCGTTGGCGGTTTTTCTGATGGGGCCTACCGCCTCAGGCAAGACGGATCTGGCCATTGAGCTTACCGAGCGGTTACCGTGCGAACTCATCAGTGTTGACTCCGCCATGGTTTACCGGAGTATGGATATCGGTACGGCCAAGCCCAGCGCAGAAGAGCTGGCGCGTGCTCCGCACCGGCTGATTGATATCTGTGACCCGGCGGAGGTCTATTCGGCAGCGGATTTTTGCCGTGATGCCCAGGCCGCCATGGCGGATATCACCGCCAGGGGGCGTATCCCCGTGTTGGTGGGCGGCACCATGATGTATTTCAAAGCCTTGCTTAACGGTATGGCCGATCTGCCTGCGGCGGATCCGGCGCTGCGCGCCGAGCTGGAGGCTCGTGCCCGGCAGCAGGGATTGACGAGCCTGCATGAGGAACTTGCGGCCATTGATCCTGTCGCAGCTCAAGCCATCCACCCCAACAACCGACAGCGGCTGTTACGGGCGCTGGAAGTGGTTATTCTGACCGGCAAACCCATCTCAGCGGCCTGGCAGTCACAGAGTGGGGCAGGGGTGCAAGCATCCAATGGCGTGGATTTCCCGTATTTAACACAATGGCAGGCAGACGCCGGCAGCAGCCTGCCTTATACTGTGCTGCAGCTGGCACTGATGCCTGATGACCGGTCTGTATTGCACCGGCGTATCGAGCAGCGGTTCCGTGACATGCTGGCCAGAGGGCTCTGCGACGAAGTTAAGCGCCTCTGGCAGCGTGGTGACCTTAACGCTGACCTGCCCTCTGTTCGTTGTGTGGGCTACCGTCAGGTCTGGGGCATGCTGGCAGGCGAGTACGATTTTGACACCATGGTGCAGAAAGGCATTGCGGCCACCCGACAGCTGGCGAAGCGGCAATTGACCTGGCTGCGTAAGTGGGAGAATGTGCATCATCTGACCAGTGGCGATCCGGGCAATCTTGCGGCGGTACTTGAATTGATTGGCCAATACAGGAAGGCCCAAGGCAATATTGAGAACGTGTAGACGGTTCTTGACTATCTGTCAGGCTTTGCAGCCACATTGGCGAAATGGATTGGCTAAGTTTACTTTTATATCTGAAGGACTACTTCAGAACGACTGACGATCTGCTCAATTAAAAACAGGAGAATAACTATGTCAAAAGGGCACTCTCTACAAGACCCTTACCTCAATGCACTGCGCAAGGAGCGCATTCCGGTATCCATCTTCCTTGTTAACGGCATTAAATTGCAGGGCCAGATCGAATCATTCGATCAGTTTGTTATCCTGCTGAAGAATACCGTCAGTCAGATGGTTTATAAGCACGCTATTTCCACTGTGGTGCCAGCACGCAACGTGCGTCTGCCCCAGCCAGGGGCTGCGGACGGCGAAGCTGAGGCCTGATTTAGCGTAAGGGTGTCCGTGTCCGCACTGGTTTGACGGTAACTGCCGTGTGTGCCGTGTTGATATGATGTCCTTGTGCCGGGCAGCCTTCAGGGGCTGCCCGGTGGTTTTCCCTTAGGAGGCCCCTCTACTTGTTTGACCGCCCCGATGTTGGTGAACGGGCAGTTCTGGTTCACATTGAATTTTCCTCGCATACCGAAGCGGAAGACCCCGGTGAGTTTCGTGAACTGGTGGCGTCTGCAGGTGTTGAAGCTGTTGCCCTGGTTACCGGCAGCCGTAACCACCCCTCCCCCCGTTTTTTTGTTGGCGAAGGCAAAGTGGATGAAATCCGCGACGCCGTTGCCGCCAATGAAGCGGACGTGGTGCTGTTCAATCATGCTCTGAGCCCAAGTCAGGAACGAAACCTGGAGCGGGAGCTGAAATGCCGGGTGCTGGACCGTACCGGGGTGATTCTGGATATCTTTGCGCAGCGAGCGCGTACCCACGAGGGTAAGCTGCAGGTTGAACTGGCTCAGCTGGAGCATATGTCCACCCGGCTGGTACGTGGGTGGACTCACCTTGAGCGTCAGAAGGGCGGTATTGGCTTGCGTGGCCCGGGTGAAACCCAGCTGGAGACAGACCGCCGGTTGTTGCGGATTCGTATACAGTCCATTCTGCGTCGGCTGGAAAAAGTGCGCCGTCAGCGGGATCAGGGGCGCCGTGCCCGGCGCCGCGCCGACATTCCCACGGTTTCTCTGGTAGGCTACACCAACGCGGGCAAGTCTACGCTGTTCAACCGATTGACGGCGGCCAGCGTATACGCTGCAGACCAGCTCTTCGCTACCCTGGACCCGACCCTGCGTCGCCTGGACCTGGCCGATGTGGGCCCTGTGGTGTTTGCGGATACCGTAGGGTTTATCCGGCATTTGCCCCACAAGTTGGTAGAGGCCTTCCGGGCCACTCTTGAGGAAACTACTCAGGCCAGCCTGTTGCTGCACGTTGTGGATGCCCATGATGAGCGGCGAGATGAAAATATCGCCCAGGTGGAGAGCGTGCTGGCGGAAATCGGTGCTGATGAGATTCCCATGCTGCAGGTTTTTAACAAGATTGACCTGCTGGATGATTTTAAGCCCCGTATAGATCGCAACGAAGCAGGTGAACCTGTGCGGGTGTGGGTATCTGCAGTCACTGGCGCGGGTATCGAAGAGTTGATGGATGCGGTTATCGAGCGTCTGGCGGAAGATGTGTTGCACCAGGTGCTGCGCTTGAGTCCGGCTCAGGGGCGATTGCGGGCCCTGTTGCATCAGTCCGGTGCTGTGTCGGGCGAAAGTTTTGAACCCGATGGCAGTGCGCTGGTCGAAGTGAGACTGCAGAGCCGGGACTGGTACCAGTTACTGAGCAAAGCAGGTTTGAAGGAAACAGATATAGAATTCGCGAAGGACCAGTAAATCAGTCATTGAAAGTGATGAACTGGCGCCTCCGAGGCAACTGCTATTGCCGGGGGGCAGATAAATCCCTAGTATTTGCAGCCAATAAAACGGTTTAGTAACGGAGAGGACTATGGCCTGGAATGAACCGGGTGGTAACCGAAACGATAATGACCCCTGGGGCTCAGGTGGTCGTCGCGGGGGTGGCAATGATCAAGGCCCCCCTGATCTTGACGAAGCGCTGAAAAAAGGCCTTGATCGTCTCAATCAGCTCTTGGGTGGCAAGGGCGGTAAAGGCGGTTCCGGCGGTGGGCAGTCCTCCTCGGGCGGCAGCGCCGGTGGCATTGGTGCGATTCTGGCACTGGTGGGCATTCTGGTTGTTGGCTACGTGATCTTCCAATCCTTCTACGTGGTTGACGAGCAGGAGCGCGCCGTGGTGCTGCGCTTTGGTGAGTACCACAAGACGGAAAATCCGGGTCTGCGCTTCAAGGTGCCCCTGATTGATAACGTCACCAAGGTGCGTGTCACCAACATCCGCAGCACTCAGTCCCGCGGACAGATGCTGACCGAGGATGAGAACCTTGTAGTCGTTGACCTGCAGGTGCAGTACCGGGTGGATAACGCCCGCGACTATGTACTGAACGTACGGGATTCCAACGAAGCCATGGCGTTTGCCACTGATAGCGCCCTGCGCCATGAAGTGGGTAGCTCGACACTCGATGACGTGCTGACTGAAGGTCGTGCGCAGCTGGCCATTGCGGTTGAGCAGCGTTTGCAGCGATTCCTTGAAAGCTACGGGGCAGGCTTGCAGATTGTGCAGGTCAACGTCGAAAGCACTCAGCCTCCAGCAGCAGTGCAGGACGCCTTCCGTGAGGTTCAGCGTGCTCGTGAAGATGAACAGCGGGTACGTGAAGAAGCGGCCACTTACCGTAATCGCGTAGTGCCGGAAGCTCGAGGTCGCGCACAGCGGCTGGTGGAAGAGGCCATGGCATACCGCTCAGAGGTGATTGAACGCGCCCGTGGTGAAACGGCCCGCTTCAATGAGATGTTGGCGGTATACCAGCTGGCTCCGGAGATTACCCGTGAGCGTCTGTACATCGCGGCGCTTGAGAGTGTCCTGTCCAGCACCAGCAAAGTGCTGGTGGATACCAAGAGCAGCAATAACATGATGTACCTGCCCCTTGATCGTTTGACCAGTGGCCAGCAGAGCAGCCGCAGCGTAACTCCGTTGCAGGAAGCCGATGGTAGCGTCAATGATCCGGATCTGAGTGCCTTGACTGACCGCGTGTTGCGGGAGTTGCGTACCAGACAGGAAGCTAACGTCCGGAGGGGGAGATAATCATGGGTCCTAAGAGTGTTTTGGGCCTGGCAGGTGGTCTGGTTGTCGTCCTGCTGGTGCTGTCGAGTGTTTACATCGTGCCTGAGACCCATCGCGGCGTATTGCTGCGCTTCGGTGAGTTGGTGGAAACCGATATTCGCGCTGGCCTGCACTTCAAGGTGCCGGTGATTGATCAGGTGCGCCAGTTCGATATTCGGGTGCTGACTCACGATCTGCCATCGCGCCAGTACCTGACGGTCGAGAAGAAGCCGTTGGAGGTGTCCTCTTACATTGCTTATCGGATCGGCGATGTGGATGAGTTCTATCGGGCTACCGGTGGTGACGAGTTTCGTGCCCGTAGCCTGCTGGCATCACGGGTGGACAACGGCCTGCGGGACGAATTTGGTGTTCGCACCATGCACGAGGTGGTGTCGGGGCAGCGTGATGAGCTGATGGAAATACTCATTCGTCGCGTTAACAGTGCGGTACGTGAGCAGTTCGGTATCGAAGTCGTGGATATCCGGGTCAAGTCTATTGAACTGCCCTCCGAAGTCAGCGAGAACGTATTCCGTCGTATGGCGGCAGAGCGGGAAAAGCTGGCGCAGGAGTTCCGCTCCCGTGGCCGTGAGCTTGCCGAAGGTATTCGTGCTGATGCAGACCGCCAGCGTACAGTGATATTGGCAGAGGCTTTTGCCCGCGCTGAGGAGCTGCGTGGTGAAGGTGACGGTCAGGCCGCCACTATCTATGCGGACAGCTATTCTGCTGATCCACAGTTCTATAGCTTCTATCGTAGCCTGGAGGCGTATCGCAATACCTTCTCCAGCCGCGATGACATTATGGTGATTGATACCGACAGCGACTTCCTGCGATTCCTCAAGGACCCGATGGGCGGACGTTGATCATTACCTGATGCCATACCCAGAAAACCGGAATGCATACCGCATTCCGGTTTTTTTGTGCCCGCCAAACGTGTAGAATTCGGTCGTTTTGTTCAAATCTTGTGGGCCATCATGACAATATCCGACCGCTGGTTACTGCCCGACGGGGTGGAGGACATCCTGCCGCCTCTGGCAGGTAAAATCGAATCCTTGCGCCGGGAGTTGATGGACACCTATCAACGCTGGGGTTACCAGCTGGTGATTCCGCCGCTGATCGAGTACCTGGAGTCCCTGCTGACCGGTACCGGCAATGATCTCGCACTGCAGACCTTCAAGCTGACCGACCAGCTTACAGGTCGGATGATGGGTGTGCGGGCGGACATGACGCCGCAAGCGGCACGTATTGATGCCCATACCCTGCGTCAGGAGGGCGTCACCCGGCTGTGTTATGCCGGCCATGTGCTGCATACCCGTCCTCCGCATATGCTGACCGGGCGGACCCCCATTCAGGCGGGTTGTGAGCTGTTTGGCAGCCAATCCCCAGTGGCGGACCGGGAAGTCATTGCGCTGATGCTGGAATCCCTGCGTCTGGCGGGGCTACCCCGTATTCACCTTGACCTTGCCCATGTGTCCATTTATCAGGAACTGGTAGCCGCCGCAGGTTTTGATCAGGACACCGAACAGCGTATTTTCGACGCCATGCGCCGCAAGTCAGTGCCGGAACTGGATCAGTTGCTGGCCGCTTATCCGCCCGGATCACCGGCGGCACGGTTGCGTCAGCTGGCACGTATCAGTGGTGGTCGGGAGGCGCTGGCAGAGGCGCGGGTAGCCCTTGAGGGGGCGTCTCTTGTTATCGACAGCGCCTTGCAGCAGCTGGAGCTGTTGGCTGAAGATCTGGCCGCAGGCTACCCGGAAGTGGAGCTGGGTTTCGACTTCTGCGAGTTGCGGGGCTACAACTATCATACGGGTTTGGTGTTTGCCGCCTACGCGCCGGGTCACGGCGAGGCGCTGGCCAAGGGCGGCCGCTACGATGCCATCGGCAAGGATTTTGGTCGCGCGCGTCCGGCGACAGGTTTCAGTGTCGATGTGCGCGCTCTGGTTGGGCTGGGCCATCGCGTGGTAAACCGCCCCGGCGCCATCTGGGCCCCGGCGGACGCTGACCCCGCGCTGGCTGGCGTGATCGCCGAGCTGCGCATGACAGAAACAGTAATACAGGCACTGCCGGAAGACGGGCAGACGGATCCCAGGACCCGTCGGTGTGATCGGCAGCTGGTAAAACAGGATGGTCAGTGGGCCATCCAGAGACTGGACTAAGAGAGAGAAATGGGCAAAAACGTCGTTGTTCTCGGTACCCAGTGGGGTGACGAGGGAAAGGGTAAGATCGTTGACCTGCTGACTGATCAGGTCGCGGCCGTGGCGCGCTTCCAAGGTGGTCACAATGCGGGTCATACCCTGGTGATCGAAGGCAAGAAGACGGCCTTGCACCTGATCCCGTCCGGTATCCTGCGGGACAATGTCACCTGCCTGATTGGTAATGGTGTCGTTCTGTCTCCGGAAGCGCTGCTGAAAGAAGTACGCGAGCTTGAGGAGCGCGGGGTGTCTGTCCGTGGTCGCCTGCGCATCAGCTATGCCTGTCCGCTGATTCTGCCCACTCATGTCCGTATCGACCAGGCCCGTGAGCGTGCCCGCGGTAATGACAAGATCGGCACCACCGGCCGTGGTATCGGGCCAGCCTACGAGGACAAGGTGTCCCGTCGTGGTTTGCGGGTCGGCGACCTGCTCAACCCGGAAGCCTTTGAAACCAAGCTGCGGGAAATCATGAGCTTCCATAACTTCGTGTTGACGGAGTACTTCAAGGAAGAGCCGGTGGACATTGATATGGCGCTGTCCAACCTTAGAGCGATGGGTGAAGAGATTATCCCCATGGCGGCAGACGTAACGGACATGCTGCATGACTACCGCAAGCGGGGCGAGCATATTCTGTTTGAGGGCGCGCAAGGCTCTCTGCTGGATATTGACCTGGGTACCTATCCATTTGTAACTTCGTCCAACACCACGGCAGGCGGCACAGCTACCGGTAGCGGTTTTGGTCCTATGTTCCTGGATTATGTGCTGGGTATCACCAAGGCCTACACCACCCGCGTGGGTTCAGGCCCGTTCCCGACGGAGCTGTTTGACAGCGTTGGCGAGCACCTGGCCGTGAAGGGCCGCGAAGTGGGCACCACCACCGGTCGTGGCCGTCGTTGTGGCTGGTTCGATGCGGTGGCACTGCGTCACGCGATCCAGATCAACAGCGTGTCCGGTATCTGCCTGACCAAACTGGACGTACTGGATGGGCTTGAGACCGTTCGGGTTTGCGTGGGTTATAAAACGCCAAACGGCGAACTCAATCGTCCGCCCATTAATGTGGAAGATTATGCCGCGATCGAGCCGGTGTATGTTGATCTGCCGGGCTGGAGCGACAGCACGGTTGGGCTGACCCAGCTGGACCAACTGCCGGAAAATGCCCGTGCCTATATCCGCTTCCTGGAGGAGCAGATTGAAGCGCCCATCGACATTATTTCCACCGGCCCTGACCGCGTAGAAACCATCATCCTGCGCCACCCGTTTGGCGGTTGATGCTGTAGCCTGCCCCTGAGTCTTGGCTCGGGGGTTGCCAAAGCCGACACTTGATTCTGATGCCTGTACAGGCTTTTGAGTCGGTGTCGGTTTTTTGTTTTTGGGCGTTGGGGGGTGGGTGGCTGCGGAGCCGCGGGCTTGGGGGGCATAGCCCCTCTCCCTTGAGGGGGTGGAGGCGGACCAAGTGAAGCGTGAGCTTCGCCCGCCGGAACGACTGCCGCAAGGCGGCAGGCCGGGCCGCGGAGCGGGGGGTTGGGGTGAGGGTGGCTAACACGCCCCGAAGGGGCATCACTATTGTTCTTTTAGTGAAGTTTAACGGACAGCTGCTGACTTGAACCTTGGAATGGGTGCCTGCGAAGCCGGGTACATGCTCCTGAAACGGCAGTCTGCGACTGCCTGAAAGTTTCTGGAGCATACCCCCGACTTCGCGACCAGATCTTCGCGCTGTCCTTTGTAAGCCTCTGTATAGACCGAGTACCCTAATTACCGGCTTGCGGGGAGCATAGCCCCTCTCCCTTGAGGGGAGAGGGGTTGGGGTGAGGGTGGCTAACACTCCCGAAGGGGCATCAATATTATCTTTTTAATAAAGTTTAAAGGACAACTGCTGACTTGAACCCCGGAATGGGTGCCTGCGAAGCCGGGTACATGCTCCTGAAACGGCAGTCTGCGACTGCCTGAAAGTTTCTGGAACATGCCCCCGACTTCGCGACCAGATATTGCCTTCAGGTGTTTGAATTGGCAGGTTTCAGGTGCTGGTCTGGGGCTACCTGCCAGAAACCTTCAGGCAGGTAGCCCCAGACTAGCGCCGTCTAAGAGCACTAAATCAACGCGTAGCAACGAATACAGCCCGTTTAGGACCAGGATACCCTTCGATGGTTTTGCTGGGATCGCCCGGGTCCAAGAAGTCTGTGAGGGACTGGAAGCGCATCCAGTCGGTCTGGCGTTGTTCGTCCGTTGTGGTGACAGACACATCCACTACGCGGGCGTCCCGGAAGCCGGCGCGTTCTACCCAGCGCATGAGGGTGTCGCAGGATGGCAGGAACCAGACGTTGCGCATCATGCCGTAGCGGTCTTCCGGCATCAGGCTGTAGCCTTCCGGGCCATCAACCACCAGGGTTTCCAGCACCAGTTCACCTCCGGGCTTGAGGGCGTCCCGCAGCTCAAGCAGGTGATCAATAGGGGAGCGCCGGTGGTAGAGCACGCCCATGGAAAACACTGTATCAAAGGCTTCCAGTTTGGCAGGCAGGTCTTCCATTTTTACCGGCAGGAAATCCACGGGCAGAGTGTCGCCGGCATAGTGCTTCACTGCGAGAAACTGAAACAGGAACAGCAGCCCAGGGTCGATGCCAATAACGCGGGCGGCGCCTGCGCCATACATACGCCACAGGTGGTAACCGGAGCCGCAGCCAACATCGAGGATATGCCGTCCGCGCAGGTCTGACAGGTAGGGCGAGACCCGATCCCACTTCCAGTCGGAGCGCCACTCCGTATCGATAAAGGTATCAAAGAACTGGAACGGCCCCTTGCGCCAGGGCATGAGGCCCCGCAGGGCGGGCTCCAGCGCCTCGAAGGGCGGTGGATTTGGGGCGTCCAGAGTTACCGTGGGTTGGTCCGCCAAAAGCTCAGTGGCCGCGCAAGGGGGCAGGCTGCATAAGGCCCCATGCCAGCGTGCAATGTCGCCGTGGGGATTGTCTTCAAAGCGCCAGTGCAGTTGGCTGGTCAGCTGTTCAGCCCAGGCTTGTAGCCCTTGGGCGCGAAGATACGCCAGGGTGGGTGCGAAGGTTTTACGCCAGTCAAAGGGCGGGTGCGAGGTCATTCTTTTACTGCCAGCATGGAAACAAAATTAAAGCACTGGTACCACAGCACCACCTTGGTAAAGCCGGCCGCTAGCAGGCGCTCCCGATGCACCGCCAGGGTTTCCGGGATCAATACCTGCTCAAGGGCAGAGCGTTTCTGGCTGATCTCGAGATCGGAATAGCCATTGGCACGTTTGAAATCATGGTGCAGCTCGGTCTGAACCGACTGTTCCTGATCATCCTCAAAGCGGATTTTCTCCGACAGGATCAGTACGCCGCCGCTGCGGGTGTTGGCGGCGATGCGCTGCAGCAGGGGCAGTCGGTGTTCCGGTGCAATGAACTGCAGGGTGAAGTTCAGGGTGGTGACGGACGCGTCCCGGATATCGGTGGTGAGAATGTCCTCACAACGCAGGTGTACCGGCTGCGGATGGTCATCCAGGGCAATGTAGTGCTCGCAGCGCTCAATCATTGCGCTGGAATTGTCCACACCTATCAGCGTGCAGCCGGGCTTATCCAGCCCGTGGCGCATGGCGAGAGTGGAGGCCCCCAGTGAACAGCCAAGGTCGTAGCAGTGGCTGCCTGTCTGGGCATAGCGCTCGGTGATCACGCCAAGCATGGGAATGATGGTGGTATAACCCGGCACGGAGCGGCGAATCATGTCCGGGAATACGCGGGCGACGGCTGCATCAAAGCGGAAATCGCTGACAGGCTGGTCGCTGGCGTAGATCTGGTCCCGGGACTGTTCGGGCACGCTGGGTTTACTCACTGGCGCTGCCTTCTTCCTGATCAGCTTGCTGCCAGCGGTAGGGGCCTGGTGGCTGCGGCATGGCAGGCATGGCAAGCTCGGCACATTTCACACCCCGGTTGCGGTAGTCAATCAACAGTGCCCGCATATGGGGGTCAGTGTCTGAGGAAACCCCCAGATAGCCGGCCATGCAAACAGCGTGCAGCTCAGAGGGGCGTGGTGACATGCGGAAGGTTTCGTCCAGTGCCACATGGATGGCGCTGAACTCGCCCAGCACGCGGGCGTCCTTGTTCTCGGTATGCACGATCTTGCCCATCATCTCCAGCACCAGCACGGTTGCCGCGATGGCGCCAATGCCGCTGAAGATAAGAGCACGCATGGTGTACTTCTTTTCCTGGTCGAGGTCTGTATCGGTCATGCAACAACTCACCTTGGTTTCGTGAAAGCTTAATGGTTGGTCAGTAAAAACCCTGTCCTGGCAGCGCCAGCGGCGGCTCCTGCAGTGCCGCCAGTTGTTCCCGCATGGCAAGAATCTGATCGGACCAGTAGCGGGGTTGGGCAAACCAGGGAAAGTAACGGGGGAAGGCAGGGTCTTCCCAGCGGCGTGCCAGCCAGGCGCTGTGGGCTATCTGTCGGTAGCAGCGCAATGGCTCAATGAGGAAGCGTTCCCGGCGATTGAAATCGCGGAACATCTCATAGCCTTCCATCAGCTCGGCAAGCTGATCGCCCTGACTGCGGGCATCGCCATTCAGTAGCAGCCAGAGATCCTGGATGGCAGGACCCGTGCGGCAGTCGTCCAAATCCACAAACAGGATTTGCTCGTCCCTGACCAGTAGGTTGCCGCCATGGCAATCCCCATGCAGGCGCAGGGTATCCACCGGGCCTGCATCGGCAATACGGTCCCGGCAGGCATTCAACAGATCAGGGATCAGGCTGTTCCAGGCGGGCTTCAGATCAGTGGGTATCCAGTCGCCGGCGGCCAGCTCCTCCACGAACTGCTCCAGTTGGGGCAGTAATTCCAGTGTTGGCCGTGCCTGGAAGGGCTGGCGTGCGCCGACATTGTGTAACTGACCCAGCCACTGCCCCAGGCGATAGAGCATGTCAGTCTCGCTGGTATCGGGGGCTTGCCCACCTCGTTGCGGGAAAAGTGCAAACCAGAAACCTGCGTGGCTGGCGAGGGTCTGTCCGCTTGGCATCATCGTTGGTGCTACTACTGGCACCTCAGCAGCGAGCAACTCCAGAGAGAAGTCGTGCTCCTCCTGGATCTGTGCCTGGCTCCAGCGGCCAGGGCGATAGAACTTGGCAATCAGCGGCGGCGCATCTTCGATACCAACCTGATAGACCCGGTTTTCGTAGCTGTTAAGGGCGAATACCCGGCCGTTGACTTCGTAGCCAACGGCTTCCACCGCGTCCAGCAAGACATCGGGCGTGAGTGCGTCATAAGGATGGCTGGATGCAGTCATAGGTGATGCTGTCTCGCGTCGCTGGTCAGGGTGTCCATGGGGTCGGTATTATACCTGTTCAGCCGTAAAGTTCGCAGGGTAAGGAGCGCATCAGGTGTCATCCACGGAGACCTTTGTCATTGACTCCCTTGTGATCGGTGCAGGCGTGGTGGGTCTGGCGGTGGCCAGGGCACTGGCCCGGCAGGGGCAATCGGTGGTGGTTCTGGAACAGGCCGCACATTTCGGCGAAGGTATTTCCTCCCGCAACAGTGAGGTGATTCACGCCGGCATCTACTACCCTGCCAACTCGCTGAAAGCCCGCTTGTGCGTGAGGGGTCGGGAGCTGCTATACGATTTTTGCCGGTCTCATCAGGTGGCCAGCCGCAATTGCGGCAAGTGGCTGGTGGCGACTCAGCCGCGGCAGTTGTCCCAATTGCAGGCGATTGCCAGGCAGGCGGAGGTCAACGGTGTCAGTCTGCAGTTCCATGACGCCGCCAGCGTGCAGCGTCGGTTACCGGGCGTCAGGGCCATGGGGGCGCTCTGGTCAGCAACCACCGGTATCGTGGATAGTCATGGATTGATGCTGGCCCTGTTGGGGGACTTGCAGGCCATGGGCGGTACTCTGGTGCGGCAGGCACCGGTTATGGCCGTTGAGAGTAAGAGCGGTTTGCACCGGGTGTCGGTAGGCGGGGCTCAGCCTTGTACCCTTCAGGCGACGCGGGTAGTCAATGCCGCCGGGCTCTCGGCAACGGGCCTTACCACGCGCTGGCGGGGCTATGATGAGTGCCATCGGCCACGGTTCTGGATGGCCAAGGGTCACTATTTCAGTTATCTGGGGCGGCATCCTTTCGACACCCTCATATACCCATTGCCGGAGCCCGGTGGCCTCGGTGTGCATCTGACCCTGGACCTGGCGGGCCATGCCCGGTTTGGGCCGGATGTGCAGTGGGTGGACGCGCTGGATTATCAGGTTGACCCTGGCCGGGCTTCTGCATTTGCGGACGCTATCCGGCAGTGGTGGCCTGGCCTTGATTCTGGTCGCCTGCAACCGGCCTATGCGGGTATACGGCCAAAGCTTCACGGCCCCGGGCAGCCGCCAGCTGACTTCATGATTCAGGATGTCACGACCCATGGGCTGCGGGGCCTTGTGCACCTGTTTGGTATTGAGTCGCCGGGCCTGACGGCGTCCTTGGCACTGGCTGATGAGGTGGCGGAGCGGCTGGTCTGAGCCTGCGTTTTCACGCTGCCGTCAGGGCGGTGTGCGCGCCAGCACCCATACATCCACTCGCTTCGCACCGGCAGCCTTGAAGGTGCTGGCAATTTCATGGGCAGTGCTGCCGGTAGTCATGACGTCATCTACCAGCGTGATGTGGGCCGGCGGTGGGCGGCTAACCACAAAAGCCTGGCGCAGATTGCGGCGCCGCGACTTGCGGTCGAGCCCGGACTGGGCGGCGGTTGCCCGGCTGCGATGCAGGTGCTCTGCCGACCAGGGAATGCCCAACGTTCTGCCCCAGTATTCCGCAATATCCTCTGCCTGATTGAAGCCCCGCTGACGTTGTTTGCGAGGGTGCATGGGCACCGGGACCAGCAGGTCAGGGCGAGGTGTGTCTGGCTCTGCCAGGTAGGCCCGGAGTTGTTCGCCCATGAGTTGCACCAGCGGCCAGGCAAAGCTGCGGTCCTTGCCATACTTGTAGCGTGTGATAAGCGCGTCAATCGGGAAACGGTAAAGCCATCCGGCCTGGGTGTGGTCGAAGGCTGGATGGTGGCGCAAACAGTCGCCGCAGGGTGTTTCTGGCCCCAGGCGGCGGGGCATGGGCAGGCCGCACTGGAAGCAGGGGTGCTGGGCGGTCTCCAGGCTGCGCTGGCAGGGTGTGCACAGACCGGGTTGGTGGGTTTTGTCCAGACAAGCCACGCAGGTGGTGGTCCTGGTCTCTTGGATGATGCAGTTAACCCTGTGCGAAAGCAGGGTTGACAGCGCGGTCAGTCCCTTTATCATTAAGCCATCCTTTGCCCGATATGCGCCCCGGCAGCATTCATCTGCGCCGCAGAGCCACCACACTAACAGGACTTACCATGACTGACCATGCCATCCGTCACAACTGGAAACTCAGCGAAGCGCTGGCCTTGTTTGCTTTGCCTTTCAATGACTTGCTGTTTCGTGCCCAGACGGTCCATCGGCAGCACTTTGACCCAAATGAAGTGCAGGTAAGTACCCTGCTGTCCATCAAGACCGGCGCCTGCCCGGAAGACTGCAAGTACTGTCCGCAGAGTGGCCACTACAACACCGGTCTGGAGAAGGAAAAACTGCTGGAGATTGAAAAAGTGGTTGCGGAGGCTAAAGCGGCCCGTGACAAAGGCGCTTCCCGTTTTTGTATGGGAGCGGCCTGGCGTAGTCCGACTCAGAAAGATATGCCTTACGTACTGGACATGGTGCGTCAGGTAAAATCGCTGGGGCTGGAAACCTGTATGACGCTGGGGATGCTGGATCAGAGTCAGGCCAACCAGTTGGCCGAGGCGGGGCTGGATTACTACAACCACAACCTCGACACCTCCGAGAAGTACTACAACCACATCATCACCACCCGTACTTATCAGGATCGTCTCGACACACTGGAGAATGTCCGTAGTGCCGGGATGAAGGTCTGTTGTGGCGGTATCATGGGGATGGGTGAGGATGCGGACGACCGCGCTGGCCTGTTGGTTCAGCTGGCGAACCTGCCTCATCACCCCGAAAGTGTGCCTATTAACATGCTGGTAAAGGTGGCCGGCACGCCACTGGAGCAGGCTGAGGAACTGGATCCTTTTGACTTCGTGCGCACCATCGCCGTGGCTCGAATCATGATGCCAGCCTCTCATGTGCGGCTGTCAGCCGGGCGTGAAAACATGAACGATCAGATGCAGGCGCTGTGCTTTATGGCGGGTGCCAACTCTATATTCTATGGCGAAAAGCTGCTGACCACCGCCAACCCGGAAGCGGATAAGGATCGTCAGCTGTTCCAGCGCCTGGGCATCCGTCCGGAGCAGCGCGAAACTCACTGTACCGATGATGATCAGGAAAGCGGGCTGGTGCAGGCCATTGAGGACGAGCGCAACAGCCGCCTGTTTTACGATGCCAGCCAGAGCGCTGCAAGTCAGCGGGCCTGAGGCAGGTCGGGGTATGCGGGATTTTGCTGCAGAACTGCGCCAGCGCCGCAGTCAGGGGCTGGAGCGCCAGCGCCGGCTGTTGGCCAGCCCACAGCGGCCCCATGCCACGGTGGATGGTCGTGCGGTGCTGGCCTTTTGCAGCAATGACTACCTCGGCATGGCCAACCACCCTGTATTGCAGGCGGCACTAATTCAGGCCCTGCCGGAGGCCGGGCTGGGGGGCGGAGCATCACACCTGATATGTGGGCACCACCAGTCCCACCATCAGCTTGAGGAGCGCCTGGCGGCGTTTACGCAACGTAGCGCTGCGCTCTACTTCTCTACCGGCTATATGGCTAATCTCGGGGTTATCAGCGCGCTGGCGGGGCGGGGTGACACCATTTTCTCTGACCGCCTCAATCACGCCTCCATAATCGACGGCTGCATTCTCAGTCGTGCCCGTGTCCGCCGCTATCCCCATGCTGACATGGCCGCGCTTGCAGCCATGCTGGCGGAGACAGACGGGCATAAACTGGTGGTGACTGACGGCGTGTTCAGCATGGATGGTGATGTGGCTCCGCTGGCAGCGCTGGCGCAGCTATGCCGGACCCATGATGCCCTGCTGGTGGTGGATGATGCCCATGGCCTGGGGGTGCTGGGTCCACAGGGGCGTGGCAGTGTGGCGGCGGCCGGTCTCAGTGAGCAGGATGTGCCCCTGATTGTTGGCACCCTGGGCAAGGCCATTGGCACCAGCGGGGCCTTTGTGGCCGGTCCGCAGTTACTGATTGATTATCTGGTACAGAAAGCCCGCACCTATATCTACACCACGGCCATGCCACCCGCCCTGGCCAGTGCTACCTGTGCCAGTTTGGATATTGTCGAGGCTGAGGATGCACGGCGCACATGTTTACAAGCGCTGGTGCAGCGCTTCCGGCAGGAAGCCGCCGCCATGGGCTATGAGCTGATGCCATCAGACACGCCTATCCAGCCCATTCTGGTAGGCAGTAATGAGGCCGCCACGGCCCTGAGCGACAGCCTGATAGCGCAAGGTATATTGGTCTCTGCCATTCGCCCACCCACCGTGCCGGAAGGTGAGGCCCGTCTGCGTGTCACCTTCAGTGCGGCCCACACCGAAGCCGACCTTGACCGTTTACTGACTGCACTGCGCCATGCGCGGGCAGCCCTGGCTGCCTGAACCGCCCATGCAGGCGTTGCCGGTGGTCGCCATCAATGGCTGGGGTATGCCTGCTGAGTTGTTCGCCCCCTGCCTGACGGCGCTTGATGCGCCTCTGATTCTGATCGATCTGGATGACAGCTGGATACAGCCGGGCATGACTGCTGCCGAGGCGGTTGAGCGGCTGCTGACCTGGTTGCCGGACAAAGCGCTGCTGGTGGGTTGGTCGCTGGGGGGGCAGTTGGCCATGGCGCTGGCGGCACGGGCGCCGCAGCAGGTGCAGGGGGTGGTGACCCTGGCAAGCACACCCTGTTTTATCGCCCGCCCGGACTGGCCATCAGGCATGGCGGCGCCGCAGTTTGCAGTGTTTCGTCAGGGCATGCTGAATGAGCCCTTGCGGCAGTGGCGCGACTTTTTACGCCTGCAGGTTCATGGGGATGAGTACCAGCGCGAGGCATTGCGCATGTTGCGAACCTATTTATGTCATGGTCCAAAGGCATCCGGACATGCGCTTATGGCCAGCCTCGACTGGTTGGGCACACTGGACTTGCGGCTGCTCTGGCCGCGCCCGCCTGTGCCAGTGATCCATGTACAGGGCGCCCATGACCCACTGCTATCAGCGGCTTTGACAGACTGGTTGGGTGCCCAAAGTGCCGCCCTGACGGTGGTGCCGGGTATGGCCCATTTGCCGTGGGGTGCGCACGCCAGCAGCTGCCGCCAGATCATTCAGCAGGCGCTGACCCACTTTCAACAGGGCACCTATCATGCTCACTACTGAGTCCGCCATGCACGTCAGCAAGCAGCGTATTGCCGGGGATTTTGGTCAGGCCTCCTATAGTTATGATGGTTCCGCGCGCCTGCAACGCCATATGGGCGAAGTGCTGATGACCCAGTTGCAGGCGCCTGTGTCGGCTCAGTGGGCGGGGCTGGATCTGGGGTGCGGCACCGGATATTTCAGTGAACGCCTGGCCGTTACCTGGCCAGAGGCCCGCATTTTGGGCGCTGATCTGTCCGCCGCTATGATTGATCATGCGCGGGCCCATCGGCAGGGCAGCCTGCGCTGGTTGCAGGCGGATGCGGAGCGCCTGCCTTTTGCAAATGGCTCGTTTGATCGGGTGTTCAGTAACTTAATGCTGCAGTGGTCGGCGGACCCGGTTGCCACCTTGCAGGAGGCTTCTCGGGTACTGAAGCCGGAGGGGCAACTGGTGTGTTCCACCCTGGTGGCGGGCACTCTGCAGGAGCTGGCAGCGGCCTGGGCGGAGGCAGATCCCGGTCGTCCCCATGTCAATCATTTTGAAGACTATGAAGCCTTGCAAGGGCGCATCAGCCAGGTTTGGCCGCAGGCGGTTGTAAGTCGTGAGGTTATCACCCTGGACTACAGTGATCCCTTGCACCTGATGCGTGAGCTCAAGTCGTTGGGGGCCACTTATAAAGCGTCTGACCGGCGCGGCACTCTGACCTCGCCGGGCCGTCTGAAGCAGATGGTGGCGGCCTACCCAGGCAGCGGGGAAAGCGGCATTCAGGCCACTTATCATGCCGCTTACATTAGCCTCTGGGCAGTTTGAGCCGGCGCGGGTCGTTGCCTGACGGGCGCCGGTGGCCAAATGGCCAGTGCAAGATCGCCCGTGAAAGTGCGTGCCCATGACTGACTGAATGAGCAGTTGAGCAAACGCGATGGTAAGGGCGGTTTTCTTACCGGGACATACACAAGCAATTTAACGGAGTTGTGATGGCGCGTAACACTTATTTTGTGACAGGCACGGATACGGATGCGGGCAAGACCTTCGCTACGACTGTGCTGCTTGAGGCCGCCCGTGCTCAGGGCCTGCGAACCCTTGCTATGAAGCCTATTGCCTCGGGCAGTCAGCAAACGCCCGATGGCTTGCGTAATGATGACGCGCTGCAGCTGCAGGCAGCTATCACAGAGGATCTTGGCTATGAACAGGTCAATCCGTTAGCGTTTGAACCCGCCATTGCGCCTCATGTTGCGGCTGCCCAAGCGGGCGCCCATGTCACCGCTCAGCGCTTGGTGGGTCTGTGTCGCGGGTTGCAAATGCGCCCGGGAGATCTGTTGTTGATTGAAGGGGCTGGGGGCTGGCGGGTGCCGCTGAATGAGCGGGAAACCTATGCCCGGGTACCACAGGAGCTGAACTGCCCGGTGATACTGGTGGTACCCCTGAAATTGGGGTGTATCAACCATGCCCTGCTGAGCGCTGAAGCCATCCGGCGGGACGGCCTGCGACTGGCAGGTTGGGTTGCCAACCGGGTATCTGCGACCCCTATGGCCTGCGAGGGCGAAACCTTCGCGTACCTGTGTGATCACTTGCAGACGCCGTTGCTGGCGGACTTGCCCTGGGCGCCGCATACACCGCCTGCGGCGCTGGTCAGTCATGTGAATCTCGCGCCATTGATTGAAAAATGACCAGATTTGTGGCCTACTAAGTCAACATGCAGTAATAACGGTGGTCATCATGATCAATAATCTGCTGGACATTGGTATCCAGGGGATACAACAGGGTATGCAGGGCGCTGAAAGCGCCGCCCGCCGGATCGCCCGGGCTGGTGCTGATGGTCCGGAAGGCACCAATACCGGCAATCTGTTGGAGCCCATTGTTGACCTCAAACTGTACGAACGTAGCGTGCAGGCCTCCGCACAGATCGTCCGGACTGCTGATGAAACCTTGGGCACTCTGCTGGATCTTAAAGCCTGATTGCTCCGGCGCTGCTGAAACTCCCTCCCCATGACGCCTCTGTCTGGTTCGACATTGCCCCCTGTGAATCTGGTTGCGCCTCAAGTCGGGGGCGCCGCAGGGGGTATTGCTACCAGTGAGGCGTCTGATACCGATTCGGCAAGCCGTCGCCCTGGCGAATCCAGCCAGGCTGCGCCTGGTGAGTTGACTGAGGAAGAGCTACGCGAAGTAGAACGCCTACGTGCCCGGGATCGCGAGGTACGTGCTCATGAGGCGGCCCATCAGGCTGTTGGCGGCCCCTATGCCGGTGCTGTCAGTTTTGTGTATGAACGTGGGCCGGATGGCCTGCAGTACGCCGTTGGCGGAGAGGTGCCAATTGATGTGGCTCCTGTGCCGGGTGACCCCCAGGCCACCATCGATAAGATGCGTACAGTCAGAGCCGCCGCGCTGGCGCCGGTTGATCCGTCACCCCAGGATTTTCAGGTCGCAGCTCAGGCGTCGCGGCAACAGCTGGAGGCCCAGCTCGAGCTGGCCCGGGAACAGCGTGAAGCCCAGGCTGAAGCCGGCAGCAATACGGCGTTGAATCGTACTGCCAGTGATACCTATCAGGCGGTGGGCCGTGGGGAGGTCAGTCGCGGCAGTGCTGTCGATGCCCTGGCTTAATCAGAGACACCTTAGGCCCTCGACGACAACGGCGGGAGGTGTCCCCGTCGCCTTACCTGAAAATTTGTTAACCGCAACACTTGACAACGCCAGCCTTGCAAACGTATGTTTCAAACACCCGTTTGATCGCTCACTGACGGTATAAGATTAGACTTATCCGATATGAGCGCATCAGACTGAATTCGCCCCTCCGGGTGGCGAAGCAACCAGTAACCCAAAGGCCGGTACGGTGTATGCCGTGTGAATCCGGGCCGAAGAACCGAGGTGGAATTCAATGCCTGACTATAAAGCGCCCCTGCGTGACATCAAATTTGTAATGAACGAGCTGCTTAACGGCGAGCAGCACTACGCCAGCCTGGAGGGTGCCGAAGACGCGACTCCGGACATGGTTGATGCCATTATCCAGGAAGGTGCAAAGTTTAGTGAGCAGGTGTTGTCACCGCTGTATCAGGTAGGCGATAACGAAGGTTGTACCTGGAGTGAGGACGGCGTTAAAACTCCCACCGGCTTCAAGGAAGCGTACCAGCAATATGTTGAAGGCGGCTGGCCTGCCATGACCGCTGACCCCAACTACGGTGGTCAGGGTCTGCCTGAATCCCTGGGCATTGTCATGAGTGAAATGGTGGGCACTGCCAACTGGGCGTGGGGCATGTACCCTGGCCTGAGCCACGGCGCTACCGCCACTATCGACCTGCACGGCAGTGAAGACCAGAAACAGGTTTACCTGACCAAGCTGATCAGCGGCGAGTGGACCGGCACCATGTGTCTGACAGAAGCGCACTGTGGTTCTGACCTGGGCATCCTGCGTACCAAGGCTGAGCCTAATGCAGACGGTTCTTACAGCATTACCGGCACCAAGATCTTCATTTCTGCCGGTGAGCACGACATGGCAGATAACATCGTTCACATCGTACTGGCACGTTTGCCGGGCGCACCTGCAGGCACCAAGGGTATCTCCCTGTTTATCGTGCCCAAGTTCCTGCCCAATGAAGATGGCTCCGTTGGCGAGCGCAACGCTGTTGCCTGTGGCTCCATTGAGCACAAGATGGGTATCCACGGCAACGCCACCTGCGTCATGAACTTCGACGGCGCCAAAGGCTGGCTGATCGGTCCAGAGAACAAGGGCCTGAACTGCATGTTCACCTTCATGAACGTGGCGCGTATCGGTACTGCCATTCAGGGTCTGGGTGCAGCCGAACTGTCCTTCCAGGGCGCACTGGCTTACGCCAAAGATCGTCTGGCCATGCGCTCACTGACCGGCCCGAAGAATCCGGAAGGTCCTGCTGACCCCATTATCGTTCACCCTGACGTGCGTCGCATGCTGCTGACCCAAAAGGCCGTTGCTGAAGGCGCGCGTGCCATGATCTACCTGGCTGCCATGCAGGCTGACGTGGTTCACCGCGGCAAGGACGAAGCCGCCCGCAAAGAAGCGGATGAGCTGCTGGGCTTCCTGACCCCGATCGCCAAGGCGTTCCTGACCGAGATCGGCTACGAAGCCGCCAACCACGGTGTGCAGATCTTCGGTGGTCACGGCTTTATCGCTGAGTGGGGTATGGAGCAGATCGTACGTGATACCCGTATCGCGCTGTTGTACGAAGGCACCACCGGTATTCAGGCACTGGACCTGCTGGGCCGTAAGGTTCTGATGAGCCAGGGCGAGTCCCTGAAGCGTTTCACCAAGCAGGTACACGTGTTCTGCAAGGAAAACGCCGACAACGAGCAGCTGAAAGAGTTCATCGAGCCGCTGCAGGCTATCAACAAAGAGTGGGGCGATATCACCATGAAGGTGGGTATGGCTGCCATGAAGAACCGTGAAGAAGTCGGCGCCGCTGCCGTGGATTACCTGATGTACTCCGGCTACGCCGTCTACGCTTACCTGTGGGCGCGTATGGCCAAGGTGGCTCAGGACGCTCTGGCCAATGGCACCAGCGAAGAAGCTTTCTACACCGCCAAGGTGCAGACTGCACGCTTCTACTTCAAGCGTATGCTGCCCCGTGCCCGCGGCCACGTTGAAGCCATGCTGGCAGGTGCAGACAGCCTGATGGATATGTCAGAAGAGGCATTCATCATCTAAAGGGTCCGGTTGCCTTCGGGCTAATCCGGTCACTTTGACGAAAAGCCCATATCTGCGGATGTGGGCTTTTTGTTTGCTACCGAATCATGAGAATTTTCCCAAAGTAGGGTAGAATCCTGGCCCGGTTTGACACAACGAGACAACACGCCGAATTCAAGAGGTAACACTCATGGCTGACTACCAGGCGCCTTTGCGCGATATCCGTTTTGTTCTGAATGAAGTCTTCGATGCACCGTCCCTGTGGGCCTCCCTGCCCAAGGTGGCAGAGCATGTTGACCCGGAGACCGCAGATGCGATCCTTGAAGAAGCCGGCAAGATCGCCAGCGGCGTGTTGGCGCCCCTGAGTCGCGAAGCTGACGAGCAGGGCTGTAAGTGGGAAAACGGTGAGGTGACCTCCCCCGAAGGTTTCAAAGAAGCCTACCAGACTATCGTTGAAGGTGGCTGGAACGGCCTGGGCGGCAACCCGGAGTTTGGTGGCATGGGTATGCCCAAAACCCTGGTCGCCCAGTTTGAGGAAATGCTGCAGGGTTCCAACATGGCCTTTGGCCTTGCGCCCATGCTGACTGCAGGCGCATGCTTGTCCCTGGATGCCCACGGCAGCCAGGAGCTGAAGGAAAAGTACCTGCCCAACATGTATTCCGGTGTCTGGTCCGGCGCTATGGATCTGACTGAGCCCCACGCGGGTACTGACCTGGGTATCATTCGTACCAAGGCTGATCCCAATGGTGATGGGTCCTACAGCATCACCGGCACCAAGATTTTCATTACTTGGGGCGAGCACGACATGGCGGAGAACATCATCCACCTGGTGCTGGCCAAGTTGCCGGACGCACCCAAAGGTCCCAAGGGTATCTCCCTGTTCCTGGTGCCCAAGTTCATGGTCAACGATGACGGCTCTCTGGGCGAGCGTAACAGCTTCTCCTGTGGCTCCATTGAGAAGAAGATGGGTATCAAGGCGTCTGCCACCTGCGTCATGAACTTTGACGGCGCCAAGGGCTGGCTGGTGGGTGAGGAGAACAAAGGTCTGGCGGCCATGTTCACCATGATGAACTACGAACGCCTGGGTGTGGGTATCCAGGGTATTGGTGCTGCTGAAGCGTCACTGCAGAACGCTCGCGCCTACGCCCTTGACCGTATCCAGAGCCGTGCCCCTACCGGCGCGCAGGAAAAGGACAAAGCTGCAGATCCTATCATCGTGCACCCGGATGTACGCCGCATGCTGATGACCATGAAAGGCTACGTTGAGGGTGGTCGCGCCTTCTCAACCTACGTGGCCCAGTGGCTGGATATTGCCAAGTATGCCGAAGATGACGTCCGTCGCCAGCATGGCGAGGGCATGGTAGCGCTGCTGACGCCTGTTGCCAAAGCGTTCCTGACAGATCGTGGTCTGGAAGCCTGCGTTATGGGCCAGCAGGTGTTTGGTGGTCATGGTTACATTCGTGAGTGGGGCCAGGAGCAGCTGGTACGCGACGTGCGTATCACACAGATCTATGAAGGCACCAACGGCATCCAGGCGCTGGACCTGATGGGTCGTAAAGTGGTTGCCAACCAGGGCAAGTTCTATGAGCTTTTCGCTCAAGATGTGGCTGAGTTCATCAACGCCAACGCTGGCGAAGCTGCTCTTGCAGCCTACCTGCCAGCCCTGTCTGCGGCACTTGAGCGCCTCTCTGATGTCACTGAGCAGGTTATCCGTAATGCGTCAGAGAACCCCAATGAGATCGGTGCCGCATCCGTGGATTACCTGGATCTGTTCGGTCTGACAGCCCTGGGTTACATGTGGGCGCGTATGGTTAAAGCCGCAGCCCCCAAGGCCGAGGCGGATACCTCTGGGTTCTACTCCGGCAAGCTGAAGACGGCGCGTTTCTACTTTGATCGTCTGCTGCCCAAGACCGTGTCTTTGGCAGAGGGCATTCGCAGCGGTAGCGATGCCATGATGGCGCCCGCAGTGAACGAGATCTGATCCCGCTCCCTGTCCAAGCCTGAAAAACCGCGCCCCCGGGCGCGGTTTTTTTGTGACTCGAATCAGCGAAATCCGCACGTACGATTGACCCGAAAAGCCATGCCGGCGCCGCGGAAAAGGCAGGTCCACACCCCGCATTAGGGGGTGGATACTGTTAGAATCTGCAACAAAATAAAACAAGTGTTCACAAAATAGCAGGCAAGGATTGCTTTCAGTCACCCCCCTGGGGGTTAGAATGAAAGTGTTCAGGGGTGCAAGTGGCTCAAGGGCTGGGGCCAAACCAGCCGCTTCGTGTTCATTGCGGGTTGAAGCATCATGAAAGTATTTGGTAGAACCGTTATCCTGATCGTATGCGCCTTCAGCTGGTCTCACGCCCAGGCGCAAACCCCCTTCACTGATCCGTCCGCTGTCCTGGCGGAACACTTCTGGGGCGACCTCTATGCGGAGGGTGGCCAGACCTTCTTCTGTAACACCTCATTCTCCAGTCGTGGCCTGGGCATTACGGAGGGCTACATCTATCCGCTGTCGTTTGTACGCAGTGCGTTGCGCTGCGGGAGTGCGCGGCAGTGCGAGCGTGAGAGTGAGGCCTACCGGCGTATTGCCTCTGATCTCCATAATCTCGTCCCGGTACAGTCAGTGATCGAGTTGCGTCGCCGCAATGCGCGTTATGAACTGCTGGGTGAAGGGGTGCCTGCTAACGAGTGCGGTATCCGGGAGGCCGGGCAAACCATGGAACCACCCGATCACACCAAGGGTCGCATTGCTCGTGCGCTGGCCTATATGGTGACAACCTATGAGCTGCCAATGATTATGCCGGGGGCGCTGATGCGGGGTTGGAGCGAAGCCTTCCCCCCCAGCGATGAAGAGCGGATCCTGAATCGCGCCATTATTGATATTCAGGGCAATGGCAACCCGTATATCGTTACACCCTCCCTGATGAACAATTTCTGATCAGGTCAGGGCCGCCGCGAGGTCGCGTAGGTGGTCCCAGGGCGTGCGATCGCCATAGCCTTTGCTGGAGCGGTCAATGTCGCTACAAAGCCTGAGGCCCTGTTGCAGGGCCTGGGCGTCTTTGCGGCGCACCAGGTTTTCGATGGCGCGGGCGCGCTGTGGTTGGCGCACCCCATGGGATTTGAGAAACTGGGCGGCATTTTCCCGCCGACCGAGGGCCTGACGCAGGGCAAGGGCGGTACGCAAATCCCGGCTTAGCACCGTCAGCATACCCAGCGGGTTTTCCCCTTCCTGTTCCAATGCGCCAATGACTTTAAAGGCCTGGGGGGTATTGCCGCTGAGCAGATCGGCCACCAGGTCAAAGATATTGAAGCGGGCGCTGTTCAGTACCGCTTCCGCTACGATTTCCTCGTCTACGGTCTGGGCCGGGCTCAGCAGTTGCAGGCGGTCAAGCTCCTGGCTGGCCGCCAGCAGGTTGCCCTCCAGCCGTTCACTGAGCATCTCCAGGGCACCGCGGGTCAGTTGCAGTCCCTTGCTCCTGGCACGTTGTTGCAGCCAGGCGGGGAACTTGTCAGGCTCAATGGGCCAGAGGGTGACGTGGACGCCACAACCTTGCAGCAACTTGTACCATTTACGCTTGGTTTCTGCGGCGTCGAGACGAGCGCTGCTGAGGAGCAGAATGATGTCTTCCGGTGGCGCTGCCAGCACCTGCTCCAGCAGGTTGCGGCCATCACCCAGCTTACCGGTGGGGAAATGGATTTCGATGCGGCGCTTGCTGGCAAACAGGGACATGGCCCCCAGTTCATCGCCCACCTGATTCCAGTTCAGCGCATTGTCTGCCTGAAAACTTAACCGTTCTTCATAACCCGCAGCCCGGGCCGCGGCGCGAATTTCATCGCAGGCTTCCTGCACCAGCAGGGGCTCGTCTCCGGATACCAGATAGACCGGCGCCAGGCTCTTTTTCAGCAGCTGTGGCAGCTGTGCCGCGCTGGCCTTCATGGTGTACCCGGGTCGCCGGCTTGCAAGCGCTGCTGGAGGCGTTGCTCATCCAGCGGTGCAAGGCGGAAAATGAGCTGTTGTGCCAGCCGTTCGTGCAGCCGCTGGCGAATCTCAGCTTCTTCCCGGCGTTTGGCCAGTACATTGGTTTCGTCGTAGCGATAGTTCTGCACGGCCCGCACTTCTGTTTCCGCCATCACCGGGATGTCAGCGGGGCCGATAACATCCATATACACTCGCTGGCGCAACTCATACTCGGCTGCTGCGGCCTGCAGGGTAACAGCGCTGGCGCGGCGCTCCTCACGGAAGTTGGTCAGCCGTAAGTGGAATTCCGCCTCGCGGGGCGCTACCAGCGCCACGCCACCCTGAGTCAGCTGCAAGGTGACGGTGCGACACAAGTCCTCAGGAACCTGCTGTGCGCAGTGCAGTGCCAAGGGCTGCAGACCCGGGGAAACGGGCGCCGCGCCGCGCAGCTGGAAGCCACAGCCCGCCAGCAGCAGGGCTGCCAGCAGGAGCGTGAGCTTCAGCGAGGATGCCATATCAGTTGGCTACCACATTAACCAGCTTGCCGGGCACGACGATCACCTTACGCACCGTCAGACCTTCCATAAAGCGCTGCACGTTCTCGTTTGCGAGGGCCAGCTGTTCCAGATCGCCCTTGCTGATATCGGCGGCAACCTGTGCCTTGGCGCGTACCTTGCCGTTAACCTGCAGTACCACTTCCAGGCTGGTTTTCACCATCGCGCTGGCATCCGCCTGGGGCCAGGCGGCCTCCACTACCGGCTCGGCATGGCCCAGGGCTTGCCAGAGGGTGTGGCTGATATGGGGCACAATGGGTGACAGCATCACTACCGCGGCCTCCAGGGCCTCCTGGGTAATGGCCATATCCTGGTCATTGCTGGCAGGCAGGCGGTTAACCTCGTTCAGCAGCTCCATCACCGCAGCAATGGCGGTATTGAAGGTCAGGCGGCGGCTGATATCGTCGCTGACCTTGGTAATGGTTTCGTGGGTCTTGCGCCGCAGTGCCTGTTGCGCATCATTCAGTGCGGCGACATCCAGGACCGGCGCCTTGCCTTTGGCAAGATGCTCATGGGTCATGCGCCACAGCCGCTTGAGGAAGCGGTGCGCGCCCTCCACGGCGCTGTCAGACCACTCTAGGGATTGCTCAGGAGGTGCCGCAAACATCATGAACAGGCGCACGGTGTCGGCGCCGTGCTGGTCGATGATGAATTGCGGGTCGATACCGTTGTTTTTGGACTTGGACATCTTGGTGATGCCGCCGGCAATCACTGGCTGGCCATCCGCCTTGAGGATGGCGCCGGTGGGCTGGCCTTTGTCATCCCGGGTGACGCTGACGTCGGCTGGGGCATACCAGGTTTTGCCGCCGTTGGCGTCCTCCCGGTAGAAGGTTTCTGCCAGCACCATACCCTGACACAGCAGACGCTTGAAGGGCTCGTCGCTTTTTACCAGGCCCACATCCCGCAGCAGTTTGTGGAAGAAGCGGGCATACAGTAAGTGCAGAATGGCATGCTCAATACCGCCGATGTACTGATCAACCGGGAGCCAGTAATTAGCGGCCTCCGGGTCCAGCATGCCGTCCTGATAGTTGGGCGAGCAGAAACGGGCGTAGTACCAGGAAGACTCCATAAAGGTGTCAAAGGTATCGGTTTCCAGCGTGGCGGGCTGACCGTCAAAGGTGGTTTTTGCCCACTCGGGGTCGGCCTTGATGGGGGACTTGACGCCGTCCATCTCTACGTCTTCCGGCAGCGTTACCGGCAGCTGGTCAGCGGGTACGGGTCGCTCGCTGCCATCGGCCAGGGTCATCATGGGAATGGGGGCGCCCCAGTAACGCTGGCGCGATACACCCCAGTCCCGCAGACGGTAGTTGACCGTGCGCTGGCCGATGCCCTGGGACTCCAGATCTTTGGCGATTTCCTCGAAGGCTTCTTCGCTGGTCATGCCATTGTATTTGCCGGAAGACACCAGCACGCCTGTCTCGGTGAAGGCGGCCTGCTGAACGTCGATGTCCTGGTCGCTCTGAGCTGCAATGACCTGTTTGATGGGCAGGCGATACTTGAGGGCGAACTCATGGTCCCGGTCATCGTGGGCGGGCACGGCCATCAGAGCACCAGTGCCGTAGTCCATCAGCACAAAGTTGGCGACCCAGATGGGAATCAGTTCCTGGGTCAGCGGGTGGATGGCCTTGAGGCCGGTATCCACGCCTTTTTTCTCCATGGTTGCCAGTTCGGCTTCGGCCGTCTTGCTGTTTTTGCACTGCTCGACAAACTCCGCCACTTCCGGGCTCTCGGCAGCGGCCTGTTTTGCCAACGGGTGTTCTGCCGCCACGGCCATGTAGCTGACGCCCATCAGGGTATCCGGACGGGTGGTGTAGACCCTCAAACCTTCGTCCTGACCCTGCAGGGGAAAGGTCAGCTCAACACCGACGGACTTGCCGATCCAGTTGCGCTGCATGGTCTTGACCTGCTCTGGCCAGCCTTCCAGTTCATCCAGATCATTCAGCAGTTCGTCGGCATAGTCGGTGATCTTGATAAACCACTGGGGGATTTTTTTCTGCTCCACCAGGGCACCGGAACGCCAGCCGCGGCCGTCTACCACCTGTTCGTTGGCCAGTACGGTCTGGTCAACGGGGTCCCAGTTAACGGTGGACATTTTCTTGTACACCAGACCTTTTTCGTACAGCTTAGTGAAGAACCACTGTTCCCAGCGGTAATAGTCCGGGCGGCAGGTGGCCAGCTCGCGGTTCCAGTCATAACCGAAGCCCAGCCGCTTGAGCTGGTTCTTCATGTAATCGATATTGGCATAGGTCCACTTGGCAGGTGCGGTCCTGTTGTTGATGGCGGCGTTTTCCGCCGGCAGACCGAAAGCGTCCCAACCCATGGGCTGAAGCACGTTCATACCCTGCATGCGCTGATAACGGGAGATGACATCGCCGATGGTGTAGTTGCGCACATGCCCCATGTGCAGCTTGCCGCTGGGGTAGGGGAACATGGACAGGCAGTAGTATTTGGGCTTGCCGGGCTCTTCCCTGACAGTAAACGTTTGGTTCTGCTCCCAGAATGTCTGGGCTTGTTGCTCTACATCACGTGGATTGTATTGCTCGTCCATTCCTGCCATTACCGAAGTTACCTGTTGTTAGGGAGCCGGTGCCGGCTCCTTCGAAAAACAAAAGCGCATTCTAACGTACCGGGCGGGCTACAGGTAGTCTGGAGGTTTGCCACTTCTGTGCCATGCTTAGAAGATAAACCCATCGTTGCAACAATGGTTAACCGAAGAGGGTTCCTATGGAAAGTACCGAACGCAAGCACTTCAATGGTACCGCGCTGAAAGTCTATGACCGAATGCTGGAGCGGGTAGAGTCACGTCTTAAACTTCTAGAAAATCAAACGCTTGAAACCCTGAAAGAGGAGATTCAGGACGCGGTGGAGTTTGAGTTTGAGGTTGAGGAGCTGACCAAGGAAGAAGTCGCTCTGCTTGGCGCCTATCTGAAGCGGGATCTGGAGCACCTGCTGCATTTTGTGGAGGATACCGGAGAGGGCGTGGCTGAGTGGTTGAAGACAGATCTGGCGCTGATTGAACAAAGCTTGCTGGAACTACTGTTCTCCATTGCTGACAAGACGAGCCTGGACACTCTGGAGCTGGATCAGAAGCTGCACTCCACCAGTAGCGAGTACATCTCTGGTGAGGTGGCAACAGCAGGCACTTTGCGCTGTCTGAACTGCGGGCATCTGGTGTGCCTGACGGAAACCAGTCACATCAAACCGTGTGATGCCTGCAATTCCCACTACTTTGAACGGGTCACCCGAACCCGCCCGCCAGGGCCGGAGCAGCCTTAGCAGCCTTAGCAGCCTTGAGGGTATGCTCAGTCGCAGTGGGTGTCCCTGGCGCGGGCAAACCGCGCCTGGATAGCCTCATGTTGCCGTCCGGTATCCAGGTAGTCTGCCGGCAGGGGCGCAATCAGGTAAAGGTAATCCCCCTGTGCCAGCTGGTCAGCCGTGAGCGTACCTTCGGCCCCTTGGAAAACTGGGCTGATCACCGCAATTTTTAACTCTGCCTGGCGCTGTAAGAGGGCTGCCACCACCCCCTGGCGCTCTGCGCTATGAAAGGTGCCATTGAGGTGTAGCACCTGATGCCCTGGGTGGTGTCGGCGCGCCTGCAGAATCTGGCTGGCCATGGTGTTGTCTCTGAGCAGCTGGGCATGGTAGCGATTATTGATGCGGGTCTGTTGAGCGCTGCCGTGGTCATGCTGGCCCATAAAACTGAAAAAGCGCTCACGGTAGGCAGGGGTGTCCAGCCACGGGTCTGATGGTAGCCAGGGTGCCTGTTCAGGGGTAAGTCGTGCCAGCCATTCCGGCCCTTGCCTGCCCACGCATCGCACGGCATCAATGGGTGCGTTGGCGGCAATCACCGGCAGCTGATGCCAGCGAGCAAATTCCAGTAACGGGCGGTAGGACCCCTTGTGATTGGGCCAGCCGCGGCCATCTTCCACCAGCTCTTCTTCCCCCAGCTCGCCGGCCAGGTAGGCGTCCAGCACCGCCTGGGTGTCGGCCTCGAACATTTCCATTGTCAGCAGCTGTTGTGGTCGCGCAGCAAACAGGTGCGCCTGGAGATTGGCTTGCAGCAGATGACTGGCCTGATGGCCGTGGTATTCACCCACGATGACGATGTCCATGTCACGGAGCTGCCGCGCCAGGGTCTCGGCACTGATGGGTTGTTGGTTGCGGGGGTCTATCAGGGGGTGGTCATAAAAGGTGGCAGGTGCCCTGGCAGTGGGTGGCTGCGCGGCGCAGCCCGCAAGCAGTGAGGCGAAAAGCAGGCTGGCAACCACCTTGATCCAGTGCATCAGATATTATCCTTGCGAAGCTCCCGTTCCCGCACAAATACGATCAGTATGGCCGCCAGGGTCAGTATGGGCCAGGACCCAGCTTGCATATAGGGCGTATTGCCTTTGACCAGGTACACCTCGCCGCGCAGGGTGCCGCGGGTGAACTGCGGGATGGTGTCAGTCACCTGGCCACGATCATCAATAATAGCGGTGATGCCGTTGTTAGTGCCCCGCAGCAGGAAGCGGCCGGTTTCCAGCGCGCGCATACGGGCGATCTGCTGATGTTGCAGCGGGCCGAGGGAGTGGCCAAACCAGCCGTCGTTACTGATGGTGATCAGCAAATCCGTGTGGCGTGCGTTGGTGGCGACAAAGTCCGGGTAGGCGATTTCATAGCAGACAAAGGGCATGACCCGTTTGTCCCGAACCCGCAGTGGTGACTGCTGGGCAGGGCCGCGGGTAAAGCTGGACATGGGCAGGTCAAAAAAGCCGATCAGGCCCCGCAGCCACTGCTCCATGGGCACATATTCGCCGAAGGGCACCAGCTTGCGCTTGTGATAGAAACCATCGCCCTGACCCAGCGCCATGATGCTGTTATGGTAGGTGAAATCTTCCAGTCGTTCACTGAAACCGTGCCAGGGTATGCCCGTAATGAGGGTGCTGTCCGGACCCAGTTCATCCAGAATCCGTTCGAAAATGGGGGCGGCCCGGTCCTGGGGCAGGGGGATGGCGGTTTCCGGCCAGAGTAACAGGTCACGGTTCCAGTCCTCGGCGCTCAAACCAAGGTAGATGTGAATCTGCTCAATCAAGAACTCAGGGTCCCACTTGATCTGCTGGGGAATATTGCCTTGCATGGCGGCCACGGTAATGGGCTCCGGCTGGCGCTCGGTCCAGTTGACTTTGGCCAGTAGCGGACCTGCCAGCCAGGCCAGTAACAGGGGGGCGGCGAGTACGGCGGCCGCAACCCGGCGCTGACGGCTCAGGAGCCAGATCAAACCGTAGAGGGCTACGCCGCTGGCGACCACCAGGAAGGTCAGCGCAAAGACGCCAAACACGGGCGCATAGCCCGCCAGCGGGCCGTCCACGTGAGCGGTGCCCAGGTAGAGCCAGGGGAAGCCCGTCAACAGCCAGCCGCGTACCCAGTCACCCAGTATCCATAGCGCCGGGAAAAGAATCAGCCGTCGTACCGGATGGGGCCCGGCCAGTTTGCCCCAGGCCCAGAAGGTGAGGGCGGGGAACACGGCCAGCCCTGCCACAAAGGCGGCGGTCAGCAGCAGGGCGATGGGAGCGGAGGTGTTGCCGTATACACTGATGCTGATATAGACCCAGCTGGCACCGCTGCCAAACAGCCCAATCCCCATCAGCCAGCCGGCCCGGAACAGGTTCCTGGGGTCGGCCTGCAGGCTGGCCAGCAGTATCAGCAGGATGGCGGGCGGGCCCAGCCACCACCAGTGGAACGGCGAGAAAGTCAGGGTTTGCAATGCACCTGCTGCTATTAAGAGCAGCGGTGGCAACCAGCGGGTACGGGTCATTACACTGTCAAACGGCACTCGGTGTTACCTGTAGCAAGCGGATGGAGCGATTGTCAGCATTGGCAATGGTGAACTGGAAACCGCCGAAGCTGATCTGTTCGCCACGGCGGGGCAGGTGACCGAACTCTTTCAGAACCAGGCCGCCAATGGTGTCAAACTCTTCTTCATCCAGCTTGCAGTTGAAGAACTCGTTGAAGTCTTCGACGCTGGTGACGGCTTTCACCGAATAGCTGCCATCCTCGCGGCCTTTGATGTTGGTTTCTTCGTCCACATCGTGCTCGTCCTCGATCTCGCCGACGATCTGCTCCAGCACATCCTCAATAGTGACCAGGCCAGCGGTGCCGCCGTACTCGTCCACCACAATGGCCATGTGGTTACGGGTTTCCCGGAACTCCTTCAGCAGCTGGTTCAGGCGCTTGCTTTCCGGTACGAAGGTGGGGGGGCGGAGAATTTCGCGGATACGGGGCCAGTGCAGCTCGTTGTTGACCGCCAGCCCCAGCAGATCCTTGGCCAGCAGGATACCGATCACGTCATCGGCACTGTCGCCGATGACCGGGAAGCGGCTATGGGCAGAGTTGATGATGTCGCCGAGGAACGATTTAGGGTCGCTGCTGGCTTTGACGGTGATCATCTGGGAGCGGGGAATCATGATCTCATCGACCCGCATATCAATAACCTGGATGGCACCTTCGATAATGTTCATGGAGTCGGGGTCAATAATGCTTTCCGTCTCCGCATCCCGGAGAATCTCCAGCACGTCCTCCACTGTTTCAGGGCCGCTGGAAAATGCCTGGGAAATGCGTTCCAGCCAGGACTTGCTGCCCTGGCTGCGACTACTCGACTGGTCCTCACTCATGTCTATCTGTCCGTTGCCTCATCGACATCATAGGGGTTGGGAATGCCGAGGCTGGCCAGCAGGCGTATCTCCAGCGCTTCCATTTCCTCGGCTTCATGCTCTTCAATATGGTCATGGCCCTGCAGATGCAAGACGCCATGGATCACCATGTGGGCCCAGTGGTGCGCCAGGGGTTTGCCCTGCTGCGCTGCCTCACGGGCCACGACCGCCGCGCAAACCACCAGGTCACCGGCCAACGGTAAGGTTATACCCGGTGGCGCCTCGAATGGGAAGGACAGCACGTTGGTGGGTCCTGGCTTGTGGCGGTAGCTCAGGTTCAGTTCCGAAATTTCCGCCTCGTCCACAATACGCAGGGTAATCTCTGATGGCTCGTGCTGCTGCCAGGCGCAGTTGGCCCAGGTGGTCAGGGCGTCATCGGTGGGCAGGTCTGGGTGCTCTGTGGCCCGTTGTATGTCTACATCCAGCAGTTTACTCATGCCGGTTTACTGCCTTTGCTGTCGAAGCGGTCATAGGCCTCCACAATCCGCTGCACCAGCGGGTGGCGCACCACGTCCTTGGCGGTAAAGTGGGTAAAGCCGATGCCGGGCACACCGTCCAGCACCTCAATGGCATGCAGCAGGCCGGAATGCTGACCGCGCGGCAGGTCCACCTGGGTGGTGTCGCCGGTAATGACAGCAGTGGAGCCGAAACCAATGCGAGTCAGAAACATCTTCATCTGTTCTCGGGTGGTGTTCTGGCTTTCATCCAGGATGATAAACGCATTGTTGAGGGTGCGGCCCCGCATAAAGGCCAGAGGGGCAATCTCGATCACGCTTTTTTCAATCAGCCGGGTGACCTGTTCAAACCCGAGCATTTCGTAGAGGGCGTCGTACAGGGGGCGCAGGTAGGGGTCCACTTTCTGGGCCAGGTCGCCAGGGAGAAACCCCAGCTTTTCCCCTGCTTCCACCGCCGGGCGTACCAGCAGGATGCGTTTGACCTGTTCGTCCTTCAGCGCTTCCACGGCGCAGGCTACTGCCAGCCAGGTTTTGCCGGTACCCGCCGGGCCAATGCCGAAGTTGATGTCATGAGTACGCACGCTGTGAACATAGCGCTGCTGGTTTTGCCCCCGCGGGCGGGCCTGCAACTTCGGCGTTTTGATCACCGTCAGTGAGGCGTCAAACGGGGTGTCATCCGGCAGCCACTCGTAGCCGGACTCGCGGATAAACAGGTGCACCGTGTCCGGTGCGATGTCATCGGTGGCCTCGGTTTCCCGGTACAGGTGGCGCAGCACTTCGATGGCCGCGGTGACACGCTCGGCGCTGCCTTCCACGCGGAAGTGATGGCCGCGGTGACCGATGCGCACATCCATGCGGCGTTCAACCTGCTTCAGGTGTTCATCAAACTGGCCACACAGGGTGGCCAGGCGCTTGCCGTCTGCTGGATGCAAGTCAAACTGTCTGGCGTCTGTCGGTGTCAACGCAACCTCGTTTTTTGGGGTGGGCTTCACGTCAGTGTAGCTTGTCGTCCACAGGCACGCCGCGCAGGGAGTTGGGCAGTGCCTCGTGGATGGTGACATCAATAAATTTGCCGACTACCGCTGGATTATCGTGGCGGAAGTTTACAACCCGGTTATTCTCGGTACGGCCGGCGTATTGACCGGGGTCTTTTTTCGACAGGCCGGTAACCAGAATACGCTGGGTGGTGCCTACCATTTTCCGACTGATATCCATGGCCTGCTGATTGATGCGCTGTTGCAGGATTTGCAGCCGCTGCTTTTTGACCTCCATGGGGGTGTCATCAGGCAGATCCGAAGCCGGGGTACCGGGGCGCGGGCTGTAGATAAAGCTGAAGGATGCGTCGAAGCCGATATCGTTGATCAGGTTCATGGTGGCTTCAAAATCGCGGTCGGTTTCGCCGGGGAAGCCGATGATAAAGTCCGAGGAGAAACTGATATCCGGGCGCAGCTTGCGTAACCGGCGCAGTTTGGATTTGTACTCCAGTGCGGTATGGCCACGTTTCATGGCCGCCAAAATACGATCCGATCCGCTCTGGACCGGCAGGTGCAGGTGGCTGACCAGTTCCGGTACCTGCGCATAGACATCGATCAGGGCATCGGAAAACTCCACCGGGTGCGAGGTGGTGTAGCGGATACGGTCAACGCCGTCGATGGTGGCGATCAGGGTAATCAGTTCCGCCAGGTCCATCAGGTCGCCGTCATGGGTTTCACCACGATAGGCGTTAACATTCTGCCCCAGCAGGTTGATCTCCCGCACGCCCTGACTGGCGAGGTGGGCGACTTCCGCGATCACATCATCCACCGGCCGGCTGACTTCCTCGCCCCGGGTGTAGGGCACGACACAGAAAGTACAGTACTTGCTACAGCCTTCCATGATGGAGACGAACGCGGTGGGGCCTTCGGCGCCGGGTGCGGGCAGTTTGTCAAACTTCTCGATCTCCGGGAAGCTGACATCCACCACGCCAACGCCGCCATTGCGGGCCTCAACGATGAGTTCCGGCAGGCGGTGCAGGGTTTGCGGGCCGAAGACCATGTCCACATAGGGCGCGCGGCTGATAATGGCGTCCCCTTCCTGGCTGGCAACACAGCCACCTACGCCAATAATGAGGTCTGGCTTTTTGCTTTTCAGGCTTTTCCAGCGACCCAGCTGATGGAATACCTTCTCCTGTGCCTTTTCGCGGATCGAACAGGTATTCAGCAACAGGATGTCCGCATCCTCAGGGTTATCCGTCATCTCGACGGCTTCCCCGGACTTGAGCAGGTCTGCCATGCGGGATGAGTCATACTCATTCATCTGGCAGCCATGGGTCTTGATATACAGCTTTTTGGCCATGACTCTCACGTAGTTGGGTGTGTGTTGCACCGGGGTGGTTGGGGCGCGGGCAAAAATTGACTGCGTATTATAGCGGCGTGCTTAAACTTCAACCACCGTTGTGTCTGGTTTTGCCGTGTTATCCTTGTTGTCCTTTAGATCAGGGGGGAGGCGGGTTGCCGGGGCCGCTTCCCAAAACACGCTGTGGATACGTCCTTGTACGCTCTGCTGCGCCATCCATGGCTTCGCAAGGTTTTGGGAAGCGGCCCCGGCAACCCGCCCTACAGTTTGGATCGAGCCTTCCATGCCCGTAATGCCTGGGCCAGTGGCTGCCTAACCCTCGCGGGCTTCCAGATAGCGTTGCAACTGCTCCCGCAGGGCTTTGGGCAGGCGGGTGATGGTGAGGGCGTCTTTGTCGCGGTCATAGTAAACCGCCTGGTTCACCAGATCCGAAGAGAAGGACAGGCTCATGCCGCCGCCGGAGCCGGCGATGCGCACCAGCTTTTTCACCTTACGATGGTCCGGGTGCAATACACCGCTTTCCGGCAACTCAGCGGCTTGTGCGGCGAACTCCTTGAAGCGTTCGGGCTGACTCTCATCCAGGTAGCCAGACAGGGCCTCAATGGCCACGGGCTCCCCCATGGCGTGCTGTTCCTTGCAGAACTCATAGGCGCGGGCCCGTACCTTGGGCGCTTCCTCCGGGCCAGTATTGCGGGCGAAGGCTTCAACGGCGTCGAGAAAGGTAGAGGTCTCCTTTTCCACGTCGATATGATTGGTGAAGCCGCCCAGTCGGATAAACAGTTCACCCGCTTCGCCGGTGCCGCGGGCATGCACCAGCGTCAGGTAGTTGTCTGCCGGGCGGTCCCCCAGCCAGTCCTCGATCTCGATCCGCAGGGCCAGGTTGAGGCGGGAAAGGCTGAGCACATCCGTGGCATCCAGCGCCTGCTGGGGGTCAAAGCGCAGTGCCCCATCACTTTCCACCACATACAGATAGATCACTTCGCCATCGGCGAGGGCTTCATGAACCATGATCAGATGGCCTTGATGCTCCTCCTGGCAGCCGTTCAGCAGCTCCTGCCACTGCCCGCTAACGCGATCAGTCAGGGCGTTGAAGGATTGCTTGTCTTCCAGATAATCCTTGAGCCAGGCGCTGAAAGGGGTTTCGCCGATATCCTCGGAAAAACGGCCGTATTTTTTGCCGGGCTTGCTGTTGAACAACCGCTTCATCTGCTTGTGCAGCATTTCATAATCGCCGCCGGGCTCAGCGATGGTCTGGCCCGCCTGAATGCGCGCTGGCTGGCCGGGTTGAAGTTGACTGGCAAAAATGACACGAAGTTGCTTGATAGCCATGGTGATGCAAAGCTCCGGAAGAGGTGTTCAGTTACGCCTGGGCGTCGCGAGTGGGTGCAATTGTACCCGACAGGCCCGTTTTTTTCGTGAGTAATACCGGATTATTAAGGCGAGTCTGGGCTGGGGCTTTGCAGTAGGCAGGGGCGGTGGGGGAGGAGCGCGAAAAGGTGGTAGCTGCCGATGCCATCCATGGCTTCGGCAGGCTCTTTCTCGGCGCTAGCTGGCCGGAGGTTTAAATCCGCTTGTCGCGAATCAGCCCCTGCACCAGTTCATCGGCCAGGCGGCCAAGGTCAGCGCCCAGTTCGGCTTTCTGGCTGGCGGCTGCGGATTCATCGCCGATATTGACTGCGACGGCAATCAGGCCATGACTGGCCAGCAGCTGGGCTGTGCGGCGGCGATCGTCGCAATTGCTGGCTACGGCCTCTGTCAGCACCACGGTAGTTTTGCCTGCGTCAAACAGCTGTCGCTCCACCGCCAGCGCCAGTTCGTTGGCTTGCGGGCCCGCACAGTTGATGATCAGCGGTTTCTGGGCCAGACGGCTGGCGCGCTCCTCGCTGGTTACCGGGTCGAGGCTGGTGCTACTGCTGCCAACAGCATCGGTAATCATACCGGCGCCAACGGTCACGTTGCTCAGGCGGTCAATGATAATGAAGCTGCCGGTTGCCCGGTTGCGGGGGTAAGGGTCGAAGGCCACCGGCTGGCTGAGGTTGACTTCGCACAGGCCGATTTCGTTCAACGCCAGGCCGTCAACGTCGGCCTGCTTGTCCAGAGAGTTCACGTCGATGCGGTGAACCACCTTGCGCACGGAGCCGGAGGTGAAGCTGGTGCCCAGCTTGATGTCGTACAGCCGACCTTTGACCAGCGCGGCATCGCTCATCCAAACCAGGTGGGCATTAAAGCGATTGCTCACCAGCGGTTCGTCTTCTGGCTTCACCAGCATGTCGCCGCGGCTGATGTCGATTTCATCGTTCAGGGTCAGGGTGACGGCCTGATCGATATAGGCTTCATCCAGGTTTCCGTCAAAGGTCACAACCTCTTTCACGGTGCTGGTGCGGCGGGATGGCAGTGCCATCACCTTGTCGCCCGGACGAATAACCCCGGAGGCCACGGTGCCGCAGAAACCCCGGAAGTTCAGGTTGGGGCGGCTAACATATTGCACCGGGAAGCGGAAGTGCTCCAGATTTTTATCACGGGAGACTTCCACCGTTTCCAGGATTTCCATCAGCGGCTGGCCATTGAACCAGGGTGTCTTGTCGCTGCGGTTGACCACGTTGTCGCCTTCCAGGGCAGACATGGGCACAAAACGGATGTCCTGCAGGCCCAGCTTTTCGGCAAAGCTGAGGTAGTCCTGTTTGATTTCATTGAAACGGGCTTCGCTGAAATCCACCAAATCCATTTTATTCACCGCCACCACGATATGGCGAATACCCAGCAGGGAGGCAATGAATGAATGGCGCCGCGTCTGTACCTGCACGCCGTGGCGGGCATCAATCATCAGAATCGCGAGTTGCGCGGTCGAGGCGCCAGTCGCCATGTTGCGGGTGTACTGCTCATGGCCGGGGGTATCGGCAATGATGAACTTGCGCTTGTCGGTGGAGAAATAGCGGTACGCCACGTCTATGGTGATGCCCTGTTCGCGCTCCGCTTGCAGGCCATCCACCAGCAGGGCCAGGTCCAGCTTTTCGCCGGTGGTGCCCAGCTTGGCGCTGTCAGCCTTGAGGCTGGCCATGTGATCTTCATAGATCATCTTGGTGTCGTGGAGCAGGCGCCCGATCAGCGTGCTCTTACCGTCATCCACGCTGCCGCAGGTCAGCAGGCGCAGCAGTTCCTTGTTTTCGTGCTGTTTCAGGTAGGCCTGAATATCTTCAGCGATCAGATCAGATTGGTGCGACATATCGAGTTCCAGACAGAATCAGAAGTAACCTTCGCGCTTCTTTTGCTCCATGGAGCCAGCGGAGTCATGGTCAATCACGCGGCCTTGCCGTTCGGAGCTTTTGGCCAGCAGCATCTCCTGAATAATTTCGGGCAGGGTGGTGGCTTCGGACTCAATAGCGCCGGTCAGGGGGTAGCAGCCCAGGGTACGGAAACGCACGGATTTCATCATGGGCTGCTCGCCAGGCTCGAGAGGCATGCGCTCATCATCCACCATGATCAGGGTGCCATCACGGTCAACCACGGGCCGCACCGCAGCAAAATAGAGGGGGACGATATCGATGTTTTCCAGATAGATGTACTGCCAGATATCTAGCTCGGTCCAGTTGGACAGGGGGAAAACGCGAATGCTTTCGCCCTTGTTGATCTTGCCGTTGTAGGTGTTCCACAGCTCGGGGCGCTGGTTTTTCGGGTCCCAGCGATGATACTGGTCGCGGAAGGAGTAAACGCGCTCCTTGGCACGGGATTTCTCTTCATCCCGGCGAGCACCCCCAAAGGCAGCATCAAACTTGTATTTGTTCAGGGCCTGCTTGAGGGCCTGGGTCTTCATGATATCGGTATGCTTGGCACTGCCATGGCTGAAGGGGCCGATACCTTGCTCAACACCGTCCTGATTGATGTGAACCAACAGGTCAAGACCAAGTTTCTTCGCCTGCTCATCCCGGAAGCTGATCATTTCCCTGAACTTCCAGGTGGTGTCCACATGCAGCAGCGGAAACGGAAGTTTGCCCGGGAAAAACGCCTTGCGTGCCAGGTGCAGCATCACGGCGGAGTCCTTGCCGATGGAGTAGAGCATCACCGGGTTATCGAACTCAGCGGCTACTTCCCGGATGATATGGATGCTTTCCGCTTCCAGTTGCTTGAGGTGCGTCAGGTTATAGGTGGTCATCGTTATCTGGTTACCGCGTGCCTGTAGCGAGTATGAAAAAAATAGAATGCCACTATACCAGAGCGGCTAGTGGCATAAGAAGGGGCGCTACTAGAGTTTAAAGCTATAAGAATATGCAGAATGGGCGCCGGCTCAGCCGGTGGCGCGCTCGGCAAAGCAGCGGCTGATGTACTGTTCCAGATAGTCGTAACCGTTGTCTTCGAAACTGTCGAAGCGGATACCGATATGGAATTCGGTGCGTGAGATGCGGCGCAGGTGGACAATCTGGCAGGCGGCGGTTATGCGCACCGTCTGGCTGGCCACCACCGGCAGGGTGAACTCCACCAGGGCCTCGACACTCTGGCCGGGCGCAGGGCTGCGAACATCTGGCAACAGTTGCTTTGCCAGCGCCGGATCACAGCTGATCATCATGCCCGCGCGGGACACGTTAACAGCCTCGCACAAGAAAACTTTGCCGCGACGGTCAGTTACCTTGATGTTCAGCAGGGTATCGATACGCTGCTGCTTGCGTAAGCTGGGTTTGATAGACACCGGCTTCATGTTGGATGTTGCCAAAACAGATACTGCATGCCCCATGATGGATTTCTAGCCTTTTAAACCTTGCCTGGATGGAATGCTTGTGAGCATTTTCTTCTGTTGGAATGCGTTATTTCGCACACATGTATGAGTTTAGTTGGTTAGTATTTAAACAACAAGTACTATAACCGTTTGATTTTACTTAGTGTGACCCGGTTCCCAACGCCATGCCCTGTGCATGTCTGCACGCGGGTTATCGCGGTTTATCCTGCTGGGTCTCCATGCGGTTTTACGCTAGAATCCCGGTCCAATTTTTGTTCCCTGCCAGAGACGTTATGACCCAGAAAATTTCCACCGCCCCAGCCGCCAGCGGTAAAGTTGGCTTTATCAGCTTAGGGTGCCCCAAAGCCCTGGTCGATTCAGAGCGCATATTGACGCAGTTGCGCCTGGACGGTTACGACGTGGTTCCCACCTATCAGGATGCTGATGTGGTGGTGGTGAATACCTGTGGTTTTATTGATGCGGCCAAGCAGGAGTCGCTGGATGCCATCGGTGAGGCGCTCAAGGAAAACGGCAAGGTCATCGTGACCGGCTGTATGGGGGTCGAGGCCGACCGTATCCGGAACACCCACCCGGGCGTATTGGCGGTATCCGGTCCTCATGCCTATGAGGAGGTGGTGGGTGCGGTGCATGAAGTGGTGCCGCCCAAACAGCAGCATGACCCGTTTGTGGATCTGGTGCCGCCCCAGGGTATCAAGCTGACGCCCCGGCATTATGCTTATCTGAAAATTTCCGAGGGCTGCAACCACCGTTGTTCCTTCTGCATTATTCCTTCCATGCGTGGAGACTTGGTCAGCCGCCCGGTGGGCGAGGTGCTGGACGAGGCCGAACGGCTGGTCAAGGCGGGTGTGAAGGAAGTGCTGGTGATCTCTCAGGACACCAGTGCCTACGGTGTTGATATCAAGTATCGCACCGGCTTCTGGCAGGGGCGCCCGGTGAAGTCAAAAATGCTGGATCTGTGTCAGGCACTGGGGGAAATGGGGGTATGGGTTCGGCTGCACTACGTTTACCCCTATCCCCATGTGGATGATGTCATTCCGTTGATGGCGGAGGGTAAAATCCTGCCTTACCTGGATATTCCTTTCCAGCATGCCAGCCCACGCATCCTCAAGCTGATGAAACGCCCGGCCCATGACGCCAAGACGCTGGAGCGTATCCGCGCCTGGCGTGAAGTGTGTCCTGAGCTGACCATTCGTTCCACCTTTATCGTTGGTTTTCCTGGTGAAACCGAAGAAGACTTCCAGTATCTGCTGGACTGGCTGGAGGAGGCGCAGCTGGATCGGGTCGGCGCGTTTACCTACAGTCCGGTGGAAGGAGCCCCCGCCAATGAGCTGGAGGGCGCTGTTCCAGAGGACGTGAAAGAGGAACGCCTGGAACGCTTCATGGCCAAACAGGCTGAAATCAGTGCCAGGCGCCTGCAGGCCAAGATAGGTCGGGAGATCGAGGTGCTGATTGATGAGGTGGACGAGGAGGGCGCCATTGGTCGCTCCAAAGCTGATGCCCCTGAGATCGACGGCCTGGTATACCTCAATGATGAAACGGGCCTGATGCCGGGGCAGGTGGTTCGGGCGGTGGTTGAGCATGCCGATGAGCATGACCTGTGGGCACGCTTGATCTGAGTGCGCTAATCACTCACCGCAGTGTAAACGGCAGGCGCAAGCCTGCCGTTTACGTTTTGCAACACCCTTCGTCTTGCGGGCCGGGCTTTCTTGCCCTTCAATAAGATGTAGCCCGAAGGCTGCTAAAAAAACAAGACAAGGGAAAACGGCATGTCACTATCCATTCGCGCCCGCATTCTGGTGTTGGCTCTCGGGCCGCTATTGGCCATCGCTCTGCTCCTCACGCTTTACAACTTCTACCAATCCAGGGCCATCGGTGCCACGGCCTCCGACGCGTTTGCTTCCCAGATGCGCAACAACAGTGAGCAAGAGCTGCTGAACTATCTGGAAATTGCCGTAACTGCGATTAGTCACCTCTATAGCCAGCCCGGCAGTGCCGGTAATCCCGCTGTGCAGGCGCAGGCTAAACAGATACTGAGACAGCTGCGGTTTGATGATGCCGGTAGTGTCGGTTACTTCTTTGTGACAGATCAGCAAGGCACCATGCTGGTCCATGGTGCCAACCCTCGTCTGGAGGGTGTCAATATCATGGGCATGGAGGATGCGGAGGGGCGCCGATTTGTGGAAGAGCTGATCAACAGCGCGCGCCGCGGCGAAAACCGTTTTGTTGAGTATCTGTGGGAGAATCCTGGCCAGGCCATGGCGCCCAAGCTGAGCTACTCCCGCTACCTGCATAACTGGGACTGGGTGATCGGTGCGGGATTCTGGATTGATGGCATGGAAGCGCAGGTGGCGGACATTCAGACCTCCGTCAATGAGGCCTTTGCGGCCTCCTCAATGCGATCTTTGCTGGCCGCATTGGTGGCCGTGGTGGTGATGGCGTTTCTGGGCATGCCGGTTATCCGCCGAATTGTACGCCCACTACGAAACACCGTGGTGGCCATGGATGAGATTTCCCGGGGTGGTGGTGATCTGACCCGGCGTTTGCCGGTGCAATCCCGGGATGAGCTGGGGCAACTGGCATCATCCTTTAATGCCTTCGCCGATCAGGTGGTAAGTCTGGTGAGTCGGGTGCGGGAGTCGGTGGCAGACATGAGCGCGTCAACCCTGGCGATGAAGCAGGTTATGCAGGGTGCTGGCGAGGGTGTGCAGCGCCAGCAGCAGGAAAGTGAGCAGGCCGCGACCGCCATTAACCAGATGGCTGCAGCTGCCTCCCAGGTGGCGCGCAGCGCTGCTGAGGCTTCGGATGCGGCGGAGCAGGCAGAGCAGTTGGTGCTGGGGGCCAAGCAGCGCCTGACCGGCGCCATGGGTGTCATTGCTGGGTTGGCGGATAATGTGGCGCAGGGGGTGAGCGTGGCCAGTCGTCTCGGCAAGGAATCGGAAAATATCGGCGGCGTGCTGGATGTGATTCGCAGCATTGCCGAACAGACCAATCTGCTGGCCCTCAATGCGGCTATTGAGGCGGCGCGTGCCGGTGAGGCAGGGCGAGGCTTTGCGGTGGTGGCGGATGAAGTGCGCACGCTGGCCGGGCGCACTCAGCACAGCACGCAGGAAATTCAGGCGATGATTGAGCGTCTGCAGCAGGGTGCCCGTGAAGTGGTTCAGGTTATTGAGTCCATTCGTACTGAAAGCCAGGCAACGGTGGACGAAACCCGCGCCGTGGATGAGGCGCTGGCGGAGGTTGTCAGTGCGGTGAACACCATATCCGGTCAGAATGCCCAGATTGCAGCAGCGTCAGAAGAGCAGACCAGTGTGACGGAGACGATCAATCAGAACATGCATCAGATAGTGGATATTGCCAACGGCACAGCGGCCGGTGCGGGGCGGGCCCGCGAAGCGACAGAGCAACTGGCGGCAACTGCAGCAGGGCTGGAGGCTGTGGTGGGCCGGTACCGGATTTAGGGCCGCCTCTGACTGTACAGAGGCGGCCCTGGGTAAGGCCGGTCAGGTTAGCCCTCCAGCTTGCGCTGCAGGATCTCGGTAAACAGTTTCGGGTTACCCTGGCCCTTGGAGGCTTTCATCAGTGGCCCCATAAAGCCGCCCATCAGCTTCTTGCGCTTCTTCTCGTCTGCTTCACGGTACTGGGCAATCTGGTCGGCCATGCCAGCCAGTACGTCGTCAACAATTTGCTCTAGTGCGCCGGTATCGGATACCTGTTTGAGTCCCTGAGCATCGATAATGGCGTCGACACTGTGACCTTCACCACTCCACAGAGCCTCAAAGACCTTCTTCGCGCCGGATGAGGACAGGGTGTTGTCAGCAATGCGCAGTACCAGGGCGCCCAGGTGCTCACCGCTGACGGGTGCTTCCGCAACCTTCTTCTCCTCGCTGTTGAGGCGGGCAGAGAACTCACCGAGAATCCAGTTGGCGGCCAGCTTCGCATCCTTGCCATGACTGGCTGTGCTTTCAAACAGGTTGGCCAGGCTTGTGTCGGCGCTCAGCAGGCTGGCGTCATAGTCATTGAGACCGTACTGGGCCTTGAATCGGGCCCGGCGGGCATCGGGCAGTTCCGGCATCCGCTGGCGGACAGACTCAATGTAGTCCTCATCCAGTACCACCGGCAGCAGGTCGGGGCAGGGGAAGTAACGGTAGTCGTTGGCTTCCTCCTTGCTGCGCATGGAGCGGGACTCGTTGCGATCACCGTTATACAGGCGGGTCTCCTGAATAATGGTGCCGCCGCTCTCCAGAATGTCCATCTGCCGCTCCACCTCATGGTGGATGGCCTGTTCCATAAACCGGAAAGAGTTCAGGTTCTTGGTTTCAGTACGGGTGCCATAAGCGTCCTGACCTTTGGGGCGCAGGGAGATGTTAACGTCAAAGCGCATGGAGCCCTGGGACATGTCGCCATCACAGATGCCGAGGGAGGTCACCAGGCTGTGCAGTTTTTTGGCAAAGGCCACAGCCTCTTCGGCGCTGCGCATGTCTGGCTCCGTCACCACCTCAATCAGTGGTGTTCCGGCACGGTTCAGGTCGATGCCGCTCATGCCGTGGAAGTCTTCGTGCAGGGACTTGCCGGCGTCTTCTTCCAGGTGGGCATGATGGATTCTGATGCGTTTGCTGCTGCCGTCTGCCAGCTCAATATCCACGTGGCCGGGGCCAACGATGGGCTCCGCCAGTTGGGTGGTCTGGTAGCCCTTGGGCAGATCCGGGTAAAAGTAGTTTTTGCGCTCAAACACCGAGCGGCGGCCGATCTCTGCGTTCACCGCGAGGCCAAACATCACTGCATCCCGGAATGCCTGTTCGTTGGGGACCGGCAAGGTGCCCGGCATGGCCAGGTCAACTGCGCTGGCCTGGGTGTTGGGCTCAGCACCGAAAGCGGTGCTGGAACCGGAGAAGATCTTGCTTTTGGTTGCGAGCTGAACATGAATCTCCAGCCCGATGACGATGTCCCATTGCATGCTGTCAGTACTCCTGAATCGCCAATCAGACCGGGCTGCGAAGGTGCCAGTCGGTCACTTGCTGGAATTGATGGGCTGCGTTGAGCAGGCGTGCTTCGGCGAAGTAGTCACCGATGATCTGCAGGCCAACAGGCAGGCCATTCACAAAACCAGCGGGCACCGACATGGCGGGCAGGCCAGCCAGGTTAACAGCGATGGTGAAAATATCTTCCAGGTACATGGTGACCGGGTCGGTGGTTTTCTCGCCGCGCACAAACGCCGGGGACGGGGAAGTGGGGCTCATAATCAGGTCCACCTCCTTGAAAGCGTTAATGAAATCCTGCTGGATCAGGCGTCGCACCTGCTGCGCCTTGCGGTAGTAAGCGTCATAGTAACCGGCTGACAGGGCATAGCTGCCCACCAGGATGCGACGCTTCACTTCAGCGCCAAAGCCCTCTGCCCGGGTACGGGTATACAGATCCATCAGATCTTTGGGGTTGTCGCAGCGATAGCCGTAACGCACACCGTCAAAGCGGGACAGGTTGGCGGATGCCTCTGCCGGCGCAATGACATAGTAAGCGGCGATGGCCAGGTTGGCGTTGGGCAGAGAGATGTCTTTTACCGTGGCGCCAAGCTTCTCGTACTCTTTCACCGCGGCTTGAATCTGGGCCGCCATGGCTGGGTCCAGCTGGTCGGAGAAGTACTCCTTCGGCAGGCCGATGCGCAGCCCTTGCAGGGGCTGGTTCAGGCTAGCGGTATAGTCCGGCACCGGGCGATCAATGCTGGTGGAATCCTTGGGGTCAAAGCCAGCCATCACATTCAGCATCAGGGCGTTATCCTCAGCGGTACGCGCCATGGTGCCGCCCTGATCGAGGCTGGAGGCAAAGGCAATCATGCCGTAGCGGGACACCCGGCCATAGGTAGGCTTGAGGCCGGTGATACCGCACAGGGCCGCGGGCTGACGGATGGAGCCGCCAGTATCAGTGGCGGTGGCTGCCGGCACCAGACGCGCAGCCACGGCTGCCGCAGAACCGCCGGAGGAGCCGCCGGGTACCCGGTTCTCGCCCCAGGGGTTGGTGACGGCACCAAAATAGCTGCTTTCATTGGAGGAGCCCATGGCGAACTCATCCATATTGGTTTTGCCCAGACACACTGCGCCGGCCTGGCGGAAGTTGTCTGTGACCGTGGCGTTATAGGGCGGTACAAAGTTCTCCAGCATCCGTGAGCCACAGGTGGTGCGGATACCATCAGTGCAGAAGATGTCTTTATGCGCAAAGGGGATGCCCGTCCAGGGGGTGGCCTCGCCACGAGCCCGGAGCTGGTCTGCGGCTTCGGCATCCGCCAGGGCCTGCTCCTCACAAAGGGTAATGAAGCTGTTGTACCGGCTGTCCTCCTGCTGGATGCGGTTCAGGAAGTGGCGGGTCAGCTCAACGCTGGAAACCTTGCCTTCGGCCAGGTCGCGGGCCAGCTCGGAAACGGTTTTGTCGTGCATGGTGTTTGTCCGGTAGTCGTGCTGAAGTCGGTAGAGCGCCCCATGGTGGGTGCGTTGCGGGCGGTAGCAAGCCCTTATTCGATCACTTTCGGCACCAGATAAAGGCCATCTTCTGTCGCCGGGGCGATGGCCTGGAAGCGCTCGCGCTGATTGCCCTCGGTCACTTCATCGGGGCGCAGGCGTTGCACGGCATCCAGCGGGTGGGCCATGGGTTCGACGCCCGTGGTGTCGGCGGCCTGTAACTGATCCACCAGGCTCAGGATGTTGCCCAGATCCTGCTCCAGCGCTGCTGCCTGGGCGTCATCCACCTGGATGCGTGCCAGCAGGGCGACTTTTTCAATGTCGTCACGGGAAATTGCCACGGTATTCTCCCCTTGGAAAAAGCGCCAATGTTAACAGATTTACCGGAAGGCTGAATAACTGAGGCGTGCGGGAGGTAACACAGAAGTAACAAAAAGCGAGCCGTTTGGCCCGTGCTATCTGTCTTCTCACCTTGCCTGATGCGGGGGGCGCTGATAAAGTTGCCGCATCATCCCGCCCACAGAACTTTCAGGTTAAATAATTCGAATGTTCAAAAGAATCCGAGGTCTGTTCTCAAGCGACTTGTCCATCGACCTGGGCACCGCCAATACACTGATTTACGTGCGGGGCCGCGGCATTGTGCTGGACGAGCCTTCGGTGGTTGCCATTCGTACCAACAATGCCCAGAAAATGGTGGCGGCTGTTGGTGGTGAAGCCAAGCGCATGCTGGGCCGTACGCCTGGCAATATCACGGCTATCCGCCCCCTGAAAGACGGCGTAATCGCCGACTTCATCGTCACTGAGAAGATGCTGCAGCACTTCATTCACAAGGTGCATGAAAACAGCTTTATCACACCGAGCCCGCGGGTGCTGATCTGTGTGCCCAGCAAATCCACCCAAGTGGAGCGTAAAGCTATCCGTGAATCGGCCCTTGGCGCCGGCGCTCGGGAAGTGCACCTGATTGAAGAGCCCATGGCTGCGGCTATCGGTGCTGGCTTGCCTGTTGAGGAAGCCAGTGGTTCCATGATCGTCGATATCGGCGGTGGCACCACGGAAATCGCCATTATCTCCCTGAACGGCATTGTTTACGCCGAGTCTGTACGGGTAGGCGGTGACAAGTTTGATGAGGCCATTGTGACCTATGTTCGTCGTCACTATGGCAGCCTCATCGGTGACTCCACTGCGGAGCGCATCAAGCATGAGGTAGGTTGTGCCTATGAGGGCGTTGAAATTCGCGAAATTGACGTGCGTGGCCGCAACCTGGCTGAGGGTATCCCCCGCGCCTTTACCCTGAACAGCGAGGAAATTCTTGAAGCGCTGCAGGAATCACTGGCCCAGATCGTCCAGACGGTTAAAAGCGCGTTGGAGCAGTCCCCACCGGAACTGGCATCTGATATCGCCGAGCGCGGCATCGTGCTGACGGGTGGTGGTGCCCTGTTGCGCGGTCTGGACAAGCTGATCAGCGAAGAAACCGGCCTGCCGGTTATCATCGCCGAAGACCCCCTGACCTGTGTTGCCCGGGGTGGCGGTAAGGCACTGGAGCTGATGGACAAGGGCGGCATTGGCATGTTTGCCCAGGAATCCTAAGCCATTAAAACGATCTTCTCACGGGGGCCATTACCGGCAGCAAGGCTGTTGGTGGTGGCCCTTTTCTCTTTGGCACTGCTGGTGCTTGATACTCAGTTCCATCGTTTGGATACGGTGCGCAGTGGTCTGGCGACCGGGCTGGCGCCGGTGATCTGGTTGGGGCATGCGCCAGACAAAGTGCGCCAGTGGGGGAGTGAACTCTTCACCAGCCGCGATGACCTGTTGCAGGAGAACGAGAGCCTGCGTGCCCGTCTGCTGATTCTTGAGCGCCGGGCCCTGCGGTATGCGGCGCTGGCGGCAGACAACAGCCGCCTGCGTGAGTTGCTCAATGCCTCCGAAGAGCTGGACGACCGGGTGGTGGTTGCGGAAATCATCGGCGTCTCACCGGACCCCTTCTCCCATGAAGTGATTATTAACAAGGGCAGCCGTGACAATGTGGTGCCCGGCCAGGCTATTCTTGACGCGCACGGTCTGATGGGGCAGGTGGTTCACACCAGTGGCTTTACCTCCCGCGTGTTACTGATCTCCGACAGCAGCCATGCGGTACCGGTTGAAGTCTTGCGCAATGGTATCCGGGCGATTCTGCTGGGCAACGGAGATTTGCGTCGCCTGGATGTGGTGCATGTGCCTGATACCGCGGACATTCGTGAGGGCGACGTGTTGATAAGCTCGGGCCTGGGTGGGCGCTTTCCCAAGGGGTATCCGGTAGCGGAAGTCAGCCGGGTGGAAAAGGACCCGGGTGAGCCCTTCGCCCGCATCATCGCCACGCCTATGGCACAGCTCAACAAAAGTCGTCTGGTGCTGGTGTTGTTCCAGCAGGAGGAGAGTGGTTTAGCCGCTGAGCCCGGCCAGGAGGCGCAGCCCTGATGCCCATAATAAGCTATCCCTTGTTCGCGGTCAGTGTACTGCTGGCGCTGGTGCTGAGTATTTCCCTGTTCCCGTCTGATTGGGCCGTGTTCAGGCCGGAATGGCTTGGCCTGGTGGTGTTCTACTGGACCTTCCGGGCGCCCAGCCGATTTGGCATTCTGACGGCCTGGTGCCTGGGGTTGTTGCTGGATGTACTGGAGGCAACACCGTTGGGTACCAATGCCATGGCAATGGCGGTGGTGGCTTTTCTGATTCTGACCATCCACCATCGCCTGAAGATGTTCCCCATTCCCCAGCAATGCCTGATGGTGTTTTTGCTGCTGGGCATTAATCAGATGCTGGTGCACTTTGTGCGTCAGATGCTGGGTGGGGGCTATACCGGTTTTGCCTACCTTTACCCGGCGCTGACCAGCGCTCTGGTTTGGCCCGTCGTGGTGCTGTTACTGGATAAACTCAACCGCAAAATGGGATAGGACTGCCCATGAAGCCACTGATTCTTGCCTCATCATCACCTCGGCGCCGGGAACTCCTGGCGCAAATGGGACTCCCCTTTAGCGTCTGCCCTGTGGATGTGGATGAGTCCGTGCACCCCGGTGAGCTGCCTGCGGCCTATGTGGAGCGGCTGGCTCGCGACAAGGCTCTGGCTGGTTACCGCTTGCCGCAGGCGCAGGATACCCTGGTGCTGGGCTCAGATACCACGGTGGTGTTTGGTGAACGCATCATGGGAAAACCCGCTGACCGGGCAGAGGCGGCGGCCATGTTACAGGCCCTGTCCGGTGAAACCCATCGGGTACTGACAGCGGTGGCACTGGCGGGCGACTTTGGTTGCTATGCCCGGCTGTCAGTCACCGAAGTCAGCTTCCGGCCATTGGCAAAGGCGGAGATCGCGGCCTACTGTGATACCGACGAGCCGCTGGATAAGGCCGGTGGCTACGGTATTCAGGGGCGTGGCGGCATTTTTGTCAGTGGCCTTTGGGGCAGTTACAGTGGCGTGGTGGGTCTCCCCTTGCAGGAAACCGCGGAATTATTAGCCGAGGCTGGACAGCCAGTCTGGCGTTACTGGCATGCGACCTGAGCGGTCGTCTGGTGCACAGGCGGGTCGGAGGAATACGTCGATGAGTGAAGAAATCCTGATAAACGTGACGCCGGTCGAGACCCGGGTTGCGTTGGTGGAAAACGGTATGCTCCAGGAGGCCTATATCGAGCGTACCGCCCGCAAAGGCATCGTGGGCAATATATACAAAGGCAAGGTGGTACGGGTGCTGCCCGGAATGGAAGCCGCTTTCGTGGATATTGGCCTGGAGCGCGCGGCCTTCATTCATGCCTCTGATGTGATGGTCAGTAACGGTAGCGATGAAGCGGTGCCCTCCACCCCCCGTACGGTACCGGATATCCGTTCCCTGTTGCGGGAAGGCCAGTCGCTGGTGGTACAGGTCACCAAAGACCCCATTGGCACCAAGGGTGCCCGTCTGACCACCCAGCTATCCATCCCGTCCCGCTATCTGGTGTTCATGCCGGATGTACAGCACATCGGTATTTCCCAGCGTATCGAGGATGAAACCGAGCGCGAGCGTCTGAAGGGCATCATTACCGCTGGGTTTGAGTCGCTGGCAATGGATTCCGGTGGCTATATTATCCGCACCGCAGCAGAAGGTGCGGCTGATGCCGACCTACTGGCGGATATGAAGTATCTGACGCGGCTGTTCCAGTCGGTAAAGGAGCGCATCGCCACCGCCAAGGTGCCGTCGGTGGTTTATCAGGATCTGCCCCTGTTTATCCGCACCATTCGTGACCTGATCCGCCCCCAGACCGAGAAAATCCGTATTGATTCCCGCGAGAGCTATCAGCGGGTCATGGAGTTCGTGGATGAGTTTGTGGCGGAATTTGCCGACAAGGTGGAGTACTACCCCGGCGAGCGGCCCATCTTTGACCTCTACAGCGTTGAAGATGAAATTCAGAAGGCCTTGAGCCGCAAAGTACAGCTCAAGTCCGGTGGCTACGTCATTATCGACCAAACCGAAGCCATGACCACCATCGATATCAATACCGGTGCTTTTGTTGGTCATCGCAACCTGGAAGAAACCATTTTCAAGACCAACCTGGAAGCGGCCCGGGCCATTGGTCGCCAGCTCCGGCTGCGTAATCTGGGTGGTATTATCATTATTGATTTTATCGATATGGACGATCCCGAGCATCAGCGTCAGGTGCACCGCATGCTGGAGAAAATGCTGGAACGGGATCACGCCAAAACCAAGATTACCGGCGTATCCGAGCTGGGCCTGGTGGAAATGACCCGCAAACGCACTACCGAAAGCCTGGGGCAGGTGCTTTGCGAACCCTGCCCGGTATGTGATGGCCGGGGCTTCCTGAAAACCAGCGAAACCATCTGCTACGAGGTGTTCCGGGAGATACTGCGAATCAACCGGGCCTATGATGCGGAGAGTTATCTCGTTATGGCCTCCCAGAAGGTGGTTGATCGCCTGTTGGATGAAGAGTCCGATAACGTTGCTGACCTTGAAACTTTCATCGGTAAATCTATTCGCTTCCAGGTAGAGCCTTTCTATACCCAGGAGCAGTACGATGTTGTGCTGCTCTGAGGGTTAGCAGGTTGGAGGCCTAGCCATGGTATCTGAATCGCCGCCAGACCGGCGTAGCGACGGCGGGCACTGGTTGCGCCGTGCCGTAGGTCTGACCTGGCTGCTGGTGATGGTAGTACTGGTGGTGCTGGCCATTATTGTCAGTATCGGCCGTCAGTATGCCAATCAGATTGACGGTTATCGTGCTGAGCTGGAGCAGCTGCTGAGCGAACAGCTTGGCCAGCCGGTAAAGGTCGGACGCCTGGAAGCTCACTGGCAGGGCATTGACCCGATTCTGGATGTGTATCAGATCGTCCTTGAGCATCCCGATAGCGGGCGTAAGGCCGCCGTTGAGTTGGAGCATTTGCGGCTGCGGCTGGCCACCATCACTTCATTGCTGCGTTGGCGCCTGGTATTCGAAGAGTTCCAGGGGGATGGCCTGGACTTTACTGTGCGTCAGTATGAGGACGGACAGGTCACCATCGATGGCTTGCAGCTGCTTGCAGACGGTGACAGTGCGCCGACTCTGCCAGGGCCTGACAGTGCCTATGACGAGGCCCTCGGCGGCTTGGTGGACTACCTGGGCAGCATCCTGTCGAATCCCTATGTACAGGTCACCCGGGTGACGGTTGGCCTGGATGTGCCGGGCGAGCCCCGTCAGTATCTGGATATCCCTCAAGCTAATCTCCATTACCATAACGGCGTGTTCACCGCATCAGGCCGGGCCATGCGCTCGGGCACCACCGAGCAGCTGGCCAGTTTCAGTCTGTGGGGGCGGCATTTTTTCCGGGGCGCCTTTACCGGTCAGCTCTATCTGGACGTTGATTCAGGTCGTTTGCTGGATGGGCTGGTGCAACGTTATCGCTGGGGTGGGCTGAACATCACCGGGTTTGATCTGGAAGGCCAGGCCTGGTTTACCTTTGCCAACGGTAATCTGATTCAGGCCTCCGGGCTGGTGGCTTTGCCCTACCTGAACGTTGCCGTTGCCGACGAGCCGCTGCCGCCTATCGAGCATATCCGTGCCCATGTGGCCTGGCGCCCTTCCACCGATGCGCAACGGCATGAATGGCAGCTACAGGGGCTGACCTGGCGGTGGGGTGGTGAGGTGCTGCCGCCAGTCAATGGGGTGCTGCGTTGGCATCCCGAACCCAGCCTGTACCTTGAGCGCCTGGGTATTGGGCCTCTGGCTCGGCTGGCGCTGGCGCTGGATATACTGCCGGCCCGTGCAACAGACGCGTTGCAGGGCTATCAGCCTGAAGGAGAATTGCGCCATCTGAGCCTGATGTTTGCTGATCAGGGGTTCAAGCTGTTGGCCGATCTGGAGGGCATGTCTGTCAAGGCGCACCGTGGTGCTCCTCAGGCATACAACCTTAACGGTCTGCTGCAGGTAGAACGGCATCAGGGGCGGGTGACGGTGCAGTCGGCGGAGGCCGAGCTGAGCTTTCCGGAACTGTTTGCGGATGCCTGGCAACTGGAAAACCTGATGGTGGACGTTGGCTGGGAGCTCTTGCCGGGGGCCATCAAAGTGGCGTCGCGACATATCAGCATGCAACACGAGGGCCAGATGGCGCTGAGCGGCCAGTTCGAGTTGTTTTTGCAGGCCGATGATGAGGACGTGCTGTCTCTGCAAGTGCGCAACCGGGGTGGCAGTGCCGACATGCTGGGACGGTTTATTCCCAAGCACCGGGTCAGCCCGGCGTTCTATGACTGGATCACGTCAGCTGTACTCACCGCAGAGGTGGAGGAAGGCTGGTATTTCGGCCACGGTGCCATTTCACCGGGTGCTGGCCCCAATGCCTTTACCTCAGTTATGCGTTATCGCTTCCGCAACGGGGCGATACGCTATGATCCTCAGTGGCCAGAGGCGACCAATGTCCATGGCGAAGTTATCGTGCGGGGCGCGGAAGCGGAAGTCCGGGTGGCAGAAGGTCAAACGGGTGGCCTGTCGCTGCGACCAACGTTGGTAACTGTTAAGCCAGAGGACGGTTGGCTGGATCTGCAGGTAAACACCGCGGCGCAGGTGCCCGGTGAGGCTATCAACCCGTGGCTGACGGATACGCCTATCCGGCAAGTGATTGGCCCGGTAGGCGAGCTCATGACGGCGACTGGCACCTTTGATATCGGGCTGAAGCTGGGTATTCCCATTGGCAAGAGCGAACCGCCAACCCTGGATTTGCGCGTCGCGTCCCGCAATGCCACAGCGACTTTCTTGCCGGCGGAGTTGAGCTGGCAGTCGATCAGCGGTGAGGTGCGCTATCGCAGTGCCGAGGGCTTCAGCGGCGACGGATTGCGTGGACAGTTTCTGCAAGGGCCGGTACAGGTCAACCTGGCCATGACCGAAGACAACACCTTGCGGGTGATCCAGCGTGGTGACATAGCCCTGCCTCAGTTGCTGGAGCGATTTCGTCCCACCAGCCCTGAGCTGGCGGGCGTATCCGGGGCGACCCGCTATCGTGCGCAACTGGATTTTCCTCAGGGTGGCCAGGTGGTGCTGAATCTCTCAACTGATCTGCGGGGCATTACCAGTGCCTGGCCGGCTCCGCTGGGCAAGGCCGCTGAAGAATCGGCGCCGCTGAGTTTACGGCTGGACTGGTTGCCAGTGGTCGGTGAGCCGCTGCACACGGCGGTGACCGGGCGTTGGGATGACCGCCTCGCCTTGCGACTGGATTGGCAGGACACCCGGTTCGAACGGGGCGGTATTGCCGTGGGCGAGCGGTCAGCCCGTCTGCCGGATGACCCAGGACTGATGATAACGGGACGCTTGCCGGGCGTGGCTGTTGAACAGTGGCTGAACACCATTCAGGACTTACTGAATGACGGGGCCGCAGCCCCTGCCGAGCGCGGAGCGGTGGTTCAACCCGCGCCCGCAGGTCTGCTAGGTCTTGATCTTCAAGTGGGTCAGCTGGAGCTGAGTCGTCGCACGTTCAGCGATGTCAGGGTGCGGGCGACACCCCGTGCAGATGGTTGGCGGCTTAATATGGACAGCGACAGTCTGGCGGGACAGGTTCAGATCCCTGCCCGTCGCCAGGAGCCTGTCTTGGTTGAGCTGGAGCGTCTGGTCTTGCCGGAGCGGGCAGCAGCAGTCGAACCGGGGGCTGACATTGTTGCCGACGCTGCAAGTACCCGGCCGTTTCGGGAGATACCTTTTGAAACCTGGCGTGATGCTGAGGTACACATCAGGCAGCTGACCTTGGGCCAGACAGTGATGGGGGAGTGGGTGTTCCGCCTGGTACCTGGGCCGGGTAGTCTGCTCATTGGTGATATCCGGGGGGAAATTGGCTCCCTGGTATTTTCCGGTGACCTTGGCTGGGCCTTGCTGGATGACATGGAGCAAACCCGCATAACCGGGCGCCTTGAGGGCGGTAGTCTGGCGGATCTCAGCCCGTGGATACGGGGTGCCATTCCCCTGCGCAATGAGCGGACCCGGGCAAACATTGATCTTGCCTGGCCCGGATCACCCGATACGGTGTCAGTAGTGGGGATGTCTGGCCACCTGGATGTGTTGTTGCGGGACGGCGCACTGATGGAGCGCAGCAACCCGGCGCCCCTGTTCCGCATTTTTGGTATTCTGAATTCTGATAACCTGCTGCGCCGCCTGCGGCTGGACTTTTCCGACCTCTATCAGGCCGGTGTGGCATTTGATGCAATTTCCGGTTCCGCCAGGCTGGACCAGGGCACCTTGAACTGGGATCCGGAGCTACAGATTGTGGGGCCTTCCGGCGCCTTCCGCCTGACGGGCTCCACCCAGATGGCGGATGAGACCCTGGACATGCGGCTGGTGGTGGCTATCCCGGTCACCCAGAACCTGCCGCTGGCAGCCATTCTGCTGGGGGCTTCACCGCCGGTGGGCGGGGCGCTGTTTGTGCTGGATAAATTGCTGGGCGACCCCTTGAGCCGGCTGACCAGTGCCACCTACACTGTGGGTGGGACCTGGGACAATCCTCAGGTCCAGTTGCGTGGCATGTTTGATGGTGGCCGTTAGGAGCGTTAACCCATGGCAGAGCAGATTGCACAACGGGTAGCAGCCCTGCAGATGGTCAGTGGCCACGATCTGCAGGCCAATCTGAAGGTGGCGAAACGCCTGATGCAGACGGCTCGGGCCACCGGTGCCAGTACGGTGGTGCTGCCGGAGAATTTTGCCGTGCTGAATACCCGCCAGATGGTGGCGCAGGGCCAACGGGAAGTTGATGACGATGGTGAAATCAGACGCTTCCTGAGACAGCAGGCGCGGGCTTTGGGGCTCTGCATCGTGGCCGGTTCCCTGCCGTTGGCGAGCCGCCCGGACGGCAGTGCCATCAATGATCGGGTCAGGGCCAGCTGCCTGGTGGTGGATGCGCAGGGGCATGAGAGCGCACGCTATGACAAGATACATCTGTTTGACGCCCGGGTGGACGACAGTCATGGTCAGTACCGGGAGTCAGACACCTTTGAGCCTGGTGAGCAGGTGGTGGCCGTGGAAACACCGGCCGGACGCCTGGGGCTGTCCATCTGTTTTGATCTGCGTTTTCCGGAGCTTTTCCGCCGCCTACGCAGCCTGGGTGTGGCCTGGGTTGCCTTGCCGGCCGCCTTTACCCAACACACGGGCGCGGCCCATTGGCATACCCTGCTACGGGCACGGGCTATTGAGAACCAGTTCTGGCTGGTGGCCGCCGGGCAGGGCGGGCAGAACGACAGCAAACGCCGCACCTACGGCCACTCACTGATCGTGGACCCCTGGGGCCAGGTTGTTGCTGAGGCGGGTGAGGGTGAGGCGGTGATCTTCGCCGACCTGGATCATCAGCTCACGGAGCGCGTTCGCGGGAATATGGTCATGGACCCGGTGCTGAAGTAGTTTTTAAAGGATTTTTGGCCACGGAATCCACGGAACAACACGGAAAGAAAAAGACTGTTTAGCCACGGACGGCACGGACAAGCACGGACCAACTAACTTTTTAAACTATTAAGTCTTTTGTCCGTGTAGGTCCGTGCCGTCCGTGGCTAATATCTTTTATTCTTTAACGTCCGTGTTATTCCGTGGATTCCGCGGCAAAACCCAATCTTTAAGAGCCCGAGGGGTTCTCTGCGGTATCTATGGCTTCCCGCAGGAAGCGGAACAGTTTCTTTGCCGCGCCGGTATTTTTCTGTTTTTCCTGATCCCGCTTGGCGTTGCGCACCAGGTTGCGCAGATGTTGGATGTCACAGCCCGGGCTGTAGTCCACAAAACTGGTCAGAGTGTCGTTGTCCCCCGCAATCAGCTGATCGCGCCAGCGTTCGGCAAGGTGATGGCGGCGGGTGTGCTCCTCGCTGCCGCTGTCCAGTGCCTGCAGCATGGTGATCAGGGACTCGACGTCATCTTCTTTGCGTAGCAGTTTGCCAATCAGTTGCAGGTGGCGGCGGCGGGCTTCCCGTTGACCGATACGCCAGGATTCTTCAATGGCCTGGCGCAGAGAGTCACTCATGGGCAGTTGCTTAACCCGCTCTTGGGGCAGCTCCATCATCTTTTTACCCATGTCCTGCAGTGCCTGCATTTCCCGTTTCAGCTGGGACTTGCTGATAAGCTGGTCTTCATCATCACTGCTGTGGTCACTCTCGTAGTCAATCATCGCTGGGGTCAGGCCTCTTCGCCAAAGCGGTCGTTAATCAGGTTTACCAGCGCATCACGGGCCGCGCACTCATCCGGGCCATCAATCACCAGCTCAATGTCAGAGCCACAGCTGGCCGCCAGCATCATGATGGACATGATGCTCTTGCCATCCACCTCACGGCCATCCTTGCAAATAGCCACGCTGCTGGTGAAACCTGTCGCCGTGGTGACAAATTTTGCGGACGCCCGGGCATGCAGCCCGAGCTTGTTAATGATTTTTACCGGTTCGCGGATCATGAATCGGTACGCTCTTTCCCTGCGTTGGTTAGCGGAATTTCTGTATGGCGTACCTGCACGTTGGCGTAAAGGTTACGGAAGTGTCGCCCCAGCTCCTCACAGATATAGACAGAGCGGTGCTGGCCGCCAGTGCAGCCAATGGATACGGTCATATAGCTCCGGTTGTTGGAGCGGAAGCTGGGCACCCATTTCTCAAGGTACTGGCGAATATCATCCACCATCTCAGCGGACATGGGCTCTGCCGCCAGGAAGTCTATCACTTCCTGGTCCAGGCCGGTGAATTTGCGCAGCCGCGCGTCCCAATATGGGTTGGGCAGACAACGGACATCGAATACAAAATCCGAATCCACCGGCACACCGTGCTTGAAACCAAAAGACTGGATCAGCAGAGCCAGCTCCTGGGTTTTTCGCCCCACCACCCGCTCCTTGATGGTGTCCCGCAACTGGTACATGGACAGGTCGGTGGTATCTACATACAGATCTGCAAGCCGCGCCAAAGGCTCCAGCAGGCGCTTCTCACTCGCGATGGCTTCGGGCAGTGAGGTTTGATCATTGCTCAGTGGGTGCTTGCGGCGTGTGGCGTGGAAGCGTTGCAGCAGGCTCTGGTCGCTGGCGTCGAGGAAGATGATTTCCAACTTCAGGTTGGCGCTTTGCAACCGTTGGTAGATTTGCTCAAAGTTGGCAATTTCATCCGACAGGTTACGGGCGTCGATGCTGACGGCTATCTTTTTCAGCTGTTCCGGCGGAGAGTTGGAAGCCTCCCGGGTCAGCGGGAACAGCAAGCCGATAGGCAGATTATCGATACAGTAAAACCCCAAATCCTCAAGGACATGGAGCGCGGTACTCTTACCCGACCCGGAGCGGCCGCTTACGATAATCAGTTTCATGGATACCTGCCGGTGTTAGTGCCCGGTCATGGCCAGATAGAGACTGTCTGGGTCCTCGCACTGGCGCAGGCGGTCACAGAAGTGTCGGTCATTGAACTTTTCGGCCAGCTGGCTCAGCAGTTCCAGATGCTCGCCTGTGGCCTCTTTAGGTACGATGAGTGCAAACAAAAGGTCTACCGGCTGGTTGTCGATGGCATCGAAATCAACACCGTCAGACAACGTCAGCAAGGCGCCGATCACCCGCACACAGCCATCGATACGGCAGTGGGGGATGGCAATGCCCTGGCCTATACCCGTGCTGCCCAGGCGTTCACGGGCAATCAGGCTGTTGAAAACCTGGCTGTCTTCCAGCTCCGGGTAGTGTTTGGCGACCTTTTCGGCAATAAGCTCCAGTACCCGTTTTTTGCTGGATGCGTTGACGCGGCACAGGGTCAGGTCCTGGGCCAGAATGGCTTCTATGGATAATTGTGTTTCCGCCATGGATCGACAGTGCTTCTCTCATGAGACAACGGCACCTGATCAGGTGCCGTTGTCTGGTTACGGGCTAAGCCGTGTTTTACCGGGCCGCTGCACCATGCATGCGGTCTACGGTCTTTTCTTTGTGCTTGATAATTTGCCGGTCAAGTTTGTCCACCAGGCCATCGATGGCTGCGTACATATCCGCACCTTCGGCCTTGGCGTGAATTTCGCCACCGATAACATGAAGGGTGGCCTCGGCAAGCTGGCGCACTTTATCGACAAGTAGGGTCACCTGGCAATTGGTGATGTGGTCAAAGTGGCGCTCAAGGCGCTCAAATTTGGTGGTGACGTAATCTTTCAGAGCGGGAGTTAAATCGACGTGGTGACCTGAAATATTGAGTTGCATAGGCTTCTCCTGTTGTCGTAAAGGCCGGAAAACCCACCCGGCAGTTGCGGTAACCTTCTAGGGTTACAGCATAAGTCACTCAGCGGGCGATAGACCTGACGTAAGTCAGGCTTCGCTCAAACGAGTCGCTTGCGCTCGTTGGAAGGCGGAATGTTCATCGCCTCGCGGTATTTGGCGACGGTGCGCCTCGCCACCTGAATACCATCTCCTCCAAGCATAGCCGCAATTTTGCTATCGCTCAGTGGTTTTTTCGCATTTTCCGCCGCAATCAGCTTTTTAATCATGGCACGGATCGCGGTGGAAGACGCTTCTCCACCTTCATCGGTGCTGACGTGGCTGGAAAAAAAGTATTTAAGCTCGAAAATGCCCCGGGGTGTATGCATGTACTTCTGAGTGGTGACCCGTGAAATGGTCGACTCATGCATTTCCACAGCCTGGGCGATATCCGACAGGATCAGCGGCTTCATGGCTTCTTCGCCATGGTCCAGAAAACCCTGCTGATGTTCCACTATTCGAGTGGCTACTTTCAGCAGGGTTTCATTACGGCTTTGCAAGCTTTTGATAAACCAGCGGGCTTCCTGCAGTTGGTCACGCAGGTAGGTGTTGTCTGCGCTGCTGTCACCACGTCGTATGAGGGACGCATAGCCTACGTTCACCCGGATGCGTGGCGCGATCTCCGGATTCAGTTCAACCAGCCAGCGTCCTTTGATCTTGCGGACAATAACGTCCGGTACCACATAATCTGGTTCCGCCTGGTCCAGGGCGTTGCCTGGCCTGGGGTTGAGGGTGGTGATCAGCGCCAGCACATGCTTGAGCTGGTCTTCCTTGAGGCGGCTGCGGCGCATGAGCTGGGCGTAGTCACGGTTACCCAGCAGGTTCATGTACTGGCTGATCACCTGCTTGGCCTGCGCCAGCCAGGGGGTGTCTGCCGGCAGCTGGCGCAGTTGCAGCAGCAGGCACTCCTGCAGGTCGCGGCAGAATACGCCGGGGGGGTCAAAGTGCTGCAGGCGGTGGAGTACCGCTTCCACTTCGTCCATTTCCAGCGGGTCGTCATCGCTTTCATCCAGCAGGCCGAGATGCACCTCCTCCAGCGAAATGGTGAGGTAGCCGTGGGGGTCAAGCGCGTCGATCAATGACTGGGCGACGACCCGGTCACGATCACTCATAGGTGTCAGGTTGAGTTGCCAGAGCAGGTGGTCCTGCAGGGTTTCGGTGACGGAATTGCGGCTCTCGAAGTCGGAGTCGTCCTCATCATCGGGGCGGCTGGCGGAGGTGGGAGCAGACTGGTAAATGTCGTCCCAGGCAGTGTCTACCGGCAGGTCGTCCGGAATGTCTGTGTTCTCGGACCAGTCACTGCGTTCATCGGCACCTTCCCAGTGTTCCTCATTGTCACTGGCGCCTGCGTCGTCCAGTTCCCGCTGCTCACGGTCGTTGTCCTTGGCCGCCTGTTCGCGGTCGTTGTGTTCAGTCTCGTGGTCGCCGTCACCGTCATGGCCGTCATCCTCTGCCACTTCCAGCAACGGGTTGGAGTCAAGTGCCTGTTGGATTTCCTGCTGGAGGTCCAAGGTGGAAAGCTGCAGCAGACGGATGGCCTGTTGCAACTGGGGCGTCATGGTCAGGCTTTGGCCCAGCTTAAGCTGAAGAGACGCTTTCATTACCATCGATTGGTTTCCATCACCCTGCTCTTAAAGTCGGAAGTCACTGCCCAGGTAGATATCCCGTACCTGCTGGTTGGCGAGGATATCATCGGCCTTGCCAGATGCAATTATGTGGCCACCTCCTACGATATAGGCATTTTCACATATATCCAGTGTTTCGCGAACATTGTGGTCAGTAATCAGCACACCAATGCCTTTATTGCGAAGGTGTCGAATAATTTGCTTGATGTCGCTCACAGAAATGGGGTCTACGCCCGCAAAAGGCTCGTCCAGCAGAATGAAAGCGGGTTCCATCGCCAGCGCGCGGGCAATTTCAACCCGTCGTCTTTCGCCGCCTGACAGGGCCATACCCAGGCTGTCGCGGATATGGGTAATGTGGAACTCTTCCAGCAGGGCTTCCAGTTTACTGGTGCGCTCTGCTTTGCTGAGACCTTTGCGAGTCTCAAGAATGGCCATGATATTGTCCCGCACCGTCAGCTTGCGGAATACCGACGCCTCCTGGGGGAGGTAGCCAATGCCCTTGCGGGCGCGGCCGTGCATGGGGAGGGGCGTGATATCCTGCTGGTCAATGGTGACGCGACCATGGTCCTGCGCCACCAGCCCAACAATCATGTAGAAGCAGGTGGTCTTGCCGGCACCGTTGGGGCCCAGCAGGCCGACGATCTCGCCGCTGCGCACCTCCAGGGAGACGTCAATCACCACTTTGCGCTTGTTGTAACTCTTTGCCAGATTGCTGGCTCGTAAAATCGCCATCAGGGTTCGGTCCTGGTACTGCGTGGCTGGATAATCATTTCCACCCGCCCTTCTGCTTCACCGGGGCGGCGGCCCTCCGCGGTAACAACCCGGGCGCTGGTGTCATAGTCGATGCGTTCGCCCCGGAACAGGTTGCCTTCCTGTTCGATGACGGCCGCCCCTTCAAAGGTCAGACGGTTTTCGTCAACAGTAAAGGTAATGCGCTGGGCCTGGGCATCGGTGGCCGCCAGGTTGGTGCCGGCGGGTTGGCGATAGTGTGCGGGTCGTCCGCTGGCTTCGATGCGGCTGACGCCTTCGCTGTTGCGCAGGATGGTGACCAAGTCAGCGGTCAGGCGTATGTCACCCTGGGCAATCACCACATCGCCAGTGTAGGTGGCAATGCCTTGTGCGTCATCCAGCCGGGCACTGTCAGCGCTGACGCTGATGGGGGCGTCCGACGTCATGTCAAAGGCTGCGGCTGGCAGGCTGGCTGAAGCCCAGAGGGTAGCCATGAAGACGGCCTGCAAGCGTTTGTTCCTAAGGGGTAGCATGTGTGCCATAAATGCCCTCTACGCGGGATCTGAGTTCTACAACGCGCTCGTCCACCCAGGCTTCCATACCCGTTGCCCGGGTTACTCCGCGGGCGTCGATGAGCACGATGGGGTCGTCGGTACGGATGACCCGTGCCTGGTTATCCACCACCAGTGACTCCGTTTCCAGGGTGGTGCGGCGGCCCTCTGCCAGCAAACGGACCACGGTCACTGCGCCGGACAGGTGGATCATATCACCATCCTGATAGTAGCGGCCTTCATTGGCCTGGATACGCCAGGGCAGGTTGTTTCGGGTGTCATAGAGCGTGGCTTCAGGGGCGGTCATTACAGCGCTGTTGTCACGATCAAATTGTTCCACCCGCGGGCTGGAAATGAGTGTTACCAATTGCCCCTGCTCGCTGTAGGCCTGGAAGGTGCCGTTGATGACAAACCCGTCGGGTTCATCCGGGCCCCGCAGGTCGGCTCGATTGGTGGGATCGCGGGCCTCGTCGCTACGCCAGATGAGAGAGGCGAGAATAGTGAGGGTCAATGCCAGCGCCAGCAATCTCACCAGACGGTGCTGGAGTATGCCAGACATGGTCATCAGCTCTCGGCCCGGTACTGGGCCAGCGCGGCAGAAAGTTTGCCTTGCGCCTGCAGGATCAGGTCACACAGCTCACGCACGGCCCCCTCTCCACCCTGAGCCCGGGTGCAGTGATCCGCCAGGGATCGGACGTACCAGTGCCCATTGGGTACAGTAACACCCAGGCCGCAGGCTTCGATGGCGGCCAGATCGGGCAGGTCATCGCCCATATAGGCTGTGTCGGCCAGAGGAATGGCAAGGGCTTCTGTCAGCTCCCGCAAAGCCACCAGCTTGTCTTCCCGGCCCTGCATCAGGTGCCTGATCCCCAGATCGCCCATGCGCTTGGCGGTCAGAGGGGAGCTGCGACCCGTGATAACAGCAATCTCAATGCCATTGCTCATCAGCTGTTTGAGGCCCAGGCCATCCAGAATGTTGAAACCTTTGAGTTCATCCCCCTGGGCGCTGAAGTAGAGGCGCCCATCGGTCATTATGCCATCAACGTCGAGCGCCAGCAGGCGGATTTTGCGGGCTTTCGCGGCCAGGTCGTCGGGCAGGGGAGGTAATACATCTGTGGCCATGGACAGCTCCGTCAAATTACACCTGCCCGCAGCAGGTCATGCATGTTAATGGCGCCTACCAACTGGCCATCGCGGTCTATAACCGGCAGTGCGCTGATTTTGGTTTCCTCCATCACTTTTAGCGCTTCTGCAGCGAGTTGGTCGTGATGAATGGTCTTGCCGTTGCGGGTCATGACAGCCTGGATGGGAGTGCCATGTATATCAATACTCCGGTCCAGCGTGCGTCTCAGGTCACCATCGGTAAACACGCCGCTGAGCTGCCCGCTGGCATCCACCACCGTGGTCATGCCCAGGCCCTTGCGGGAGATTTCCAACAGCGCGCCGCTGAGCAGGGTGTCTTCTGTGACTCTGGGGATACGGTCACCGGTATGCATAATGTCACTGACCCGCAACAGCAGGCGTCGTCCCAGGCTGCCGCCGGGGTGAGAAAAGGCAAAGTCCTCAGCGCTGAACCCCCGGGCTTCCAGCAGTGCCACCGCAAGCGCGTCCCCCATCACCAGAGTGGCGGTGGTGCTTGACGTTGGTGCCAACCCCAGCGGGCAGGCTTCCTGCGCTACGCTGATATCCAGATTGGCCACCGCCTCGCGGGCCAGGGTGGATTCCGGGTTGCCGGTCATGCTGACAATCGGGGCGCCCATCCGCTTGAACAGGGGTACCAGTGTCAGCACCTCAGCGGTGTTGCCGGAGTTGGAAATGGCGAGGACCACGTCCTGGCTGGTTATCATGCCAAGATCACCGTGACTGGCTTCACCTGGATGCACAAAAAAAGCAGGCGTACCCGTGCTGGCCAGGGTGGCGGCAATCTTGTTGCCGATATGGCCTGATTTGCCCATGCCCGTCACCACGACCCGGCCCTTGCACTGCATAATCACTTCGCAGGCGCGGGAAAAGTCGCCGTTGATCCGTTCTTCAAGGGCCGCTACAGCGTCACGTTCAATGGCAATGGCGCGCCGCGCAGAATCTGTAAAAGACTGGGTCATGATGTTCCTGATGAGTGCATGAAACTCGATACGCTGTGCTGGTTCTTCTCCTGCGCAGGGGCGCTTCGCCGCCGGAACGCTGGGTATGGCTGGAGTATACCATTCATGATTACCTTCGTGCCGCGCCTTTTCCGCAGGCGCCTCAAGGAGTCTCTGATTCAGAGGCTCCTTAATGTTATCGTAATGTAAGTCGTGATGAAGACCGTTAGATTTAGTGCTGCCTTGAGGTAACCTTGGGCAGGTATCCAAGGAGCCTCCCTGAAGGCCCTATTGCAACTGTGCTGACTTGGCATGCAGGTATCGGATGGCAGAAGCTCCTCATATTCAGATAGAAAATCTCAGCTTCGCCCGGGGCGAGCGGCAGATCTTCAGTAACATCTCACTGCAGATTCCCCGCGGCCAGATAATCGCGATCATGGGCCCCAGTGGCACGGGTAAAACGACGTTGCTGCGCCTGATTGGGGGGCAGTTGAAGCCCGATGCCGGCTCAGTGACGGTGGCGGGTAAGGTTGTGCATCGCCTGCGCCACCGGGACCTGTTCAAATTGCGCCAGACCATGGGTATGTTGTTCCAGAGCGGCGCTCTGTTCACGGACATCAGTGTCTACGAAAATGTCGCCTTTCCGTTGCGGGCGCATACTGAGCTGCCAGAGGACATGATCCGAGACATTGTACTGATGAAGCTGGAGGCAGTGGGTTTGCGCGGTGCGCGCGACCTGATGCCTGCGGAGTTGTCCGGGGGTATGACCCGGCGAGTGGCTCTGGCGCGCAGTATCGCGTTGGACCCGGAATTGATCATGTATGATGAGCCTTTCACTGGCCAGGACCCTATTGCCATGGGGGTGCTGGTCAAGTTGATCCGGGAGCTCAATGAGACCATGGGGTTGACCAGTGTGTTGGTATCCCATGACGTGCCCGAATCCTTGAGTATCTGCCATTACGGCTATATTGTCGCCGACGGCAAGATTATCGGTGAGGGCACGCCGGAGCAGTTGCGTAACCATCCATCCGAGCGGGTGCAGCAGTTCCTGCAGGGGGGGCCTGATGGCCCCGTCCCGTTCCATTATCCCGCGCCGGATCTGACCCAGGATTGGTTGGGAGGCGGTCATGGTTGATCGTATCGCTGCCCTCGGGCGACTGGGGTTGGCCATTCTGTCGTCTCTTGGACGGTCTGGTGTGTTTCTGTTTCGCTCCCTGGTGGGTGTGCACCGGCCGGCTACCGGTTTTCCCTTGCTGGTGACACAGCTCTATGCGCTAGGGGTGTTGTCCCTGGCCATTATTGTGGTCTCTGGTCTGTTTATTGGCATGGTGCTCGGCTTGCAGGGCTACACCATTCTCAGTGACTACGGCTCTGAACAGGCAGTGGGACAGATGGTGGCCCTGACCCTGGTGCGAGAATTGGGGCCAGTGGTAACCGCGCTATTGTTTGCCGGTCGCGCGGGTTCTGCCCTGACGGCGGAAATTGGCTTGATGAAGGCGACAGAGCAACTGTCCAGCATGGAAATGATGGGGGTTGACCCTCTGCGTCGCATCATAGCGCCACGCTTCTGGGCAGGTTTTATCTCTGTACCTCTGTTGGCGATGATATTCACGGTGGTGGGTATCTGGGGCGGTATGCTGGTCAGTGTTAAATGGCTGGGGGTTTTTGAAGGTTCCTACTGGGGCAATATGCAGGCCTCGGTTTCCTTTACCGGTGACGTGCTCAACGGCATCATAAAGGCGGTGGTGTTTGGTTTTGTCTGTGCCTGGATTGCGGTTTATCAGGGCTATGATTGCGTACCGACCTCGGCGGGTATCAGCCGGGCAACCACCAAAACGGTGGTTTACTCCTCCCTCGCAGTGCTGGGGCTGGATTTTGTATTGACTGCCGTAATGTTTGGCAAATTTTAGGTGAGGCAGGAAACATGAAGCAAAAAACCACAGAGCTGGTGGTCGGGCTGTTCATGATAGCGGGCTTTGCTGCCTTGCTGGTGCTGGCGATGCAGGTAAGCGGTCTGAGCCTGAAGGCCAATGAGGCCACCTATACCGTCTACGCAAATTTCAATGACGTCAGCGGGCTGTCGGTGCGTGGGCAGGTGTCCATGGCAGGGGTCACCATTGGCCGTGTCAGTCGCATCAGTCTTGATCCGCAAACCTTGCAGGCGCGGGTGGAGCTGGAAATTCGTAACAGCATGAATCAGATACCCGCAGACAGCTCGGCCATTATTCGTACATCCGGTTTGTTGGGCGAGAAGTATATTGACATATCAGTAGGCGCTGACGAGACAGCCATGCGTCATGGTGATACCTTTTATGAAACCCAGTCATCCCTGAACCTGGAACGGATGATCAGTAATTTCGCCTCGGGCATGGGGCGTTGAATCCCGCGTTACCTTCACGGAGTAGAGTTAAATGATGCCAATTCGACACCTGCAACAGGCCATGCTGTGGCTGCTGGCCAGCCTGCTTTTCAGTGTTCAGGCCCACGCCAATGTGTCTGATGCAGACGCGCTTCGAGCGCTGGTGGAAGACAATGCCAACACGATGGTGGAGAAGCTTAATCGGGAGAAAGGCCTGTTTGCCTCGGACCCGGACGCTTTCTACCGCAGTATGGAAGAAGCGCTGGATGGTTTTGTTGATTTTCGTCGTATCGCCGGTCGCGTCATGGGGCGCTATGCCCGACAGAGCACACCGGCGCAGCGTGATGCCTTCGTTAACAAGTTCAAACGCAGTTTGTTTGAGACTTATGCCCAGGCAGTGGTGAACGCCGATGAATTTCGTATTCAGGTGAAAACCGCCACCATTCCCGACAACAATCCCAATCGTGGCATGGTCGATATGGATATTGTCTCATCCTCTGGTGCCCGCTACTCAGTGACCTACTCCATGTATCGTCGCGACGACGGCACCTGGTTGATGGAAAACATCATTGCTGAGGGGATCAATCTGGGGCTGGCCTTCCGTGATCGCTTTGAGCAGGAAATGGAGCTCAAGCGTGGCGACCTGCAAGCGGTGATCGATGGTTGGTCTGATGTGGTTGAAGCCATGGGCGAAGAGCTGGATAACTCATGACCGTGACTGCCCGTCTTGATCAGGCTGACGGCTGTCTGCAGTTGCATGGACAGGTAACGCCCGACAACGTGCTGGTCCTGCGTAAGCAGGGCGAAACCATGATAAGTCAGGCGGTTGGCGCACTGCAGGTGGACCTCGGCGGTGCTCATGCCGCCAGCAGTGTGCTTCTGTCTCTGCTGCTGTGCTGGCAGCGCGCTGCGCGCCGCCAGCAATGCCAGCTGACCTTCAGCCGCGCGCCGTCGCGGCTGGTATCCCTGGCGGCCCTGTCCGGATTGCAGGAGACCATCGGTATCCACTAGGTGCCCGGCCTTGGTGACTTCCTAACGTTCCTTCACAAAGCAAACATTCAGCCTGCGCCCATAATCCGTTACAATTCCCGCCTTGTTTTCAAAAACCGAGGAAAATCCATGGACGCCAACGCCGTCGCTGAACTGGTGAAAGGTCAACTGCCGGACTGTGAAGTTGAAGCCCGTAATGAAGGGAATCACTATTTGGTGATCGCGGTCGGTGATCGCTTCGAGGGTATGTCTCCGGTCAAAAAGCAGCAGCTTATTTACGGCATACTGAATGACTATCTGGCGGATGGCACCATTCACGCTCTGACCATCAAGGCCCACACGCCAGCTCAGTGGGCAGCACAACAACAGGCCTAAGGCCACCGGCACGCCATGCGCACCCACTGGTGTCGCGGGTGCCAACACATACGACAGGACTTTTACGTGGATAAACTTCTCATTCAGGGTTGCCGGAAACTGGACGGCGAGATTCGCATCTCGGGCGCCAAGAATTCAGCCCTGCCTATCCTGGCTGCAACCCTGCTGGCGGATGAGCCGGTAACCGTGGGCAATCTGCCGCACCTCAACGATATCACCACCATGATCGAGCTGTTGGGCCGCATGGGTGTCGAATTGATGATCGACGAGAAAATGAGCGTCGAGGTGCGCGCCAACACCATCAAGCACTACCACGCGCCTTACGAGCTGGTAAAAACCATGCGCGCGTCCATTCTGGTGCTGGGCCCTCTGGTGGCGCATTTTGGCCAGGCGGAAGTGTCCCTGCCCGGTGGCTGTGCCATTGGTACCCGTCCGGTGAACCTGCATATTCATGGCCTGCAGCAGATGGGTGCAGAGATCACCGTTGAAAACGGCTACATCAAGGCCAAGACTAACGGTCGTCTGAAGGGCGCCCATATCTTTATGGATACGGTGACGGTCACCGGCACTGAAAACCTGATGATGGCGGCCGCCCTGGCGGACGGTAAAACCATTCTGGAAAATGCTGCCCGCGAACCGGAAGTGGTGGATCTGGCGGAGTGCCTGATTGCCATGGGTGCGGATATCAAGGGTCACGGTTCGGCCACCATCGAAATCAACGGTGTTGAGCGACTGCACGGTTGCCACTTCAATGTGCTGCCAGACCGGATTGAAACCGGAACCTATCTGGTGGCGGCTGCCGCTACCGGTGGCCGGGTCAAGCTGAAGGATACCCGTGAGGATATTCTGGAGGCTGTACTGCTGAAGCTGGAAGAAGCCGGTGCCCATATCAGCACCGGCAAGGATTGGATTGAGCTTGATATGAAGGGTAATCGCCCGAAAGCGGTCAATATCCGCACGGCACCCTATCCGGCCTTTCCAACGGATATGCAGGCTCAGTTTGCAGCTATGAATGCCGTGGCTGAGGGCACGGGCACCATCGTCGAGACGGTGTTCGAAAACCGCTTCATGCACCTGCAGGAGCTTATCCGCATGGGTGCTGACATTACCCTGGAAGGTAATGCCGCCATTATCAAAGGTGTGGATAAGCTCACCGGCGCGCCAGTGATGGCGACCGACCTGCGGGCATCTGCGAGCCTCGTTATTGCGGGTCTGGTGGCGCGTGGCGATACCATCGTTGACCGCATCTACCATATTGACCGTGGCTACGAGTGTATTGAAGAGAAGCTGCAATTGCTGGGCGCAAGCATTCGCCGGCTGCCGGGCTGACACGGGCGTCGCCAGTGGCTGAACTCAGTCGCCAAGGTGCCCGATATACGGAATAGAATGATATGACCGATACCGTAACCATTGCCCTTTCCAAAGGCCGTATCCTCAAGGAAACCCTGCCGTTGCTCAAGGCGGCAGGCATCGAGCCTCTGGAAGATCTGGATGCGTCACGCAAGCTGGTGTTTGATACCACGCTGGCCAATGTGCGGCTGCTGATTATCCGGGCCACTGATGTGCCCACCTACGTGCAGTACGGCGGTGCCGATCTTGGCGTCACCGGCAAAGACGTGTTGATGGAACACGGTGGTGAGGGGCTCTACGAACCCCTGGATCTCGACATCGCGCGCTGTCGCCTTATGACTGCGGGGCCTGTTGGTGTTGAGCCGCCACAGGGGCGTATCCGCGTGGCAACCAAGTTTGTAAACCTGGCACGGCAGTACTATGCCCGTCAGGGTAAGCAGGCAGACATCATCAAACTCTATGGCGCTATGGAGCTGGCCCCGATTCTCGGGCTGGCGGATGAGATTGTCGATATTGTGGATACCGGCAATACCCTGAAAGCCAATGGCCTTGAGCCGCGGGAGCTGATTGACCATATCAGTACCCGTCTGGTGGCGAATCGTGCTTCCTTTAAAATGAAGCACCGACTGCTGCAACCTATCATCGAACAGATGGGCGCCGCCGTACAATCAGGCAGCAACGCGTAATTACCTGTCACTCTGGAGACAACCTTATGACGACCGTTAACATCAAACGCCTGAGCAGCACCCAGGCTGACTTTGATGCCGAGCTGAACCAGCTTCTGGCCTGGGACGATAGCGTGGACCATCAGGTGAATGAAACGGTACGTCATATTCTGCATGCTGTGAAAACCCGCGGTGACGCCGCCGTGCTGGAGTTCACTGAGCGCTTTGATCAGGTGGCAGCACCAACCCTGTCGGAACTGGAAATCAGCGCTGAACGCCTGCAGCACGCCCTGGATACTATGCCGGCTGATCAGCGTCAGGCGCTGGAGCAGGCGGCAGAGCGCATCCGCGATTACCATGAACGGCAGATACAGCCGTCCTGGCGTTATGAGGACACCGATGGCACCCTACTGGGCCAGCAAGTGACGCCGCTGGATCGCGTTGGTCTGTATGTGCCGGGTGGTAAGGCAACCTACCCCTCGTCCGTACTGATGAACGCCATTCCGGCCAAGGTCGCGGGCGTGGCAGAAGTGATTATGGTGGTGCCGACCCCTCGCGGCGAGGTTAACAACATGGTGCTGGCAGCCGCGCGTATCGCGGGCGTGGACCGGGTGTTCACCATTGGCGGTGCCCAGGCAGTGGCTGCACTGGCCTACGGTACGGAAACGGTGCCCGCAGTGGACAAGATTGTCGGCCCTGGCAACATCTACGTGGCCACCGCAAAGCGTGAAGTGTTTGGTGTGGTGGGCATCGATATGATTGCCGGTCCGTCGGAAATTCTGGTGCTTGCCGACGGTCATACGGACCCGGACTGGATTGCCATGGACCTCTTCTCCCAGGCGGAGCACGATGAGCAGGCGCAGTCCATCCTCGTCAGCCCCAGCCGCGAGTACCTTGATCAGGTGCAGGCCAGCATCAACAAACTGCTGCCTACCATGGAGCGGGCCGAGATTATTGCCACCTCCCTACGTGACCGGGGTGCTTTCATCGAAGTCGCTGATCTCGATGATGCTGCCCGGGTATCCAATCGTATCGCGCCGGAGCACCTTGAATTATCAGTGGAAGATCCGGAGGCCTTACTGCCCTCCATTCGCCACGCTGGCGCCATCTTTATGGGGCGTTACACTGCTGAGGCGCTGGGAGACTACTGTGCCGGGCCGAATCATGTGCTGCCAACCTCCGGTACGGCCCGCTTTTCGTCGCCACTGGGGGTATATGATTTCCAGAAGCGCTCGTCTTTGATCGGCTTCTCTGCTAAAGGCGCCGATCGTATGGGTCGGGTAGCGTCTGTACTGGCTCGCGGGGAGAGCCTGACGGCCCACGCCCGTTCGGCGGAATACCGTATTCAGGATCCGGAGTGGTCACCCAATGAGTAAGTTCTGGAGTCCTTTTGTGCGCGAGCTGGAGCCCTATGTGCCCGGCGAGCAGCCGAAAATGGCCAATCTGGTCAAACTCAACACCAACGAGAACCCGTTTGGCCCGTCCCCCAAGGTACTGGCTGCTATCCAGGCTGAGCTGGGGGATAGTCTGCGTCTGTACCCAGACCCCAACAGCGACCGTCTGAAACAGACCATTGCTGACTACCATGGTGTTAAAGCGAGTCAGGTTTTTGTTGGTAACGGTTCTGACGAAGTGCTGGCGCATGTGTTTCAGGGGTTGTTCCAACACGGCAAACCTGTGCTGTTTCCGGACATTTCCTACAGTTTTTATCCGGTTTACTGCGGCCTGTATCGTATTGAGGCGCGCACCATCCCCCTGGATGAGCACTACCGTATCAACCCGGCGGATTACCGGCAGCCCAATGGCGGCATTATTTTCCCCAACCCCAACGCGCCTACCGGTTGCGCCCTAGGGCTGGAAGGCGTCGAATCCATCCTCGACCACAACCCGGACAGTGTCGTGGTGGTTGATGAAGCTTATGTGGACTTTGGTGCCGATTCAGCCATCAGTCTGGTTGATCGCTATCCTAACCTGCTGGTGACTCAAACCCTGTCCAAGTCCCGGTCCCTGGCGGGCCTGCGTGTGGGTTTTGCCATCGGCCATGAGCTGCTGGTTGAGGCCCTGGAACGGGTGAAAAACAGCTTTAACTCCTACCCCATAGACCGTTTAGCCATGGTAGGGGCTGTCGCGGCCTTTGAGGACGAAGACTACTTCCAGAAAGCCCGCCAAGCGGTGATGGCAGAGCGGGATCGTGTCAGCCAGGGGTTGCATGCTATGGGCTTTGAGGTGTTGCCGTCAGCCGCCAACTTTGTGTTTGCGCGCCACCCCAGCCACGGCGGTGCCGCTGTGTCTGCGGCGTTGCGGTCCCGGGGTATTATCGTGCGGCATTTCAATAAGCCCCGTATCGATGAGTTTCTGCGTATCACCATCGGCAGCGCCGAGCAGAATGATGCCCTATTGAATGCCTTGCCTGAGGTTCTGGCTGGCCAATAGTCCGCAACGTAGCAGGCTGGTTTCCGGAGATAAGTGATATGTCCACACACCGCGACGATATAGTGGCCACCATTGACCGCTGGCTGGAACCGGGCCGTTTTCAGGATTATTGCCCCAATGGCCTGCAGGTGCAGGGCAGGGCGATGGTCGGCAAGCTGGTCTCCGGTGTCACGGCTTCTCAGGCGCTGATTGATGCGGCGGTGGCTGCCGGTGCCGATATGCTGCTGGTGCACCACGGCTACTTCTGGAAAGGCGAGGATGCCCGAGTCGTGGGCATGAAGCGGGAGCGCCTGAAAACGCTGATACTCAATGATGTGAATCTGGTGGCTTACCACCTGCCTCTCGACGATCATCCCGAGCTGGGTAACAACAGTCAGCTGGCGCGGGTGCTGGGGATCGAGCAGGCCGCGCCTCTTGACGGACTGGTATGGAGTGGGCGCTTGCCGGAACCGCTGGCCCCCATGGAACTCAGCCAGTTGTTGCATGACCGCCTGAAACGCCAGCCTTTACACGTCGGGCAGGGGGTTGCGCGTATTGAGCGGGTGGCCTGGTGCACGGGTGCTGCACAGGGGTATATCCAGAAAGCCATTGAGGCAGGCATGGACGCCTTTATCAGTGGTGAGGTGTCCGAGCCCACGGTCCATATCGCCCGTGAGTGCGGTATTCATTACTATGGCGCGGGCCATCACGCCACCGAACGTTACGGCGTCCAGGCGCTGGGGGAGCGCCTGGCTGCAGAGTTTGGTTTGGAGCACCTGTTTATCGACATCGATAATCCGGTTTGAACCTTCAGGGGTGCAAGCCTGAACAGGGCTCCAGTCCGGCCTCAGGCTTTTTCCCGGGAACCTTCGAAACCAAACTCTTCTGACAGGGTGCCCTTCTCTTCCGGGTCTGCTTTTGGCGCGTAATCTCGGGGCGGCTCGAAGCCGTCATCCTCACCATGCTGTTCCAGTTTGGCACGGCGGTCCTGTTCCAGTTCTTCCAGCCAGTCTTCGTCGTGGCACAGACGGCTGGCACCGCGAGCCATGTGCTGGTTCACGTCCCGGTAGGCATCGTTGAAGCGGCGAACCAGGTGCGCGGATTCCATAAAGTGTTCATTTACCTGAGCCTGGTAACGGGTGTACTCGCTTCTCAGCTCATCGAGTTGTTGTTCCAGCCGGCGCTGCCGCAAGCCGGCGCCGAAGCCTGTTCTACCCAGAAACACCCCGAGGGCTGTGCCTATTAAAAGTGCCAGTACACCGACCAGCAGCGGGTTTGACAACATGCGTTCTTCCTTTAAAACGTGTTAGCAAAAATCAGAGGCTTGCCCCGAGTATAACGTCCCGGCTACTGAAAGCCATCGTTCTTACGTATAACAAATCCGCCCATCAAAAGTTCCGTTGCGCCCACGGGTATCGCTCAGTCCTGATGCCGGTTTTGGGCGGAGAATAGTCAAGCCGGGGAAAATCAGCGACAATACGCCCCCGATTTTTCACCAACAGCCATGAGAACCTGAGATGACCCCCTGGGAACGCTATCAGGAAGACCTCACCAAACCCGGATTTATGCGGGATGCTGCGCAGGAAGATGCAGTCCGACGTTTACAGGCCCTGTTTGAGCAGCTTGTGGCTGCCGAAAGCCAGCGCGGCAAGACCATGATGAAGTTCAAGCGCAGGCTCAAGGGCGGGCGCGGCGACCCCATAAAAGGCCTGTACTTCTGGGGTGGCGTGGGGCGTGGTAAAACCTACCTGATGGACACCTTCTACGAAGCCCTGCCGTTCGAGCGCAAAATGCGGACCCATTTTCACCGTTTCATGCAGCGGGTTCATAACGAACTCAAGCGCCTGAAAGGGACCAAAAATCCGTTGGATCAGGTGTCCAAACAGTTTGCGGATGAAGCGTCCGTGATCTGTTTTGATGAGTTTTTTGTCTCGGATATTGGTGACGCCATGATTCTGGCCACCCTGATGGATGGTCTTTTCAAACGGGGTGTTACTCTGGTCTGCACCTCCAACATTGTGCCTGACGGCCTCTATAAGGATGGCCTGCAGCGGGCGCGCTTCCTGCCGGCTATCGAGCTGGTAAAAAAGTACACCGAGGTGGTCAATGTGGATGGCGGTACTGATTACCGTCTGCGTACCCTGGAGCAGGCTGAGCTCTATCACTACCCGCTGGATGACGGTGCCGACGTCAGTCTGCTGAAAAGCTACAATGCGCTGGCGGTAGAAGCCGCCAGCCATACCCTGGAGCTGGAAATCAACGGGCGCAAACTACGTGCGCTGAGGCATGCAGATGACGTGGTCTGGTTTGATTTCAGGGAGCTTTGCGATGGCCCCCGCAGCCAGAACGATTACATTGAGCTGGCGCGCGAGTTTCACGCGGTCATCGTCAGCAACGTACCGGTGCTGGGGGGCGACAAGGACGATCAGGCACGCCGCTTCATCAATATGATCGACGAGTTCTACGACCGTAACGTCAAGGTCATTATCTCGGCAGCCGCGCCCATTACCGGCTTGTACGCGGGTGGGCGCCTGTCCTTTGAGTTCGAGCGCACCGAGTCCAGGTTGTTGGAGATGCAGTCTCACCAGTACCTGCAGGCGCCCCATAAGCCGTAGGCTTTTGTTTGCCACGGACGGCACGGACAATCACGGACAAAAAATTTAATAGCTTTAAAAAGTCGTCGTCCGTGTAAGTCCGTGCCGTCCGTGGCTAGTATCTTTAATCTTTACGTTGTATTTCCGTGGATTCCGTGGATTCCGCGGCAATAAATCCAAAGAGAGGTCACAAGATGAGTCAGGATAACGTCGTAATTGTCAGCGGTGTTCGCACCCCCATGGGTGGGTTTGGTGGCAGTTTGAGTGATGTCAGTGCGCCCGAGCTGGGCGCCGTTGCTATTGCTGAAGCGGTTCGTCGCGCAGGCCTGCAGCCTGAGGATGTGCAGGAAGTGATCATGGGCAACGTGCTGCCTGCCGGCCTCAAGCAGGGCCCGGCCCGCCAGGCCATGCGTAAGGCGGGGCTGCCTGACAGCACCGGCGCCACCACCATCAACAAACTGTGTGGCTCTGGTATGAAAGCTGCCATGCTGGCCCATGATCTGATCAAGGCCGGTACCAACGATGTGATGGTGGCGGGGGGCATGGAAAGCATGTCCAATGCACCTTACATTCTGCTGAATGCGCGCAAAGGCTACCGCATGGGTGCCGGTGACACGGCTCAGGACCACATGTTCCTGGATGGCCTGGAAGACGCTGAGACCGGTCGCCTGATGGGCTCCTTTGCTCAGGAAATGGCGGACAAAAAAAGCTATTCCCGTGAGGATATGGATGCTTACGCTATCCAGTCTCTTGAGCGGGCCAAGCTGGCTATTAATGAAGGCTGGCTCAAGGATGAAACGGTGCCTGTGACCGTCACTACCCGCAAGGGTGAGGTGGTTGTCACGGATGATGAGCAGCCCTTCAATGCCAATATCGAGAAGATTCCGACCTTGCGTCCGGCCTTCAAGAAAGACGGTACCGTGACTGCCGCCAACTCCTCCTCTATCTCCGACGGTGCTTCTGCACTGCTGCTGATGCGCGAGTCTGTGGCGCAAAGCCGTGGTTTGCAGCCCCTGGCCCGTATTGTTGCTCACAGCACCAATTCCCAGCACCCCTCCGAGTTCACCTGTGCGCCTGTGGGTGCCATTACCAAGGTGTTGGAAAAAGCGGGTTGGAGCAAAGACGAGGTGGATCTGTTTGAGATCAACGAAGCCTTTGCCATGGTTGCGATGATGCCGATTCGTGAGCTTGAGCTGGATCCGGCCAAGGTCAATATCCATGGTGGCGCCTGTGCACAGGGGCACCCCGTAGGCTCAACCGGCTCCCGCCTGCTGGTCACTCTGATTTACGCGCTCAAGCGCCTGGGCAAGAAAAAAGGCGTTGCAGCCCTGTGTATTGGTGGTGGTGAAGCAACGGCCATGGCCATCGAGTTGCTGTAACCAGGCAGTGCGTACCGGGCAAAATCCCGCCCGTTTTTGTCCACAAAGGGCGCCGTGAGGCGCCCTTTGTGTTTGTTTACATTGCAGCTTTTCAAATCCCGACTATAGTGTTTCAGTGCGGCAGAATTTGATTGCGGGGCGGGGTGTGATCGCAAAATCATACTTTTGACTGATCAAACCTTCCCGCGGCCTTGGTTATAGTGCAGGCATAAAAGTACCGGGAATACCCGAGCAAGAGCCTCCTGAATAACGTGATCACAAATAACGAGAGCAGCGACTCAGAACAACAACGGAGTAGCCTTCCAATGACAAGAAAAACTCATCAGTGGCAGCAGTGGGCAAAATTGCCCCTGGCAGTGGCTATCGCAGCTGGCCTATCAGCACCCGCAGCAGCATTCCAGTTTTATATCGGCGATGTTGAAGCATCTTTTGATACCACCCTGTCTGCTGGCGTGCAGGTGCGTACCCAGAATCGTGACAAGCGTCTGATTGCGCAGGGTAACTTGGGGCCTCAATTTGTAGGCACAACGACGGGCGCATCTACCAACAACTATGATGATGGTAACCTCAATTTTGACAAAGGCGACATCACCTCCAGCGTTGTCAAGGGTGTAAGTGAGCTCTTTCTGAATTACCACCCCGACAGCGATGTACTGACGCGTGTGGGCGCGTTCGTGCGCGGTCGTTACTGGTATGACTTTAAACTTAAAGACGGTTCTTTCGCGACTGATGATGTTGGCCAGCGTCGTGAGCTGAACAGTGAGGCCAGGTCAAATGCCTCTGGCGCAGAAATACTCGATGCTTACATTTTTACCGATTGGTATGTCGGCGATACGCCATTGAGTGTTCGTTACGGCAAGCAGGTGCTGAGCTGGGGTGAGAGTACGTTCATCCAGGGTGGCATCAATGTTATCAACCCAATCGACGTGCCAGCATTCCGTGCTCCTGGCGCAGAATTGAAGGAAGCATTGTTGCCGGTTGAAATGCTTTACGTATCGGCTGGTGTTACTGACTTCGTAACGTTGGAAGCATTCGTTCAGACGGATTGGCAGCCTGTGCGTCCTGATGATTGCGGAACATTCTTCTCAACCAACGATTTTGCGGCTGACGGCTGTGGTCCGGTTCTGTTGGCAGGGCAGTTACCTGACTCGCAAGCTCTTGCTCAAGGTTTCGTGTCACCACGTACCGGCGATCGTGAGCCCACAGAGAAGGATCAATTTGGGGTTGCAGTGCGCTGGTATGTGCCACAGCTCAATGACTCTGAGATCGGCCTCTACTACATCAAGTACAACAGCCGTCTACCATACATCAGTGGCATAGTAAGTGGTGGGGCTGCTGCATCAGGCCAAGCTTTTGACCCGAACAATCCGTGTGATCCAACTGGGCAGTTTGCCTGTTACTTTGTTGACTACCCAGAGCGTATTAACCTCTACGGTATCAGTATCAATACAACCACCCCGGGTGGCTGGTCGCTAGGGGCTGAATATAGCTTCCGCGACAACATGCCGATTCAGTGGAACGCATTTGAGCTTTTGTTCGCAGGTAACCAGGTAAACAATGTGGTTACAGGTGAACCTGCTAGTCTTTTGCAGGTCCAACGGATGAGGGAGCTTGGTATCACCGATGCGAATGATCTGCGTGGTGTAAGCTTTGAAGGCTATGATCGCTTTAAGGTTTCTCAAGCTCAATTTACTTTGATCAAGTTCTTTGACCAGGTAATGGGCGCGAGCCGCTTGTCTCTGATTCACGAGATGGGTGCGACTTACATACATGACTTGCCTGGCTTGGATGAAGCTCGCTACGGTCGTTCCGGTACGTTTGGTATTGGCACGCTGCCTGGCGGTGCATGTGAGGCAGGCATGAATTTGAATGCTTCTTACTGCACGAATGATGGTTTTGTGACTTCTTTCTCTTGGGGCTACCGTACCCGCTTTGTTTGGGACTACCCCAACGTGTTCGCGGGCGTGAATCTGCAGCCCCAGATTGCGTGGTCGCATGATGTTAATGGCTATGGCCCTCAGCCCGGTGGCGCTTTCAATGAAGGGAACCGCTCAATTGGGTTATCGCTGGCAGGCACCTATCAGAACAAGTACCAGGCCGAAATCGGCTATGTGAACTTCTTTGGTGGCAAGCCCTACAACGAACTGACTGACAGGGACTTTGCGAGCGCCAGCATTTCCGTTGCGTTCTAAGACCCCCTGAATCCGCTTGACGAGGTATTGTAAATGAAACTGAACAGGAAACTGATTGCCTCCGGCGTCCTGATGGCATCACTGTTTACCGGGCATGCAGCCGCGGCAGTATCCGCCGCAGATGCCGCCAAGCTTGGCAATGAGCTGACGCCTATCGGTGCTGAGCGCGCCGGTAATGGTAACGAAATCCCGGAATGGACTGGCGGTTTGACCACCCCGCCAGCCAACTATCGCGGTGACGGTATCTATGTAGACCCGTTCCCCAATGACCAGCGTCTGTTTACCATCAACCAGAGCAACGTCGATGAGCATGCTCATCGGCTGTCTCCGGGCCAGGTAGCCATGATTCGTCGTTACTCGGATTATGTGATACCGGTATATCAGACGCGCCGCACGGCTGCATGGCCGGACTTCGAGTACGAAGCCGCGAAAAAGAACGCAACCACAGTACGGCTGCTGCCAAGCGGTAACGGTCTGGAAAACTACCAGACCGGCGTCCCGTTCCCGATGCCACAGAGCGGACTGGAAGCGATCTGGAACCACATTACCCGTTATCGCGGCGGTTCCGTAATGCGGAATGTGGGTCAGGCGACACCGCAGGCCAATGGTAACTACAGCATCGTTCGCTTCCAGGACGAGCTGACCTGGCGCGCGTACCTGACTGACTTCGCGCCAGACAATGACCCTAACGTGCTGTTCTACTTTAAGCAGGTTATTACCGCACCAGCCCGTCTGGCCGGTAACGTACTGCTGGTTCACGAGACTATCGACCAGGTTGCTGAGCCCCGTCGTGCGTGGGTATACAACTCAGGTCAGCGTCGCGTGCGTCGCGCCCCTCAGGTGGCTTACGACGGTCCGGGTACCGCAGCGGATGGCATGCGTACCTCTGACAACTTCGACATGTTCAACGGCGCGCCCGATCGCTACGACTGGGAACTGCTTGGCAAGAAGGAAATGTACATCCCGTACAACTCCTACAAGCTGCTTGATCGTAGCCTGAAGTATGATGACATCATCAAGCCCGGTCATATCAATCAGGAATTGACCCGTTACGAGCTGCACCGTGTATGGCACGTGCGCGCTACGCTGAAAGACGGCGAGCGTCACATCTATGCGCAGCGTGACTTCTTCATTGATGAAGACTCCTGGCAGGCAGCGGTGATTGACCACTATGATGGCCGTGGTCAGTTGTGGCGTGTAGCCGAAGCGCACAAGATGCAGTTCTACGATCAGAACGTACCCTGGTACGCTGTTGAGACCCTGTACGACCTGCTGTCTGGTCGCTACCTGGTGCTCGGCCTGACCAATGAAGAGCGTAACCCCTACACCTTCAATGTTCAGCGTTCCTCCTCTGATTACACCCCTGCAGCACTGCGTCGTGACGCTGCTCGCTAAGGGTTAAGGCAAACAAAAAACGCTAACCTACGGGTTAGCGTTTTTTTTTTGGGACTTAGTAAGCAATGCACCGCGCCGGTTGTGCCAATTATTACGATGTTCCGTCATTATGGGCCATTCTTTGCCCGCAGCAGCCCTTTGTATTACCCTATGGCCCATTGGGACTCAACGGCGGGTCTTTCCATTCCGGGCTTTTGCGTCTGATTGGACGGCTTTCCACTTAAGCTGGCTGCTGTAGAACCCACGCAAGGTGATCAAAGCCTCAAACTCTGCACGGTGTGTTGATTCAGAGGCGCAGAATCCCAGAAAAATTATAACGACGTAGTTGATGTTTCTTGGGGGGGCGGTATTGAGCAGATTCGAAGAAAGTCTGGCTGCGAATGACGAATTACTGTTGCAGGAGTCTACTGCACCTTCGGGGGAGCTTTTTTGGGAGTTGCTCCGGCGTCGCGTACGGACGCCCCAAGAAGTCGCGGACTGTATCGACCGCCCCCGGTTGGCGCAGCTTATCAGTCAACACCTCAAGCCTGGCCATGTGCTGTTTGTTGAGGCCCCGGCAGGCTACGGCAAAACCCAGGCCATGCTGGCCAGCTTACGTGGGCGCCAGGCTGACGCTGTACGTTGGCTGACCCTGAGTGAGCGAGACAATCACAGTGCACGCTTTTGCGGCCTGCTCACAATGGCCCTGTCGCCCACGGGGGACGAGCCTGCCAGCATTCCCTTAGTCTCGCCGGGTGATCTGCTCAGCCTGTTACTGGGCCGCTTTGATCGTCAATGGCGGGGGGGGAGCGATAGCCCCTGTGTCTTGGTGCTGGATGGTATTCAGCATGTGACTGAGCCGGCTGTGGTGTCGTTGCTTGAGCAGCTGGCCAATGAGCTACCTTCCACGTTGACCCTCGCCCTGATTTCCCGTCAACCATTGCCATTCGCCGCCCACGGGATTTTACTGACCAGCCGGTTCAATGAATTAAACGCATCAGAGCTTGCGTTCAATCGCGAGGAAAGCAGCGCCCTGTTCCGTGATGAACTACAGGACAAACGCCTGACAGCCGGCGTTGTTGAGCATTTACACAGCCTCGCGGAAGGGTGGCCGGCACCTCTGGCCCTCTATCTGCGCAGTATGCGTGAGCGTCAGTCCATGACAGCGCTTTCGGACACTGCCAGTGTTGCCCGCTTTATACAGGAAGGCTTGCTGACGGGCTTGTCCGAGCACCAGCGTGACGCACTGAATCTGATGGCAGAGCTTGAGATTTGCTGTGATGAGTTGTTTAGCGTGGTGTGCGATGACCCTGCCATCAGCAGCTTCGGCCCAGGTAAAGCCCGCAATCTCGGCCTGCCCCTGTTTCCTGTGTCTGGCAAGGGGCGCTGGTATCGTTTTAATGGGCTTGTGCGTGAATATCTGACAGCAACGTCATTGCCCGGGGCGGAGCAACGTGCCCTGCGTGCAAGCGAATGGTTTGAGTCCAACGGTGATCATTCCGAAGCGCTGACTTACGCCTTGCGCAGCGGTGATAGCCAGCGTGCAGTGGTTATCGCATCCGAGGGGTCCGAGTCACTGTTGGTGAGTCAGGACACCGCCTCCCTGCTGGCCTGGCGTCAGACCCTGCCTCAGACCCTGGTACAGCAAAGTCCTTTGCTGCGTTTGGTCTATGGCTGGGTGCATGCGGTGGGAGGACAGTTTACAGAAGCCGGTAAATTGCTGGCTTCACTTACTGATCACGAACGGCAGGTATTGTGTGGCCGCGATGCTGCCCTGCAAGCCTTTATCCATCGCGGCGCGGGTGACCTTCAGCAAGCCATGGCGTCCGCCGATCGTGCGTTGCAGGATGCAAGCCTGACGCCTCATGCCCGCTTTCTTACCCTGTTGGTTCGCTCCTCCGCATTGTGTGCGCTTGGCCATTTTGCCGAGGCCAGGGATGCTAACCGGGAAGCGTTTCGCCTGGCCCGGGTAATTGGCGATGGCGGGTTTGAGATGCTGGCGGCTTATGACCATGCCCGCATTGAGTTGGGTAAGGGTAATCTTGGCCGCGCGGAAACGATTTTGCGTAATAGCCTCTATGCTGCGGCCAGTGAGCCCCGCAGGCCACCACGTATCGCTGAAAGCCGCTTGCGGCTGAGTCTCGCCATGGTGCTGTGGCATCAGGGGCGGACGCAGGAAGCCCAAACCTATCTCCTGCAATCGGCGACCGCTGCAGAGCAATCACGGGATCTGGCCTACCTGCTGAACCTGGCGCTGCAAACCCTGATCGCGAGGGCCGAAGGCCGTCTGGATGATGCCTTTGTTTGTATCGGCCGCGCTGAGCGCACCATGCAACGCTGGCAGGTGGATGAGAGTATCTATGGGCCGGTTCTGAATGCCCTGAAGGCGTCTTGCTGGTTGCAAGTGGGGCAGCTCGACAATGCCAGAACTGCCATGGCATCACTGACCGATGTGCGCGCGCAGCGACGCATTCCAGAGCTGTTTCCCATGCTGCCGGGCCTGCTGGATACGCTTCAGATACGGCTGGACATTCGCCAGGGCGCAGCAGCCGAGGCGCAAACCGGATTGCAGACGCTGCAGCAACAAACGGAGGTGCCTGGCGCCCCCGTCAATGGCCTGGCCATCTATGCCAGCCTCCTGGCGGGATTGGTGGCTCATGCCTGTGGTGAAGACGGGGCTGCTTTGTTGGCGCGGGGGATAACCTTGGCCAGTCAGGAGAGGTATCTCAGTCCATTTCTGGAGTTACGGGATGAGCTGACGCCGTTGATGCCTGAGGTGATTGCTGGGCAGCCGGATAACGAATTTACACGGCGCCTTAAAGAGCTTTTCGGTGGTTGCTTGTCAACGCCGACAAGAGTCGTGGAGTTGCCAGACCCTATCAGTGATCGTGAGCAAGGGGTACTGGAGCTGATTGCCCAGGGGCTTTCCAATCAGGATATTGCCGACAGGCTGCATATTTCCCTGCATACGGTGAAAACCCACGCCCGCCGGATCAACGCCAAACTGGATGTGAAGTCTCGTACCCAAGCGATTGTTCGGGCTAAAGAGCTGGGGCTGCTGGATTATTGAGTTGTCCTGTCAGCGGACCATGATTCCACCACCTGCGCCGTACGTCCTGATATAGCGTTCGTCCTGAGCCTGTTGAAGGACGCGGGCAGCGTGGGCTTAGCTTTCGGCGGGCTGAGGCTGAACGGGGTTCTGATGTTCAGCCCTGCGCCGTAGGTCTCTAACTGTCAGGCAGCGGCCTTGCTGGCCACACCCTTTTCCTTGAGGATGCTCTCGATTAGCGCATCCTTCTGTTCCCACATCCCCGCTAACCATTGATGAAATGCTTTACGGATCTCGGGATCGTTCGAGTAATCCATACCGAGAAACTGCTGCGGGATCTCGATTTTGTTGACGTGTACCACGATTTCCGTGATGCGCCCACAGAGAAAGTCCCAGAAGCTTGAGCGACCTTGGGGATAAACGATGGTGACGTCCAGCATCGTGTGCAGCATGTCACCCATGGCGCCCAATACAAAGGCGGTACCACCCGCTTTCGGCTTCAACAGATGCTGGTAGGGTGATTGCTGGCGTGCATGTTTTTCCGGCGTGAAACGGGTGCCTTCCATAAAGTTGAATACGGTTACCGGCGTATAGCGGAATTTTTCACAGGCGCTACGGGTGGTTTCCAGATCCTTGCCTTTGAGGGCAGGGTTACGGGCAATCTGTTCTTTGGTGTAGCGGCGCATAAAGGGGAAGTCCAGCGCCCACCAGGCAACGCCCATCAGCGGTACCCACATCAGCTCTTTTTTCAGGAAGAATTTCAACAACGGAATCCGGCTGTTGAAAACGTACTGCATGATGGGAATATCGGCCCAACCTTGGTGGTTACAGCTGACAAAATACCAATCCTGCCGGCTAAGCTTTTCTGCGCCGCGAATATCCCAGTGAATCTTGTGGAAAAGGTCCATCAGGGTGTTGTTGTAACCGATCCAGTACACCGCGATGCCATTAATGACAATGCTGAGGACTTTACGGAAAGGTTTGATAGGGACAATCAGCTTCACTATTGCCAGCAACAACAGCAATGGCAGGAATACCAGGGTATTCAGCAATATCAACAGAACAGCCACGGCGCCCTTGAGCGGGCCGGGAAGTACTTTCAGCATAGCGAGTCAGTCTCCAGGTGTTGTCGCTTATTCAGTAGGGAGCAGGGCCTCGGCAGGCCCTGTGACCAAGGCAATGAGGTCAGCGGGGGATGCCTCTGCCAGCAATGATTGGAAATGGGCGTCAAACAGCATGAGGTTGTTGAATCGAATCATGCTGCGAATTTCCTGCACGTACTCCGTGCCGCGCTCGGAGTAGCCAATCAGTCCTTGTGCCATGGCAATGCCGTCTGGGAAGCCGCCGTTCTGTCGGGCCTGTTCCCGGGTGTTACGCAGGGCCCGGTAGGTAAGGTGGCGGTTCAGGTTGGTAATGTAGGCGTTTACGGAAAGATAGGGCGAATCGAAACGGGCCACTTCGTGGGACGCGCCGGCAACACGACTCTGGGGTACCAGGCCACAGCCGGCGACAAAGCACCACTGGCCGAACAGGTTGTTGCCCTGGGTGGCAAAGCGTGAGGTGCCCCAGGCCGACTCATTGGCAGCCTGAGCGATAACCAGAGACGGTGGGATCATATCCAGGCGGCGGCGCAGCATATCAAACATTTCCTGGCTGCCAGGCTCTGCTGCAACGCGCAGGCGATCCGCCTGACGGGCAAGCCAGGCGTGATCGCTAGCGGTAAGCTCGCCAGACCTTTCTTCCAGGGTCAGTAAGTGCTCACGTAGCATCAGCACACGGGTATTGGCCAGGACAATGCGGGGATACAGAAAGTCGTAAAAGGCCTGTTTTCTTTCGTTGGTATCCTGGTAAGCCGTAAAGTCTGGTAGTTCAACCCTTGCCCAGGCAGGTAACGGTGGCAGGGCGTCGAGGGTGACTTCTTCGTCGGTCTCCACATCAAGCGGGGCGGGGCGGTAACTCACACCCCAGATCAGAGCCAGAATCAAAGGGGAAAAAAGCAGAAGTAAGCGTACAGCAGGTGACATTGATAACTCCCGAAACACGTGTACGCCGATTGTAGCAGCTTACTCCGGGGCTGCTATAGCATATCGATGCTAGCCGCTGGGGTTCCCCCCGCCGGTTGTCCATTTTGGCGCTGTGTCTGCAGTCAGAGCAGGGCCTTGTGTGCGCCAGTGAGCGCTATAACCGGTATCCAACCAATAGGCCAACGCTCTCAGTCTCAGCTAACGGATCGGCGTCCGTCAGGCGCAGGATCATAAGGGTCTGATCAGACGATACATAGCCTTCCAGTACCAGCTCGCCATCGGAAAAGCGTACCCGGGAACCGCCCGGTTGCTGGTAGCTCATAAAGCGACTGGGGGCGACCCAACTGCTGGGCGCGGAGACGATTTCTGCAGCAATCTCATGGTCAATCTGGATGCCCCGCAACGACAGATCGCCGTTGCCGTCCTGGATAGTGAGGCTGGCGCCTTGCAGATGCTGCAGGCGATTCAGGGTTTCGCCCTGAGTGATCACCAGACCCTGGAGCCGCCAGATACCGCTGCTGGGCGCACTCGTGCCCTGAGGCAGTGCGATAAGAAGGCCTTCTCCGGGATTGCGCAGGTTGAACGCCAGCAGGTTGCCATCCGGTGTGGCGGCACCTATGCCAACGGCGGGCTGTGCGCCGGGCTCGGCGGGCTCGGTAATATCCAGATTCAAGCGGCCAATATTGATCTGGTTATTGTTGATGGTTGCAATACGGTGGGTGAGCACCCTGGTGTCGCTCGCCTCCGGGGTCACCTCTCTGGCAACGGCGCCATCTGCGTTGCGAATCAGGCGGTAGCTATCCAGGGTTTGGCTGATGTTAATCAGATTCTGGTCGCCACTGGCGATCCAGGTGCCCACCTGGGCACCGACTTCCATCGGGTTGCTGCCCACGGCGCCGCTGAGGCGCAGGTCAAAGGCAACCAGGTTGTAGGCTTTGCCCGCCAGGGTATTCAGCTGGAAAGGTGCGTTGCTGCGGCTGCGCAGTAGATTAATTTCCAGCGCAGACAAGTTGATATCTTCAAGTGTCTGGCGCCTGCCCAAACCGGTGCTTGCCTGTTCAAGGCGTATGGCTTTACCCGCGGTGAAATAGCCATGCAGGAGGTAGTCGGGTTCCTCGCTGCCGCCACCCAGTTGGGCATCAAGAAAGTAGGGGTTCCGGGTCCATCCCGTGATGGCGGCGCTCCCACGATCGGTGATGGACTGGTACAGGGAGCGGCCGGCCTGCAGGCGGGTTTCGCTGTTAACGATAGCGCCGCCGGGTGCCGAAGCATGGGTATTGCGGGCCCAGTCACTGGTGCCGCGGTAAAAAAAATGATCCACCGCGGGCTGCGACAGGGTCATGCGATCGTAGGGGCTTTCGCTGGCCAGTGACGTGACATTGATGCCAAAGATGCTGAAGGTCGCCAGGCTAAGGCCGGGATACAGGAAGGTAACCCCATTGGCGTCCTCCAGGCGCTGCTCGCGGCCGCTGCGCACTCCCCATTGGCCAGGATTGGAGGTGCCGGACACAGCAAAGTCCTGGCCCAGTTCAACGGCAAAGAACAGGGTGTTGAAATCCACGGAGGTGGCCGTGACTTTGCTTGCCGCAGCCTGATCCAGGAGGGCCAGATTCATCATATCGGCAATATAGCTGGCGAAATCCGCGCGCTGGGCAAGAAAATCGACGGCCTGGTCGAGGTTGAGGTTGTCTGGGATGTCAATTTCGAAGTCGTGCACCTGATCAGCGAGGGCTGACCAAAGAAAGCGGTTAATGCAAAGCTCGTCCTCAGACGCATTGACACAGTCCATAACCTGCTGGAACTGGGTTGAGCTGTAGCTGGCCAACCCCTGGCTGACCAGGTATTCGGAGAATGGGTTGGCCTTGATATCGCGATCAGAGTCGACAGCCAGCGTCCGTACCCGGGTGCCACCTACCTGTGCTTCTATAACAACATCAGGCCCTTGTGGCTGACCGTTTGGGAATTGGATCACCACGCGCCCGTTGGGCTCATTGCGCAGGCTGAAGGGTATGTTGCCTGTGATATTCAGGGATTGATCCACCCTATAGACATCCACCGCGTCGGGGGTGACGATCAGCAGATTGCGGCGTGTGGGCTCGCCATCAAGTACCTCCCCGGTGGGCAGTTCTACGGTCAGGCGTATCTCGTTGCGCGCGAGGCCGACGCTACTGCTGCTGTCACCGGTGCTGCTTTCGGAAAAATCATCCACGGGATTCTTTGCCGGTGGGAAGGAGTTCGGGCGTTCCCCCGCACGTTGCAGGGCGTCAGTACCGATGTCGCAGCCTGCCAGCATCAGGATGACCAGGAGTAGAACAGAGAAGGTTGGTAGCGTGAAGCGCATTGCGTGAGTCCTTGTTCTTATTGCCGCCAGTCTAGCAACTGCGCTGACATCAGTCAGTGCGTTAGTCCACGCTCTGGTCAAACGGGCCGTGATCTACCCCTAACCGGACTTTAAGTTGTCGGTAATCCCCTCTGCCGCTACCATGGTGACGCTTTTCATCAGCCTCCTGGCGCATGCTCAGGGGGTCAAACATTCAAGTGCTGAGGTTGTAACATGAAGTATGCCCGTTGGTCTGTTCTTGCTGTTTCCCTTGTCGCTACACCTGCGCTGGCGGGCGATCTCGATATCAGCCTGACCAACAACTCGGTGAAAGGGCAGGTGAATTTTTTCAATACCCGCTCAGATATACAGGTGGCCACCGGGTACACCTATCGCGAGGGGCGCCGGCATATTGGCAACCTGGACTTCTACGCTCAGGGGCGCACGGCCATTGGCAATCTCCCTACTACCGCTGCTGTTGGGCTACGGGGCATGGGGTGGAGCGATCGTAACTTCGATGGTGGCGCACTGATGCTGGGTGGTCTCGCCACCGTTAACCTGCCGGATGTGCCGGGCTTGTCTTTTCAGGGCGGCGCCCATTTTGCCCCCCGTATATTGTCTTTTGGTGATTCTGACCGGGTGGTCAGCGTGGAGACGCGGGTGGCCTATCGGCTGATTCCCAATGCGGAGGTTTCTGCAGGCTACCGCTATCTGAGCACTCGCCTGGACAATGCGCCCCGCAAACACCTGAATCTGGATGAAGGCGTACTGGCGGGTTTGCGCATCTTCTTCTGATAGGTGCTGCTGATTATTGCGGCGCTTGGTCGGCAGGCTGCTGCTGGCAATGTTGCTCCAGCACCGCCTGTAACATTTCCAGGGATACGGGTTTGGCGACAAACCCGTTCATACCGGAACGTCGGCTTTTCTCCTCATCCTGCTCCATGACACTGGCTGTCAGTGCAATAACCGGTGTCGCCGGGCGCTGCTGTTCCTGTTCCCGTTGCCTGAGCTTACGGGTGGCCTCAAAGCCATCCATGTTTGGCATCAGGCAGTCCATGAAAATCAGGTCGAAGGTGTTGTCTTGCCAGCACTGCAGGGCCTGGTCCCCGTCCTCAGCCGTCGTCACCCTGCACCCCAGCTTTTCCAGCAGGCGCTGGCTCAGTGTGCGATTAACCGGGTTGTCCTCAACCAGCAGCACGTTCAGTGGTCCACACACCAGATTCCCCCGCGGTGTATCCAGGGCTGGCTGACGTGGAGGTTGCAGTGAGAAGCGGGTAAGGAAGCTGCGACGGCCCTGCTGTCGGTCCTCAAACAGGTGTTGCAGCATGGGGGCAAGGCAGGATTCCCGCAATGACTTGCTGAGAAAGGCATCTGCGCCAGCCTGGCGGAAGTGCTCTGCATCGCCCCGTTGCGGATTGGCTGACAGTAGCAGTATACGGGTGTCGGGGTTACCCCGGTCCGCCCGAATCTGTCGGCACAGGGCTTCGCTGTCCAGGTCTGCAATAAAACCATCCAGAATAACCGCGTCATAGGGTTGCCCGCCGTCGCTGGCCTGTTGGAGGTGATCCATGGCTTCAGCGCCAGACCGGGCGGCATCGATACGGACTTCCATGCGGGCCAGCATTTCCAGAGTGATCTTGCGGGACAGTTCGTAGGAGTCGATGACCAGTATGCGCTGATCGCGGATCAGGCGGATATCCGGGCGGATGCGGGTATTGCCTTCATGTGCCAGCGGCAGATGTAGTTCCAGCCAGAAGGTTGAGCCCTGGCCCGGCTGACTTTCCACGGTCAGTTCACCGCCCATCAGGGACACGAGCTGGCGACAGATGGTCAGCCCCAGGCCCGCACCGGGAACGGTTCGGCGGCTGTGGCCCAGTTGCACATAGGGTTCATAGATCAGTTGCAGGTCGTCTTCTGCGATGCCCACGCCAGTGTCCTCGACCGACAGGCGGAGATGCACATCCTCGCGGGAGCGCCCGAGCAGTTCAGCGCTCAGCAAGACATGCCCTGAGTGGGTGAACTTGATGGCATTGGTCGTCAGGTTGACCAGTACCTGGCGCAGCCGCACCGGGTCGCCCACCAGCCGCTCCGGCAGGCTCTCATCGATACGCAGTTCGAGCTCCAGGCCTTTTTCCCGGGCACGGGAGGCAAGCATCAACACCACGCTGTCCAGCGTGTCACGCAAATCGAAGGGTAGCGGGTCAAGGTCCAGGCGTCCGGCTTCCATGCTGGAGGTGTCCAGCAGGTCGTTCAGAATGGCAGAAATGTCCTCGGCGGATCTTTGCAGGGTACGAACGTAGTCCTGTTGCTCCCGGTCCATTGTTGTCTCGGCCAGCAGGCTGGCGTACCCAAGCACGGACTGCAGCGGCGTGCGCAGTTCGTGGCTGACGCTGCCGACAAACTGGTTTTTGGCCATGTTAGCCCGCACCGCTTCATCCCGCTCATCCCGTGATTTCAGCGTGGTCTTGCGCAGGCTACGGGCTTCTTCCAGCAGTTGCAGACGCATGGTGTTGAGGGCGTATTCCAGCTCACTGAGTTCGTCTGGTCTGCTGGGGCGGCGGCGATGGAGCCGTAGTGGCTCTATCAGCGCATCCAGATTCAGGCGTGTGGCATAGTCCACCACATGTTCCAGGTGCCGGGAGAGCATCATGCGTACGATGATCAGCAGGCCCAATGTCCCCAACATCACGATAATGGTCTGGTAGAGCAGGGTGATAAAGGCTTGCTGGCGTAAGTCGTCGTAGACCCGCTCGAGGGATGAGGTCAGGGTCAGGGTGCCCAGAGGTTGCTCTGCCACATAGCCTGCGCGACTGAAGGTCAGGGGGAACTGGTGGCTGATGATGCGGCCGTCGGGGGCAATCCCTGCGTCATACTGTTCATCGCCATTAAGAAGTGTGACCTGGGCGTGGTCTATAACAGCGAAGGCAAGGAGGCTTTGCAGGTTGTTTTGCAACTCGGCATAGTTCATCAGCCACAGGTTGTTACCCAGATTCGCCGACATAAGCTCCGCTGCCCGCCGCTGGGAGTCACTGAGGTCGGTGTAGCGACGGTCAAACTCGCCAATCATCTGGATGCCGGTTGCAGCCAGGGATAGCACAGTGCTGAACGCAAGCACGTAAACCAGAAGCCGGGCAGCCAGTGGTCGAATACCGAGTTTTTTAGGTAAGTGGAGCCACGACACCGAGCTGATCCTTATGGTCCCTGTTCCATGTCATCGGAGCGAATATTATCAAAACCCCGGTGCTTGCGATGTTACGGTTTGTTCCAGCGGACAAAGCTCCGTAATGGTGGCTTGCCCGCCCTGAATCCTGAAACGCACATCAAAGTCATACAGGCAGGCGCCATAGATGCGTTCTTCATCCTCGCCCCGCCGAAAACCTGGCCGGGGGTCGCAGCCCACCACATCTTCAATCAACTGCCGGAAATCCGGATAGCGGTCATGGTCAATATAGGCTAAAACCCGCTCAGCCGCTGCAGAAAAATGCACAGGCACCCGGTCGACCGGGGCGCTGTTTGCCCATGCCACGTTGGCATCGGGTATCTGGTCTGCATAGGGCAGATAAGGTTTGATGTCCAGAATGGGCGTACCGTCCACCAGGTCGTGTTCACGTATACGCAGGCAAAGGGTTCCACCACTATCCAACAGACCCTCGTTGCGCACCACCGAGAGCCCCAGATGATTGGGACGGAAGGGTGAGCGACTGGCAAAAACCCCGATCTTGCGATTGCCGCCCAGCCGGGGAGGGCGAATCATCGGCTTCCAGTCATCACGGACCGCCAGGTGAAAGTAAAAGGTCAGCCAGAGGTGGGAGCATTGCTCCAGGCCCCGGAACGCCTCAGGGCGATTATAGGGCGGCTGTATCACCAGATCAGCCCAGGCATGGCGTGTCAGGCCCGGCTGCCTGGGCACGGCAAACTTGTCCCGGAAGCAGGAGCGCGTGATGGCAATGGGCGTTAACTGTATCAACGAACTTCTCCTGAAAAGAACATTTCAATACGCAGGGTGATGGCGTAACGGTCACTGAAATTATCCTCCCGGGGAAACTCCAGGGTTGGGGTGATTTCGCCAAACAGCCAGTCGTCGTAGAGGCGGTAGCGGTAGGTTACGTCGGTAAAATAGACGGTGGGTTGCCAATTGGGGCGGTTGGTGCCTTGCACGCCCAGGCGGGGGCTGAGCTCTGCACGGTGATTCAGGCGCTTGTAGAAACGGTGGCCCTGGCCCAGCTCGAAGGTACGTTCCGGGTGAATCCAGCGTGCTGACGCGTCTGCGGTGTAGCGCCAGCCATTGCCAATGGGTCTGGAAATCGCCGCGTAGGAGCGGGTGCCGAAGCCGCGGACAAAAAAGTAATAGAACCGTTGGTCCAGAGCCAGGTTCCAGTTGTCATCCAGTTGCCGCAGCGCCACCCCGCGTAACCGGACAAAGGCATCGGGGTTGGCTTTGACCCGCACCCCGATGTCGGCGCTAACGTTTACCATGTCCCCCAATTCGTAGAGGTATCGTAAGGCCGTAGTAACCCGGCTCTCTTCTTCGTCGCGGCGGGTGCGCTGGCGTTCCTGACGCTGTTCGTCAATGGATGTCAGTTCCTCAGACTCGCTCTCCAGTACCAGGCGAAACCGCTCCTGTGTGGTCGGCAGGTCGAGCCGGAACCGTACCTGTGGTTTGAACTGTAACAGGTCGCCGGTTTCAGAGGTGGAGGAACCGGCCAGCCGAAGATAGCTGCGGTTCTGTGGCAGAATACGAGGGTCGCCTGATAGAGTCTGGTCTGCCCAGGCGCCAAAGGCCTGCACCACCCCGGACTGGGTATCCTGTTGCTGGATGACCCATTCCGAAAATGTCAGCCACGGAGAGTCCCGCAAAGGCAGTTCGTATTCCTCGGGACTGAAGACAAAAAAATCCGGCGGCAGGCTATCGACGGACAGGAAACCACGGATACCCGTGTCCAGTTCAATAAAGTCAGCAGTGGCCGTCTTTCCCAGTGAAAAGATCAAGATAGCGATGATGTAACCGTAAAACCTCATCCTTGACCGCTGACAGCGCCTGGTCATTATTCACCACATCGTCGGCGCGGCTTAGCCGCTGTTCCCGCGGCATCTGGGCCGCGATGATTCGTTCAACCTGGTCACGGGGATTGTTGTCCCTGGCCATAGTCCGTTCAATTTGACGCTCAACCGGCACATCCACGACCAGAACACGATCAGCCAGATGGTGTTGATCGGTTTCCAATAGCAGAGGCGATACCAGTATGACATAGGGCAGGGCATAGTCCGCGCCCGGTGAGCGCAGTTGTTCTACCAGTGTGGTGCGAATCAGCGGGTGAAGCAAATGCTCCAGCCACTCGCGCTCCTCCGGCTCCCTGAACACGATGGCCCTCAGCGCTGCACGGTCCAGCTGACCCTCGGGTGTAAGGATGGTGTCGCCGAAGTGGGCTGCAATCGCCGCCAGCGCCGGCGAGCCGGGCTCAACCACCTCCCGCGCGACATTGTCAGCATCCACCCAATGCACCCCGCAATCAGCGAAGGCTTTAACAACGGTGGACTTGCCACTACCGATACCACCCGTCAGGCCCAGTATTTTCATCTATGCCTCAGTTCGCTTTTAGCCACGGAAAGTAGACCTCAAAGACATTAGCCGCGGAATCCACGGAATCCACGGAAAAAACTGAAAACTGATGAGCCACGGACGACACGGACAAAGGACTTAATAGCTTTAAAAACTGTTGTCTGTGCGAGTCCGTGTCGTCCGTGGTTAAAGATCTTTGATCTTTAACGTCCGCGTTTTCCGCGGATTCCGCGGCTAATCAGTCCCTAAACCCCCAGAAATCCAAACCACCAGGCCTGAATCTCCGCCCCAAACCAAAGCGCCAGCACCCCCGCCGCCGCCAGGTAAGGCCCGAAGGGGATGGGCACCTCGCGGCCGTGTTGCTTGAACACCATCAGACTGATACCCACGACTGCACCCACCAGAGACGACAGCAGGATAATAGCGGGCAGCATCTGCCAGCCGAGCCAGGCACCCAGGGCCGCAAGCAGCTTGAAGTCGCCGTGCCCCATACCTTCTTTGCCCGTCACCAGCTTGAATAGCCAGTACACTGACCACAGGGACAGGTACCCCGCAACAGCGCCCCAAAAGGCACTGCTGAACTCCGTAATCAAACCAAAATAGTTGACAATCAGTCCCAGCCACAACAGCGGCAGTGTCATGCTGTCGGGCAGGAGCTGGGTGTCGTAATCAATCATGGTCAGCGCCACCAGCGTCCAGATCAGCAACAGCGTCACCAGCGCAGGCCAGCCGATACCCATTAGCGCAACCGTAACAACGGACAGTAGCGCCGTTATTGCCTCAACCAACGGGTAGCGAAGCGATATGCGGGTGCCGCAGGCCGAGCATTTGCCCCGCAAAAACAGATAGCTGACCACCGGAATATTCTCCCAGGCCCGTATCTTGTGGCCGCAGGCAGGGCAGGTGGAGTCCGGCTTGGAGAGGGTCAGCGTTTCCGGTGCCTTGCGCTGCTTTTCGGGCAGCTCGAGGAATTCCTCACACTGACAACGCCAGTCCTGCTGCATCATCTTCGGCAGCCGGAAAATCACCACGTTCAGGAAACTACCGATGCAGAGGGATACCAGGGTGACGGTCAGATAAAACAGCCATGGCGTGGCGAAAAGGACGTCTATGAAAGCCATTTGAAACCTTTTTGGGATTGCCGCGGAATCCGCGGAATCCACGGAAAAAAACGGACACTAAAGATTAAAGGCATTGCGCACGGACGACACGGACTCATACAGACAACAGCTTTTAAAGCTAGTAAGTCTTTTGTCCGTGTGTGTCCGTGCCGTCCGTGGCTAAGCAGTTTTTTGGTGTTTTTCCGTGGATTCCGCGGATTCCGCGGCAAAAATAAGTAACCTGTTAGCCAATAACTTGGCCCATCTGGAAGATTGGCAGGTACATGGCAATAATCAGGCCACCCACCAAAACGCCCAGAACGGACATGATCATTGGTTCCATGAGTGCAGATAGGTTGTCTACCAGGTCATCTACAACAGCTTCATAGTGATCAGCAATCTTTGAGAGCATATCGTCCAAATTGCCGGATTCCTCACCAATAGCTGTCAGCTGCACCGCCATTACCGGAAATACGCCTGCCTGTTTCATCGAGGCCTGTAGCTGGGTACCGCTGGACACCTCATCTTTAATTTTGTGAATTGCATCGCGATAAACCGCGTTACCTGAGGCGCCTGCGACGGAATCGAGGGCATCTACGAGTGGGACGCCGGCAGCAAACGTGGTGGACAGAACGCGCCCAAAGCGCGCAACAGCTGACTTGTCGAGAATTTCACCAATAACAGGGATCTTCAGGACGTATTTGTCCACGGTATCAGAAAAGCCTCGTGAGCGGAGCTTGGCTTCTCGAAACAGAAATATCACTGCTACGATCCCAAAAAGCACAACAAACCACCATTTTTGGAGCCACTCCGACATATTCACCACCATTTGCGTAAATACGGGAAGGTCGGCACCAAAACCTGTAAAAAGCTGCTCAAATTGCGGTACAACTTTCACCAGTAGAATGGCTGTTACGATGATAGCAACGACCACAACCGCAGCAGGGTAAGTCATTGCCTTTTTGACTTTTTTCTTCAGTAGCTCGGTTTTTTCCATATAGGTCGCAATGCGATCGAGCATCTGTTCCAGAGCACCGGCTTTCTCGCCGGACTCAACAAGGTTGCAGAACAAATCATCAAAATGACGGGGGTGCTTGCGCAATGCGCTTGCAAAGCCTGCGCCGGAGGACACGTCATTACGCACGGTTAGGATCAGCTCCTGCAGGCTCTTATTTTCTTGACCCTCTGCGACGATATCAAAGCTCTGCACCAAAGGTACGCCGGCTTTCATCATAGTCGCCAGCTGGCGTGTAAGCAGCGCAATATCGAAGGGGGTGATTTTCTTTTTGCCGCCAAAAAGGGGCTTTGGTTTCTTTTTAACCTTATCTGGTACGATGCCTTGCTTACGCAGCTGGGCCTTTACGAGGGCCATGTTGGTGCCGGAAATCTCGCCCTTGGCCTTGTTGCCTTTGCGGTCCTTGCCTTCCCAGATAAATGCTTCAAGCTTTTCAGTCTTGCTTGCCATAATTAATCCTTCGTTACTCGGTTAGCTTCCTCAAGGCTGGTCACTCCCTGCATCACTTTCAGCAAGGCAGACTGCCTGAGATTGCGGAAGCCCTCAGCCTGGGCCTGTTTGGCAATTTGGATGGAGCTGGCCTCTTCCATAATCATGTTTGCCATGGTGTCCGTTACCTTGACCACCTCGTAAATGCCCACTCGACCTTTATATCCACCTGTGCATTTATCACAGCCCTTGGGGCGGTACAACGTGAAGCCTGTATCAATTTGTTCCTGTGTGAACCCCTCCTCCAAAAGCACCTCTTTGGGCACGTTTGCAGGCTGTTTGCAGGCATTACACAGGCGTCGTCCCAGCCGTTGAGCGATGATCAAGCTGACGGAAGTGGCAATGTTGAACGCAGGCACCCCCATGTTCATCATCCGGGTCAGGGTTTCTGCTGCACTATTGGTGTGCAGGGTCGATAAGACCAAGTGGCCGGTTTGGGCGGCCTTAATGGCGATGTTGGCGGTTTCCAGGTCCCGGATCTCACCCACCATGATCACGTCAGGATCCTGGCGCAAAAAGGCTCGCAACGCTTCTGCAAACCCAAGGCCCACCTTGGCATTAACGTTGACTTGGTTAATACCTTCAAGGTTAATCTCTGCAGGGTCTTCCGCAGTTGAGATATTGCGCTCTGTGGTGTTGAGGATATTCAGCCCCGTGTACAGGGATACGGTTTTACCAGATCCCGTGGGGCCGGTGACGAGAATCATGCCCTGTGGCTGCTCAAGGGCATCCAGATAGAGCTGCTTTTGGTCCTCGTCATAGCCCAGTGCGTCGATGCCCAGCTGCGCAGAACTGGGATCAAGAATACGCAAAACGATTTTCTCACCCCAGAGGGTGGGTAGGGTATTCACCCGAAAATCGATCGCTTTGGTTTTGGACAGTTTCATTTTGATGCGGCCGTCCTGAGGCACGCGGCGCTCGGAGATATCCAGTTGGGACATAATCTTGACACGCGCGGCGATCTTAGGCGCCAGCTTGATGGAGGGGCGGGACACCTCCCTCAGAATGCCATCAGTCCGATACCTCACCCGATAGGCCTTCTCGTAGGGCTCGAAGTGAACATCAGATGCGCCGGTGCGTATGGCATCCAGCAGCATCTTGTTCACATACTTAACGATGGGGGCGTCGTCTATATCTGAGGTGCTGACAGCACCCTTGTCGTCGTCACCATCGCCCCCCTCAGTCTCGACGCTGTCCAGATCGGCATCGTCCAAGTCGCCCATGGTGGTGTCATGGGCCTCCAGGTACTTATCAATGAACTCACGTAGCTTGGCGTCATCGACCATGACGGCTTCGGTACTTAGCCCCGTGTTAAACTTAATCTCGTCAAGGGCTTGTACATTCGTGGGGTCAGATACGGCAACAAACAAGCGGTTTGCTCTCTTAAATAAAGGAAGCACGCTGTGTTTGCGGACCAGTTTTTCATCAACCACCTTTTCGGGTAGCAATTCTGGTAGAAAGCTATTCAGATCCAGAACGGGTATCCCAAACTCCATGGCGGCAGAAAACGCCAGCCCTCGGCTGTCAGCCATTTTCTGCTGTACCAAGTAGGTGATCAATGGGATGCGGTTCTTGGCAGCCTGAAGGTAGGCCTCCTTCGCGGCATCCTCATCGAGCAAGCCATCTTCGACAAACCGGCGGGCTAGTCCTGTCAGGGTCACACTGCTTTTATTGTTCGTCATACGGTATCAAGAATGTTCGCTAAGTTGCTGAATCGCAATTTCCAAGTGGATGACGAGAGTTTAGATGGCTATGCGAGGATTTGAAAGCTCGCCGGTACAGACCGCGTGATGTAGGTCCTTAATTTGCCGGATAGTGGTCTGCCTGATCGCTGCCGGTTCTGGGCAGCTGTTATCCCTGGGGTGACAAAAATAGTCACATTCTGCCCGGCGTCGTCGGGCGCAGCTGAGTGCTGGCTGACGCTCTTTACGCCCTCCAGCGAGGAAATGTCAGTTTTTTCAGTAATGTAAACTGAAATTTTGCAATTGGCACGCTGCCTGCTATGTTCTTTGCAGGGTTGCTCGAACGAGGGCATCACCGTTAATCGAATCGGAGATTACGAAATGAAAAAAGTTCAACAAGGTTTCACCCTGATCGAATTGATGATCGTTGTTGCCATCATCGGTATTTTGGCGGCTGTTGCCATCCCGGCATACCAGGAGTACGTAGCGACTTCTCAGGGTAGCGCTGTAATGAAAGGTATCACGCCTTTTGTTGGTAAAGCGCAGGTTTGTACTCAGACTGGCATCGACTGCAGCGGCTCTCCGACAGGCCTTGTTGAGCAAGCCGGATCTGCACAGCTTTCCCAGCTTACAGTAACAGGTGACCCCAGCGTGGCGCGTGGTGCCGAGATCACTCTTGTATGGAACAACGGTGCATGCAGTCTCGAGGCCGTTGTTCAGAACACTGGCTTGGTAACGTACACCATGTCAGCGCCTGCAGGCTCCACCGTCAGTGATGAACAATGCCGTAAAGGTGCAGGCTTGAGCAGCTAATAGTCTTCGGAAGCTAAATGGCCTTGTAACCTTGGGTTCAAGGCCATTTTTTTTGGTAATTTTGAAAGTTACTAGTAAATTAAAGATCATAGTTGGCTTTAATGCATGGTGTAGACCTCAAGTCGTTTTTATGTTTTTGCAAAGCGTCATTAGTGATAACTATTTTCGTTATCTCTGAATATTTAAAATTACGATTTTCAAGACAAAAATTGTTGTGGGCAGAAATTGGTTGGGGCGAAGTTTATGTTTAAGTCATTATGTGTAGGAAATCACACTTGGCTTTCTGCATTTATTATATTGGTGCTTCCTAATCTTCTGTTCTTTCTCGCAGCAGAAAGACTTGGTGTTTTTCGCCCCTTTATTAATATTGATTATGTTGTTGTTTTACTGTTAATTTTGGTTGGATTTCGTACTACGGCTTTGCTCTTGTTGGCCGCTCTATTCTTTATTGATGCTTTGAACATAACTGGTCAGATTTTTCCAATTCTGAATCTTGTCGATGTGCTTTATTTATCAAGGTTCTGGGCAGTAGCGCCACCCCTATACCAATGGATTGTTGTGATATTGGGATTTCTTTTAATTATTAAAGGCTGGGCGATACTAAGGCTGTCAGCTGGTATTAAGCCTTTGCAGGGTCTCGTTTTAACAGTGGCTGTCACATCGGCGTATATTTATGGACTTTCCGTTGAGGATGAGCCGCAAAGAAAAATATGGAGAATGAGCGGTTTTGGTCCGATAGGTAGTCAAACAATGTATGCGGTGGGCGCTCATACTCAGGGTTTTGTTATGAGGGCTGGGCTTGATGCAGCAGCATTGGTTTCTGCCAGTCAACTTCCGGCAACGAGGCTTTGGCACGCTGAGCCGAGTCAGCTATCTCACAAGCTTGTATTAATTGTTGTGGAGTCTTGGGGGGCTGTTGATGAGCCAATTCAGAATGCAGTTATGGCGCCCCTAATCAGGCAGCACGATCAACTGAGCTGGTTTGATACGGGGCGTCTTGATTTTCAAGGGGCAACAGTTGAAGCAGAGCTTAAAGAGCTTTGTATGGCAACTCCTCCAAGCTTTAATATTGGTAGAATAGTGGAAGGCTTTGATAATTGTTTGCCAGCCCGCCTTTCTAATCTGGGATATTACACTTTTGGTATGCATGGTGCGGCGGGTTTAATGTACGACAGAACTCGTTGGTATACTCGTGCTGGATTTCAAGAAACCCTCTTCTTTGAGGATAGGCTGTGGGGCCGTCGCTGTTATTCTTTTCCTGGGGCCTGTGATGTAGATATGGCGCCTTACATTGCAGAAGGCTTGGCTGCCAGTGAGAAAAGTTTTGTCTACTGGCTGACTTTGAATGGTCATTCGCCATATGATCATCGCGACGTGATTTTTGATGTATTTGATTGCGGCGAGTTCGATATCGAAAGTGGGTCGCAGACTTGTAGAAACCTAAAGTTGCAGACGCAGTTTTTCCAGGCTTTGGCCAATTTGCTGGATGATCCTCGTTTGGCAGGTGCAGAATTTATTGTTGTGGGTGATCACCAGCCACCTATTTTCAATAAAGATGAGTTTGATATGTACTTTGAAGAGCATGTTGTGCCTTGGGTTCGCTTCGGTGTTAGATAGTGTGCTGGTTTAACATTATTTCGGATGTCGATTATGGAAAGAGTTAACGGTTTTACTTTAATTGAATTGATGATAGTGGTCGCTATTATTGGTATTCTCGCTGCAATCGCTGTGCCGGCTTACCAGAACCATGTAGCTGTGGCTTCAGGTAGTGCTGCAATGAATAGCTTGAACAGGTTTGTCATTGTAGGGCAAGTTTGTGTGCAGACTGGTGCGGGTTGTTCAGGATTGAATGATCGAATTATAGAGAAGTCTGAGCTTTCTGAAGCTAGTAATGGTGGTATTGTAGCAAAAGGCTCCCCCGCTACATTGGTATTTGATAATGGAACCTGTGCTGTAATTGCAGATATCGACGACAGTGGTGGTGTTAGTTACTCTGCTGCGGCCTCTGCGGATGCTATTTTTGTGAGTAACGAGCAGTGTAATAGGGGGGCAGGTTTGTTAAATTAATTTGTAATCCCCCCATTTTTAACCGCCCTGCTGAGTAGAGGGTTAAGCGGCCTCCAGCAATTTGGATGGGGGTACTCCTCCAATGGCTGCGTTCGGTCGTTCGTTGTTGTACTGCCATAGCCACGGAGCAGCCAATAGCTGAGCATGGGCAATGCTTTCAAACTGGTGCAAGTCCAGCCACTCGTGCCGCGCAGTCCGATTGAAACGCTCAATGTAAGCGTTCTGAGTAGGCTTGCCAGGCTGGATGTAAATCAGCGTAATCCGATGCTTGTTGGCCCAATTTATCAGCGACTGCGAGATGTATTCTGGCCCATTGTCGCAACGAATCGCGGAAGGCTTACCCCGCCACTCGATAATCTGATCCAGCGCACGTATCACGCGCTGTGCGGGCAAGGCTAAGTCCACTTCAATGCCAATGCCTTCCCGGTTGTAGTCATCAATCACGTTGAATGTTCGGAACGTCTTACCCGTGGCCAGCTGATCACTCATAAAGTCCATGGACCAGACTTGGTTGGGTGCCGTCGGCACATCTAGCTCACCCGGATAATCTCGCTGGATTCTGCGTCGGGGCTTGATACGCAGGGTCAACTCCAACTCCCGGTAAATGCGATACACGCGTTTATGATTCCAAGGGTAGCCTTTAACATTGCGCAGATACAGAAAGCACAGGCCAAAACCCCAACGCTTGTGGGTTTGTGTGAGCCGCAACAGCCAGTCCGCCACCAGCGCGTTCTCACCGTCAAGCTTCGCCTGGTAGCGATAGCAGGTCTCGCTGATGCCATACACCACACAAGCCAACCGGATACTGATGCCATGTTTGGCGACGCCCTTGTTAGCCATCTCCCGGCGTTGAGATGGCTTTACAACTTTCCCTCCAGGGCTTCCTGACGGAGCTCGGCCTTGAGCCGCTCTTCAGCATACATCTTCTTCAGGCGAGCATTCTCCGCTTCCAGCTCCTTCAGGCGCTTCATCATCGATGCATCCATGCCGCCAAACTTCGAACGCCACTGATAAATCAGAGCCGTGCTGGCGTTGTGCTCACGGGATAGCTCGGCCACTGGAATGCCGGCCTCGTGCTGCTTCAAAATCGCCATGATCTGGCTGTCAGTAAACCGAGACTTTTTCATCTGTCGCTCCTTTTGCGATCATTGTAAAAGCCTCTACTCAAAACCTCGATTGTTTTCTGGGGGGATTACAGTCAAACCTCAACCTCATCAAACAACTCCGGCACCTCGGCATGCCACCCCAGCCGGGCCTCAATGTGCTTACGCATGCAATCCGCGGGCAGTGACTCGCCATGAGTCACATAGACCTTGTCCGGCTTCAGGCTACCCTGGCCCAGCCATTCGATAATCTCTTTGTAGTCGCCATGAGCAGACAGGGTATCGACGTTGTAAACCTCTGCTTTGACCGGCCAGTACTCACCGTGAATCTTCACCTCATCGGCACCGCTGGTCAGCGTGTCGCCGCGGGTGCCGGGCGCCTGAAAGCCAGCAAATACAATAGAGTTTCGCGGGTTAGGCAGCAGGGTTTTCAGGTGGTGTAGCACCCGGCCGCCGCTAGCCATGCCGCTGGCAGAGACGATCACGCAGGGATAGCGTTTGTTGTTCAGCTCTATAGACTCTTCAACCGAGCGCACGAACTCTGTTTTGGCATCGATCAGCTGGCACTGCTCGTTGCTCAGCTTGTGCTCTTTATGGTGCTTACAGAAGATCTCCGTGGCTTTGATCGCCATGGGGCTGTTGAGGTAAACCGGCAGGGTGGGGATGCGGTCCTCGCCCATTAGCTTGTGTATCAGGTACAGCAAAATCTGGGCTCGTCCAACTGCAAAGGAGGGCATCAGGATAATGCCCCCTCGCTCTACAGTTTTGTTGATGATGTCTGCCAGTTCCCGCTCGGGGTCACCGTCCTGATGCAGGCGGTTGCCGTAAGTGGACTCGCATACCAGCACATCCGCCTTCTGGATGGGCTCTGGTGGCCGCATGATCATGTCGTTCATGCGCCCGACATCGCCGGTGAACACCACGGTTCTGTCACTGCCTTTATGGGTCACGTGCACGCAGGCTGAGCCCAGAATGTGACCGGCAGGGCTGAACATGACGTCGAAGCCTTTGACCGGCTCAAAGTGCTCATGGAAATGTATCGGTTCGAAGTGTTTTAAAGCCTCCCGGGCATCCTTCTCTGTGAACAGGGGTTCCGGGTTTTCGTGCCGTGAAAACTTTTTGCGAAAGGCATATTTGGCGTCTTCTTCCTGCAGGTAGCCAGCATCCGGTAGCAGAACTTTGCAGAGTTCGTAAGTAGCCTTGGTGCAATAGATCTTGCCTTTGAAGCCATGCTTTACCAAGGCGGGCAGGTAGCCGGTATGGTCAATGTGGGCGTGGGTAAGTACTACCGCATTGATTGTGGCGGGGTCTACCTGAAACGGGGTCCAGTTGCGTTTGCGCAGGTGTTTTACGCCCTGGTACATGCCGCAGTCCACCAGCAGGCGGTGCTTCTCGTCCGATAGTAAGTAGCGGGAGCCGGTCACCGTGCCAACGCCGCCCAGAAACTTCAGTTTCATAGTGCATCTCTTTGCGCGAATTTATTAGTCAGCATAGTAGGTTAACGCGTCTTCTGTCATTTTGATCTGGCACAAAAAACAGATGGTGAGCGTGAAGGGTGGCTTTCAAAGGGCTGGCTTGCCCAATATAGGTTGCGGATTTTACAGAAAAAGTTGCTATGCTTAAGTTGTCTCCGATGACGCCTCCAGGATAGGATCAAAGTATGCCGCATCAATCGAATCTCAGGGATATCCTCACCATAGCCGATCAGGCTGGCCAAAAGGTGATGGCTGTCTACCATTCGGATTTCAAAGTTCGCACCAAGGAAGACAACAGCCCCATCACAGCGGCGGATGAAGCAGCACACCAGATCATTGTGGATGGCCTGCGGCGCATCACCCCGGATGTGCCGATTTTGTCAGAAGAATCCGCCGCCGCCCCCTGGGACGAGCGGTGCCATTGGTACAGATTCTGGCTGGTAGACCCGGTAGACGGCACCCGCGAGTTCACTCAGCGCAGTGGCGAGTTTACCGTGAACATTGCCCTGATTATTGACGGAGAGCCCGTCATGGGTGTGGTCGTCGCGCCAGCACTGAAGGAAATGTTCTGGGGCGTGGTGGGTGAAGGCGCCTGGAAGCGCGCCCGCAACGGGCAGGAGCGCCGTATCAGTGTCACTCAGCCGCACGAGGAGTTGCGTGTTGTCGCCAGCAAAAACCACATGACCCCTGAAACCGAGGCCTTTATCCGGCGCCTGGGGCCTCACCAACTGGTGCAGGCAGGCAGTTCCCTGAAAATCTGTATGATTGCTGAGGGCAGGGCAGACGTATACCCCAGGCTGGGCCCCACCAGCGAATGGGACACCGCCGCCGCCCACGCCGTACTCACCGCCGCCGGCGGAAAAATCACCACCCTAAAAGGCGAGCCCTTGAAATACGGCAAAGAAAACATCCTAAACCCCGACTTCATCGCCTCCAGCAAATGGTATTAGGGGAAAGGGCCGAGAGGATATCTTCGTCAGAGGCCATAGAGCCTCTCGTGGCTGTCTCCGTTTTTCACCAGTTGGTTTTTATTCTTCCGCGTTCTTCCGCGGATTCCGCGGCAAAAAAAGCGCTTTAAAGGCCCTCACCCCAGCGCCGCCACAGGCACCTTCACCCGCTGTACCGTCTGCATAAATGAAATCAGTACCACCGCGCGCTCTGCACCCTCGTAGGCTTCAAACACGGCCTCAATGCCTTTGAACGGGCCATCCAGCAGCTCAACTTTCTGGCCAGGGCGAATGCCCCCCAGCGCAGCTACCTTGTCCAACCCCAAACGAATCTGCTGGATAACCTCCGGCGGTACCTCGGCGGGTTTATGGGCAAAGCTGACAATGCGCATCACGCCGCGTGTAGAACGCAGCTTGCCCCACACCGGATTGGAAGGCGTCAGGTTGATAAATATGTAGCCAGGGAAGAGGGGCTCAAGCACCTGCACGCGTTTGCCGTTGCGGACTTTCTCAACCTGCACCTTGGGGTAGAAGCAGGGAATATCCTGATTCTGCAGGTGTGTGAGTGCGCGATCTCCCTGCGCGGGCTTATGTTGAATCACATGCCAAGTCATATCAGTCCGATGAGCAAGCGCAAAAATCACATTCTAACACCTCACCACGCCAGTGGCCCCTGCAAAAGTTTAATGGGCATGGCGGCTCTGCACGTTTCAATGCGGTGCCGGTTTCAGTAAACTCCCCCTGCCGCATCTTTGCCATCACCTGCGGCGTAGCTATAAAAGAAGGAACCTGACGCCAGCATTAGCCGTTCGGCGTTATACTTCACCCAGACACGGAGTCCGGCCTGCCCTGCGCCTACCGAACTCCGAGCTGAAACAGACAACCGGATCAACATGCCCTTAAAACACCGGACCCTGGTTGGTGGGGCGGTAGCGTGCCTGGCGCTGCTGTCAGCAACCGCAGTAACTGCCGCTCCCTGGTTTGGCCCGGGCGACCCGCGCATGCGCCATGCCCTGCAGAAGCTGGCAGACCGTGGTCACCTGGATACGACCGTGACCACCTGGCCTATCATGGTTGGCAGTATCGACGCAGGCCTGGATCGAAACCGGGCAAGCCAGGACGGCACTTCAGCAGCGCAAGCACTCGCCTACCTGCGCTTTGAACAAGAGGCCCAGGCCAGCCCGGGGTTTCGGGCAACGTTTACCCTGTCCGGTACCACAGAAACACCTTACCTGCGCGGTTTTGAAGGTGGCCCCAGGGAATCGGGTGAAGCCAGTTTATTGATGGAATGGCAAGGGCATGCCTGGGCGCTGGGCCTTAGCCCCACCTATGCCGCTAACCCGCAAGATAATGAAGACTGGCGATTTGATGGCTCTTACCTTGCAGCCACGGCCAGCAACTGGGTTTTTGGTGTAGGGGCTATTGACCGCTGGTGGGGGCCGGGCTGGCAGTCCAGCCTGATGCTGTCCAATAACGCCCGGCCGGTGCCTGCGGTCTGGGTCAACCGCCGGGCAGCGATGGCGCCTGAGCATCCCTGGTTACAATGGGTCGGCCCCTGGCAGCTCACAACCTTTCTCGGGCAGTTGGAAGATGAGCGCCATATAGAGGACGCCAAACTGTTCGGCATACGCCTTACTCTGCGCCCCATTGAAGGCCTGGATATTGGCCTGACCCGTACCTTCCAGATTGGTGGTGAAGGCCGGCCGGAAAACAGCCGTACCTTCTGGGACGCGCTCATCGGCCGTGACAACGGCCAGCAGGGTGGGCCAGAGGACGACCCCAGCAACCAGCTGGGCAGTATTGATATCCGGTATGGCTTCGGCATCGGCCAGCAATCGCTTGGGCTTTACGCCCAGATGATGGGGGAGGATGAAGCCGGTGGTTTTCCCGCCCGCAAGTCCTGGCTATTCGGCCTGGATGCAACCAGCCAGTTTGGTGGCAGCGACCAGCAGTGGTATCTGGAACACGCCAATACCCTGGCCGACGACATGTTTGGCAGTGCCATGCCCAATATCAGTTATGAGCACAGTGTTTATCGATCTGGCTACCGCTACTACGGCCGTAACCTGGCCACCAGCCTGGAAGGCGACGCCCGGGCAACAACGCTGGGATTCTTCAACTTTTTCCCGGACGGCCGTAATCTGGGCTTATCCCTGACCTATGCGGAGCTTAACGCTGAAAATGCAGGCGTTCGCGCCTCCATACCGGATGACCGCGTCAGCTACCGAATCCCGGTAAGCGCTCAGACCCGCAGCTTTGCTACCCTCAGCTACGGGCTACCCGCCTACGGCGGCTGGCTGGATGTATACGCCCAGGTCGCCGACAAAAAAATAGACCTCGCCTCCGGCCGCCAAGACCCCACGTCTCTGGGCGCCACGTGGCGGTATCGGTTTTAAGGGCTTTTTTAGCCGCGGAATCCGCTGAAGGACGCGGAAAATGACCAAAAGGAAGTGGTTGGGTTGCGGGTATCGCGTGCGCTTATTGTGGCGCCAAGTTTGTGCTGACCAATGAGGACACAGATAACCTCATGAGCAAACACATAGTTTTACACACGCAATCGCGGACATGCTCCTGCCGCTAAATTTGGTTTGATCTTTGTTCCGCGCCCTTCTGCGGATTCCGCGGCAAAACAATCTTTATTAAAAAACTGGACCCAAGTACCCGTGAATCTGAAAAAGTACCTCCCCCTGCTAGCCCTCCTGCTCCCGGTCACTCTGCAGGCGCAGCCCTTTACCCAGGCGCAGCTGGACCAGTTCCAGCAACTGCCCCGGGCGCAGCAGGAGGCGTTGGCGCGTCAGTATGGTGTGGATCTTTCCAACCTGGGTGGCAGCGCCATGACAGGTAGCCAGCAACGGCTAACCCAGCCCCAGGTGGTAGAGCCTCTGGGCCAGATTCGTGATGATGAACGGGACCAAGCCTACCGCCGTGGCCAGGACAGTGAACCGAAGGCAGACGACGGTGTGCTCAAGCCCTTTGGTTACGACCTGTTTGCTGGTAGCCCCAGCACCTTTGCCCCGGTGACAGAGATACCCATCCCGGCAGATTACCGCCTGGGGCCTGGCGACGTGATTCGGGTACAGATGTGGGGCAACCAGAATCAGCTGCTGTCCCTGCCCGTCAGCCGGGATGGCACCATCGACTTCCCGCAATCCGGGCCGCGTCCGGTGGCGGGGCTGACCTTTGAAGAGGCCAGCAGGCAAATCCGTGAATTGGTGGCAGAGCAGTACATCGGCGTGAGGGCTGCGGTTTCCTTGGGTGAATTGCGCAGCATGCGGATATTTGTGCTGGGTGAAGCCCGCGTGCCCGGGGCTTATACTGTCAGCTCGTTGTCTACTATGACCAACGCTTTGTTTGTGTCCGGGGGCATTCGTACCAGCGGCTCACTGCGCGCCATACGTCACATGCGCGATGGCGAGCTGATCGGCGAGCTGGATCTATACGACCTGCTACTCAAAGGCGATACTCGTAACGACGCCCGCCTGCAGCCAGGCGATGTGATCTTTATTCCCCCCGTTGGCCCCCACGTAGCTATCGAGGGTGAGGTCTACCGCCCGGCCCTGTATGAGGTCAAAGGCAACCTCAATATCAACGAGCTGGTCGCATTTGCCGGTGGCCTGACTCCACAGGCGTTTCCCCAGCGGGCAAGGCTGACACGCCTGAATGAGTCATTCCAGCGAGTCATTGAAGAAGCCGACCTGACCAGTAACAGCGATAGCCAGCGTCGCCTGCGGGCGGGTGACCGGCTGAAGGTGGCCTCAGTATCTGACATCACCGGCCAATACATTGCTATTGAAGGTGCCGCCGTGCGCCCAGGTCGCTACGCCTGGATACCGGGCATGAGAGTCAGCTCCGTGCTCGGCAGCTTGCGGGCAGACCTGAGCCAGACTGCGGACACCCAGTACGCAGCCATCGTACGCACGAACCCTGAAACAGACCATATCAGCGTGCTCAACTTACGCTTGAGAGACGCCGTCCAGAACCCCGGCGGCGAACATGATCTGGTGCTGCAGGAGCGGGATCGTATCCTGATATTTTCGGATGAAGGTAAGGTTGCCGCACAAAAGAGCCAAACCAGAAACCAGACTGAATCTGATACTGAAGAGAAAAAATCATTAGCAGATTACAGTCGGGAGCGTTTGTTTGCGCCAGTGCTTGAAAGGCTGCGCGCTCAAGCGTCCCCTGGGCAGCCCCTGCAAACCATCCGCATCAGCGGCCAAGTACGCTACCCCGGCGAATATCCTATGCCGGCAACCCGCTCTCTGGCAGATGCCATCTTTGTGGCCGGGGGGTTGAAGGACTCCGCTTCTCTATTGGTGGGTGAACTGGCCCGCATGGAAATCGACGACCGGGGTGACGCTTTCACCCGCGTTCTGCAGCTTGACCTGAGTGGTGGTCTTGAAGGCATCGATCTGCAGCTACAAAGCCGAGACCGCATCCTGATCAAGCCGATCCCCGAGTTCGCCCAGCGCATGACAATCACCCTAAGCGGTGAAGTGCGCTTCCCGGGTGAATACACTTTCCGTAAAGGCGAAACGCTGAATGATGTTATCCAGCGTGCCGGTGGCCTGACAGACAACGCCTTCCCTAGTGGCGCGGTATTCACTCGCGAGCGCCTGCGCCGCCTGGAAGCTCAGCGCCTGCAGGAGGCGGAAGAGCGCCTTCAGTCAGAGCTGGTAAGCCTGCAACTGGAGGGCGAGACTGTTGCCCGCCAGCAAACCAGCGCTGCTGATATTCAGGACCTGCTGGACAACATCCGCAGCGCCCGCCCCATGGGTCGCCTGGTGTTTGATCTTCAGGCATCCATGGCGGGCGTTGTCAGCCAGCAGATACGCTTGCAAGACGGTGACATGCTGATTATTCCGCCTATACCCCAGTCCGTCAGCGTATTCGGTGAGGTCCAGTTCCCCACCAGCCACCTGCATCAACCCGGCCTGACGGTGGAAGATTATCTGGAACGCAGCGGCGGCCCCACCCGCCAAGCTGATGTATCACGAGTTTATGTGGTCAAAGCAGACGGCTCCGTCAGCCTGCCCAAACGCTCCCGCTGGTTTACCGGCCGCGCCGAACAACTCGAACCCGGCGACACCATCATCATGCCGCTGGACGTAGAGCGCTTCAATCAGCTGCAGCTCTGGACCAATGTCAGCCAAATCATCTACCAAATCGCCCTGGGCGCTGCGGCAGTGAGCAATCTTTAAGGGTTTTTTGGCCGCGGAATCCGCGGAAGGACGCGGAAAAAAGAGAAAAGGAACACTGTATGCTCAGGGATGAGGAGCTGACATATCGAATTCGTGGTTGTATCTTTGAGGTTTATCGGCAGCTTGGCCACGGCTTTCTGGAGAGCGTTTATCAGAAGGCGCTTATCACAGAACTACAAAGCCAGCGCTTGACTGTGCAGGCAGAGCATCCCGTGACGATTTTCTACAAAGGCCAGGACGTAGGCCTGTTTCGGTTAGATCTTGTCGTTGAAAACCGGGTCATCATCGAACTAAAAGCTCAGAAAGTACTGCCTCAAGGCGCTGAAGCCCAACTGATCAACTACCTCAAGGCAACGGGCATGAAACTCGGCCTATTAGCCAACTTCACATACCCAAAAGCGTTCGTAAAACGAGTAATTTTGGAAAACCAATAATCTTTCTTTTTCATTTTTCCGCGTCCTTCCGCGGCGCTACCGGGGGGCTGGTATACTGCTAGCCAAGGTATCAATTCAAGGGAGTCACCTTATGTACGCCATCGAGTTCGAAGCGGATATTCGGGACGGTATAGTGAAAATCCCCGCTCAGTACAGTCGGCTTGAAAACAGCCATGCTCGAATCATTCTGATGATTACGGATGACCAGCCTGATACTGTGCTTGCTGAAGGTGCAGCACCGCTGGACTTTGCGGCCTGCGGCTTGGAGGCTTTCAAGGGCAAGGATGCTGTAGATATTCAAAGGGAAATGAGGGATGAGTGGTAAATATCTGCTGGATACGAACACGATCATCTATGCGATCGATCAACGGCTGAAACTACCCAGTAACATCTATGCGGTGTCTGTGATAACAGAGATGGAACTGTTTTCGTGGCCGTCACTGACACCTGATGATGAAGAGAAACTAAGGGCAGTTCTCGGGAAACTTACGGTGGTCCAGCTGACTAAAACGATACAGGACTCTGCAATCAAGATCCGCCGATCCACCTCAATGAAGCTTCCAGATGCCATTATTTCTGCAACAGCAATGACCGGCGGTCACGTTCTTGTTACGAACGACCAAAGGCTTCAGCAGCGCCACCTCGGGCCAGTTATGAGTCTGGAGCAACTTCTTTCCTAAAACTTAAATCTTTCTTTCATTTTTTTTCCGCGTACTTCCGCGGATTCCGCGGCAAATAGTCTTCATATGAACCAAACCCAAGAACACCCCCACTACCCCGACGACGAAATAGACCTCCGCGAACTCTTCGCCACCCTCTGGCGCGGCAAGTGGATCATCCTGCTGTTCACCGCCATCTTCGCCGCCGGCGGCGTCGCCTACGCCCTCAGTCAGCCCAACGTCTACACCGCCAGTGCCCTGCTGGCTCCTGCCAGTGATGACAACGGCGGCAGAGTTGGTGGCCAGTTGGCCGGCCTTGCAGGCCTCGCTGGCATAAACCTCGGTGGCGGCGGCTCCAACAGAACTGTTATCGCACGTGAAGTACTGCAGTCCAGGGCCTTCCTCAGCGACTTTATCCGTCGCCATAACCTGGAAGTGCCTCTGATGGCGACAAGCGGTTGGGATATAGTGCGTGAAGAGTGGATCATCGACACAGACATCTATAGCCCTGAAACGGAGCAATGGGGAGTCGATAGCAAAGGCAAGAGCCGCGAACCTACAGACTGGGATCTGGTTAAGACATTCAGAGACCAGCTGCGTGTCAGCGAAAGCCGTGATACAGGCATGGTGACGGTCAGTATCACCTCACTATCGCCCCTGGCTGCCCAGCAATGGATAACAAAGCTCGTAAGAGATCTGAACGAGCACATGCGGGAGCAAGAGGTATCCGAGGCTGAGGCCAGTATCCAGTACCTCGAAGGCAAGTTGCAGGAAGTCAACATCGCCGGAATGCAACAGGTGTTCTACCAGCTGATTGAAAGCGAAACACGCACTATTATGCTTGCCAGCGCTCAGCGGGAATATGTCTTCCGGACAATTGACCCAGCCGTGGTGCCACAGGAGAAGAGTTGGCCCAACCGGGCACTGATATGCGTAGTCGCTACGATGCTGGGGGGTATGCTTGGGGTATTCGTGGTCTTTGTGACTGCTTTAGTGCGCTCCGGTAAAGCAGAAAGTACAGAGATCGTGAGCAAGGCCTAAGCGCTATAGCTGAGGCGAGAGAAGCATCTACCGCACGACCATATTTAAATAATTCCGTGTCCTTCCGTAGTCCTGAGTAAGTCGAATGGCGAGGCAAGAAAAAGAAACTACTTATAACCGGCGGCGCCGGCTTCATACCTGGCCTTACGCGTTGCCTGCTTCAACGAACTCGACATTTGCGCCGAAACCAATGGCCTGAACAACAAACAAATCATCGAAGGGGTAGGGATAGGCGCACGCATCGGCAACCACTACAACAACCCCAGCTGTGGTAACGGCGGCTACTGTCTACCGAAAGGCACCAAGCAATTGCTGGCCAACTTCAATGACGTGCCCAACCACATCATTCGTGCCATCGTCGATGCTAACACCACCCGCAAAGATTTCATTGCCGACTCCATTCTGCGCTGCAAACCCAAAGTAGTCGGAATCTACCGTTTGGTTATGAAAACAGGTTCCGACAACTCCCGCGCCTCGGGTATACAAGGCGTGATGAAACGCATCAAAGGCAAAGGCATAGAAGTGGTGGTGTACGAACCCGTATTAGAGGAAGACACCTTCCTCAATTCCCGCGTGATTAACAATTTGAACGAGTTTAAAAAAATCGCCGACATCATCGTTGCCAATCGCCCAATCGCCCAATCGCCCAATCGCCCAATCGCACAATCGCACATTAGAACCATATAGGAGTTTGAAGATGTTAACGATATAGTGTAAATTAGTGATTTTTTTTTCTGAGATTAAAGTAGAGTCT
>JAIUMV010000007.1 GCA_022565395.1 Marinobacter sp.
TCAGCACTACTTCCCGTTCCTGCATGCCGTTCTCTGGCCTCTTTAATCGTCGTTAATGCGTTCGGTGGAAAGAGCTCTATTAGCCGCGGAATCCGCGGAAGAACGCGGAAAAAAGACAAAGATTTTTTGCCACGGACGCCACGGGCTTACACGGACAAAGACAAAAATACTTTATTATCTTTTCGTCCGTGCGTGTTCGTGTCGTCCGTGGCTAATCAGTTAGTTCTGCCTTTCCGCGTCCTTCCGCGGATTCCGCGGCAAACCAAGTCCTTCCTAAAAGCCAATCAGCTGACTGTAAAGCTCTCGCCGCAGCCGCATTCGCCGGTTACGTTGGGGTTTCTGAACATGAACATGCTGTTCACCCCCTGGGTAACATAGTCAATTTCGGTGCCGCTCACAAAGCCCAGGTGCTGCTGGCGAACATAGACTTTCACCCCGTCAAAGTCGAATATCTGGTCGTCTTCGTGGGGTTCGGTGACCCATTCGGTGTCGTATTTGTACCCGGAGCAGCCGCTTTTTTTGACCCCCAGCCGGATGCCCAATGCGTCTGGCTTCTTGGCCAGTTGCTTACGGGTGTGGGCGATGGCCGTGGGCGTCATGGAGACACCGAGGTCAGGGGTAAAGGTTTCTACTGTCATCAGCTCACCTCCCGTCAGGCAAACAGGCGCTGGATTTTTTGCAGGGCAGCGAATAGCTGCTCCACCTCATCCAGCGTGTTGTAAAACGCAAATGAGGCCCGGGCGGTGCCGGGCACGCCGTAGAAGTCCATCAGCGGCATGGCGCAGTGGTGGCCGGTGCGGATGGCGATGCCTTGTTGGTCCAGCAGGGTGCCAATGTCACTGGGGTGCAAGCCGGCAATCTTGAAGGAAAGGACAGGCACTTTGTGCTTTGCAGTGCCAATGATGTCCATGCCGGGCACGCTGTCCACCAGGGCATTGGCCCGCAGTAACAGGGCATGCTCTGCGGCTTCCAGGGCGTTGCGGTCCAGGCCATTGATATAGTCAATGGCAGCCGCCAGACCTACTGCTTCAGCAATGGCCGGGGTACCCGCTTCGAATTTGTAGGGCAGGGTGTTCCAGGTGGTTTTTTCAAAGCTCACGCGCTCGATCATTTCGCCGCCGCCCTGGTAGGGGGGCATGGCTTCCAGTACGCTTTCCCGGCCGTAGAGCACGCCGATGCCGGTGGGGCCAAACAGCTTGTGGGCGGAGAAAGCGTAGAAGTCACAATCCAGCGCTTGTACATCAGGCTGGTAATGGGGCACCGCCTGAGCGCCGTCAATGACGGTGATGGCACCGGCTGCCTTGGCTGCGCGGACCAGTTCCACCACCGGGTTCACTGTGCCCAGTACGTTCGACACATGGGTAACCGCCAGCACGCGGGTGCGCTCACCCAGCTGACTATGGAAGCTATCCATATCCAGCTCACCCTCCGGGGTGACGGCGATAACCTTCAATACTGCGCCGGTGCGCTCCGCCAGCATCTGCCAGGGCACGATATTAGCGTGGTGTTCCATATGGCTGACGAGAATTTCGTCGCCGGCCCGCAGGCGAGGTGCCAGACCATTGGCCACCAGGTTGATGGCTTCGGTGGTGCCACGGGTCCAGATGATTTCCCGGGTGCTAGCGGCATTGAGGAATGCCTGCACGGTTTTGCGCGCGCCTTCAAAGGCGTTGGTAGCGCGGTCGCCGAGGGTGTGGGCCCCACGGTGAACGTTGGAGTGCATTTCCCGGTAGTAGCGATCCATGGCATCCAGCACCGCCAGAGGTTTCTGGGCGGAGGCGCCGTTGTCCAGATACACCAGGGGCTTGCCGTTCACCTGCTGCGACAGAATTGGAAAGTCGCGGCGGATGGCAGCAATGTCCAGCGGATTATGGGCCATGGATAAATCGCTCACGGGGCTCAGGCTCCCTCAAAACTCTGTTCAATAAAGCGGACCAAGCGGGCATGGGCGGCATCCCGCACCGGCTCCACCGGAATCTGCTCAATCAGTTCGTTGATAAAGGCCATGCTCAGCAGCGTGCCGGCTTCTTTGCGGTCGATACCGCGTGACACCAGGTAAAACAGGGATTCTTCATCCAGCTGGCCGACGGTAGCACCGTGGGCGCACTTCACATCGTCAGCGTAGATTTCCAGTTCGGGCTTGGTGTCGATCTCCGCGCCGGTAGAGAGCAGCAGGTTTTTGTTGCTCATGTTGGCATTGGATTTCTGCGCATCCGGATGAATGTGAATGCGGCCATTGAATACGGCGTGGGACTTGTCGGCAGCGATGTTGCGGTAGCTTTCTTCGCTCTCGCAATGGGGTGCGACGTGTTCGATGACCGTGTGGTTGTCCAGATGCTGCTGGCCCTGGGTCACGGCGACGCCGTTAAGTTTGCACTCGGCCCCTTTGCCTTCCAGACATACGCGCAGGTCATGGCGGCGCAGGGGGCCACCAAAGCCGACACAATGGCTTTCGAAGCGTGCGTTGGCCTGCAGTCTGGCTGCGGTGGCGCCGATGTGCTGGGTCTGCTGGCCTTCAATGGTCAGGCGTACGCTGGTGATATTGGCGCCATCAGCCAGGCTGAATTCGGTGACGGTGTTTACCAGCGCCTGGGCTTCACCGACACTGGTGTACTCTTCCACCAGCGTCAGCTGGCTGTGTTGGCCGGCTTCCACGTAGATGCGGGGGTAGGCGCTGCCAGCCTTGTCGCCGCCGTTTTCGCAGAACACGAACAACGGCTTGTCCAGCACGGCATTCTTAGCCAGTCGGATCAGCAGGCCATCTTCAAAGCGGGCGCTGTTGAGGCGGGCAAACTGCACGGCCTTGCTGTCCAGGGTGTTGTCCAGTCGCTCTGCCAGTTGGGCAGCGTCGGCGTCTTCCAGGTTCCGGAAGGCCAGTACTTCAACGCCACTGACGTCGGGTAGTTCACTGGCGTCCAGGTCCAGCTGGCCATTGCGTATCACCACCCGGTAGGCATCGCCGTTGTGGAATGCGGTGTTGCTGCTGCCGCCGACAAGGGTGCCCGCGAGGCTATCGTCCAGTTGCAGGTGGCGACTGGAGTATTTCCAATTCTCGGTTTTGCGGGTCGGCACCGGCATGTCAGCCAGAGCTGTGGCTCGCTGCTGACGCATGGTTTTCAGGGCGTCAGGTAATGTGCTGCCTGCGCTTTGCAGGAAGGCGCCGGACAGGGTTGCTTGTGGGTTCATCCCGGCCTCCTTATTTGGCTGCGTCTTCGTCGATACCCAGCCAGCCGTAGCCACGCTCTTCCAGTTCCAGTGCCAGTTCTTTGCCGCCGGACTTGATGATCTTGCCACCGGCCAGTACGTGCACGTAGTCGGGTACGATGTGGTCCAGCAGGCGCTGGTAGTGAGTAACCATCAGGATGGCCCGGTCCTGGGCGCGCAGCGCATTAACGCCGTCAGCGACGACTTTGAGGGCGTCGATGTCGAGGCCTGAGTCGGTTTCGTCAAGGATGGCCAGCTTGGGCTGCAGCAGCAGGGCCTGCATGATTTCATTGCGCTTCTTCTCGCCACCGGAGAAGCCTTCGTTGACGCCCCGTTTCAGAAAGTCCGGGTTAAGGTCTACCTGTTTGGAGGTTTCCCGGGCAAGCTTCATGAATTCGACGGCGCTCATTTCTGGCTCGCCTTTGTGCTTGCGCATGGAGTTTACGGCTGTACGCAGAAATTGGATGTTGCTGACGCCGGGGATCTCCACCGGGTACTGGAAGGCAAGGAAGACGCCTTCACGAGCGCGCTCTTCGGTTTCCAGTTCCAGCAGGTTTTCGCCATTGAGAGTAACTTCACCGCTGGTGACTTCAAATGCGTCGTTGCCTGCCAGTACCTGGGACAGGGTGCTTTTACCTGAGCCGTTGGGGCCCATAATGGCGTGCACTTCCCCGGCCTTGATTTCCAGGTTGATACCCTTGAGGATCTCTTTGCCCTCAACGGAGGCGTGCAGGTTTTTGATGCTCAGCATGTGTACGCTTCTCTCTTTTAACCGTCTGAATTCTTTTTTGCCCCGGCTTTGGGGGCTTCAGCCGTCAGGGTGTCCCTTCCGGGATACGCTGTGAATACCTCCCTGTACGCTCGACAAAATCATCCCTGATTTTGACGATCCCGGAAGGGACACCCTGACAGCTTCCGTTATACATTTGGCGCTGTTGTCCAAAGAACTGCTGTGTGCAACTGCCAGCACAATGTTCGGGGCAGCGTGCTGGTTTGGCTTTCCGGGACCCTCAAAAACATGGATGTTTTTGCGGAGCCTACAGGGACGTATTCACGGCGTGTCCCGGAAAGCCCAACCGGCTCGCTGCCCACCACCAGAATCAGCCAACAGACCCCTCAAGGCTGACTTCCAGCAGTTTGCCGGCTTCTACCGCAAATTCCATCGGCAGCTCCTTGAATACTTCCTTACAGAAGCCGTTCACGATCATGGAGACAGCCTGCTCCGGGTCGATACCCCGTTGGCGGCAGAGGAACATCTGCTCGTCACTCACCTTTGAGGTGGTTGCTTCGTGTTCCAGAATGGCGCTCTTGTTCTGGCTTTCGATGTACGGGAAGGTGTGGGCTGCACACTTGTCGCCGATCAGCAGGGAGTCGCACTGGGTAAAGTTACGGGCACCCTCGGCGCCGGGGCCGAACTTCACCAGTCCTCGGTAGGCGTTGCTGCTGCGGCCTGCCGAGATACCCTTGGAGATGATGGTGCTCTTGGTGTTTTTGCCCAGGTGGATCATCTTGGTGCCGGTGTCGGCCTGCTGATAGTTATGAGTCAGGGCAACGGAGTAGAATTCACCGACACTGTTCTCGCCCCGCAGCACGCAGCTGGGGTACTTCCAGGTGATGGCAGAGCCGGTCTCAACCTGCGTCCAGGAGATCTTGGAGTTCTTGCCGATACAGGCGCCACGTTTGGTGACGAAGTTATAGATGCCACCTTTGCCGTTTTCATCACCGGGATACCAGTTCTGTACCGTGGAGTATTTAATCTGGGCATCATCCAGGACTACCAGTTCCACCACGGCGGCATGCAGCTGGTTCTCGTCCCGCATGGGGGCGGTGCAGCCTTCCAGGTAGCTGACATAGCTGCCGGCGTCGGCGACGATCAGGGTGCGCTCGAACTGGCCGGTATTGGCGGCGTTGATGCGGAAATAGGTGGACAGCTCCAGCGGGCAGCGAACGCCTTTGGGAATGTAAACAAAGGAGCCGTCAGAGAACACCGCTGAGTTCAGGGCCGCATAGTAGTTGTCACCCTGAGGCACTACGGAGCCGAGGTACTTCTTGATCAGCTCGGGGTGTTTCTGCACGGCTTCAGAAATGGGGCAGAAAATGACACCGGCTTCCGCCAGCTTGTCTTTGAAGGTGGTGGCGACAGACACAGAGTCAAATACAGCGTCAACGGCAACGCCCGCCAGCTTGGCGCGCTCGTGCAGGGGAATGCCCAGCTTTTCATAGGTGCGCAGCAGTTCCGGATCCACTTCATCCAGACTCTGGGGCATGTCCTCTTTTTTCTTCGGGGCCGAATAGTAGGACAGGGCCTGGTAATCAATTTTCGGGTAATGCACGTGGGCCCACTCGGGCTCGTCCATTTCCAGCCAGCGACGATAGGCCTTCAGGCGCCATTCCAGCATGAACTCGGGCTCGCCCTTGATCTCTGACAGACGGCGAATGATGTCTTCGTTCAAGCCAGGTTCAAAGGTGTCGGCTTCGATTTCAGTAACGAAACCGTGCTCGTACTCCCGTTTGATCAGCTCGCTCACCTGCTTGTCGGTGTTGGCCATGATCGTCGCTCCGTATCTCTTGTCGAAAGGCGGGCCTTTCGATGGCCTGCCGCGTAGGGCGGTCAGGCCGGGCTCATCAGTTGGATTTCCGCAGTGGCGGCCGGCCAGTCGTTGGGCGGCGTGCAGCGGCAGAGTTGCCCAGGCGTCATGGCCTGGTTCGCGTCCTGCGGATTATTATGATGTGACTAGTTTCTGGGGAGTGATTGTACAATACCAGAGTAATTTAGTCAGGTATTTTTGTCCGTAGGCCGATTATACCTCAACCAGCCGCGTCAATCAGCCGCGTTATGTAACTGTGGGCCAGTACATCCGGCGTTCCGGCGGGCTTGGGTATGCGCACCCGATAGCCGCTGCCGGGGGCGAGCACCAGCCGGCTTCCATCGTGGTTTTCCATCCCGCTGAGGGTGAACCTGACGTTGCCCGCAGGGGTTATCAGGTTTAGCGGATCACCCTCGGCGAACCGGTTTTTGACCTCAATGTCCAGCCAGCCACCCTGATCGCCCGTCACTGCGCCAACCAGCTGCTCTGAGCCCGTCAGGGAAGAGCCCTGTTCATACAGTTGATACTCCTGGGGCAGGTGACGGCGGAAGAACCCCTCGGTGTAACCTCGGTTTGACAGGGCTTCAAGTTCGTCCATAAGCTCCATGTTGAAGGATTTTCCTGCAACGGCATCATCAATGGCCCGGCGGTAGGCTTGTGTGGTTCGGGCTACATAATAGGTGCTCTTGGTGCGCCCCTCGATCTTCAGAGAGTGAACCCCCATCGCACATAGAGCTTTTACGTGCTGCACCGCGCGCAGATCACGGGAGTTCATGATGTAGGTGCCATGCTCGTCCTCGTAGGCGGGAATGAACTCGCCCGGTCGATTGGGTTCCTCCAGCAGAATTTCCCGGGGCTCCACCAATTGGGGGCGCGGTACCAGGTCACCGGCGACATCAGTGGTGTGTTCGGTCACCTTGTAGGACCAGCGGCAGGCGTTGGTGCAGGTACCCTGATTGGCGTCTCGGTGATTCATGTAACCCGATAGCAGGCAGCGGCCGGAGTAAGCCATGCACAGGGCGCCATGGACAAACACTTCCAGCTCCATCTCCGGCACCCGGTCGCGGATTTCAGCGATTTCCTCCAGGGCCAGCTCCCGGGACAGGATCACCCGTTTGAGCCCCTGGCGGCGCCAGAATTCGACAGTGGGCCAGTTAACAGCATTGGCCTGCACCGACAGGTGTACCTCCTGATCTGGCCAGCGCTCCCGTACCAGCATGATCAGCCCGGGATCAGACATGATGAGGGCGTCAGGGCCTAGCTCGATCACCGGTTCAAGATCCTGCAGATAGGTTTTGACTTTGCTGTTGTGGGGGGCAATGTTGGAGGCAAGGTAGAACTTTTTCCCCTGCTGGTGCGTGTAGTGGATGCCCTCTGCCAGCGCCTTGGTGTCCTTGAAGCTGTTGTTGCGTACTCGCAATGAATAACGGGGCTGGCCTGCGTACACGGCATCAGCACCATAGGCCAGTGCGGTTTTAAGGTGTTCAAATGTGCCGGCGGGGGCCAGTAGTTCAGGGGCTTGCATGGATAAAGAGCTCCAGATTTGCAGGTAAACGGGCTATTGTCATGGGTGCGGCCTGAGGGTGCATTGATCAGGCTCAAGGAGTGGATGCTGGTGGTGATGTAGCCTCAGGATGTTGGGCAGTCTCCCTGTCAGGCACTATGCTTAGGAGTTCCAGCGGCTCCTCGAACGTTGTAGGTGGGGTGTACGGTAGATGAGTGTGATACAGGTTGTGCGGACGGAAAGCGGTGTCTGGTTCGCCAAGAACTCGGATCGTGAGCCCCGTGAACCTCAGGTTGTGGTGCGTCAGGCGCCAGTGTTCGGTGATACGGCCCGGCTGGTGAAAACCACCTATCTGGAAATTCCCCAGGTCAGCCGCCGTTATGGTGTGCTGATGTCCAAGCCTGCCTGGTGCTGGGGGGCGGAGATGGGAGTGAATGAGAAGTGGGTGTGTATCGGCCATGCTGCAGTGTTCTCTACCCGTCGCACGCTGAAGCCTGCACTGCTCGGCATGGATCTGGTCAGACTGGGATTGGAACGCTCGGCCTCCGCCTCTGACGCCGTCACTGTGATTACCCGGTTACTGGAGGCCCATGGGCAGGGCGGTTCGGCAGGCTTCTTTGACAAGGGGTTCCATGCCGACAGCAGTTTTGTCATTGCTGACCCCGAGGAGGCCTGGGTACTTGAATGTGCAGGGGCAAGCTGGGCTGCCCGGCGTATTAACGGCGCTTATGCGGTGGCCAACGCCTATACCCTGGGCAGCCGTTACGACCTCTGTTCTCAGGACCTCGCAGCTTACCGACCGTCTTTTCGGGTTCGTTTTGATACCCACTTGATGCCCATGTTGCTGGGGGCACCCCATCGGCGGCGGTTGAGTCTGGAGGCTTTGAAAGACAGCACAAACATGACGCTGGCCCGGTGTGCATCTAACTTACGGCTGCACCATAGCCGCAGCCGTGGCCCGGCAAGGGGGAGCAACCGGGATATCTGTCTGCATGCGGCGGGCAGTATTCGGCGGTTACAAACCACCGGTGCCATGGTGGCGTGTCTTGCCAGTGAGCCCGGTCAGCGAGGGGTCTATTTTACCGGCACCTCTGCAACCTGCCTCAGCCTGTTCCGGCCAGCCGCATTGAATGGTGATTTCAGTGTTTTGACCGAGCCCGCAGAGGCCTCCGCGGCCCCCTTATGGAGCCGTGCTGAGCGTTTACACCGTCAGGCGTTGGTGGATCGCAGTTTTCGTCGCCAGCTGCGTGAACACCGGGACCGGGTTGAACAGCAGGTCTTTGCCTGCCAAGACCTTGAAGAGGCTGACTTGCTGGCGCAATGCTGGCTGGAGGCTATGGAAGCCGTACTGGCAACGCGGCCAGAGGCCCGAATACCCAGGTTCTGGCGCTAAGACGCGTTCAGCCAACTTCCTTGAGTACGGCTTGTATCATCAAGCTGGCATCCCGGTAGAGGACCAGCAGGCGCTCGTCCATGTTGGCCAGACGGTGCTTGAGGGCTACCGCTTTTTCCACATTTATGATGATCCGCAGTATCTGTCCAAGGGGGCCTTTATGAAGGGTTATGGCCTCCTGAAGCTCGGTGGATAGGTCAAGTTGTCTGATAAACGCGTCACGATCAACCTGCAGTAGCAAATCAACGCCAGACAGCAGGCCCACCAGAAACGCTTGGGTGGGTTCGAGGGGCTGGCGAGTGCGGGAGGCCAGCTCAAAACAGGCCTGGGCTCTTACCAGTACCAGGCGCGCAGTCTCTGGTGAAGCGGCGTTCAGGGAACCAATCAGTACCACCCAGCGGCGCAGGTTCTCCAAACCCAGCCTGACAATCACCTCCGTCAGCGAGTTGATCTTGTTTACGCCCCGATAGACCGGGCTGTTGACCACTTTCAGCAGATTGATGGCGAGTGGTGGGTCCTGGGAGAGACACTCAGTGATCCTGCCTGTGTCTGGCTCGTCGGCAAACAGAACGCCTATCAGGCGGGCCAGGTTGACTGCTGAGGGCGATAACTTCTCCCCCATAATCAACGTGGGCTTGGCAAAAAAATAGCCCTGGAAAAGGTCGAAACCGGCATTGAAGTAGCGGTCCCGGCACGCCTGATCCTCCACCCGTTCTGCGAGCCATAGCATTTCGAACTGGCGGTGTTTGGTGCGGTATCGAATGGCCTGCTCCAGAGCGCTTGTCTCAACGTCTACTTTAATTACATAGGCAAAGGGGAGCAGGGCCTCCCAGCTGTCGCCAAACTCGAAGTCGTCAAAGGCAAAACGAAAGCCTTTGCGATGCCATTCCGCAACACACTCAACCAGTTCGGGGGTCGGCGTCAAACGTTCTACCAGTTCCACAACCACGCGTTCTGGTTCAATGGGCAGGAAGGCGCCCGAGCGGATAAAGTCAGCAGAGACGTTGATAAAGGCAGGGGTGCTGTAATGGTCTGTCTGCTCGGTGATGCCGGTGCACAGGTTGAACAGCAGTTCGCTGGTGGCGCGGCCTTCGCCCACATCCAGTGCGCTTTGGCTCAGGTCATTGCGGTAGAGTAGTTCGACAGCAAAAACCTTGTCCTCGCGGTCATGGATGGGTTGTGCCGCCAGGAGGGGGATCTTTGATTGCTGATTGTCAGGCATGAAGCTCAGCCTCCAAATTGGCCGTGTCGCCCCTTGCCGCCGCTGAACTGGGAGGCACCGAGGGTCGTTTCTCCTGAGTGTAGCGTACGCAAGCCGTGTTGGAATTCATTGGCCAGAGCCTGAGGCTCATCCAGTTGCCATTGCTGATAGGCGCTCATGCGGTCGTTGCGCAGGCACTGCTGGGGAAAGGCAGTCAGTTGTCGGGCCAGCTCAATGGCGGCATCCAGCGCCTTGCCGGCGGGCACCAAGCGGTTCGCCAAGCCTATGCGGTGAGCTTCGTCGGCGGCTACGGCGCGGCCGGTGAGGATCATGTCCATGGCCTGGCTCATGCCGATCAGGCGCGGCAGGCGCACGGTACCGCCGTCAATCAAGGGTACGCCGAACCGGCGGCAGAACACCCCAAAGGTTGCGGTCTCTGCGGCCACCCGCAGATCACACCAGGCGGCGAGCTCCAGTCCACCCGCCACACAATAGCCCTCAATGGCGGCGATAACAGGTTTGCTCAGTTGCATGCGGCTGGGGCCCATGGGGCCGTCACCTTCGGTTTCCAGTCGGTTCATGCGGCCGGGGTTACCGCTGGCCACTGCCTTCAGGTCAGCGCCGGCACAGAAGTGGCCGCCACTGCCGGTGAGGATGGCGATGTTAAGGGTCGGGCTGCTATCGAACTGCCGGAAAGCGGCGGCCAGCGCGTCTGCGGTCTGACGATCCACGCAGTTGCGAACGGCGGGGCGGTTGATGGTGACAATAAAGATGTCGCCCCGGCTTTCTGTTGTGACTACGGGTTCTGTCATGTTGGCGTGCCCTCTTGCGACTGGCCTGCCGGCAGGAACTGGCCGTAGCCGGTCTGCTGGCCAAAGGTTGCGGTAAAGGTTTCGTTCTCAATGGCCAGTTTGCCGTTGATCAGCACATGACGGATACAGCCAGGTACCCGGTTTACCATGCGCTCAAGCCCGAAGCCCTCCATTTCTGCCCAGCTGACCTGCTCCAGGTCCTGATCCAGTCCGGCAGGGTCCAGCAGAACGATGTCGGCGCGGTCGCCAGGGCGTATGCGGCCAGCCTGCACGCCAAGCCAGTCGGCTTGCTCGCCGGTCAGGCGATGTACTGCGTGCTCCATGGACATAATGGCCTGGCCCTGTTGTTCGCTGTCCCGCACCAGCTTGAGAAAGCGTAGCGGCAGATTGTAAAACGCCATATTGCGGATATGGGCCCCGGCATCGGAAAAGGTGATCAGGGTGTTGGGGTTCTGGACCATGCGGCTGAGCACCGGCTGCCGGTGGTTGCCTACCACGGTGCTCCAGCGCAGGGCTTTGCCGTGCTCCACCACCATGTCCAGAAACAGATCCACCACGTGGATACCCCGTTCCTCGGCCACGCTGGCAAAATCACGGCCCACCAGGCTGACGTCCGGGCAGTCCAGAATCTGGGCGTCGCCAAAGTCCCGTTGCCAGACGCGGGGAGACAGCTTTTCCTTATAAAACTTTCGGAACTTGCGCCGGTAGCTTTCGTCTTTCAGTAGTTCGTTGCGGGCCAGCTGGTCCTTGATGTCCAGAGCCATTTCACCCGCACCAAATTCCTCGAACAGCACGATATCCATGCCGTCCGCATACAGGCGGAAGGGCGTGGGTAACAGTTGCCAGCGGAAATCACCGCCAAGCCGGTTGGCCACGGCGGCGACCAGCGTAGCCAGGGGTTTGACGGTGCGGTTGCCCTTAAGATCAAACATGGCGATCAGGGTGGTTTTAAGTGGCTTGCGTAAGAGGCCCAGGGTTTCGCTGAAATACTGCACGATCTGGAGCGGGTTGGCTGCATTGGGGGCGCCTTGATGCACCCGGCCCCGGCGCCGCAGAATGCGATTGAGGCGGCGCACCTCGCCCCAGCGGGCATAGGTGCTGGGGAGGCTCCTGGACCAGGCCCGGTCTCCATCCACCTTGTCCCATTTCAGACACATGGTGGACAGGCCCAGAAAGCCCTCATCCAGGGCCTGCTCCAGCAGATTCTCCATCTGTGCCATTTGCGCTTTGGAGGGTGTGACACTGCGGTCAGTGGCCTGTTCCAGCCCCATTACCGCCGTGCGCAAATCACTGTGGCCGAGAAAACTCACTACGTTTGGCCCCAGTGGGTGGTGCTGGATAAAGTTCACCCACTCACGGGGTGTTGACCAGGTTTTGTATTGCAGAAGGATAGGTAGTACTTTCTCCCGCGGCACGGTTTCAACCCGGGTGAAAATGTCCGAGGCATCCTCTGGTTCTGCGCACACCATACTGAGGGAGCAGCTGCCTACCAGTACGGTGGTTACACCATGGCGTACCGATTCTGACAGCCGCGGTGCGACGATAAGTTCGGCATCATAGTGGGTGTGGGTATCGAGGAAGCCGGGGGTGACCCAGAGGCCATCCGCGTCGATGATGCGGTCGGCACTGCCGGCAAGGACGTCAGCAACGGCCGCGATGCACCCGTCTTTGACTGCCAGGTCACAGATGCGGGAGGCGCCGCCGGTGCCGTCAAAGTAGCGGCCGCCCCGGATGATCAGGTCGTAGTGGCTCATATGCGCCTCATTATTATTATTGTAAAACGTGACTAACCCTATTCTAGGTTAGGGCTGGAGAAGGTGTATAGAATGCTGTCTGACAAAATGACTGGCAAAAAGGTTCAACCTGATGACTAAACCCAATCCGCAGCGGCTGTTGATGAATCTGCTAACGGCCTTTGGCAACCAACCCATCACGGCGCAGGAAGGCATTCAGGCCTGTGAGCTGTTTGGCGTGAGCAGTAACAGCACCCGGGTAGCGCTGGCGCGCTTGTCGGCGGAGGGGCTTATTGAGTCCTGTGGTCGTGCCCGTTATCGCTTGACCTCGCGGGCGAATGCGTTGGCGTCAGAGGTGCAGGGATGGCGCTTGTCCCTTGAGCGACTGACAAGCTGGCAGGGTGAGTGGCTGGCGGTCCATACCGCAGAGCTGGGTCGAAGCGACAAGCCCGCACTGCGGCGGAGAAATAGGGCGCTGCAACTGAATGGCTTTGCCGAATTGCGCAAAGACCTTTACCTCCGCCCAGCCAACCTGGCAGGTGGCGCAGCGGCCATGCGCTCACGTTTGCGCCGGCAGGGACTGGAGACGACAGCGCTGGTTGCCAGCCTGGATGATCTGGCGCCGGAGGATGATGCCCATGCCCGCACCCTTTGGGATTCCAGTGCCCTGGAGCAGGGATACCGTGACACGACTCGCGCGCTGGTTGACTGGCTCGACAAGATGCCAGAGCTGGAGCCGGAAGATGCCGCCCGTGAGTCCTTTATCATTGGTGATCGGGCCATTCGCCAATGGGTGTTTGACCCGTTGTTGCCGGATGCGTTAGTGGATGCACCGTTACGGGCGCAGTTTCTGGCTGCCCTGCTTGAATTTGATGCGGCTGGCCACGGTATCTGGCGGCGGCTGTACCTTGAGAAAGTAGAGCCGGTGGTGGGTATCTGATCGGATTGTCAGGCATACACTGGGTGGCTCTGGGAACCATGGTTTGAAAACTTGACGGCCAATTCCCGGCACCGGATTAGTGCGTAACCTGAATTTATTGAGGCAGCAGCAGGAACCTCGCAACGCTGCCGGATCCAATAAATAAATGAGGTCGCGCTTGTGAGCAAACAACATTTTGACGTCTTGATTGTCGGTGCCGGTGTCTCTGGCATTGGTATGGCTTGCCATCTGACCCGTAATTGCCCGGGTAAGTCCTATGCCATTCTGGAACGCCGGACCTCCCTCGGCGGCACCTGGGATCTATTTCGTTACCCCGGTATCCGCTCAGACTCTGACATGTTTACCTTTGGCTACAACTTCCGCCCCTGGACAGGTGGCAAAGTGCTGGCAGATGGTGCCTCCATCAAGAACTATGTGAAGGAAACCGCCGAGGAATACGGTGTCGACAAACACATCCGCTATGGCATGAAGGTAGTCAGTGCCAACTGGTCCAGCGCCGACAAGGCCTGGCAGGTGGTGGCGGAAGATGAGGCCAGCGGCAAGCAGCAGCAATTCAGCGCCAGCTTTATGGTGGGCTGCACCGGTTACTACAACTATGACGCTGGCTACAAGCCGGACTTTGCCGGCGAGAAAGACTTCAAAGGTCAGATTATCCACCCGCAGCAGTGGCCGGAAGGGCTGGATTATGCGGGTAAGCGGGTCGTAGTGATCGGCAGTGGCGCCACCGCCATTACCCTGGTGCCCACCATGACGGACAAAGCGGCGCACGTTACTATGCTGCAGCGTTCGCCCACCTACCTGATGCCGCTGCCATCAACGGATCTGGTTTCTGTGGGTATGCAGAAAGTGCTGCCCAGCAAGCTGGCCTACCGTCTGACCCGTGCCCGGAATATCAGTATTGCCCGCCTGCTTTACGAGCGCTCCCGCAAGAGCCCGAAAGCCATGCGTCGCCTGTTCCTGAGTGTGGTTCGCAGGCAACTGGGTGGCAAGGCAGACATGAAGCACTTTTCGCCAGACTACAACCCCTGGGATCAGCGCCTGTGTGTGGTGAAAGATGGCGACCTGTTCCACGCCATCAAGGCCGGCAAAGCGTCGATTGTCACTGACCAGATTGAGCGTTTCACTAAAGACGGCCTGCAGCTGAAATCGGGTGAAAAGCTGGAGGCGGACATCGTCATCACCGCCACCGGTCTGGATATCCAGATGCTGGGCGGACTGACCGCTACCGTGGACAGCCAGCCGGTAAAGGTCAAAGAAAAGGTGATCTACAAGAATGTGCTGATCGAGGGCGTACCCAATGCGGGCATGATCTTTGGCTACACCAACATCTCCTGGACGCTGAAGGCTGATATTGCCGCGGAGTACCTGTGCCGCCTGATCAACCACATGGATAAGTACGGGCATAAAGTCTGTATCCCGCGGGATACGGAAAACAGTGCCACCGAAGATACCATGCTGGGCGGCCTCGACTCTGGCTACATCCGTCGCGCCAATGATCGCCTGCCCCGGCAGGGCAGCCATGGCCCTTGGAAAGCGTCCCAGAATTACCTGGAGGACGTGAAGATTTTGCGCTTTGACCCCATTGAGGACGGTTATCTGGAGTTTGACGGCAAGCGTTCCATTCTCAAGTCCAGCAAGGCGGTGGGTAAACTGAAACCACTGCGGTCTGCATTATTCGGCGCCTGATTCGCGCTGGCTGCTCTAATCAAAGCCTCCTTCGGGAGGCTTTGTTGTTTCTGTCTGGTGAGATTGTCCGCAGGGGCCTCTGCTGTTTTTCTATGTAATATTACTTGATGATGCATATATTGAAGTGTAGTGTAATATTTGTGAAAGGCAGCGCTCATGAGGTGATGTAATGGCAGAAATCAATAACGCGGCAGTGTATGCCCACAGTGAAACCACGCGGCAGCGGGTTATGGCAAGCCTGAGTCGGGAGGAAATCAAAGCCTTCACCCGACGCTCGGACTGGATGGGTGTCTGGACCTTAGTCTCCCTTTGGGCCGGCATTGCAGCCTGCTTTCTGATGATGATGTGGGGTATTGAAACCGGTGGTGTCTGGGCGGCCCTGGCATTGTTTTTGGGCGTTACCCTACTGGGCGGGCGCCAGCTGGCATTGGCTATCGCAACCCATGAGGCGTCCCATAGCACTCTGTTCCAGAGCCGCTGGGCCAACGATGTCCTGTGTGACTGGCTTTGTGCCAGACCGCTGGGGTTGGACCTGGCCAAGTACCGTCAACATCACTTCATTCACCACACCCGGACTGGCACCGATGACGACTCTGATATCAGCCTGGTGAAAGGGTTGCCTACAACGCGCCGGTCCATGGCCCGCAAGTTCCTGCGGGACCTGTCCGGGCTCAGCGGTCTCAAGTTTCTGCTGGGGCGGATCATGATGGACGCGGGCATGATGAAATGGACTGTAGCCAACGATGTTGTGCGTCTGCCCTGGAGTGGCTGGGGCTTTCATCTTCGCACCTGGGTGAGCACTGCGACACCGGCTCTGTTGGCCAACGCCGTATTGCTGGGTCTTTTGACGCTGGCGGGCTACCCCTTGCTGTATCTGGCCTGGGTGGTGGCCTACGTGGTGCCTTTCCCGCTGTTTATCCGTATCCGCTCCATGGCGGAACACGCCGGCATGGCGCGTACCGATGACATGTTCCGCAATACCCGCACCACCCGTGCGGGCTGGCTGGCCCGGGTTACGGTGGCGCCGCTGCGAGTGAATTTTCACCAGGAACACCATGCCCTGGCTTCTGTGCCCTGGTATCGCTTGCCCCGATTGCATCGAACCTTGCGAGAGCGGGGGCTGGTGGCGCCAGCCCCGGGCTACTGGTCCGTACTGCAGCAATTATCTTCTGAGTAGAGCCTCCCTGGCTCAGCCCGGGTTGCTGATTTGCTGGGTGAGGGTGCCCTGCGAGCCAAAAAGACGCTCGCGCCACTCCGCCACCAGCGCCCGGGTGTCCTTTTTGTCAGGGTGGAAGTTGTCCCGGGCAAATAGGCCCATTTTTCCCAGAGAGCGGCTGATCAGCCCCCGTTTACCGAATAGCAGCGTCAAGCCTGCTTTCAGGTCACGACGGTCTGTCAGCTTGCCTTCCCGGGCCAGCAGCCAGGCCCAGCTTGCCAGAATGCCTGGTACCAGTGTGATAGTGACCAGCGGGTAGGCGAACCAGCGTTCACGGCGGCTGTTGCCAATATGCTCATAGACATCATAAGCCACCGATTTGTGCTCCAGTTCTTCCATGGCATGCCAGAGCCAGAGCTGCAGCATTTCCGGGTGCCCCATGGACTGAAACTCTTTGTTCGTCAGCAATTGCTCGCCCAACAAGGCCGTGAAGTGTTCCATCAGCGTGGTGCAGGCTAGCTGCTGGCTGGGCGAGCAGCGCTCCAGCAGGCGCAGGCCCGCAGCAATGAAACGCTCTGGGACACGTGTGTTTATGCCTTGCTCCTGCAGGATTTCGTTGAGGCGGTCGTGTTCCCGGCCGTGGATGGCTTCCTGGCCCATAAAGCCGGAAATGGCGGCTTTCAGGTCCGGGTCATCCACCTGATGCCGGAAGTGGCGCACTGACTCCATGAAGAAACGCTCCCCTGGCGGAAATATGGCGGAGAGCACCGCAATAAAGGTGGTTGCGGTTGCGTTGTTGGCCAGGAAATAGCGGGGCGCGTCAGGAACCTGGAACTTCAGTTGCCGGGGCGGAATGCCAACGCGGGCCCCTGCGGACAGCTTGCGGGCGTCGGTTCTCTGGGGGGCTACAGCAGTCATGAAAGCTCCTCGTGGTTGATGCTTCATGGCCTACTATGCGTTGTCCACCTTGCGGGGAGAAGGTTATCTTCAGCCATAAAACCGGTCATTGGAGACCAGCATGACAGTAGTCGGGCACAACCATGATGGGGTGATGCTGGCGGAATACGGTGAACTGCTGTGCCAGTTCATCGAGCGTCAGGGGCTGGATGTGAATGCCCTGCTGGCCGGCACTGAGCTGAGCCGTGAGCGGCTGCGGCAGCCGGGCTGGCGGTTGTCACTTGCTGCCACACTGCGGATCATCAGCAATGCGCAGGCGTTGGATGCCAGGCCTGATTTTGGCGTCCGTCTGGGGGCTCTGCTCAACATTGGCAGTCATGGTTTTCTCGGGTATGCGTTCCAGTCCAGTCGCACGCTGGGTGATGCCTTTGACCTTGCGGTGCGCTACCTGCGTACACGTACCAGCCTGTTTGATCTTCGGGTTAACCAGGTGGGAGAAACCGCGTTGCTGCAAATGGAACCCTGTTACGAGTTTGGCGGCCAGTTTGAAGTACTGGCGGATATTTTCGTCACCTCAGTGTTGTCCATCGGGCAGCACATCTTGCGATATTTGCCAGCGCTGGATATTGAGTTGTGTGTGCCTTATCGCGAGCAGGACCAGCACCGGCTCTGGCGTCAGGCGGGCGTGGGTATCGCCTTTCAGCGTGCGGATCTGCAGATTCGCTTCCCGGCGCACTGGCTGGCAACGCCCTTGAAAACAGCTGACCCACAACTGGCAGCACTTGCCGCCGCCCGCTGTGAAGAAGAACTGCGTAATGCGGGCGAACCACGGCAAGACTTGCTCAGCAGGGTTCGGCAGCTGATACGCCATCACTTGCAAGACGCCCATGCCATGGACAAGGTAGCGGCGGATCTTTACATGACCACTCGCACCCTGCGCCGTCGCCTGTATGAACAGGGCAGCAGTTATCAAGCGCTACAGGAGCAGGTGCGCCGGCGCCTGGCTACAGAAATGCTACTGTATACAGAGCTTTCTGTTGATACCATAGCGGATCAACTGGGCTACAGCGACCCCTCCAACTTTGGCCGGGCTTTTCGACGCTGGACGGGGCTTTCTCCACGTCATTACCGTCAACAGCAACGTATGTGAGGGCTGTTTGGTGATCAGCAGGGCTGCAAAACCTGTTTTCACCAGCTACCTTTGAGTAAAGCGGTCAAGGTCCCGGGCGCCGGATCATGCAACGGCGTCCCCGGATAAAATCAGTGGCCCCATAAAAGAACGGCTTCGGAATCCTGCCCCTCGCGCCACCGTGTCCATGGGCAGTCAGATGCTGGCGCAACCCTCTGCGGCGAGACACCAAAATGTCGGCTTTCCTGCAAAACTACTTCCTGCTCAATGGAAGCAAGATTGAGCTTCTTCATGGGAGTCATGACCACTGGCTCATGATTCTGTCGGTGATTATTGCCGCTGGCGCGAGTTTTATGGCACTGACCATGGCGGCATCCGCCCGGTCTAGCGCCTTGCCGGGCATACGGCGTCTGCACCTGATTTCCGGCGCTATCGCACTGGGGGCAGGGGTCTGGTCCATGCACTTCATCGGTATGCTGGCCTTTCAGCTGCCGGTGTCCGTCAGTTATGACACCTTCATGACGATGGTCTCCATGGTGCCGAGTTTATTGGCTGCCTGGTGCGCTCTGGCATTGCTATCCAATAGAACCATTACGCCAAGGAATCTGATGGTGGGAGGGCTGCTGGTGGGGGTGGGCATAGGCACCATGCATTACGCCGGCATGGAGGCTATGGTGATGTCAGCCGAGTTGCGGTATGACCCATTGTGGTTTGCTATCTCAGTGCTGATGGCAGCGCTGCTGGCCATGCTGGCCCTGTGGATCAGTTTCGGCTTGCGGCAGCGCCTGGCGCTGCCGGGCTATCAGGTGCGTTTGATCGCCGGGGCCGTTATGGGGCTGGCCATCAGCGGCATGCACTATACCGCCATGCATGCGGCGCTGTTTGTTGGCGATGCCAGTCTTGCTGAGGTGGTGGACGAGCAGCAACAGTTCAATCTTGCGGTGGTGGTTGCGATAGTGACCATCATTATTGGTTTGCTGATAACGGCCCTCAACACGCTGGTTCGCTATCGAGAACTCTACCGCCGCAGCCGGGAGACCACTTCTCACCTTGAGGCCATTTTCGACACTGCGGTGGATGGCCTTATCTCCATTTCTGACCGCGGTATTATCCTGAGTTACAACAAGGCTGCCGAGCGCATTCTGGGTTACCCGGCAAGCTGGGCCATTGGTCGCAATGTCAGCGTGCTTACCCCAGAGCCCCACCGCAGCAAGCACGACAGTTACCTGCGTAACTACCTGACAACCAGGCAAGCCAAAATCATCGGTCAGGGCCGCGAGGTTGAAGCTCAGCACCGAGATGGTCACCTGGTTCCTATTAGACTCGCTATTGGCGAATCGCGTATTGGCGGGATAAGTACGTTTGTTGGCTTTATCACTGACATTACAGAGAGACGCGCACTTGAAAGTGCTATGCAAGAGCGGGAAGCCCAGTATCGGACTTTGATAGGCAACATTCCGGGAGTCACCTTTCGCTGTCGAGCTGACAATAACTGGAGTGCAATTTTTGTTAGTGAGGCTGTTGAAAAACTGACTGGGTGGAGTGCTGAAAACTTCACATCGGGTAAAGTAACTTTCGCTGAGCTTTTACACGATGACGACTTGGATTATATCGAAAGCGTCATGGCTCCAGCGCTCGAAAAAAGAGTTCCTTACACGGTTGAATATAGGATGCGGCATAAGGATGGCGCCTACCGCTGGGTTTCCGAATCGGCAACTGGGGTTTGGGAACAGGACGCATTGAAGTGGATTGATGGTGTCATGCTGGACATAACAGACAGCAAACGCCGCAATGCTGAGTTTGAGAGCCTGCTGCGAGCGGTTGATGATGCAACCGGCGTATGCGAAATGGATGCCTGTGGCCGAATCCGCAAAGCAAATACTAAATACACCAGATTGCTGGGGTATGAGGAGGGAGAGCTGGTCGGCAAGTCATTCGGCATGTTTATACCAGAGGGCGGCCCCGATGCCCGCTATATGGAGACGGTATGGGAGCGCATCAGGGCCGGTGAGTTAGTGCATGGTGAGTTTTTGCGCCTTGGTAAGGATGGGGAGGCTCGTTGGTTGCGATCATCTTTATCTCCCGTGTCCAATCCGCTTGACGGCAACCTGACGGTAATCGAGCTCGCGACAGACCTGACGGAGCGCAGGAAAATGGAGCTTGAGCTGGTTGATGCGAAAACCCGTGCTGAACAGGCTGCGGAGGCAAAAAGCGCATTTCTGGCCAATATGAGCCATGAAATTCGAACGCCCATGAATGCCATCATTGGCTTTACTGACTTGTTGCTCGACTCCTCATTGGCGCAAGACCAGCGTCAGCATCTGACGACGGTCAGGAATTCTGCGCGATCCCTCTTGTCGCTGTTGAACGATATTCTGGATACAGCAAAGCTGGAAAGCGGTGTCGCTGAGCTTGAACGTGCGGATTTTTCTTTACAGTCAATCTGTGAGCATTTGATAACAACGTTTGGCATTAGCGCCGCCAAAAAAGGGCTGCATTTGGCGCTGCGCTACGCAGAGGATGCTCCCGTTTATCTCAATGGAGACGCGCTTCGGGTCCAACAGGTGTTGACCAACCTGATCTCTAACGCCGTCAAGTTTACCGAACGTGGTGAAGTAACGGTTGAAGTCAGGAGGCCCTCCACAGGTTATGGTGTCGAAGTCGCGGTGAGAGACACGGGTATCGGCATTTCTGCCGACAGGCTTGACGCAATTTTCGACCCTTTCTCCCAGGCCGATGCCAGTATGACTCGTCGATACGGCGGTACGGGCTTGGGAACGACCATCTCTCGTCAGTTGGTGGGCTTGATGGGTGGCAGCATTACGGTGGAGAGTGAGGAGGGTATAGGTTCGGTCTTTACGGTATCTCTGCCTTTGCAGCCAGGAAAGCCAGTCGCGTCAATGGTTGACGGCGTGGCAGAGCCAGTACTCCCCGCAATGAGGATTTTGGTGGCAGATGATGTTCAGCAAAACCTGCAACTACTTGATGCCATTCTCCAAAAGCGAGGGCACACCGTAGTGACCGTTGAGAACGGTGAGCAAGCGGTAGAATTTTACAGCAAGGGCTCATATGACTTGGTGCTGATGGACGTTCAGATGCCAGTAATGGACGGCCATACTGCTACCCGGGCTATCAGGGAGTGGGAGCAGGCTAACGAGAGGGAGCCTGTTCCGATTGTCGCGCTTACAGCGAGTGTTTTGGAGCATGACCGCAGTGCGGCATTGAATTCAGGGATGTCTGGATTTGCAACCAAGCCAATCGATGTATCCGCGTTAATGAACGAGATTGCCCGGGTTGTGGGCGTCGAAGTGACAGACACCAGGGAAGGCGTAATGTCTGCGACAGAAACAGCGGTGATTGACTGGATTAAAGGCGAGCAATTGTGGGGCAGTCGTGCCGCCCATGAAAAAGCTATTCGAGTTTTTATCGGTGACCTGAAGAATCGCCCGGACACTATCTTCCCACTGATTGATCGTGATGCCAATCTCGCACCCCTCACGGCGCACCGTATTCGTGGTGCGGCCGCAAATTTGTGCCTTGTCGCGCTTAGTCAAAAGCTGGCTGAACTTGAGGCCTTGCTGTTGGCGGGTGAAATCGAGCGGGGAGAAGCAGTCGCGGGTCAGGCCCAAGCTTGTTTTGAGGACGTTATGGCAGGCCTTTCCGCTGCAATGGCGACATCGGAATCCGTTAAGGATGCAGGCAGTTCCAAGCTTGACATTGAGACTCTGAGAGTTGTGATAGGTCAGCTCATTGACCAGCTTGAGCATGGCGAAGTGCCTGCCCAAGCGCTCGATCAGTTAGGGGGAAGTCTCCCTGGCGAATTTCTGTCCCAAGTGCGCTCAGCGGTTGAAAACTTCGAGCTGGAAGAAGCTGCTGAGCTACTTCGTAGCTACGAACTGCATGCTCAGGCAAACGAGAGTGCAGGTAATTCTGGTTAAAGCCAAGTAGATCAGAAATGCAACATTTACAGCAAGAGCATAGAAGCCAGCAGCGCCTGGTCAACAATGGAGAACCCATGAGCGATACCAAAACCCTGTTACTGGTGGATGATGAGCCGGTTAACCTGCAGGTGCTGAAGAACATACTGGACGCGGACTACCGTCTGTTGTTTGCCCGAGACGGGGAACGTGCCCTGTTGTTGGCCCGGCAAGAGCTACCGGACCTGGTCCTGCTCGATGTCATGATGCCAGGGCTTTCTGGCTATGAGGTATGCCAGCAGTTGAAGGCGGACCCGCTAACCGAAAGCCTGCCGGTTATATTCGTCACCGCATTGTCGGATGTTGAGGACGAAGCTAAAGGGTTTGCCCTGGGCGCCGTAGACTACCTGACCAAGCCCGTCAGCCCGCCTATTGTCAAAGCCCGGGTCAAGAACCAGTTGTCACTGGTGCGCCTGGATGAACTCAAGAAAACCCGTCTGGCGGTGGTCCAGCGCCTGGGCCGGGCGGCAGAGTACAAGGACAACGAAACCGGCCTGCATGTTATTCGCATGAGTCTCTACTCCCAGGCCCTGGCACGGCGTATGGGCTTCAGTGAAATGGATGCCGAGGAGTTACTGAATGCCGCGCCCATGCATGACGTGGGCAAAATCGGTATCCCCGATGCCATTCTGCGCAAGCCTGGCAAACTGGATCCGGAGGAATGGGCCGTGATGCAGACGCACGCTGCTATCGGGGCGGAGATCATTGGTGAGGATGGCTCCACCCTGTTGCGCCTGGCCCGCAGTATTGCCCTCAACCATCATGAGAAATGGAACGGTACTGGCTACCCGGCAGGTCTTAAAGGTGAGGCCATTCCCCTGGAGGCCCGCATTGTCGCCCTGGCGGATGTATTTGACGCACTGACCACCGAACGGCCCTATAAAAAGGCCTGGACAGTGGAAGATGCCGTGGCCCTGATCCAGCGGGAGCGGGGCCAGCACTTTGATCCCGCAGTGGTGGATGTTTTTCTGGAATGTTTGCCGGAGCTGTTGGTGATCCGGGACCAGTGGCAGGAGACAGATTAAGCTCACGGCTCGTAAAAATCCGGGAGCCGACTAGACTGAATGAGGTATCAGGGCTCCGAGGGGGCGGTCATGAATCAGGGGCACGTGTCCAGGTCAGGAGGTAAAAGTCAGGTGCTGGCTGATGTGTACGTGGCTTTGTCGACAGACCCGGAGCTTTGGCGTGGCGGCCTCGACCCAGCCTTGCGCAGGATCACCCACTGCTGTGCAGAGGCCCTGGCGGTGGAGCGTGTCAGTGTCTGGCGTCTTAACGATGCCCGGGATCAGATCCTCTGCCTGATGCTTTATCAGCAGGCCAGTGGCAACTTTGATCAGGGCGCTTGCCTGGAATTATCCCTGTTGCCCGACTACTTTGCGGGCCTCAGCCTGGGGCGCTTTGTAGACGTCCCCGATGTTTATAAAGACCGCCGAACCCGCTTGTTGGTGGACGCCTATTTTCGCCCCGAAGATATTCACTCGATGCTGGATGCGACGGTTCGCCTCGAAGGTGACATCGTCGGCCTTATCAGCCTTGAAAGTGTTGGTCACGCCCGGCTCTGGACGGCGGATGAACAGCACTTTCTGGCATCGATTGCTGACCTGGTGTCCCAGTTGATGGCGGTATGTGCCCTGCGAAGCAGCGAGAGTCGCTACCGGGCCTTGTTTGAAGGAACCGGAGATGCGGTTTTTGTCGTGAAGAATGGCGTGTTTACTGACTGCAATCCAGCCGCCGAGAGCATGTTCCAGGTGTCTCGTGAAGATATGCTGAACCTCAACCCGGCTTTGTTCTCGCCACCTTATCAACCTGACGGTGAAGACTCCGCCACCCTGGCCTCCCAATGGATTGAAAAGGCGCTAGAGGAGGGCATGCAATGTTTTGAGTGGCAGCACTGTCGCAGTGACGGCAGTGAGTTTGACGCGGAGGTAACCCTGTCTCGTTATGCCCTGGATGGCGAGATCTGCGTTATCGGAGCAGTACGGGATATTACCCGCCGCAGGTTAACAGAGCAGGAACTGGCCCGCAGCCGGGAGCAGCTGGAGTATCGGGCCAACCATGACAGCCTCACGGGCTTGCCCAACCGCAACTGTCTGCATGAAGATACCCTGCGCATCATCAAGGAAACTGGCGCTGCGGACGGCCTTGCCTATCTGTTGCTGGACCTGGATCGCTTCAAGGAAGTGAATGACACCCTGGGTCACAGTGTAGGTGACCGCCTGTTGGCCCATATCGGGACTCACCTCATCAAGGTGCTTGCCCCCTACGATGCTACCCTTTACCGCCTGGGTGGCGATGAATTTGTGGTGGTTGCCCAAAGTATGCCTGAGGTGGCACAGGTTATGGAGCTCGCAGACACTATCACGCTGGGGTTGCGCACCCCCATTACGGTGGAGGGTATCAGTCTGGAACTTGGTGCCAGCATTGGTGTCGCCCGCTACCCTCAACATGCTGATAACAGCCATGGCTTGCTGCGTTGCGCGGATGTGGCCATGTATCATGCCAAGCAGAGTGGTTTGGGAGCAACCGTTTACGATGCCAGTTACGACTCTTACAGCCCTCGTCGGCTGGCCTTGATGTCAGAGCTGGGCGCCGCCATACGGGAAGACCAGCTGGAGTTGCACTTCCAGCCCCGGGTGGATCTTCGTACGGGGCACTGTAATGGCTGCGAGGCCTTGTTACGCTGGCGCCATCCGGAGCAAGGCATGGTGCCGCCGGGTGACTTTATTCCTGCCGCTGAAATGAGCGACGTTATTCACCCTCTCAGTCAATGGGTGGTGAAATCTGCCCTTCAGCACGTCCGTCGCTGGCTGGATGCTGGCACCGAGCTGTCAGTGGCGGTTAACCTGTCTGCCCGCAATCTGATTGATATGCGCTGCCCGGGCATGATTGCCGACCTGCTTCGCCAGTACGCGGTTCCCCCACGCCTGCTGGAAATAGAGATTACCGAAAGTGCGCTGATAACCGACCCTGAAAGGGCCCTCGAAGTGTTAAGAGCGTTTCGTACACTGGGCCTGCGTATGGCCATTGATGATTTTGGTACCGGCTATTCCTCGCTGAGCTACCTCAAGCGCCTGCCCATTGATACCCTCAAAATTGATCGCTCTTTCGTCCAGGACATGCTGACGGATGAGGCTGATGCGGTGATTGTCCGCTCCACCATCGGTCTGGCTCATAGTTTTGGGCTTAAGGTGGTGGCGGAGGGTGTCGAAGAGGAAGAAGTATTGACCGCTCTAGCCGCCTTGCAGTGCGATCAGGCGCAGGGATTTCATATTGCCAAACCGCTGCCTTTGGATGAGTTTGAGGGCTGGCTGCAACGACACATGGTAGGCCACGCGGATACCAGCCACTGAGAGCCCCTCGCTGACGTCGCGGTAATCAGAAACGCCCTACGCCAGTCACTGGTCCTTGACGAAGCCTGTTAATGTTGCATCGCTATCAGGTAGCCATTCCTGCAGGTAGTCTCTGTAGCTGGCGGCGATGCCATTCTCAGGATCATTCAGCCAGTCAAAGAAACCTGTGTTCCCTTTGGCAGGTCTCGCGTTGGACGTATAGAAAACAGGGTGTTTATTCCTCCACTGCATATTGCATAGCACGGGGTGGCCCGTGGCGCCAAAGTGGCATCAATGGGGCAGATTGAAACATTACCGGCTTAGACTATAGCGGCATTGTCATTTGATATGTGGCAAGGTAATGTCTGACTCGGTCAGCTAACATGTGTAAGCTGAAACGCAATGGAGGTCATTATGTCCCGGGACTCGCTGGCGCAACTCGTTACCGCCATGCTGGGGTATATTCAGTCTGTGGGCGTGACACCGCAGCAATTGGCAAAGGCCGCAGATCTGCCGGAGGAGCAACTGTCACAGCCGGAACCGCGCTTGTCCGCGGCGCAGTTACAGCGCTTGTGGCTAATCATTCAGTCCAAGCTGGTGCCAGCATTCAGCTTCAGCGTCCAGGTCCGCCCGCTGATCCAGGCCCAGCTTGCCCGCGGTAAGGTCAAGGTTGAGGCTATCGCTGATCAGCTTCACATGAGCCGCCATACCCTTTACAAGCGCCTGAAGGAAGAAAACCAGACCTTCGCCGGCCTGCTGGAAGAGGTGCGCCGTGAACAGGCGCTGGTTTACCTGCGTGACCGGCACCGCCCCTTGGTGGAGATCGCTGAACAGCTCGGCTTTTCCGAACTCAGTGCTTTCAGCCGCGCGTTCAAACGCTGGATGGGGGTGTCCCCGGCGGAGTATCGCACCACCGGGGGACTGGCCTGAGTTCACGCGGGCTGTGTTTCCAGAAAACGGATCATGTCAGCGACGGTGGTGAGCTGGTCCGCCTGATCATCTTCAATGGTGATGTTGAAAGCTTCTTCCATGGCCATGGTCAGCTCCACGAGATCCAGTGAATCGGCCCCCAGATCCTCCACGATGCGGGACTCAGCGTTAATCTGATCGGCACTGATACCCAGTTGATCTGCTATAAATGCAACCAAACGTTGCTCCAGCGTAGCCATCCTCTTTACTCCTGTTGATAGTCAGAAAAAATCAGGGTGGCGTTGGTGCCGCCAAATCCAAAACTGTTACTCATAACCAGCGGCAGCGACTGGTTATCCATGCGCTGTCGAACAATCGGGAAGCCTTCAGCCCCGGGGTCCAGCGTGCTGATGTTGGCGGACTGGCAGATAAACCGGTTGCGCATCATCAATAGGCTGTAGATGGCCTCGTGCACACCTGCTGCTCCCAGGGCATGCCCGCTCAGGGCCTTGGTGGCACTGATGGGCGGGATACGGTCACCAAACACCTCGCGGATGGCACCCAGCTCCACCAAATCGCCGGCTGGCGTGCTGGTGCCGTGGGTGTTGATGTAGGCCACATCGCCTTCAATATTGGCCATCGCTTGTTGCATGCAGCGCACTGCGCCTTCGCCACTGGGGGCAACCATGTCGGCACCATCTGAGGTGGCGCCAAAACCCACCAGCTCTGCCAGTATAGGGGCGCCCCGGGCGATGGCATGGTCCAGGGCCTCCAGCACCAGCACGCCGCCGCCACCGGAAATCACAAAGCCATCCCGGTCCGCGTCATAGGTTCTTGAGGCTTGCTGCGGTTGGTCGTTGTAACGGGTGGAGAGTGCGCCCATGGCGTCAAACAGCAGACTCAGCGACCAGTGGATATCCTCGCCGCCACCGGCAAAGACAATATCCTGGCGCCCCGCGGCGATCAGGTCTGCGCCATGGCCGATGCAGTGTGCGCTGGTGGCACAGGCGGAGGTAATGCTGTAGTTGATACCTTTGATGGCAAAGGCCGTGGCAAGGCTGGCATTAATGGCGCTGCCCATGGTGCGGGGCACCCGGTAGGGGCCGACCCGACGCAGGCCTTTCTCCCGCAACAGGTCAATGGCTTCCATCAGTTCCGAGGTGGAGGCGCCGCCAGCCCCCATCACCACCCCGGTGCGGGGCTGGCTGATGAGGTCCGGTGTCAGGCCTGCCTGCGCAATCGCCTCGTTCATGGCCAGATAGGTATAGGCCGAGGCCGGGCACATAAAGCGCAGCAGTTTGCGGTCAATCAGGGCGGGCAGGTCCAGGTCAATCTGCCCACACACATGACTGCGCAGGCCGGCGTCTCTGGCGGCTTCGGAAAAGCCAATGCCGGACCGGGCTGCCCGTAGGGCGTCGGTCACCTGCTGTTGGTTAGTGCCAAGGCTGGAGACAATGCCCATGCCGGTGATAACAACGCGACGCATGGCAGCCTCCTCAGAAGCCTTCAGTGGATTCAAACAGACCCACTTTCAGATTTTTGGCGTGGTAAATATCCCGGCCATCAACGGACATCACACCGTCTGCCAGGCCGACAATCAACTTCTGCCGCATCACCCGGCGGATGTCCAAGCGGTAACTGACCTTCTTGTTGGTAGGCAGCACCTGTCCGGAGAAACGCAGGTCCCCTACACCCAGGGCGCGTCCCTTGCCGGTGCCACCAGACCAGGCCAGGTAAAAGCCCAACAGTTGCCAAAGTGCATCCAGCCCCAGGCAGCCCGGCATTACTGGATCGCTCTCAAAGTGACAGCCGAAAAACCATAGGTCGGGATGAATATCCAGCTCCGCTTCCACCACGCCGTGGCCATAGGCGCCACCTTCGGCGTCAATATGGGTGATACGGTCGATCATCAACATCTCATTGATTGGCAGGCGCATATCGCCTGGAATCAGACGGCCATGCCCGCAGTCGATCAGATCTGCTTTATCAAACTGCTGTTGTGCCAGCATGTGATACCTCCAGAGTTTTGGTGCATCACATGCTAGGTGCAATGACCAGAAAAGTGCTTGACCCACGGTTGGTGATTTTTGACCGCTGGTTTATCCGGGGCGGCCATCGGCCCGGGGGCTGAAAAGGATGCGGCTGTAGCGCACCAGAAAGATCACAAATGCCAGGCCCCAAAGCAGGCTGCCCAGCATCATGCCTGTCGTCCAGGGCAGCCAGCTCAGGGCTGTCAGTACCCGTATCAGGGCGCCAAGCTGTATCGCCACAAAGGCCAGCACCATGCCACCCGGCAACATCAGTGGTCGGCCGGTATGGCCGAGGCAGACCCGTGCCATAACCCCCAGAATCAGGCTTGCCATGGCGCCTAGTCCGGCCGCATGCAGCCAGGCGCTGGCAGGGACATGCCACAGTAAGTGGGCGGCGTAGAGCAGCAGGGCTATGGGCACCCAGAGAATGGAAATATGCAGGATCCATAACAGGGGTTCGCTTCTAACCAGCCAGCCCCGCCAGCCCAGCAATCGCGTCAGGGTCAGCGCTGCAGCAATCAGGGCCAGGGCGCCGGTGACCCAGGCCGGTGCCAGCAGTGTGGCGGCCAATGTCAGTATCAGGGCGGCCAGGGTGAGCTGGTCCAGCCGCACGGACTGCCGGGGCAGGGCTGATGTCAGGCCCTTTTGCCGCAGCCAGTTGGTGGAAAAGGCGGGGGTAATACGTCCGCCAATGATGCTGATCAGTGCCAGTGTCAGTACCAGCGCCCCTGCCATGTAGTGAGCCCCATAGGTGAGGCTGAAGCCGATCTGCATGGCCCACAGCAGGCCGAGTACCACCAGAATCATCAGTTGCTTGCGCTGGCGGGCCTGCCAGATACGGCGCCCAGCATCCAGCATGACCAGTGGCAGGAACGCGAAGTTGATCAGGTGAACCAGCAGGGCCGGCAGATCACCTCCCAGAGTAACCGCCAATCGCCCCAGCAGCCACACCAGCCAGAGCGCTCCCAGCTGCCAGCCATGGGTGCGGTCCGTGTTGGTCCAGACGCACACGGCCGTCAGCAGAAAGCCGGCAATTGCAGCACTGAGAAAACCGAACACCATTTCGTGCTGGTGCCAGAACAGTGCCGGCATAGCCAGAGGTAACTCAATTTTGCCCAGCAGCAAGGCGAGCCATAGCGGAATGCTGACAGTGGCGAGTAATGCTGCCGAGAAAAAGAAAATCCGGAAAGGATAGGCCAGGATATTTGCCAGGGAGGTGGCGTTACCCTGTGCGGACTGGGTCTGATGGGGTATGCTCATGCGCTGGCTTCCTTCGGATGTGTGTGGAGCCTGCAGAAGGCTTGGGCCGAAGCAGGTCTCTATAACATTACTTACAAATATATCTTATTGGCGATGAAAAGAGAGTAACCATGCAGTGGTATCCCATCTTCAAACATATTCACATGTTGGCCGCCTACCTGACGGCCCTGCTGTTCATCCTGCGGCTGATCATGGATGCCTTTGGGCGGCCGGGCTGGCGCAGACCCCCTTTGCGCTGGATTCCGCACGCCAATGACTCGGTGCTGCTGGCATCCGCCATTGCGCTGTTGTTCGTGACGGGTTGGATGCCCTTTGTGCACCACTGGCTGACGGTCAAGGTGTTGCTGCTGGTGGGGTACATTGTCGCGGGTGTCTTTGCCATGCGTCAGCAACTGAGCAAGCCCGTGCGCATGGCGGCAGCCGCGGTAGCCCTGGCGCAATTGCTGGTGATCTTCCATATGGCAATGGCTAAGCCTTTTTGAGGGCGGGGCCTGGGGAGGTATTGCCTCCGCAGGCCTGTTCGTAGCGCTCGGGCAGATCACGTCGATGTAGCTGATGACGCCATTCCTGCCGCTCAGCGGTGCGTATGGCGTGATGCATCCAAGTCAGCGCGACTACCGCAATCACAAATAACAGCATAAAAGCGCTTTGCCAGACGCCAGTGGTTGCCAGCAGCAGGCCGAAGCCCAGCGGTAGCATGGCGCCGCCCAGCCCCCCGATCATACCGACCACACCCCCCACCGTACCTAAACGCCCTGGATAGAACAGCGGGATATGGCTGAATACCGCGGCCTTGCCGATAGCCATTGCGATACCCAGCAACGACAGCGTGGTCAAGAAGAGGGGCAGCTCGATCACCATACGAAACTGGATGTCGCCCCGTAGGCCGTGAATGACATAGTCTGCAGGCGGGTAGCTGAGCAGCAGGCAGGCCAGCAGAGACACGCCCAACGAACTGTACATTACCGTACGCGCGCCAAAACGGTCTGAAAGCCAGCCGCCGGGTATCCGCAACACCGATGCCAGGGTGGCATAGAGCGCTGTGATCAGCCCTGCCACCGTCAGTGGCAGTTGATAGACTTCCACCAGATAGAAAGGCAACCACAGGCACAGGGCGACAAAGGCGCCAAAAACAAAAAAGTAGTAAAAGGAAAAACGCCAGACCCGCCAGGCTTTCAGGGGGGCGAGGTAACTGGCCAGAGCGGCAGCAGGTTGCCCTTGCCGGTTGATGGCGGGTGCATCTCTGCCGAGGCACAAAAACAGGGCGCCCATCAGGGCCAGTATGGCGCCGTAGGCCTGGGCAACCGTTTGCCAGCTAGTGGCCAACAGCAGGAAGGGGACGCCCGCCAGTGTCAGTGCAGCCCCCACGTTACCCGCTGCAAATCTGTTGAGGGCGCGCACCTGCTGTTCATGGGAATACCAGCCTTCCAGATAGGTCAGGCCGACATTGAAGCTGCCACCGGACAGCCCCATCACCAGAGCTACCAGTATCAGGGTTGGGTAGTGGCTGATGAGGGACAGCAATCCGGTCGCGGTCGCGGCAATCAACATCAGTAGGCCGAACACCCGGCGCCCACCATAGCGTTCGGTCCAGTACCCCAGCAGAGGACGGGTCAGGGCACCGCTCAGGATAGGGGCGGCAAGCAGTATGCTGAACTGGAGGTAGGTTAGCTCCCAGGCCTGCTGCAGGTGTACGCCGATGATGGCTAATAGCATCCAGTGCGCAAAACACAGCGTAAACGTTAGTGTTGCGAGGCCCAGTGCCCATCGTTGCTGGGTCTGGGTCCGGGGCAAGGGGGCCATGGCAAGTCTCCCGGTTTTGACGCCAGGGCGGCGTGCAATGGATGACACGTTTACTGTAAGTGGTCTGCTCTGGCGCGAGGTTGATGGATGTCAAACCCCCTTGCTATGGCCCGGAGTGACATGGTAATTGCTTGTTGAACAAAGGGTTGCGCCTGTACCTCTGGTGGGGTAGGGCTGTAATCAGGCCCGTTGCGCAGTGAGGGGTGTGGTGATATTCCTTATAGGTATCACAAGGGTGCTATGCTGACTGTTGAATAATCGCTGAGAAGCGCAGGTCGCTAACCCTGCCCCATAGTGAGGGTAAAGGGAACTGTACATGGATATCCGCAACAAAGCCTATGACGCGACGGACCCGCAGGCACAGCTGCACAAAAACCTGTTGTCGGTGGGTGCGGAGCTTGCCAGCGCCACCACCGTTGAACTGGATCGCGCCATTGAGCGCGCACTGGAGCGCGTTGGGCACCTTTTGGGTGCCGACCGCAGTTATGTGTTCCGTTTGACACCGGACCTCCAGTATCTGGACAATACTTTTGAATGGTGTGCGTTGGGGGTGACGGAGGAGAAGCATTTCAACCGTTTTGTGCCCGCCAGCCACTTCCCCTGGCTGATGACGCGCCTTCCGAAAGACCGGGTGATCACCATTCCGGACACCCGGGCCATGCCAAAAGCGGCGGCCTTCGAGCAGCGTGAGTTCCAGCGCCAGAAGATTCAGTCTCTGGTGATGATTCCCTTGCGCACAGAACGACTGTTGGGCTTCTTGGGCTTTGATCTGGTCAAGCGGGCGCACCACTGGACGCCGTCAGAACTGGAAGATCTGGTTGCCCTGGCGGACATACTGGCGGATGCGTTGCAGCGTATCGAGGCAACGGAAACCCTGGGCGAGGCCCAGCGCCGGCTGTTCAAGATTGCCTCCCAACTCCCCGGCATCATTTACCAGTACCGTCTGTTTCCCGATGGCCGCAGCGTCATGCCGTTTATCAGTGACCGGGTCGATACCCTGTTTGGCATCCCTCCTGCAAGCCTGCGGGATGATGCGATGCCTCTGATAAACCGCCTGCATCCGGAGGATCGGGAACGTGTACTGGAGAGTATCCGTATCTCCGGGCTGCAGGAGCAATCATGGGCAGAGGAGTTTCGGGCTTTTGACCGTGATGACCAGTTGATCTGGATGGAGGGAAAGGCCGAGCCTGAACTGCTAACGGATGGCAGTATTCTCTGGCACGGCTACCTGAATAATATACAGCGTCGCAAGCAGGCCGAGGAGGCTCTGCAAGAACATGTAGAGCATACAGACACCATTCTTGACCACATCGTTGATGCCATAGTTACGGTCGATCGGAACGGGGTGATTTGCCGCACCAATGCCTCTGCCGAAAGGATCTTCGGGTTCGGGAAAGGGGAACTGGTCGGACAGAATGTGAGTGTTTTGATGCCCGATCATATCGGGAAAAATCATGATGGATTCATCCAGAACTATCTCAGAACCGGTGAAACCTGGGTAATCGGCAATAAGCGTGAGCTTGTGGGACGACACAAAGACGGCGGAGAATTTCCCATTGAGCTTGAGGTCTCCCCCATCACCCGCAATGACCAGGTGATGTTCGTCGCCATGGTGCGCGACATTACCGAGCGCAAGGCTCACGAGCGTGAGATTGAGGAGCTGGCCTTCTATGATCCGCTGACCCAGCTTCCCAACCGGCGCTTGTTGCAAGACCGGCTGGACCGGGTGTCGGCCGCCAGTCGCCGCACACGGAATCATAGTGCGCTGATCTTTATTGACCTTGATAACTTCAAGACGCTCAATGATTCAGCGGGGCACTCCGTGGGTGATGACTACCTGAAATCCGTTGCCAGGGCCTTGCAGAGCTGCGTGCGTCGCGGCGACACTGTGGCGCGCCTGGGGGGCGACGAGTTTGTGATACTGCTGGCAAACCTGAGCCGAACGCTCGATGCTGCCGTGTTGGCAGTTAAGCGGGTGGGGCAGAAGATTCGCCAAAGCCTGCAACAGCCGTTTATATATGCCACCGGCAGCCACGTGGGCAGCTCCAGCCTGGGGGTAACGCTCTTTGTGGGCAACGGGGTGTCCACTGACGAGTTGTTTCAGCAGGCGGACATTGCCATGTACGAGGCCAAGGCCGCAGGCAAGAATACCCTGATGTTTTTTGACCCGGCCATGCAGCGCATGCTGGCGGACAAACTGGCACTGGAACGGGATATTAAAAAGGCCAGTGAGGCAGGCAGCTTCCAGCTACACCTGCAGCCCCAACTGGATGTTCAGGGGCGTGTGTCAGGTGCGGAGGCCTTGATTCGCTGGCCGCACCCTGAGCGGGGTATGGTACCGCCGGGACTGTTCATACCCGTCGCCGAAGAGACCGGTCAGATAGTGGAGATCGGTCGCTGGGTGCTGGAGAAGGCCTGCCAGCAGCTGGCAGCCTGGGCTCGGCATCCTTTGACCCAGGGCCTGACCCTGGCGGTGAATATCAGCCCCGTCCAGTTTGCCCGGCATGATTTTGTGGCCAGTGTCGAGCAGGCCTTGAGTGAGTCAGGCGCCCAGGCGAAACACCTTGAGCTTGAGCTGACAGAAGGCATGCTGGTGGCAGACATGGATCTCGTTATTGAGAAAATGCAGGCCCTCAAGCGAATGGGTGTGCGGTTTTCCCTTGACGACTTTGGCACGGGATACTCGTCACTGGCCTATCTCAAGAAGCTACCGCTGACACAGCTGAAAATAGACCAGAGCTTTGTCCGGGATATTCTGACAGATCCCAATGACAGTGCCATTGCCCGCACTATTGTCGCACTGGCCAATAGCATGGGCATGGACGTTATTGCCGAGGGTGTGGAAACCGAAGGGCACCTCCAAGCCTTGGAGAGGTTGGGGTGCTACCGTTACCAGGGTTATCTCTTCTCGCCGCCATTACCGGCGGCGGAGTTCATGGTGTTTCTGGAACAGCATGCCCCCTAAACCGCGTGGGGCAGCACGCCATAGTAGATGGCGCTGAAGTGCAGGGCACTGCCACCTATCACGAACAGATGCCAGATGGCGTGCATGTAGGGAATGCGGTCAGCCAGGTAGAAAGCCACCCCGACGGTATAGACAATGCCGCCCGCAATGGTAAGTTTCAGGGCGGTGTCACTGAGGCTGGCCACCATGTCGGAGGAGGCAAACACAATCAGCCAGCCCATGGCCAGGTAGATACCCACCCGCACCAGCTTGAACCGGTGCCCCCAGATAACCTTCAGCACCACCCCGGTAATGGCCAGTGACCAGATAATGGCAAACAGCGTCCAGCCGACGGTATCGCGCATGTTTACCAGCAGGAACGGGGTATAGGTGCCCGCAATCAACAGGAAAATGGCGCAGTGATCCAGTGTCTTGAAGGCGGCCTTCAGCCGCGGATGGCGGGCGCTGTGGTACAGGGTGGAGGCCAGGTACAGCAGGATCAGGGATGCACCGAAAATGCTGAAGCTGATCAGCTTCCAGATATCCCCCAGTTGGCTGGCGGCCGCAATCAAGACCACGGTGCCGATGACGCTCAGCACGGCGCCAAGACCGTGGGTCAGGCTGTTAAGCAATTCATCCATCCGGTGGTGTAAAGAGTGCAGGGTGTTTTCCGGCTGTGTCATGCGTGGTTACCCGTTTGTTGGACATGGTGCCATTATTTTCAGCGTACAAGTGTACGCTAAATAATTCGTGCTGTCTCCCGTCAATTTTACGGGCTGATCCATTACAATGGCCCGCACACCCTTCATGCGCAGGCATTACTCATGACGGCAGCCCTGGCCCTGCTGTACAAACTTCTGCCCCTTTACATCACGGTAGCGTTGGGCTGGTTCGCAGGGCGTTATCTGGAGGCCAGCGGGCGCCATATCGCCGGTATCATGTTGTACATCATCACCCCCGCCGTGGTATTCGCCGGCGTGATGAGTGCGCCCCTGACCCCGGCCGTGGTGGCGTTGCCCGGGTTGGTCTTTCTCTGCTGCTGTCTGGTGGCGCTGGCCGGTTGGCTGGTGGCCCGGTTTTGGCTCAAAACACCGGCTGCCAATATGATTCCGCTGACCATTGGTACGGGTAATACCGGCTATTTCGGCATCCCGGTGGCCTTGCTGCTGTTTGGTGAGCAGGGGTTGGGGCTCTACATTGTCTGCATGTTGGGAACCACCCTGTTTGAAAACTCGGTAGGCTACTATCTGGCCGCCCGTGGCCGTTTCGGGGTGCGGGACTGCCTGCTGCGGGTGGCACGGCTGCCCTCCATATATGCCTTCGCCCTGGGGGTTACACTGAACCTGTCTGGCCGCGATATTGCGGCGGTATTTGTGCCCCTGTTTGATAACCTGCGGGGTGCCTACAGCATCTTTGGCATGATGATTATTGGCATGAGCATCCTCAGCTTCAGGCGGTTGGCGGGTGACTGGCGCTTTACTGGCCTGGCTTTTGTGGGCAAGTTTCTGTTGTGGCCTGTTGTTGCTCTCAGCTTCTGGTGGCTCGACAGTCAGTTCTTCCAGCTTTACGATCGTGCGGTTTACCAGGCGGTTTTCTTGATTTCCATTACCCCGGTGGCCGCCAACACGGTGGTTATCGCCACCCTGCTGGACACCTCTCCCCGGCAGGTGGCAGGCACCACGCTGCTGAGCACCCTGTTTGCCCTAGTCTATATTCCGCTACTGGTGTCATGGATACTGGCACCTTAGTCAGGGGTATTTCGACCTATGCCGGTGAAATATGCCCGTCGTCACTGCAAGTCGGTGCCGTCCGTGGCTAAAATTCCTGTGCCGGCCGCCGAGGGCGGCAACACACCCCTGTAGAAGGATCTTGACGTTGAATGGTTCGCTGAAGTCTTTGTTGTTGCGTCTGCTGACTCTGCTGGCAGGGCTGGCCTGTTTACTGGCAGCCTGGTTTTTGATGCAGAGTGGCCTCAACAGTCTGTCGGAGGCCCGGCAACTGGACCGTCTGCCACTGTCGCCGATTGCCGCACTGGTGGCTGGCCCCTATGCAGTGTCGGGGCAGGTGACGGCTGCACAGGGTGAACTGACCGCGCCCTATTCCAATCGCCAGGTGGTCTACGTTCGCTACCTGCTGGAAGAAGAGTACCGTGACTCAGAAGGTCGTACCAAAACCCGCACCCTGGACGCCGGCCAGCGCCACGTGGACTTTACCCTGACGGATGCCAGCAGCAGCGTGTCCGTGGCGCCTAGCCGAGAGACTGAGTGGCAACTGGAGCGCACCTATAATCAACGGCGCGGGAATCGCATCTATTCCGAATGGACGCTGGCGCAGGCTGACTGGGTGAATGTGGTGGCCCGCTATGATGCCGCCCGGCAGCGCCTGATATTGTCCGGCACGGCGGACTACAACCTGCCGGCCGTGGTGGCAGCGGGGGCGTTGGAGTCCGTCGGCGGTGGCCGTTTGTTTCGTGCAGCCATGGCAATCTCTGCGGCAGCGGGTCTTTCGGCCCTGGCTGTTGCCTTGCTATTGATAGGGTTGGGCGTGCATCGCTTCTGGGTGTTCGTCGCGCTGGTTGCGACACTGACCATGGGGCAGCTACTGATGCAGGGTGCGGTGCGCCTGAGTGCGGAATGGCAATCGGTGACACGGCTGGTGGAAGCCCGCCTCAGTGCGGTGGACCAGCAACAGCTGACCCCCGCTGTGCGGCTGGACCGCCAGGCGCTGGATGTGCAGATTGCCCGCCAGACCCAAGGCTGGCTGGACCGCTGGATGTACCGCACCCATACGGCGGCGCTTTTGCAGGCAGGCCAGACCGGGGCGGATGCTGCCACACCTGAGCAATGGCTGCGTCCCGGTAGCCGTTACAACAGGCCGACACTGTCCTGGCTGCTGGTGGCGGGTGCGCTTGGGCTCTCAGCGGTGCTGTTTGTGGCGGGCATCCGGCGGGTTAAGCTCAAGCGCCTGATTGAGCACCTGCCCACCTGCCGCACCACAGGCCTCAGTTATGGCGTTTCTGAACTCAAGGGTACCGTGCAATTGCCGGACACCGAAGCGCCCCTGAAATCTCCGTTGCGGCAACGGAATTGCGTGGCCTATGACTATCATGTGCAGGAACGCCGGGGTTCCGGCAAGAACGCCAAGTGGGTGACCGTGTCCCGGGATCGCACGCGACAGCCTTTCCTGCTCAAGGATGAAGCAGGAAAGGCCTGGATCTATCCTGACGGTGCGGACCTGGAATACAGTGACAGCTATAGCGAACGGCGGGGCGCGCAGCGCCATACGGAGCGTTGGTTGTCGCCAGTTACGGAGCTGTACTGTATTGGCTTTGCCGGCCTGGATGACCAGCAGCCCGACCGCCTCGCCCTGCAAAAGGGCGAGGACGCCCCGTTTTTGATTTCGGTGCGCAGTGAAGACGCTCTGATGCGGGCGAAAGCCGCCCGTGGCTTCCTGTTTACCGCCCTCAGCCTGGGCCTGTGGCTGTTCGCCGCCACCGCCCTGATGGCGCTGGATGGCCAGTTCAGCCCCGACAATCTGGTACTGGTGGCGCTTACTGTACCTCTGTTTTTGCTGACCTATACGGCGGTGCTGCACTACAACAGCCTGGTATTCCTGCGAAACAGGGTGAAGCGGGCCCGTGCCAATATTGATACCGTGCTGCAAAAACGTCATGACCTCTGGCCCCAGCTGGAGCAGGCCGTAAAGGCCTACCTGGGCCATGAGCGACAGTTGATGACAGATATCGGCCGCCTGCGCAGCCAGCCCCTCCCGGCAGAGAGCGACACTGCCGCCGTCGGCCACCGTATGCAGCAGGAAGTACAGGTGGGCAGGCAGTTGCTGGCGGCAGTGGAAGGTTACCCTGATCTCAAGGGACAGGAGGTGGTGCAGACCTGCATGGCTATCCTCACTGCCACGGAGGATCATCTAGCACTTTTGCGTAATGGTCATACCGATGCGGCTCAGGTATACAACACTCAAATCCAGGTATTCCCTGATGTCATCCTGGCGCGATTGTTCCGTTTTTCGCCCGTGCCGTATCTGGGCGCCTAAAAAAACAGCAATTTGAACTAACCTTAGTGGACGCTCAGAGCCACTGACACACAAGAACAGACTGCCTATGTCCAATATCAAAGCTGATCGTACTGCCATGCTCACCGCCCGTATTGGTTTTTATCTGGGGCTGATATTTCTTGCCGTTACCCTGATCTTCCCGGCACCACCGGGGTTGTCGGAAACCGCCTGGAGCGTGGCTGGGCTGGGGTTGTTGATGGCCACCTGGTGGTCCACAGAAGCTATCCCCATTCCCGTCACCTCCCTGTTGCCTATTGTGCTGATTCCGGCACTGGGGGTGGGTACGGTGGGTCAGGCCACCCAGGCCTATTCCAACCCGCTGATTTTCCTGTTTCTGGGGGGCTTCCTGCTGGGTATGGCCATGCAGCGCTGGAACCTGCACCGGCGCATCGCCCTGCATATCCTGCTGTCAGTGGGCATGTCCCCCGCCCGCCAGATCGGCGGCTTTATGTTGGCCACGGGTTTTCTCAGTATGTGGGTGAGTAACACCGCCACCGCCATCATGATGCTGCCCATCGGCCTGTCGGTGGTGAGCGTGTTCGCCAACGCCAAGCCGGAACAGCAACAGAAGTTCGCCACCGCCCTGTTACTGGCCATTGCCTACAGTGCCAGCATCGGCGGTATTGCCACCCTGATTGGCACACCACCCAATGCCCTGTTGGCGGGTTACCTGCAGGAGACCAAGGACATCACACTGGGCTTTGCCCAATGGATGAGCGTAGGCCTGCCCGTGACCATCGTCATGATGCTGTTTGCCTGGTGGTGGCTCACCCGGGGTGGCTTTGATCTGGGCAACATGGACAGTGAAGGGGAGGCGCTGCGGGAAGAGCTGCATAAGCTTGGGCCCTACTCCACCGCGGAAAAACGTGTGACCATGGTGTTTTTCCTCACCGCGCTGGCCTGGATCTTCCGCCCCTTGCTGGATGGTGTCGCCCCCTGGCTGAATGACACCTCCATTGCCATCGCGGCGGGGGTGATGCTGTTTATCATCCCCGCGGATATCAAACAGCGGGTGTTCCTAATGGACTGGAAATCCGCCGAAGGCCTGCCCTGGGGGGTGCTGCTGCTGTTTGGTGGCGGCCTGTCACTGGCTGGCGTTATTCAAAGCTCCGGCCTCGCGGCCTGGATTGCGGAAAGCCTCTCCGTCTTTGGCGTGCTGCCCATTATCCTGATGGTGGCTATCGTGGTGACGGTTATCGTATTCCTCACAGAAGTTACCAGCAACACTGCGACGGCTGCAGCCTTCCTGCCGCTGATCGGTGCCATGGCCATGGGCCAGGACGTGTCACCCCTGCTGATGACCGTACCTGCCGCTATCGCTGCCTCACTGGCCTTCATGATGCCCGTGGCCACCCCGCCCAACGCCATCGTGTTCGGCAGTGGCCAGCTGCGCATCCAGTCCATGATCCGTGCCGGCTTTGCCCTGAATATAGCCGGGATCATAGTGGTCACCACCTTGGCTTACGGACTGGTGTTATCCTTCTGGTTGTAGCCTCAGGCACCAGACCCCGGGCTGCGAAGCCGGGGCAGTGCCGTGCCACTTAGGGCCCTGGATGCGCTATGAGTCTCGTTGAAACTGCCATGCTGTTCGCCGCCATGGTTATCCTGGCGCTGGTACCCAGCACCAGCGTTGCACTGGTTGTTACCCGGTCCGCTACGGCGGGATTTGGCAACGGTGCTGCTGCCGCCGCCGGAATCGTCGTTGGTGATCTGGTTTTTGTCTTTCTGGTTATCTTTGGCATGGCGGCGCTGGCGGAAGTGATGGGGGGGCTGTTTGTCGTGCTGAGATATCTGGCTGCTGCCTATCTGATCTGGTTTGGCATCAACTTGTTGCGATCGAGGCCCGTCATCAGATGGCGTGCCGCTGGCCGGCCGGTATCAAAGTTGTCCGCCAGCTTTCTTGCCGGGTTGCTCCTGACCCTGGGTGACGTGAAGGCCATCTTCTTTTACGCCAGCCTGTTTCCGGTGTTTGTCAATCTGGGCGCCATTACGACTGCGGATATCGCAATCATTGGGCTGCTTACCCTCGTCGCGGTAGGTGGCATCAAACTGGGTTATGCCTTTTTCGCACAGGTTGTGCTGTCCCTGGCCGGTATCCGCAGGGCGGAGCGGGTGGCAAAGCTGGCCGCGGGCAGCTTTATGGTGGGCGCTGGCGCCTACTTGATTGCCAGGGCGTAACCCGCGGCCCTTATCTTTCGCCCCGTTTGACTCAAATGGAGGTTTTCTGTGCGTACCGAGCCTGTTGTTTTCCGGTCCGGCCAGATCGCATTGGCGGGCACCTTGACGTTGCCGCCGGGTGAGGCGCCTTCTGGTTGCGTGATCATGGTTCATGGCAGCGGGCCCCAGGACCGTGATGGCAACATATCGGGGTTTTCGGTCCAGATTTTTAAACTTCTCGCTGAACACTTGGCGGAGCAAGGCATTGCCTCATTGCGATACGACAAACGCGGATGTGCTGCCAGTGAAGGGGATTTTAAAACCGCAGGTTTGAGTGACATGGTAAGCGATGCCTGCGCAGCTATTGACTATGCCTGCCAGCATCCGGCCCTTGCCAGGGAAAAAATCTTTGTTCTTGGTCATAGCGAGGGGGCTGTGCTGGCGCCTGAAATAGGCCTTAGAAGGCCCAGCATCACGGGCATCATTATGCTGTGCGCAAGCCTGCGCAGTTTTGAGGAAGACGGCATCAAAAATGCCGAAGTGCTGAACCGGGATCTGGAAAAAATGACCGGGGTGAGAGGGGTGCTGGCGAGATGGCTTTTCTATTCCAGGAACCCTGCAAAAAGTATGGCAAGGCTCAGAAAAAAGGTGGAGACGACAAAGGCCAGGCAGGTGTGGGTTTCTTTTACCCGGGTCAGCACCAAGTTTTATAAAGAGACCTTCAATTACGATGTTAAATCCTATTTGCGGAAAAGCCAGCACCCTGTGTTAGCCATTGGCGGTGGTAAGGATTTTCAGTGTCACCCCGACGACACGCGCCAGATCCCATTCGTAACGCCCGGTGAGACAAGCGTTCATATCATCGACAACATGGATCATATGCTCAGGGCTCAGGAAGGGGCGCCGACGTTACTGAGTTACAAAGATTCAGGCAAGATGCCGATGGTGCCGACAGTTAATGCCTTGGTGTCAGGCTGGATAAAGAGCAAAGTGGGCGCCCCGTAGCACCGGGGCGGATGTCTGCTTCCTAGTCAAATAACGACAGCTGCGGTGCCGGTTGGACAGGGGGCAGCTTGGGCCTGCGTTGTGACGGGCCTTTGCGGCTGCCATGGCGTACCAGTACCCGGTGGGTTTCCTCCGGGTCTACATGGTGCTGGCGGAAGTCACTGATCCAGCGGCGTGCCTGACGGGTGGCCTGCTCGTGATCCACCACCGGGCGGCTGTAGGTATTGCCGCCAAAGCGGTTCAGTTGCGCCGGCGTGAGCAGCCAGGGGGTGTGGATCAGTTCGCCGGGGACACCGGCCAGCTCCGGCACCCAGCGGCGAATAAAGGCGCCCTCCGGGTCCAGTTTTCGGGATTGCAGTACCGGGTTGTACATACGCAGGGCATTGATGCCCGTCAGCCCCGCCTGCATTTGCGCCTGAGGGTAATGAATGCCAGGCTCATAGTCTGTAAACAGCCGGGCCAGATGCAGGGCCGGGTCACGCCAGTGCAGCCAAAGCTGATAGCTGGCAATCGCCATCAGCATGGCCCGCATGCGAAAGTTCAGCCAGCCGGTATGTTGCAAGGAGCGCATGCAGGCATCCACCAGTGGCCAGCCGGTTTGTCCGGCCTGCCAGCGGGCCAGCCTCTCCTTGTCATTGGGACCTTGCCGCAGGTGCTCCAGTTGCCGGTGCACGGCGCGGAACTCCAGCTCCGGCTCGTCTTCCATTTTCTGGATAAAATGACAATGCCAGTGCAGCCGCGAACGGAAACTGGTGAGGCTTTTCTTTTTGCGCGGCAGGGCCTGCTCATCACTGCCTGCCTGTCGGGCCGCCTGCCAGACCTGCCGCAGACTGAGGGTGCCGTAGGCCAGATGAGGGCTCAAGCGCGAGCAGGCGCGGCTGGCGGTTTGCGGGCTGGAAATGTTGTACTGGTAGCCCACACAGCGTTGCGCCAGAAAACTGTCCAGCAGGGTACGCCCCTGAGTGCTGCCGCCTTGCTGACGATCCTTGCAGCGGGAATTGTCGGCACAGGTCGGTGCCGACAATTCCGGTTGATCCGGGGTTAGGCTGCCCTCTGGCATCAGAATGCGAGCCGGCGCGCCCATAACGGGCGCTTCCATCCGGGATTTCCAGTGGCCGTCCCAGGCATCCCGATCTGCCAGCCGCCGCACCACGCCGAACTGAGTCCACTCCCGGAAGGTGATGCCCTGGGTCTGGCACCAGCCAATCACCGCCTTGTCCCGCTTGAATGTCCAGTCGTTGCCTGTCTCCTCATGGGCCAGCACGGCACTGACACCGAATTGCCGGTGCAGATCCTCCAGCACCTGCGGCACAGTGCCGCGCCTGACCCACAACCCGGCCCCCAGTTGCCGCAGGTCCTTATGCAGGGTTTGCAGGCTCTCAGCAATAAAGGCCCACTGGCGCTGGCTGGTGTCCGGTAGCTGCCAGTAGTCAGGTTCAACCACATACAGGGGAATCACCGCCTCACCGCTCTGCGCCGCCGCCCGTAACGGGCCGTGATCAGCGACCCGCAGATCCCGCTTGAACCACACCACCACCGCCATCAGTTCACCCCCCGCTGCCGCCGACAGCGCTCGCTGCAATATTTTACCTGTGCCCAATCCCGCGCCCACTTCTTGCGCCAGGCAAAAGGCCGCTCACAGGTCACACAGATTTTCTGGGGTAGATGGGGCTTGCGATGCATAGAAAACGTCATCCATTTGGCTTCAAACCTGATACGAGCGCCGCCGGGAAACTGATCTCACCCATTGTCCGGGAGCATGCGTCGGCCGAAATGCTGTTTGGATATACAGTATTATTGGGCGAGTGGATCGTGGATGTCAAACGGTTGCGTGACGAGGCCTGTAAAAATGTACTAACGTGCTCTGTCGGTGGGCTTCAGGTCGACTACACATGACTGGGCAGACGGATTGTGCCCTCTCCACTGCGCCGCCGACGCCAGCGGCGGATCTGTCGCCGCCCGCCCACCACTCCGCCTTTGAACGGCTTATTGAGAGCGCGGAGTATGCCTTACCTGCAGCGCAGTGCATGACCTTTGCGGATGAGGTCCTGGGCCTTGCGGACCGGATACGGCGTACCAATGACGCGATTATCGTGATTCTGAATCTGCGCTTTACTCAGCGGACCCGAGCGCTGATAGGCATGCAGCAATTTGCCAGAACCGGCCATGTGGAGGTGTACACCGTGCGGGGGCTGGCAGGCAATGCTGCCTTTCACCGAGAGGTGCAGACCCTCGCAGCAGAACACGGTGCTATCCCGCACTGGGGCCAGTTCCACGATGGTTCGCAGGACTTTGCGGCGCTGTTTGGCCCATCGCTGGGGCGCTGGCAAACCGCGCTGGACTATCTGGCGCGAGAAGGGCGCGGCCAGCCCAATACCTTCCGTCACCAGTTTGCGCTCAGCAGGCGTCTCTTGCGCGAGCTTTAGCGGCCAGCCAGGCCAACCCGCCCCCGTACAGCAGGCATAGCATCAGCTGTACCCCGATTTCCCGGCTGATAGCGCTGGCGGGTGCGGCCATTTGGTTGAGGGCCAGGAAGCCCTGGATACCCGGTTTGGCGGGTATCAGCTGGCTCAGGGTATCGAGCCAGCCAGGCAGGTTGTCTGCCGGCCAGGCAAAGCCGGCGGTAAATACGATGGGGAGTGAGGACACCAGTACCACCACCGTGGGTAGTTCCGGGCGGGGCAGCAGATAACCCAGCCACAGGGCGAACAGGGTGGTGGTGAGGAAAAACAACAGGCTGTAGGCCAGCAAAACGCCGGGTGCCGCCACGTGTGGCACGCCATAGAGCTGAAAGAAAAAACCGAAGTACAGCATGGCAAACAGCAGGTAGATGGCCACAAAGGTCACGACCCGCAAGGGGAGGGCCAGCGTCAGTGCCGGTGCTGTCAGCCCGAGTCGGCGGCGGGCGCGATCCTTTACGGTAATACTGCCCGCGGCAATCAACAGGGTCTGGTGCAGAATCAGCACAAACACGGCAGGCACGATGTAGTTGATGTAGCCCCCGGTGGGATTGAACACCGGGTGGCTAACGATGCGGGTGGGCATAACCTGACCGGGGATACGGGCGGGGTTTTCGCCCTTTAGCAGGCTGCTTACCACCTGGGTTTGTACGGTCAGGGTGGTTGCTGCCGTCACCAGCCCTTCCACCACGTTGCCGTAGATCAGGAAATAGCTGGCATCACCGGCAAACGACAGGCTGGTGGGGCGGCCCAGATACACATCCCGCTCGAATCCGGCGGGAATGATCAGTAGCCCGTGTACCTGCCCGCTGATCAGCAGCGCTTCCGCCTCCGCCATGCTGCGCGGCTGTGCGGCTACCCGTACCTGAGGCGTAGCGTCGGCCATACGAACCAGTTGGCGTGCCAGTGTCGTGCGGTCATGATCCAGAACGGCCACCGCCTGCTCGCCGGGTACATTGCGCTGGTAGGGCAGGGGGTAGAGCACCGCATAAAACAGGATGCCCCCCGCCAACACCAGCAACACTGCCCGGTCGGTAAAAATGTTGTTCAGTTCGGCCTGCCAGGCTTGCCAGAGGCGTTGCCAGAATGTCATGAGCTCACCTGCTCGGTAGGGTTGCTGGCCAGTTTTATGGGTAAGGCGCGGATGGCCAGTGGCACGGGCACCAGGAACAGCGCCAGCATCAACAGCGGTGGCAGTAGGGTGATGGCAGGCGCGCCATGGTCTGCCACCGCCACTTGCAGGGCCATGTAATGGGTGGAGGGCATCAGGCCGCCCCATGCCCAGGCAAGGGTGTTCATGTCGCCTCGTGGGAAGGTAATGCCCATGAAGGCAAAGGCGGGCGCCAGGTAGGCAGCGCAGAGACTGAGGGCCCGGACCTTATCGGATACCAGCGCCAGAATCAGTGTGGCCATGGACTGAACCGCCAGCACCATCAGCGCCAGACCTGCAGGCAGCCAGAGGGGGTGCCCGGCTGGTGACCAGCCCAGGGCGTAGTGAAAGATAGCCAGCATCAGTACACCCTGCAGCCAAAGCGTCAGGGCGATAGGGCTCAGCAACCGCCAGAGTGCGCCGCAGCGCTGTGCCGGCTGCCGGGGGAGGGTGCTTTGCTCCAGGCGCCAGCACAGGGCCAGTACCGTGGCGACGACGATCAGTATCTGCCACAGGGCGGGTGCAATAGAGGTGACCAGGAAACGGGCGTAACTCATGCCCGGGTTGTAGAGTGAGGTGATTTGTGGGCGCATGGGGGCGGCTGCCGCCACCGCTGCGGGTAAATCCTGGCCTTGTCCCAGCCGCAGGGTGACACCGACCTGGGCCGCATAGGCCATGCCAGCACTGGTCATGGCGGAGGCGATAAACTTGCCCGCCAGCAGATACTGGCTGTTGTAAAAGGCGGTGACTTGCGGGCTGGTGCCGCGCAGCAGGTCACGGCCATAATCCCGGGGTATGATCAGCAGGGCCAGCACCTCACCCCGGTGCAGCGCCTCGGCCCCCGCCAGCGCCGAGGGGAACGGGTGCATCAGGTCCAGTGCCGGGCTGGCGCCCAGGTGGCGTTGCAGGGCGCGGGACTGGTGGCTGTGGTCCATATCAACCACGCCAACGGGCATGGCCTGTGGCGCGCCAGTCTCAAACACGGCGACAAAAAGCAGTGTCATCAGGGGTGGCAGCCAGACTACCAGCGCCAACAGCCAGGGTTGTTCCCGCAGGGCTTGCCAGCCCGTCAACCGGGGTGTGTGCATGGCGTTTTCCCGTTTGCGACCCTCAGGGCCGCAGCTCCAGTAGCACGCTCATGCCTGCCCGTAAACCGGGAACCGGCGCCAGCGGGTGCATTTCCACTTCAAAGGTGCGCATGTCAAAGCCCCGCCCCGGCACAGTGGCGCGCCAGGTGGCAAAGTCACCCATCACCGCTACATGGCTTACCCGGAAGCGGGCGCGCTGGTTAAGGGCAGGTATCTCCAGGTCAAACTCTGCCCCTTCCGGGACCAGGCCGAGCAGATCCTCCCGTACGTTGAACAAGGCCCAGGCGTCGCTCAGATCGGTGATCATGACCACCGGGAAGCCTTGCGGTACCAGTTCGCCGGGGTTCAGTAACACGTTGCTGACCACACCGCCGTGATGGGCGCGGGCGACGGTGTCCTCCAGCAGTTCGGCCACTTCTTCCCGCAGACTGGTGGTGGCCTCTTCGCCTGCCCGACTCGCTTCACGGGTCTCCACCCGAGGGCCAGCTTCTGCCAGCCGGAGAATTTCACCGGCGGTGACACGGGTTTTTTCCGCCACCTGCCAGAGGGTGTAGGTTTCGTCCAGGCGCTGGCGAGCCACTATGCCTTCCTCGGCCAGGGCCCGGATACGCTCATAGGTGGTTTTTGCCAGGGTTTCTGCTGCCTGGGCCTTCTCGTATTCGCTGCGGGCTGCTGCTATTTTTTCTTCACGGGTACCGCCTTCCACGGCCTGGGCCAGAGAGCGACTGATGGTATCCAGGGCTTCAATCTGTGCCAGCTTGGCCTGCAGTTCTGGGCTGTCAATCCGGAACATCTGATCGCCTGCTGTCACCGGGTCTCCGCGCCTGACGTTCACCTCCGCCAGCCGCCCGGGTACTTTCGATGACACCATGTACTGGCGGGCTTCCGCCTGCCCCTGCAGTTGCAACGGCGGTGTGCTGTAGGCGCGCCAGAAAACCACCGCCAGAATGACGGTGACGGCGGCCAGGGCGGCCAGAATCAAAAGTCGGCGGCTGGTCACTGGACGGGTTCTCCCTCTGCCAGATAAGTGAAGATGGCCTCTTGCTGGCCGCTAAGGCTGAGCAGTTGTGCAAAGGACACGACAAAACGGAATGCGGCGGCATCCCGCCGGGTTTGTATGGTGGACAAGAATGCCTGGGCATCAATGACATCCTGGGCGCGCCCCAGGCCCTCCGCAAACGCCCGCTCCTGCAGATGCAGGGTTTGTTCTGCCAGGGCGAGGGTGCTGGCAAGGTCGCGGTGTTCCAGTAAGGCCTGGCGTGCTTCACGGTATTGGTGATCCAGCAGCAAAGTCAGCTTGCGTTCCGCTGCCTGATGCAGGTGGCCGAGCTCCGTCACGGTGCTGTCGGCGGCCCGGACTTTGCCCCGGCGTCCGCTGCGGTCCACCAGTGGCATGCGCACGCCGACGCCAATCAGCCAGTCGGGTGACAGGTCGCTGGCCAGCGAGTCTTCTTCATAAACGTTGTAACTGCCGAACATGAACAGGTTGGGGTGGTAAAGGCCGCGGCTTGCGCTGGCAACCCGTTCCGCCTGGCTTTGTTTGTTTGCCAACAGTTGCAGGCTGGGGTGCCTGGCAAGGCCGGGTTCAAATTCGGGCTGCGGGGGTAGGGCTGTGACGGTAAACAATGAGGTGGTTGGCATCAGCACCGGGTTGTGGGCATCATTCTGATGTACCAGGGAGGCGAGTGCCTGGCGAGCACTGTCGCGCTGCTCCCGCAGTGCGCGGGTGGTGATGCGGGCCTGATCATAGGCGGATTCAGCCACCAGCCGTTCAACCCGCGCAATTTGCTGCTGTTCCTCCAGCGCCTGGGCGGAGCGGAAGTGGCTGGCCAGCGCGTCTTCGGCCTGCTGCTGCGTTGCCAGGGCTCGTTCGGCCATTACCAGCCCATAGTAGATGTGGATGAGTTCCATGAACCGGGCCCGGTGAATGTCCTCCAGTAGCACGGTGGCCTCCTGCTCACCGAGGGCCAGCAGGTCCCGCGCGCTACTGATTTTGCCGCCGGTATAGAGTGGCCAGAACAGCGCCAGGGAGCTGCGGGTGACATTACGGCTGGTAACGGGTGTGCGAAAGGCGTCGGTGCCCCCCAACAAGTCGATTAACAACTGGCCGGGTACGGTATCTGCGGCACTGTTCAGGGGGTTGAGAGCCAGCGCATCCAGCTCAATGGGCGCATCCAGACGGGTGTAGGAGGCCACCAGATCCACCTGAGGCAGTAGCAAATGTGTGCTGCTGGAAAGCAGGGCCGCTGCTCTGGCCTGGGCGGCCTGCCCGGCAGCAATGTTATCGTCTGCCTGTTGCAGCTGATACCAGGCCTCCGTCAGTGTCAGTGCAGTTGTGGCTGAATGAACAGTTGGCGAGGCACCGAAAACCAGTGCCAGTAGCAGCGCTTTGAAGCCTGTGCCTTGACGATACAAATGCCGACCTCCCTGTGGATTGGCTTCAGTGCTTCGGCTGGATGTCCTGCAAAGTCACTGGCATGGCGCCTGCGTTAAGTGTGGATGCAAGCGTTTACGAAACCTTGGATTGATTGGTTCAATAAAGCACAGGGCGGTTAGGGCTGCAAGACAGGCCAGTCTGGGCATCAGTAGCCGAGTTCTCCATGGCGATATCCTAACCTCATGGCATCTCGCTGGATGAATCGCTATGCTGGCTGAGCATTGAATGCCAACCCAGGGAGTTTCCAGTGACAACGGATGAGCAAGTCGAGCAGTGGCTGAGGGACATACAGTTTACCTCACCGGCACAGTGTCCTCTGGTGCAGGATCTTCGCACCCTGGTGCGGCAGCTGGCCCCGGATGCGCGGGAGCGGGTCATGTATGGTGGCCTGTTGTACGAGCTGGGGACGGCATTCTGTGGCATTTTCCCTTACAAAGGCCATGTGTCGGTGGAATTCAGCCGTGGTTGTGATCTGGAGGATGCCCACGGGCAGTTGGAAGGGTCAGGCAAATGGCGCCGCCACGTCAAACTGCACAGTACCGACGATATTGTTACCAAGCATCTTGAGACCTATCTGCTACAAGCCTATAAAGTGGCGAGCGCGGGGGTATTCGTCCCCGGGATCAAACCCCAATAGGCGCCACGGGCTATGAGCCGGCAACAGCTGGAGCGCTATCAGGTCTGGTGTTATCTGGCCGCGATCCTGCTGGGTCTCCTGCTTGGCCTGGTGGCGCCATCCCTGGGCCAAGGGCTGGACTGGCTGTTATGGCTCCTGCTGGGACTCCTGCTTTACACCACTTTCACCCAGGTACCCCTGATCCATCTGCAGGATGCCATCCGGCGCCCGCGGTTTCTGCTGGCCGCTGTCCTCGGTAATTTTGTCCTGTTGCCAGCCCTTGCCGCCCGGCTATGACCTGGCGGTCGTGGTTATCGTTCTGCAATCATTGGTGGAGCTGTTCGGTATGGTGGTTTACCTTTGGTGGGTGCCTGACCGTTTATTCCCTTCGACGCCCGGAGGCCATGCGTTATGAAGCAACGACTGCCGAATCTGCCGCCACCCCGTGTGATGCTGTTCGACTGGCATGGCACGCTGGTGAATACCCATGATGCCATGTTTGCGTCCATGGAAGAGATGCTGCCGCAGCTGGAAGAGCTGAATCTGGTTGAAAGGCTATTGCCAGAGGATCAGTGCAAGACGCCGGACGACGCCAGACTGGTACGTTACATTCGTATCTTTCGCCGCCTTCATCCTCGTATTCTGGCGGAGCGCCGGGTGTCCCGCACGGATATCTTCAATGCGATTTTTGGCGCCGATCGTGAGGCCAAACGCATTGCCCACGCCGCCTATAATGCCTGCTACCGCAAACACTTTGGTGAGGTCACGCCGTTTCAGCAAGGGGTGTATGAGTATCTGCGGGCCTGCAAGGCGCTGGGTATTCGTCTGGCGATAGCCACGAACCGGAGCCGGGAGTTTCTGGATAAGGAACTGCAAACCCTGGAGGGCGGGCGTTGGCAGGATCTGTTTGACGTGACGGTTTGTGCGGATGATGTGACCCAGTACAAGCCGGACCCGGAAATCATCCAGCAGGCCCTGGCGCTGCTGGAGGTGCCCGCCGGGGAGGAGATCTGGTACGTCGGCGATAGCTATGTGGATATGGTGACAGCCCAGAATGCGGGGGTTATGCCGGTCTTCTATGACGGTGCCTGTTGGGGGGCGGATCGCATTGCCAGCTGGTTCGGCCCGGATGAGGGGCCAGGGCTGATTCTGGACAGTTTTGATGACCTGATGGACCGCCTGGCGACCTTTGAACAGGATGTGCCGGGCTGTTTCAGTCAGCCTTTGGCGAAAGTGCGTCCCGGCCACTACCCGCCGCCCGAACCACCACCGCCCCGGGTAGAGCCTGACTGGCACCCGGCGCTGGCCAAATTGATGCGCCCGGATGTGATTCTGTTTGACTGGCACGCCACTCTGGTGGACACCCTGGATGCCATGTACCACGCGGTGGATGATATGTTGCCTGACTTCCATCACCTGGGGCTGATGTCCCGTATGGTGATGCCGGAGGACAGCAAAACCCCGGAAGACGCCCGCCTGGTGGCCTACGTGCGGGACTATGCCCGGCTGCACCCCAAGGTGAAGGCTGATCGCAAGATTTCCCGCACGGATATATTTGAAGTGCTGTTCGGTGATGATCAGGAAGCCAAGCAGATCGCTCACAAGGCGTTCAACCGTCACTACCGCAATCACTATGGCACGGTGAAGGCTTTTGAGCCCAGAGTGAGGGCGTTGCTGGAGGAGCTGCGACGGCTGGAAATTGCAGTGGGTGTGATAACCAACCGGGATCGGGAATTTTTTGAGCATGAACTGGAAGCGGTGGAAGGCACCGGCTGGGCCCATCTGTTTGACACCGATGTGTGTGGCGATGACACGCCCTTGCGTAAACCGCATCCCGACCAGTTGCTTCTAGCGGCGGACAAACTGGGCTACGGCCCGGCTGCCAATGTCTGGTATGTGGGTGACAGCACCACCGATATTATCGCGGCGAAGCGGGCGGGGATCACCGGGGTATTCTTCAACGGTGCCCAGTGGGACCTGCCCTGGCTGGAGCGGATATTCCCGGGGACCGTCAGGCACCCCCACAAGCCGGATGTGGTGGTGAATGATTTTTCTGAGTTCTGGGCGCTGGTGCTGGCCTGTGAGACCGGGCCAGCCTGAGCGGAGGCCTTACTCTGTGGCCGGGCCGGCAGCGCTGGCGGGTAAATCCTCAAGCCGCAAGGCAATGCCCTCACCGTTGATGGTTTGCATGGCGCGTTCGATATCCAGCCCCAGCACCACCGCACCCATGAATTGGCCATCGCGCTGATGCACCGGGGTTGAGACGATCACCTGAAAATGCCGGGCTGAGTCATCGAAGTAGATGGGGTAGAGGTGGCTCTCCCCCGGGGGCAGGTCAACCACTCTCAGGAATTTGTCTTCGTTGCCCTGCCAGTAGTCTGACGTCAGGTGGCTCAGCGCAGTGATGGCACCGACATCGTCAAAGATAAAGGCTTCCGTCACCAGCCCCTGGTGACGCTCCTGCCAATCCCGCAACCGGCGTGAGTCCGGATGTTCAAGCAGTTGTTTGGCCAGCGGTGATGCCATGACGGGTGCCATGGCCTCCCATTGTCGGTCCAGATTCAGCAGTTCGCCCATGGATTGATAGCGCATGCCACTGAGGAGGTTACCCTCAATATTCAGGTTTGACCGGAGGTCTTTCATCAGTAGCTGAGTAAGCGCTTTTACGTGGTCCTGCTCAACCGGGCTGAGGGCGAAGTCCTTGCTGACACAGTCGGCAATATGGGTGTTGAACCGGGTCAGGAAGGTCGGGTGTTCAGTGGCGACGCGGCGATTGATATAAAAACTTAAGGGCGCGAAGCGCAGGAAGTGCCCATACAAAACCGGTGGCGCACCTGTCGCACTGGCAGTGGCACTGGCCTGAAGGTGCTCCAGCAGTCGCAGGTCGGTCATGATGGCGTCAATCCGGTCCCGGTAGAGCAGTGTTAAAAGCTGTTCAGGCACATTGGCTTGCATATGGATGGGGTAGCCGTGTTGCGCCATCCAGGCGGCTTCGTTGCTGCCCGCGATCACGCCAATCCGTGCCTGGCGGTAGTCAGTCAGCGGTCGCTTGGAGAAAAAAAACCACTTCTCCAAAGCGATAGGTGAACTGGCAACGGCGTATTGGTCCAGCGTATCTGAGGGATCCACCGCATAGTAGCCATCCACCATGCGATTGCGCAGCGAGTGTACGGCCCGGTTAGGCGGAACCGCTACGGTGGTGGCGGTCCACTCCATTTTTTCCAGTATGCACTGTACCGTCTCTACCGTGGAGCCTCGAACGCCCGTGCTGGCACTCCCGGGCGACACGGCAATCTGATAAGGGGGGGCATGGAAGGTATGCAGGAGCAGATTGCCCGCGCTCAGCCCAGCGGAAGCTGTCAGCAACAAAAGGGTGGCGAGTATGCGCATGGCGAAAGCGTCCCTGCAAAGCTGAGAGTATTGCGTTAATTATAGCACTGCCGCTTCATCGGTTGGTGGATGGCACCTTAAATCGCATCAAGGTTGCCGAGCAGCCAGTCACCGCGCTTAAGAATGGCGTCCTGCCTGTCCGCCGCCTGACGATCCCAGTTGCGGTACATCATGGTCATGCGGGGGTTGCCGGCAAACTGATCACGGTGGCGATGGAGAAAGTGCCAATAGAGGGCGTTAAAGGGGCAGGCGTCCTCCTCCGTGACTTTACTGACCTTGTAGGGGCAATGGCTGCAGTGGTCCGACATGCGCTGAATATATTTACCGCTGGCGGCATAAGGCTTGGACCCCAGGTAGCCCCCGTCAGCATGCATGACCATGCCCAGGGTATTGGGCAGCTCCACCCAGTCATAGGCATCCACATAGACCGCCAGATACCAGTCACAGATGGCCTCTGGCCGTATGCCCGCCAGCAGGGCGAAGTTGCCCGTCACCATCAGGCGCTGAATGTGGTGGGCGTAACCGTTACGCCAGGTGGCGTCCAGGGCCTTGTGCATGCAGCGCATACGGGTCTTACTGGTCCAGTAAAACCAGGGCAGGTCGCGGTCATTTTGCAGGGCATTCTGCTGCGCGTACGCGGGCATGTGCAGCCAGTAGATGCCCCGAACATACTCCCGCCAGCCAATGATTTGACGGATGAAGCCTTCCACGGCATTCAGCGGTGCTGCCCCCTGGTAATAGCGCTGTGCGGCGGCCTCACAAACATCTCTGGGCAGTAGCAGCCCACAGTTGATATAGGGCGACAGGATGGAATGGAACAGCCAGTCTTCCTGTTCGGACATGGCGTCCTGAAAGTCACCGAAGCAGGGTAGGGCAAAATCCAGAAAGTAGGCCAGGGCATCCTCGGCCTGTTCGGCGGTGACCGCAAAGTGGAAATCATCCGTCGTGCCGTAGTGATCGAGAAACGCCTGCTCCACCAGGTCAATAACTTCCCGGGTGATGGCGTCCGGCTCAACCCGCCATGGCGCCGGGGCAGGGGGGGTGCCGGTCCACTTCTGCCGATTGTCCCGGTCAAAGTTCCATTGTCCCCCTTCCGGGTTTCCCTCGGGAGTCATCAGCAGGCCAGTCTGCCGCCTGACCTCACGGTAGAAATACTCCATGCGCAGCTGCTTGCGGCCCTGAGCCCAGCGGGCAAACCACGCCTTGCTGACGAGAAAGCGATCATCCGGCAGGATCTCTACCGGCAGGTTCAGGCGTGCTGACCAGCGCTGGATATCATCATGCAAGCGCCACTCACCGCACTCTGTGGTGATCAGGCGGGCTGGATGGTGGCGTGTACAGGCGTCCTTCACCACATCACAGAGGCTGGTAAGAGGACTGTCCGGATCATAGGTGTGGTAGTCCACGGTCCAGCCGGCAGCCCGGAGCTGCTCGGCAAAGTGGCGCATGGCGCTGAACAGCAGCACGATCTTTTTCTTATGATGGCGGACATAACGGGCCTCGTCGCCCACCTCTGCCATCAGGATGCGGTCACGGCACGGGTCGCCATCCTGCAAGGCGCTGAGGGTAGTGCTTAGCTGGTCACCCAGGATCAGTATCAGGTTGCGCATAGGTCGTATCTTTGTGTCAGGTTCTTTCCATACGACGTGGAGGACGGGGCAGATCGGTAAAGCTATTTGCGTATTTTTGTTATTGTTTGTTGGCCCGCAATGACACCAGCTGGGGGCTGGGCTAAGGTGTAATTCAGTATTCCAGTGATAATAAAAGCGGCTCTTATCTCTCAGGGCTAGCAGACAATGCAAGGTGGCATCTACTCTAGGCGATTTGTTGACCGGAGCATCATCGCTTCGGTCCTCTGGGTGATGTTGTTTTTGTTGCCAGCGGTTACTGCGCAGGCGGAGGCCGGGAAGATCTCGCCGGTTACCATCACTGCTGATGACACGCGCAAGGACGTGTCCCTGTATCTCAGTTACCTCGAGGATGTGTCGTCGGGTTTATCATTTGAACAGGTGGTAGCGCGCTGGTCCCGTGACGCCAGCCATACGAAGCCTGAACGTGCCTATAACTTCGGTTTTACCAACTCAACCTATTGGTTCCACCTGCAGATCGAAAATCTGGGTCCCGAGAGGCGTTTTGTGCTGGAAGGGTTGTACCCGATCATTGATGAAATGGAGCTGTTTCTGGCGCGGTCAGGGGGCGAGGTGACCTCCCATTTGGCTGGGGATACGGTGCCGTTTGCAAACCGCAGCCTGAGTCACCACAACATCAACTACACATTTGATCTGGCAGCGGGCGAGGTGGTTGATGCCTATCTGCGGGTTGCCACCACCGGCTCCATCCAGATGCGAATGCTGCTGTGGGACTACGATACGTTTGTCTCCGCCAGCCGGAAAGAAGGGTTGCTGCTGGGTGGCTACTATGGCCTGATGTCCGCGATGCTGATTTTTAACCTGCTGATATTTTTGTCAATTCGTGACAAGAACTATCTCTGGTACAGCTCGTATATCGGTATCTATGCGGTCCTGCAGCTGAGCCTGAATGGTTTGGCATTCGAGTTCCTCTGGTCGGGCTCGCCCTGGTGGAATAACCGGGCAGTGGCTTTCCTGACCTCCGTTGGCATGTTCACGGTACTGGGCTTTACCAACTCCTTTCTCGCCATGCGAGTCAATGCGCCTCACCTGAGTCGCCTGTTCGGTGTGCTTTGTGGGTTGTTTGCAGTATTGGCCGCGATGGCATTGCTGTACCCGGACTACAGCCTGGTAATCCGTCTGGCAACGCTGTTTGCCACTATCGCAATCCTGTTTGTGTTCTGGGCTGCGGTGATTTGCTGGTATCGGGGCTATGTGCCCGCGCGTTACTTTTTGCTGGCCTGGGTCGCCCTGCTGTTTGGCATGATCTGCTACACCCTGAAGACGTTTGCCCTGCTACCAGCAAATTTCTTTACTGACCATGCCATCCAGATTGGCTCTGCGATTGAGGTAGTACTGCTTTCCATCGCTCTGGCAGACCGGTTGCGGCATCTGGCCCGGGAGAACGAGCGCATTCAGGTTGCCATGCAGCATGAACTGGAAGTAAAAGTGACCCAGCGCACCGAAGCCCTGGCCCAGGCCAACCGGGAGCTGGAAGCCCTCAGCCATATCGATGGCCTGACGGGCGTTTTCAATCGCCGTTACTTTGATCAACGGCTGGGGGAGGAGTGCGGGCGGCAGAGCCGCGAAGGGCCTCTGTCCCTGATCATGCTGGATGTGGATCACTTCAAGCGCTTCAATGACGAACATGGGCACCAGGCGGGTGACGCCTGTCTGATGGAGATAGCGCGCCGTCTGCAGGACCTCGGGTGGCGCAGTGCTGATCGGGTAGCCCGCTATGGTGGCGAGGAATTCGCCGTTATCCTGCCTTGTACCACCGCTGACGGCGCGCTGATGAAAGCGCAACAGATTTTGGAGGCGGTGCGTGCTGAACCGGTCTCTTGGGGAGGCAAATCCCTCAGGGTTACCGTGAGCCTCGGGGTGGCTACTGCGGATCAGCAGCGGGGAGCCGCCCCGGCGTCACTCATTGCCGCAGCCGACAAAGCACTATACGAGGCCAAGGCGGCCGGACGTAACCAAGCCTGCACACAGGAACCGGCCCCCATGCCGGCTATGGGCAAGGTAACTGGCTGAGTACGTCTATACCTAAAAGTTGCCCCTTCTACCTCTTCAGTTGGAGTGTATTGAACCTGCCTGTTTGCTAGCGTGATAGTCAGCGATGACGTAAGTCAAAAGTGTACCCGTCCAGCACGGGTACACTGGGCGGACTTGATGAAGCACTCCGGAGGCAGGTCGTTGATGCAGGTTAGTAAGGTGTTGCATATGGGGGCAGAGGCGCCACCCGCTGAACAGTTGTGGGATGAGGCGCTGATCCGTCGTTATGATCTCAGTGGCCCCCGCTACACGTCTTATCCGACGGCGCTGGAGTTTACCCCAGACTACCAGCTGACGGATCTGTATGCGGATGCTGAACGCAGCAGGGCCAGTGGTCGCCCTCTGTCCCTGTATACCCATCTGCCGTTTTGCGCCCACCTTTGTTACTACTGTGCCTGTAACAAGGTCATCACGAAAAAACGCGACAAAGCCATGCCCTATGTGGAGCGAGCGCTGCGGGAAGCCCGTATGCAGGCTGAGCTGTTTGGTGCGCAGCGCCAGGTGACCCAACTGCACTGGGGCGGTGGTACGCCCACCTTTCTGCCCCGGGATGTGATGCGGGAGTTGATGGCGGGCTACCGGGATATTTTCCAGCTACAGGAGGATAGCCAGCGGGATTACAGTGTCGAAATTGACCCCCGTGAAGTGGCCGAAGACACTCTGGAAACCTTGTGGGAGCTGGGCTTCAATCGGATTAGTCTGGGCGTTCAGGATCTGAACCCGCAGGTGCAGAAAGCGGTAAACCGGGTACAGCCCCGGGCCACGACTGAGTCGGTGCTGAATGAAGCCCGTCGGCTGGGTTTCCGCTCCATAAATCTGGACCTGATCTATGGCCTGCCCTACCAAACGCCCGCCAGCTTTGCTGAGACCCTCGAACATGTCATCGAAATGGCGCCGGACCGGCTATCCGTGTTCAGCTACGCCCATCTGCCCCAGCGCTTCTATCCGCAAACCCGCATTCAGGATGACACCTTGCCAGCGCCCGCTGACAAACTCACTATCCTGCACAACACCATTACCCGGCTGCTGGCAGCCGGCTATGAATACATCGGTATGGATCACTTCGCCAAACCAGATGACAGCCTGGCGGTAGCTCAGCGGGAAGGCCGCCTGCACCGGAACTTTCAGGGCTACACCACCCACAGTGAATGTGACCTGGTGGCCATTGGGGTGTCCGCCATCGGCCAGACCGAGCATGCCTATTTCCAGAACCTGCATGACCTGAGCGAGTACGAAGCCCGCATTGACGCCGGTCAGCCCGCCTTTAACCGTGGCCTGCGGCTGACCCGTGACGACCGCCTGCGGCGCTGGGTGATCGGCCAGCTGATCTGCCACTTCCGCCTGGACCGGGCACAGTTTGCCGAGCACTGGCAGGAGGACTTCGACCGTTACTTCGAGGATGAACTACAGCGCTTGCAGCCCATGATTCGCGACGGCCTGATTGAAGACCGCGGCCAGGCCCTGGTAGTCCAGACCCCCGGCCGCCTGTTGATCCGCGCCATCTGCCAGATGTTCGACCGCTACCGCAAAGCCGACGCCAGCCAGCGGTTCTCCCGCATTATCTGATTGGTAAGAGATTGGAGATGATGGGCCGCGGAATCCACGGAAGGACGCGGAATTAAAAGCCCTTTGAAAAAGAGAAGGGTTTTAAAGCGCGCTCTGGTTTTCCCCGTTAATCATAGGCATACACTTCCCGCCACTGACTGAACGTTCTTAAAAACCTTTCCGTGGATTCCGTGGATTCCGCGGCTAAAAAAGCAGTTATAACCAAAACACCCCCCCAGTGCTGACAAGGATCAAGGCATCCGGCTGTGGGGGTTGCTAGAGTCTCCCCATCGCAAGGGGGACTGTGTTATGGAACTCGTTTGCCCGGCTGGCAGTCTGCCAGCTCTCAAGGCGGCTGTGGATCAGGGCGCCAATGCGGTTTACCTGGGCTTCAAGGACAGCACCAATGCCCGCCAGTTTGCCGGGTTGAATTTTGATGATCGTCGCGCTGCCGAGGGCATTGACTATGCCCATGCCCGGGGTGCGCGGGTGTTCTGTGCCATTAATACCTACCCACAACCCGCTGGCTGGGCCAACTGGACCCGGGCGGTGGACAGGGCTGCTGATCTGGGTATTGATGCGCTGATTCTGGCGGACATGGGGTTGCTGGATTATGCCGCCCGCCGCCATCCGGACCTGCCACGGCATTTGTCGGTGCAGGGGTCGGCCACCAGCTATGAGGCCTTGCGCTTCTACCACAATCACTTCGGAATTCGCCGGGCGGTATTGCCGCGGGTGCTGTCTATCAGTCAGGTCAGGGATGTGGCCAGCCACAGTCCAGTGGAGCTGGAGGTGTTTGCTTTTGGCAGTCTGTGCATCATGGCAGAAGGGCGCTGCTACTTGTCCTCTTACCTGACGGACGAATCCCCCAACACCCGGGGTGCCTGTTCGCCCGCCAAAGATGTGCGCTGGCAGGAGACGCCCCAGGGCCTGGAAGCCCGTCTCAATGGCGTATTGATTGATCGTTTCGCCGACGGTGAGCCGGCAGGCTACCCGACCCTGTGCAAGGGGCGGTTTGAGGTGGAGGGATCGGTCTATCACGCCATTGAGGAGCCCACCAGCCTGAATACCATGGATCTGCTGCCGGAATTGCAGGCGCTGGGTATTGCCGCCATCAAGATCGAGGGGCGCCAGCGCAGCCCGGCTTATGTGGGGCAGGTTACTTCGGCGTGGCGCATGGCGATTGACCGGTTGATGCAGAACCCCGGTCAGTACGCCACGGACGCTGCCTGGGCGGCGACCCTGGCGAGCTTGTCGGAAGGCGGGCAAACCACCCTGGGCGCCTATCACCGCAAGTGGAAATAACCTGCCGGAGCTTATCATGCTGCAATTATCACTGGGTCCCATTCTCTGGTTCTGGGGCAAACAGGATGTCCTGAGCTTTTACGCTGAGGCTGCTGACTGGCCGGTAGACCTGATTTACCTGGGAGAAACCGTCTGCTCCCGCCGCCGGGAGATGAAGCTGGACGATTGGCTTGGCCTGGGCCGTGAGCTGCAACAATGCGGCAAGCAGGTGCTCCTGTCGAGCCAGACCCTGATTGAGTCGGAAGCGGATCTGCGGGGGCTGCGCAAGCTCTGCAGTAACGGCGAGTTTGTGGTGGAAGCCAATGATCAGGCCGCTTTGCAACTGGTTACTGAGGCGAAACTACCCTTTGTAACCGGGCCAGCGCTGACCCTCTATAATACCGCGACCCTGCGAATACTGATCCGGCAGGGGTTGCAGCGCTGGAGTTTGCCGGTGGAACTGGGGCGTCAGACGCTGGCAGATATGCTGGCGGAGCTTCGGGCAGACGGGCTCGATACCCCCTGTGAAGTCTTTTCCTGGGGCTTTTTGCCTCTGGCCTGGTCATCCCGCTGCTTTACCGCCCGCCATTACAACCTGCCCAAGGATAACTGCCAGTTTGTCTGCAAACAGCATCCTGACGGTATGGCACTGAGGTCCCGGGAAGCCCAGGAGGTGTTCCGGCTGAACGGTATCTCCACCCTGTCTGGTGCCCGTTATGACCTGTTGCGCGAAGTGCCGGAAATGCAGCGTATGGGTGTCAGCGTGCTGCGCCTGAGCCCTGAGCATCAGGGTATGGCGGCCGTGGTCGCCCGCTTTGACCAGGCCCGCCGCGGCGAGTTGCCCCCGGCCGACCCGCTGGCGCTGGTGGAGGCGCCGCCCTGCAATGGCTATTGGTACGGCGAGCCGGGCAGAGTGCAGGTGCGGCGGCAGGACGTCAGCTAAGCGCCACGGCCTTGAACTGGACGTAAATAGCCATGCCTTCGGTCAGCCCCAACTGGTCCCGGGATTTACGGGTGATGCGGGCCAGCAGTGGAGTGCTGTCCCCCAACAGCAGGGACACCAATTGATGCGCCGGGTGCGGGTCATCACTGAACCCGGTGATACGGGCAGGCAGGTGATTGAGGGCGCTGTCGTGCGCCGCTGCCGCCAGGTTGATGGTGACATCCCGCGCGGCCACACGAATGCGAATCCGCGACTGTTGCGGCGGCTGTTGGCTGGGTATTAACAGGGTTCCCCCAGCGAAGGCCACCTGCAGCAGGTGGTAGTGCGGGTCCCAGGAGCCGGCGTCACCCTCGATAACGGACACGGCATTGTCGGCATGGGCCAGGGGCAGGTCGGTACGGCTGAGCAGGGTGGCCAATGGCCCGGCCGCAATCAGTTTTCCCCGCTCCAGTAGCAGCATGTGGTCCGCCAGCCGCGCCACTTCCTCAATAGCGTGGCTGACATAGACGACGGGCAGGTCCAGTGTCTGGTGCAATTTCTCCAGCCAGGGCAGTATGTCGTTTTTGCTGATGGCATCCAGTGCGGCCAGGGGCTCATCCATCAACAGCAGTTGCGGGCTGGTGAGCAGGGCGCGTCCAATGGCCACCCGCTGGCGCTGACCGCCGGAAAGCGCATGGGGATGTCGTTTGAGCAGAGGGGCAAGGCCCAGCAGCGTGATCACGTCCTCCGGGTGTAACTGGCGGGCTGGGGGCGGGATGCGTTTGTAACCATAATGCAGGTTGCCTGCCACCGTCAGATGAGGGAACAGGGCGCCTTCCTGGAACACATAACCGATAGGGCGTTGATGGGGCGGCAGGTGTTTGTTGGCGTCAAGCCAGCTCACGCCGTTAACCCGCAGGTGCCCCTGTGCTGCGGGCTCAAGGCCCGCCAGGCAACGCAGTAGTGTGGTCTTGCCGCAACCGGAACGGCCAAACAGGGCGGTGACCCCGGTTGCCGGAATCTGCCCCGCCACCGCGAGCCTGAAATCGGGCCGTGTCAGGGTGAAGTCAAAGTCAATCATGCACTGCGTATCCTGAACCGGCCGTTGATGCTGTACAGGGTAAACAGCATGATAAAGGACAAGCCAAGCAGCAGTGCCGAAAGGCGATGGGCACTGCCGTAGTCAATGGCTTCCACATGATCGTAGATGGCGATGGAGATAACCTGGGTCTCGCCCGGAATATTGCCGCCAATCATCAGCACTACGCCGAACTCACCCACCGTGTGTGCAAAGCCCAGAGTAATGGCGGTAAGAAAGCCGCGCCGGGTCAGTGGCAGAATAATGCTGACAAACCGGTCCAGCCGGGTCGCCCGCAGGGTGGCGGCTGCCTCAAGGGTGCTGCGGCTGAGTTCGGAGAAGGCATTCTGCAGGGGTTGCACGACAAACGGCAGAGAGTAGAGCACCGAGCCGATCACCAGCCCGGTGAAGGTAAACGCGAGGTTCGGCCCACCGAGGGCCTGAATCGGGCCCTGTGCCCCCAGCAGCATCAGCACGTAAAAACCCAGTACGGTGGGTGGCAACACCAGCGGCAGCGCGACGATGGACTCCACCGCCAGTTTGGTTTTGCTGCGGGCGTGGGCCAGCCACCAGGCCAGTGGCGTGCCCAGCATCAGCAATATCACCGTGGTCACAGCGGCCAGCCGCAGGGTCAGCCAGAGGGCGACCCAGTCTGCCTCGTTAATGCCCAGCACAGGCAGCCTCCGTGTGGGTGGCGGGAATCAGGTAGCCATCTGCCCGGATAATGGCGTGTGCCGCCTCGTCACACCGGACCCATTGCATAAACTGGATAGCGCTGGGGATGTTGCTGGCGGCATTGAGAATGACGGCTTCCTGAACAATGGCGGGGTAGCTCGCCGCAGGTGGCAGCCAGTGAGAGCCCGGCGCGTGTTGTTGCTCATGCACCCGCACCTGTGAGACGGCAATCAGCCCCAGGTCCGCGTTGCCGGAGCTGACGAAATTGAAGGCCTGGCCGATGCTCTGGCCGGTGATCAACTGCCCCCGTGTTAGCCGGATGTCGTTGTCACGTAGCAGGGCTTCGGCAGCGGCCCCATAGGGGGCCACCCGAGGGTTGGCGATGGCCAGGCGCCGAAACTCGACGGCCTTCAGCAAAGCCAGGCCATCGGCAGGCACCTTCTCCGGATCCGGGCTCCACAGCGCCAGCTGCCCCAGGGCATAGGTAAAGCGACTGTCAGGACGGGCGTCACCTTGGGCGATCAGGTCGGCAGTACGTTGGTCATCCGCAGAGAAAAACAGGTCAAAAGGCGCGCCCTGACGGATCTGGGCAAAGTGCTTGCCTGAGGAGGCGCTGCTGAGGGTGGCGCTGAATGACGGGTCCAGTCTGCTGTAGGTATTCACCAGTTGCTGCAGGGTATGGCTGAAATTTGCGGCCACGGCTATGCGCAGGTCCGCCAGGGCGGAGGGGGTGTAAAGACCCAGCACCATGGTCAGGGTCAGCACTGAGTTTCGAACCCGGCAGGTGAGGGCAGGCATATGAACATCCGTTATGCATAAGTGGAAATAACGGGGTTCAGTGTAGTCACGGCCCGTTGTTCAGGGCAAGTACTCCGGTGGAGGTAGCAGATCCAGCAGGGCCTGCGCCTCTTCGGCCAGGGCCGGGTCGATCAACTGTTCCAGCTGCCGAAACAGGGTCAGTACCTGCTGGCCGAAGGGAGTCAGGGTGGCTCCGCCCCGCTGGTTGCCGCCGGTTTCGGTGGCGACCAAAGGTTGAGGAAAAAGGCTGTTCATGGTGCCCATGAGTTGCCAGGCCTTTTTGTAACTGATGCCCAGCTGGCTGGCGGCTGCGGTGATGGAACCGGTGCTTGCGATAGCGTCCAGCAGGTCGGCCTTGCCAGGCCCCAGAACAACGTCATAACCGGACACCAGACGAATCTGCAGTTCCGGCTTGGGGTGGAAGGTGCGTGTCATGGGTGCTCGTCTTTTGCCTGCAACAGCCGCTATTGTCCCTGATCAGGATGTGGCTGGCCACCGGGTCAGCCAGTTGGGCAGTTGCCACTCAAGGCTGTCCAGCAGGTTTTTTACTGCCAGCCCTAACTCAGTATCTCCCTCTATGACCAGTTTGCGCTGGAAAAACAGCTGGTCCGGGTCCTGTTTGCGCTGCGCAAGCACCCGAAAGGCGGCCAGAGAGCCCCGAATGGTGGCTTCACCGGGGCCTTCCAAAAACCTGAGCCGGCCCTGCCAGAAGCCCAGGGTAATGCCCCAGTAGCCAGGGTTGATTTCAAGCCTGAGGGTGCGGCCCTCAAACTCAGCAAAGTCCCCTGCCGCGATGGCCTCCGCAAACAGGCGGTTGAGGGGTTCTTCGGACAGGGTTTGCCGCAAGGGCAGCGGGATGCTGCGTTCCAGCACCCGAATCAAAGGTGCCGGCGAGGGCAGGGTATCCCGCAGCAGATCAGCGGTCTGGCGCAACAGCGGAAAGCGGTCAGTGAGTCGGGATGGGCCAGGCAGCATCAGGCATCTCCTGTGTGGATGATCAAAACGCCACCCTAGCAGCAGATGCTTCCTGTTACCTTGATTTAGCGCAGTATGGCGGCAGCGCAGTGAGACACGTTCAGCGGTGCAAGCCCTCTTCCACCGCCCAGACGGCCACTTCCACCCGGGAACGCAGGCCCAGCTTCTTGAGCAGGTGTTTGACGTGGACTTTGACGGTGCCGTCACTGATATCCAGACGGCGGGCAATCATTTTGTTGGAGAGGCCGTCAGCAATGAGTTTGAGAATGTCCTGCTCGCGGGGAGTCAGGCTGTGGTAGTCCGGCTTGTTGGACTGGGGCTTGTTGGAACGCAGGGCCTCTGCCAGCAGTGTGGTAAGGCGGTCGCTGATCACCATGCGGCCGGTGGCGGCCTGCTTGAGCTGGGCGATCATGTCTTCCGGTTCCATGTCCTTGAGCAGATAGCCATCGGCACCCGCACGCAGGGCTGCAACCACGTCATCCTCGTGGTCAGACACGGTGAACATGACAATACGGGAGGCCACATTTTCGGCACGCAGCCGGCGCAGGGTTTCAATGCCGTTGATTTCCGGCATGTTGAGGTCCAGCAGGATCAGGTCCGGCTCAAGTTCAACGGCTTTGGCGATGCCGTCCAGTGCGTTGCTGGCCTCTCCGATCACTTCCATATCGTCCTCCATTTCGATCAGCTGGCGGACGCCCTGGCGCAGCAGGGGGTGGTCGTCAATCAGCAGGATACCTGCCTTGGTGTCGATATCGGTCATGGATTTCCTCGTGCTCAGTGTCTCTGAATGTGTTTTTTGTACCTGGCGCTACACAATGCGCCGGGTCTGGTTTTGTTCGGTCATCAGGTGTCTGCTGTTGGGCACGAAGCTCAGCTGCACTTCAACGCCACCTTCTGCGCGATTATTGACTTCCAGCCGGCCCCCCAGTGTCCGGGCCCGGTCCTGCATAATGATCAGGCCATAGTGGCGTTTTGGCGCGTCACCTTCGGGCAGCCCGACGCCATTGTCACGTACCCAGGCCATCACCTGAGGTGAGCGGAAACTCACCTCTACGCTGATTTCGCTGGCCTGGGAGTGCTTCACTGTGTTGGCAAGGGCTTCGCGAATGATTTGTAGCGTATGGATCTCTTCATTGGCCGACAGCAACTGGGGCGGCAACTGATAGTGTAGCTGAATGGGATTGGCCAGGCGGTCACTGAACTCCAACACGGTTTCCCGCAGCGCGGTGCCCAGGTCCGGGTTGTCCAGCTTGAGGCGGAATGTGGTCAGCAACTCACGTAACTGACGGTAGGCGCTGTTCAGGCCGGTACTCAATTCATCGAGAATGCTTTCATACTGGGCTTCTGATGCCGGGCTCGGTGTCAGCTTACGCATGCGGGCCACCTGCATTTTCAGGTAAGACAGGGACTGGGCCAGTGAGTCATGCAGTTCGCGGGCGATGACCGCCCGTTCCTCCGCCAGGGTGAGCTGCTGCTGCTCAGTGATCTGGCGCTGCAGGAAAATGGCCGTGGCCAGCTGGTCGCTGAGGGTTTCCAGTAACCGCCGGGAGGTGTCCGGCAGTTCGCGTTCTTTCGGGTACCAGACTTCCAGTGTGCCCAGTAACTGATTGGCGGTGCGAATGGGTAGCAGCAGGCGTTGGCCGTCATTTTCCTCCGAGGGCAACTCTTCGTAGGCTTCGGGTGCCACCAGGCAGGCCGTGCAACTGTGGTCGCGGCAGTAATAAGGGCGCTGCCGGGTGGCAGTGGTGACCACTTCCACCGGTTCGGAGGCATGGCGGTCGTGCAGGTAAAGGCGGATGGGGCCGATGCTGAGCAGCTCCTCCAGTTCCTGCAGCAATGGGATGGCACCCTCGCACAGGTCGCCGCTGCTGAACAGGGAGCGGCTGGCGCTATGCAGCAACTGCAGGGCTGAATGGCTCAGCTGCAGCTCGCGGGTCTTGGCTGCAGCGTGGGCCTCCAGGCTGCCATAGCTGTGGGCGAGTTCGTCGGTCATCTGATCGAAGGCGCAGCCCAGCTGGCTGAGCTCATCGTCACCGCTGAGCTGTACCCGTTGGGTGAAATCACCTTTACCCACCGATGTGGCAACCCGTAGCAACCGGTTGAGGGGGCCGACGACATGGTTCTTGAGGTCATACATCATGATGCACACCACCAGCAGGGTGAACAGCAGGCTGATGCCCTGCACCACATTCATCAGGGCAATACGGGCTTCGGTGCGGTCCTCCAGCAGCGTCACCAGGTGTTCGATCTCGCTGACCAGCTCACGGGTAATGGCGAGGGCCGTGTCGGTGGTGGTATCCAGGGCTGACACGGACAGCAGTGGCCGCAGAGCGTGCTGCCAGGTCTGATTGATCAGGGCCCATTGCTGATTCAGGGGTTGGTCGCCCGAGGTGGGCAATACCCGCAGGGACTGAAGCTTTTCCAGACGCTCATCGAACCGGTCCAGTGTCGCCTCGGGCAGGCCATTACCATAGCTTTGCTGCCATTCCGCCAGATTCTGGTAACTGAGCATGCGCAGGGAACCGGCCACATTAATAGCGGTGGCACTGCCCTGAATACTGCGGGCCACAGTCATGGACAGCCCGATATTCATCAGGGCTACCAGGGCGACCGCGGCCAGGGCGAGGCCTGAGCGGCCAATGAGTGAGTGCCGGAACGAGAGCATGACAGCGTTTGTAGTCCTGTTGCGGATTGACACCATACTAGCAGGAGGGGGCAGAGCGAATACCACTTAATGAGTAGATGCTTACCCCTTCTGAACCTTTGACCCTCGTCAAGGCGAGGGCGACACTGAACAGGGTATCCCAGCATCCGGAATCCCGCCATGCTCAGCGTCGCACATTGCCCGCCTGTCTCCAGCGCACCCTTATCGGTGGCACTGCCGTTGGCGACTATTTCCTTTTTTATCGCCTTTGCCAGCTGGACCCTGTTCGCCATCGTAGGCGTGCATCTGAAAGGTAGCCTGGGTTTGTCGGGCACCCTGTTCGGGGTGCTGGTGTCCTGGCCCATTCTGATGGGTGGGTTGCTGTCACTGCCGCTTGGGCTACTTGCCCAGCGCTATGGTGGCCGCAAGGTGCTGATCGGCAGTCTGCTGGGTTTGTGTCCGGGGCTGATAGGGGTGATCCTGGCCGACAGTTTCTGGGGCTTTATGCTGGCAGGTACCGGCCTGGGGCTGGCGGGCGGGCTGTTCAGCGCAGGGCTGTTGTATGTGTCCCGGCTGGTGCCAGCGCAACGGGCAGGCGCCTGCATGGGTTGTTTCGGCGCGGGCATGACCGGTGCCGCGTTTACCTTTCTGATGGTGCCCATGGTGCATGCAGCTTACGACTGGCAACTGGCGCCGGTCGCCTACCTGCTGGTCACTGCCCTGGCGCTGGTGCTGGTGGTGGCGTTCACCGAACCGGAAGTGCCTGTGCCTGCCACGGGGCAGCGCTTGTGGTCAGGGCGCGCGCTGCGGGGGTTGTTGGCGCCTCGTATCTGGTACTACTGCCTACAGTTTATGTTCATGTTTGGCGGCCTGGTGGCGCTGATCCTCTGGCTACCGGATTACCTGACGGATCGCTACCAACTGGATCTGCAAACCAGCGCCAGACTGGCCATGCTGTTTTCTCTGCCTGGCGCGTTGCTGCAGGTTGCGGGTGGCTACCTGGCGGATCGCTGGCCGCCGGAGCGTACCCTGAAGTTTGCGCTGGCCGGGGCCACGCTGGTGCTGTTGTTGCTGTCTTATCCGCCCATGTCGGTGACGGTGCAGGCAGTAACTGGGCCTTTGCAATTGCGGCTGGTGTTGCCCCTGGCCCTGTGCCTGGTATTACTCATGACGCTGGGCGGGCTGTTTGGCCTGGGGTTGGGCAGCCTCTACCGGCTGATGTATGACGACTATCCGGCTCACACCGGCGTGGTGGGCGGTGCCGTGCTGTTTGCCGGTTGCCTGGCCGCCTTCCTGTTACCCCCCTTGTTTGGTGTTGCGGATGATCTGCTGGGCATCCCCAGTGCTGCCTTTATGCTGCTGTTTGCCATCGCGTTAACCTGCAGTCTTGCCTTCGTGCTCACCTCCCGCGCTGCTGAACGTCGCCGCCTGCTAAAGCCGTCTTTCAACGGGGGGTAACAGACCTCTATCACCTTATGGGTAGGGGGTGGTTATCTCGGGGTAACCATGCAGATTCTCCGGTTTTTCTCTCTCACAATGAACTCAGCTCAACAAAGCGGGAAGGTTTGAAGGCAAGCCCTCCTGAGCGACTGATCCTCGGCGTCTGGAGAGAGACCATGAGTCATTTGATCGACAAACTGAATTACTTCAGGAAAAAGCGCGAACCCTTTGCCAATGGCCATGGTGAGACCCACCAGGCCAGCCGGGACTGGGAAAACGGCTACCGGCAGCGCTGGCAGCACGACAAGGTGGTGCGTTCCACCCACGGCGTGAACTGCACCGGTTCCTGCAGCTGGAAGATCTACGTCAAGAACGGCCTGGTCACCTGGGAAACCCAGCAGACTGACTATCCCCGCACCCGTCCGGACCTGCCCAACCATGAGCCCCGTGGTTGCCCCCGCGGCGCCAGCTACTCCTGGTACATGTACAGTGCCAATCGGCTGAAGTACCCGCTGATGCGCAAGAGCCTGATCAAGCTCTGGCGTGCTGCCAAACAGCAGCATAAAGACCCGGTGGATGCCTGGGCATCCATCGTTGATGATCCCCGGAAAACCGAGCAGTACAAGACCCGTCGGGGTATGGGCGGCTTCGTGCGCTCCAACTGGGATGAAGTCAACGAGCTGATCGGTGCGGCTAACGTTTACACCGCCAAGCAGCACGGCCCGGATCGCATTATCGGCTTCTCGCCGATTCCGGCCATGTCCATGGTGTCCTATGCGGCTGGCAGTCGTTATCTGTCGCTGATCGGCGGCGTCTGTATGAGCTTTTATGACTGGTACTGCGACCTGCCGCCCGCATCCCCCATGACCTGGGGTGAGCAGACAGACGTGCCGGAATCCGCTGACTGGTACAACTCGGGCTACATTATCGCCTGGGGTTCCAACGTGCCTCAGACCCGGACGCCAGATGCCCACTTCTTCACCGAAGTCCGCTACAAAGGCACCAAGACGGTCGCCATCACACCTGATTTTGCAGAAGTGTCCAAGCTGTCTGATGAGTGGCTGAATCCCAAGCAGGGCACTGATGCGGCACTGGGTATGGCCATGGGCCATGTCATCCTCAGGGAATTCCATCTGGAGAAGCCCAGCGCCTACTTCACGGACTATGTGCGCCGCTACACCGACATGCCCTACCTGGTCATGCTGGAGCCCCGTGAGGATGGCCGCTATGTGCCGGGCCGCTTCCTGCGGGCCAGTGATCTGGTGGACAACCTGGGGCAGGACAACAACCCTGAGTGGAAAACCATCGCCCTAGATGAAACCAGCGATCAGCTGACCGCCCCCAATGGCTCCATCGGTTACCGCTGGGGCGACAAGGGCAAGTGGAACCTGCAGCAGCAGGCTGAAGGGCAGGATGTTAATTTGCGCCTGACCCTGCTGGACAAGCACGACGAAGCGGTCGATGTGGCCTTCCCGTATTTTGGCGGTATCCAGCATGACCACTTTCCGCATGTGGAGTACAAAGACACCCTGACCCACAAAATGCCTGCCCGCAAGGTAACGCTGGCCAATGGTGAGGAAGCCCGTCTGGTCACCGTCTATGACCTGATGATGGCCAACTACGGCATCAACCGTGGCCTGGGTGAGGACGACGGCGCCACCAGCTATGACGAAGTGAGACCATACACCCCAGCCTGGCAGGAGCAGATCACTGGCGTATCCCGTGACAAGGTGATCCGTATTGCCCGCGAGTTTGCTGACAATGCCGACAAGACCAAGGGGCGTTCCATGGTCATCGTGGGTGCCGGCATGAACCACTGGTACCACATGGACATGAACTACCGTGGCCTGATCAACATGCTGATCATGTGTGGCTGTATCGGCCAGAGCGGTGGTGGCTGGGCCCACTATGTCGGCCAGGAGAAACTGCGGCCGCAGACCGGCTGGCAGCCGCTGGCGTTCGGTCTGGACTGGCAGCGTCCGCCCCGCCATATGAACTCCACCTCCTTCTTTTACAACCACTCCAGTCAGTGGCGGTATGAGAAGCTGGATGTCACTGAGATCCTGTCGCCGCTGGCGGACCCACGCAAGTATCAGGGCAGCCTGATTGACTTCAACGTGCGTTCAGAGCGCATGGGCTGGTTGCCTTCTGCGCCCCAGCTCAACCGCAACCCGCTGACCATTGCGGCGGAAGCGAAAAAAGCTGGGCTGGGTGTGGTGGAGTATGTCACCCAGAGCCTGAAAGACGGCTCGCTGGCCTTTGCCGCGGAAGATCCGGACGCACCGGAGAACCATCCGCGCAACCTGTTTATCTGGCGTTCCAACCTGTTGGGCTCCTCCGGCAAGGGGCATGAGTACATGCTCAAGTACCTGCTGGGTACCACCAATGGCTTGCAGGGTAAGGACCTGGGGCAGGAAGGTGGCGTTATGCCGCAGGAAGTGAAATGGCATGACCAGGCCCCCACCGGCAAGCTGGACCTGCTGGTGACACTGGACTTCCGCATGTCCACCACCTGTCTGTACTCCGACATCGTGCTGCCGACAGCCACCTGGTACGAGAAAGATGACCTGAACACCTCGGACATGCACCCCTTCATCCACCCGCTGACGGCGGCCACCGATCCGGCCTGGGAAGCGCGCAGTGACTGGGAAATCTACAAGGGTATTGCCAAGTCCTTTTCCAAGGCGGCGGTCGGTCACCTGGGGGTGGAGACTGATGTGGTCACCCTGCCACTGTTGCATGATGCCCCGGCGGAGCTGGGCCAGCCCTTTGATGTGAAAGACTGGAAAAAAGGCGAGTGCGAGCTGATTCCGGGCAAGACTGCGCCCAGCATCATCCCGGTGGAGCGGGATTATCCCAACACCTACGCCCGCTTTACCTCGCTGGGTCCGCTGCTGGAAAAACTGGGCAACGGCGGCAAGGGCATCAGCTGGGACACCAAGGAGGAAGTCAACTTCCTGCGTCAGCTGAACTACCAGCATGAGGAAGGGGTCAACGCCGGTCAGCCAAAAATTGAAACTGCCATTGATGCAGCCGAAGTGATTCTGTCACTGGCGCCAGAAACCAACGGCCATGTGGCGGTGAAAGCCTGGGCGGCACTGGGGCAGATTACCGGCCTGGATCACACCCATCTGGCCATCAACAAGGAAGAGGAAAAGATCCGCTTCCGGGATGTGGTGGCGCAGCCTCGCAAGATCATCTCCAGTCCCACCTGGTCGGGCCTTGAGGATGAGCATGTGTCCTACAACGCCGGCTACACCAATGTCCATGAACTGATCCCCTGGCGCACCCTGACCGGTCGTCAGCAGTTCTACCAGGATCATCAGTGGATGCGGGACTTCGGTGAGGCCTTGCTGGTCTACCGTCCGCCCATTGATACCAAGGCAACGCAGCCGATGATGGGTAAGAAAACCAACGGCAATCCTGAGAAGGCGCTGAACTGGATCACGCCGCACCAGAAGTGGGGTATTCACAGCACCTACAGTGACAATCTGCTGATGCTGACCCTGTCCCGCGGTGGCCCCATCGTCTGGCTCAGTGAGGATGATGCCCGCGATATCGGGGTTGAGGACAACGACTGGATAGAGCTGTTCAACACCAACGGCTCCATCGCTGCCCGCGCCGTGGTCAGCCAGCGAGTCATGCCCGGCATGGTGATGATGTACCACGCCCAGGAGCGCATCGTGAATGTCCCCGGCTCGGAAATCACCGGCACCCGTGGCGGTATCCACAACTCCGTAACCCGGGCCTGCCCCAAGCCGACCCATATGATCGGTGGCTACGCTCAGCAGTCCTACGGGTTCAACTATTACGGCACCGTCGGTTCCAACCGGGATGAGTTTGTCATCGTGCGCAAAATGAAGCGCGTGGATTGGCTGGATGGTGAAGGCAATGACTATGCTCAGGAGGCCGTCAAATGAAGATTCGTTCCCAAGTCGGCATGGTGTTGAACCTGGACAAGTGCATCGGGTGCCACACCTGCTCAATCACCTGCAAGAACGTCTGGACCAGCCGTGAAGGCATGGAATACGCTTGGTTCAACAACGTTGAGACCAAACCCGGTATTGGTTACCCGAAAGAGTGGGAGAACCAGGACAAGTGGAAAGGCGGCTGGATTCGTGAAGCCAATGGCAAGATTCGCCCCCGTATCGGTGGTCGCTTCCGGGTACTGGCGAATATTTTTGCCAACCCGGACCTGCCGGAAATCGACGACTACTACGAGCCGTTCGACTTTGACTACCAGCACCTGCACAACGCGCCGGACAGTAAGCACCAGCCGGTGGCGCGGCCGCGCTCGCTGATCTCCGGCGAGCGCATGAAGAAAATCGAATGGGGCCCGAACTGGGAAGAAATTCTCGGCACCGAGTTTGCCAAGCGCCGCAAGGACAAGAACTTTGACCAGGTGCAGGCCGACATCTACGGACAGTTCGAAAACACCTTCATGATGTACCTGCCGCGGCTGTGCGAGCACTGTCTGAACCCGGCCTGTGTGGCCAGCTGCCCCAGTGGTGCTATCTACAAGCGGGAAGAGGACGGCATTGTACTGATCGATCAGGACAAGTGCCGTGGCTGGCGGATGTGTGTGTCCGGCTGCCCCTACAAGAAGATTTATTACAACTGGAAAACCGGCAAGTCCGAGAAGTGCATCTTCTGCTACCCCCGTATCGAGGCGGGCATGCCCACCGTATGCTCCGAGACCTGTGTTGGCCGTATCCGCTACCTGGGCGTGCTGCTGTATGACGCCGACCGTATCGAAGAAGTGGCCAGCACCCCGGGCGAGCAGGACCTGTACGAGAAACAGCTGGAAATCTTCCTGGACCCGTTTGATCCAGAAGTGATTGAGCAGGCACAGAAAGACGGCATCCCCATGAATGTCATCAAGGCGGCCCAGGCCAGCCCAGTGTACAAGATGGCGGTGGACTGGAAGCTGGCACTGCCTCTGCATCCGGAATACCGCACCCTGCCCATGGTCTGGTATGTGCCACCCCTGTCGCCCATCCAGTCTGCGGCTGAAGCGGGCAAGGTGAAGTTCAAGGGTGTGCTGCCGGATATCGACAGCCTGCGCATTCCTGTGAAATACCTCGCCAACCTGCTGACAGCCGGTGAAGAGAAACCGGTTGTACTGGCCCTCAAACGCATCATGGCGATGCGCCTCTACAAACGGGCCCAGACGGTGGAGGGTCGTGAAGACCTGGCGCCGCTGCAGGAAGCTGGCCTGACCAAAGCCCAGGCTGAGGAAATGTATCGCTACCTGGCCATCGCCAACTACGAGGATCGCTTTGTGATCCCCACCAGTCACCGGGAACTGGCCAGGGAAGCATTCCCTGACGCCACCGCCTACGCTGAGCGCGGCGGTTGCGGCTTCAGCTTTGGTGACGGCTGTGGTGGTGGCGACAGCGAGTTCAGCCTGTTCGGCGGCAAGAAGCAGACCACCTCCATGGTGCAGAAGCTGGCCACCGTCAAGCAGGTGGACCCACGACAGCTGCAGGAGTGAGGAGCACATTATGCAACTACTCAAGGTAATCGCACGGTTGATGGACTATCCCACTGAACACCTGCAGGCAGCGCGTGATGCGCTGACTGCGGTGGTCCTCGAGGACAGGCATCTTGCAACCCGCAATAAAGATGTGCTGCTGAGCTGCATTGAAGCCCTCTGCGAGGGCGATCTGCTGGATCTGCAGGAAAGCTACGTGAGCCTGTTTGATCGAGGGCGCAGCCTGTCGCTGCTGTTGTTTGAGCATGTACACGGGGAATCCCGTGACCGTGGCCAGGCCATGGTGGACCTGATGGAAGAGTACGCACGCGCTGGCCTGGAGCTGGATGCCAAGGAACTGCCGGACTATCTGCCGCTGTTTCTGGAGTACCTGTCCACCCAGCCGGCGGACAAGGTGCAGCACTGGCTGGAGGATGTTCACCACATCCTGGGGCTACTGGCGGAGCGCCTGCATCAGCGGGAGAGTATCTACCAGGGCTTGTTCGAAGCGCTGTTGGCTCTGGCTGGCCGCGCCCCTGACCGTCATCAGCTGGCGGAAATTGTGGCGGCAGAAGCACCCGATGACACCCCGGAGGCGCTGGATAAGGTCTGGGAAGAGGAAATGGTCCGCTTTGTGGACGATCAGGGCAGCTCCTGCAGCGGTGGTGACGTGGTTGGTCAGCGTCGCCGTGAGCTGGAGCAGGTCCAGACTATCCACCTGAGTGACAAGCTGGTGCCCGGTGCCGACGCGGCACCGGCGTCAGGCATAGCGAGAGGCGCCTGAGGCGCAGGAGGAATTTACCATGATGTCCTATCTCAACACCCTGGTTTTCGGGATCTACCCGTACATCGCCCTCGCCGTGCTGTTCATCGGGAGCTGGGCGCGTTATGACCACGCCCAGTTCACCTGGAAAGCGGGCTCTACCCAGATGCTGCGCAAGAAAGGTATGAGCCTGGCCAGCAACCTGTTCCATATCGGTATTCTGGTGATCTTCTTCGGTCACCTGGTGGGCCTGCTGGCCCCCAAATGGATGTATGAGCCTTTCATGACCCCGGGTCAGAAGCAGGTCATGGCCATTGTGGTGGGCGGTATTGCTGGTGCCATGTGTCTGGTGGGTGCGGCCATGCTGTTCTACCGCCGCCTGACCGACGCCCGCGTGCGTGCTGCCGGCAGTTTCGCCGATACGCTGATCATCGGCCTGCTGCTCGCCCAAGTAGTGCTGGGTATGCTCACCATCCTGCCTACGCTGGGGCACCTGGATGGCTCCGAGATGCTCAAGTTCTCGGCCTGGGCCCAGGGTATCTTCACCTTCCAGGGCGGCGCCGCTGACCACATCGCCGACGTGCACTGGATCTACAAGAGCCACATCTTCCTCGGCCTGACCCTGTTCGTGGTGTTTCCCTTCACCCGACTGGTCCACGCCCTGAGTGTGCCGGTGGAGTATTTCGGTCGGAAGTACCAGGTGGTCCGTAAGCGTTCTTAAAAGCGGTTAGGCCACGGAATCCACGGAAAACACGGAAGGAATGATTTGCCAAGGACGGCATGCTTTATAACGTATTAATTGTTATTCCGTGTTCTTCTGTGGATTCCGTGGCAACAGTCTTTTCGTTCCGCGTCCTTCTGCGGTTTCCGCGGCAAAAAGTTTGGAGATGAACACCATGCAACTGATCCCCACCGGCGAAGCCGGCAAGCCCAGAAGTCAGTTTCCACCGGTTTTTGTGGGGGAAACGGAGATCCCGGAAACGGACATCGCCCGGGAAATGCAGCACCATCCCGCTGAGGAGCTGTCTGAAGCCTGGCACAATGCGGCCCGCAGCCTGGTTATTCGTGAGTTGTTGTTGCGTCGTGCTGACGAGCTGGATATCAGTCCGGCGCTGGATGAGGAGGTCAGGGTTGCCGCAGTCATTGAAAAGCTGGAGGTGCCGGAACCGGATGAAGCCGCCTGCGAACGTTTCTTTGCGGCCAATCCAGCCCGCTTCCGCAGTCCGACCCTGCTGGCGGTCAGTCATATTCTGCTGGCAGCCGCACCGGATGATCTGGAAATGCGCTTTGAACAGGAAACCCTGGCCAAAGCGATCCTCAGCCAGCTGCTGGACAACCCCGGTCGCTTCACCGAGCTGGCACGTCAGCATTCGGCCTGTGAATCACGCCATCAGGGCGGCAGCCTCGGCCAGATCAGCCGGGGCCAGACGGTGGATGAATTTGAACGCAAGGTTATGCATATGCAGCCGGGGTTAGCCGCCGAGTTGGTGGAAAGCCGCTTTGGCTACCATATCGTGCGGGTTGACCAGCGTATCGAGGGTGAGCCCTTGCCCTATGAGCATGTACGCCACCAGATCCGCCACTATCTGATGGAAAGCGTCACCCGCCGCGCCCTGCGCCAGTCTCTGCAGGTGCTGGCCATGGCCTACGGCGTCAGCGGTGTGGACCTGGAGCTGCCCGAGTCGCCGTTGATGCAGTGATTGCTGTGTCTGATGCAAGGCGGGCATGCATACAGCTTGTCCGCCTTTTTTTCTGTCGGCCTTACCGGTGTTACCCCCTCTCCACCTGCCAACTACCCCCAAAGGGGGAGCGACCCCGGCGCCAATAACCCTTAACTTGTATCAAGGTTGTTTGTTATCGGGGAGGTTATATGGCTCATCATGCTCAGGCAGTTCCTTTTCAGCCGCTGCCCATCGCGATTCTGACGGTATCTGACACCCGCACTTTGGCAACAGATGAGTCCGGCAGCGTCCTGCAGGCTCGGCTGGAAAACTGCGGGCACCTGCTGGCCGAACGGCAGCTGTGCCAGGACGACATCTACCAGATTCGCGCTATTGTCTCCCAGTGGATTGTTAATTCAGCTGTGCCGGTTGTGCTGATTACCGGCGGCACGGGGTTTTCCGCCAGAGACAACACGCCGGAGGCGCTGATCCCGCTGTTTGACAAACAGGTCGAGGGCTATGGCGAACTGTTCCGCCACCTGTCCCTCGCCAGTATTGGTACCTCAACCATTCAGTCCCGTGCGGTGGCCGGGCTTGCCAATAACACCCTGATCTGTGCCATGCCGGGTTCCCCCCGAGCCTGTGCTCTGGCCTGGGACGAATTGATTGCCCCACAGCTGGATGCGCGCCACAAGCCCTGCAACTTTGTTGGCCAGCTGATGCCTCAGGCGCCTACAGCCTGCGCGCCGCGTGTCATGGCGGGAGGTGTCGGATGAGTCATGCCTGTGGCTGTGACAGCCACGCAACAACCCGGCGCCCTTTGCTCTCGGTGCAGGAAGCGCAGGATATTCTGGCGGATCAGGCCCGTTGTCTGGTGGGGACAGAAACTGTGCCGCTGGCTGAAGCCCAGGGGCGCACACTGGCGGAGTTTATTACGGCACCCATTGCGATTCCCCCGCATGACAACAGTGCAATGGATGGCTATGGCCTTAACAGCCAGGATCTGGCCCGAGGGCTGACTTTTCCCGTGTCCCAGCGGGTGGCAGCGGGGCAGGTACCGGAACGGCTACTGCCCGGCAGTTGCGTGCGGATTTTTACCGGTGCGCCCATTCCTGAAGGTGTGGATGTGGTGGTGCCGCAAGAGCGGGTAACGCGGCTGGCAGATGGCGGTGTTCAGGTTCCGGCCGGTTTACAGCCAGGGGGCAATATTCGTCTGGCCGGCGAGGACGTTCGGGCGGGTGCCTTGCTGCTGCAGACAGGTGCCCGCCTGGAAGGGGCAGAAATCGGTCTGCTGGCCAGTCAGGGTATCCCCGCAGTGCCTGTGCGTCAGCGCCTCAGAGTGCAGGTGCTGACCACCGGTGATGAGCTGGTACAGCCGGGGCAGCCTCTGCAGCCTGGTCAGATCTACAACAGCAATCAATATACCCTGATGGCGGCGTTGCAACGGTTGGGGTGTGATGTCAGTTGCCGCCATTGGGTGGCGGATAGTTTTGATAATACCCGAGAGGCGCTGGCTGCAGCGGCTGATCAGGCGCACCTGGTGATTTCCACTGGCGGGGTTTCAGTCGGTGAGGAAGATCATGTCCGCAGCGCGGTAGCAGAGCTGGGGGAGGTGCGTTTCTGGGGTGTCGCCATGAAACCGGGTAAACCCTTCACCTTCGGGCAGGTGCTGGATACCCCCTTCATCGGTCTGCCCGGCAACCCTATGGCGGCGCTAGTGACCTTCGAGGTGCTGGTGATCGACTATGTCAGACGCCTCATGGGGCGTCAGACCCGTCCGCTGATGCATTTCCCGGTGGAGTCAGGCTTTACCCGGGAACGCACCACGCCGCGGCAGGAGTACCTGCGGGTGCGGCTGGACTGTGCCGACTTTGAGCCCGTGGCACATCTAGCGGGCTCCCAGAGTTCCGGGGTGCTGTCAGTGGCAACCCTTGCGGATGGTTACCTGGTGGTAGCCCCTAATCAACCTGTGGTGAAAGGAGAGCGCTATGGCTTCATTCCACGCCCTCAGCTGTATTTCTGACAATCCCGTACTGCTGGAGGCGGTAGCCGCCAGCGAGGCTGATGAGGCATTGGACGCCCTGCGCCAGCATCCGCTGTTCAACAAGCTGCAGAACGAGGACTTTGAGTACATTGTTGGGCACTTGCGCCGAATCAAACTCGGGCACCATCAGCTGCTATACCGGCAGGATACGGTGGCACAGAACTTCTTTTTTGTCGTGTCCGGGCGTGTGCGTCTGTTCCGGCTCGACTACACCGGGGTGGAGCGCACCCTCGATAGCCTGGGGCCCGGTGACTGCTTTGCCGAGGTGATGATCTATGCAGACCCGGCGCAGTACGCCTGTTATGCCGAAGCCCTCAAACAGACCGAGGTGCTGATGATCCCCATTCGCGCTTTTCGCGCCCTGATTGCGCGGCAACCCGCCTACGCCGATCTGGTGATGCGGCACTATGCCATGCGTGCGGTGGAGCGTTTCCATGATCTGGAAATCATGACAGTGCAAAACGCCCGGGATCGCCTGATCCGGTATCTGCTGGATCTGGTACCCGCACACCGCTTGAAGGATGTGGAAGTGGAGCTGCCCCTGCCCAAGTGTCTGGTGGCATCCCGCCTCGCTATGCAGCCGGAGACCTTCTCCCGCATCCTGGGGGAGTTGAAAAGCAACGGTCTGGTGCGGGTTAATCGCAGCCGGGTGATTATCCAGGACCCAGGACGCCTGGCTCAGCTCACCATGTAGGGCTGATCAGTGGCCCCTGAGAATCTAGCGCGGAGGTGACCATGAAACGCAAAGATCTGCCGCTGATCTATGCCTGCTCAGGTTGCTCGGATGTGGCCCAACTGGCCAATGAGGTGGCGGTGCGGCTGGATCATCAGGGCGCCTTTGAGATGTCCTGCATCGCTGGTGTCGGCGGTGGTGTCAAACCTCTGGTGAAAACAGCCCGTTCCGGTCGCCCGGTGGTGGCGATTGACGGCTGCCATTTGCACTGTGCAGCCGCCTGCCTGGAGGCGGTCGGTGTCACCGCGGATGAGCACGTTCTGCTTTATGAGGCAGGTTTTCGTAAACACTATGGCCAGCGCTATGGCCATGATGAGGTTCAGCAAATTTGTGACCAGGTCATGGCGCTACGGCCTCATCTGATTGCAACAGACCGTCAGGACAAGCCCTGACCCCCTGGAGATGTTTATGCTTCGCAACTATGCAGATTTGTATCGGGAAGCCCGGCAGCAGCCGGAGCCCCAGCGATTCCTGTTCGTGTTCTGTCGGGTGGAGTTGCCGGAGGATGCCAGTGATGCTGAACGAAAAAGCTTCGAAAGCGGTGAGGGCGGTGCGCTCACCCCTGTGGTCTGCGTGGACAAGCTGCCGTCTGATGTGCCGGATTTTGACGGGCTGGTAAAAGAGTCAGAGGCCACCGGGCAGCGCTGGGATATGGTGTTTGTGGCGGCTATGTCGGGCCGTGCAGGGTTTCCGCCTACGGCGGATGAAGCCCGGCAGCCCATGAGCATGATGGTGGAAGCAGTCCGTATGGGCAGTGTCGGTAACTTCCTGGCCATGAACCGGGCCGGTGAATTCGTCGCACTGGACTAGTGGGCTAGGCTTGGCTGGCCAAGGCCTGCATCTCATCATACTGGCGCACCTGCACTCCGGGTGTGCCCGCCGTGCCTGTGGTGAGGTTGCGGACCTCCCGCACCATGGCATTGGCGACCGTAGTGACGCCAATACCTCGATAACGGCTCAGCTTACCGACCAGTGCCTTGTTGATCAGCGGCATAAAGGCCCCCGCCAGCACCTCGCCTGAGCGGAACTCCTCCCGCTTGGCCAGCAGTAGCCCAGGCTGATAGATAAATAGGCCGTCAAAATGCAGCGCCTTCAACGCCTCTTCCAGCTGTCCCTTGACCTGGCTGTAGAACACCAGGGTATCCGCTTTGGCCCCCACCGCTGACATCAGCAGAAAGTAACGGGCGCCTGCTTCTTTCGCCAGTTTTGCGGCCTGCAGCGGGTAGTGGTGGTCAACCCGGCGGAAGGCTTCCCGGGAGCCGGCGGTTTTGATGGTGGTGCCCAGGCAGCAGACAACCGTATCAACCTGGAACAGGGTTGCGTGCTGCGCTAGCTCATCGAAGTTAACAACCGGGGCGTCAAGCTTGGGATGGGTTATGGCCAACGGCGAACGAACCGGCGCTACAACACGGCTAACTTCCGGCGCATCCAGCAGCCCTCGCAACACTTTCTGGCCGGTCAGACCGGTCGCGCCGAGCAACATGACATTCATGGGAGGCCCCCTGGCAGGCTGGGTGATGAGTACAGGGGGAAAGCCTACCAGTCGGGCTGGCCGGAGGACAAGGGCCGGGTCAGGCCAACCCTGTCGCAGGCGCTATCCGCCTGTCATGTTCATGAATCGCAGGATCTGGACGGCCCCGTCAGGGGTAAAGTGATGGCGCTCCGGCTTCAGATCCATGGCCTGGATCAGGGCTTGCCGCAGGCGCTCCGGCTGGGTGGGGTGGGCGCGCAGAACATGGCGCAGGTCCACAGCGTGCTCATTGCCCAGGCACAGCAGCAGCCGGCCCTCCACCGTCACTCTGACCCGATTGCAATCACCGCAGAAGTTATGGGAATGGGGTGAGATAAAACCCACCTTGATGGCACTGTCCGGCATACGGTAATAGCGGGCCGGGCCGCCGCTTTGGGCGGTGGAGGGCAGCAGTTCGTGGTGTTGGCGAATCAGCCCGCGTACCTCTTCGCTGCTGCAGAAACTCTCGCTCCGGTCATGTTCGGTGATCTGTCCGAGGGGCATTTCCTCGATGAAGCTGATGTCCACCTGCTTGCGGCGGGCAAACGCCACCAGGGCGGCCACTTCGTCGTCATTGCGGCCTTTCATAATGACTGCGTTTAGCTTGATACCAGCAAATCCGGCTGCCCGTGCGGCGTCTATGCCCTCAAGTACCCGGTGCAACTCGCCGGTCCGGGTAATGGCGCGGAAGCGACCAGGGTCCAGGGAATCCAGGCTGATATTGAGGCGTTTAAGGCCGGCCCGGCGTAGCGGTTCGGCGAGGTTGGCGAGCTGGTTGCCATTGGTGGTCATGGCGAAGTCCCGCAGGCCCAACTGACCTATGTCCGCCACCAGGTCTACAATATCCCGCCGCACCAGAGGCTCGCCGCCCGTCAGGCGAATCTTGTCTACCCCGAGCTGATGAAAGGCCCGAGCCAGCTGGCTGATTTCTTCCAGGGTCAGAACCTTTTGGCGGGGCAGGAAGGTCATATCCTCCGCCATGCAGTACACGCAGCGAAAGTCGCAGCGATCGGTCACCGAGAGGCGGACATAGTTTACCCTGCGGCCAAAACGATCCACCAAGTGGCTCATGGTGGGCTCCTGGGTTGGTAAATGATGCTGTTATTGTCGCAACTGAAGGTGGCCGGGCCGATACCCCAGTGGGAGTAGTTATGGGTGCAGTGGGGGTAAATAGCGCCTGTGGCCACACATCCATAGTGACCGGTGCGACGTATGCATGTTTACCTGAGCTGATCAGACCTGCCAGTAAGGCCTTGGCGGATGAAGATGTCGTCGGGTTAGCAGTTCAGGACATTCAGACAAGGCGGGTTTACGGGCTCGGCGGCGTCTGTGGCATTATTCACAGGTTCAAGGAACGGCTGAAAAGCTATAGGTTTCTCAGACGCTCCTTAACGGTGCCAGATTCATATGTTGGCGCAGCGGCTTCAGGCCCATGAGGTGTTATGCACATAACCAGTTACACAGACTATTCCCTGCGGGTGTTGATCTACCTGTCCGTGCAGGGGGATCAATTGACCACCATTCAGCAGATTGCTGACAGCTATGGTATCTCCAAGAACCACCTGATGAAGGTGGTACACCAGCTGAATCGCAAGGGCTACATTGAAACTGTGCGGGGCAAGCACGGTGGCCTGCGCATGCATCGCAAGCCTGAGGATATCAATATCGGGGTATTAGTCAGGGAAACCGAAGATGTGACCCTGCTGGAATGCATGGGGCCTGACAATGGCTGCAATATCTCGCCGGTTTGTGGGCTGAAACAGATCATGTCAGACGCGCTGGGGGCATTCTTTGCAGCGCTGGACAACTATACCCTCGCGGATGTGGTCAAGGATCGTCATCAATCACAGATCATGCGCATTTTGCAGATCGTTTAAGCGGTAGTGCTGAAACGTTACAGGCGGCCCCGGGCTGGGGGCCCGGGGCCGACCAAGTGACATCAGGCTGCCTGCAGCTTCAGGCGTACCCGGTCAGGCAGTGAGTAGTGGGCAATCTTACGCAGCACAGTCATGTACTGACGGCCGAAGCTGCCGGTGTTGTAAGTGATGCCGTACTTCTCACAGATCGCCTGCACTTTGGGTGCCATTTCACGGTAACGGTGAGCCGGAATATCCGGGAACACGTGGTGCTCAATCTGATGGCTCAGGTGGCCGCTCAAGATATGCACCCACAGACCGCCGGTGAAGTTGCTGGAACCGCTGATCTGGCGCAGGTACCAGTGACCTTTGCTTTCCCCTTCGCATTCTTCCTCGGTAAAGGTTTCTGCCTGTTCGGTAAAGTGACCACAAAAAATCACTGTTGAGGCCCACAGGTTACGAATCAGGTTGGCACCGGCGTTGCCAAGCAACACGATAGGTGCAACCGGCAGCGTCAGCAGCGGGAAGAAGACATAGTCTTTGAACGCCTGGCGGCCACCCTTCTGGAAGAATTCCTTGATCAGCGGCAGCTTGTCCCGCAGGCGAATTTCGCGGCTACGCAGTTTTTCGGTCTCCAGCTCATGCAGGCCGACACCCCACTGGAAGAACACGGTCAGCAAGATGTAGTTGATGAACTGCAGACTGTGGGCCGGATGCCACTTCTGGTCATCGCTCAGGCGCAGAACGGCATAACCGTAGTCCCGGTCCTTGCCAATAATGTTGGTATAGGTGTGGTGCTCGTAGTTGTGCGTACGGCGCCAGGAATCACTGGTGCACACGGTATCCCACTCATAGGTCTGGGAGTTCAGGGCCGGGTCGTTCATCCAGTCGTACTGGCCGTGCATCACGTTGTGGCCGATTTCCATGTTTTCAAGAATCTTGGCCAGCCCCAGAGAGGCCACCGCCGCCACAAACACCGGAGGAATGAAGCCGAAGGGCATCATTACCCGGCCACCCACTTCCAACGTGCGGTGCAGGCGCAGAATCTTGCGAATGTATTTGGCATCACGTTCGCCCAGGTCAGCAAGGGCTTCATCGCGAATGGCGTCCAGGTCTTTGGCCAGGGCGTCGAGTTGTTCGTTGGTCAGCTTGATCATGGTGTCTTGCTCCAGCGCCCCTTCGGGGGCGCGTCATTGAATGGGGTGGTTTAGAGTTCGATGGTTACCGGGCCCTGAGGGACAGAAATACAGAGCTGGATCTGCTCTTCGCCGGGGCTTGAAACTTTACCGGTAAGGCTGTTAACCACGGTGCCGCTGGTTTTGGTGCACTTGCACTGATGGCAGATGCCCATGCGGCAGCCATACTTGGGATTCAGCTTGGCGGTTTCCGCGAGTTCGAGCAGGGCCTTGCCATCATCTGCTTCAACCTCCTTACCACTGCGGCTGAAGGTCACCAGGCCACCGCTTTCACCGGTAAACACCGGTGCTGGTGCACTGAAGAAGGTGACGCGGATACGGTCATCGCTGATGCCGTATTTGCCCAGCAGATCGGAGGCCAGGTCCATCAGCCCCTTCGGTCCACACAGATAACACAAGCGCGCCTTGATACCGGGAATGGTGTCCAGGTGCTGCTCGCCGAGGTAGACCGGCTTGCTGTCTTCCTGAGAGTGGACAACCTGCAGGTTGAAGGCCGGCCAGCGCTGACGCAGGGCGTAGAGACGCTCAGCACCAATGACATCCGCCTGGGTGCGCACGAAATAGAGCAGGGCGACGGGTGCGCGGTAGTGGTCTTTCTCCAGTGTCTCCAGCAGGCTCAGAATGGGCGTGATGCCAGAACCGCCCGCGATGAACAGCAAGGGCTCAACGGATGTTGGCACAAGGAAGTCACCAAACGCTTTGCTCAACCCCAGCACGGTGCCAGCTTTGAGATTGTCATGCATCCAGTTGGTGACCAGGCCACCCGGCAGGCGTTTGATGGTCAGCGTGATGGTGCCATCTTCCGCCCAGCGTGCAGGCGTGCTGGACAGGCTGAAGGTCCGGGTATAGCGCACGCCATCAATGTCCACGCTGAGATTGACGTGTTGGCCAGCTTCAAAACCGGACCAGCGGTTGCTAGGCTTGAGCACAAATGTTTTCGTGTCCGCCGTTTCAGTGATAATGTCTTGCACCTGTGCGGGGGTGAAGCCGCGAATCCACAACGGATTGATAGGGGTTACCAGCGGGTCAAAGAAGGCCGCTGGATTTTCCTGGTTGAACAGCTGGCGGCCCAGCCAGTTCAGAGATTTTTTGATAGGGTTTGATGACAGCATGGTCGGGTCTCCTGTGGCCATGTAGGCGTCATGTCAGCGAACTCGTGTACATATGTTCACTTCATGTGAACGAATGTACACAAGTTGATGTGTTGCCGTCAACAATTTTGCCTTATTCCGGCTTTTTGCTTTTATCTGTTTGATAAAAAACAATTTATTATGCATTTGGTTGGATTTTTTGGGGTGTTTAAGGCCCTTTCTTACCGCTTTGGCCTTTTATGACATGAGGGTGTTTGGTGCTCTTAACTCCCCCAGGAAGCCATACCCTGTAGGGGTTTGCCCGCGTTGGCAGTGATGATGGCTGGGGTGGATGTTTGTTCGGAGGCTTCCGTAAAAAGGGTGTACAATTGTGTACGCTTGATGACAACGACGGTTAAGGTAGCAGATGGCAGACCGAAAACGACGTAATCCCAGCGAAACACGGGATAAACTGATGACCGCGGCGCTGGATTTGGTGGGTAAAGGTCGGCATTTTGCCAGCCTGGGTATCCGCGAGGTCACTCGCCAGGCCGGGGTGGTACCCACGGCATTTTACCGTCACTTCCGCAGCATGGATGATCTCGGGTTGCAGCTGGTGGATGAATTGGGGTTGGTGATGCGCCGCATGATGCGTGAGGCCCGCAGCAACGTGCCTCAGGCGGAAAAAATTATGGAAGAGTCCGTCAACATTTTCATCCGTCACGCCCGTGACAACCGCACCTTCTTCATGTTTATGGCACAAGGCCTGGCGGGAGAAAGTCGTGCAGTACAGGAAGGGATTCGCAGTGAATTGCGCTTCTTCGCCGCAGAGCTGGCCAATGACCTGCGCCGCCTGCGGCTGGCCAGTCACCTCAGCGATGGGGATCTGGACCTGGCCTGCGATCTGGTTGTGCGTACGGTGGCGTTTACTTTTACCGATATGCTGGGCGTATCGCCCGACGACGACTATCAGATCGATCAGATCCAGAAGCGCACCACCCGCTTCCTGCAGATGATCTTTATTGGCGCCAATCACTGGCAGAGTGAAAGCTAGTCGCAGAAAACAGTAGCCCGGGGTGTTGCCCCGGGCTGGTGGGTATCAAACGGCTTTCTTGGCCGCCGGTTTTGCAGCGCGCCGGGCCGGAGCTTTGCGAGGTTTGCTTGCGGGCTTCGGTAACAGTGCTGCTTCCATTTCATCCAGCGCCTCACCGGTATAGACCGCCAAACGCTGCATGCTGGGCAGGGTGTCCCGACAGCCCGTGAAGCCAAAATTCAACGACCCCGCGTAACTCAGACAGGTGATATTGAGTGCACCACCGTGGGCGATCAATGACACCGGGTACATGGCTTCCAGCCGTGCGCCCTCGTAGTACAGGGGCACTTCCGGACCGGGCACGTTGGAAATGGTCACGTTGAATACCGGCCGCATACGTCCACCCATACCGGTCATCAACTGCAGAATGTAGGGGGACATCAACAGCATGGTGTACTGATTGAGGGCCGCCCTGGGCAGGCTCTGCAGGTGGTCCTTGGCGCGCTGGGTGGAAGCCTTGATGGTTTCCAGCCGACGTGTGCTGTTGGCCTCGTTGGTGGCAAGGCTGGCGATCATGAAGCTGATGGCGGTGCCGGTGCCCTGATCATCCGCCGGACGGATGTTGACCGGAATGCCCGCAGTCAGCGCTTCGTCCGGCAGTGCATTCTGTTCCAGCAGGAAGCGTCGCAGGGAGGTGCCGCACAGATAAAGCACAATATCATTCAGCGAGGCATCGCATGCCTTGGCCAGTCGCTTCAGCCTTTCCAGCTCATAGTGCTGGGTGGCAAACCGACGTTGGCCCGTCACCCGTTTGTTGAGCATGGAGGGGGGGCCACTAAAGGGGCCGGAGAGCTGGTCGGGGGTGCGGGTGGTCTGATACAGCTTGGTTATGGCGTTGGTCAGTTGGGGGGCCATATCCATTTGTAGTTTCAAGGCATCCAGCGCCTGGTTGAGCAGGCCGCCAAGATTACTGGCAACGGATTTCTTGCCGCCGCGGCTCTTTTCCGGGCGCACTGACCAGGGCGGCAGCATGTTGGTTTCATTGGGGTCGGTCGAGAGTACCCGCTGCATCAGGCGTACGCCACTGATGCCGTCGATCATGGAATGGTGCATTTTGGTATACAGGGCGAAGCGGTTGTTCTCCAGCCCTTCAATAATATGGCACTCCCAGAGTGGACGTGAGAAGTCCAGCGGGTGGGAATGCAGGCGGGATACCAGAATGCCGAGTTCTCGCTCGCTGCCGGGTCGGGGCAGGGCGGAGTGACGGACATGGTAGTCCAGGTCAATTTTCTTGTCTTCACGCCAGACTGGTGCCAGCAAGCGGCCGAGAACGCCGGGGCGCTGCAGGCGGTAGCACCAGGGTGGTGCCACCTCCCAATCGGCTTTCATGCGCTCCACCATGTCTCTCAAAAAGGTTTCTGGCGCGTCGTCCGGTAGCGAGAATATCTGCATGTTGCCTACATGCATGGGGGTGTCTTCCGATTCCACCGCCAGCCATGAGGCATCCAGAATATTGAGCCGCTTCATTACATCTCCCCTGCTTGGCCGGGCCTTTTTTCCTGCGCCCGGTATTTTCATTATGTGTACTGGAACAGTCCTGTGGGTTGTCCGTTTTGCCTGGCACGCTGCCTGGCGGCATGGTGTACATCTGTGCGTTGAGTAGTGTTTTGTCCAGCGGTGCCATACAGCCTGCTCAAGACTTCTTCCCATGTGGAAGTGTAGTCGGGTGTTAGCCGATCAACACGTCCAGGTGGGAGTATAAGCAACAAGCGGGTAGCGATTCGAACTATTTTGTCCGGCGGCGTTCATTCCCGGTAGCTTGGGTCCAGGCGGTCCAGTTTTCGCAACAGTCCGGGCCAGGCCAGTGAACCACCCAGGCCGCGGGTGACCTGGGCCGCCTGTTGCTTGATGGTGCTCACTATCACGTCGGGAACGGCAATGAGTTCCCTGTTTCCTGCCAGGGCTCTGATCTGCACTTCACAGGCCCGTTGCAGGATGTACATGTTCAGGAAGGCATCCGCCACGGTAGCGCCCAGGGTCAACAGCCCATGGTTGCGCAGGATCATGCTGTTGGCTTCACCAAGATCTGCCTGCAGTCGGGCTTTCTCATCCTCCCGCAGGGCGACGCCCTCATAATCGTGATAGGCCAGGCTGGCGAGGGGAAACAGGCTCTGCTGCGACAGCGGCAGCAGGCCATCCCGTTGCGCCGAGACAGCCACGCCTTCAACGGTATGGGTATGCATGACACAGCTGGCATCATGGCGTACGGCATGAATAGCACTGTGTATGGTGAAGCCCGCTGGATTGATATCAAAGTCATCCGGGTCCAGTTTATTGGCCTGCTGGTCAACCTTGACCAGGCTGGAGGCGGTAATCTCCTCAAACATCATGCCGTAGGGGTTGATGAGGAAGTGCTCGGCATCTCCGGGTATGCGAGCGGAGATGTGGGTGAAGATAAGGTCGTCCCAGCCGTAGAGCGCGATCAGTCGGTAGGCGGCGGCCAGATCAGTGCGTAATTGCCATTCTTCGCTGCTGACTTTGTTTTTCTTGGAGGGGATGGAAACGAACGACATTCTGCGGACCTCTTGATACGGATCAAAGGCGAGTGTAGGCACACCCGAGTCTAACTTCCAACTTATCTAAACACCGCTATACTTGCCAAATCTCAATATTACAATGTTCGATATTCCTGTATGGCATATGAATGAGGGGCTCGATGGGGTTGCGCGGCTTGCTGTGTCTGGTGGTGGGGATCGTCTTCTCCGTGAGTGCGTTGGCCGCGGAGGTGGATTTTGAACCTCGTACCGCCAGTGCGGCGGACATCCAGGCTCTTCATCAGGGTGGCTTTGTTATCTTTATCCGGCATGTGGCCACGGATACCCGTCGCCCTGACCAGTTCCCCATCCGATTGGGCGACTGCGGGTCGCAACGGCCACTGTCTGATCGCGGGCGTGAGCAGGCGCGGCTGTTGGGGCGTTATTTTCAGCAGCTGGCACTGCCCATTGGTGAAGTGCTGGTGAGCCCCATGTGCCGGGCGATTGAGACCGCTGAACTGATATTCGGTCAAGACGTCCGTGTTGACCCCTCGACCCACTATATCGCCGGCATGACGGACGAGGAAAAAGCGCCCATTCTGCTGCGCACCCGTGAATTACTCTCCACGCCGCCGGTATCGGGGAATCGTGTGCTGGTGGCCCACGGGCCAAACATCGCGGAGCTGATGGACTACTTTCCGCCCGAAGCCAGCATAGTCATCGTGAATCCTCAGGGCGACGGCGCCTTTCGTTACGTGGCCAGCATTCTGATCGATGATTGGCCCGCTTTGCTTGCTGACCTGGATTGACCCATGGCTTCTTTGCGCCGCCTGTCCCTGAGTCTGTTCGTACCTACTGCGGTGGTGCTGATTCTGATGCTGTTTATCGCGGGGTTGCTGTTGGACAGTTTGCGCAGCTACTCCGAGAGCGCCGCGAAGGGGCAGGCTGATGACCTGCGCACCCTCGTGCAAATGTCTGAATTCGCCCGCAAGATTGCCGTGATTCAGCAGCGGGTGGCTGCGACCCTGGAGCAGGCGGACGCGGGGCAACTGGATGAACTGGGGTTATACCGGGCCCATAGCGGTATTACCCGGGACCTGCACCCCCTAACCGGGCTGGTTGATGACCTCGCGGAATCCGCCTTACTGCGGGATGTCAACCACGGTTCCGCGCAGCACCTGCGGAACCACTTTACCGAGTACCGGAATCTGGTACTGGTGGCGACAGAAATTGCCGTAATCGATCCGGGCACGGCGACAGAGTATCTGGCGGCGGCACAGGGAAACTATCTGGAGTTTTCTCTTTACAACAGCCGGTTATCCGGTTTGCTGGCAAGCCGTTCGGAGGCTCGCAACCTGCATGCGCAGCAAACCCTGAATGACACCTATTGGCGGTTGATCTGGCTCGGTATCACGGCTGTGGTCGTCCTGATTCTGTTCAGTTATGTGGCCTCGCGGCACCTCAATCGTCGGGTCTGGCAGGTGGCTACAGCGTTGAACCTGATGGTGGACGAGGACCCCGAGCAGGCGGACCTGTCCGTCATCAGGCAGATGCAGGATGATGAAAAAGGTGAATTCAGGCGTCTTGCCAGCGCGCTGGTGCGTTTTCAGGATGCAATAAGACAGCGCAAACAGGCTGAAGCCCGCGCCCATCAGTTGGCCTATTACGATGAACTGACCCACCTCCCCAACCGGCAGTTGTTGCGTGACCGTCTGGCCCACGCGGTGTCTGCCAGCTCCCGCGTTGATCATCACTATGCCGTGCTCTGGCTGGATCTGGATCGCTTCAAGCTGATCAATGACAGTCGCGGCCACCATATCGGCGATCAGTTGCTGGTGGACGTTGCGCAGCGCCTGGCAGGGCGTATCCATGGCAGCGACACGCTGGCGCGTATCGGTGGTGATGATTTTGTGCTGGTGCTGGAGAACCTCTCGGAGCAGGAGAGTGAGGCGATCAAGGCTGCGGAATCGGTGGCGGAGCGGTTGCGGGAGAGTCTGGCTGCACCGTTTCTTATCGAGGGCGACAGCTTCAATATCTCCCCCAGCATTGGCATAGCACTGTTCCGGGCGGCTGAGTTTTCGGTCGACCAGCTGCTCAAGCATGCCGAGGCGGCCATGTACCAGGCTAAGGCCGCAGGCCGGAACGACATCCGTTTCTATGACCCTGCCATGCAGGCGGATCTGGAAGCCCGGTTGCAGCTTGAACGGGAACTGCGCCAGGCCATCGAAGAGGGAGGCCTGCAACTCTATTATCAGCCGCAGGTAGACCAGTTTGGCAAACCTATCGGCGTTGAAGCACTGGTGCGTTGGTTACACCCGGCGCGGGGCATGGTCTCGCCGGCTGATTTCATCCCCCTGGCCGAGGATACCGGGCTCATTCTGCCGCTGGGTATGTGGGTGCTGGAAACCGCTTGCCGACAGCTGCGGGCCTGGGCGGATCATCCTGTTGCCAGCCGCTTCACCCTGTCAGTAAACCTCAGTGCCAAGCAGTTTCGTCAGGCAGACTTTGCTGCCAGAGTGGAGGCCTTGCTGCAAGCCACTGGCGTGCCCGCCGCCCGCCTGAAGCTGGAACTGACGGAAAGTACGGTACTGGACAACGTGGAGGACACGATTACCAAGATGCGCGCCTTGCGTGGCCTGGGTGTCAGTTTTTCCATGGACGATTTTGGCACCGGGTATTCGTCACTGCAGTACCTCAAACGCTTGCCCCTTAACCAGGTCAAAATCGATCAGTCCTTTGTGCGGGACATTACCGATGACCCTGATGATGCGGTCATTGTACGTACCATTATTGCCATGGGTGCAGCGCTGCACCTGCAGGTTATTGCAGAAGGTGTTGAAACCGAAGCCCAGCGCGATCAGCTGGCAGCCAGTGGCTGCCACTTCTATCAGGGTTATCTCTACAGTCGTCCCCTGCCGCTGGCGGAGCTGGAGACCTTCCTGGATATCAGTGCTGCGCAAGCCACTTAAGCAGACGTTCGACTACATCCTCCCAACCTGGCTCACCCAGCAACCAGTGGGCATGCTGCGGATACTCCCAGTAAGTGAGCTGCTCGCCATACCAGGCTGCCATACGACGGCTTACGGCAATGGGTATGATGCGGTCCTGCTGGCCGGCGATGGCCAGCAAGGGGCACTGAATGGCCTGCTTGTTCACCCGGTTGGTGCCTTTGAAGTTCAGCTGGCCGAAGGCCACCTCGTAGGCCACCTGGCCGGATTCAGGGACCAGATCCGCCAAGGCTGCCGGTCGTTCTGCTTTCGGCAGGCAGTTGAAGATCAGGTAGGAGGCCTCCCAGTTTTTCAGTTTGAAGGCCTGCCGCCACAGCAGCGGATTGGCGAAGCTGCGGGCCATGCCCGGCAGTGAGCCCGGGCGCAGGGGGAAGATGGCGCCGGGAGCGGCCGTGTTGACCAGTACGCCAGCCCGCAACCGGGTTTCCGCCGCCACCCGCTGGGTGATCAGACCACCCAGTGAGTGCCCAATCAGGATTGCTGGCTCTGGCAGACTGCGGACCACCTCTTTGACCACGTTCACATAGTCGTTCAGACTGAAGCCCGCGACCCGTTTGTCACCCGGATGATGGTGGGGCAGGCGCACTGGGTGGCAGCTGTAACCTGCGGCCTCCAGCTTTTGCTGCCAGTTTGCCCAGAGTGAGGGTTGCCCCCACATGCCGTGAACCAGAACAATGGGAGGTCGATGGGGCTGAGTCATCAGTTTGGCCTGTTAGTGGTGAGGTCATGCCGCCTGGTTTGGCGGTCATGTTCTGAGGCTGACTGCAATGCCGTCAGCCGGTGCTGTGTTTTTCAGAGGCGCTCAGGTTGGTTTCTGTACTAACATGGACGCGGGTGTCAGAATCTAACTTTTGTCTGGTTTAGTGTCAATCCAATGCAGGGAGTGGCCTGTGGAGACTCGCTTGAATGCCCGAAAACCTGCCCAGGGCCGCAGTCGGGAGCGGATGGAGAGGGTGCTGGCGGCGGCCGAAGCACTGTTGCTGGACGTGGGCCCGGAGCAGGCGTCAATCCCGGATATTGCTGCACGCTCCGGGGTGCCTCGGGCGTCCATCTACCAGTTTTTCCCAAACAAGTATGCGCTGTTCCTGGCCATCGGTGACACCCACCTGACCCAGGTGGGTGCGCTGATAGAGCAGATCGGCGCGACCCTCGCGGGGCAGCCTTTACCAGAGCTAATCAGGGCTGCGACCGGCGCGGTATCGGATTACTACAACGCCCATCCGGTTGCCAGCATGCTGATTCTCGGTGGCCCCATGAGCCGCACGGCCTATTTGTCGCAGGAAGTGACCATTCAGGATATTGGGCGGCAGATGCGGGGCCTGCTGGAAAGCAATCAGCCGGGCCTGGTGTTCCCCAGTGAGCCCGATGCCATCACCCTGGCGGTGGAGATTGCCTTTGCCTGTATGCGTTATTCCTACTTTGCCCACGGCCGCATCACCGAGGCCATGTGCGACCAGGCAGCGGTGGCTGCCCAGGCCTACCTGCGGGAGGTTGGCGTGGCCTAGTGGCCGCTACCGGACGACTACACCAGTTTCGCCACCAGTGATAAAGGCAGGACTTTCATTGCCCGCCCGGCCAGCGACCAGGGCCAGCGAGGAATAAAGGCTTGCCGGATCTCCTGCTCGATGGCCTCGACCAACAGGCGTGCACCGTCCTCAGCGGTCAGCTCAAAGGGCAGTTTGCCGGCGCCTTCGTTCAGTTCTGTCCGGATATAGCCGGGGAACAGGGTGGTGATCTTGATGGGAGTGTTAATCAGCTCCGCCTGTATACCTTCCATCAGCAATGCCAGACCGGCTTTTGATGCCGCGTAAACGGTGAGGTGACGGGGCATGCCACGTACCGCGCTCACGGATGAGATCGCCACCAGGTGCCCACTGTTCTGCTTGCGGAAAATCTCCAGCGCCGCCTCGCATTGGGCAAGGGCACCGGTAAAGTTGGTCTGGGCCGTGTGCAGGTTGGTCTCAAAGTGCCCAGTACCGACCCGGCGCCCGTCAGCGATGCCCGCGTTTACAACCACCCGGTCGAGACTGCCGAAAGCCTGGGCAAACTGTTGGAACACGGTAAAGACGGCGGCATGGTCATTCACGTCCAGAGCGGCAATTTCAACCCGGATAGCTGGGTGTGCTGCCATTAGCTCTGTTTGTAGTGCCTCAAGCCGGTCAGTTCTGCGCGCACAGAGCGCAAGGTTGTGGCCGCGGGCGGCAAACGCTCTGGCCATATGTTCGCCAAGGCCAGAACTGGCGCCGGTGATCAGGATGGTCTTTGACATTGTGCGCTACTCCCGATTTTTGCCAATGTGTCAGCAAGATTACCCCTTTCTCGCTGGAGACACGACGCATTTCGGGCATAATGCCCGCTGCAATCAGTGATGGATCTGTTGGATAAGGAATCATGCCGCTTTTACGTAAACTCGCCGTCCTGGCCTGCCTGTTGCCCGCCCTGAGCCAGGCGCAGCCCGCCAGTATCCACAATTACTCCTACCTCGAATTGAGCCTGCAGCATCTGGTGTTGTTTGAACCTGTGCGCCTGCAGGCGGTGGATGAGGTGCTCGAGCGGTACGAAAGCCTGAGCGGCTTTGGCTTGCGGGGAAGCTGGCAGTTCCACCGGCTGGGGTTTATGTACCTGCAGGCGCAGGGGCTGTTCAACGAGGGCGACGACACCCGCTGGGAGGATGGTCTGGCACAGCTGGGCTTTGGTCTGGCTTACCCCATGGTGATGGGGGTGGATCTGGTGCTGACTCTGGGCGGCGTGGTGCGCCGTGAATCGACCTGCTCGCTGGACGACTGCGTGGACGTGGAGTCCGACGGCTACAGCATGGGGGGCGGCCTGCGGCTGGAACTTGGCAATTATGCTGACTTGCAAATCCATTATGACCGCCTTGCCCTTTCGGCGACCTGGCCGGACGGCAGCAAAGAGCGCGACATGTCCAACCGGGTGTCAGCCGAGTTCCTGCTGGGCAGCCGCCACCACGGAGCTATCCTGGGGATAACCACCGTGGATGACGATAACATCTTCAAACTGGGCTACCGGTACAGCTTCTGAGGCTGTAGCCGGTCAGGTTGCCCGTCGCTTTTCGGATACTGAGCTGCCATTGCAATACAGCTCAAGCCATATCCTGTCCTCACCGATCTTGATAAAACCCCGATAGTGGCGCCCCTTCTGCAGACCCGCCGGCAAGGTCAGGCTGAGCTGGCGCTGCAGGGTTTCACCCGGCGCCAGGGGCTCTTTCCTGCCGGGCTGGAAACTGATGCGCACCGGTTGTAGCTGGTCCTGCCGGAACTGCTGTAACAGGTTGTTGGCGAAGGTTTCATAGTCATCCTTGGGCTCGCAGTTTCGCAGGGTGTCGACCAGCGTGCGGCCGATCCAGTCCTGTTCCCTCAGCCAGACCATGGCAACATCGTCCAGCGGAATCGCCAGGTTTCCGCGGTTGCTCAGAGTCAGTTGCGTGGTCAGTGTGTCCTTACTGGCGCCCCTGAGTCTGATATGAGACGGTTCTATCAATAGCTCATGGTGCGGTTCCACGGTGATGTCGAGCTTGCTTTTGCGGCTGCCGCACTTGATCTCGGCGCCGTAGTGGCCCGGTGGCGTGGTTGGGTCCAGATCCAGGCGGGCATTCAGGGCGCCTTCGAATCCCGGTGAGAGCCGGGCGCTGAGTTGCAGGCGACAGGCCGGTAAGGGTTGTTTCTCCTTGCTGGGTCGGGGGCTGGGGGCCGTGTCCAGCGTGCGGATCTTCTGCTTTTCGTTACTCAGATTGGTGAGTTGAACCTCCCCCAAACAGGCACTGGGTGGTCCTGAAAATACAAAGGGGCCAGTGGCCAGTTGCCAGTCGGTACCTGGCCTGCCGCTGTAGGACTCTTTCATGGCGATTCCTCCTGATCAACTGCCGGCGTCGGGTTCTGGCGGCAGGTTGTCCTCGGTGGTAATGCCCGCCTCACCGGAGGTGCGGAATTCGAAAATGCGTATCCCCAGCAGATTGAAACGCAGGGCGAACTGGAACGGGAAGCGCAGTTTCATGGGCCGCAGACCAAACTGCAGATCGATCCGGGGCAGCTCCGTTACCTTGGCCTCCACCGCCAGCGCGACCTCACTGTCGCTTTTCAGGCTGTTCTGGGTATTCAGTTGCAGGGGTGGCAGTTTGTCCACCGACACGCGCCCGTTCAGGTTCAGATCTGGCAGTTCCGTGACTCCGACCTTGATGGCCGGTAGCTGGGTGACGCCGAGATTAATGGCTGGCAGTTGGGTAACGCCCACCTGGATAGGGGGCAGGTTGTTGATGCGGATGTTATCCAGGTCCAGATCCAAAGCTCCGTCCAGGCGGAGGGTTGGAAATTCCCGGATGCGGATGTTATCCAGGGCAACGTCAACGCTCATGGTTCACTCCATCGATGTGTCGCGACTGATCGCTTGAGAAAAGGCACTCGCGCCTTTAAGCAGGCGCATGAAGAAGAGTCTGTCGACTCTCAGAGGTGAGAAACTGCAGGGGGTATGCAAAGGCTCCCTTTCGCACAGGTAAGAGTGTGTAGCAGGGTAGGGTGGCAGGCAAGTGCTGAGTGCAAATATGATCATCTGCAATCGGTTGCGACAATTTACATTTGTCCGTCACAGGGGTGATGCGTGAACGGGATCACAGTGATACTCTCTCACCTTAATTTTGCGCACCCCATTGGCGCACTGGGTCCATCAGGGCTCAAACCAATAACAATAATGGCATCAAGTAAGGAGTGACTGTGGAAGCTAGCCCACTGGTATCCATCGGGCTGCCGCTGGCCCTGTTCATCATCATGATCGGGATCGGCATGACCCTGACGCCGCGGGACTTTCGGCAGGTGGCGGTGTATCCGCGCGGGATGGTGGTCGGTACCATCGCCCAGATCCTCATCATGCCGCTGGTGGCCTTCGCCATCGCCACACTGCTGCAATTGCCCCCGGCACTGGCGGTGGGGCTGGTCATCATTGCTGCCTGTCCCGGCGGCACCACCTCTAACCTTTTCGTTCTGTTGGGCCGGGGCCACATTGCGCTTTCTATAGTGCTGACGGTGCTGGCCAGCCTGATCACGGTGGCGACGCTGCCGTTCTTCACCAATCTGGCCCTGGACTGGTACACCAGCGGTGATGACCGCATCAGTCTGCCGGTTGGCCGTACGGTCATGACGTTGCTGCTGGTGGTACTGTTACCGGTGGCTGTAGGGATGATTTTCCGAAGCAAAGCGCCGGTTCTCGCGACCAAGGTTGAGAGCATTGTCAGCGTATTTGGCGCGCTGGTACTGGCGGTTCTGGTGGTTGGTATTGCGCTGGGGGTTGAAGACCTGGGGGCCTTGCTGGCGAAAGCGGGGCCTGCTGCCATACTGCTTAACCTGGCGGGGATACTGATCGGGCTTGCTGCCGGGCGGCTGTTTAGCCTGTCTCCCCGGGAATCCCTGGCGGTGGCGGTGGAGTTGGGCATAAAGAACGGGACTATCGGGTTGATGGTTACCATCACCTTACTGGGGTCGGAGGATATGTCCGTGCCGGCTGCAGTCTACGGCGTCATGATGTTCTTCTTCGGGTTTGCCCTGGTGGCCTACGGCCGCAAGGTGATTCCTGCTACTGGCTATAAGGGGGCGGGTAAAGGCGCCTGACCACTGATACGTGCGGGCGCGCCCTGTCCTGGCCCACGGAGGTATTGGGCGGCCGGGGCGCCTTTGCTAACATGATATCCCGTTGGCGTCTGATGCCTGTGTGCGCATAGCAGGCAGACCAGGCGCTCACCATGACCGGCACAGTGAAGTGCCGCATTCTGAATGGAACAACGGGAATAATAACAATGTCATCCAACCACGCTCTCCTGTCATGGCCGGTTCGGCTGTGTCTCGCTTTTGCCATGATCACGGCATTGTTTTTCGCAGTACCACCCGCGCACGCCAGCGCCGAGTTGCAGGCACAGGTTTATGACCGCTCGTTGCCCCTGCAGCAGCGGATTGAGGCCATGCAGCAACTGACGGGACTGAACCCGGCCACTGCCAGAACCTATCGCATCTGTATCTGGGACATTTTTGGTCGTTCCGGACCTATCTTTGCCGCCGCCCAGGATCAGCGTCGCCGTATCCTGCAGTTTGGTGTGAATGTGGAGATGGTGCCTTACACCAGCGAAACCGTGATGGTGGAGGAGCTTAAATCCGGCACCTGTGATGCGGCGCTGATGAGTGGCCTGCGGGCCCGTCTGTTCAACCGTTACACGGGATCGATTGATTCCATTGGTGGTCTGACCGAGATTGAACAGATGCGCATGGCGCTGACCCTGATGGCAGACCCGCGCAGCGCTGACCGTATGGTCAGTGGTGACTATGTAGTGTTGGGTATCGCCCCTGGCGGTGCTGCCTATGTGTTTGTCAATGATCGCGAAATCAACACCCTGGCCAAAGCCTCCGGCAAACGGGTGGTGGTGCTGGACTATGACCCGACCCAGGCGCGAATGATCGCGGGTGTGGGGGCTACCCCGGTGGTGGCCGATATCGTCAATGCCCCCAATATGTTCAATACCGGCGTTGTGGATGTACTGGCGGCGCCGCTGGCAGCCTATGAAGTGCTGGAATTACACCGTGGCCTGGGAGACCGGGGCGGTATCATCGAAATCCCCCTGGCACAGATCACCATGCAGCTGATCGGCCGTGCTGATGCCTTCCCCAATGAGCTGGGGCAGTTTATCCGCGAGGCCTTTCTGGAGGGTTTTGGTGAGATCATTGAGCGCCTGCAGGCCGAAGAGGTGAATGTCCCGGGCCGCTGGTGGATCAGTATCCCGGATGACGACCGCCAGGAGTACGAGCGCATGATGCAGGAAGCCAGGGTTCAGTTACGGGATGAAGGCTACTATGACGGCGACATGCTCAGCCTGTTGCGTCGTATTCGCTGCCGTACCGACGCCAGCCGTCCTGAATGCACTGACCCGGTCGAGTAAGCAATGACTGATCCTGCCCTGAGCCCGGCCGCGGGCCCGGGCACCCTGCGTCTGGCCCGGATGGTTTCGGGCCTGCCCATGCTGGTGATCCTGCTGCTGACCCTGTTGGCTGCGGTGGGTGAAAACCTGCATTCCCGTATGCTGGCCATGGGTGCTGCAACCTGGCCTGACTACTACCAGTTGCGCATTATCCACCAGGTGCGGGAGCCCCGTTGCGACCTGGCGCAGGATCTGGATGCAGCGGTGGAACGGGCTGTTCAGGCTCGTCAGGCGGAGCTGGCGGCGGACCCGTTTGCAGATATGCTGGGCGGTGACGTGGATCGGGGGGCCATCCGGCGTTCCATCGAAACCCGCCTGGCATCCTGCAATCGCCAGTGGGCAGACTACCAGCGTGTCATCGCCCAGGATAACTGGCAGGTGCGCAGCTACGCGGCGCTGGAGATGGGTGTATCGCAGGGTGTGGTGCTGGTGACGGGGAATCGCCGTATCCTGCTGGGCTTAATGTTGCTGTTTTGCGCAGCGGCGGCAACACTGCGGCGCCAGCATATTGCCCTGCGCCCGGTGGAAAGCCGGCTGGATGACCAGGTGGCAACCTTAACCCAGCTGATCGCCAACGCTTTGCTGACCCTCTCCGCCTGGCTCTACCGCTCGCAGGAGCTGGCCCAGGCAGCCGCCGGCATGCCTCTGGCGCACCTGTTTATGCATGATATCTGGGTGGCGGGCTTTGGCGCGCTGACGGTGATTTCCGCCTGGCAACTGTTCCGCCCCCGGCTTGATCTGCCGGCTTCCAACGGGATTGGGCGGGCGCTCCTGAGTATTCCGCTCTATAGCTTCATGTGTATTTCATCCGCTATTCAGTTCGCCTGGCATGGCTTCTATCATGGTATTGCCGTGTACCTGAATATGATGGCGGAGCTTTCAGCGCTGTTTCTCAGTCTCGGCCTTTATGTCTGGGTGGGCATGCTACTGGCTCGCTCCCATCTGCCGCAGAAGGTTTTTGATGTGTTCCGGCCACTGCGCCTGCCGCCCAAATGGCTGGGGGTGGTGGTGCTGTTTGTGACGGCCTTTCCCACCGCCTACAGCGGGGCGTCGGGTATTTTTATCCTCGCAGCGGGGGTGGTGCTGTACCGGGAGTTGCGCCGGGCGGGCACCTCTGAGCAACTGGCGCTGGCCACCACGGCTATTTCCGGTTCTATGGGCACCATGTTGCGCCCCTGCCTGCTGGTGGTGATTGTGGCCACTCTCAACAACAGTGTGACCACCGATGAGCTCTTCTCTGCCGGTGCCCGGGTGCTGATGCTGACGCTGCTGGTCTATACGGTGTTTGTGCTGTTACTGGGCGGGCGCTCAACCTTGCGTATTGCGCCATTGCGGGAAGCTGTGCCCGGCGTGCTGAAGGCCCTGGTCCCGCTGCTGCCTTATGTGCTGATTTTCGCTGGGGGCATTCTGGCGTGGAGCTGGATTATGGGGCGTGGCCTCAACGAGTTTTCCGCGCCAGCGATTCTCCCTATCATCATGTTGCTGATCCTGGCGTACGAGCGTTACGGGCTGAAACAGGATGAGCCTGATGCGGAAGGTTACCCGGGTGGGCGTCTGACTGCGGTTTCCCCTGGTAAAGCCTGGCGGGCGTCTATTCTCAAGGCCACCGATCAGTCGACCGCACTGATCGGTGCGTTGCTGATGCTGATGGCGCTGTCGGTAAGTGTGGGTGGCCTGCTGGAGCGCTCCGGGGTGATGGAACTCTTCCCTGAAAGCTTTGCCTCGGTGTGGATAGCGGTGGCGGTGCTGATGTTCATGCTGGTGCTGGTGGGCATGATCATGGACCCCTATGGTGCGGTTATTCTGGTTAATGCCACCCTGGCCCCCATTGCCCTGGCCAATGGTTTGAATCCGTTGCACTTCTGGATCATGACGATTCTGGCCTTTGAAATGGGTTACCTGACACCTCCGGTGGCTCTCAACCACCTGTTGACCCGTCAGGTGGTAGGCATGCCGACGGGCTGGGCCAGCCAGCATGGCAACTTCTATCAGCGCAACTTCCGTTTTATCCTGCCGATTCTGGTGATGGGTACCACCCTGCTGCTGGTGGCCTTCCTGCCACTGACGGGGAATACCTGGTTCAACCTGATTCTGGCGCGTTAGGCCGGGAACCGGAAACCCAGCAGGCAGATGTCATCCCGCTGCGGGAAATCACCCTGATAGTCCCGCAGGTAGTGCAGCAGTTGCCTGCCCTGTTGGCTGACGGGAACAGCTCTGGCTTCCCTCAGGGCTGCCTGGAAGCCGCTGCTGCCCATGCCGTAGCCATGCTCACCGCCGGCCTGGTCGAGGTAGCCGTCAGAGGTCAGGTAGAAGTGCTGGCCTGGCTGAGGTGTGAGGGGGTGGTCCTCGTAGGTGCCTTGCCGGCGCGCCACCAGCGCGCGCTTTCCACCTTTGATTTCGCTGGTTTGGTCGCCGTCGGCGATAAACAGGGACACCTTGGCGCCAGCGAAGGTCAGCGTGTTGTTGCTTTCATCCAGCACCACCAGCCCGGCATCCATGTTGGTTGCCAGCGCTCTCGGCAGATCAAGGTCCTGCAGCATGGTGCGCAGGGTCTGGTCGGCGTTGTGTAACAGGGCGGCGGGGGATACCAGACCTTCTTCACGGATAGCGTGGTCAAAGGCTGCCCGGGCGAGCATGGTCATCAGCGCGCCGGGGACCCCGTGGCCGGCGCAGTCAACCAGCCCCAGCAGGTGCCTGTTGTCTTCACTGTGGTAGAAGTAAAAGTCACCGCCCACCGTATCCCGCGGCTGCCAGCACACAAAATAGCGATCCCCCAGGTCCCGCCGCAGCGCAGCGTCGGGCAGTATGGCCCGCTGTATCAGGCTGGCATAGTCGATGGAGTCGTTGACCATTTTGTTGAACAGGGCGATTTCCCGGTTGCTGTTTTCAAGGTCCCGGGTGCGATCATGAACCTTGGACTCCAGCTCTACGGTATGGCTCTGGACTTTCTGGATCATGGCGGCAAAGGCGCGGGTCAAGTCGCCAATCTCGTCGCCGGTCTCCTGCGGCAGCCGCACATTGTAATTGCCCTTGGATATCGCGGTGGCGCTGCCCTGCAAGCGGTTGAGGGGGCGAATCAGGATGCGCTCAACGGCAATGGCCATGGCCGCCAGCAACAGCAGCATGGTCAACAGCACGCCCATCGCCACGGTGATCCACCACTGACCACCGATGACCTGTGCGACACTCAGATCGATGGCCGTCACCAGGTGCCAGCCCAGCTCTGCGATGTAGGTCATTGCCAGTAGTTGTGGCTCACCATCCAGAGTGACATTAAGCAGGGTTACAGTACCCGGCGCAGCAACGCTGTCACTCATGGCGGTACGTAACGCGTCGTGCTGGAGCTCGGTCACATGGTTAAACAGGTTGCGGCCATCCTGGGCCAACCCGGCGCCTGAACCAAAGGCAATGCGGCTGCGATCCGGGTGGGCCTGAATGGCACCGTCGCTGTTCACAATAATGGGTGTGACGCCGCGCTCGCCGCTGGCGACAAAGTCATCGATAAAGCGGGTCAGGTCCAGCCCGGTGCCTGCCAGTCCCAGCAGCTCACCGTTCTCAAGTACGGGAACATTGATCCAGACCCGCGTGGTGCCCAGTTGGGCGTCCGGGTTGACGTTGATGTTGAAATCGCCAATGGTCTTTATCAGGCGGAAAAACCAGGCATCGCTGTCGGTTTCAGGATTCAGACTGTAGCGGGGGGCATCACTGAAGGGGTCTGTCGCCTGATTGAAGTAATACTTATGGCTGCGGGCACTGATGATAAAATAGGCCTGACTGCGGAAGTCCTGCTGGAACCCTTCAGCCTCCCGGAAAAAGCGGTCGGCCAACGGCTGGCTCTCTTCATCCTGCAGCCACTCCCGGGTAACCACAGAGCCCGCCAGACGACGGGCCAGGGTCAGGTCCTGTAATACCGGCGAGAGTATTTGCTGCCTGCTCAGCTCGGTCAGATTGCGCGCGAATGCCTGGCCAAAGTAGTCCTGCACGGAGGTGATGACTTTCCAGCCAATCGCTGTTGCAGGAATCAGGGCAACGATACAGGCCAGTGCCAATGCCAGGATGGCCTTGTTGCGTAATCCAATGGCCCATTGGCTCATGTGAGGTTCCTTAGGGGTTGATGGTGACCACCCGGTTCCGCCCTGCGGCCTTGGCCTGGTACATGGCGTTATCGGCGCGCTGGATGGTTTGTTCGTAGCGTTCCGGTTGCTGATAACTGGTGATGCCCGCGCTGGCAGTGATCGTCAGCTCGCTATCGCTTGCGCCGGAGAAGGGCGTGGTGTCCGCCAGATTCAGGCTATGCAGAGCGTTGACAATGCGCTGGCCAATTTCGGTGGCCTCTGGCGCGCTTGCGTCCGGCAGCAATATCAGAAATTCCTCGCCGCCCCAACGGGCACAGAGGTCATATTCCCGCAGGTTGCTCTGAATGAGATCGGCAGTCTGGCACAGCACTCTGTCGCCGGTATCGTGACCATAGGTGTCGTTAATCAACTTGAAGTGATCGATATCCAGCAGAATCAGTGAGAAGGTCTGTTTATGTCTGGTGGCTCTGGCGGTCAGTTCCCGCAGGCGGTCACTGATATGCCGTCTGTTGGGCAGATCGGTGAGGGCATCATGTAAAGCAGCCTGGCGCAGGCTGTCGTTCAACTCCACCATGGTGCGCTGATAAAGATCAGAGATGCGGGCAATTTTCTCAATGCGCCTCAGGTGACGGTCATACCGGTCCATCAAAGACTGGTTCTGTCGGTGCGACAGGTTGTCATAACCATCAGCAATGCGCAGCAGCTTATCCAGGCGTTTGCGCTGCTGTGCGTTTTCTTCGGTCAAATGCCTCAGCGCAGGCAGTAAGGGGTTATCCCTGTGCTTGGGGTCCTCAATGAGATCCGCGATAACTGCGGACAGGCTGTCGTCGTTGCTGGATGGGCTCATCAGATATCTTCAGGCAGTACGTCAAAGGGGAAGCTGCAGTCTTCCTTGAACTCTTCCACCATCTCAATCACCCGCTCATTGCGGGGGTCATAATACCAGCGCACGGCGACGTTCCCACCCTTGCCATGAGCGTCTTCCATCAGATCAAAAATATCCATCATGGCTTTTACGCTGCTGGTGTTCATGTATGCCACTCTCAACTCCAACTGCAAGGCTCTGCCTTGCTGCAGAAGAGCTTCGATCCACTCCAGTACCGGGCCGAAAAGTTCAAAGGAGTTCTCCGGATAGGAGTCACCCTTCATACGCAACAGGCCCTGCTCAGGACAGGCATGGATCTCGGGGGTGCTTTGGGTTGCTGCGCGTTCAATCACTTCAAGGATCATTGGGGTTTCCGTTAAACAATAGCGAGAATGCTGAAAAAAGCCTTGCCGTCAGGCGTGTCTGTCAGATCGCAGGTGACAGGTTGAGCGCTGCGACGGGCGATATCAATCAACCCAAGCCCTGCACCTGACAGGGCATCCTGATCCCGTGGCTCCCGCAATTGCTTCTTATAGGCCGCCTTGAGCTCCGCCTTGTCCATGAGCGCAAGCTCTTGCACACGCGCCTTCATGGCGAGGCCGTCTTCGCGATCTACCATATTACCCGCCAGTACGCTGTAATGCTGCTCATCGTAACGGCCCACAACGACAGTGGCTGAGCTTTCCAATTCAGAAAACTGCTTGGCCTGGGTGTAGTGACGGATATTCTGGGTTAGCTCGATATAAACGCCAAACACGTCTGTAGAGTGGCTTGGTGTTGCTTCATCCACTTGCAGATAATTTCGCAGGGCATTGCCGAGCTCCTGTATCAGGCTGCTCGAAATAGGGCCGTTGAAACAGAGCAGAATATTCTTGTCATTGAATTCCTGTCGTATGGACAGGAGGTCAAGTTGTTTCATGGATAGGTCCTTCGGCGGGTGACGAGGCGTACTGTTCAGTGTATGCCTCATACTGAAGCTTAAAAAAGAGTGTAAGTAAGGTGGCTGCAGTTGTCGAGAATATGCAAGTTATCTACGGGTATATGCTAGTTTCATAATGTCGGGTGCCAATTAAGAGGCAAGGTATTTTGCGCAGCGCTTGGTATGGGATGATAGTGGTGGTCGCGTTGCTGGCCGGTTGTGGCGACAGGCCCAGCGCTCAATGGCGGGTGACAGAACGCGGCGGCGTGTTTACTGGCCAGTTTGACAGCGCGGGCAGTTGGCTGACCACCGGCGCGGTTTTGCAGGGTGGTGGCCTCTGGCGGGTGGAGGACCAGCGCTTTATGGCCGCCCTGAATCACCAGTCCGAGCAAACCTCTGTCATCGTTGCCGCAGCCTTTTCCCCGGACGGGCGGCACCTGCTGACGGCTGAACCTGAGTCCCTTGTCTGGTGGGATGCGCAAAGCGGACGCGGTTTGGCGCACTGGCGGCTCTCCGGCGGCGTGCAATCCCTGGCGCTTTCCGGCGGAGCACAGTGGGCGCTGATTGGCATGCGTAACGCGGATATGGTGTTGCTGGATGTAAGGGCCGGTCAGGTGCAGAGCCGGATTCGCCATGGTAGCAGTGTCAGTGCGGTCGCCATTTCCCGGGACGGCCGATGGGGCTACACCGGCTCCGACGACGGGGTGGTCAGTGGCTGGGATTTGCAGAACGGTGTACAGCGCTTTAGCCGTCGTTATGCCGGAGCCATCACGGTGCTTGCCTTGTCTCCCGATGAAAAGCTCTTGTTGGTGGGCGCAGCGCATCATAGCGGCGAGATCCTGACCGCGGAGGACGGGGGGGTGATAAAGCCGGTTGGGCGGCCGCGCGCCACGCTGAGCACCGCCAGGTTTTCTTCCGATAGCCGCAGATTGCTACTGGGGCATCCCAGTGGTGAAGTGGGTGAGTGGCATGTGCATGAGCGGGCGCCGCCGCAGCGTTGGCAGGTGGCCCCTGATCGCTTTTGGCAGGCGCAGGGGCGGGCTATAGTTGCCGTGGCCTACGGCCAGGATAACGGCAGGGTGATGGCGCTGACAGGCGATGGTGGGGTGATGGTTTGGGCGCGGAACTAAAGTGCAACATTGTCAAACAGTCGTTTTATGAAAAAAGAAAATTGAACGATTCATAAAAGAAAAACTGTGATCTGTGTCATGGCCTGAGCAGGGTGGCCCGAATGGTCGTTGTTTGCTCTGTAACTTTGTGTGAAAAATGTTCACCCAAGGATACAAAAAGTGGTTCCCGGTGTGGTCATCCCGTGGAATCTATAATGGGCTTCGGATAGGTTGTGACCATGACTTCGTTACCATCGCCGGATCTTTTCGTGGGCTCTGCGTCACTACTGGGTGAGAAGAGTGGTGCACAGCCTGATCTCGCCGCCTGCCAGGCACTGGTCAGCCGTTTTGGCCATCAGTCCAGTGCTTACTTCAATCTGCAGAGCGGCGTCAGGCGCTTCGGTGCCCGGGGTTTGGGGTTTCTGTCTTATCGACCGGTGAAGTGTCTCGGCCGTGTCTTCAACTTTGTTTTTGCCAATCCCGTCTGTGAGCCGCGCATGCGCCGCTGGCTGTTGCGCGCCTTTTTGAATTCGGTACCCGGTCGTCATCTGTTTGTTGGGGTCGATGCTGAGGTGGCGGCTGACCTGGCCAGCCTGGGTTTTCACTTGAATGAATTTGGTACGGAATACAGTTTGCCATTGGCGGAGTTTTCGCTGGCGGGCAAGGCAAAAAAGCAGCTGAGGCACGCCGCTAATCTACACCACCGTGCGCCGGTATCGGTGCTGGAGCAACCCTGGCAGGATGTTGATGGCGCCGCAGTGAAGGCCCTTTCAGAGGCCTGGCGGCAGCACAAGGCGGTGGGTAGCCGTGAGCTACGGCTGCTGACACGCCCACCGGTGTACGGCGATGAGTGGGGTGTGCGGAAGTTCTACGCCTATGATGGTGATGGCCGGCTGCTGGGGTTTGTGTTTTTCGATCCTTTCTTCGAGCAGGGCCAGGTGACTGGCTATACCGCCAACATTCTGCGGCAGGATCTTGAGCGCGCACCGACAGGTTTGCTGGATTACATCATCCTCACTGCCATGCAGGTCTTCCAGCAGGAGGGGGTAAGCCGGCTCTCACTGGGTATTGCTCCACTCCACGGGGTGGAGGCCATGGCGGGCGAACGGCGCCTGGTCAGGCATATCGCCCAGTTGCTGTATCAACATGGCAATCAGTTCTATGCGTTCAAGGCGTTGAGTTATCACAAGACCCGCTTCCGGGGCGAGGAGACCAAATGGTATCTCGCGACGGACCGCAGCAGTTGTTTCAGCATTGCGGTATCGGCGTTGCTGGGTACTCAGGTCCTGACCTTACCCTGGGCGCGGGCCTGAGCGTCAGAAGCTATTCGTCCGCGACAGGTTGCTTGGGAGGGCAGTGATAGTCTTCCACCAGTTCGCCGTCATCCACGCTTTCCAGATGCACGTCAAAGCCCCAGAGCCGGTGTACATGCCTGAGCACCTCTTCGGTATCATTACCCAGCGGTACACCATCCACCGGAATATGCCGTAATGTCAGGGAGCGATCACCACGGATGTCCACATTCCATACCTGTATGTTCGGCTCGCGGTAGCTGAGGTTATATTGTCGTGCGAGTTTTTCCCGCAGCTTGCGGTAGCCGCTGTCGTCATGGATGGCGGTAATGCGGTAGAAGTCATCATCGTCATCATTACCTACAGCGAACAGTTTGAGATCCCGCATCACCTTGGGTGACAGAAACTGCAGGATAAAACTCTCGTCCTTGAAATTGTGCATGGCGAAGTGCAGTGTTTCCAGCCAGTTACTGCCAGCCACATCCGGAAACCATTCCCGGTCTTCGGCGGTGGGGTTTTCGCACATCCGCCGCAGGTCGCTGAAGATGGAAAAACCCAGGGTGTAGGGGTTGATGCCGGAATACCAGGGGCTGTTGAACGGCGGCTGGTAGACCACGGCAGTGTGGCTCTGCAGAAACTCCAGCATGAAGCCGTCGTTCACCAGGCCTTTTTCATACATGCGGTGCAGCAGGGTGTAGTGCCAGAAAGTGGCCCAGCCCTCGTTCATCACCTGAGTCTGGCGTTGCGGGTAAAAGTATTGGGCCAGTTTGCGCACGATGCGGATGATTTCCCGCTGCCAGGTTTCCAGCAGTGGCGCGTTTTTTTCGATGAAGTAGAGAATGTTTTCCTGGGGCTCCAGGGGATAACGTTTCTTCCGGCGCTTGTGCTCGGCGTCGATTTCTTCCTTACGGGGAATGGTGCGCCACAGGTCGTTAAGCTGGCGTTGCAGGTACTCTTCCCGCTCCTTCTGACGGCGCTGCTCCTCAGCCGCGGAGATGGGGGCGGGGCGTTTGTAGCGGTCGACGCCGTAATTCATCAGGGCGTGACAGGAATCCAGCACCTGTTCCACCGCATCCACCCCATGGCGCTCCTCGCACTCAGCCACATAACGGCGGGCGAACACCAGGTAGTCAATGATGGCACTGGCATCCGTCCAGGTGCGGAACAGGTAGTTACCCTTGAAGAAGGAATTGTGGCCATAGCTGGCATGGGCAATGACCAGCGCCTGCATGGGCAGGGTGTTCTCCTCCATCAGATAGGCAATACAGGGGTTGGAGTTGATCACAATTTCGTAGGCCAGCCCCATCTGGCCACGCTGGTAACGCTTGGAGGTGTTGAGAAACTGCTTGCCGAAGGACCAGTGGTGGTAGCCCACCGGCATGCCAACGGAGCTGTAGGCATCCATCATCTGTTCAGCGCTGATCACCTCAATCTGGTTGGGGTAGGTGTCGAGCCCGAACTCCGCCGCGCACTTGGCAATTTCCTCGTCATAGCGGTGAATCAGTTCAAAGGTCCACTCAGAGCCGGTAGAGATGGGCTGCTGCTTTTCCAGGGGTTGCAGAAGATCACCGGTATTTTCACTCATGCGGCTTTCCTCTCAAACAGCTGACGGAATACCGGGAAGATCTCTGCCGGGTCCGCGATCTGCTGTATTGCAAAGCTGCGGGGATGCAGTGGGAGCAGCTTCTCGTACTCGTGCCAGAGCATCTGGTGATCCTGCGGGGTTATTTCCACATAGGCGTAATATTGCACCAGTGGCAGGATCTTCTCCGCCAGTAACTTGCTGCAGATAGGGGAGTCATCGTTCCAGTTGTCACCGTCGGACGCCTGGGCGGCATAGATGTTCCATTCACCCGGCGGATAGCGCTCGGTGATGATGCGGTGCATCAGCTTGAGGGCGCTGGACACGATAGTGCCGCCGGTTTCCCGTGAGTAGAAAAACTCTTCCTCGTCCACTTCCTTGGCACTGGTGTGATGGCGGATAAACACGACTTCAATTTTCTTGTAGTTCTTCTTCAGAAACAGATACAGCAGGATGAAAAAGCGTTTGGCAATATCCTTGTGCATCTGAGTCATGGAGCCAGAGACATCCATCAGGCAGAACATGACGGCACTGGTGGCGGGTTGCGGGAGGCGGGCGTGCTGGCGGTAGCGCAGGTCAATCTCATCGATCCAGGGGATACGGCGCAGGTTGCCTTTAAGCCGCAGTATCTCGTCCTCCAGTGCGCGGATCTGGTCATCGTGGCTGAAGGCCGGGTCCTGCTCGGCCGGCGCCGCACGCAGGGCTTCCAGTTCTGTTTCCAGCGTCTTGATCTTGCGCCGCCGGGCGCCGCCCAGGCTCAAACGTCGGGCGTGGGCGCCGCGCAGTGAGCGTACAACATCCAGCTTGGCTGGAATGCCCTGATTGGTGAAGCCAGCCCGGACGTATTTCCAGGACTCCACGTCCTTCAGGCTCTTGCGCGCCAGGTACGGGAGCTCCAGATCATCAAACAGGAAATCCAGAAACTCTTCCTGTGTGATCTGGAAGGCGAACTCATCCATGCCTTCGCCATCCGGGTTGGGCTGGCTCCCTCCCTGACCCCTGCCAGTGCCGCCGGGTGGTTTGGGGATGGTGTCGCCTGCCACGTACTCCTGGTTGCCAGGGTGAACCACTTCGCGGTGACCGCCCTGCCCGTGGTGAAAAATAGGCTCGCTGATATCCCGGGAGGGTATGCTGATACTCTCGCCACGCTCAATATCGGTGATTGAGCGTTTCTGCACAGCATCCGCCACCGCCCGCTTGATGTGCTCGCGATAGCGCCGCAGGAAGCGCTCCCGGTTAACCGCGCTTTTGTTTTTGCCGTTCAGACGGCGGTCCACAATGTGGGTCATACCCATGCTCAGCTCCCGTTACCAGCACTACAGTGCCCGGCTTGCCTGTCGCCACTTTGGGGAAACGCTGATCAATTCAGCGTTTCCCCAACACCTACTTAGTGGGACTTGCGTACCCGCAGATACCACTCGGCCAGCAGCCGCACCTGTTTTTCGGTGTAGCCGCGTTCCACCATGCGCTCCACGAACTGGCGGTGTTTCTTCTGGTCTTCCTGGCTGGCTTTGGGATTGAAGGAGATAACCGGCAACAGGTCTTCTGTATTGGAGAACATCTTCTTCTCAATCACGCTGCGCAGCTTTTCATAACTGAGCCAGGACGGGTTCTTGCCCTGGTTGTTGGCCCGTGCCCGTAGCACGAAGTTGACCACCTCGTTGCGGAAGTCTTTCGGATTGCTGATGCCGGCGGGCTTCTCGATTTTTTCCAGTTCATCGTTGATGGCAGAGCGATCCAGAATTTCACCGGTCTCCGGATCACGGAACTCCTGATCCTGTATCCACAGGTCGGCATAGGTCACATAGCGATCAAACAGGTTCTGCCCGTACTCGCTGTAGCTCTCCAGGTAAGCGGTCTGGATTTCCTTGCCGATAAATTCCACGTAGTGGGGGGCAAGGAACTCTTTGATGTAGCGCAGGTAGCGCTCCTGGGTTTCCGGCTGGAACTGCTCCTGTTCGATCTGTTTTTCCAGCACGTACAACAGGTGTACCGGGTTGGCGGCAATTTCAGTGTTGTCGAAGTTGAAAACCTTGGACAGAATCTTGAAGGAGAAACGCGTTGACAGACCGTCCATGCCTTCGTTGACGCCGGCAGAATCACGATATTCCTGCATGGACTTGGCTTTCGGATCGGTATCCTTGATGTTCTGGCCGTCATAGACCTTCATTTTCGAATAGATACTGGAGTTTTCAGGCTCCTTCAGCCGCGACAGGACCGAGAACTGCGCCAGCATATTGAGGGTGTCCGGGGCGCAGGGTGCGCCGTGGAGGGATGAGCTGCGCAGCAGTTTGCGATAGATCTCGATCTCTTCTGACACCCGCAGGCAGTAAGGCACCTTGACGATATAGACCCGGTCCAGGAAAGCCTCGTTGTGTTTGTTGTTGCGGAACGTCTGCCATTCCGACTCGTTGGAGTGGGCCAGGATAATGCCTTCAAAAGGCACCGACCCCATGCCTTCGGTAGTGTTGTAGTTGCCTTCCTGAGTGGCGGTCAGCAAGGGGTGCAGAACCTTGATGGGCGCCTTGAACATTTCCACAAACTCCATCAGGCCCTGATTAGCTTTACAGAGGCCACCGCTGAAGCTATAGGCATCCGGGTCATCCTGGGAGAAGTCTTCCAGCATGCGGATATTGACCTTGCCCACCAGTGCGGAGATATCCTGGTTGTTGTCGTCACCCGGCTCGGTTTTGGAGATGCCCACCTGGTCGAGAATGGACGGGTAGCGTTTGACCACCCTGAACTGACCGATGTCGCCACCAAACTCATGCAGGCGCTTGACCGCCCAGGGTGACATGATGGTTTTCAGGTAGCGGACGGGGATGCCGTATTCTTCCTCGAGGATAGGGCCGTCCTCGTCCGGATTGAACAAACCCAGTGGAGACTCGTTCAGTGGTGAGTCTTTGATGGCATAAAAGGGGACTTTCTGCATCAAATGCTTGAGCTTTTCCGCCAGTGAGGATTTACCTCCCCCCACCGGGCCCAGCAGGTAAAGGATCTGCTTCTTCTCCTCCAGCCCCTGAGCAGCATGGCGGAAGAAGGAGACAATATTTTCCACCGCCTCTTCCATGCCGTAGAACTCGGCAAATTCCGGATAGCGCTTGATTACCTTGTTGGAGAAAATACGGGACAGCCGGGTGTCTCTGGAGGTGTCAACCAGTTCCGGCTCGCCGATGGCCAGCAACATCCGTTCGGCGGCGGTTGCGTAGGCCGATGGGTCCTCTTTGCAGATCGCCAGATACTCCTCCAGGGAATACTCTTCCTCCTTGGTGGCGTCGTATCGGGTTTTGTAGTGCTGCAGAATGCTCATAGTCGCCCCTCGTTCGCAATGGTCGATCTCAGTTACACGTTCTGTCCCCGTTAATGGTCAGGCAGGAGGCAAGTGGCGCTCCGGCCGGGTTCAAAAGGTTAGTGGAAGTTATTAGCTGGACCTTTGCGTAACCGCGAAAAGTCAGAGTTTCTGTTTTCAGCTTAGTCGAAGCTTTGAAACTTGGACAATCAAGCCTTGTGTCGGTTTCTTAATGCTCTGTGTCATTTTGTACGGTTGTAAGCCGTTGCCGGTTCTTCTGGAACTAAAGCAGATCTGTATCCTCGCAGACTCTCACGTTATACTGATCCAGCTGTGTACAAAAAACGCCCAGCCCGCCATGACCGAAGCCCGCCAGGGCTCCTGCCGCCGTTAGCCTGCTGAGCCCCATTTCATCCAGTGGGAGAGTGTGGGCATGATCAATCAAAACGTATGTACTCTGAGTGCAGCCTGCCTGGCGTTAGGGCTACTGGCCGGCTGCGATTCCAGCTCCTCCGGCCCGACCTCCCTGGCGGCCAGCTGCGCGTCCACGCTGCCCAATGAGACCGATCAGCAGGCCTACCTGCAGTTAGGGGGAGCTTTTGATACCCTCAAGCATGTCAGCGGCGAGAAAATGACCCGCATGATCGACAACGAAATCCGTAAACGTATGTGTGACGAGCGCATCGCCGGACTTGGCCTGGGGCTGGTGTGGCACGGAAATCTTGTGTACGTCAAAGGCTATGGCTGGGCGCGAGGGTATCGGGGCGCCGGAGACAACAGTCCTCAGGTTATGGTGCGAGGGCAGCGTACCCGTTTCCGTTGGGCCTCGGTGTCTAAAACCGTGACCGGGCTGGCAGCCTCCATCGCCGCCCAGGAAGTGTTTCCTGACGGCTCCCCCCTGTTTGATCTGGACTCGGAATTGACCCTGGCCTATCGCGGGTGTGATGACCTGGGCCAAGGCTGCGTCTTCTCCATGCCCGGGGCTTACTATACCAATTGGGATGAAGAGGATGACGAGAGTGACTGGTCAGGCGTCTTTCTGCTTTCTCTGACCTCTGCTGACGCACCCATAACGGTCCGGATGCTGCTGGCCAACCGATCCGGGATCATGCATTACGGGCAGTATGATCCTGGCTGGGCAAACGGCGGTGTACCCTCGGAGAGCGCCAAATCCCTCAATGACGACTTTGGCTGGGCGATTGATCAATTCACCAGCAATCCTCTGCTGTTCCTGCCAGGCACCCGCTACAACTATTCCAGCTTCGGCTTTAACATGGCGGGTACGGCGTTGGACATAGTGACTGAGCCGGTCATTGGCGGTTTTTGGCCCTATGTGGCGCAACGTATCGCCTCCAAGACTCAGCCATCGCCCATGGTGTTTTTCCACCCGGATGACCTGTATGACCCCCAGTATCAGTCGGCACCCTGGTATACCGCGGGTAACCGGGCTTCCGGCTATTATCGGGATAGCGATACCAACCAGATCCTGCGCCGCAATCCTATCGGTGACGTGAGCTGGAAACTTCCGGGTGGTGGCTTTATTTCCACGGTGGCTGATATGGCGCTTTATGCAGAGGGGCTGCTCAATTACCGCTTTCTCAGCGAGGCGCGCTCCAATGAAATGTGGACGCCTCAGGAAGGCATTGTAACCGGCGGTATGACGCCGACGTCAGGGTATGCCCTGGGGTTCAACATGTCCGTCAACTACGGCGAACGTATGGCTTCCCATAACGGTCGCCAACAGTCGAGTCGCACCCGCCTGGTGATCTACCCGGATGGCGAAGACCCAAGTGTCGGTAAGTTGGCTATCGTACTGATGTCAAACTCAGAGTATGCGGATCTGCCTGCCATGGCCGACGCGATTGACGCCCTGCTACGGGAGCCACTGATTCCTGATCCGGCCAGTCAGTTATCCATTCTTCACCAGAGCAGTAGCCCTGATGGCACCTCGCTGTCCTTTGTGGATGGACGGGGGCGGCAACTGACCTATCTGGATCCGGAAAACGATTTCCTGGCTGCACCCGATTTCAGGGTGCCGACCGGGCATAGCTATAACTTCAGCCTGGACCGCACACGACAGGTGCGGTCTTCAGACCCGGACATGGGGCAACGGGATGATCTCGGCGACAGGTAAACCTGGTCAGAGGCTCCCTTAGTCCTTTCTGGTCAGCATGAATACGCTCTCGGTGGCGCTGCTTAGCCCCCGGCGTTTGGCAAAGGGGTCATCCTTGGCCAGGTGTTGGGTGACCAGCTTACTGATGTGGTAGTCCGCACCGTAGAGGTTATGGACCTCCTCGTCGCTGACATTGAAAGGCGGGCCCTGCATCTCCCGGTTATCGTAATCCAGAGTGATCAGCAGGATGCGCAGGTCATCCGGGGTGACAGCGGTGAGATGCGCTACATACTCCCGGCGCATGGCTGGGGGAAGCGCAATCAGGGCCGCGCGGTCATACACCAGTCGCACGTGGCGCACGTCGTCGGGCACCAGTTGGAAGAAGTCGCCACACCAGAGCTGCAGGCTGTCGTGACGGAACACGGTAAATGGCTGACCGGGGTGTACCTTGGCGGAGGTGGCGCCTTCTTCAAAGAAATCCTTGCAGGCAACCTCACTCAGCTCTACCCCAATCACCGGATGGCCCAGGTCGTGCAACCACCACATGTCATGCGCCTTGCCGCACAGGGGTACCAGTACGGTATCCTCCGGGTAGCCCCCGAGGCTGCTCCAGTGTTCGCGCAGGTACTGGTTGACGGTGCCCTGGTGGAAACCAATTTCTTTATTGGCCCAGCGAGTGTGCCAGAATTCATGTTCCATCGTGATTCTCCCCCATGCTTTTCAGTAGTATGCACCTTGGATGATGCTTAAAGGATAGTAAAAAAGCTATGAGAGCTGTTTTTCTGGATGCCGCCACACTGGGCGATGATGTTGAGCTGGCGCCCATCGCGGAGGCGGTGGACGAATGGGTATGTCATGACCACACCCCTGCGGACCAGACTCTGGCCCGTATTCAGGGCTTTGATACCGTAATTACCAACAAAGTGCGGCTCACGGCGGAGCACTTCGCGGCTTGCCCTGCCATACGCCAGGTGGCGGTCACGGCCACGGGCACCAATAATATAGATCTGGGCGCAGCCGCGCGGGCGGGTGTGCGTGTAGTTAACGTGATCCGCTATGGGCGGGCCGCAGTAGCGCAACACACGCTGATGTTGATGTTGGCTCTGGCCGGACGTTTGCTGGACTATCACCGGGACGTACAGCAGGGTGCCTGGGGGCGCAGCCGCCAGTTTTGCCTGATGGATCACCCCATCATGGAGCTGGAGGGACGCACGCTGGGTATCGTAGGCTATGGTGACCTGGGCCAGGGCGTGGCCCGTCTGGCGGAAGCGTTCGGGATGCGGGTGCTGCTGGCGGCGCGTCCAGGGCAACCGCTGCAGGCTGCGGATGGTTTGCCACGGTTGCCGTTGGAGAAATTGCTGCCCCAGGTAGATGTGCTGTCATTGCATTGCCTGCTGACGCCTGAAACCCATCATCTGATCGGGCGCCGTGAGCTGGGCCTGATGCAGCCCCATGCCCTGCTGCTTAACACCAGTCGTGGTGGTTTGGTGGATGAACAGGCACTGGTTGAGGCCCTAACAGCCGGTAAACTGGCGGGTGCCGGGTTTGATGTGTTGAGTGAGGAACCACCCACGCAGGGCAATCCCCTGTTGGCGGAGGGAATACCCAATCTGATTGTCACCCCTCACTGCGCCTGGGCAAGCCGCGAAGCGCGCCAGCGCATGGTGAGTCTGACGGCTGAGAATCTGCGGGAGATGAAAGCAGGCACCTTGACCCGCTGGGTGGTTTAGACATTTTACGACATACTGGTGCGCAGGAATTTCCTGGCAATCACCGGACCAAGGCAGACAAGGATCTGATGTGGCTTCCATGCAATTGAATGAACGTATCAACGCTGTTGAACGCTGGATTCTGGCTAACCCCAACCCCCCTCAGCAGCGGCCCTGGACCTGGGTATACAAAGCCGGTCGCACGACTTACGCGCTGGTGCGGGATATCGTCAACGGCCAGTTGACCCTGCATGCCATGAGTCTGGTATACACCACGTTGCTGAGCATAGTCCCCTTGTTGGCTCTGAGCTTCTCCGTGCTCAAGGCCATGGGGGTTCATCAGCGCCTGGAACCCTTCCTGTATCAGTTCTTCGAGCCCATGGGCGAACAGGGGCTTAATCTGGCGGAACAGATTCTCGGCTTTGTGGACAACATGAAGGTCGGGGTGCTGGGTTCCGTTGGCCTCGCTTTGCTGGTGTATACCGTCATTTCCCTGGTGCAGAAAATCGAGGTTTCCTTCAATGCGATCTGGCGCGTGCCGGACATGCGCTCCATGGGTTCCCGGTTCAGCAACTATCTCAGTGTGATCATGGTAGGCCCCCTGCTGATGGTCTCCGCCATCGGCATAACGGCAACGGTATTGTCCTCGACGGTGGTCATGCGGCTGATGGACATTGAGCCATTTGGTTCGCTGATTATCACGGTATCCCGGATGATGCCGTTTTTCCTGGTGGTGGCTGCCTTCACCTTTGTTTATGTATTCATGCCCAACACCCGAGTGAAGTTGCGTTATGCCCTGATTGGCGGCCTGGTGGCCGGGTTCGCCTGGCAGGCCTGTAGCATGGTCTTCGCGTCCTTTGTGGCGGGCTCGACAAAATATGCGGCAATCTATTCCAGTTTTGCCATTGGTATTTTCCTGCTGATCTGGATCTACCTGAACTGGATGATCCTGCTGCTTGGCGCGACCATTTCCTTCTACCTGCAAAACCCTGGCTCAGTGGCTAAGCGTCAGCGGGTGCGTTTCTCACCGGAACTGCAGGAAAAGGTTGCTCTGGCAATGATGTGGCTGGTGAGTAAGCCTTTCAGTGAGGGCAAAAAAGCACCGCAGCAGGAAATGCTGGAACAGATGCTGGGAGTGCCCGGCGAGGTGACCCGCCGGGTAAGTGACAAGCTGATTCGTGGCGGCTTGCTGTCTCTGGCGGGTGCCCATGGCGATCAGTTGGTGCCTGGTCGGGCACTCGATCTGATCACCATCAACGACATACTGACAGTGGCGAGACAAGATGAGGACGGTGTGGTGGAACGGCTGCCCCGTATACTGCCCGCCTCGTTGGATGTGGACCAGCGCCATGGCTGTGATCGTACGTTGTCAGAGCTGCTGAAGCAGGAGCGGGAACAAGAGGCGCCGGCTCTCCAGACGCCTTAACGGGCATTGTCCTTGAGCATGGCCACCAGTGCTTCCCGGACCTGGATAAACTGGCCATCGCTCAGTTGCACCAGCTGTTGCAGCTCCTCTTCCGGCAGGTTGCGCTGGTGGGCATGGCGCAGCACCTCTCGGGTGCCCAGAATGATGCCGTCATTGAGCGGCGTGTGGGTGCGCTTGGGGGCAGGGCGCTCTGCCTCCAGCAAATGAGCGCTATAGCGAGGCGGCAACGACCAGGTGGCCGCCAGCAGTTGTGCCAGGGGCCAGTCGTAGCGCTGCAAGGCCGTCCTGAGCACAGAAGGTTCCGGGTCGGCCTGGGTGGAGTGGGCCCGGTAGATACGCTGCACTTCACGTCGGATCGTCATATAAGACAAGGCTGGCAGCAGGCCCACCATAAAGTAGGCGTTGCTGTCATTGCCCTGCGCCTTGGCGATTAGCTCGCCAGCGCGGGCGCAAGCGAGGCCCCAGCGCCAGACCCGCTGTGCAAACAGCGCTTCATTGCTGGAGCGTGCCGCCAACATGGGGCGCATAATCGCCGCTGATATCACACTACGAATACCATCCAGCCCGAGTACGAAGATGGCATGATCGACAGACTCAATCTGCTGTTCGCCTGCCCGGAAAAACGGACTGTTGGCAATCTGCAACAGTTGGTCCGTCAGGGCAGGGTCTCCGAGAATGATTTTGGCCAGCCGTGGTCGGTCAACATTTTCGTCCGAGAGCGCGCTCATCAGCATGGGCAGTGTCATGGGCTGGCGGGGGAGTTCTGCTATTTGCTGTTCCTGAACCCTGCGGCCGAGTTCCCCCAGAACCATGCCGGTGTTACTGCTGGTGGCGTTGAGTTGGCGCGGCTCCACATCCAGTAGCCAGCAGAACAGGTGCTCTTCAAGTTTGTCCAGGGTTTCTTTGGCGTTGACGTGCTCATCCAGCTTGCCGTGGGCAGGGTTCAGCAAGCGTGACGGCGGTTTCATGTCGAGATGATGGGTTGCCTGCGTCCTGGTAAACAGCCCTTTGAACCATGCGGAAAAACCCGGCATCCCTTAGCTCTCTCGTGCTTCTGGTATATGGCGTTGATTGTTAACAGCTGTTCATGAAGTATAGCTGTATATTGCCGGGGCACACGGCATCCGGTGCCCCGGCCGGTCAGAACATGCTGTTGCCAAAGACAAAGACAAACTGCGCAGTACCTGCGAGGAAACCCAGGAATGCCCCCACCAGGATGAGCTTGATTTCATCCTCCTGAAAACAGGGCCGCAGCAAATCCTGAAACTCATCCGAGGACAAGGCAATCATGCGCTCACGCATGATGGATTCCACGGCCTGGGCGCGATCCCTCACAAACATAGGGTTGGTGAAGGAGGTTTGAGAAAGCTCGATGGCCTTATCACCCACCCGGTTCTTGAGGGTGGCAAAGCCGGTGGGTCCAAAGGCCATCTGGGTCAGGGCTTTGCCCATGCCAGCGGTTTCGTCTACCAGCTGCTTGATATGCTTTTTGACCATATTACGGGCCCGCTCACCGTTGGGGCCGTTCAGGATGGCGTTGATAATATTGCCAACTGTCAGAATCTCATGGGTCACGATATGGCAAAAGGACTCTGCAACTTCCTGCTGGCGCTTCAGGAACAGCCCCTGCAGCGTGACCGGCCCGACTTTGGTGGGATGAAGGGGGCGAAAAATGACGTTAAGCGCAATCCAGTTGGTGGCGAAGCCCACCAGCAAACCGAAGAAAGGCAGTACCCACCAGGCCTGATAGAAGTACCAGACGGTCATTTGCACCAGACCGAACAGAAAGCCGAAGTAGAGGCCGGAATTAACAATAAAGCGGAATTCCACCTCCCCGCATTCCAGGAATATGCGGTTCAACAGGCGCTTGTCGGCGGCCAGCCGCTCGATAACCATGCCTTTGATATCCAGCAGGTCTTCGATATTGACGGTGACATCCTCCACCAGGTTGTCCACCAGTTGCGGCGTGGATCGACGAACCCGGTCGTAGACCATATTGCGGGCGGAGGCGGGAAGGTTTTCCCAGAAGGTAGGGTATTCCTCCAGCATCAGCTCATCCACGTACTCTTCAGTGCGTGGTTCTACGGTTTCTATAATGTGGGCGGCGAGCAGTTTGGGGTCAATCTGCTCAAAGATTTCCTGCACGGTGCCGATCTTGGCAATGGTGGCATCAACGCTGATGGCGGCCATCTTGCGGGCTTTGGACGGGATGATGCCCTGCCAGCCCCAAATGGGTTTCTTGCCGACGAACTCCAGGGGATAGAAGGTCATCTTGATCGCCAGCCAGTTGGTCGTCCAGCCAATCAGCGCGGCAATCACGGGAATACTGAGGTATTGCCAAAATTCAGTTTGGGTCAGCAATTCGCTCATCCTGATTCTCGCGTGGAATTATAGTTTTTCTGACGTCAGAGAACGGCATGATCATTGGCAGTGGGACCTATGTCAATGTTTGACCGGTAAAACCCCGGCGTCAGCTCGATCAGTGCTGACCCTGCCCATCGCCCCATAACCACTGGCACAAGGTCAGGGCCGCCACTGGCGCGGTTTCTGTCCGCATGACCCGTGGGCCGATGGCGGCGGGCGAAAATCCATGCTGCTCCGCCGCTGCAATCTCCTCCTCTGTCAGGCCGCCTTCGGGGCCGATCAGCAGAGCGACGGAGCCAGGGCGGGCCAACTGGGTGAGGGGCTGCCGGGTACGATGGTGCAGTACCAGCTTGAGCTCGCACCGGGCAGCGTACTCGAACCAGTCCGCCAGGGTCATCACCGGCGCAATGTCGGGTACCCGTGCCCGACCACATTGCTCGGCGGCACTCACGGCCACAGATTGCCAGTGGCGCAGGCGCTTGTCTTCCCGGTCGCCCTTGAGCCTTACTTCGCAGCGTTCACTGACCAGCGGCACGATGGTGGATACGCCCAGCTCAACGCTTTTCTGAATAGCGTAATCCATGCGGTCACCGCGAGACACCGTCTGCCCGAGGATGATCTGCAGGGGTGATTCACGGGTATTGGCGCAGGCGCTTTCGATCTCAACGGCGACCTGTTTTTTGGAGGCCTCGGTGATGCAGGCTTGGTAGTTGTAGCCGTCACCATTGAACAGCTCCAGCGTCTGCCCCGGCTGCATGCGCAGCACCCGGCCAACATGGTTGGCGGCATTGTCATCCAGCACGACGCTGGCACCCACCTTGAGCTCGGCGGGGGTATGGATTCGCGGGATACGCATGGGTCAGTCTCTTACGGCCAGATCAATGCCCTCTGTCGCGACCTGAGCCAGGTGGCGGATCTGTTCTTCGGTAATGACATAAGGGGGCATGAAATATACCACGCTGGCCAGTGGGCGCAGCAAGGCCTGGCGGCTGAGTGCGTGCTGATAGACCCGCAGGCCACGGCGCTCCTGCCAGGGGTAGGGGGTTTTTCCGGGTTTGTCCTTCACCATCTCGATCGCCAGTGTCATGCCATGCTGGCGAATATCCCCCACATGGGGGTGATCCCGCAGGTGGGCCACACTATCGGCCATACAGCGGGCCAGCTGGCGGTTGGCTTCAATGACCTTGTCGTCACGGAAGATCTTCAGGGTGGCCAGGGCTACCGCACAGCCAATGGCATTGCCGGTGTAGCTGTGGGAATGCAGGAAGGCTCGCAGGGTCTGGTAGTCGTCGTAAAAGGCGTCATAGACATTGTCGGTGGTCAGCACCACGGACAGGGGCAGGTAGCCGGCGGTGAGACCTTTGGACAGGCAGAGAAAGTCCGGGGTGATGTTTGCCTGTTCACAGGCAAACAGGGTGCCGGTGCGGCCAAAGCCAACGGCGATTTCGTCTGCGATCAAGTGCACGCCGTAGCGGTCACAGGCTTCCCGCAGTTTGGTGTGGTAAATCGGGTGATGCATGCGCATGTTGCCGGCGCACTGGATCAGCGGCTCCACCACCACTGCGCAGATTTCGTGGTGACGCTCCGCCAGAATTCGCTCCATTTCGGCAAACTGGCGCAAGGCGTAGGCTTCTTCGGTTTCGCCGGCTTCGCGGTTAAATGCATCGGGGGAGGGGGCGGTGATCACGTCCATCAGCAGCGACTGATACGTGTCCTTATAGAGGGCAACGTCACCCAGGGCCAGTGCGCCGAGGGTTTCCCCGTGATAACTGTTGCTCAAATTGACGAAGTTTTTCTTCGAGGCCTGACCGTGATTTTTCCAATAGTGGTAGCTCATCTTGAGGGCAACTTCGACGGCCGATGAACCATTGTCGGCATAAAAGCAGCGGGTCAGCCCCGCCGGTGCCACGTCCACCAGCTGCTCCGACAGGTTAACCACAGGCTCGTGCGTAAAGCCGGCAAGAATCACGTGCTCCAGCTGCTCCACCTGGTCCTTGATGGCTTGGTTGATACGGGGGTTGGCATGACCGAACAGATTGACCCACCAGGAGCTGACGGCATCGATATAGCGATTTCCCTCAAAGTCTTCCAGCCAGACCCCTTCGCCCCGTTTGATGGGGATGAGGGGCAGGCGCTCGTGGTCCTTCATCTGGGTGCACGGATGCCAGACCCGTTTCAGGTCTCTGGCAACGATATCGGCATTTTTCATGGTTAACCTCCCCGTTGTACAGGGTTGACATCATAAAGGTCGGCTCACCAGCTGACCAGTCTGACGGTGATTCCGGGGCGCTGATGCGAGTGGCTGTAAAGCCTAAATTCTGCGCTTAGATAGCCAATGATGAGGATTGTCAGGCAACTGAAAATGGGGGAAATTTACGGAGGTGGGCGATGAAGCTTGAGCTCGAACATGTGTATGAAAGGGATCTGGACAGTGTCCTTGCGGCCTTTTTGGACGAACAGCATATTCTGGAGAAAAATCAGCGTATTGGCAGCCGAAATGTCAAAGTCGCCGAGCTGAGAAGGGATGATGAGGCGGCCAAGCTGGTGCTGGAGCGCGAAGTGACGGTATCCGGCAAGGTGCCAGGCATACTCGCCAGTTTCCAGCGTGAATGGAATCACGTGCGTCAGGAAGAACACTGGTTCCGCAAAGATGAAAACGAGTGGCACTGCGAGTTCCGGGTGCGGATTGAAGGGGTGCCTGCCAAGATCCAGGGCAATATGCGCCTGTTTAACGGCGATAACGCCTGCGTTAACCAGGTGTCGCTGCAGGTGCGCTGCGATGTGCCCATGCTGGGCAAGACCATTGCACGTTACCTGATTGATGACTCACGGGAAAAGATCGAGAAGGAATACAGCATCAGTCGCAGCCTGATCCAGGCAAGAGGCTGACCCCTGGCGTTGTTGAAGGGTTTAGATGCCAAAGCCTGACAACGCGGGTGTCACCCTTCGACAAGCTCAGAGCTAACGGTAATCGAGTAACCGCAGGACGCCTTCCACCTCCTGCTCTACCAACTCCGTTCGCTCTGAGCCTGTCGAAGGATGCGAGCACCTAAAGCCCGACATCAAAGGTCTGGCCGTTACGCACTCAGAAGGCGATCTTGTCCCGTTTGGCGAGCCCGAGATTGTTCCAGATGTTGAGGCTGGGCTCCGCCTGGTTCAGGGTGTAGAAGTGCAGGCCCGGTGCACCGGCTGCCAGCAGCTTCTCACACATACGGGTGACTACCTCTTCACCAAACTTCACGATGCTGGCGGAGTCGTCGCCATAGGCTTCCAGCTGCTTGCGAATCCAGCGTGGGATTTCCGCGCCGCACATATCAGAGAAACGTACCAGGCTGGAGTAGTTGACGATGGGCATAATGCCCGGCACCACTGGTAGCGTGACGCCCAGTTTTTCCAACCGGTCGATAAAGTAGAAGTAGCTGTCCGCGTTAAAAAAGTACTGGGTAATGGCGCTATTGGCACCGGCCTGTACTTTGCGGGCGAAATTCTTCAGATCTTCCTCTGCATTGCGGGCCTGGGGATGAAATTCTGGATAGGCCGCCACTTCAAGGTTGAAGTGATCACCGCTGTGTTCCCGGATAAACGCTACCAGTTCGTTGGCATAGCGCAGCTCACCGGAGGCGCCCATGCCGGAAGGCAGGTCACCGCGCAGGGCAACAATACGGTTGATGCCGTTTTGCTTGTAGACATCCAGCAGCTCGCCAATCTCGGCGCGAGTGCCGCCGACGCAGGACAGGTGCGGTGCGGTGGAAATGCCCTGCTTGTGGAGGTTCAGTACCGTTTCTATGGTACGGTCCCGGGTAGAGCCGCCGGCGCCGAAGGTGACCGAGAAGAAATCAGGATTAACGTCAGCCAGCTGGTCACGCACGGTTTGCAGTTTTTCCTTGCCCTGGTCTGTTTTGGGCGGAAAAAATTCAAAGCTGAAGCGGCGCTTAAAGTGTTTTTGGGATTCCATAGCCGTGATCCGTTCTTGCCGGGGCAGGGCGGGCTTCAGGAGCCATGCCCGTACCCCGGTGGTTATCAGTATTTGTAGCTTTCGGGCTTGTAAGGGCCTTCCACGGGTACGCCGATGTATTTGGCCTGATCAGGTGTGAGGGTAGTCAGTACCCCACCAAAGCCCTCTACCATGGCCTTGGCCACTTCCTCGTCCAGCTTCTTCGGCAGTACCTGCACGTAGACACCCTTGGCCTTGGCATCCGCAGGCAGGTCCGCAAACTTGCGCTCAAACAGGTAAATCTGCGCCAGTACCTGGTTGGCGAACGAGCCGTCCATGATCCGCGACGGGTGACCGGTGGCGTTACCCAGGTTCACCAGACGCCCTTCGGACAGCAGGATCAGATGGTCATTGCTGGCCTTGTCACGATAGACCACATGGACCTGGGGTTTCACTTCATCCCACTCCCAGTGCTTGCGCATGTAGGCGGTGTCGATTTCATTATCGAAGTGGCCGATGTTGCACACCACAGCGCCGGACTTCAGGGCCTTGAGCATGTTGGCGTCACAGACGTTGACATTGCCGGTGGTGGTTACCAGAAGGTCTGTATTTTGCAGTAGGTCACGATTGATGCTGGACTCAGTGCCGGTGTTCACGCCGTTGATGTAGGGTGAAACCACTTCATAACCGTCCATGCACGCCTGCATGGCACAGATAGGGTCCACCTCGGTCACTTTAACAATCATGCCTTCCTGGCGCAGGGACGCCGCAGAGCCCTTGCCCACATCACCGTAGCCGATGACCAGGGCTTTCTTGCCCGCCATCAGGTGGTCAGTACCACGCTTGATGGCATCGTTCAGGCTGTGGCGACAGCCGTACTTGTTGTCATTTTTTGCTTTTGTGACTGAGTCGTTGACGTTGATGGCGGGGATCTTTAGACGGCCTTCTTTCAGCATTTCCTGCAGACGATGCACGCCAGTGGTGGTCTCTTCTGTCACACCGTGGCATTTATCAAGCAAGTGCGGATACTTGTCATGCAGCAGGCCAGTCAGGTCGCCGCCGTCATCCAGGATCATGTTCGGCTCCCAGCCTTCCACATCTGCACCGATGGTGCGCTCCAGGCACCACTCGTACTCTTCTTCAGTTTCACCCTTCCAGGCAAATACCGGAATGCCGGCGGCGGCGACGGCTGCGGCGGCATGGTCCTGCGTGGAGAAAATATTACAGGACGACCAGCGTACTTCAGCGCCCAGTTCCACCAGTGTCTCAATCAGCACCGCAGTCTGAATAGTCATGTGAATGCAGCCCATGATACGGGCGCCTTTCAGCGGCTGCTCGGCTTTGTACTTCAGCCGCAGGGCCATCAGCGCAGGCATTTCCCCCTCAGCGATGGCGATTTCCTTGCGTCCGTAGCCTGCCTGTGAAATGTCACGGACCTTGTAGTCGTTGAAGCTGTTCAGTTGTTCTGCCGGAGTGCTCATGATGTGCTCCTGTCATTGAATAAGTTGGCCGGTGTATCTACGACGCCCGCGCCATAAAAGACGTATGGGGGCGGCGAAAAATCCGTGCCTGGGTGGCTTAGTTAAGCCGGGAAAAGCTTTTGCCACGGAATCCGCGGAACCCACGGAAAAAACAGAAGAAAAGATTACAAGTACAGGAACAGGTTGGTGGCGGTGCCCGATGAAACGGCAACCGGCACCCAACCCTATCCCATTCTTATTCTTCCGCGTCCTTCCGTGGATTCCGCGGCAAAAATTATTTTTAAAGCCCTGCTGCTGCCTTCAGGGCGTCTGCCTTGTCGGTCTTCTCCCACGGGAAGGCCGTGAAGGTCTTGCCGTTCACGGTCATCTCGTAGGGCTCGCGGCCGAAGTGGCCGTAGGCTGCGGTAGCGCGATACATGGGGTGCTGCAGATCCAGCATCCGGGTGATGGCGTAAGGCCGCAGGTCAAAGTGCTCGCGTACCAGCTCAATGATTTTACTGTCACTGATTTTGCCAGTGCCGAAGGTGTTGATGGAGATAGAGGTGGGCTCTGCCACACCGATGGCGTAGGACACCTGAATCTCACAGCGGTCGGCCAGGCCGGCGGCGACGATGTTCTTGGCAACATAACGGCCCGCGTAAGCGGCGGAACGGTCCACCTTGGAGGGGTCCTTGCCGGAGAAGGCGCCACCGCCGTGGCGCGCCATACCGCCGTAGGTATCAACAATAATCTTACGGCCAGTCAGACCACAGTCACCCACCGGGCCGCCAATCACGAACTTACCAGTCGGGTTGATGTGGTACTTGGTTTCGCTGGTCAGCAGTTCTGCTGGCAGTACGTGGCGGATGATCAGCTCCATCACCGCTTCGCGCAGGTCTTCCTGAGAAATGTGCTCATCGTGCTGGGTGGACAGTACCACCGCATCAATGGCAACGACTTTGCCGTTTTCATAGCGGCAGGTGACCTGGCTCTTGGCATCCGGACGCAACCAGGGCAGCAGGCCGCTCTTGCGGGCTTCTGCCTGGCGCTCAACCAGACGGTGGGCGTAAACAATCGGCGCAGGCATCAGCACGTCAGTTTCATTGCTGGCATAGCCGAACATCAGGCCCTGGGCGCCGGCACCCTGATCTTCCGGCTTCTGGCGATCAACGCCCTGAGCGATGTCGACAGACTGTTTGCCGATGATGTTCAGAACACCGCAGGTGTCGCCGTCGTAACCGACCTCAGATGAGGTGTAGCCGATATCCTTGATCACGTTGCGCACCAGCTCTTCCAGGTCAATCCAGGCGGAGGTGGTAATTTCGCCGCCCACAATGGCAACACCGGTTTTCACCATGGTTTCACAGGCAACCCGGGCATTTGGGTCAACCGCCAGGATGGCGTCCAGAACGGCGTCAGAAATCTGATCCGCCATTTTGTCCGGATGGCCTTCGGACACGGATTCGGAGGTAAAGATGCTGTAATCAGACATGCGGGCTGGCTCCTTTGGTTGAGCGGTACAATCCTCGTAGGATTGCTGGGTTAAGTTAAATATCAAAAAGTTTTGATATGTAATTCTACGTATCTTTTTGCTGCTCTGGTTACTGCATTGGGCTGGCAGATTTCCAGAATTCACGCACCTGTATCTGGAAGCCGTTGCGCAGGCCAATAAACAAGGTCTCGCCAGGGGTTAGGCCGGCGTCCATGGCCCAGGCGGTCAGCTCTTCGGGCTCAAAGCCCAGCCACAGATCGCCACAGTTGGTTCTGGCCCAATCCTGATCGTGACTACAGAGGTCACTGATCACCAGGTAACCGCCGACATTCATCAGCGCAGCGGCGTCCAGGAAAATGTCGGCCGGGCTTGGCACATGGTGCAGCACCATATTGGCTACCACCAGATCAAAGGCTTCGCCCCGTGCCAGCAGGGTGTCGGTAACGCCCTCCACCAGCTCGACGTTGTTCAGTCCCTGCTCCTCACAGGTACGGGCCGCCTTGGCCAGCATGTCCCGTGAATTGTCCAGTGCGACCACCTGCGGGCAGTGGGCTGTCAGCACTGAAAGAAAACCGCCCTCGCCGGGGCCAATCTCCAGTGCTGAGTTCCAAACCTGTTGCTCGGCCCGCTGCTGGATCAGGGCTGCCACGGGTTCTGCATAGAGCTCGAAGCCGGCAATCAGCTCCTGCTGCTCACGGAACTGGGCCGCGTGGCGGGAGAAGAACGCCTGTGACTGCTCGGCCCGCTGATGGCGAATGTCCTCAATGCGCTGCTCAAGGTGCTGAGGCAAGGGTACCTTGTCCACTGTTTCAAAAATCTGGCGGATGGTCTGGTCCGCGAGGCTGTCACCGTGCAGGTGCAGGGTGCGCCGGTAAAAAATGGCATTACCCTCCCGCTGGGGCTCCAGCAGTCCGGCCTTGTGCATCACCTTCAGGTGGTGGCTCATACCGGATTGACGCATATCAAACAGCTGGCTCAGCTCCAGCACGCCGAAGGTGTCCCGGCGCAGTACCCGCAGCACTTCCAGGCGCAACGGATCACCGCTGGCCTTGAAGATCTGGGCCAGGTTGCTGGTGTCTATGCCGTCGGTGGCGTCAATAGATAGGGCTTCGTTCATGGAGGGCAGTGTAGGGTGCATTGGGTGGGATCGCAATAGCAATATCAAAAAATTTTGATATAGATTTTGGGCGGCGGCAGGCAGGGGCGTTGGTCGGTTACATGTCAGATTTGCCCCGGCCCGCCGGATGGGGGAAAATACGCCCTCAAATTTTGGGGGAGCCCTGAAAGTCGCCGGTGTTGCCGCAGCCGCGCCTCGGTTTTTCAGCGCCTCGTTGGACGCGGTCTCTGTGTGTGGCTGCGAACCGCCATCCTTTCTGAGAAGCTCAGCTGGAGAAAATCAATGCCGTCTCGTCAAAATCTCGCCAATGCCATCCGTGCCCTGAGTATGGATGCGGTGCAAAAGGCCAAGTCTGGCCACCCCGGTGCGCCTATGGGCATGGCGGATATTGCGGAGGTGCTGTGGAATGATTATCTGACCCACAACCCTGCGGACCCGAAGTGGGCTAACCGTGACCGCTTTGTGCTGTCCAATGGTCATGGCTCCATGCTGCAGTACTCCCTGTTGCACCTCAGCGGTTACGATCTGTCCCTGGAAGACCTGAAAAACTTCCGCCAGCTGCACGCGAAAACCGCTGGCCACCCTGAATACGGTTATGCGCCGGGTATTGAAACCACGACCGGTCCTCTGGGTCAGGGTATTGCCAATGCGGTAGGTTTCGCCATTGCCGAAAAGGCCCTGGCCGCCCAGTTCAACCGCCCCGGCCACGAGATTGTTGACCACTACACCTACGCTTTCCTGGGCGACGGCTGCCTGATGGAAGGTATTTCCCATGAGGTCTGCTCCCTGGCGGGCACCCTGGGTCTTGGCAAGCTGATTTTCTTCTATGACGACAACGGCATTTCCATTGACGGTGAAGTGGAAGGCTGGTTTACCGACGATACGCCCAAACGCTTTGCATCTTACGGCTGGCAGGTTGTACCTGGCGTGGATGGCCATAACCCCGAGGCGATCCGCGATGCCATCGAGCAAGCCCGTGCCAACACCTCACAGCCGACCCTGATCTGCTGCAAGACCATCATTGGTTTTGGCTCGCCCAACAAACAGGGCAAGGAAGACTGCCACGGTGCACCCCTGGGTGAAGAAGAAATTGCCCTGACCCGTGAGGCTTTGGGCTGGCCCCATGGCCCGTTTGAGATTCCCACTGAAATCTACGCGGCCTGGAATGCTCGCGAGAAGGGCGGTGCTGCCCAGCAGGCCTGGGACGAGAAATTCGCCGCCTATGAAGCCGCTGAGCCGACCCTGGCAGCTGAGTTCAAGCGCCGCATGGCGGGCGAACTGCCTGTGGATTTTGAGCGCAAAGCGGATGCCTGGATTCGTGAGCTGCAGGATAAGGGCGAGACCATCGCCAGCCGCAAGGCCTCTCAGAATGTCCTCAATACCTACGGCCCGCTGCTGCCTGAGCTGATGGGCGGCTCTGCTGACCTGGCAGGCTCCAACCTGACCATCTGGAGTGGCAGCAAGGGATTGACCCGTGAAGACGCCTCCGGCAACTACATCTACTACGGTGTACGTGAGTTCGGCATGAGCGCCATCATGAACGGCATCGCCTTGCACGGCGGCTTTGTGCCCTACGGCGCCACCTTCCTGATTTTCATGGAATATGCCCGCAATGCCATCCGCATGGCGGCGTTGATGAAGCAGCGCGCCATTCATGTCTACACCCACGACTCCATCGGCCTGGGCGAAGACGGCCCCACCCACCAACCGGTGGAGCAGCTGGCCAACCTGCGTATGACGCCGAATATGAGTGTCTGGCGTCCGGCGGACGCGGTGGAATCTGCCGTGGCCTGGAAACAGGCGTTGCTGCGCAACGATGGCCCCACTGCCCTGATCTTCTCCCGTCAGAACCTGCCACATCAGCAGCGTGACGACGAGCAGGTGGCGGATATCGCCCGCGGTGGTTATATCCTCTCTGACAGTGTCGGCACGCCAGAGCTGATTCTGATTGCCACGGGCTCTGAAGTGGGCCTGGCGCAGGACGCCGCCAATGCACTGCGTGAGCAGGGCCGCAACGTGCGGGTTGTATCCATGCCCAGCACCGATGCCTTTGATGCCCAGGACGCCCGTTACCGTCAGCACGTGCTGCCACTGGATGTCACCAACCGGATCGCCATCGAAGCCGGTATTGAAGACTACTGGTACAAGTACGTGGGGCTGGACGGGCGCATTGTCGGCATGAGCAGCTTTGGTGAGTCTGCACCTGCCGCAGACCTGTTCCGTGAGTTCGGCTTCACCGTTGATAACGTGGTGGCTGTGGCGCAGGAGCTGCTGGAAAGCTGATGACCCAACGCGCGCCTTTTCGTGTTGCCATCAACGGGTACGGACGTATCGGCCAGTGTGTACTGCGGGCGCTCTATGAAAATGGCTACCGCCAGCAACTGCAGGTGGTGGCCATTAACGAGTTGTCTGACCTGGCGACCATCGCCCATCTGACTCGGTACGACTCCACTCATGGTCGTTTTCAGGGTGATGTGAGTACCGAGCAGGGCGCTTTGCTGGTCAACGGTGACCGTATTGAGGTGCTGCGCTATGCCAGCGTGGACGATTTGCCCTGGCGGGCACTGGGGGTGGATCTGGTGCTGGAATGCACCGGCTCCTTCTCTGATCGCGCCATGGCCGAGCACCATCTGGCGGCCGGCGCCCAGCGATTGTTGTTTTCACAACCCGCTGAGGCCGACGTGGATCGCACCGTGGTGTTTGGCATCAACGACGACAGTCTGACGGTGACAGACCGCATTGTGTCCAATGCCTCCTGCACTACCAACTGCATTGTGCCTGTCATTCGCGTGCTGGATGAGGCGTTGGGTATAGAGGCGGGCAGTATTACTACGATCCATGCGGCCATGAATGATCAGCCGGTCATTGATGCCTACCATCATCACGACCTGCGCCGCACCCGCAGTGCGCTACAGAACATCGTGCCGGTGGACACCGGGTTGGCAAAAGGTATCGAACGGCTGCTGCCGCGCCTGAAGGACCGCTTCAGCGCCGTCGCCATGCGGGTGCCCACCACCAACGTGTCCGCCATTGATATGACGGTCAACGTGCGCGAGAGCGTGACGGTGGATGAAGTAAATGCGCTGCTGCGTGAAGCTGCGGGTAACGGACTCAAAGGGGTGTTGGGCTACACCGACGAACCCCTGGCCAGCGCCGACTTCAACCACGACCCCCGCTCCGCCATTGTGGACGGTGGCCAGACCCGGGTCGTGGGCGGGCGCATGGTGAAAGTGCTGTGCTGGTTTGATAACGAATGGGGCTTTGCCAACCGCATGCTGGATGTGAGCCGGCGCTGGCTGGCGCTGGAGTGATTTTTTTGTTAGCCGCGGAATCCGCGGAAGAACGCGGAAAAAAGAAACTGATTGGCCACGGACGACACGGACTTACACGGACAAAAAATAAATGGTTTTAAGTAGTTGTCCGTGAGTGTCCGTGTCGTCCGTGGCTAGAGTCTTTGGTCTTTAACTTCCGCGTTCTTCCGCGGATTCCGCGGCAAATAGCTTTTTAAAAAACCTGTAAAAAACGGAACAGACTATGGCCATCAAGAAAATGACTGACCTGAACCTTGCCGGCAAGCGGGTTCTGATTCGTGAAGATCTCAACGTGCCGGTTAAAGATGGCAAGGTGTCCAGCGACGCCCGTATCCGCGCTTCGCTGCCCACTATCCAGGCCGCCCGTGATGCTGGTGCCCGGGTCATGCTGATGTCCCACCTGGGGCGCCCGGAAGAAGGCGTATACGATGAAGCCGCTTCCATGAAGCCGGTGGCCGAGCATCTTTCTGCCCTGTTGGGCCAGGACGTGCGTCTGATCAAGGATTACCTGAACGGCGTTGATGTGGCCGAGGGTGAGGTGGTGTTGTTTGAGAACGTCCGTTTCAACAAGGGCGAGAAAAAAGACAACGAAGAGCTGGCCAAACAGTACGCTGCGCTCTGTGATATCTACGTGATGGACGCCTTTGGCACCGCGCACCGCGCCCAGGCCTCCACCCACGGCGTGGCCCGGTTTGCGCCGGAAGCCTGCGCGGGCCCGTTGCTGGCAGCCGAGCTGGAGGCTCTGGGTAAAGCTCTTGATAACCCCGCCAAACCGGTGGTTGCCATTGTGGGTGGCTCCAAAGTATCCACCAAACTGGACGTACTCAACGCACTGGAAAAGGTCTGTGACCAGATTATCGTCGGCGGCGGTATTGCCAACACCTTCCTGGCGGCTGCTGGCCACCCGGTGGGCAAGTCCCTGTGTGAGCACGAGCTGTTGGACACTGCCAAGGATATTGCCAGCCGCGTTAACATCCCCCTGCCGGTGGATGTGGTTGTGGCCAGCGAGTTTGCGGAAACCGCGACGGCAACCACCAAGGCTATCGCTGATGTCACTGCGGATGACATGATTCTGGATGTGGGCCCGCAAACAGCAGCCCAGTTTGCCGAACTGCTGAAAAACGCCAAAACTATCCTGTGGAACGGCCCGGTCGGCGTCTTTGAATTCGACCAGTTCGGTAACGGCACTAAGGCGCTGGGGCAGGCTATTGCTGAGAGTGATGCCTTCTCCCTGGCGGGCGGCGGTGATACCGTGGCTGCAGTGGACAAGTATGGCATCGCCGACAAGATTTCCTACATCTCCACCGGTGGTGGCGCCTTCCTGGAATTTGTTGAAGGCAAAACCCTGCCAGCGGTTGCTGTATTGGAAGAAAGAGGCGCATAAATTTAAAGAGACGACTCTGTGCATGGCCTGCACAGGTTCAGAATCGCAAGGAGGGTAGGTAGAGCCTTCCTGGACTGTGCGCAGCAGGGATGCTGCGCTCAAGCGTACAGGGGTGAAGCCGAACGCTTATGAAGCGAAGCTTCATGTGACCGCTGAACGCGCGCAATCTATGATTGCGGGCTGGACCCCGGAGGGGGATTCACAGCGTGTCCAGGAAGGCTCTACCTACTCTCCGCAGCAGGCTCAACAGTCCAAAACGAACAGAATTTAAACCTCATATTCAACAAAGGAGACAACCCATGGCCCTGATATCGCTGCGGCAACTTCTCGACCATGCCGCCGAGTATGGTTACGGTGTGCCAGCCTTTAACGTCAACAACCTGGAGCAAATGCGCGCCATCATGGAAGCGGCGGATAAAACCGATTCCCCGGTGATCGTGCAGGCCTCCGCAGGTGCCCGTAAGTATGCTGGTGCGCCCTTCCTGCGCCACCTGATCCTGGCGGCCATTGAAGAGTTCCCCCATATCCCGGTATGTATGCACCAGGACCACGGCACCAGCCCGGCAGTATGCCAGCGCTCCATCCAGCTGGGTTTCAGCTCCGTCATGATGGACGGCTCGCTGGGTGAAGACGGCAAAACCCCGACAGACTATGAGTACAACGTGGATGTCACCCGCCGGGTGGTGGAAATGGCTCACGCTGGCGGCGTCTCGGTTGAAGGTGAGCTGGGTTGCCTGGGTTCTCTGGAAACCGGCATGGCCGGCGAAGAAGACGGCATTGGCGCCGAAGGCGTGCTGGACCATAGCCAGATGCTGACGGACCCGGAAGAAGCAGCTGACTTCGTCAAGAAAACCGGCGTGGACGCCCTAGCCATTGCCATCGGCACCAGCCACGGCGCCTACAAGTTCACCCGCCCGCCCACAGGCGATATCCTGGCCATTGACCGTATCAAAGCCATCCACGCCCGCATCCCGGACACCCACCTGGTGATGCACGGCTCCAGCTCTGTACCCCAGGACTGGCTGGCCATCATCAACGAGTTTGGTGGTGAAATTCCCGAGACCTACGGTGTGCCGGTGGAGGAAATCGTTGAAGGTATCAAGTATGGCGTTCGCAAGGTCAATATCGACACCGACCTGCGTTTGGCCAGCACCGGTGCCATCCGTCGCTTCCTGGCCCAGAATACCGCTGAGTTTGATCCGCGCAAGTACCTGAAGGAATCCGTCAAAGCCATGACAGAAATCTGTGTGGCCCGTTACGAAGCCTTTGGTACCGCTGGGAATGCCAGCAAGATCAAACCCCTCAGCCTGGATGCCATGGCGGACCGATACGAAAAAGGCGAGCTGGCTCCCAAGGTCAAGTAAGCTATTGTGTTGAGGAGTCTCTGAATAGCGTCAGAGGCTCCTTTACTTGCGAGCCTTTCATCCCCCGTCTGCCTGACCTGCGTCAACGCCTGACCACCCCCACCTTGTAAATTCTCTGATCCGGACAGATATTGAACAGCAGTGATCCTGTTTCTGTCGAGTGACGAGGAGCCCATGGACTTCAAGGACTATTACGCCCTGCTCGGTGTCAGCGAGTCGGCCACGGCTGAAGAGATCAAAAAAGCCTACCGCAAACTGGCCCGAAAATATCATCCAGACGTCAGCAAGGAAGCGGATGCCGACGCACGCTTCAAGGAAGTGGGTGAGGCCTACGAAGTGCTCAAGGACCCGGAAAAGCGCGCGGAGTATGACGAGCTGCGTAAGTATGGCCAGCGCGGCCCGGGCGGTTTTGAACCGCCGCCTGACTGGCAAAGCCGCTCCCACTTTGGCGGTGGCGGTTATACTGAGGCTGATGCCCAGCATTTCAGTGAGTTTTTCGAACAGATCTTCGGCGGCGGCAGAGCCAGCGGCGGGTTCCAGCGCCAGCATGGCCATCGCATGCGGGGTGAGGATATCCATGCGCGCCTGGCGCTGTTTCTGGAAGAGGCTTTTGCCGGCTGCGAGAAACAGGTGCAGTTCACCACCCACGAGCCTGACCCACAGGGGCGGCTGCCGCCCAGAATGAAAACCCTGAAAGTGAAAATCCCCGCCGGGGTTCGTGACGGCCAGCATATTCGCCTGAAAGGGCAGGGGGCCCCGGGGTTTGGCCAGGGCGAGCCGGGGGATCTGTTTATCGAGATCGAGCTGGCGCCACATCCGCTGTTCACCCTGGACGGGCACAATATCCAGCTGACGGTGCCTATTACACCTTCGGAGGCGATATTGGGCGCCACCATTACCGTGCCGACCCTGGCGGGCAAGGTAAATGTCAAAGTGCCCAAGGGCGCCAACAGTGGTCAGAAACTCAGGCTCAAAGGCAAAGGCTTGCCGGGCAAACACCCGGGCGATCAGATTGTGGTGTTGCAGGTGGTGGTGCCGCCCACCCAGAGTCCTGAAACCGAGGCTTTGTATGCCCAGCTGGCAAAGCTGGAATCATCATTTAACCCGCGCATGAAACTGGGCGTCTAGGAGGGCTCTGTTATGGCACATCAGGATAACCACCCTATCACCGTCATGCTGCCGGAGCAGTCGCTGGAGTTTTCCTTCCATGAGTTTTGCGAGCGGGGCGAAGTGCATGGAGAGTTTGTCGTCAAGCTGGTGAACTACGGTGTGATTGCCCCTGTCCGGGAGTGCGTCAAGTCAGAGTGGTGCTTTGATCTGGCCGCGCTGCAACGGCTACGAAAGGCGCAGCGTCTGCAGCGTGACCTGAAGATGAACCTGCCGGGCCTGGCCCTGTCGCTGGAGTTGTTGGACGACGTCAACCGGCTGGAGCGGGAGGTGCAGCAGCTGCGGCAACAGCTCAGGCAGCTGCTGGGGGAGTGACTCAGGCGTCTCATCCTTCGACAGGCTCAGGATGACCGATTTTACGGGGCGGGGCTCCGCAAACGCCTGCAGTGAACCGGAATACTCCACCTCCGTATATGAATGAAACCGGGCCGGCCTTTACGGAGGCGAGCCCCCCTTTCACAGCAAGGACATCGCCATGCTTGGATTCCTGAAACCAGACCCTGCCAAAAAGCTCCAGAAAGCCTACGAAAAAAAGCTTGCTGAAGCCCTGCATGCCCAGCGTAACGGAGACATCCGGACTTACTCGACGCTCAGTGAAGAGGCAGAGAAACTTTACGCTGAGCTGCTGGCCGCCAAACGATAGCTTTGCGTCAGGATTACAGCAGGGCCTTCATGCGTTGTCTGGCTTGCTGGTATTCCTGCTGCATTCTGGTCACCAGCTCGTCGGTGGACAGCACGTCGGATATGGCGCTGACGCCCTGGCCCGCTGACCACACGGTTTTCCACGCCTTGGCTTCCTCGTCCATGGGTTTGAGTTTCTCACCGTAGTTCACGTCACCGGCTTGCTGCAGCTTAGTCATGTCATAGCCCGCAGCCTCCAGGCTCTGGCGCATAAAGCTGGCGGGCACCCCGGAGACTGCCGGCGTGTGGATAATGTCGCCGGACTGGGCCTCAATGATCATCTGCTGATAGGCCTGATCTGCCCGTGATTCGGTGGTATTGATAAAGCGGGTGCCCATGTAACACAGGTCTGCCCCCATGGCTTGAGCCGCGAGAATGTCCTGCCCCGAAGACAGACAGCCAGCGAGAATCACCGTGCCCTCAAACACCTCCCGAATTTCCTGCAGCAGTACAAAAGGATTGGTGGTGCCAGCATGCCCACCAGCCCCGGCTGCCACAGCGATGATGCCGTCCACGCCGGCTTCCGCCGCTTTGCGGGCATGCTTCTGGTTGGTCACATCATGAAAGACCAGACCGCCATAGCTGTGCACGGCCTCCACCACCTGACTGGCGGCCCCCAGTGAGGTGATGACAATGGGCACCTGATGTTTCACGCACAGTGTCAGGTCGTCCTGCCAGCGCGGATTGGTGCGGTGTACCACCAAGTTGACGGCATAGGGGGCAACCTTGCTGTCGGGCTGCTGCGTGCGTGCATCCGCCAGGGCGCTGTTCATTTGCTGCAACCAGCTTTCAAAACCAGCGGAGGTGCGCTCATTCAGCGCTGGAAAGCTGCCGACCACACCGGCCTTGCAGCAGGCGAGGGCCAGCTCGGGGCCGGAGACCAGAAACATGGGCGCTGCAATCAGTGGTAATGACAGGCTGGATGCGAGTTGTTTGGGTATGCTCATGGTGTCTCCTTATGGTTATGGCAAAACCATAAACCAAGCGCTTGCTTGGTGTCCATAGGCGATTCAACTTAGTCCTGGCCGGTACTTGGCGTAGCGGCCGGCAGTGTTTATGCTGTCTGCCAGCAAGCATGCGCCTGCTCTAGGCGCGCAACCGCTTTTACTGACATAAAAGGACGCGAACATGGGTGAAGCCAAACGCCGCAAGGTAACCGGAGGGGTATCTGACCCTGCGCGCCGCAAGCAGCAGCAAAAGCTGTTGCTGGCTGTAGGTATCATGGGGGTAGTGGCCTTTCTGATTGCTATTGTTTATGTGGTGACCTTGCCGCCGACACCTGAGTCGTCGGATCTTCCGGTGGCGGCACCCAACGCGGATGACTTCCCTGCCGAATTGGACCGCTTCGGCGTGAGTATTGGCAGCCCGGATGCGCCTGTCGTGGTGCGTGAGTTTGCGGATTATCAATGCCCGGCGTGTGCCGCCTTTGCGCCCGCCAGCCAGCGCCTGAAAGCCAGTTATGTGGAGAGTGGCCAGGTTCGGCTGGTGTTTTTTGACCTGCCGTTGCGTCAGCACGCCAATGCCGTACCGGCAGCTATGGCGGCACGCTGTGCCGGTGATCAGCGGGCCTTCTGGGAAATGAACGCGCAGCTGTTTAACCAGCAGCGGGAGTGGGGCACACACAGCGATGCGCCAGCGGTGTTCAATCGTTATGCCCGCAACCTGGGGTTGGACGAGCGCCGTTTCAGCCGCTGCATGGAGACCGAACGCCACCTCGAAGCGGTCGAGCAGAGCCGTGATCTGGCGGCCCAGTTGCGGGTTATGAGCACACCCACGGTACTGGTGGATAATATCGTACTGACCCAGCCGGGTTGGGGGCAGCTTGCTGCCGTGATTGAGCGGGAGCTGGCGCGTAAAGCGCAATAGGCCAGCGGGTCATCGCGGCCTGTCTTTGTGTTGGCGCTGGCTTAGTCTGCAGATGGCCGCCAGCACGCCACCGATCAGCGCACCGGCCCAATGGGCCGGTGCATAGACTTCTGCCCCAATCAGCGCCTCAGCGCCTCCGCTGGCACCGGGCAGCAGTTCCCAGCCGAGCTTCCCCACTACAACCGCCAGCACCAACGTGTGCACCATCTTGTTTCCCTGCCAGCCATACACCAGACACATCACCAGCAAGCCGTGTAGCAAGCCTGACAGCCCGACATAGCCTTGCAGTTGAGGATCCGTCAGCAAAAAGAACAGACTCAGCACCGGTGGGCTCACCAGCAGCCACAGCCAGATCAACTGTCGGGATAGCAGATCCCTGAACAACAGCGCCAGCATCACCAGCCCCGCCACATTCAGCCCCAGATGCCAGCCGCCCACATGCACAAAATGGGCGCTGATCATACGCCAGGCCTGGCCTGACAGAATCGCGTCGCGATCATAGGCGAGCCACAGCAGGGCCATGTCCTGTGCAGCCAGATAGAGCCCCGTCATGCTGAGTGCCAGGAGCGTCACAATCGATAGAGGGGCGGGAGGCATAAGCAGGTTGGCTCAGATGACAGGCAATAATATGACATTCCGTCATACAGGAACTGAATGTAAAACTGTACACTTTTATGTAACTTAATGTTAACAGTGGCCGGGGTTGGCCTACAAAGCTAAACAATAGGAGAAACGTTATGCGGTTGTTGCAGTTGTTGGTTGTTGCGACATTGAGTCTTTTGTTGGTGACCGGATGTAAGTCCTCCGGTGGTGAGGCCTCAGTTGGCAATCCGAATAACGGTATTGGCCAGGAGGCGGGTGATCAGGAGTCGTCGGATGATGACGATGATGGTGCTGGCGATAACACCGATCCGGTTGAGCCGGAGGAGCGCGCTAGCCTGATGGCGCCGGCGATGGATGCGGTTTCCGCGATTCTGGTAGGCAGCGTAGTGCCTCAGGTTTGGGCCATTGATGACAAGAAGGTTCGTGATGAGCTGTTCCTGAACAAGAACGAGCAGATCTATTTCGAAATTCACATGTATTGTCTTGCCAGCCTGCATCAAGCTGAGCTGGGCCTGTATGACGGCCTGCTGGGCTGGCGTAACAGCTTACCAGCGGGTGTTGACCCCCTGAGCTGGATGGAGCTGGCCGCCAAGCGCGAGACCATCGACCAACTGGCAGCCTATGGTGAGCGTCTCTACGCTGCAACGCTGCGCCCGATGATGATGGATGATGAGGGCACTGCCTCTTGCGCCAATATCAGCCAAACGGCCTTTGCCAACGACGGCGACGATATCGAAATGCAAAACCTGCTGGATGCGATCAACCGCCTGGGTGCCGAAATGGTGGTCTATCGTCAGGCCGTGTCCCAGCTCGACGCTGACAACTGGCTGGTGACTTTGAACAACCTGTTGCCCCGTCTGGATGCGCTGCGTGTTGCTGCCGCGGATTTTGCCAATCTGGCGCGTCAACTCAAACTGTATCGCAGTGAAACCGTGTACCGGGTCATGACCGGTGACCCTGAAACCCCCAGCGGCATGGGTTCTGTCCAGCGTCTGCAGGGTGTACTGGCGTCACTGGCAGGGCTGGAAACCCAAGCGCTGGATCAGCAAGTTGCTGACGCCACCGGCTGGTTGTTCTACGACCTGCTGTTCGGCGCAGGTCTGCTGGATGTGCTGGAAGAGAAGAAGGACAAACTCAAGGACAACAATGCCAAGACTATTGTCATGAACCGCAAGGCACAGCTGGCAGAGCAGACCGCTGCTATCAAAGTGGTGCTGGGCCGTACGCCGCAGTCCGCGTTGCTGGATGCTAACGGTAAGGTTGAGCGTGAGCGGGTGGCAAGCGCCGCTGCGGGCTTGCAGGCCACGGCTGATGGTCTGTATGTGCAGGTGCCAAACCTGGCCGGTGCACTGGGCTTGTTGTTCCTGATGCTGACGGGTGGTCTGTTGATGCTGCGCAAGCGGGGTGTCAGCGCATGAAGCGGATTGTCAGCACCCTGACCTTGGCAGCGGTTGTCGCCGTTGCCCCCGCCCACGCCAAACAGCCTGTGACCGAGGGCTGGGACCTGAGTGTGATGGGCTCGTACCTGATCACCGACAACGACCGCAATGACGTGGACTACGGCCTGGGCATGCATCTGGCCCTGAGCCACCCGCTGTCACGCCGCTGGGGTGTGGACCTGGCGATCTATGGCCACGGCCTGGAGCGGGATGAGGTTTCCGGCCAGCACTGGCAGTATGGCGCGGGCCCTGACCTGCTATACCACCTGGGCGATGGCCGTGTGCGGCCTTACCTGCTGGGTGGCGCGGGTGTCATTTATACCGATTCCACCAGCGGCTATGACACCGACCTGTACTGGAATCTGGGTGGTGGTTTGAAAGTTGACCGGGTTTGGCAGAATCTTGGCCTGCGCCTGGATGCCCGTTATATCTCTGACCGCTCCAAAGATGGCGCGGGCAATGAGTCCTACAGCGACGTCAAGATCAGCGTGGGTTTGACCCTGCCGCTGTTCCGCGAGCGCGAGGTGGTAGAACGTATCCAGGAGCGCGAGCGCATCGTGGAGCGTGAAGTGCGGGTGGAAGTGCCCGTGCAGATCCCTGTGGCGTTTGCCGAGTCGGAAGTGCTACACGGTGTCACCTTTGACTTTGACTCCGCCCGTCTGACCCCTAACGCACGGACTATCTTGCGCAGCGTGGCAGAGCGTTTGGCCTATCACCACAAGACGGAAGTGGAAATCTCCGGCCACAGTGATTCGGTAGGCTCCCGCGCCTATAACCAGCGTTTGTCTGAGCGTCGCGCGGAAGCTGTGCGGGAATTCCTGATCGAGCTGGGCATCGCGCCAGAGCGTATGACTGCGGTAGGGTTTGGCCCAGACCAGCCTATCGCCTCCAATGAGACGGATGAAGGCCGCGAGGTCAACCGCCGCATTGAGATCAAGCGCACCAACTGAGACAGGCAGGTGTTGTAAAAGCCGATGTGCCGCAGGGCAGGTCGGCTTTTTTGTGTCCGTCATCAGGCAAAGGAACCGTAACTCGATCTGTTTGCACGGTTTGGTTAAAATCCACACCTTCACATCAGTGTTAGGCTATGGCTTGCGCTGGACGTCTGACTTTAATCGTGCTCCGGATTTACGATCCGGCCCGCAGGAGCAGTAATGACTATTGTAGTTTGTGCACTTTATAAATTTACGGCCCTTGAGGATTTCCAGGCCCTGAGGCAGCCTTTGCTTGATTTGATGCTGAGTCAGGATGTTCGCGGCACCTTGCTGCTGGCCCACGAAGGTATCAACGGCACTATCGCCGGCAGCCGTGAGGGCATTGACGCCGTTAAGGCCTGGCTGGCGGCAGACAGCCGCTTTGATGGCGTGGATTTCAAAGAATCCCTGGTGGATATCCAGCCTTTCAAACGCACCAAGGTGAAGCTGAAAAAAGAAATTGTCACCATGGGCGTTGAGGGTATAGACCCGCGGCGAGTGGTGGGCACCTATGTCAAACCGAAGGACTGGAATGCGCTAATTGCTGACCCCGACGTAGTGGTTATTGATACCCGCAACCAGTATGAGGTGGAGATTGGCTCCTTCAAGCGGGCCATTAATCCGGCGACGGAAACCTTCCGGGAGTTTCCTGAGTATGTGCAGCAGCATCTGGACCCTGCACGTCATAAAAAAGTGGCCATGTTCTGTACCGGGGGTATTCGCTGCGAAAAGTCCACCGCGTTCCTGAAAGAGCAGGGCTTTGAGGAGGTCTATCACCTTCAGGGTGGCATTCTCAAATACCTGGAAGAGGTGCCAGAAGAACAGAGCCTCTGGCAGGGTGAGTGTTTCGTGTTTGACGACCGGGTCACGGTGAACCATAAACTTGAACGTGGCGAATATGACCAGTGTCACGCCTGCCGTCGCCCCATTACAGAGGCGGACAAGGCGCGGCCCGAGTATGAGCAAGGGGTCAGTTGCCATCAGTGTTTCGCGAGCCTGTCAGCGGAGCAGCGGCAACGATTTGCGGAGCGTGAGCGCCAGATCAGACTGGCGGAGGCGCGGGGCGAAACCCACGTAGGTGGCGATGCCGCAGCCGTTATAGCCGCTCGGAAAGCCGCCAAGCAGGCTGCCCGGGCGCAACAGGCCCAACAAAGCATGGCCGGAGAGTGCAGGGATAGCTAATACTGCGCGGCCATGCCGTTTGAGGACGCGGGGGATGGAAGCCCGCGTTCATGATTAAAGAGGAGATCTCATGCGTTTTACCCGAGTAGCAACCTGTGTCGTCCTGGCAACCGTCCCCATGGCTTACGCGGACACCTCCGGAAACTGGAGTGGTGAGGCCGAGATAGGCGTACTGATGACCAGCGGCAATACGGAAGAGACCAAGATCAACTCGCGGCTGGCAGCAAAGCATGAAGTGGAGCACTGGCGCAATCAGGCGGAGTTCCGCTCACTCTATTCTGAGGCGGGTGACAACACCACCGCAGAGCGCTACCGCGCTATTTTGGAAACGGATTACAAGTTTACAGAGCGGCAGTTCTGGTTTGTCCGAGGCTCTTACGACAATGATCGTTTCACCGGGTTTGATTTCCAGTCCTCCCTCACCACCGGTTATGGTAATCGGGTCTGGGAGCACGGTGACCGCTCATTTGTCGATCTCACCCTCGGTCTTGGTTATCGCTATGACCGCCTGAAAGTGGCCAATGACGATGGCCGCCGCACGGAAGAGGATGTCATCGCCCGTCTTGCCGGGCAGTTTGACTATGAACTGTCCGAGACGGCACTGTTCCGCCAGAAGCTGAGTACTGAAGTTGGGCTGGATGACGGCAACACCGTATCGGAGTCAGAAACAGCCCTGCAGGCCACCCTGGTGGGCAATCTGTCCATGAAGGCATCTTATCGGGTCAAGCATGTTTCCGACGTGCCGGATGGCTTCAAGAAAACCGATACCGAGGTGGCGCTCTCGCTGCTCTATGGGTTCTGAACGCCTGCGCCTATACCCGGTTGCGAAGGCCTAGCGCATCCGGGTAGGGGCTCAGGTAACCCTGATTCTCCAGATAAGCCGCCGGTTGCCGACGCTGGGCCATGCGCAGCAGTGTCATGGGTACGATTAGAGGGACTTCTTCCCGGCGGTAGGCTTCGATCTGTTCCAGTAGCATCTGCTTTTCCACCGGCTCCAGCACATCCCGCAGATAGCCCATCATGCTTTGCATAACGTGGGCATGGGAGCCTCGCCTTATCTGGCGCGCCATGGCCTGCATAAAGGCACTGATGTATTGCTCGGCGATCAGCCCGATGGGGGCCGTTTTGAGGTTGGCGATTTTCTGCCCCAACTGGCGATAGGCGTTCTCACTGTGGGCCTTGAGCTGGAACTTGTGGCGGGTGTGGAAAGCGACCAGGGCCGCCGCGGTCAGGCCTTCTGCTTCCAGCCGCATCCACTCATCATAGACAAACACCCGCTCGATAAAATTCTCCCTGAGATGGCTGTCATTGAGGCGTCCTTCCTCCTCAACTGGCATCAAGGGGAAGCGTTGCATCAGCGCAGACGCGAACATGCCCCGGCCATCCCGGTGCAGAACCTGCCCCTGCGGGTCGTAGATCCGGATGCGCTCCATGCCGCAGCTAGGTGACTTGGCCATCAGAATATAGCCCCGCAGATGGCTCAAGCCGTCCAGGGTTGCTGTGATCCAGTCGTTCATGGCCTCGGTGTGGTCACCATCGCCTTTGACTTCCACCAGACGCAACGCCTCCCCCTGCTGCTCCAGGTGGATGGTGGGTCGTGGCACACCCAGGCCCGCCTGCAATTCCGGGCACAGAGGCAGGAACTCAAAGTAATTGGACAGCACCTTGGTGCAGTAGGGGGAATGTTTGTGGCCGCCGTCGTAGCGAACTTCCTCGCCAAGCAGGCAGGCGCTGATACCGACCGGTATTTTCTGCATTTTGAATGCCTCGTTGTCTGGCTTCCGGGCCGGTCAGGCCCATTACGCCAGAGCTTTTACGTTGGCTGGTGCTCATCGGTGCTGTGGGTTAGCGGTACTTATCCAGAATACGCTCAAAAACACCCTGGGCTTTCATGTCATGCAGCGCGCTGTTGAATTTTTCAACAAATTCTGAATGTTGCGGTGCGAACATGAACCGATAGCCTGTCACACTGAGCTCAATGGGTTGCAGCACCAGCTCATCCCGCCAGGGCTGGTTTCTCAATTCCCACTCGGCAACAAAGTTGTTGATAATGAGGGCGTCGAAACGGTCAGCGAGTCGCAGACGATTCAACTGTTCCTCGTTATTGGAGACATCAAACCGTCGGATATGGCCCTGCTGAATCATGTCCTTCAGCTCGGGATAGTGGAAGCCCAGCCTGGCTAGTAACCTGGTGCCGGATAATTGCTCCACATTTTCGATGGGGGGGGACCCGCGGCGGGTGTAAATCACATCCTGCACATAGACAACAGGGTCGGTGAATATGAAGGCGGAGGGATTGGTCGTCCATTCGATAGCACGCATGGTGCCGTCCAGCTCACCGCTCAGGATAAAGTCATCAACCCGGTTGGGCGGTATCTCTCGGGCTGTCAGCTGGTAGCCATGAGTCAATGCAACGTAGTGCAGTACATCCCACATGATGCCGGAAACGGAGTCATCATCGTGGCGAATGGCAAACGGCGGGTAACCGTTGTCACTGATGTTGATGACAAGCTCCCGGTCCGGCACCCTTGCAAACGCCGAGCAGGCGTGCAAAACCAGCAGGGCAACACTGGCCAGAAGGGTGAGTCTGCGCATGCCATCTCCGTGGTGTGATGCTGTAACTCCTTACACTATAGCAGCGGTTTTATCCGCCGCAGCGGAATCCGGGTCAAGCGCGCGTTGAATCAACTGCTTCTGATGCTCGGCAAAGTCAAAGATGGCGCGTTCTGCAGCGGGCGCGTCACGTTGCAGCACGGCTTTGGTGAGGGCTTCAAAGAACTGCCCGGTGGTGGAGAGGTCGTGCCGGAAACGATCAGCCCCCAGAAAATACGCGCGACTCACCGCGGGTTTAAGGTTGTCCAGTGACTCGGTGAGGTATTCGTTGTCCACTACCTCGCAGCAGGCGTCCATGACATCAAAGCTGCACTTCACGATTTCGGTTATTTCCGGTGGCGTCGCGTTGACCTGCCGGGCCACCTGGCTCACTTTCTCCAACAGGTGCTGGCGGTGTGAGTCCTGCCAGCGCTCGCACAGCCGCTTACCCAACATCATCAGCAAGTGCATGTAGACATCGTAGAGCTCAGTGGCATGTTGGGCATTGAGCTGTGACGCAAATGCACCCTTGCGAGGCTTGATGTCCACCAGATGCCTGCGTTCCAGAGTGTACAGTGCCTCCTTCACAGAGGCCCGGCTGACCTCCAGTTCCGTGGCGATATGCGCCTCCTGCAGACGCTCACCGGGGCGGATGTAGCCGCTGATGATGCGCTCTGACAGGTAATTGGCAATCTCGGTAGCCAAGGTATTGGGAACTTGGAAATCCATGGTGCTGGCAGCCTCGGTTTTGGTCGGTCGCATCAGATAATGTCTGATTATGCGCTAAACTGGACTTAATTGACATATTGTAGAACAATTAGTTGTTGTCGGGGTGTAGGACAGTCCGGCGACCAAAAGTGCACGAAAGTACACAAATTTTTTCTGCGAGCATAAGGTGAAACTAAATTCAGTGAGCTATTCTGATCCCATACATAACAACCATTATGAGGTAGCTATGCAGAACCTTAACAAGCGTCAGCTATCCGACGCGCAAACCTCACCCCTATCTGAAGGCGCTTCGGCTCATTCTGTGGGCCATCTTGAACAGGGTGCCTCAGCTCTTGAATATATAATTCTTGTCGTTGTTATAGTCGCTGCCATTGTATTGGCGGTGCAGACCGGTGTGCTGGATGGCTTGTTGGACGCTTTCCGTGGCGTCTTTGACAATATCGACACATCAGGCGGTTAGGCCCAGGCGGGTTGCGCAGGTGTTAACTGTGTGTGGCTCCGCGTCCATAGGGCGCGAAAGGGGTGTGGTGGCAATTGAATTTGCCCTACTGTTCCCTGTCGTGGCGGCCCTGATTTACGGCGCTGCGGTCTACGCCGTGATTTTTCATTATCAGATTCAAATGCAGTCGGCGGTGGATCAGGCTGCGTCTTCCGTGCTTCACCTGGATCGTAATCAGTTACCCGCAGCACAGCTTGCAGGCGCAGTGGAATTGCGTGCCAACGCCTTACTGGAAAACCTTGTGGCAGGCTTGCCTCGTCGTTTGTCGGACCGGCTTGACGATGAGCTAACCGGTTGTGTGCTCTGGTCTGGCGAGCAAGGCGGTATAGCGCTTACCTTGCTTCAGTGTGACATGCAGGCAACGGGTGCGCAGCTGTTTCCGACCCTTAGCTTCGGTATGTTGGGGCAGTTTCCGCCAGTACCTGACACCGTGAGAGCCTCGGCCCGCATTGCCTTCTAGCGCTATCAGACATGGGTCAACAGGCAGTCTTTATTCGGAGGTTAGATGAAAGGGAAAGGTCTATACCTGATGCCAGGTTTGCTGTTGGCATCGCTTGCATTGGTGTTGGCTGTCATTGGCTTGTCCCGCGGGACCACTGTTGTGGTGGAGCATCCTGTGACGCCTGCTGAGACTTCCGAGATGCCTGTTGAGCAGCCAGCAGCGCCACGCTTTGACTATTGGATGGCTACGCGGGTATTGCCCGCGTCAGCGACGCCAACCCAAGAGACTTTGGTGGTGGCGTCATCCCCTGTCCCAGTGCCTGGAGCCATCCCATCCAGTACGCCCCTAGATACGTTGCATTTGCGCAAGAGCGTCAGAGCGGGAGAGCTGCTGACGGAGGACCACCTCGTTGAAACCAGTCTGCTGGCACGGCAGCTCCCTGAGGGCTTTCAAGCTCTGGCCCTTGCGGTGGATGATGTGGTGGCGGCGGGTGGCCTGCTGCGCCCCGGAGATCTTGTGGATGTTATTGGTGCTTTCCGGCGCTCCGATAAGGAGCGCCAAGCGGCCCTCGTGCTACTGAGAGAGATCACCGTTCTAGCCGTAAGGGGCGAGCTAAGCTCGGGGGAGGGGCAGGACGCGGAAAGTCGTCGTCGCAATAACACCGTGGTACTGGCGGTACCCTCTGCAAAAGCCCCGGCTCTGGTTCTGGCTGCAAGCGAAGGGACGATCAGGCTTGCAGTATCCGGCTTTCAGCCCTCTGGCGTATTGGAGCACACCGCTTCAGCAGAACCGGCTAAACCGGTTTACTTTGATGACCTTTTTCCTCGCCCCCCGGCACCGCCCGCCAGGCCGCGACCTGCACCTGCACCTCGTGTTCAGGTATTTGAAGGCACTCAGACGAGGGATGTCCATGTTCGTTAACACCTTGGTATGCAGGCTGAATTCACTGCTGTTCATAGTCCTCTGCACCTTGCCAGCTTTTGTCCAGGCAGGCGAAATTCGTCTGGCGCCAGGTGAGCAGCAGGTGATGAGCTTCCCTGAGCGGCTGACCAAGGTGGCCATCTCAAATCCCGAGGTGGCTTCTGTCAATGTGTCTGGGCGGCAGGAGATACTGATTACCGCCAATGGCGAAGGCAGCGCGGTGTTGAACGTCTGGCTGGGTAGCGGAACAGAGCCCGAACGGACGCCGGTGGTGGTGGCTTACACGCTGGGAGACCGTGTGCCCCATGGCACACAGGTACAAACGGATATCCGTATTCTCGAGGTGAGTCGCAGTGAGCTGAATAGCCTGGGTGTTTACTACGCCAACCTGTTCAATGGCGGTCGTTCGGCCATTGGTCTGGCGCCACCGGGGTCAGGTTTTCGTGGATTCCCGGGTGCTCAGGGTGGCGCCATGGCGCCTTTGCGCAATGAAGGCTTCAACCTGTTCAGCTTTGGTCGTAACTCCTTGGGTATCGTTGCGGCACTGGAGTCGGGTGGTTTTGCTTACACGCTGGCAGAACCGTCCCTGACCAGTCTCAGTGGCCAGCAGGCTTCGTTTCTGTCGGGTGGTGAGTTTCCTGTGCCCGTCAGCAGTGACGTCAACGGTACTCGGGTAGAGTATAAAAAGTTTGGGGTTGCACTCACGCTGACGCCTACGGTGATCAACAGTGAGCAGATTATTCTGGCAGTAGCGCCTGAAGTCAGTGAGTTGGACTTTTCCTCGGGTATCGAATCAGGTGGCGTTTCAGTGCCCGGACTCCGTGTGCGGCGGGCAGAAACCACCGTTTCCCTGGGGCCGGGTGAGACATTTATTATCAGCGGTCTGGTGAGTCGCAGCACCATAAATAACAGTGACAGGGTGCCCGGCCTTGGCCGCATCCCTGTGCTGGGCGCCCTGTTCCGCTCCGATCGTATCGCCCGGGAAGACAAAGAACTCATCATGGTGGTGACACCCTATATCGTGTCGCCACTCAAGCAGGAAGCGCGGGATATGGCATTGCCAGGCCGCGATTACCATGAGAGCAGTACCGGCTGGCTGGACATGGCCACCCAGTCTGGGCGCGGCTCTCGTCCCATCCGACATGGTCTTAGCTGGTAACCCTCATGACTGGTAAGGATATTTTACTGTGCGTGGCTGATGATTTGGGTATCCGGGCCTGGGTAGAGCGGGTTGCAGAGGATCTTTGGCCGCCGGAATTTGTTACCAGCAGCGACATCTCAAGAATACTGCGCTTGCTGGAGGTTACTGCCAGCCCGGTGGTGCTGGTGGAAGTAGATGAAGGCTCACCTGAACGATCCAGAACCCTGATTGAGGCCATCGTCCGGAGCTTTCCCGGCCTCACGGTGGTGGCGGTGGCAACCCGTATCGGCCAGGACGATCTGTTGAGCCTCATGCGTGCGGGTGTCCGGGATTGTTTTAACGTCAGCAACCCTATTGGCGATGTACGGGAGCGCCTGCAGGGTTGCTTTCAGGCGGCGTCAGGCAGCAGACCGCTCGGCGCTGCTGGTCTCGAGCGCAAGTTGATCCTGGTGGGTGGGGCTGCGGGCATTGTCGACACGCGTTTTTTTACACAAAGCATGGCTGTCGCTTTGAGTGGCAAATACCCCTCGCAACGCATCCTGGCCATTGACGGACAGTCTCAAGGCGGTGAAGTGTTCTGCATGGATGCTAACAACCGCCTGACGCTGGAAACTATGCTGGTTAACCCCGCCTCTCTGGATGAGTCCATGGTCAGCACCGGTCTCGAGCAGTTTGGCGACAATCTGTGCCTGCTCGCCGGGAATCTGGGGGAATCGGACGCCCATGTGGACCGCAATGCTGACTTGTTTATCGCCATCAGTCGGCTTGCGGATATGTTTGACCACATTATCGTTAATACCGACGCCCGTGCGGGCTACCGCTGGGTGCGCACCCTTGGCAGTCGTGTACGTTATTTTGTGATGCTGATGCACCCGCTGGTGGGCCAGGCCCATGCTGCCCGTGAGGCCCTGGGGCAGTGGCGGCCTATGTTGCCAGACAACTGCGAAGTTTGTTTTGTGGTGGATGGCTATGAAAAGAAAGTTCCGCCCGGCCTGTCAGAATTACAGGAAGTGCTGGGCACTCCTTTGCTGGGAACCCTGCCTTTGGATTGGCGCACTCGCCTGCTGGCCATGAATGCAGGTTTGCCGGTGCAGACTGTCGCGCCTAAAAGTGATTACGCAAAGCATATGGATGGACTGGTGTTGCAGATGCCGTTAATGACGGATCAGCGCGGGTCCAGTGATCTCAAACAGTGGTTGCGGTTTGGGTAATGGGGGGCAGCGATGGCCAGCAGAGTTGATGATGATTACCAGACGCTCAAACGCAACAGCCATCAGTTTGTCGTGGACTATCTGGATGAAGAAGGCCTGGTGGTCAGCCGCCTGGAGCCTGACCTGCTGACAGATTTGATACGGCAGGCGCTGACCAAATATATGGCGCAGCAGCGGATACCGTTGTCCAGCAGCGATTTCAGCATGCTGGTTCTTGAGCTTGTTGATGAGGTCAGTGGCTTTGGCCCGCTGGAACCTTTACTGAGAGACGAGCGCATCAACGATATTCTGGTGAATGGCCCACGGGATGTGTTTATTGAGGTGGCGGGCGTACTGCAGCGTGCGACAACCCGCTTTATCGATGACGATCATGTGGTGCGTATCATCCGCCGTATTATTGCCCCCCTGGGGCGGCGGCTGGATGAATCCAGCCCCATGGTGGATGCTCGCCTGCCGGATGGCTCCCGGGTCAATGCGCTGATTCCGCCGGTTGCCCTTGATGGGCCATCTGTCAGTATCCGCAAGTTTACCCGTAATCACCTCAATGCCCGCGATCTTATCGTTGGGGGTTCGGTGACTGAGGCCTGCCTGGACCTGATGATTCGTGCTGTTGAATCCCGTCGCAACATTCTGGTGAGTGGCGGCACAGGCAGTGGTAAAACCACCATTTTGAACCTTATCAGTCAGTATATTCCGCGCGAGGAACGTGTGCTCACCATTGAGGACTCGGCGGAGCTTGTGCTCAATCACCCGCATGTTGTCCGGCTTGAGACTCGTCCGGCCAATACCGAAGGGCGGGGGCAGGTGAGTGCGCGGGACTTGGTGATTAACGCGTTGCGGATGCGGCCTGATCGCATCGTGCTGGGAGAAGTCCGCTCGGGAGAAATCATTGAACTGCTGCAGGCCATGAACACCGGCCACGAAGGCTCCATGAGCACCATTCACGCCAACAGTGCCCGGGATGCTCTGGTGCGCGTTGAGACCCTGCTGGCGGTCAATGGTTATGAAGGTTCCGAGCAGGCTATCAGCCGACTGATCGGCTCCTCGATTGACGTCATTATCCAGCTGGTTCGCTTGCCCGATGGCCGCCGGCTGGTAAAAGAGGTGGTCGAGCTGAACTCATCGCCGGATGAGCCCTATCGGATGGAATACCTCTATCGTCAGGAGGTGTTATGAGTGGGCATGGCTGGTTGCTGCTGGCTCTGGTAGTCGCTCTGTCCGCGTTATTGTTAATTGCCGTCGAGTTTCTGGGCGGCCAGTGGCTGGAGAGGAACCGTTTGCTGCAACGTATTCGCAGCCGGTTAAAGCCTGAACAGGCGGCTTCCCATCACGAGGATGGCAGCGCGAGGGTTTTGCTTGGGCCACTTGAGGCCCAGCTGACCAAAGCCAACATTCGCCTGCGCCCAATGATGGTCGTTGCGGTATCCCTGGTGGTTCTGATACTGCTGCTGATGATCGTTGCCAACCGAGGTTGGCTGGTGGCTGGGGTCTCTGCGCTGGCAATGCTGGGTGCTGCCCTGGCCTACTGGAATCACCGCTTTCAACAGATGCGACGCCTGGTGTTTAGCGAACTTCCAGGCATCATGGAGTCGGTCTTGCGCTTTATGGCGGCAGGGCGCTCACTGGAGCAGTCACTGGTGGAGGCGTTTGGAGAAGCCCCAGCGGTTTTTGATCCTCTCACTTTCAGGTTGCGGAGCGCCATCGAGGCAGGCCGTGATTACACCTTATTGTTCGAAGATTTTGCCACGCTATATAAAGTCCCCCCGCTGGTATTGGTATCGATTGCGCTCGGCACGACAAACCGCTTCGGAGCCAGTGTACGCCCGGTATTGCAACAGGTGGCTGAGAACTTGCGGGCCCAGGAGGCATTGCGCCAGGAGTTTATGGCCGCTACAGCTGAAACCCGCTTCACCGCAGTGGTGTTTGCCCTCTTGCCGCCGGCGCTGGCAGTCTTCCTGATTCTGATGAATGAAGACTTTTCCCGTGTCCTGCTGGAAACCTCTGCGGGGCATAACCTGCTGATCATTGCGGCATGCCTGCAACTGGCAGGTATGGGCATTGTCTGGCGCATGATTCAGGGGGTAGGGCGTGGTTGAGCTATGGTTCGTGTTGGCGGCAATGTTCGCGCTTGCTGCAGTGTGGATGCTGCTGGAAAAGGCGCCCCAGTGGTACCTGAGGGCCCGCATTCATGCTCGGCTCTATCGGGTGGATGCGGATGACGAGCCGCCCGCAACTTTTCTGTTGGCGCGGGCACTTACCAGCATTACCAACAATGCCATGATTGCAGGCGATTTCAGTGAGTGTCAGGAGTCTCTGGATGCTGCGGGCTACTCGCCCGTAAGTACGCAGTTGATCTATCTGGTCGCGGGCTGGTTGGTGCCAGCGGCTTTAACCCTGGTGTGCGCTCTGATGTTTGGTGCTATCGGTGGGCTGCTTGCTCTGGGCGTGGGCTTTATTGGCGCCCGTCGACTGATTCGGAATCTTGGTCACCACGCGGAATTTCGACAGAACCTGGAGGCCATTGAACTTTGCCATCTGACGCGCATGATGATGGAGGCGGGGGTTTCTCTTGAACGATCGTTACGGATTATCGAGCGCCAGGCCCGGCCTGTTATTCCCATGTTGGCGCGCCGCCTGAATCGTTTCAATCGTATGATGGAAGCGGGGGCTGAGCGCTCCTCGGCCCTGCAGGAACTGATTGGCAGTAACAAGCGCATTCCGGTACTGCGCAACTATGTCAGTCTGATGAAACAGAGCGGCAAGCTCGGTTCAGGCGTGGCAGAGAGTCTGACCCAGATTGTTGAAGAGGGGCGCCGTACGGAGCGAAACAGGGTCAAAGAGGCAACTAACCGCATTGGTGCCAAAATGACGGTTGTGATGATGGTCTTTATGCTGCCGTCCCTGTTCATCCTGATTGGCGGTCCCGCCATGATTACCCTGATGGAGTCCTTCAAGTGAACGGCCGATTTATTGTCCTGTTTCCCGTGTGGCTGGCACTGGCGGCTTGCGCCTCAGCGCCGCCACAGCTCGATACACAGATACCTGACCGCCTCAGTTGCGGCAAACGGCTGCAGCCAGAGCATCACCTGCAACTGGACAGGGTCGATGAACTTGTTGCCAGGGATCTGCGGTTTGCGGCTCTGGCCTATATGGAGAGCCAGCCATTGGAAACACAGGAGCAGTGGTCCCGGTACGGGCGTCTGCTGGCATCCGTGGGGCGCCTGGATCATGCTGAACAGGTCTTTAATCAATTGGTAACCCGCTGTGACAGCCCGGAAGCCTTCCATGGTCTGGCACTGGTGCAGATGCGCCAGTACCGCCTGAACGCTGCGCTGGAAAATCTGGCCATCGCGAGGGCCCGACTGCCTGCCTCAGCGGAAGTACGCAATGACTATGGTTATGTGCTGATGCTGGACCGACGCCCGGAAGAGGCTTTGCATGAATTGCGTACGGCGTTCGAGCTGGCAGAAGGCGAGGGGCCGGTCAGGCAGAACCTCGCCATGGCATTTCTAATGGTTGGGGATGATGAAGGTATTCGCTGGATGCAGGCCAACTACGGCTTTACCGACCAGGAACTGGTTTACGCCCGTGATCAGGTGAAGTAGGAGCACACAATGAAAATACTGATGGCTATATGCCTGGCATTGCCCGCCATGGCTCTGGCACAGGAGCAGTCGCCTCCGCCCTCGGGTATGAGCGACCAGACCTTCAGTTCTGCACCAGCAACTCGTGTGAACAGGTTGCTCCAGCGGCAAGCCCGCACCCCGCCACCGGAGCAGGGGGAATTGTCAGCAGGCCTGTATGTAGATAGCCAAAAGCGTATTGGCGAAACGTTTCGGCGCCCCATAGCCCAGCCGCTGGGGACGCCCACCACCGGAGGCAACTGACATGTTCCGGCAGCGCGGTGCCATGTTGATAACGCTGCCTTTAATGCTGGTGGCATTGTTTGCCATCACCATTGTGATCGTTGATGCCAGCCGCCTCTATGGCTTGCGCAAAGAGATGCAAAGTCAGGTCAACGCCGCCGCCAGCGCAGGTGCCGACGTGACCCAGGCATGCGTCGGTGACAGTGTGAGCCTTGCGGCTATTCAGGCTCGTGCGCTGATGGCAGCTCAGGCCCAGGGCTTTACTGGAGATGCATCGCTGCTGGATATTCGCGGTGGCGTATTTGAGATTGATCCGGCCGATAGCCTGCGCGTAGGCTTTCGAACCCTGACCGGGGACGCGCTGAACCAGAGCAACGCGGTGCGGGTCAGTTACAGTCAGGATGTACCGATTTCCCGCCTGATGCCGGGGTTGCTGGGTTCCCTGAACCTCAGCGTGAGCGCCGCCGCACGTAAAGAAGTTGTCGCCGTGCTCAGCGCTGCAGGCTCGACGGTGGCGATTGATCAGGGGCTGCTGGGGCTGCTGCTGGGTACCATACTGGCAGACCCAGGGTTTATCCTCGATCCAACCGACATCAACAGCTTACAGGCTGTTACGGTGAGGGTTGGTAATCTGCTCAACCGCCTTGGGGTGAATGATGCGGTGGACCTGCTCCCGCTACCGTTGGATCGCTTCCTGGAGGCGGTCCTGCAGGATATTGGGGGTACCGCTGCACCAGGGGGCTACCTGGTGGACCGGGTGCTGAGCGGGGCATTTGGTGTGGTGGATCTTAGCGTGGGCGATATTCTCATGGTGGTGGGGGATAGCAGAGTGCCGCCGGGATCGGAGTTTCCAGTTTACGACTTGCTGATGAGTACCATCATCAACAGTATCCGGGAGCTGGGCAATCAGACCGGAGGCATCTTGCAGGTAGGGCTGAGTTCGTCCGAGACACAGGCCCTGTTGGGCAACGCGCTGGCTGGGCTGGGTTTGCTGGCGGAAGCCCCTCGCATAGACGTTGGCATACGAGTAGGGGAAGCGCCAAGGGTTGTTGTTGGTCCCGCCCGGCGTGGTCCTGATGGCCAATGGATCACCCGCTTCAGTGCGCCGGATATTGGCTTGGATGCTTATGCGCAGGTCAGGCTGAATACCGGTGCCGTCACCAGCATCATTAATACCCTGAGCCTCGGCACGTTGCAGGTGCAGGTGCTGGATGATCTGGAAATACCGCTTGCTGTTCGTGTTGGCGGTGGCCAGGGTAGCCTGGTCTCAGCCCGCTGTGCCCGCGGTATCGATAATGATATTGCCCTGGAGCTGGCCCTGCAAAGGGAGGTGGCTTCGGTCATGACTGGGCGGGTGGATGGCCCCACAGGTAATCTGATTGCTCAGGGAATCTTCAGCCGCATTTTTGATATAAGCCTGCGCGAGCCTATCTTGGGAACGACACTGCTGCGTGCGGATCTCTGCGTGGATGCTGCGCTGTCCGGTGTGGTGCCAGGTCAGAATCTGTCCACCCAGGTGGGTTTCAATACCAGCGAACCCTATCCCTTGTTCTGCTCCATGGACAGTGGCTGCGAGCGACGAGAGTTCGACATACCCGCTGCCCCAAGCTTCGGCAGTGGCGTAGCCCTGAATCTGGACCGATTCAGCCTGTCCTGTGGCGGCGCCATCAGCAGCCTTCTGAGCAGCGTGATTGCGGCTCTTATTGCGCCCGTCAATCAGCTCGTGGTGGGTGTTACGGAAGCTATTCTGCTGGGGCTACTAAACCCCTTGTTGGCAGCGCTCGGCATTGAGCTGGGTACGCTGTCCGTGGCCGTGACATCGGCAAACCAGCAAGGCACCCAACTGGTTGAGAGTGTGGTGTTGGTGGACTAATGGATGGATACGTATACAGCGCACTTCTGCTGTCGGGCATCGTTATTGTTTTGCTCGTTTTGTTGCAGTTGAATCGTCGTCGCCTTGCCCGGCATGATCGGTTGCTGGTGCAGCGGGCGCAGCAGTTACGTGCCCACCAGGTCCAACTTCATCGATTGTTTGATCACGCCGATATGCTGGTGGTGATATTTCCGGACAAGCTGGCAGAGGCCAGCTATGCCAACCGGTACGCACTGGAACATTGGCAGGTCAAGGACCTGGGGGCGCTGAATCAACAGGTCTTTCTAGCGACTGATAACTGGGCGGAGCCCCCCTATAGTCGCCAGGATTTTGTTCATCGCCTGTACCGAGCCCGGCAGGGTGGGCACCAACGTTTCGACTGGCTGTTCAAACACGGCGGGGTAAAGCGCTGGCAGACGGTGTCCATGAGCACTGCAATGCTGGGTGACCAGCGGGTGGTGGTCATGTTTGCTAACGATATTACTGCCCACAAGGAGGTTGAAAGCCAGGAGTATCTGCGTGATCGCATTCTCATGGCACTGGCGCGTGAACAGCACCCTGAAATTGTACTGGACCGAATCGCAGGGCTGGTCAGGCGCAAGGATCCCCAAGCCATGTGTGCCATCTACATGGTCAATGAGGATGGCCGAACCCTTCGTTATGCCGGGGGTGAGGGTTTGCCGACACGGTTTGCGGAGGCCGTGGCTAAACTGTCACTGTTTCACGGTGATACGTCTATGGGTTCTGCGGCCGCAGTGCGACGCAAAGTTGTTACTGATGATATGCCGAATGACGCCGCCTGGCGTGCCTATCAGGAAGAGGTTAAGCACGCAGGTATCCGCAGCTGCTGGGCGGAGCCGATACAGACCATTGACGGTGAGATATCGGGGGTTTTTGCCATCTTCCACCGCGAGGCCTGGTGGCCAACCGATGAGAACGTCGAGTTGATGACCGGGCCAGCATCCCTGGCGGGGTTGGCCATTGAAAGCGCCAGGGCTCGTGCCAGACTGCATCGCCAGGCCCATGTGGAACGCACGCTGCGTGAAATCAGTACGTCGTTGGTAACCTTGTCAGATGACCAGTTGGACGAGGGTATCCATGGTGTGCTTCGCATCCTTGGCACCCTCATGCATGCAGACCGTTGTTATCTGTTGCTCGCTGACCAGGCCCAAGAATGCTATCGGGCACCCTATCAGTGGGCTGGGCCTGGACTGGCTCCGCGCTTTGACGCCCGCACCCAGATACCCGATGAAGATCTGGCCGCTGCCAGGGACCTACTTTGGCAGAAGCAACTGCTTCACATCGTTGAGCCTGAACATCCGGCGCCGGACGCACTGGCAGGAACGCCACTGTTATCTCCACCTCCTCATGCCTTACTGATGGTGCCGGTCTATCGTGCCGAACGGCTGCTGGGGATGTTGGCTGTGGAAGCGTTGGTAGGGGCAAGGCACTGGCCTGAATCTGATGTCACAACGGTTAAAGTAGTTGCTGGGCTTTTAGCTAACAGTCTGATTCGAAAAGAGCTGCTGGATGAGCTGACTTACGAGGCGAACCATGACCGCCTCACGGGGCTGTTCAATCGACACAAGATAGATGCATCTCTACAGCAGGAAATTGCGCGTTCGGATCGCTACACCGGCTTGTTCTCGATCATCCTCTTCGATGCTGACCACTTCAAACAGGTAAATGATAACTTTGGCCATAACTCAGGGGATGAGGTGCTCAAGAGTATTGCCCGTATAGCGCGAACGCAGGTCAGAAAGTCCGATATCGTCGGTCGGTGGGGCGGGGAGGAATTTCTGATTGTGCTTCCGGAAACGGATCAGGATGGCGCCGCCAAGGTGGCTGACAACATTCGAATCGCGGTTGCCCAGCATGATTTTGGGTTGCCGAGACGCATCACGGTATCCAGCGGTGTAGCTTGCTATCAAGGGGCTGAGGCGGCGGAGGAGCTGCTGCAGCGGGCAGACAATGCGTTGTATAGGGCCAAGGAAAAGGGGCGCAATCGCGTAGAGCTTAGTTAGTGTTGAGGCCCCAATTCATAGGGCCTCAACTTGAGAACCATGGGGCATTGGCTGTCAACCGTGACAGACCACCCGCAGGGCCGGTCTACTCGACGCTCAGCAAGCCTTCATTCTGCTCCAGCGTGCGCTGCCCGATGCCCCTTACCGCGGTCAGGTCATCGACGGATGTGAAGGGTCCATGGGCTTCCCGATAGGCAACGATGGCTTCCGCCCGGCTCTGGCCTATGCCTTTCAGCTGGCTGGCGAGGGTTTCAGCATCGGCAGTGTTAATGTTAATTTTCGGCTGGGTCAGAGCCTGGCCTTGTTCAGCTACGGGCTTTGACTCATAAGCGGCCACCGGTGTGGCAACCAGCGCAAGCACAAGGGTGATCAAGGCAATAAGAGGACGAAAGGTTTTCACGAAAGCAGCTTCCATGTTGGAGGTTGTTTTTGAGGGAACAGTATTCAGGGGTAACCTAGAGAGCCTCGGGCAAAAGACCTGACGTGTTGCAGCCCGCCTCAGTTGGTGAGCCAGACGAGACTTTGCAAAGGCTTCCTAACAACATGGCATGACCGAAGACTGCCCGCTGATACAAGGGCGCCCCAAGTCGGCTTGATAAGATAAACGGGGAGGGTGCAGAAGAAGGCCTACATCCGTTTAAGGCCTTCCACTCTGCGTGCGATACGTCCCTGTGCCTGATCCGTTGGCAAACTTCATCCGTGGCTGACGACGTCCGCGTCGCTCTTGCATCCAGTCAAGACTGCATCCTGGCAATTTCAGCGCTTTCCCTGTGACAGCATCCTTCGCGTTCTTGAGCATCCTTGTTAACGACCATTCTACTGTTTTGCGTGGCGAGCGAAATCAGCTGGTGACCTTTGTGGTTGTGCGAAAAGGCTTACAGGTTTGTGCGCTATTGGTCTTTGCTGCTCAGGGCTGGAGAGGATGAGCCGGCCAGCCGGTGGTTGATAATGGTTGAAGATGATCCAGATCAATTCGATCTATTGATATATATATTAGTATATCGTTTTGTGATACGGTTCCTGATATGAAGCTATGGCTTCCGATCCTGGTAACCTGACAACCATTGGAGCAAGAAACATGAACTGGACTTTCAAGACACTGCTGGCTGCTGTACTTTTTGGCGCTGTGGCCATGACGTCCCATGCTGATGACAAGGTCGATAAGGCGCTAATCATCCTCACCAGCGACTCCGTACAAAGCCAGGGTATGGCACTGGTGCTTGGCAATGCCATGGCAGACCATGGTGCCCGGGTTGATGTGCTGTTGTGTGACAGCGCCGGTGACCTGGCGCTGAAAGATGCTACGGCGCCGGCTCTCAAGCCCCGTGACGTGACCCCAGTGCAGATGCTGCGGGGACTGATGCAGAAAGGTGGCAGCGTCAATGTCTGTGCGCTGTACCTGCCTAACAGTGACCGTACCCCGGCGGACCTTGCGGCGGGCGTAGGGGTTGCCATGCCGCCGGCTATTGCTGCTCAGATGCTTGACGAAGATACTCGCGTATTCAGCTTCTGAGGGGAGGGCAACATGCTACGTATTGCACTGGTTATAGCTCTGCTGGCACCCTTTGCCGCGCTTCAGGCTGAAGAGGCTCACCCGCTGGCACTGACGCCGCAGGAAACCTATGAGCTCACGCAGGCCCGTGGCGACACCCTGTTGTTTATCGATGTCAGGGATCCGGTCGAAATCATGTTCACCGGCTTTACCGATGTGGTGGACCTGAATATCCCACTGGAGCTTGCGGATCCTTATGATTTTGTGGAGGAGCGGGCGGTTTTCCGTATGAATCGCAACCCGGACTTTATTGCGCAGGTTGACGCAGCCTTGGCGGCCAAAGGCCTGGGCCGGGATGATCTCATTATCACCATGTGCCGCTCAGGCAGTGCCCGCGGCCTGCCCAGCGCAGAATTTCTGCTGGAAAGCGGCTTTACCAACGTGAAGTTTGTGGATCACGGTTTTCAGGGGGATACCCAGTCTGAGGGTGAACAGCAAGGTATGCGCACGCTAAATGGCTGGCAGAACGCCGGGTTGCCCTGGTCCAACCGTGCGAACCCGGACAAGATGTTCCGCCCGGTACGTTAACCCGGAATCTGAGTACCATCACCTCGGCGGCCCTTGTGGCCGCCTTTTTTTATAGCCTCCGATACACCCAGGCCCGGCGTCCGTCTTCCAGGGTCATCATCACTCGCTCATAACGGATGCCTACCCTTTCGTAGCGGTCCAGCCGTCGCAGCTGCTCACCGGTTACGTTAAAGACAACACCCTCGGTGTGGGTATACGGATCCGGGACAATGTTCAGTTGCTCCCGTCTATACTGAGGGAGTACGGCGTGCTCTCCGTCACCCCGGTGCCCGGACACCAGCCAGCGTATGGTGGGTGAGGTCAGGGTGCCGTAGGCGAATACCCGGTGCTCTATGTTGTCGTCCACCGGCATGGGGCCCCCCGGTGGGTGGTACAGGAAGGGGCTGAGCATCACCAGCCAGAGGAAGAATGCCGTCGCCACTGCGGTAGCGAGCCCAGTGGTCAGGGTGCGAAGCAGCCAGCGTTTGATCATGCAATGCTCCTGAGAAGGTTACTGCGGGGGAACCCGACTGATTTGATGTGGGTCAAAGGTAAACAGACTGCTTTCAGATGACAATAAGCTATTGAATTCCAGAGCCCAGAAAACTGCATAACTAAATTACCCGGTAATTGAGGAGACACTATGAGTGATCGCAAGGTTGTACTCGAAGCCCTCCAGCAGGAGTTGCAGGAGCGGCTGTCCCGTTACCATGCCCACCAGCATCGTGAGGCCGGCTCTCTGGAAAAGGACTTCGCTGAGCAGGCTGTTCAACGACAGAACGATGACGTGGTGGACGGGCTGGAGGCCGAAGCCAAACAGGAATTACGGCAGGTGCAGCGGGCGCTGGAAAGGCTGGCAGAAGGCGAGGGTGACGTCTGCGAAAACTGCGGGGAGGAAATCAACCCCGCACGCCTGAAAGTGCTACCGTTCAGCACACGTTGTGTTCGCTGCGCGGGCCAGTCACTCAATTAAAGCGTTTTTGTCCTTTATAACGACATGACGGCAGGCCCCATGCAGAGGCCTGCCGTTATCGGTGTCAGGGCGCCAGTAATACTGGCTGCCGACATTCCCGGGCCACACCTTCGGCGGTGCTGCCCAGCATCAGTTCTTCAATGGGCGTGCGGCCCCGTTTGCCGATGATCACCAGCAGCGCGTCTTCATCTTCCGCTGTGGCAACAATCTGCTCTACCGGGTAACCGCGCAGGCGTCGTGCCTGGGCGTTGCCAAACTGCTCGGCCAGTGTGCTCAGCAGGGCGGGTTCCACGTCGTCGAGGCCGTCGTCATGTTCTTCGGGCTCAACCCACAGCACCAGGCCGTTGTTGCCCTTGTGCATCAGGGACTCGAACTGTGCGCGTGCGGAGGCGGCATTGTCTGAGCCATCAGTGGCCAGGATAACCGGTGCCTGGGCCGGCGGTGGCGTGCCATCCTGAGACAGAATCAACAGCGGCAGCCGGGTCATGCGAGCGAGGTTCATGGCAATGTTGCCCATGAAGATTTCGCGGCCAGCGGAGTGGCTGCGGTTAAGCACAATCACGCCATCGGCTTTGTGCTTTTTGGCAGCCTGCAGAATCTCAGAGGCCGCGAAGCCCTGGCGCACCTCGCAGTTAATACCAACCCCCAACGGCTCGGCTATTTCCCCAGCCAGGGCCTCCAGCCGCTTGCTGGCAGCCCCCTCGCTGTCCTCGATACGTTTACGGCGGAAGGGCTCAATCACATAGATCAGCGTCAGTTGCTGGATGCCCAGCTGTTTGATCATTTCAGGCAGTTGTGCGGGAATCTCGTTCCAGCCTTCGGAATAGTCAACGCCCACCACGCAGTGTTTCAGCATAAGAATCTCCTTGGATTAGTCATTGTTATCAGCCTAGCAGGTTTGCCGGGGAAGGGAATGAATCGCCGGTCATCTTGGCAGCTTCGCTCCCCCCGAACATTGACGCCAGTCAACGGCCCCCTGAGTTCTCCTCTAGCGGAGGCGATCCAGGCCCCGTTGCAAGGTGGCGCGGGACAGCTCGCCGGCATGGGCATCAACCAGGCGCCCCTCGGCGTCATAGAAAAGCGTGGTTGGCATCACATGGGAGCCAGTGGCGGAACCCAGTGCCAGCCGCACATCCAGCAGCACGTTATCCAGTGTCAGCTCATGCTCCCCCAGAAAACGCACCACATGGCTGCCGTCTTCCCCTTGGTTGACCAGCACAAAGGTGGTGTCTGGCATGGTCTGCTGTGCTTCCTCAAGAATGGGCATTTCCCTGACACAGGGCGGACACCAGGTGGCCCAGAGATTGACCACCATTGGCTTGTCGGGATTCAGGGCTACCAGGTCAGGCAGGGACGTTTGCTGCCCGTCCAGTGTGGCCAGGGGCACATCGGGCAAGGGGCGGGCGTGCTGATCGATCAGCAGCAGAATGCCCCCGGTCATACCCCAGGTAATCGCACCTGCACTCAAAGCGCCGATCAGGACTTTTCGGCGCGCCGGGTGGCGCCACAGATTCCATGCCGTGTAGAGCATGGCGACAATAACGCCGCCGAGGATGTCAAAGCCCCCGTCCCGGATATCCAGCATGCCCCACAGATTGTCATAGCTGCCCCAATAGCGCACAACAAACACCAGCCGTGCGCCGATCAGGGCAATCAGCAGGGTGTTGAACAGGGTGTCGGCAATGGGCACCTGGCGGCCCCGGGCCATCAGGGCACCGACCAGCAGGGCGATAACGAAGGCGATGGCCAGGAGGGCCTGGCCTACGGTAAGTGCAAGTGGGCCAAGGGAAAAACTCTGCTCCAGTGTGGTCATGGTTCAGCTCATCAATGGATTGAGCTACTAATGACCGTAAAGTGCATGAAAAGTTCTTCAGGAATTCAGGGTGTTAGAGGGCCGGGCAAAAAGTTCCCGGCCTGGGCTATCAGACCGGGCTGAGGCTTTTACTGTTCGCCGCGACGCTCACGCCAGGCCTGGCGACGTTCAGCGCGCATGTCGTCCATCTTTTCCCGCTGCTCAGGGGTCAGAATGTTGAGCATGGCCTCGCGGTTGGCCTGGCGCTGTTCACCTGCCCGCTGATGGATGGCCCGCATGTCACCGCGCTGTTGATCGGTCAGCTGCAGGTGTTCCGCCATGCGTTCGAAGTGTTGTTCGCGCTTAGCATGACGCTCGCCGCGGTGGTGTTTGTCACCACGTTTGTACTGGCGTTCGCTGTGTTGTTCCTGCGTGTCTGCGCCACGTTGCTGGCCGTGCTGAGCGGCCATGGCCAGCGGCGCGGTTAACAAAGATGCTGCCAGCAGGGCCGGTATGATAAGGCTACGGTGTTGCAATGATTTCATGGTGCGCTCCTCGTGTCAGGTTCAGGCTCTATACTAGGGCCCTGTGCGTCAACGGCTGTCAGCGCACTGTAAAGGTTATGTAAACCGGCGGTCGTTGAAATGCCCCGTGATAGACTGCTTTCAATCTTTCAGCATAAGTAGAGAGTCCATGTTGAACCGTATCTTGCTGGTTGAAGACGACGAAGAGCTCCGTACCTTGCTGACTCGCTATCTTAAGGGTCAGGCCTTCGAAGTGCGGGAAGCCGCCAATGGCAAAAGTGGCCTGACCCTGGCACAGGATCAGGATTGTGACCTGGTAGTGCTGGACATCATGCTGCCGGACATGAGTGGGCTGGATGTGCTGCGCCGGCTGCGGGAGCGTACACATCTGCCGGTAATTCTGTTGACCGCCCGGGGCGAGGAGACGGACCGTATCGTTGGGCTTGAAGTGGGCGCTGATGACTATATCCCCAAACCCTGCAACCCCCGGGAACTGGTCGCCCGTATCCAAGCCGTATTGCGGCGGGTAGCCTGGGACCAGGAGACGGACGTGGATGCTACCCGGGAATACGGTGACCTGCGGGTGGAGCCCAGCCAGCGCCGTATCTTCCAGGGTGATCAGCCCCTGGACCTGACCGCCACCGAATATGAAGTGTTACGGGTGCTGCTGGCCCACACCGGCACGGTGGTGCGTAAGACCGACCTGATGCAGTGGGCGCTGGGTCGCCGGCTGGCACCTTACGACAGAACTCTGGATATGCACATCAGCAATCTGCGACGCAAACTGGGGGGCGACGGCGAGCCCCGTATCGAAACTGTGCGCGGTCTGGGCTACAGCTACCGGAGTGACGTATGACGGTACGCCCCGGGCTTTCCCTGTTCTGGCGGATATTTCTGCTGATTTGGCTGGCCATGGCGGCAGCCCTGCTGATTAATAACGTGGTGGACCGCCAGTTGGTGAACTACGAGCGGCAAAAGCTGGAACAACAGCCCGAGCTGGCCGCCTTGGCTGCTGAAGCGGTGCGCATACAGCAAGACGAGGGTCGAGGTGCCACCTGGCGCTACTTGCGGGAGCAGGGTGAACAGCGTGGTTTGCAGCTACTGCTGGTGCCGCCGGGGCGAGATGCCGACATGCCCCGGCACATGCGTGAGCGGCGCACGGAACGTGGCCTGATGCGGCCAGCCACTATTGATGCCCCTGATGATTTTCAGTTGATTGTCTGGCCGCATCAGGGTCATCAGGGCTGGGCGGGTTATGCGCGGGGGCGGGTGCTGCAGTGGACCCTGGCATTTGTGATTATATCGCTGGCCTGCTGGTGGATCGCCCGCCGTATCAGTCGGCCATTGCGGTTGATGGAGAACACCGCCCAGGCCATCGCGGCCGGGCAGAATCAGCTGCGGGTGACCCCCGATGTGGCAGGGCGTGGTGATGAGGTCGGCGCCACCGCCCGGGCCTTCAATGCCATGACAGATCAGCTCTGCGCGTTGCTGGCGCGTCAGCAGCAATTGCTGCGGGATATCTCCCACGATTTACGTACGCCCCTTGCGCGCCAGCGGGTGGCCATAGAGCTAGCCGCCGAAACCGGCGCCGATGAGGAATTGATGGCGTCAATTCTGCGCCAGAACGAACGCCTGGAAGCCATGACGGCTCAGGTGCTGACACTCTACCGGTTGAGCGATAGTCGCCAGTCCATGCGTCGGGAGCCGGTCAATATAACCGAGCTGGTTAATCACACCCTGCAGGATGCCGCTGACTATGCCATCGCCCGGCAGGTGGAGTGCCACCTCACCGTGACCCCCGGGGCCCGGCAGCTGACAGTGCTGGGTGACGCTGATTTGTTGCAGCGTGCGCTGGACAACATCCTGCAGAACGCGCTTGACCATACGCCGCCCGGCCAGGACGTGAACCTGATAGTGCGGGTGGAAGACAAGGCCGTGTTTCTGGAACTGCAGGACAGCGGGCCGGGGGTGTCAGAGTCAGTAATTGGCCAGTTGTTTGAGCCCTTTTTCCGGGCTGATCAGTCCCGGGGTGGCCAGGGCTGGGGCCTGGGCCTCGCCATTGCGAAAGATGTAGTTCAGGCCCACGATGGTGACATTCATGCCCTCAACCGCCCCGAGGGTGGGTTAAGTGTGGTTATCCGGTTGCCGGTGTTCACCGGCCTCGATTGAGGGCTCTGACTCGGCGGGCGCTTCGTCGGCAGCCTCAGGCTTGAGGGCCTGGGCGCCAGAGAAATCGATGCCATCCGCCAGTTCATCCTCGGCATAGCGGAAGCCGCAACCGGCCTTGATCAGTTTGCCGGGCGGCGCGGTGCCGGGGCTTTTGTTGTCATCCGCCATGGCGCACCTCGCTGGAAAGTGACGTATGAGTAAAGACTATCCCATACCCGCTGGCTTTTTGGAACGTGAGCTGGAGGTGAAAAAAAGTCGTTTTATTGCCCGGGTGCTGCCGGTGAGTGACCGGGAGCAGGTCAAGCAGGCTGTGGCAGAGGCGCGCCAGGCCTATCCGGATGCCCGGCATGTCTGCTGGGGCTACCAGATCGGGCGGCCCGGGGCGGCCGCTGAGGCCGGCATGAGTGATGACGGGGAGCCCTCCGGCACGGCGGGCAAACCCATTCTGAGCGTGATTCAGCACAAGGATATGGGGGATGTGGCGGTCATTGTGGTGCGCTACTTTGGCGGTATCAAACTGGGCGCCGGGGGGCTGGTCCGCGCCTATGCGGGTGCAGCAGAGCTGGTGTTGTCCGCGGTCGAGCGCCGCATTGCACAAGCGATGTCGGTATGGCGCCTCAGCCTGGCGTTCAGCCAGGAGCAACCCCTGCGTCACTGGTGCGACCAGATGCAGGGCGAGGTTTTGCAGGTGGATTATGGCGTCGGGGTGGTGGCTCAGGTGGCTGTGCCTGTGGCTGCGGTGCCCGATTTTCAGGCCTTCTGTGATGCCCAGCGAATGGATTACAGTGTGGTAAGCAACTGACTGCCAGCGATGATCGTATTATCTTTATACTGATAGAGGGTTAAACCACTTCGGGCGGAGTGGTACCCGCAAAAGATGGAGTTAGCCATGCGTATATTCTTTACACTCATGACCCTGATATGGCTGACCGGCTGTGCCAGTAATGTGGTCATCGACTATGACACCACGGCGGTCTTTGGTAACTATAGTTCATGGGCCTTTGCGCCGGATCAGGGCGACGGTTTCATGTCGCTGGACGCAGCCCGCGCGGAGAGTGCCATCACCCAGCAAATGAACCGCAAAGCCATGCGCCAGGTGGAACGCAGTGATGCCGACCTGCTGGTGCGCTACCGGGTGGAGGATGTGGAGCGGCTTGAGCAGACCGGTGTGTCCTACGGTTTTGGCATGGGGCGCAATAATCTGGGCTTTGGCCTGGCCACGGCGCCCCCGGTGCGTGAGGTGAAAGAGGGCAAGCTGATTGTTGAGCTGGCTGACCGGCGCACCGAGCGTGTGGTTTGGCGGGGTGCCAGCCAGCGCCACCTGACCGAGCGCCAGACACCTCAAAACCGCCGAAAACTGATTGATGAGGTGGTGGCGGAGATGTTCTCCAAGTATCCTCCGGGTCTTTGATGCTGTCAGTCAGGAGCCATTCAGGATGGGTATGAAAAGCCGGGCCGGGGGCCTTGTGTATTCCACGGAGGTGGGCCGTACCTGCCCGGCCTGCCGGCAGGCCCTGTCGGCCTGTGCCTGTACTCAGGAAAGCGCGCCCGCGGGTGACGGCGTGGTGCGGGTCAGCCGCGAAACCAAAGGCCGTAAAGGTAAAGGGGTGACCCTCGTTACTGGTGTGCCCCTGGCGGGGGAGGAGCTGAAAACCCTGGCCAAGCAGCTGAAAGCCCGTTGTGGTACCGGCGGCACCGTCAAGGACGGTGTGATTGAAATCCAGGGAGACCAGCGGGACCTGTTGGTCACCTTGCTCAAGGAAAAGGGCTGGAACGTCAAACGGGCCGGGGGTTGAACGATCCCGCCCCACTTTTTGCCTGCCAGCCTGCACGACGGGCCATTCTTCGGTAGGATATCTCTGACGGGTGCGTCTGACCGGTACACACCTGAAACAGGCAAGCCGCAAACCTATTAAGGGGAAGCTATGCATATTGTGGTGCTGGGCGCAGGCGTTGTGGGCGTAACTTCCGCCTGGTACTTGCGTCAGGCAGGGCACCAGGTCACCGTGGTGGACCGTCAGCCAGTGGCAGGTGTGGAAACCAGCTACGCCAATGGCGGCCAGATTTCGGTCTCCCATGCCGAGCCCTGGGCCAACCCCTCCGCCCCCTTCAAAGTGATGCGCTGGCTGTCGCAGCCGGATGCACCCTTGCTGTTCCGCCTGCGCATGGACCCCGCCCAGTGGCGCTGGGGCCTGGCGTTCCTGCGTGAGTGCAGCGCTGGCCGTACCCGCCACAATATCCGCCAGATCGTCAACCTGGGCACCTACAGCCGCACTTGTCTGCAAGCGCTGCGCAAGGATACCGGGCTGGCTTATGACCATCTGGAAAAGGGCATTCTGCACTTCTATACGGACCCGAAAGAGTTCGAAGCCGCGCTGGAGCCCGCGCGCCTGATGCAGCAACTGGGCTGTGATCGCCAAGTAATCGATGCAGACCAGGCCGTGGCCCTGGAACCGGCGCTGGCCCCTTTTCACCACCGCCTTGCCGGCGCCACGTACACCTCCGAAGATGAATCCGGCGATGCCCGCAAATTTACCCAGGTACTCGCTGCCCTGGCCGTCAAGGCGGGTGTCGAGTTTCGCTATAACACGGAGGTGCTGGGGCTGGATATGCGCCAGGGCCGGGTCAGCGGCGCACGCCTGCTGTGCGAAGGGCACCACGAGACCCTGATGGCCGACAGCTATGTGCTGAGCCTGGGCAGCTACAGCCGCTTCATTGCCAAACCGCTGGGCGTGGACCTGAATATCTACCCGGCCAAGGGCTACTCCATCACTGCGCCGGTACGCAACCCTGATGCCGCGCCTGTGGTGAGCCTGACGGATGACGAGTACAAACTGGTGTACTCCCGGTTAGGTGATCAATTGCGAGTGGCCGGTACCGCCGAACTCAACGGTTACAGCCGGGAGCTGAACCTGACCCGCTGCCGCGCCATCGTCCGCCGCGCCGCTGAACTGATGCCGGAGGCGGCGGACTGGGACGCTGCCGAGTTCTGGACGGGCCTGCGCCCGGCCACGCCCTCCAACGTACCCTATATTGGCCACAGCAAAGTGCCTAACCTGTTCCTCAACACCGGTCATGGCACCCTGGGCTGGACCCACGCCTGTGGCTCCGCGGCCGCGCTGGCGGCTATTGTTGACGGACGCAAACCGGATGTGGATTTTGCCTTTTGCCTATGATTGATATGACGATGCTGCTGAGAAGATTAACCCTCACCGGCCTGGCCCTCTCAGTCTCCGCCTGTGCGGTGACTGCCCCAGCCCTGTCAACGGCTGAGCGCCAGGCAGCGGATGAAACCGTGCGGGAAACCATCGCCCTGTATCAGGGTTGTATGGCGGGTATGGTGGATGATTACGTGGCGGTGGAAACCGCCACAGCGAGCGAAATTTCCGCTGCGGCGGATGCTGGGTGTGCAGAGCTTTATCGGGATTATGAGCGGGCGCTGGTGCGGTACTTTACCGGCGTTGTGTCGCCCTCCGGCCAGCAAGCCGCCCGCGACCGCGCCCTGGCCCATGCCGCCGAAGCCCGGCGCAACGCGCAGGGCATGGCGATCATGCGGGTGCTTGAACACCGCAGGCCTTGATATCAACCTTTCAGTTGATCCCGAATCAGTTTCTTGTTGATTTTGCCCACACTGGTTTTGGGAATATCCTCTACAAAATCAATGCGCTCCGGGATCGCCCACTTATTGATGTCACCCGCTGCCACAAACTGTTGCAGGTGCGCCTGAATGGCCGCCGTGTCCGCAGTCTGACCCGCCTTCAGCACCACCAGGGCATGAGGGCGCTCGCCCCACTTGTCATCCGGCACGCCCACCACCGCGGCACCGGCAACCGCCGGGTGCTGGCTGATCATGTTCTCCAGATCGAGGGATGAGAGCCATTCCCCGCCGGTTTTGATCACATCCTTGATACGGTCTTTGATGGTGAGGTTATGGTCCGGCTCAATACTGGCTACGTCACCGGTATGCAGCCAGCCGCCAGCCCACAGCTCGTGCCCCTTCTCCGGCTCCTTCAGGTAACCCTGGGTCAGCCAGGGCGCGCGGGCCACCACTTCACCTTTGGTTTCGCCGTCATGGGGCAGGCTGTTGCCTTCCTCGTCGATAATGCGAATGTCCACCAGGGGCACCGGCACACCGGTCTTCACCCGCTGGTTGCTTTGCTCGACCAGAGACTTCGCCATATCCACCCGCTTCATGTGGGTGGTGGTCAGCAAGGGGCCGGTTTCCGACATGCCGTAGCCGGTGTACATACTAATGCCCAGCTTCGCCGCCGCCTCGCACAGGCCCTTGGTCAGGGCACTGCCGCCGATAAGCACATGCCAGTTGCTGAGGTCCGCGGTTTTGATGGACTCGGTGGCCATCAACATCTGCATGATGGTGGGCACACAGTGGGAGAAGCTGACCTTGTGGGTTTTCAGCAGATCCACCAGCAATTCCGGCTCATAACGGCCCGGATAAACCTGCTTGATGCCCAGCAGGGTGGCCGCGTAGGGCACGCCCCAGGCGTGTACGTGGAACATGGGGGTGATGGGCATGTAAACGCTGCTGGAGCGCATCAGCGGCTGCTCATCAAAAGCGCTGAGGGTGCCAGTCATGGCCAGGGTGTGGAGCACCAGCTGGCGGTGACTGAAGAACACCCCTTTGGGATTGCCGGTCGTGCCGGTGGTGTAGAAGGTGGTGGCGATGCTGTTCTCATCAAAATCCGGGAATTCGAAGTGGGTGTCCGCCGCCGCCAGCAGCGCTTCGTACTCGCCCACAACCGGCAGGCCTGTGCTCACCGCCTGCTCACTGTCGGTCAGCTGGATGTAGTTCTTCACGGTCGTGAGTTCGCCGCTGACTTTTTCCAGCAGGGGTGCAAAGTCATCATGCACCAGCACCAGATCATCTTCGGCGTGGTTCATGGTGTAGACAATCTGCTCTGGTGACAGGCGCACGTTCACCGTGTGCAGTACCGCGCCAATCATGGGGATGGCAAAGAAGCATTCCAGGTAACGGGGCGTATCCCAGTCCAGCACTGCCACCACATCACCGGCCTTCACGCCCGCTGCGGTCAGGGCATTGGCCAGGCGGTGGATACGCTCTACCAGCTCGCGGTAGGTGTACTTGCTGTGGTTAGCGTAAACAATCTCCTGGTCTGGCGCATAGCGGGGGCCGGACAGCAGCAGCTGTTTAATGAGCAGGGGATACTGATAGGCGTTATCCGCAGGTGGAATGAGTTTGGTTTGAGCCATGCGCTTGTCCTCTTGTTGTTACTGAACCTTGATCCGGTAGCAGGTGCTGCCGTGGTTCCTTGGGGTTGGCACTCAATGTGCCACAACCCGGGCGAATGGCAAGGGTAGCCAAAAGTCGTAGAGGATGGGCGGTTGTTGTGCCAACTGGCCTGGAAAGACATATCCACAAAGATTACGAAATCGTCAGGGATGACGAAGGCTCTGGCGGCGCAGGCAGGCAAGGGCAGGGGAGTTCAGGGCCTCGGTAGAGGCCCTGACAGAGCGATTACTCGTAGGTGCAAAGGTATGCAGTATCTACGTCAGTACGCACTTTGAAGCTGGTGTTGGCTGCCACTTCAAAGGCATCGCCGGCACCGTAGGCAATCCACTCCTCAACACCGGGCAGCTGCACGGTCAGAGTGCCACTGATGACCGTCATAACTTCCTTTTTGCTGGTGCCGAACTCGTACTCACCGGAGCTGATCACGCCCACGGTGGCAGGCAGGGACGCGCCCTGAAAGGCGATGGACTTCACTTTGCCGTCGAAGTATTCATTTACGCTCAACATGGCCATAACTCCTGATAAATTGGTGCGCTACTATACGGCAAAACCTGTGAACAGAGGATGAAAAATTACATGCCCAGGCCGCAAACCCTACGTGCTGAACTGCCCCCGGAACAGCGGCAACGCTATGAGCAGACCTTACAGCGGATGGACCGCTTTGCCCGCATTATGGACAGCCAGTTTCGCGTGCCGGGCACCCGTTTCCGCTTCGGCCTGGACCCGATTATTGGCCTGGTGCCGGTATTCGGTGATCTGATCGGGTTTATCATCGGCTCATCGCTGCTGGTGGAAGGCTGGCGGGTGAAAGTGGGTAAGCGGGTGCTGTTGCGCATGCTGTTCAACAACCTGCTGGAGCTGATTGTCGGCATAGTGCCCATTTTCGGGGATCTGTTCGACGCCCACTGGAAAGCCAACACCCGCAACGCCTTCCTGTTGCGCCGCCATATTGAATCCCAGCTGTACCCGCCACCGCCGCCCAAGCGCCCGTGGCTGCTGTACAGCCTGCTAGGGGTGCTGGTGGCTATGGTGGTGTTTTACATGGTGATGGTGTTTGGTTCTTGAGGCGGGAATGTGCGGCGCCTAGGGGCGCCGCATGACGAAAAAGCCATAGCTGTAGTAGGCCGAGTAGTTGCGGAACAGCGCGATTTCCTGGCGGGTTGCCTCGATGACAGCCAAGCCTTGCGGAATCCCGGCCCAGACCTTTTCCTTCTCCGCCAGCAGAGCCTCCATGGGGGTGTAATAATCCACCAGCCAGTCCTCGGCGGGCAGAACAAAATGCCCCTCCAGCTCATAGCCCAGGCGCTTGATCACGGCGATTTTCTGCTCGACCGTGTCAATTTCCGGGTATTCGGCCCAGAACGCGCGTACCTCGGCGGGTGGGTCTGCCTGCAGCCATATTGCATCGCTGACAGCGACATAACCCCCGGGACGAACAAACGCCTTCAGTTTGCTCAGGCCATGCTCGAAGCCGATATTGTAAATAGCCCCCTCAGACCAGATGATGTCGAAACTGCCCGGGGCAAAATCCATGCTTGCCATATCCTGCTCAATCACTGTCAGCCTTTCAGCAACACCCATCTGTGCCGCCAGGGCTTGTGTTCGCTCCAGCATCAGGGGCAGAAAGTCCAGCGCCACCACCTCGCCGCCGGATAGCTGCAACAGATCACACCCGGGCCACAACCAATATCGAGAATACGGGGTGCATCAGGTACGTCAGGGATCAGCTCGTAAGCACGCCGGGTGGATGCGGACGAGCCCGGGCCGGCACGGGGCACAGCGCCGAAGATTTCGAGAAAGTACGTCATGTTGTCTTCCATTCAAAACCTCCCTGAGATCACCGGTCACTGCCCGCAGTACGCAGTTTGCGGAAGATGTCAGCCATGTAGCGGTTGCCCAGTATCAGCCCCATTGAAAGCGCTATCACGGCAAACCAGCCATAATTAATGTCAACAGGCGAGCCGAGCTGAAGCAGTAGCGAATGAATGGCCCGCACAAACCAATAGACGCCGATCAGAAATACCCCGGCTGCGACTATGCCAGCCTCGGGCACCACTGGCCCTGGCTGGTCTGTTGCTTCAGCCGAGAGTACCTTGCTGGACAACCTGGGCGCGCCAAGCCACAAGGCGATGCCGATAATAATGGGTACCATGAATGCGACCACCAAGTGCGCATAAGGGTGAGGGTCTGGCCCGGTAAATACGTTGGACATGGCTAGTAGCGGTATGTGGGTTATCAGGCTGCTGAACACCAGATAGGCTGCAAACACCTTGATAACCACTTCGATGAGCGCTTTCATAGGCTTCGATGTCTATTGAGGGTGTTGTTCAGTTTAGTCAATGGCGCGCAGGGCTCGCCCGTCTCGAAGATAAAGCGTATCGCCGTCCCAGGCGCCATAGCTCTCAGGGTTTTGGAGGTCCACGTACGGTTCGCCTGCAGGCTCTATGGCAAACCGCCCTTCATACCAAACGACGCCGGACTTTTCGGCGTATACCTTACCGGTGTACACAGAACCCTCTGTGCCTTCGCTTCTGCTAAGGAGTACATAAACGCCGCCATCCAAGCCGCCGGTCCAAATGGCTTCGGTGGGCACATTGTCAGGACGAGGAGGCTCTGTGCTTGCAGTCGTTCCTGCATCACACCCTGTGGTCAGCAGCATTGTTAGTGCGAGGAGGGCAGCAGAGACCAGTAGCGAGCTTTTTCTGCGGCTAGTGACGCTGCTCATGTTACGCCGCCTCCAACTGCTGAAGAACTAATCGATCTGCGCTGTAATCGTAGTCAATATCTCTAAATTCTCTCCTGAATCTACCTATATAACCGTTTGGCCGGGGGTCGATCATCCACGGCGTGGACACCCCTCCAGCCCGGGCAACACCTTTTACAAAGTGGATGCAGCTGTTCCGCGTCAGGTGATATGGCGTCCGGCTTGGCGTGTTGTTTAGCATCTTCCTTTGCTGAGCGTATGACTCCATGGCTTCAAAAGTGTCACCAACTCCGATCAGCACTCCTTGTATCCTGCTCATCTGACCAGCCAAAGCAGAAATTCTTCTCAATGGCGCTCGCAGTGATTTAAGGTCTACTGCGCCATCGACGACGTTTGCATCTGGAATCCGGATGCGTCTTACGATTCCAAGATTCTCTGGAGGGTCGTAGCGACCATACTCATAGTAACGGGTTAATCCTGTAGTGCCTTTGACAAACAGGACGCCAGCGTGCCCCAGATTGGAGACTTGGGTGTTGCGAGACGGTACTGATACGCGCCCGAAGCGATCCGTCCAAGGGAAAACATCAACGTCTACTGAAGGAGTTGCGACAGTTATGCGATAGTCCGGAAATACGATAGGAATTAGCAGATCCATTAGAGTTCCTTTCATTGGATTTAGTAAGAGGCCAGCCCGAGCATCTCAGAAACCGGAATGTGGCACAACAAAAAACCGACGCCCTGTGAGGCATATGAAGAGTCTTTCAATCTCGCCCCAAGGCTACGGCACGCGCTTTAAAAACAGCGTACCCATTGGCCCGGAAGTGAACAGGCTAGCAGACCGCTACCCAGCGGGTGGGGACTTAATCAGCGGCTCCCTAGAAGGGATCCAAGAGATTCCTGTCAAAGCCCAGTCCCTGCAAGCCTGACTGATCGTAACGGGCTTTGAACCGTTCAGAAACATACAGAATGCCGGGGTTATGCAAACGGGATTTGAACACCGACCTAGTTGCTCTTGTCTCAGATTACGGGCACCTTAACCGCGAAACGCCGCCTCAATCGCCGCAATGTCGATTTTTCTCATTGTCATCATGGCGTCGAACGCGCGTTTGGCGGCTGCCCGGTCAGGACTGGTGTAGGCTTTCGTCAGTGCGATCGGCGTAATCTGCCAGGAGAGGCCCCACTTGTCCTTGCACCAACCGCAATCGCTCTCCTGGCCGCCGTTGCCGACGATCGCGTTCCAGTAACGATCAGTCTCCTCTTGGCTTTCGGTCGCAACCTGAAACGAGAAGGCTTCGTTGTGCTTGAAGGCAGGCCCGCCATTGAGTCCGAGGCAGGCAATGCCCAGTACGGTAAACTCGACTGTTATTACGTCCCCTTCAGCCCCCGATGGGTAATCCCCTGGGGCGCGGTGCACGGCGTTGATTGACGAATTGGGGAACGTCTCGGCGTAAAACTGTGCGGCTTCCTCGGCGTTGCCATCGTACCAGAGGCAAATGGTGTTCTTTGCAATGTTCGTCATGGTTGCTTCTCCTTGCTGAGTCAGTTGCCGTAAGTGGCAATCTATAGTCGAATGGGCCTGCCCGATCTCGACAGCGACGATGATTACCTTGCTTGAGGACGAGCCGGAGTTTGGCAAGCCTATTTCTTGGAGTGGCTAATGAGCAATAAATTACATTTCGGTGTTGTTGTCATGCTAGCAGCCCTCATGGCCGTTGGCTGTACAGATATAGCCCCGGAACAGCGTTCGTCCTGTCGATTAGACAAGGATCTGATGCTGTATAGCACTGAGTTCGCAGAAATCTACGGCCTGCCTATTGATGAGGCAACAGACTTGCCTGAGGGTTTGCTGGCGATACGGGGCTACTGGACAGAGTTTGTTCATGCCAAAGGTCGTCCATACCTGCAGATGCAACTCTACCTTGATGACACGGTGAGTATCCCGTTCCCTCATAGGGAAGGTACGCTGGCGTACTACGAGTCACAGGTGCGAAGTGGCTTTGAGTATTTTCCTGCGAAAAGAACCCTGCGCGTAGACCCGGAAGCACAGCACAATGAATTCCATAACAGAATTCTTCTGCACAATGCCAGCCAAGGTACCAACACGGAGATCGTTAGCCGCTATAAAAGAGCGCTGGCGCCAGGTGTCACGGCTGTTGAGTTTAGTACTGTTTTCACGCCGCCCTATGACATCTATCTCTATGTTGGTGATAAGCCAAAAACAGGAAATATTTACCCGCTGTTCTTCTCTGTAAGCAGTGGAGAGGATATCTCAAACAATGTTGCGGATTTTCACGTGCTATCAATACCGGACCAATTTGGTCCGTTACTTGATAATGACTGCCCATAGGGGTGATTGTGGTGAAGTTTGTAACCATTTCCGGCATTGGCCTGCTCCTTATGCGGAGTTATCCATGGGTGTCCACTGAATCGGGGAAAGTCCAGTAACTCTGCGGCCTAACGCCGCCAAGACCTACTTTACTAACAGGATCTCAAGGTCAGCGCTTCTCAGGACTTCAACGATGCCATCTTTGCTGTTGTCACTGTCAGGTTGATGAACGTGCAGCACTGCTCGCGTCAACGTGGTCATGGACGTCTGCTGGATTGCATTTAATGCTTTCTCTACCCATTCAGGTGAGCTGTTTGCCAGTGGGCGCTGATTTACTTCGATGGTTTGGCTATCAAAAACCTCGATGTAAACGGTGTCTCCTCCCGCAGGCTTCACATGATGGATGCCTTCTAGTCCGGTGTTCAGGTTCACGACTTTTATTGGCGGATAAAAAAAGTTTGTGAACTCTTCGCACGCCCAGTCGCGGTTAATCAAGCCAGGGACGGCCGCTGCTATGGCGTCATGATATTCAGAAAATGTTCTGGCATCCGTACCGGCTAGCAACGATTTGAACTCGTCAGTCACGATTTCCTTTTGTAGTTTGACTTGAATGGCCAACACAATCTCAAGCGGATCATGCGTATCTTGCAGTAAGCCCCAGTTCTCGTGATTGTAGGCACTGCAAAGCGTTTCAGCGTCCGCTTCCAGATCTTCAGCGCTTGGGCCTGACGTTTTCGCGGTGCAGGCGGTACCGATAAATACGCTGATTAAAACAATAAAAAAATTAAACAGGTGTCTTCTTGTGGGTGACGCTTTTGTGTTATTTTGCATATTAATTACCCCGAAACCCTTTTGAATTCATTGAGAGCTTGGCCAATATTTGAAAGGTTTCGCTTTGTTCTAAGGGGGTTTCTTGATACTTCTTCAATTATTAGTCTTGCTTCTTGCTCGTTTATTCTCACGCCTGACTCATTTGCAAGCTTGATAAGTGCGTTGATTGCTGGTGCCATAGTTAATGGCTTTGATGGATCGGCATTTTGTACTTTATCTATCAGACTTGAGTATTTTTCTTCAGCGTTTCTAATGAACTCACTTGGATAGTTTGTTGCAGCGATTGATGTGCCTCTAAGAATTACGGTGGTAAAAAGAGCCCAGACAGTGAATGCGGAGGGGTTTCCTGCCCATTGACCAAAGATTACGCCTGCTATTTGTCCAAGAGCTTGCTCGTTATTTATAAGTGATTCGGGCATGCCTATGAAGGTCTCTTGGCCGTTTGTAATAAGCTCTGAGGTAACAAGCTCAAGTATTTTTCTTGTTAAAGTTGGTGCGTACGTGCGCATCTCGCTGAGTTCTGAAATTATTTTTTGACTTAGCTCTTTTGATGCATTTGCTTGTGTTCTCTTATTTGCAACAAGGTATGTTACATCAGCTCCAGTGACGGCTAGCCACATTCCCCAGCCTAAAGTAGAAAGTGCGCCAAGAATAAAGTATATTTCAAACGTGATAAGTCTTTCGACATTTCGTGTATTTCTGGCTATCTCAGCCGCATCTCGCCTTAATGTGATGTCAAAGTTGAAGGCCTCATCTGACTGAATGAATATTCTATGATGTTTCTGTGGGTTGTGTGGTTCAATATGTATATATATTACTGTTTTGCAGCCAACCTCGATTACGAGTCTTTTAGAGTCATGTGCATGAAATATTGCACCAGGGGCTATGTTTATCCTATAGATCGGAGCCCCGAATATGCTTGATCTTTGGTGCACTGCGGAATGACTTGGGTTGAATGGCAAATATTGACTTTTTACTTGTGTAATATCTCTCGGTGTTGATCCTGGAGATACTCCGCGGCCTCAATAACTAAGTGCAACACCCTCTAATCGAGTATTGTGTTGCCATGAAAAAACACTACCATCACCTCAGCACCACCGAGCGTGTCACGCTCATGCTCATGCAGCGTCAGGGAGCGA
>JAIUMV010000008.1 GCA_022565395.1 Marinobacter sp.
CCGACCGAGAAAGCGACTGGGCTTCAAGAGTCCACTGGAAGTTTTTATGGATCTGGTCAAGCGAACCCAGGATGTGCCATCAGGCGTTCATTAACCTAGGTGTTGCACTTGGAGTTGGAGACCGCCCCCTTTATAAATCAGACAGGGCATTTTTGATTTCATTCAAGAAAAATTCAGAAAAACTTTTTGCCACCATCTTCTTTTCACCATCTCTTTTAAATGAAAGAGCAACCTCCACTACAGGTGAGTTTCCGCTTTCAGCAAGTGATAAATCTATACAGTAGCTTGGGCCATACCCAGATGATTTTATTTTTATCATATCATTTGATATATCCCCCCTAGCTCTAGCTACCTTTGTAGTAAAAATAACAGAAGGCACACTTTCACTTATAACCCCATCCTTGGTTACGCCGTAAAACTCTTCCGATTCAAAAGAGAAAGAACCATAATGTTTCAAAAAGTAAACATAGTCATCAGGAAATTTTGTATTCAAGAAATTTTCAGCATCGGATATATCTGAGGTAGAAACTCCACCTGTGCAATCGAACTCTTCACCACTAGACGTTATTAAATCAATCGCATTGTCGATATCACTTGAGTTCATAGTAAAAAATCCTCAAAAGTCCTGAGACCTCGACTTCCAGTACTTCTTCTTCCAAGAATTGAATGGACCCCGATCCATTGATGGAGGAGCGCTATTATACTTTCTCCTAACCCCACCTGAACCAACCCATGTTTTATCATACTGATTATTAGTATATGTGTAGTATACGATCATTATCACTGTGAAATCGAAAACCCTGCTCAGCGGCTCATATTTTCAAAAATAATGGTGCCAAAACGCTCCCTGGCAAGTCACACCATTGGGCAGGTGTCGAAACCGTTGAGCAGCACGCCATGCGAGCGGACTGGATTAAAGACAAAGATGCCAAGCTTTTGGCGTAGTTTTCCCGCATGACACAGAATTCTGAACACTACCTGAACACTCTCAAAAGCCCTCACCAGATCAGAATTCTTCTAAATCTGACTCCTCAATTTTCCCTTTCTTGAGAACCTCTAAAGCCCTTTCCGACACTACAAGCCTGTAATCTTCAGCGATCCCAAAGTCATCCTTTCCCGCCTCGCCTGTTACCTTAAACCAATAGAATTCAGGCAACGCTTTGCCAGGACACAACTCTTCAAATTTCTCAGATTTTGATACTTCCACGTCACCAAGTGTGTATCCAGTTAGTTTAGCGGACCCAATTTCGTTTGCGAGCGGCTTACTAACAACATAACATGGAAAGGTCTCCAATAAATCATCACCTAACCAGCTATCAAATTGACAATGCAACTTTGAGAGTCTTGGCGGATGAACGGATGTATCAACAACGGCATTATCTCCAAAACCACCACTAACTTCAGGCTCAATATAAAAATACATACTATGCCCCTAATTAATATCTCACTGGCGGGTTGAATTGAGCACCAAACTTATCATCAATCTCGGTGGCTATATCAAGCAACTGCTGTTTCGTTGGATTTGGAGTTGGAGACCGCGCCCTCTCACCGATTTTGGGAGTTAATAAGAGGCTCCTTAGTTATTGAGGCCGCGCGCACATAATTCGTTTCAGCTGCACTTGGAACAACCTACTTGGCCGCCCCAAAATTCTCATGGAAGCTCTGACCAAAACTCCTCTAACCAAGCTTGCAAAGCTTCCTGTGAATCAAAATCCTCTTCAGTTAACTCTTCGTACTCATCTGGCGAAATAAGCTTATTGTCGATTGCTTCCCGCAGCTGAGCCTTAAATAATCCCACGTCGTATGGAAATCCTTTACCAGTACTAATTACTTCTCTTATCAACTGAGGGTCGTAACACTCAACGTGGCAATATTTTCTCAATATCGTTCTTAACGGCTCTTTAATACTCATTTCAATCTCTTAAGGTTTTGGATTCGGGTATAAAGTATGCAATTTGACGCTTCCTTTTTGATCAAGCCTATAAATTGCTTTTAGGGTACCGTCAGTGAAATCGGTCGGGATATGCCCTGTCGGGTTATTTTTACTGCCTAACCGAGTGACGCCTCGCACATAGTTCTGATAACTGCTTCCAAATACATCCCTCAAGGGAAGTTCAACCGGATCAACGAATATGTCTCCATTCGTTCTCGCAGTGGCAACATTTTGCTGGAACTGTGCTGAGCTTCTAGCAAAGTCATCTGCCTGCAACAAAGCATCGTCACTAATAAACGCAGTTGCATTTCGCCCTACCTTATGAAGTTTAGGGCTCCCATCTGGAAATTTGTTGAATGCATCGAACGTCGTACCTGAAGCTGGGTCGATCCCTCTCACGGCACGATCCTCAAGTTGGAGATCAGTTACCCGATTTGTACCACCATGCCTAATTGGTGCATGTCCTTCAAGATCTAGTTTTGCTACTCGCGTAGCAGTGGTTAACTTGTCTGGAACAACACCCTTTCCCCCCACCCCACTACCAGCATTGACACCATCACTGTCCGCTGCTGGCAAGCCCGCCGCCGGTGCTGCAGTCATACTAGCAGAGTCTTTGGAGTTTGTGCCGCTCGTCCGCGGCGCGTCTTCAGGCGGCTCGGGCGGCGCACCCGGCCCGCTGCGTTTATAGCGCCCCGGCCCCGGGGCCAACTGGTCCGTTTCCAGATAGATAAACAGTTCGCCGCTGGCTACTTTTGCGGACAGGTCGTTCAGCAATTGCTCCTTGTCCTGCGGGATCGCCCAGGGGGCTTGATACAGCTCCAGCCACAAATCCTGCAGGCGGTACATAAACGGATTACTGCCGCCCAGCAGGATACGTTCAAGCATTTGCCGCGCATAGGTCCGGCAGCGGGGTATGGCTTCTGTAGCACGAAAAGTCGAAGAAGGTATGGCGCCAGAACTATCCCTGGCAAGTCACCCCATGGGGTAGGTGTCGCATCCGTTGAGCAGCACGCCATGCGAGCGGATTGGATCAAGGACGGGGGTTGTTACCCATTCGGATTCACAACTCGCCTCGCTCATACTTATCGCCAAGTTTTTTCCACAAGTCCAAAAAGCCGAGGTCATAGAGAAAATGGTAACTGAGCGATATTTCTGTGGGCATATAAGATGCACCAGCTAATAACGGACTTTGACGTGACCGATTCACAAGATAATAACCTTGCGTTGCCGCTAGCACACAGAGCATTTCTCCGTCGACATCCTCATCGGCACTGGTCATCGCGCCGGCATGCAAGCCGCCGGCAGCCGGCGGCTTGCGGAATTCTTCCAGCGCCTTGGGGAACCAACTGAGCACTTTGAGCGGAAAGTCAAACTGGTCACAGTAATATTGATGAGTTTTTAAATTTTCATACGCTGTCAGAATTGATAGCTGCTGATGCCTCTTTACAAGAACGTATAATTTATCTCGCTCGGTGGTATCCAACAAGCGCCCTATCTCGATAGCATCCGGCGGCAATTGATCATGACGCGTGATCTTCGGCAAGGCGGGTTTTAGGGGGTATTTTTGTATGGAGTAGCTCACAATAAAAAATCGCTAGTGCTTTTTATTTAATCAGAGATCCCTAAAACAGAACTAAATATTGGAAAAATATACGTAACAGCAAAATCATCCGTAAATACGAAATTTTGCGGCCATGCATCTATAATATGGCTCGATCGAGATTTGTTTACGATTTTGAATCCCGGCTTATCAGACCCAGCATTCATAGAACGAACAACCAAAATTTCCTCTTCATCAAAAACCCTACTAACGCCATGCTTGTTTTTAGGAAAACCACCCTCCGAAGGATTCTTCCAAAAACCATTCTCAATAGAATCAAGAACCCAAGACAAAGATGAAATTGGAATTTCTATTTGATTCTCTGTCAAATCTTTCTGGCTATCACCATAAGATGACCTATAAACTATAAGGCAATTGTCATCTTTATAAAAAACCCTCCTAGACCTAGGATCATCGAGGTCAGGAACATCCAAAACAACCTTAAAACAAGGCGGGACATTGTCAGGCCTTACAAGCTCATAGGATTTCATAGCATATTCCTCTAGGTGCTTTTCTTACCCGGCATTTTGATTGCTTTAACCTTTCCGCCAGAAATAGACTCTTTAAGAGAGTCTGGATTATGTTGAATATCCAAGGTCTCTAGCGCACCCGGCCTACCGGGCTCATCATAACGCTCGGTTAAACCATTTCCCGTAAATACCTCGAAAGCGCCAATTTCAGCCAGAACAGCATGCCTTGTCAAAAATACGACCTTGTCCTCTTTGGACATATTAGGGTTATCTTTGGCAAATTTCTCGGCATTATCCGTTTCAAAGCTTTTCTTCCAATCTAAGCCGCTTTCTGCAAGATATACATTAAAATCAGACCAATGCTGCCTGAACTCCAAGGCATATTCTTCAGTCATGACCTTATCAATCATTTCGGGATCGAGTTCGCCTGCAAATTCGCTCTTCAACTTGACGCGCATATTTTCGAACGTAGGAACAAAGACATCCGACCCATTTGTCTCATGATCCTCTCCTCGATCGACTATATAAAGTACGTAATCCTTGTCCGGCTCGTACCTTGTTCCAAACACAGCAGCAATCAGAGCTGGGTCTGTATCAGCAGCCTCAATCTGGTCGAAGGTGCTCATCCACAATGGGTGTCGACCAGAGTTTCGCTCATGAGCCATAGGACCATCATAGTTTTCTGGCTCAACTGTATTTCCATCAACTGAAGGGGCCGGAGAAAACCTCACAACAAACCGGTCGTTCACTGGTTGACCTGACTGCGCCATTTCATACAGTTCATCGTCGGTGTATTTGGGCTGGTAGCCCTTCTCCGCAATCTCCGTGCGCCGTTTTTCAAGGATTTTGATGCATTCTTCCAGGCTAGTCGGATGCACGGCTTTATCTTGAGCCATCGCCAAACCGCCTAGTGCTGCTCCCGCCACTGGGATAGCGCTTACACTACCAGATCGAGCGCCACCTTCGGCAGGACTTACTGTGCTCGTCCGTGGCGCGTCTTCAGGCGGCTCGGGCGGTGCGCCCGGCCCGCTGCGTTCGTAATGGCCTGGGCCCAGAGAGGACAAGTCTGTTTCGCGGTAGATAAACAGTTCACCGCTGGCTACTTTTACGGACAAATCTGTAAGCAGCTGCTCTTTGTCCTGCGGGATCGCCCAGGGAGCCTGGTACAGGTCCAGCCACAGATCCTGCAGGCGGTACATAAACGGATCACTGCCGCCCAGCAGGAAACGCTCAAACATTTGCCGCGCATAAGTCCGGCAGCGGGGTATGGCCTCCATCCGTGGGAAGCCATCAGAGCCTATAGCGGGCCTACGGGTCAGACTGTACTCCAGCCTTAGTTCACAGGTAAAACCGTATACTTTATTTAACATCCCTGTATCGCCCCCTTAGTTAAGGCTGATCTTGCTGCCTTTGAGGCTGATATTGCTGCCTGTCAGATCGATATTGCCACCTTTGATAGCGATATTGCCCTTGCTATCCAGGGTGATACTGGCACTACCGGATTTGAAAGTGATCTTTTGCCCTGCCTCGAGTTCGATGGTTTTACCGACTTTAACCTTCTGTTTGCCACCGACCTCGACACTCTGGTCTTTGCCAATCGTAAGGGTGTCGTCTTTAGCAATATCGCCTAAACGATTACTCTTAACCGTGTCGATCTGGTCGTTTTCAACTGTCAGCTCATGGTCCCGCTCTGCGTGCAGTACCAGCTTTTCCTTGCCTTTTTCATCATCAAAGCGCAGCTCACTGTAATCCCCGCTGCCACCTTTCAGGGTGGATCGGGAACGAATGCCTGAGGATGCGGGTTTGGCCGTGGGATCGTAGGGCAAATCATGATTGCCATTGTAGACAGAACCCGTGACCAGCGGTTGATCCGGGTCGCCATTGATGAACTCAACGATGACTTCCTGATCCTTACGTGGCAGGAACTGCGCACCGTAGCCCGCACCCGCCCAGGCCTGGGCCACCCGTATCCAACAGGAACTGTCGGCGTTGTGCTTGCCTTCGCGGTCCCAATGGAACTGAACCTTGATACGGCCATGCTTGTCGTAGTGCTCTTCTTCACCCGCCCCACAGGTAACAGTGGCCGTTTGCAGGCCATGGATACGGGGCTTACTCAGGGGCGTGGGGCGGTACATGCTCTTCGTGGGCATGCAGGTAAAACTGTTGCTGTAATTAAAAGCGCCTGTCCGTGGTTGTCCATCCGAGCCTATAGCGCAGCTCGCCCGGAGTTCATGACTGATGATCACAAACTCGTTGTGGTCTGGAATCTTGTCTTCATGGGCGTCAAAGCCAAACGTCAGGCCAACACCGAATGAGCGTAAGTCAGAGGTGGCAGTGTAGGTCTCTGCTTGCTGGGTAATGCTCTCCAAATGCAACTCGGTGAGACTTGCGCTTTTTATCAAGGTCGCATCTTCCCCCTGATAAAGGTAAAGCTCACGATTGCCAAACGAGGCACCCGGTACCGCCTCCTTGCTCTGTTCTTTCACCTGCGTCGCCGGGCGAGTATAGTCAAACCCTACTTTCTCCATGGCATTGGCGGTTGCCTGGCACCCTACCTTCCAGCTATTAATGTGGGGCTTGCCCGGTGGTCGGCTGCTGAACGTAACTTCACTCTCCGTCGCCGGATCAAAATCGCTGACTTTATCAACAATAATGAGTTTGTGCTCTCCTACCCCTTTTTCACCTGAGTGCTGGAAAAAAAAGCTCTTTCCTTCGTGTGCCAGCAAGCGACAGGCGAAATCCCAGTCTGTTTCGTTGTACTGCACACAGTATTCGTATGTGTGGTAGTCACTAGTCGTTTTAGGCTGCAAATCAACACCATGCTCATTTTTCAGGATGGTCTCGATGATCTGGAGTGCAGTTTGTTTTTGGAAAATACGGCAATTGGTGCGCTGGGTGGCGGACCAGGCACGAGGTACTACGGTAGCCTGGTAAAACTGGCCTTTGCTGTTGTGGAGCGGCTTGCCCAGTTCTGTGATGGTCAGGATATGACCGTGGTAGCAACGCTCACTCTGGGCAGCATCTTCGCCCAGTGCCAGGCTCATGGTCACGGCTTCACCGACCATGGCCTTCATGTCTTTAAGGCGTTCGTTGGCAAGAAACTTCACGCTCATGGTAAACAGGCGTGACATGCCCTCGTCGACCACCAGTTCTTCCAGAACCAGTGCATCTTCGCCGAGTGAACTATGGATCTTCAGATAGTGATGCTGCTTTTCCATGCCTATGACCCTGCGCCATCCTTAAACTTCATTGGATTTGACGGGGAGGGCCGAAGCCCTCCCCGGGAGACAGAGACCGGAAACTTAAAGCTTCTGGCCTTTGACACCGCTGTAACCGTAAACCAGCGGAGCAGTGACGTTGTTCTTGTCATCAGTCGGGGTTACGGTCATGGTCATCTCGGTGTAGGAGATGGTGATGGCTTCAGCCGGACGGTCGCCAGATACAGACACGCTGTAGCTGGATACCATGGCGTCAGTCAGTTCGATCTTCATGATCTCTTCGATCTTCTCGCCTTGCTTGGTGATGTAGAAGGTAGCCTTCTTACCTTTACCAATGGTGGCTTCTTTGAAGAAGTCGGGAGAGGACTTGTCCTGCAGTTTGGTGATAGTGATATCGCCCAGACGCGTGGCAGAAGCCTCACGGTCCATTGCAGTACCGGTGTAAGAGCTGATTTCACGGTGAACGTTGAAGTCCATGGACAGTACAGTGACCATGTCCTTGTACTGTTCAGCTGTGGCTTCGCCCTTGATACCTTCGTAGTCCAGGTAAGTATTCGCTTGCATGATTATCTCCTTTGGTTTTTGGTTACGTCCTGTAACGAGGACATAGTCATCCCTAGCTCCACTCAGGGCAGAGCTTGAGGATCTGGTTTCAAGCCCTATCGACTTCCACTGTCAGCTGGTCATCCAGGACCGACAGACTGATACGCTTGATATTCGCTTCTGCAGCAAGGCATTCAAGCACCTGCTGCGACATCACCGGCAGCACATCACGCTGCAGGATCTGCTGAATATTACGGGCACCGGAACTGGCTTCCGTGCAACGGGTCACAATGGCGCCCACTACCGCATCGTTGTATACCAGCTCCACCTTGTGGTGACGGCGAACCCGGCTGGCCACGCGCTCCAGCTGCAGGCGGGTGATTTCCGCCAACTGTTCCTGCCCAAGGGGCTGGTAAGGCAGCACGGTAGTGCGACCCAGGAAGGCGGGTTTGAAGATTTTCAGTAGTTCGTCCCAGATGGCCTCTTTCATCATCATGGGCTCAGCCGGTGCGGTCAGCTCATCGCTGTAGAGGTCCGCAATCAGATCGGAGCCGGCATTGGAGGTCATCAGGATGACGGTATTCTTGAAGTCAACGTCCTGACCTTCACCATCCCGCAACATGCCTTTGTCGAACACCTGATAGAAGATGTCCTGCACGCCGGGGTGGGCCTTTTCCATTTCATCCAGCAGGATGACGCTGTAGGGCTTGCGGCGCACGGCTTCGGGCAACACGCCACCTTCACCATAACCCACGTAACCGGGAGGGGAGCCCACCAGTTGGGATACCTTGTGCTCTTCCTTGAACTCGGACATGTTGATCACGGTCAGGTTGGCTTCACTGCCGTAGACCAGTTCGGCCAGGGTGAGCGCGGTTTCCGTTTTGCCGACACCGCTGGGGCCTACCAGCAGGAACACACCCAAGGGCTTCTTCTCATCGGCCAGATCGGCGCGGGCAATGCGAATGGTGCGGGCGATATCTTCCAGGGCGTGGTCCTGGCCCTTGACGCGCTCTTTGAGCTGCTCGTCCAGCTTGAGGATGCCGGCCACTTCGTCGGCCTGCATGCGGCCCATGGGGATACCCGTCCAGTCAGACAGCACTTCCGCCACCAACTGTTCGTCCACCTGCCAGTGCACCATCGGCTCGATACGCTCTGCCAGCTGGGCACGGATCGCGTTGAGCTCTGCCAGCAAGGCGGCATCTTCGGCCTCCGTCAGCTGGCGCCCCAGATCCTGGGCGGCTTTGACTTTGGTTTTCTCGTCCTGCCAGGCGGCATCCAGCGCGGCAACCTGCTGCTCAGCCAGATGCAGCTGGGTGGCAAGATCATCCTGGCGGCTGCCGTGGTCGGCGCCGGTACGGGACTCGCGGCTGAGAATATCGACTTCCGCCTGCAACGCGCTCTGCCGTGCTTTGGCTTGCTCCAGCGCGGATGGCAGGCTGGCCTGACTCATGGCGACGCGGGCGCAGGCCGTATCCAGCAGCGCAACTGCCTTATCTGGCAGCTGACGGCCGGCAAGGTAGCGCATAGACAAGCGCACGGCGGCCTGAGCGGCGGCATCGGTAATGGTGACCTGGTGATGATTTTCCAGTGTCGGCACCAGTCCGCGCATGATCTGGATAGCAACCGCCTCACTGGGCTCATCCACCTTGACCACTTGGAAACGACGGGTCAGGGCAGCATCTTTCTCAAAATACTTTTTGTACTCTGCCCAGGTGGTGGCGGCGATAGTGCGCAGTTCGCCCCGCGCCAAGGCTGGCTTGAGCAGGTTGGCGGCGTCGTTCTGGCCCGCCTGACCACCAGCGCCCACCATGTTGTGGGCTTCATCAATGAACAGCAGGATGGGGCGATCAGCGTTACGGACTTCCTCGATTACGCCCTTGAGGCGGTTCTCGAACTCACCTTTGACGCCTGCGCCAGCCTGCAGCAGGGCCAGGTCCAGAGTCAGCAGACGAGCATTTTTCAGTTGGTCCGGCACCGTGCCTTCAGCGATACGCTGTGCCAGACCTTCCACCACGGCGGTTTTACCCACACCTGCCTCACCGGTGAGGATGGGGTTGTTTTGCCGGCGGCGGGTGAGGATGTCGATCATCTGGCGGATCTCATCATCACGGCCCAGCACCGGGTCCAGCTTGCCTTCAGCCGCCTGAGCGGTGAGGTCGATGGTGAACTGGGCAAGGCACTGGTCCTTGCGGGCACGGCTGGCGGGTTCGGCACTCTGGCCACTGCCCAGTGTGGCGCGCAGCTCCGGCCAGGCTGACAGCAGTTGCTGCGGGTCCAGCTTTTCCAGCTCTTTGGCGTGACGGGTAGTCAGCGCCGCCATGGCGGCATCATTCAGCAGACTGAACAGGAAGGTGGCACCACGCATGGTGGGCTCGCCAAACTCGATTGACGTATCCAGCCAGCACTGACGCAGCAGATCCACCAGGCGAGGCGACAGGCTCGGGGTGGCGCCGTTGCCGGTTTTGAAGGTTTCCAGGGCACTGTCCAGCTGAGCAGACAGGCGGTTTTCGTCCAGCTCGAAATGGCGCAGAATCGCCAGGATATCGGGGTCCTGATCAGCCAGCAGTGCTTTCAGGAAGTGTTCCACTTCCACCGTGTGATGGGTGCGCTGGTAACACAGGCCAACCGCCCGCTCGAGGCCCTGACGGCCGGCATCATTCATTTTTTCGACGAGAGCTTTGAGAGTCATAGACGACATGACACGCTATCCTTTCCCTGGCTTGAAACAGACATTGACCGTGCGGTCAGAAGGCCGCCGGACACTGATGAAACTGTCAGCACCCAGCCGGCCCTGACGTCCGAGGACGGTGCCGGTGAGACTGTCGATACGGGTTTCCACCCGGTACTTCACATGCATGGGCCCGCTGATAAGGCGCTTGGTCAGCGCTGATAACGTCTGACTGAAACGCCCGCCTGGCAACAGGGCTTGAAGCTGAGCCTGGTCTTTCGGGTAAAACACAATATCGGCCCCACCGTCCGCCATCCAGGTACGGCTACCCAGGGTGGCCTCACCCAGCGTGGCGTATTGCCCCTTGGGATTGCTGGCGGATGGCAAGCGGCTCTGGTCCGCCGGGTCAAGGGTTGACCAATGCCCCTGCAGCCCGCGAATGGTCACAGGCATGCCCGTCAGATCACTAAGCACAGCCCGGACAGTGGCGGCAGACTGAACACCCCGGTTCAGAGCCGCGCCGTAATACAGCTGCCAGTTGGCTTCTGTATTGGTCAGTGCCTTGAGAATATGGGTAAAAATGTCCTCTTCATTCCGCTCCTGATGCACCGCAGGGCGGGTTTTCTCCCAGCTGCGGTAGAACAGCGAAATCAACCGGTGGTTAAACAGATCGAGAAAATCCCGCAATACCGGGGAGCGCGATTTCAACTGCGACAACACCAGCTCGGTGTAGTGGACTGGCAGGGCGCCCCGTGCACCGGTGAGGCCCAGGCTGTTTACGGCAATGTCCGCTTTCAGCAGACCGTTGTTAGTGCGCTGGTGCTTGATACCGGCCATATCCTTGCCAGCAAAGCCCAAATGCTGACTGGTACGGAAACGCACCAGTTCCTGGCCGGGCCAGCCATCATGGCCGACCCGGTGGAAAGGTGAGCGCTCACTACGGATCTGACGCTCAACACGCCAAACCTCGCGGAACAGATTGTGCAAATCCTGAGAGCTTTGCTGGGGCGCGCTCATAGCAACTCCCGCTCCCCCAGCCGGGCCGGCCAGACGTGATAATCCTGGTTCTGACCCGTGAGGCGAATGCGTACACGGGTGAAGGTATTGAGCTGTGCAAACTGGGCAAAGAAGCGGTCCAGTACGGCTGAGAACAGATAGATGCTGGTGCCGGCATAACGGGGCTTGGAGAACTGGATAATGATCTCACTGCCCTGGCACACACCCCGACGCGTGCCATCACTGACCCGCGCAACCGCACGCCGTATCTGGACATCATCAATGCCTTCGATCAGCGCCTGGGTTTCCGGTGATGCCTGGAAATCATGCAACTGCAGTACTGCCTTCAGCCGGTCACTGGCGTCTTCGCCTGCGAAATGGTCCAGGTTCAGGTGGCGGATAAACTGCCAGCGGGTAGCATCCCCCAACTGCGGGCGTACAGTTGGCGTTGGCGCCGTCAGCACCGTGACGTCTCCGATCAGCGCCTCAGACACGGCGCGGATCTTGGGCGCACCACCGCCGAAAGGCAGCCGGGCAGGCAGATTGCGGTTGCAGCACAAGGCGCGAACCACCAGCAGTTCGTCTTTGGGGACAGCGCTGTGATCCTGGGAGTTAAAGTCTTTATCCACCAGGGTCAGATAGGTTTCGGTGCCAGGCTCATACTGCCCGCCCGCCCAGTCAGCGTTGCGGCGCTGCATGTGCCAGAACAGGTTAAGGTCCGTTTGCCAGCGGGGATGACCAAGGCCATAGTAGGGTGCCATCGGACGCTGCTGATCGTTACGTACCAGGCTGACATCCTGTACGCTGACCACTTCAAAAATATCGTTTTTCTGATAACGGGGTACCAAGCGGTACTCCGGTTCACGCTGGTCACGGCGGATCGGCTCGAGGGACTCCTCAAACAGATTGACCACTGGCAGACACCACAGGCGCATGTGCTCTTTGACGAAGCTCTTCTCCTGCTCCGCTGAGCCCTGCCCCAGATAGATATAAAGATCAATGTCCTTGCTGTCTGGCCACTGATCCAGCAAGCCATCAAGCTGAATAAACAGAAACTTTTCCGGAAACAGGAAATGCTCCACCAGCAGCCGGAAGCCATCGAAGCTGCGCTTGCCGTAAGGCACCAGTGCATCCTCAGATTCAAACCCTACCGCTTTGATGCGGCTGGCCGGAAAAAACTGCTGCTGGCGACGATCATTAACCGGCACCATGGCAAAACCGATACCGGTGCGCATGATGAGGTCATAAAGTTCATGGGCAAGATGAGTCTGGCCATGCAGATAGAAGCGCAGGTAAGGGGCTTCCACCTCTGCCAACGAAACCGGAGCCTGCAGGCGCAGACGGATAACCGCCTGGGCATTTTCCGACCCGGCGGGACGCGGGGCGTCAAACGGGGCATTTTCAAAGGCGGCCTCAGTGACCTTGATGGGGGCCAGCTGATGATCCCCCACCGCGCGGAACTCGCAGGCGGGCATGTTGGTGACGGCGGTCTGGAACCTCAGCTCAGTCTCCAGCGGGGCCGCATGAGACTGTGAAGGCGAAGACTCCAGCTGCAATACCGCCATGGACGGAATGGGGGCCTGATAATCCGGGAACATGGCGCCCATCAGGCAGTCCGTCAGCTCCGGGAAGTTCTGATCCAGCCGTTGCCGGATCTGGGCTGTCAGAAACGCAACACCTTCCAGCAAACGGGATACGTGAGGGTCTTCAACCGCCTCTTCACTTACTCGCAAACGGCCCGCCACTTTTGGATAGGCGCGGGCGAATTCGGCACCCTGACGGCGCAGGTAGGCCAGTTCACGATTGTAGTAATTCAGCAGCTCGTCACTCATCAGGCACATTCCTTCAAGGTGACGGTCAGGCTGACGGGCTCCAGCTCGGAATCGAAGGCGACCGGCTGTGGCACCGGGTCCACCAGCAGCACGGCATCTATCCGCAAACGCAACAAGCGATCAAGGGGTGTATCGCTACTGGTGGTTGCCACCCTGACCCGGGTCAGGCGTGGTTCAAAGCGGGTAATGGTGCGCTCCACTTCCTTGCACAACCATTGCCGGCCCTCTTCGGTGCTGAGTTCCATGACAGTGAAATCGGGTAAACCATAACCCAGCACAGAGGTGGCCAGCTCCTCCAGCCCCTTGTCATGAGGCAGCCAGGAACGGCGAGCATTCAGCAGGGCTTCCAGATCGCGGCGCACAGCCTGACGAAGATGGGCGACACTGGGCCGGCCATCACCTTCGTCTAACAAGCGATCGAGAATGCTGAGTTGCAGGGCCATGGGGAAACTCACGCGTGCTCGGTGACAGTGACGCTATCGCAACGCTCAAGGTGGCCGAGGCTATCCAGCGCCACCGCATCATCCCCCAGCAGGAACAACTTGAGTCCGACCCCGGTGACTACGCCTGGCGCAGCCTCCAGCCAGTCAGTTTCCCGACCGAGGCGCTGGTTATCGGTGCTGCTGGCAGCGTAGATGAGCGGTACGAAGACCTCACCCTGACGGCCATCCGCCAGGGCCACATCTGCCCGACGCCAGACCAGCTCCACCGGTGATGCAGGTTTATGGAGCGTGAGCGCCTGAATCTCATGCCACTGCCACAGGTAATAACGGCCATCGGTACCGAGACCTTCCAGAAAAGGGCCTAGGCTGTCATCACAGTCACGCAGGTCGCCCTGGTGTTCACCAGCCACGAAGCGCACTGGCTGACGACTTGCTTCCAGCTCGGTAGCAGCAGCCTGGGCCGCTTCTGCCTGCCCGGCGGACAGGTTCAGGTTGACCGCCAACAGGGCTTCTAGCGCAGGGCCCGCGGTGGCCACTACATCATCCGCCAACTTGCCTTCCCGCAGGGCCAACCGTGCCTGTTGAGCACGCAGCAGCTGGCGCAGGTTGGCAGCGCCAGGAATCCAGTCCGGGTGATGTTTGGCCAGCTTGGTGAGTACCTCATCGGCACGCTCCAGTTCACCAGCCAGGCACAGTAGCTCGATCAGGCACGCGCGCAGTTCATTGGCGCCAGGTGCCTTGCGGATATCCGCCTGAGCCTGTTCAATCGCTTGCTGCAATTGACCTGCAGCGAGGTATTGCTTGATCGCGTCCATTGCTCGCGTCCTTTCAGGGCATACCCTCACGGGTATGGTTCAATGTGTCCTAGGCGCCCGAGACGGGCGCCAACTCAGTTATCAATCGCATGCCGGTCACCAGCTGATCGAGCTGGAAGTGGGGCTGCAGGCGGATCACCGAATAGTAACGTCCCGGCTGTCCGGCTTTGGCCCTGACCGATACCTTGGCATCCCGCAGTGGATACCGGGCGCGGATTTCATCCGATGCCCCGTCAGTTGCCGTGGTATAGCTGTGTAGCCAACGCTGCAACTGAGCTTCGCATTCTTCCGGAGAGCGGTAACCACCGACCCGGTCCCTGCCCATCACCTTCAGGTAGTGGGCAAATCTTGAGACGCACAGGGTGTAGTGCATCATGGCTGACAAGCGGGCACTGACCTGTGCCTCGGGCTCATCGTACGTCATCGGCTCCTGGACCGATGGCACCGAATGCAGTACCAGCATTTCGGTGTTGATCAGCGGCATCAGGGGCAGAAAACCCTCTTCCGCGAGTATCCGCTCCATGCGGTCAGTGACCTGCCAGTCCACCGCGCTGCGGGTTGGGTATAAAACCCCCGCTGCTGTCATGTCCTGAATCGCAGGCATGTTATCAATGGTGCCGTGGGCAACCCGGCCAGCCCGGTAGCCACGAATCTGCGCAAACCAGCCCGACTGGCAAAAAGCCCTGATGGCCACCGCACCCACTGCGAAGCAAGCCGGCCCCCACAGGTGGTCATTTTCCCTGTGCTGCCGCTCCCGGAAGCGAAAGCCCTCCGGGCCCTGGCCATTCTCAGGGTAGGGCCCCCGCATTAACATGCGGGGCAGCGCCATGCCCAGAAAGCGGGCGTCTTCCATCTGGCGCAGTGAGCGCCATTTGGTCAAATCAGGCTGCGCAAAATGGCTTTCCAGCTCCCGCACACCGGATAATTCTGCAAACCGGTCCACGCCAAACAGACTGGGTGCGGCATTCAGCACCACCGGCGCAAAGGCCGCAGCCCCCACCCTGGCGAGTTCTTTCAGGGTGTCCAGATTACCTTGTCCGCCTGCCGTGCGGTGGCTGACGGTGTAAGCCCCCAGCAGCAGCCCGAAGGGCTCGCCGCCCGGGCTACCAAACTCTTCGTTGTAAACCTTGGCAAACAGCCGTGACTGGTCAAACTCTATGGCCCTGGCCAGATCCTTGGAAAGGGTCGCCCAGTCCAGATCCAGCACCTTGACCCTAACCAGGTCTTCGGTGTCGTCATGAGCCACTTGCTCTGCCAACAGCCGGACACCGCGCCAGTTGGCTTCCAATGCCTGCAGCTCCGGGTGATGGAGAATGGCGTTGAGCTGTTCGTCCAGCACCTCATCAAGATGGGCAATCAAGCGTGCCAGTAGGGCAGTCACCGCTGCCCGGCTCCAGCGCTTTTCCGGATCAGCCCGGCTTAGCAGCATGAGCAGTGCCCGAGTATCATCGGCCTCGGCAACTATCCGGGCCGCAAAGCCCTTGCTCGGCAGAGCCGGGCCTTGTGGCCCGGTCTGCCGGTCGAGATAGTCCCGCTCCACAAACTGCATGCTGCTCCTCTTGGCACTTCCTATAGCACTACGCATGGCGCCACTCATCGGAAGTCGGGCCGGCTGCTATCGGACTACTTAGCCAATCTCCGGGATCTTGGCAACCAGACGCAGAGAAGTGGTTAACTCCTCCATCTGCAGCCAGGGACGCAGCCACGCAATGGCGTTGTATGAACCCGGACGACCTGGAATTTCACGCACCTGCACCTTGGCATCTGCCAGCGGGAACTTGGCGCGAATTTCCTGACCACCACCCTCAGAGGCGTTAACGTAGCCCAGGATCCAGCGGTTCAACCAGCTTTCCACGTCGTCTGCTTCCATGAAGGAGCCGATCTTGTCCCGCGCCATCACTTTCAGGTAATGGGCAAACCGCGAGGTGGCCATCATGTAAGGCAAACGGGCCGAAATAGCCGCGTTGGCGGTGGCATCCGGATTGTCATAAATCTTCGGCTTCTGGCAGGTCTGGGCGCCAAAGAACACGGCATAATCGGTGTTCTTGTAGTGCGACAGTGGCAGGAAGCCCAGCTTGCTCAGCTCCGCCTCACGACGGTCAGTAATACCGATCTCGGTGGGGCACTTGAGGTCGGGGTCACCGTCATCGCTGCGGAAGATATGGGTGGGCAGCCCTTCAACCTTACCGCCGCCTTCCGCACCACGGATGGCCGTGCAGAAGCCGTACTTGGCAAAGGCGCTGGTCATGCGCGTACCCAGTACATAGGCCGCGTTCATCCAGCAGTAGTTGTCGTGATCAGTCGTCACAGACATACCGGTTGCGGGATCCAGATCAAACTCTTCGTAGCCAAACTCTTCCACCGGCTTGGTGGCGGCGCCATAAGGCAGGCGCGCCAGCACCCGCGGCATGGCCAGGGTTACGAAGCGGGAGTCTTCACTCTCACGGAATGAGCGCCACTTGGTGTATTCCAGGGACTCAAACACTTTCTCCAGATCACGAGGCTTGGACAGCTCAGTCCAGTTATCAAAGCCGAACAGGCCGGAACCTGCAGCAGAGATGAACGGACAGAAACCAGCCGCTGCGACGTTGGACATCAGACTCAGAGTTTCCACGTCAGATGGGTGATTAGTGAACTCATAATCACCGATCATCACGCCATAAGGCTCGCCGCCCGGCGTGCCGAACTCAGACTCGTAGATCTTCTTGAAGATCTGGCTCTGATCAAATTCCACCGCCTTGGACAGATCCTTGTGCAGCTCTTTCTTGTTCAGATTGAGCATGCGGATCTTCAGGGTGGCACTGGTCTCAGAGTTCATGACCAGATGATGCATTCCGCGCCAGGAGCCTTCCAGCTTCTGGAAGTCTTCCTGGTGCATGATTTCCGCCAGCTGGGAGGAAATCATGCTATCCAGTGCAGAGATGGCCTGGGTGAAGGTGACCGTCAGGTTCTTGTTCCAGGTCACGGTGCCTTTCATGGCCTCTTCCGCCAGGGTGCGGATCAGGTCACGGGCACGATCACTTTCGGTCTGCTTGGTGGCACCAATAGCCTGCTCCAGCAGGCTAAGGGTATGACCTTCTTCGGCGACCGCCGCTTCGGCTACTTGGGTTTCAGCGCTCATTGCTCGCCTCCTTCATCCTTGGCACCCAGATCTGCACTGAGTTTCTGCAGGTCATCTGAGTTGTTCAGCACCCGCTCCAGCAGCTCTTCCAGCTCTTCGGAACGGTCCACTTTAGTCATCAGATCACGCAGCTTGTTGCGGGTTTCCATCAACTGGCGCAGCGGCTCAACCTGACTGACGATGGCAGCTGGCTGGAAGTCATCCATGGAGTTAAACGCCAGCTCCACAGTCATCTGGGAGTCGTCGTCTGCCAGCTTGTTGTCTACTTTCAGCATCAGCTTCGGACTCATGCGCCGCAGCACATCGTCAAAGTTGTCGCGATCAATCTGGATGAAGCGCCGATCCTTAAGCGGCTTCAGGTCCTGATTGTTGTTACCGGAAAAGTCGCCCATGACGCCGACCACGAAGGGCAGTTCTTTCTTGACCATGGCCCCTTCGGTCTCAACATCATAGGTAATGTGTACCCGGGGCTTTCTGACCCGGGAAAGCTTATCGTGAATGCTTTCCATGTCACTGTCTCCTCTAGCGCTTCACTGGTTGGCAGCCGCTTACCCCGCCCCGAAATTACTCGGGCCTGGGCACACCGGTCACACGGCAGAACCCTTCTCTCGCACCGCTATCGGTGATTAGTTCCTGCATCAGTTCAGGCAAGGAGAGCTCGCTCCAGCGTATCGCCTGATTAATGACGTAGGAAACCGGTGAATGGGGTTCGGTTTTACGAAAAAACTCTGATAGTTCACGGAGCTGGCCAATGGCCTGATTACGACTCCGGATTGCAACATCAACAGGGTCCACCTGGCTGGCAGCCCCCTGCCCGGGGGCAGTGCCGTCTGCGGCCTGTCCCGCGTCGGCACCCTGATCTTCAGCATCAGCGACAGGCGCCTGTGCGGCCAGGGCCTTTTCAATCACCTCACCGGCATGGTGAGCCAGAACACTGGCACATTGCTCCAGGGCCTTGCGAATTTTGGTGGTGGGCTGAGGCTCGCCATCCATGACCCGGTCCATGGTGTCCGACAGCGCAGCAAAAGCGGCCTGGGCACGCTTCAGCTCCTGATGCAGACGAACCAGATCTGGCACCGGTGTTTCTCGCACCGCCTGGGCCAGATCATCGGGCGACACGGCACCACTGCGGATACGCTGCTGAGCCTTATCGGCATCCAGGCGATTGATTTCCGCGGCCTGCTCAGCGTGCCAGGCGGCATAGGTGCCATAATTGGAACTGTTAAACAGGGGAACTGAGAGGATGGGCTGCACCAGCGTGCCGTCGCCATCCATGCCGTTCAGACCGACAAGTGGCGCAATACGGGTGGCCATACCTTCTTCATCGGGACCCGGGTGCACTTGCTCCCAATGCTGCTCCAGCATATGGCGAGCCAGATCAAAGCCCTCCGCCAAGCCCAGAAAGCCGTGCTCGCGACAGAGTGCTTCGATGTACCAGGCGACAAATTCAAGGTCCTTGCTGCGCTCGCAAAGGATCATGGGGATTTCTTCAGCCAGCTGCTTCCACTGAGGCACCTGGATGACTTCGTCGTTGGCAAGCACCTGACGTTCGAGCGCACGCGCCTGGTTGCGCACATCTTTCAGGGTGAAATAGGGGGACAGGGGCGACGCATCTCCCCGGGTATCATCGCCGCATGGCTGCTCCGGCGAGATCGGGGCCAGCAGGGCGCTGGCGTCGAAAAGTGAGAAAGTTGCGCTGTCCATGCTTATGTTACCTGGTCTCTCAGCTGTGATCCTTCACGAAGATCGAAGTGTAAAGGGGACGGTTACGTCGTCCGCTATATTCGATTGGGAGCCAATATAACAGCCCTGTTCCAGGTTAACAATAATACAGGTGATGTTATCGCTGCATTTGTTAACCAGTGCCGCATGCATTATGGCAAGGCTCGCATCTTCGATGTTTCCGTCACTGAAAAACCCTGCAAACTCCTCTTCGCTGAACTCTTTACTGACACCATCACTACACAGCAGAAACTGATCACCGGGCTGCGTGTGGCCCGTCCGGTAATCCAGTGCAATATCGTCTTCCACCCCCAGAGCACGGGTGATGACGTGGGCCAGCGGGTGCTTGTCCGCCTCCTCGGGTGACAGCAGGCCCTGATCCACCATATCTGCCACCTGACTGTGGTCACGGGACAACTGCTGCACCTGGCCACGCCGAGCCAGGTAGCAACGGCTGTCGCCGGCCCATAACAGGTGGTAGACACCGTCATGAATCAGCAAGGCAACGACCGTGCAGCCCAGGGTCTTTCCTTCCAGATTCTGCTGGCCATAGGTGCGGATGCGCTGATTGGCGAGCTGCAGCGCCTGCTCAAGCCCGCTGACGGAAACATCCGCGTCCAGGCGTCGCAGCTCGCCGGCGACCGTGTCACACACCATCTGACTGGCCACATCGCCTGCCTGATAGCCGCCCATGCCATCAGCCACCACCCAGACCCCTGATTCGGGCGACTCAAAATAGGCATCCTCGTTGTGGGCCCTGACACCGCCTCGATGGGTAAATCCTGTTGACCTGAAATTCATGCCTTACTCCACCAGCGCGCCCTGACGCCAACCTCGCGTCTGCCACTGCCCTGCCAGCATGGCGGCAAACTGCCCAACCTTTGGTAATCCCTCGGTTAACAGGGTGACCGGCTCAACATAGGCCGACCCTTGTGTCCACCAGATCATGCGCTCGGGGTGCGCTTCCAGCAAAGCGCGCAACCAGTCCGCTTCCCCCCCCCCCGCTGGCAGGGCCAGATTGCCCTCACCGCCGGGCAACTGTAGCCGAACCGGCTCCGCTACAGGCAGCGGTATGCTGTCGAGGCGCTGACGCCAGGCGTCTTCCTGCCAGGTGTCATCAAGCACCGCAAGAATGCAGTCCTCCATGCTTGATGCCCAATCCGGCTGCCGCCAGGCCTCTAGCAAGGCACCACCGGAATCCCCCAACACCACAAACGGGAAGTGCCGCCCGACCCGGTCCACCGAAGGTATCAGCGTGCCTGCCACACCCTGTTCGTCCAATACGCCAGGGCTGGCAGCAAAATGCCAGATGGGCGCCGTCATATAGGCATCCAGCCAGGCGTCACCCAACTGTTCACGACTGACGGCGAGAGCCGCCTGCAACCACTCGAACATCAGCTCACGCAGCTGCCCGGATACATTGTGGGTCAGGAAATCACCCCGGTTGGGCACTTTACCCAGATAGCCCCAGCTCATGACGGCTCCTTACAGTGCCTGTGGCAGCCGGAAGTTTTCCAGCAGTGTCAGGTTGAACGGGTGCTTGACTGATGCCGTGGTCATTTCCAGTGTCGCAGTGTAGTCATCCAGTCGCAGGCTGATGTCCTGCACGCGCCCTTCCCCATTCATGCCACCGCCCGCTTGAATCAGACGGAATATTGACCAGATACCCTGATAGGTCGCCTGCACCGGGGTGCCACCACTGGCACCTGGCGTCATGGAGATACGGGTTTGTTGGATGCCATCCTGTTCTGGCCAGACAAAACTCATGGTGCGGGGCGGCCCGTGGCGATAGATAAGAGACCTGCCATCCACATCCACCAGCAACTGGGTAATGCGGCTGTCCAGCTCTTTCGGGCGCAGGGTGTAGCCGACGCTGATATTACGACTACCCGGCTCAAAAAAGGCTTCACGAATCTGCTGGGCGGTTTCAAACAGCCGTAGGCTACGGGCATTGATACCCACATCACTGGTCAGGCGCCAGGGCGAGCGACGCGTGTCTACATGAGGCCGCAGATGCTGATCAAAGAAGGTATCCAGGGTACCGCCGTAGCCAAAGAAATTAGCGAAGTCCATCAGCGCCACATCGTTGCCGGACCCCGGGTTGAAGGGGTAATTACCGGCAATGGCGCGACGATAATCAGCGTAGACCGTGGTGCGCCAGATATCATTGATCTGCCGGGTGACAGTCACCTGCACCTGACGACGGGAGTCATTCACGAAACCGCCGAGCATATCCCGCAGCACCGGGGTATCACCTTCGTTCAGGGTACGGTTAAAGTCCCTGACCGCCTGATCAAACTGGGCACGGGACACAGTTGCCAGTGCCGCCGGGCGCCCCCCGCTCTGCTCTTCGAAGTAACGGGCCACGGTACGGGCGTCGCCACTTAAGGCATCGAACACACTGTCATCCAGCTTGTGTACGGGTGCGAAGGTACGATCTACCAGCGTCACCTCCGGCTCGGCGTTACCCGGTGCCATTGCCATCAAGCTACCGAGCTCACGGCTGCGCTGGGTGAGGCGGGTACGAGCTGCATCCGCCGCGGCATCCAGAGAGGGATTGCGCTCGTCCGGCGCGGACAGGGTGGTGTTGGCCTTGACCGCAGCCATCAGGCGACTTACCGGCGCTTCCGGGCCTGCCAACAGGTTCGCTACGCGGACACCTTCAGCCTGATTGCTGAATGATCTCAGGCGCAGGTCCGCCAGCAGGGTTTCCCAGTAATGGATGTAATCGCGGAAATACTGGTCTTCCACCTCAGCACGAATCTGCTGCTCATCGAGCTGGCGATAGTCTTTGGATTCATCGCCGTAAACCCAGGCATCTTCCAGCAAGCGACCAACAATCTTGTTCTTCTCCGGCTCGAAAATGCCCTTATAGCCATTCAAGGTGTACAGACCGGGGATACCTTGGTGCAGACTGGCACCGGAGCGACGCTCAAACACCCGCTCGGCAACTGAACCCAGCACCATTGGCAAACGGAACTCAGGCAACCGTGACGCTGCGGCATCCATCTTGATGCGCTGATACGCGCGCTCCGCCAGCGGCATGGCCGTCAGCTCTGCCCGTGCCCGGGATACCAATTCACGATCCAACGGCAGGGTCTGACCCAACTGCAGGTAATGATCCAGGTGGCCCAGCAGGGATTCACGGACGTCCGCATTGATCTCACCTGGCAGCTCCCGGGACAGGGTAAAGGCCAGCCACATGTGCACCTGCTCAACATCCAGATGGCGGCGCTGATTGAGCATCAGATACGTCTTCAGCGTCTCATAAAGGTACTCGAGATTGTGCAGGTTGGTGCTGATACCGGATTCCAGTGCCAGTTTGAGCTCGTTGGCAAAATGATGCTGCAGCAACTTGCCGTAGGCGGCCTCAGCCTCCTGGCTCAGCCGGTCACCCTGGTACAGACCCAAATGACGAGGACCACCTTCAGGCAGCGGGCTGCCCTGCACACCTGGCATGCTGGCGGCACGATTCAGCAGGCTATCCAGGCGTACCCAGTCCTGGTGCTGCTCAGTCAGCACCTGTTGCAGCTGAATGACTTCATCTTTATACGTAGCCACCAGAGAGGCATTCCACTGGTAACTCATGACCCAGGCACTGGCCAGGGCCACAGAACCCGCGCCGATAGCAGCAAATGCCCCACGACGCGCCCACAGCAGGTGCTTCTCTTTGCGACCATCGCTCCCTGCCAGGCCATACTCGGAAAACACAATCTGCTCAAACAGCCGTTTCAGGAAGAAGCCGTCGTTCTCGGGCATGGCGCGAGCCGCAGCCTTCGGTACCTGCAGCTGGAACTGGCGATCCACCATACTGGATACTTTGTCCAGGGTTTTGCCGTCCTGAGCAGAGGAGACCAGATAGATGCCCCGCAGCAACGGCACTTCTTCATAGGCGGACGGGTAGAACACTTCTTTGATCAGGTTCCACAAGGGGGCCCGCAGCAGAGCTGTCTGTTTCGGGAACTGATAGATGCGACGTCGAGTACCCGCTGTGCGCTCCTGTTGCAGGCGATGCAACAGGAAGTTGCTCAGACGAGCCAGCAGCGCGTCGAATTCCTGATCAAAGGCCGCAGGAAGCGCCTGGGCATCTTTGACAGCGTGCAGGTCAAAGGTCATACCAAAGACTTCTTCCCGCTCCTGCTCGGACAGCATACCGAAGGTGTCTGCAAAGCCTTCCAGCAGATCAAACTTGGTCAGCACCACGTATACAGGGAACACCACGCCCAGCCGGTTCTTCAGCTCCTGCACCCGCTGCTTGAGGGCCCGGGCATGCAGCATCTGTTCTGTTGGAGTCTGCTCCAGCAGATCCGCCACGCTGATAGACAGAATAACGCCATTGATAGGTTGGCGGGGGCGGTACTTCTTGAGCAGCCCGAGGAATGAATTCCAGCCTCTGGCATCACGCTTGTCTGCACTCTCCTGAGTGGTATAACGACCTGCGGTATCAATCAGTACCGCCCGGTTGGTAAACCACCAGTCACAGTAACGGGTGCCACCGACACCGCGGACCGAATCGATACCCATTTCGTCACGCAGCGGGAACTCCAGACCGGAATTAAGCAGAGCGGTAGATTTTCCGGAGCCCGGCGCACCAATGATCATGTACCAGGGCAACTCATAGACTGAGCCAAACCGACCAGGCTTCCATTTTTTGACCAGCGCCAGCGCCTGCCGCAGACGGTCACGCTGGGTGTCAACTTCTTCCTTGAGCTGTTCGTCCTTGTCCGTGCCGGCCATCATTTCGTTGACGACCTGCTCGTTATCTTTGCGCTGCTTACGGGCCTGCCAAAGCGACTTGATCAGGACGATGACCACCAGCAACAGCAGGAATATGACCCGGGCCGCTGGGCTGGCCAGCGGCGCCCAGCCGGCAATAGCCAGCAGCGGGCCGCCGAACCAGACCAGCAAAACCACGGCGAGGATGCCGAGGACCAAGAAAAGACCACGCAGACTGAACAAACCTGCGAGACTACGCGTCCATGCTGAACCACTCATAACATCTTACCTATTGCTTCAAGGAATCAGGGTAATTTCGACCCGACGGTTGCGGGCACGATTTTCCGGGGTGTCATTGGCAAACCGGGGCTCACTGTCACCACGCCCTTCCGGCCATAACCGCCCATTGAACTCTGAGGTGGCTGCCATCAGATCTGCCACAGCCGTGGCTCGTGCCAGCGACAAGTGCCAGTTGGATGGATAGCGCTCGGTGGCAATTGGCTGATTATCACTGTGGCCTGCCACCAGAATGGCACCGCGTGATGTTTCCAGCGCTCTGGCAATTTTGCTCAGGACGGGCTGCATAGCTTCACGAACCCGGGCCTCACCGGAGGCAAACAGGTCCTCGCTGCTGATCAACAAGGTAACCCGCGAACCATCAATCTCCAGCGCCACCAGCCCGCGATCCATCTCGGTCTGCAGCACCTGCTGCAGATACCGCACATCGATCGCCTCACCGTCACCGGCAGCAATCACTTTTTCCGGTACGCCAATCCGGCTGGTTTCCTGCACCACTGGCTGCGCCTGCTGGTGAATCTGGTGTACCAGGCCGAGGTAAAGCAGCAGCAACAGCACGCCGCACAGGGCGGCGACCACCCAAACCGGCAACCCCCGAGTCAGACCACCACCGGATACAATGCGGCTCTCCCAACTGCGATCGAACGGCGTCGCGTAGCGGCCGCGATCCGAGCACATCTGGTGGTACAGTGCGTCCCTGAGGCTGTCCAGCTGCTCCTGACCGTTCTCCTCAACCCGGAAACGACCCTTGAACCCAAGGGACAGGCAGAGGTACTGCAGCGTCATCAACTCGGTGTCGCCAGCACGGCGGGCCTTCTCCACCAGTTCAAAAAAATGGGTACCGGCCCAGGTCTGGCTGTGGAACTCCGCCAGCAGGGAGTTGGATGCCCACTCACCGGCCTGCCCCCATTCCGTGTTGAGAATGGTTTCATCGATCAGGGCACACACGCAGTAGGAGGCCGTCTCAGCCGCATCCGGCAGCACCCCTTCACTTTTCAGGGCATACTGGTAATCACGCACCAACTCCATACACTGGCGACGCAGATTACCCAGGTCATCAATGGTTTTCGCCTCACCCAGACGATCCGCAAGGGACAGAAGGCGTGATGCGCTGTCGCAGATGGTACCCAGTGATGTGCTCGGCAAACGGAATCGCTCGCGCCCGGCCCCGATACCCGCGGCGGGCATAAAGGAGGTGCGATCATCTGCATCGGCCTGTTGTGGCGCAGCGGCCGCAGGCTGGCGTGCGCCGGGGCGGGGTTTGATAACGGTACTTTCACTCATGACAACGTCCCTGTACTGCGTTGATTAGGTTCGAATGGCCCAGAGTTCCAGGGCCAGGCCCGGGAAATTGCCGGCGATATGCAACGCCAGGCCGCCACTTTGCTTGAGCTGCTGCCAACGATCACTCTGGCCATCCAGCAGGAAGTAATGGTAGCCAGCGTGATAGGGAATCTGTCGCGGCGCCACCGGCAAGGCACTGATGGGAATGCCCGGCAGATGGTTGTTAACGAGATCGCGAATATGCTCCACCGGCCCGAGCTTGATCTGGGTCGGCAGGCGACGGCGTATTTCTTCGGTGGTCAGGTCTGCGCGCACCGCCAGCACCAGCTGGCCGGACAGGACCGACTTATCCGTCAGCGGCGCCACACGGATACCAAACTGGGCTTCTTCCAGCTTCAGGGCAACCGCTGTTTGCTCCAGCACCGTACTGAGGGACTGGCTCAGTACGGCAGCCAGATCACCGTAAGTCTCCGTCAGCTTTTCATGGCGATACACCGGTAACTCCGGCGCACATTTTTCCGCCCGGGTGAAGGTTGCCATTTCACCAATCAGCGCCACCAGGGTTTCATACAGTTTTTCAGGGTGCAGGCCGTCACGGTGCTGGTAGTGCTCAAGTATTGGCTGCCACCGGTTTAGGGTTTGCAGCATCAACACGTCAAACAGGGTGGTGGACTGCTCTGCGCCCTTTTGCATGCGCACTGACAGCGCTTTGGCGCGCTGCTTGACCATAGCCAGGACTTCCCGCAACAAGGACGCCAGCGGCGAACACCGGTTTACATCCAGGCTGGGCGGCATGAAATTACGGTCAATCTTGACCTCTTTTTCGTTAACCACTTCCACTACGCGCGCGATGGGCAGGCAGACATAACCGGCCTGATCTTCCCGCTCCAACCGCAAACTGGGATTCAGGTAGGCCAGCCCAAGAGCCTCTTCCTCACCATCATCGAGCGAATCATCCAGCATGGGCACCTGTTGCAGGATAAAACGAGCAATCTGCCCGGCGCCGGCGGCGGTAATATTCACACCGGCCTGCTTCTCCAGTGGTAACGCCAGGAAGATCAGTTCGTCGCGGGCATCCTGCGGCACTTCCAGCACCAGATTATCCTTCTGGTCCAGACTGAACGGCATGCCATCAGCAAACAAGCCACTGACTTTGACAACACCGACCTGACCCAAACCCAGCGCCTGATCATCCAGTACCAGCTCTGACAACCCATAGCCATAGGGAGCCAGTCGGGCGTGGCGCAGCCGCGCAATGTGATAAAGATAGCGGTCCTGTTGCTGGAAATGCTGCGGTCTGAGCAGCATCCCCTCCGACCAGGCGACTTTTGCCAATCGCTCCATGATGCCCTCCAGCTCAGTTCCTTGACTGCCTCATGGTAATGCCGTCAATTGCGATATTGATGTGCTCATAGCCCCGCGGATTGGCGTCGGAAATCAACCGCCAGCGCGCATCCTGTATATCCCTGAAGGCTGCCGCAATGCCGATGTAACGGGTCTGCGGATTCAGGTTCATCTCATGGGTGTAAGGTTGACCGGGACGAACCACGATCTCCTTCACCGACAGCAGATCACCTTTCAACAGCTGCTCTGCATCATCATAAAGATTGAAGAAATCACTGTTATGAAACGCCTGCCAGGCTGAAAGCTCATAGATCCTCAGCACCACTGGCGAGGCACGACCATGAATGTCCGGATTAAGGGTCCGGGCAGGATCTATATGTATTTTGGTCCAGGGTGTAACCACAATATTAGCGACCGCACACCCGGTAACCGTGGTGGCCACAAGCACCACTATAAGCCACTCACGTAGACTCCCCGGGAAGCGCTGAACAGCCGCCCATGCGTTTTTCCGAGACTCCCTGATACTGATCACTGCTGCTCTCCCTCACGCACTGCCGCTTCGTAGGCTTCCACAAACACATCACTGCGCAGCATACGACTGCTGCTACCATAGTCTTCCCGCAGGCGCTGGCGACGACGCACCCACTCATCATGGCTGCGAGCCTTGCGGAACAGTGACACGCCACCACCATTCACAGCAGGCAGCTTGTCATCCAGCAGTTCATCAACCACCCGCTCAACCGCCTTCAACACCGCGCGCTCATGGCTGAGAATATCGCTGAAGGCAGCCTCAATCGCCCTGTCCGGCGCCAGGAAAGAGGCATGGCGACGCAACAGTAATGCATCCAGGGCATCCTGGGCAGTGGCAGAAAATTTAAGGGGGTTGTTCTCACTGCGCTGGAACAGCGTCTGCTGCACCCGCAGTTTCTGTTTTTGCTCAGCCCGCGCGCGCAACAGATCCAACAGGCGATCCAGCAGATGACGGGTAACGCCACCCAGCTCCCGCATCAGTTCGGGCGTCATGGTACTGGCGTCAAGGTCCGGCATACCAAGGCCTTCAACGAGCGCCTGGATAAGAGCATCATTATCACCGCCGACTTTGCCGGGTTTGGCCGCTGGTTGCTGCCTGACCAGGGTGGCGGTATTGCCACCCGGGGCCGGAACCTTATCGGCACCCGTGCGCTGTGGCTCCGGGGCTGATTTGCTGGCTTCGCCCCAGCTCCACACAGGCGGAATGGTGGTTTCGGGAATATCTACATGGCTGTCCAGCATGCTGCGATCAGTCAAGGCTGAGGCCAGACCTGATTGACTGCCTGCCAGTGGCTGCCGGGGGTCAAGAGGCGCATCCGGGCGAGGCAAATCAAGGGCTGCGATGGGCGCCGACTCAGCGACAGCGGCACCCAATGGGGCGGACGCAGGCATGGTGACGGCCGGCTCTGACTGCTTGAGACTGACCTTGAACTCATAGTCGCCAAACCGGAGCCGGTCGCCGTCCTGCAGAGCCACCTCAGCACCCTTGCCCACCGCGGAACTGGCGCCATTGACAAAGACGCCATTGGTGGAGGTATCCCGCAGAAAGAACTGGCCGCCCTGACAGAAGACCTCTGCGTGACGAGATGAGATAACCCTGTCAGGGTCTGGCAAAAACCAATCGCACTCTTTCGCACGACCAAGCGTGAAGACGCCGGACGACGAGAAACGATGGCTGGAAACAACTGTTGGCGAGAGCCGTTGGTAGCTTGTGATTGCAAGCTCCAGTTCCATGGCGTGGTCCTTCCTTTGACTGCGGTTTAACCCTATGGAGAGACGCGTCCGTTGAACGCAAGCCACTGCGTCCAGCAGGCTGCCGTTCATAACCGGGGCTGTTCGGGCACAAAGATTATTCATCGGCACCCTGAAAGTCAATGCACCCCGTCACAGTTTGAAAATTGAACAACCCAAACAGGCTTGACGCCTTGACGCCCCCACGAACCCTTCATTAACATGTGTTGCACTATAGAAGGACCTGCTGACAAGGAGTGAGTTATGGGCAAGCCAACCGCTGTACTCGGTTCATTTCACGCCTGCCCAGGCAAAAATGGCAAAATACCCCATGTAGGCGGTCCCACCCTCGCCACCACCGCCAACGTTACTGTCGGCGGACTCCCCATCGCTTGCGTTGGTGACAAACTGATCTGCGTCGGTCCGCCCGATACCATCGTGCAAGGCTCCAAAAGCGTCACCGTAAACGGCAAAGGGGTTGCACGGATGGGTGACGGCACGGCCCACAACGGTAAAATTGTTGTTGGCAATCCAACGGTGGTGGTTGGCGACTAGGCGCTTTACCGCCTACCTGGGGTGCGGGTCTCAGTTATCCCGATCGCAGCTGGACAGCTTTTGAACGATTGAGTAACATCGCCCCGCTAACGATTGAATTGAATTCCGGGACCGGATCAATCCGTCGCTGTAATGGGTTAAACCTAACGGATGAGGAGCCGCTGCATGGACGCGAAAGAACAGACGCCACGCGCCAACACTGCCCGCAAAACACCAACTGCCCCCGACAGCACTCAGGGGCCCGCACCCGCGACTGAGGCCAATCCGGCCAAAACTCATCGTCGCCTGGGGCTGGTGCTCAATGACCGCTATCGCATCGAAGCCCTAATTGCATCGGGCGGTATGAGCGATGTTTACAAGGCCGTTGACCTGCATCTGGAAGCCGCCGGTACGCGGGATTGCCATGTCGCACTGAAAATCCTGCGCAGCGAACTGACTCAGGATGCCAATGCCCTTAACCTGCTGGCCCGCGAAGCCGCCAAGTCCAAGCGACTGTCACACCCCAATATCATCCGGGTACACGACCTTGAGCGTGACGGTGACACCTGGTATATCGTGATGGAGCTGCTGGACGGCGAACCCCTGTCACGCATGATCCAGCGTGCCAAACCCAACGGACTGGCATGGAAAGGCGGCCGCGCCGTACTGGAGCAGGTCGCTTCTGCACTGGCCTATTCCCACCAGCGCGGCATCGTGCATGCTGATCTCAAACCCTCCAACATCTTTTTCACCCGGGATGGTGAGATCAAACTGCTGGATTTCGGTGTTGCCCAGGCCCTCAAGCCCCATCAGCACACGGACTTTCTTAACCCGCGCCATGACGACGAAACCACCATCTATGGTTACACGCCAGCCTATGCGACACCCTCGCTGATTGACGGCAAAGATCCCACCGTCAAGGATGATTTGTACGCGCTGGCCTGTATCAGTTACGAACTGCTGTCATCCCGCCACCCCTTTGACCGGCAGAAGCTAAGCCGGGAGGAGCGCGCGAGCCTCAAACTGTCTCGGCCACGGCGCATGCCGGGACGACTCTGGGGTGCAGTGCGTACACTCCTGAAGAACGAAGGTGCCAGCCTTAACATGGCTCAGTTTCAGACCGCCATGGAGCCACGGCAATGGCGCCATCTGCTGTACCCAGCTGGCATGGCAGCGCTGGCGGTACTGAGCGTGGCGATTTGGCAACAGGGGGAGCAACGCGTGCAGGCTGCCGAAGCGGCGCTGGTTGACTACCAGGAGCACGCCACGCATCTGGCAGAACTTGGCACCCTGCCAACCGCCGAGCTGTTAGGCGCCCTTGACGCCCTCACACCATTGGAGCGGGCCGGGTTTCTGAAACTCCACGAAGAGGCTGTATTGCGGCATTATGCGCAGCGGGTGGAAGCCGATCTGGAGCCGTCCGGCAGCTCCGCCCTGCCCAACATTCCTGCCGCCCTGGCGACACTGGATGAAGGCCTGGCACTCTACCCCCGGGATCAGCAATTGCTGGAGCGGCGCGAAAGCCTGAGCCAACGGCGCCAGTCGCTGATCGCCGCACTGGCCGGCGAACTGCAGGCCCGACTGTCACAGGGTGATTATGCAGACGCTGCCAGCGCTGATCAGCTGATTGAGCTGGCTGAAGACTTCCGGATGCTGACTCCGCAAACACTGCCCGTGCCCGACAGCGCCATCGCCCTGTTTGACCGCCGCCTGAAAAGCGCGCTCGACAACAGCGATGTGTCCAGTATCGACCGACTGCTGACGCTGGGGCGACTGTTCTTCGCAGACCACCCCAATCTGGTCAGCAGGCTGTCTCAAGCAGAGCACCAGGAAGGCGCAATCCGCGCACTGGCGGCCTACCATAGCGCCGTTGCCCGGGGGGAAGCACCGCAATTCCCGGTTGCCGCTGCAGATCAGCTGTTTGCTGAACGTATCCAGCAATGGCAGGACGGTATCCGTCGCGCCCGCTCTGGCGCTGATCTGGACCGCATCTACCAGGCGCTGGAAACCCATAAGCTGCCCGCCAGCTATCCGCCTGTAGGCCCGCTACGCCAGCAGCTGGCAGACGCCTATCTGCTGCAAGCTGACGCCCTGCTCACCCAAGGCGCCACCCGGCAAGCGCAACCCCTGCTGCGCAAGGCTACAGAACTGATGCGCAACCAGGGCTGAGGGTGCGCATCATCTGACAACCTTCAGCGGCGCTTGGGTGTCCAGGCCCAGATCATCTCGATCTCGATAGGCTCCTGGCCTTCGCTGTCGCGGATGGTAACCGCAACCGCCGTGGCACCTTTCGGCTCCGCCTTCATCTGTTGTTGCTGCTCAGGCGTCAGCACGGCTTCTACCGTCATATCCCCTTTGGCCCGGCGGGTGTACTCAGCGCCAACCGTTTTAATCACCGGCACCTTGTCGTCTGGCACATTCAAACCCACCAGAAAGCCAGTCGCAGATTCCGCCAGCAGCAAGGACGCCACGGCATGCACCCCCCCGATGTGGTTCTGCACCCGGCGCTTATTGGCCAGACTGATGACACAGCGATTTTCGTCCAGATGCTCAATGCGGATACCGGTGGTACCGGTGAAGGGCACCGCCTTGCCAAAGAACAGTGACAGGGCGCGACTGCGGGCGAAATCCGGCAGCTGGTTCAGACGTTGTACGATTCCATGTAGCCGGTTGTTGGCTGGCATAGGGTTCTCCAGGTTGAAATGATAGAGGCGCAACGATAAAGCAAGCCAGGCCCGATTGGAACGAGTCAAAGCCATGACGGCGCGCGCTGCAGTGGATATACTCGTGGCGATTGGAATCCATTACCCAACAAGCAAGAAGGATAAACACATGAGTGACCTGAAAGCACAATTCGATGCCGCCGTTAACTACATCCAGACTGCCGAAGGCGACTTCAAGCCCTCCAATGAGCTGAAACTGGAGTTCTATGCCCTCTACAAACAGGCCACAGAGGGTGATGTCAGCGGCAAGCGTCCTGGCATGATGGACTTTGTCGGCCGCGCCAAGTACGACGCCTGGGAAAAGGTCAAAGGCCTCAGTAACGATGAGGCAATGCAGCGTTATATTGACCGCCTGGAGACGGTGAAAGGCTGAGGGCTGTCAGGGAATGCTGACTCCCTGAACGGGATACCGGCCGCCGTTTTTGCGGCGGCCATCATAATGTCATAGAATGCGCGCAGCATAACAACAAGAACGCATCAGGACTTTATCCATGAGCACTATCGAGGCACTGGACCAGAGCCACCCGGGCCTGTTTCTGCAAATCACCCAAGCGCTGAAGGGACAAGCCTTCAACCAGCGTACCGAGCAAACCTACCTGCACTGGATTACCCGTTTTGTGCTGTTTAATGGTGGCAAAGACCCTGCTGCCCTGGGCACCGGTGACCAGCAAAAGTTTCTCACCTATCTGCAAGAGCGCATGCGACTTTCCCGCGCCCGACTGAACCAGGCAGCGCTGGCGTTGCAGTTCTTCTATCAAGATGTGCTTAAGCAGCCCGCAGGGGACAATCTGGCGGTTGCCAGCTGATCGCAGGCACGCCGCTAGCGCCCGCGGACATTGGTGTTCAGCGTGTCATAGTTGCGGTTTTCACGCGGCTGCACCACATAGCGGTCGCTGAAGGTGACACCGGGCACATCCCGCGGGTTCCGGTAGCGGATATCAACCGGAAACTCATTGAGCCCCAGATTGGTGCGCGTATCCCGCGGCTCCAGGGCCAACGGGTCAAAACGGCCGCCGTCAGCGACAGACCCACCATCACCACTGCCTCCCGGGCCCGCCGCCGTGGCGCCCAGGGCACCCTCGATCATGGCATCCGACAAAGAGTCATCCGTCAGCGGTAAAAACGGTATGGTTTGCAGGGTGGAACGCTCCGGCTCCAGATTCATCACCTCCTGAGCCGCCATATTGGCGGGCAGCCAGCCGACAATAGCCAAAGCCAACAGGCCTGCCCTTGTGCCGATGGAGTGGAAATAGCGCATGTTACATCCTTGCTCTTGTTATGGCGGGTAATGAACGCCGACAGCAGACTGGCAATTTGTTGACAGTTTAACGCCAAAATTGATCAAAGAACGCACAAAACGTCAACTCTGTGACAAGTTTCACTCCGGCGGCAGATAGTGGATATCGGTAATCACCACGGTTACTCGTCCCTCCGGCGTAGGCACCTGCACCTCATCATCCAGCCGCTTGCCCAACAAGGCTCTCGCCATGGGGGCATCCACGCTGAGATAGCCCTTGCTCAGATCAAACTCATCGGGCCCCACCAATCGGTACCGGTGCAGGTCGCCCTGCTCGTTCTCCACCTCGACCCAGGCACCAAAGTACACTCGGCTGGTGTCATCCGGCAGCCGGTCCACCACCTTCAACTCTTCAAGGCGTTTGCTGAGAAAGCGGACCCGTCGGTCTATTTCCCGTAGCTGCTTTTTGCCATAGATGTACTCGGCATTTTCCGAGCGATCCCCCAAGGCAGCGGCCTCCCTGACAGCCTGAGTAACCTCGGGGCGTTTTACTTTCCAGAGATACGTCAGCTCTTCGCGCAGTTTGCGCTCGCCAGCTGGGGTGATATAGCGGGCACGACCTCGGGGGCCGTTAGTGGATGCAGTCATAAGCGCAAAAGTCCATAAAAAAACCCCGTTGTGGGAACGGGGTAAGGCTAGCGCTGTGCTGGAGGGTGATGCAAGCAGTGGTGGTGCCCAACCGCCTGCAGCCCTATGATTTCTATTCTACAGAGGGACAATTACCTGGCTGTGGCGGGGGGATTACACTTTATTCAGGGCGCCGTCCAGCCACCCTGAACAACGCAAATTAGGTTGTACCCTCTAGAGACTCCGGGTAAGTTTCATGCCAGTCTGCCCAACCCGTGCCCACGCCTGAATTGCAACGGCCTTTGGCACGATGACATTTTTCACATGCAACAGGTGACCCATGAATACTCAGAAACTGATCAACACTGCCCTCAACGGACTGGACAACCTTGGCTTTCAACTGGACCAGTACGGTATTACCAGCAAGGTAAACCGCCACAACCTGATTGCCCTGGTGATGTTGGAGCAGAAGCGCCTGGAAGGCGAGTGGGACAGCCTGCAGGCACGCATTGACGGCCAGAAAGCCCGCATTGAGCGCCTGGCCAACACCCTGGAGTCCCGCCTGCGCCCGCTGCTGGACCGCGCCGCCAAACTGCGCGGCTGATCACTCGCTTTCTTTGACTGTTTTCCGGGGCAGGCTGCGTTTGCGCTCTGACCGCAACGCTGGCAGGTGGACGTAGACCGACAGCCCCGGCTGCTCTGCCTCGGAATTGTGATCCTGCAAACGGATCTGACCTTTGTGCACCTCGGTTACCGCACTTACCAGGCTCAAACCCAGACCATTGCCCGGTAGTGAACGACTTTTCCCCACCCGATAGAAGCGCTGGAACACCTGGTCTTTTTCGTCATCCGGAATCCCAATACCGCTGTCGCTCACTTCCAGCACCGCATCACCGTCCTGCAAGGTCACAGCCACGCGGATTTCACCGTGTTCAGGCGTGTATTTGATGGCGTTGTCGATCAGGTTACTGACCATCTGGAACAGCAAGTCCCGGTCACCCTCCACCATCACGGCCTCATCAACCTGCTGGATAAAGGTTTGCTCCTTGTCTTCTGCCAGCGCTTCATAAAGCTCACAGGCATCGTTCACCAGGGTACCGAGGGAGATTTCCTTCATGTCAGAAGCATTGCCGCGAGTCTCTAATCGGGCGATACGCAGCAGGGCATTAAAGGTGGCCAGCAACTGATCGGCTTCTGCCACCGCCAGCGCCACCTGTTCCCGCGCCTTATCATCACGCACGGTTTGCAGAGTGGTTTCAAGCTGGTTACGTAACCGGGTCAGGGGTGTGCGCAAGTCATGGGCAATACTGTCAGAGACATGGCGGATACCTTCCATCAGGTAGACGATACGGTCCAGCATCTGGTTAAGGTTGTCTGCCAGCTGATCAAAATCATCACTGGTACCCCGGGTGGGTATGCGTAGTGACAAATGGCCATTCATAATACGGCGAGAGGTGTTATTGATCACTTCAATGCGCCGGGTGGTGCTGCGGCTCATCATGTAGCCACCCAACAATGCCAGCGCCAGGGTAATGGCCATACCCCAGTTGATAGCCTTTTCGATCAACCGCTTGAGCATAGTGAGCTCTTGCACATCGCGGCCCACTAATAGCCGCAGCCCACCCTGCACTTCAAACACTCGGGCTCGGGCCAGGCGCTCCGGCCCGGTCCAGCCCAGACTCTCATTGAGGGTGAAGTTGATCCAGCCGCTTTGACTCTGAGCCTCCATGGGCCAGGCAGACAGGTTGCCCGCCAGCTTCAGGTAGTCATCGGTGGTAAACAGGTAGATGGTTTTTGCGTTGGGGTCACGGGCCACCCGCTCACGGATGATGCTGATCAGCCCGTTAATACCCCGGCTGCGGTATTGCTCCGCCAGTCCGGCAATTTCCGCCTCAATGGTTTCATCCGTCTGAGCGGTCATGAACCCGGCGGTACGCCAGTAAATAAAAGCCAACAACAGGAACACGGAGGTGGCAAACACCACCATGTACAACAGTGCCAGCTGGAAGGACGACGTCCGTAACTGACTAAGCAGTCTCACGCAGCATATACCCGGCGCCCCGCACCGTCTGCAGCAAGGGCGTATCGAACTCTTTGTCGATCTTTGCCCGCAAACGGCTGATATGGACGTCTATCACGTTGGTTTGGGGATCAAAGTGGTAATCCCAGACTTTCTCAAGCAGCATGGTCCGGGTAACCACCTGACCAGCGTTTCGCATCAGGTACTCCAGCAGCCGGAACTCCCGCGGCTGCACATCGATGTTCTTGCCGGCACGCTTGACGGTGCGGGCCAGCAGGTCCATCTCCAGATCCGCCACTTTGAGCACGGTTTCCGTTTCCGCCGCCTGACGATTGCGGCGGATCAGGGATTCGATACGGGCCAGCAATTCGGTAAAGGAGAAGGGTTTGGTGAGGTAGTCATCACCGCCACCACGCAAGCCCTCAACCCGGTCATCCACGTCCCCCAGCGCGCTGAGGATCAATACCGGCACCTGGTTACCGGTAGCGCGTACCGTTTTGATAATACTCAGGCCGTCCATGCCCGGCAGCATTCGGTCGACAATCATGATGTCGTACTCTTCGCTGGCGGCCAGCATCAGCCCTTCCTTGCCATCGGCAGCATGATCGACCACAAAGTCCGCTTCACGCAACCCCTTCACGAGATAGCTTGCTACATCCTGATCATCTTCGATTACCAGCGCTTTCACCGGGCACCTCCGCATGCTGATGGCCTGGCGGCATATCACGACTCAAAATAGCCTGCCACCAAACCTGTTCTGATATGATCAGATTACGTTCATGTGACCAAATTCGCTAGTTACGATCCTGTAAACCAACCAAGACTGGCAGCAGTAGTGGTGGCGGGCCGGTACTCAGCGCTGACCCAGCCGCTGTAACCCATATCATCCAGCGCCGCAAAGACCGCCGGGTAATTGATTTCGCCAGTACCTGGCTCATGGCGCCCGGGATTATCCGCAAACTGGATATGACCGATGCGCGGCAACAGGCGCTGCAGCGTACGAATCAGGTCACCTTCCATGATCTGCATATGATAGAGATCGTACTGCAGGCGCAGATTGTCACTGTCCACCTGATCCAGCAATTGCTCTCCTTTGGCAGAGGTGTCAAGCAGGAAACCCGGCATATCCACTGTGGAGTTGATGGGCTCCACCAGCAACCGCAAACCAGCGTCCGCCAGGCGCTTTGACGCATAGCGTACATTGGCCAACAGCGTGTCCCAGCCTGTGTCTTGCTGGCCCTCCGGGCACAAACCCGCCAGGCAGTTCACTTGCTGGCAGCCCAATACCCGGGCATAGGCAATCGCCTGCTCCACGCCCTGCCGGAATTCATCTTCGCGACCGGGCAGACAGGCGATACCGCGCTCGCCCGCATCCCAGTCACCCGGCGGAAGATTAAACAGCACCTGAGTCAGGCCCTGGCTGCGCAACTGCTGCTGCAACAGCTCGGCGGGCCAGGCGTAGGGAAACAGGTACTCAACGCCCGTGAATCCCGCTGCACGGGCCGCAGCAAAGCGCTCAGGAAAGGGCAGCTCGTTAAACAGCATAGTGAGGTTGGCAGCAAAGCGAGGCATGTCAGTGGCCTGCTTCGGGCTTGGGATGGGCTTCGGTCAGCCGAGTACCGTTGAGGTGCTCCAGCTCCAGCAGCAAACCACTGTGGTCCACCTCACTGTGGCCGTTGGCCACCAGGCTGCGGTAGCGCTGGTAAGTCTGCTCCGCCAACGGCAAGGTCAAACCCTCGGCGCGGGCCTCATCGAGAATCATGCGTAGATCCTTGAGCTGGATCCGGGCCGGCGCACCGGGGGCAAAATCCCGTTCAATCATGCGCTGGCCGTGCAGGTCCAGAATCCGGCTGTGGGCGAAGCCACCCAGCAGCGCCTCCCGCACAGCCAAAGGATCAGCCCCGCCCTCCGCCGCCAGCAATAGCGCCTCTGCTACCGCGCCGATGGTGATACCAACAATGGCCTGGTTGGCCAGCTTCGCCAGCTGACCCGAGCCCACCGGGCCGATGCGCAGCGGCCGGCCCAATACCGTCAGTACCGGTTGGGCCCGTTCAAACACCGCCTCATCACCACCAGCCATAATGCTCAGGCGCGCCTCCGCCGCCCCTACCGTGCCCCCAGAAACCGGCGCGTCCAGATAATCCACCCCTCGCTCGGCCAGCAGCGCGCTGTGATGGCGGGCGAGAGACGGTTGTACCGAACTCATGTCAATCACCAGGGACCCCGACCGCAAGGCATCCAGCATGCCGGAGCCCACCAGTACCTCTTCGACCACTTCACCGTTTTCCAGCATCAAAATAACCACATCCGCAGCGGCCACAGCCGCGACGGGGTCATCAGCAATGGCGGCCTGCCCGGCAAACACCTCGCATTTGCTGCGGGTGCGGTTCCACAGGGTCATGGGGAAACCTACCTGTAACAGGTTAGCGGTCATGGGCATGCCCATCAGGCCTATACCCAGAAAGGCAATGTGGGGTTGTTGAGTACGCATTTCAGCCGTCCACCAAAGCGTCTATGTAGGAAACAAACAAAAATGCCACACATCCTGCGACGTGTGGCATTTACTACCCGTTTGAGCCGTCACCTGATACTCAGGCAGCCTCTGCCATCAGGGTACGGATTTTCTTCATGGCGTTTTTTTCCAGCTGGCGAATACGCTCAGCGGATACACCGTACTTGTCGGCCAGCTCATGCAGGGTGGACTTGCCGTCCGTGAGCCAGCGCTCCCGCAGGATATCCTGACTACGCTCATCAAGGCTTGCCAGTGCCTGCATCAGGCGGCCATTGGCGTCCTCCGTCCAGTCTGACTGCTCCAGCAGCAGGGCCGGATCACTGCGGCGGTCTTCCAGATACTGGGAGGGCGCCTGATAGGCGCTGTCATCGTCATCATCCATGGGGCCGTCAAAAGACGTATCCTGGGAGGCCATGCGGCCTTCCATCTCCCGCACCACATGGGGATCAACGCCCAGGTCATCAGCAACCGCCTGCAGCTCTTCACTGTTCAGCCAGGCCAGGCGCTTTTTCTGACTGCGCAGGTTGAAGAACAACTTGCGCTGGGCCTTGGTGGTGGCGACTTTGACGATGCGCCAGTTACGCAGAATGAATTCGTGGATTTCAGCTTTGATCCAGTGCACCGCAAAAGAAACCAGGCGCACACCGTAACCCGGATCAAAGCGTTTGACGGCCTTCATCAGACCGACGTTACCTTCCTGAATCAGGTCGGCCTGGGACAGGCCATAACCGGAATAACTGCGGGCGATATGCACCACAAAGCGAAGATGAGAAAGCACCAGTTGGCGAGCGGCCTCCAGGTCTCCGTCATAATGCAGGCGCTCGGCCAGAGTGCGCTCTTCTTCGGCAGAAAGCACAGGAATACGACTTGTGGCCTGGATATAAGCCTCAAGATTCGCTCCTGGAATCAGTCGATCAGCTAACTGTAAGTTAGTGCCCATGCTTGTCCTCCGCTATTCGGCGACCCATAAATATAGGTTGTGGGGTATTACTACACAAGAGCCGCGGCATTAACAATAGGATAAAACCGAAATTCAGGGCCCTGCCGGCCCAGGCATGCGGGCGCCCCTCACCTACTCTGGCTCAATGGCATCCAGGTGACGCTTGACCGCCAGCCAGGCGCCCAGCCAGCCCAGCGCAACGGCGACCAGCAGCAGCACCAAGGTACCTTCCATAGACAATCCTGACAGGGAAAAGTTGCTACGATACAGGGCCGCCAAACGGTCAATGGGGCCGCTCAGCCACCAGGCCGAAATCTGCAGCAACAGGAAGGCGACAATGCCGCCTCCAAGGCCGTACCAGACGCCGGTGTACAGGAAAGGCCGCCGGACAAAGGCGTCAGTACCACCCACCAACCGGGCCACCAGAATTTCGTCGCGACGATTTTCAATGGCCAGCCGTATGGTGTTGCCGATAACCAGCACCACTGCCGCCGCCAGCATCAGCGCCAGCACCCAGGCCGCCCGGCCCAGCAGTTCCGCGAGCACGTTCAGCCGTTGTAACCAGCCCAGATCCACCTGCACCCGCGCCACATCCGCCAGACCATCAATATTTGCCACCAGGGCGTCAATAGCCTCGGCACTGCGCTGGCCGTCCTGGGGCGTTACCAACAAGGTATGGGGTAGCGGGTTGTCATTCAGGTAATCCAGCGCCTCTCCCAGTCCGGAGGCCTCGCGAAACTCCGCCAGCGCCTGTTCACGATGAATGAATTCCACACCGCTGACACCGGCCTGGGTTGCCAGCCGCTGCTGCAACTCTCTGGCGCGGGACTCGGTGACTGTTTCTTCCAGATACACCGTAACTCGGGCGGCATTCTCCCAGCCGGCACTGACCCCCTGCAGGCTACCCAGCAGCACCAGCATGGCGGCAGGTAAGGCCAGTGCCACACCGATAACCAACCAGGTGAGCAGGCTGGCCACTGGCGCCCGCCATAGCCGCTGATTGCTGTCCCTGGCCACCTTGCGGTGATGGGCCAGCCAACTGTCGAACTGCTGGCGCCAGGGCTGGCTTGCCTGACGGGCACCGCGCTGTGGTGTCCGTTTGCCGGAATCAGCCGCCATACAACACCTCGCCCGTTGGCATGGCATCACCGTCTGTCAGCAGTCCCTGATTAAGGGTGAGCATACGGCGCCCCATATGGCGAATAAGCGCAATATCGTGACTGGCAATCAGCACCGTGACGCCTACCTGGCTGAACTGCTGAAACAGATGCATGATATCTGCCGACAGGGCCGGGTCCAAGTTACCGGTAGGTTCGTCCGCCAGCAGCACCGGCGGTTTGTTGACCACGGCACGGGCAATACCCACACGCTGCTGCTCACCGCCAGACAGCTGCATGGGATTCATCTTTTCCTTACTGAGCAGGCCCACCTTATCCAGGGCAGCCCGTACCCGCCGACCAATATCGCCGCTGGGCACACCGGTGACCTCCAGTGGCATGGCGACATTGTCAAACACGGTACGGTCGAACAGCAGCTGGTGATTCTGGAAGACCACGCCGATATGACGGCGGATATAGGGAATCTGGCGGCGCGGCATACGATTCAGTTCCTGGCCGCCAACGATGACGCGCCCGGCTGTCGGACGCTCCATCAGCATGATGAGCTTGAGCAGGGTACTTTTTCCCGCGCCGGAATGGCCGGTGAGAAACGCCAGCTCGCCGCGCTTGAGGAGAAAATTCACGTTACGCAAAGCGGTGTGATCGCTGTCATACCGCTTGCTAACCTGCTGGAACTCAATCATGGGCTGGACACCTCATATCAGGGCCTGCCCGTTACTCATCGAACAGGGCATCCACAAAGGTTTCTGCATCGAAGGGCCGCAGGTCATCCACTTGTTCACCAACCCCGATAAAGCGAATCGGCAACTGCAACTGGCGGCCAATGGCGAACACAATACCACCCTTGGCGGTGCCGTCCAGCTTGGTCAGCGTGATGCCGGTCACACCCACCGCCTGCTGGAATACCTGGGCCTGGCTGAGGGCGTTCTGGCCCGTGCCCGCGTCCAGCACCAACAACACTTCGTGAGGCGCCTGCGGATCCAGCTTCTTCATTACCCGCACCACCTTTTCCAGCTCGGACATCAGGTTGTCTTTGTTCTGCAGACGGCCCGCCGTATCGGCGATCACCACGTCGATACCCTTGGACTGGGCAGACTGTACCGCGTCAAATATGACCGAAGCACTATCTGCGCCGGTATGCTGCGCCACAACCGGCACCTGGTTACGCTCACCCCATACCTGCAGCTGTTCCACCGCTGCGGCACGGAAGGTGTCGCCCGCAGCCAGCATCACCGACTTGCCATCCTGCTGGAAACGCTTGGTCAACTTGCCAATGGTGGTGGTTTTGCCAACACCGTTAACACCCACCACCAGAATTACGAAGGGTTTGCCCTCGGCCTCCAGTTTCAGGGGCTCGCGACTGCTACCGAGCAGATTACGCAGCTCTTGCTTCAGCGCAGCCTTGAGGGCCGCTCCATCCTTCAGTTCCTTGCGGGACAGCTTCTCCGTAAGGGCTTCGATAATCTCCGTGGTGGCCGTCACACCCACATCCGCCATCAACAGGGTGGTTTCCACTTCTTCCAGCAGGTCGTCGTCGACGGATTTACCAACCGCAAACAGGTCCGCCAGGCCGGCGGTCAGGCTGGAGCGCGTCTTGCCCAGTCCGGCCTTGATACGCTGCAATACGCTGACGACCGGCGCGGCCTCAACCGGGGCGGCAACGGCTTCAGCGGGTGTCGCCTCGGCAGGCTCTTCGGCAACAGGAGCCGGCGTAACCGGGATGGACTCCGGAGCTGCCTCAACCTCTGCCTTACGCTGGGGGACCGGTTTCGGGCGCGGCAGGCTCCGACGGCGGCTCGCCACATCCAGCACAAACACCAGCACCAGCAAGGCCAGTACCGCTAAGGAAATCCACTCCGGGTTCATCATTTTGTTACCATCTGGGGTCTGTTAATGTGTTCGACAGGAAGCGGCCATTCTAGCCCCTGCCCCGTTAACGTCCAAGCCCGCAACTGCCAACCCGACAGGAATCGTCATGAGCCGAAAAAAAACTGCCAGCCGCCCAGCCCAGACGGCCAGCACTGGCCAGGGGGAAGTTCGCATTATCGGCGGTGATTGGCGCAGTCGGCTGCTACGTTTTCCGGATGCCGGCGGCGTGCGCCCGACACCTGCCCGCATTCGGGAAACCGTGTTTAACTGGCTGAACTTTCACCTCGCCGGCAGCCACTGCCTGGACCTGTTTGCCGGTACCGGTGCACTGGGGCTGGAAGCCTTGTCGCGGGGCGCCGCGCAGGTGACCTTCGTTGATCACACCCGCGCCCTGACAGAGGCTTTGAAAACCAACATGGGTCTGTTGCAGGCGAACGAGCGGGCACGGGTTATCAACCAGGCCGCCGATGCCATTCTGGCAGCCGGAACTACCCGTGCCATGGACATTGTGTTTCTGGACCCACCCTTTCGCCAGCAATGGGTTGCCCGCCTGTGCCCGTTGCTGGAGCAGCATCACTGGGTCAAGGAAGGCAGCTGGGTTTACATTGAGTGCGAAAGCGAGTTGCGGACGCCACCGGTGCCGGCCCACTGGCAATTACATCGCCAGAAGACGGCCGGCCAGGTGACTTACAGCCTTTACCGGGTGGCAGGTCTCAGTGCATAGGATCTGAGCTGGGCGGCAAACTCTTCCAGATAACGTATACCACTCTGTTCAGCCTCGCGACACCAGTCAGTCAGCGCCTGCAGCTTCTCCTGCTGCTTGATGCCGCGGGCACGCCACAGAGCCTGCAGCTCGCGACTTTTCTGGTAGATCAGTTGCAGTGATTCGTTATTGGCCAGGAAGCTCTCCAGCTGCTCACGCTCACGGGGCTTGATAAGGGTTTCTTCCCGGGACAAGAGCTTTTTGAGCTTGCGATAACGCGGCTTGATTTCATCTTCAAGCAGCTGCTTCTGCTGTCGCAGCATGGGCTCAGTCACGCGCTTGCGATACTGGCGCATGATATCAAAGCGGTTGTTGGCGATGGCCTGCAGGGTTTCCATATCCATTTCCAGTTTGCCCGGCACCCGGTGCGCAATAGGCCGGTAGCCCTTGGGCTTCGCCAGGCGAAACAACTGGAAAAGACGAATATAGCCCCAGCCAATGTCAAACTCGAACCAGCGACGGGAGAGCTTGGAGGAGTTCGGATAGGTATGGTGATTGTTGTGCAGCTCCTCGCCGCCAATCAGCAGTCCAAGCGGGAAAATGTTGCGAGCATTGTCGCTGCACTCGTAGTTGCGGTAGCCGAAGTAGTGGCCGATGCCGTTAACAACGCCGGCCGCCCACACTGGAATCCACATCATTTGTATGGCCCAGATCCAGATACCGTTAACGCCAAACAGCAGCAGATTAATCACCGCCATCAGAACAATGCCCAGCAAGCTGTATTTGGTGTACAGGTTGCGCTCAATCCAGTCTTCCGGAGTGCGCTGACCGTAACGCTCAAGGGTCTCTGGTGTCGCTGCTTCAGCATAGAGTTCGGCGCCCTCACGCAGCACCTTGCCGAGGCCGAGAACAACGGGGCTATGGGGATCTTCAGGCGTTTCACACTTGGCGTGATGCTTACGGTGAATAGCCGTCCATTCCTTGGTGACCTGGCCAGTGGTCAGCCACAGCCAGAACCGGAAAAAGTGCGCCAGCACCGGGTGCAAATCCAGGGAGTTATGGGCTGAATGACGGTGCAGGTAAAGCGTGACACTGACAATTGTGACGTGCGTCAGTCCCAAAGTGACCAAGATCAGCTGCCATACGGAGAGATCTAGCAGGCCGTTATACCACATACATATTCCTCAAAACATTATATCACCAGCACAGCCTCAGGATTGCGCCAGCAGGAAAGTTACCTTAGCTTACATGCGTAAGCCGGAACAAGCTTAGTTTGACAGCTTTTGGTTACCATTTATATGCTGCGGCCCAAATAGCATGATTAAGCTCGCGCCCGGAGACCCCTGTGCCAGAATTACCCGAAGTTGAAACCACCCGCAGGGGAATTGCGCCTTATCTGGATCAGCAGCAAATCACTTCGGTGGTGATCCACGACCGGCGCTTGCGCTGGCCCGTGCCGGATGAACTGGAGAGTCTGCTCACCGGCCAGCGGGTTACCGGCGTAACCCGGCGTGCGAAGTACCTTCTGATCACCTTTGAGCACGGCACACTGATCATACATCTGGGCATGTCCGGCAGCCTGCGGGTAATCACCGACCAGAGCCCGCGACTAACCCATGACCATGTGGAACTAACCCTGGCGGATGGCACCTTGCTGCGCTTCAACGACCCCCGCCGTTTCGGCTGCTGGCTGTGGCAGGCGGCAGGCGAAGCTCACCCGCTACTGGCGGGGCTGGGCCCAGAGCCGCTGGACCCGACCTTCACTGGCGGCTATCTGTTCCGCCAGAGTCGCGGCAGAAAAGCCCCCATCAAGACGTTTATTATGGACAATCATGTGGTGGTCGGTGTGGGCAATATCTACGCCAACGAAGCGCTGTTCAGCGCAGGCATCCACCCCAAGCGGGCAGCGGGAAGAGTCAGCGCAGACCGCATGGCTCGGCTGGCGGAAGCCATCCGCGACACCCTCAGCGCCGCCATCCTGATGGGCGGCACCACCCTGCGCGACTTCGTGAACAGTGACGGCAAACCCGGCTATTTTGCCCAATCCCTCAACGTCTACGGTCGTGCCGGCCAGCCCTGTGTGAGCTGCAGCCAGACACTGAAAGAAGTACGCCTCGGCCAACGCAGCACGGTGTACTGCCCCAGCTGCCAGCGTTAATAACCTGTAACAACGCCTAACAGGTCACGGTTTCACATTGAAATTTCTCCAGATTGTTCCATAGTTAAGGGATGCTCTCAGGAGCCTCTATTTAATGGCAGGAGACACATTATGGCTTCAAAACTCACCCGTACACTGACCGTTGCCCTAGCAGCTGCGGCTATGACCTTTTCTTCCGTCGGGCACGCCCGCGCCATTGACGAGTCACCATCAGCACTGGCCATGACAGGCGACGCACTGATTGCCCGCCCGGTGCTGCTTGCCACGACCGTGGTGGGAGCCGCCGTCTATGTGGTGTCCCTGCCCTTCTCACTGCTGGGTGGCAACGCCAAGGAGGCAGGTGAGACCCTGGTGGTTAGCCCGGCAAAAGCCACGTTCGTACGCTGCCTCGGCTGCACCAATGTGGGCCGCGCTCAGGAACCTGTGGCACAGGAAGGGACCGAGTAGCCCTCGTTACCCACCGCTACCAAATCTAACACCTCCGGTCTTGCACCCGACCGCAGGATCGTGCAGCCTGATAGCGTTGTTCGTTATCAGGCATTCTTCCTATGATTAATTGGCCCAGTCTTGAAACCGTGTTCCTGGATATGGACGGGACACTGTTGGACCTGCACTTTGATAACTACTTCTGGCTGCACCATCTGCCACGCCGCTACGCTGAACAGCATCAGCTGACCCCTGAACAGGCGCAGGACAAAATTCTGCCCATGATCATGGCGCAGCGAGGCACCCTGAACTGGTATTGCGTCGATTACTGGAGCGATTGCCTGGCGGTGGATGTGAATGGCCTGAAAGCGGAAGTGAGCGACCGCATTGCCTACCGGCCTGACGTGAAGGACTTTCTGGGCAGCCTCCGGGCCAGCGGCTTGCGCACGGTGATTGTCACCAACTGCCACCCTAAGCCGCTGCAACTCAAGCTCGATCGTACTGAATTGCATCATCTGGTGGACGACGTCATCTCCAGCCATGAGTTCGGCAAGCCCAAGGAAGACATCAGCTTCTGGTCGGACCTGCAACGCCGGACACCCTATCAGCCCGCCCAAACCCTGCTGGTGGATGACAGCCTGCCGGTGCTGAACAGCGCCCGCGCTGCTGGCATTGGCCACTGCCTGGCGATCCTTGCACCCGACAGCCAACAGCCACCCAGGGCCTCAGCAGCGGATTTGCCCGGCATTCACCACTTCCGGGAGGTGCTGCCGGCGATACGGGCACTGGGCAACACCGAAGCCTGATTCGCCTTTGAGTTGCCAACCCTTGCTCACCGCTGCAAACCTCCCGCCGAAACCGTTATACTGCAAGTACGTATTTACAGGTTGAGGATATGGATTCAGCATCCCACGACAGCCGTGTACGCCTGGACAAATGGCTTTGGGCCGCCCGCTTCTTCAAGACCCGCGGCCTCGCCCGGGAAGCCATTGACGGCGGCAAGGTTCACTACAACAGCCAGCGCTGCAAACCGGGAAAACTGGTGGAAGTCGGCGCTGAGCTGAGGCTGCGACTGGGCTGGCAGGAATATACCGTGATTGTCGACGGCATCAGTGACAAACGGCGCGGCGCCCCCGAAGCCCGCCAGCTGTATCATGAAACTGAAGACAGCATCACCCACCGGGAAGACCTGGCCTGGCAGCGCAAAACCATGCAAGCCGCACAGATGCCACCCGCCCGCCGCCCCAACAAAAAAGATCGGCGGGATATTCGCCGCTTCCAGGAACACAATGGCATTTGAGGAGCCCCTGATCAAAGCTCCGTAACGCCAGTATTAACCGTCATTTTTATGCTTAGAGGCTCCAGATGGCACAGGCCGATCAGTTTCAGCGCTTTATTTTTGAACATAGCCAGGTAAGGGGTGCCTGGGTCAACCTGACGGACAGCTACCAACGTATCGGCAGTCAGGCGGATTACCTGCCCGCCGTACGCACCCTTCTGGGGGAGTTGCTGGCAGCCAGCGTGCTGATGAGCAGCACCCTCAAATTCGAGGGCACCCTGGGCATTCAGGCCCATGGCGACGGCCTGCTCAGCACCCTGCTGGCAGAAACCACCCATGACCGGGATATTCGTGGCCTGGCCCGCATGCACGAGGATGACTCGGCGAACGAGAACCAGGGCTCACAACTTGCGGAGCTGCTCGGCAAGGGACGCATGGCTATTACCATCACCCCCACGCAGGGCCGCCGCTATCAGGGCGTGGTGCCGCTGGAGCAGGACACACTGGCAGGGTGTCTCACTGATTACTTTGCCCGCTCTGAACAGCTGGACACCTGCCTGATCCTGCATGCGGATCAGCATCACGCCGGCGGTTTGTTGCTGCAGCGCCTGCCCGGTGGCCAGGACGCGGATCTGGATTTGTGGAACCGGGTCAACCACCTGGCTGCCACGATAACTGCCGAAGAGCTGTTGACGCTGGACAGCCAGACTCTGCTGCATCGCCTGTTTCACGAAGAAGACGTGCGCCTGTTCGACGCAGAAGGCGTGCGCTTCAACTGCACCTGCTCAAAGGAACGCACAGCAGCAGCGCTTAAATCCATTGGCCAGCAGGAATGCTACCAACTGCTGGACGAACATAAAGTGATCGAGATGGACTGCCAGTTCTGCCATGCGCAGTATCGGTTTGAACGTCACGATCTGGACCAGCTGTTCCACGGTCACAGCCTGCACTGAGCGGTCTGGAGCCGTCGAATGACTTGCATTCGCAAGGCATTCTTATTTGACGCCGAGTGGGCCGGTCAGCAATCAAGGCAGGCCATGGCCACCCTGCTAGTCGTTTTTTGCGGGCGCGTCTGGCATAATAGCGCGCCTGAACGTACCCGGTTGTTTAATAAACAGCCAGTTTTGCGGCCAACTGGGCGTAAGCACAAGGCAATCCGGGCATTCTCGTAGACACCCGAGGGCGAGGTCGAAGTGAGCAACACCTATACTGATCTGAGTTCAGCACGCTTGGTCGAGCTGGCGCTTGAGCGCAAAGAAGGCCAGCTGGCCGCAAACGGTTCCCTGGTGGTCAAGACCGGCAAACGCACTGGTCGCTCCCCCATGGATCGCTATATCGTGGATGAGCCCAGCACGTCTGCTGATATCCAGTGGGGGCCCATCAACCGTCCGTTTGACGCGGCCAAGTTTGACGCCCTGTGGGATCGTGTTGAATCCTATCTGGCGGACAAGACTCGCTTTGTTTCCAATCTCCACGTGGGCGCTGATCCGGCACATTACCTGCCGATCCGCATGACCACTGAAACCGCCTGGCAGAACCTGTTCGGCCGCAACCTGTTCATTCGCCCGGACGCCTACAACCCGGCGGGTAAGGATGAGTGGCAGATCCTGAACGTTGCCAACTTCCAGTGCGACCCCGAGCGCGACGGCACCAACAGCGATGGCTGCGTTATCATCAACTTTGCGGCCCGCAAGGTACTGCTGGCTGGCATGCACTATGCCGGCGAGATGAAAAAGGCCATGTTCTCCGTACAGAACTTCCTGCTGCCCGCAGAAGATGTGCTACCCATGCATTGTTCTGCCAACGTGGGCGACAACGGTGAAACCACGCTGTTCTTTGGCCTGTCCGGCACGGGCAAGACCACCCTGTCTGCTGACCCTGAGCGCTACCTGATTGGCGACGATGAGCACGGCTGGGGTACTGGCACCGTATTCAACATTGAAGGCGGTTGCTACGCCAAATGTATCGACCTGAGCCGCAAGAATGAGCCCATTATCTGGGATGCCATTCGCTTCGGCGCCATCGTCGAGAACGTCACTATCGACCCTGAAACCCGCGAGCCGGACTACAAGGACGTATCCCTGACGGAAAACTCCCGTTGCGCCTACCCGCTTGAGCACGTTGAAAAGCGGGTTCTGGAAAACCGGGCCGGCGAACCCAACGCCATCGTGTTCCTAACTTGCGACATGACCGGCGTACTGCCTCCTGTGTCCATCCTCAACAAGGAAGCGGCCGCTTATCACTTCCTGAGTGGCTACACGGCATTGGTTGGCTCCACTGAAATGGGCTCTTCTGCGAAGCTGAAGTCCACTTTCTCCACCTGCTTTGGCGCGCCCTTCTTCCCACGTCCGGCGGGTGTTTATGCCGAACTGTTGATGAAGCGCATGGACGCCTTTGGCAGCAAGGTTTATCTGGTCAACACCGGGTGGACCGGCGGTCCTTACGGCACCGGCCAGCGTTTCAGCATTCCCACCACCCGCGCCATCATCAGCGCGATTCAGAGTGGTGCGCTGGAAACTGCTGAAACCGAGCATCTGGCGGACCTCAATCTGTCAGTACCCAAGCAGGTACAGGGCGTTGACAGCACGCTGCTGAACCCACGTAACACCTGGGCTAACCCGGCGGATTACGATGCCAAGGCACAGGAACTGATCAAGCAGTTTGTAGAGAACTTCAAGAAGTTCGACGTTTCCGAAGCCATCGTGGCGGCGGGCCCCAAACTGGCAGGCTAATTCATTTAGCGGTAGCTGATCAGAAAGGCGCTCCCTGCGGGGGGCGCTTTTTTTTGCCACGGAATCCACTGCAAACACGGAATTAAGCAAATACCGAAAGAGCGTACCCGACGACACGTGGGTATATCGTTAGCACGCAGACAAAAATTCAGACCCTACCAATAAAAAACCCTGCAGGGCTGAGCCACTGCAGGGTTTTTGGTACCCGGGGCTGTCTAGGCGTAGAACAGCAGGGGTACGAAGGCCACCAGGATCAACGAGATACCCATGGCGATCAGCGGCATGATGATACGCTCATAACGTTCGTAGAAGGTGGTACTTTCAGCGATGGCGGCCTTGACCTCCGCCTCACCCACCACCTGCCTTGTTAACAGGTGATTCAACGCTACCGGCGGACTCAGGTAGCCAAGCTCAAAAGCCACCAACACTACCATCCAGAAGTGAATCGGATGTATGCCGCTGGCATAGGCAATACCCGCCACCGTGGCGCTGACGAGGATGACGGCGCCGAAGGCTTCCATGATCATCCCGGTGACCACCAGAATACCCACCAGTAACAGCATGGCAGCCCAGGGGCTATCGAAGGCCTGTGGGAACATGTCCATAATATGCGCCCGCTCAATCACCCCACCGATACTGACGGAGAGCCCCAGCAAGAGCAGCAGGGCACCAATTTCCGCCGTGGTGTCATTGGTGGCCGTACGTACACTCTTTTCCAGGCCCTGGTTACGCTTCTCCGGTCTTTCCGCAGCTTCACCCGCCAGGCTGGCGCTGGCGTCGGCGGACTTGCGGCCATAGCGGAAGTGTTCATACACCAGAATGCCCAGCATCATCACCGGCAACAGGCGTGGCGCGGAGAACTCATCCAGCCGGACATTCAGGGCAAAGCGGTACAGCAAGGTGACACCCACCAGAACCAGCGCGTAGGGCAGAAGGGGCTTGAGGGCGCGCAACATGGCCGGGAAGGCCTCAGACGCAGGCGCCAGATCCACCTTGTTCTGGCGGTTCAGGCTCATGGCCACTATGGCAAACATACCGAAGGTGAGCACAAACACCCAGATACCCCAGCTGAACAGTTCGTCCGTGGTCACTTCTCGGTTCAGGTAGGCGATAACCACAATCAGCAGGCAGGGCCGTAACACCACGCCCAACGAGCCTGACATGGCGGTTGCCGCCAGCGCCAGGTGACGACGCGCGCCCGCCGCCCGCAGCTCACTGTAAATCACCGCACCCGCGGCAATAACAAAAATACCGGAGGCACCGGTGTAGGCCGTCGGCACGGCGGCGACCAGCACCGCCACCACCGCCAGCAATTCCGGCGGCATACGCCAGGGGCGAAACACATTGAACACCAGAGTAGCCATGCGAGTCTGCTTGAGCATCATGCCCACCCAGACATACAGGGCAACGTTGAGGAACATGTCAGACAGTTCCATCAGACTGCCCAGGTATATGCCCACGCCCGTGGTGTGACCAATGGCAATGAAATAACCACCGGAGACAAAACACATATGCGTATATAGAGGCACCGCCAGTAACGCCTTGCCAATACTGCCGCCAGGCTGCAAGTCCGCCGGTGGTCGGGCCAGACGCCAGGCGCTCGCCAGAGCCAGACCGGCAAAGCCCAGCACCCAAAAGGTCTGCAGCATGACCCGCTGGGAATAGGGATCATTACCCGCATCAATGGACGATTGCCGGAACAGGAAAGTAGAAGACAGCAGCATCAGGTTAGCCACTGTTTGCAGACTGTAGGACACCATGTAGTCGGTGCGGGTTTCCATCGCCCGCATGGCGATGTGGTGGCGCGTCAGCGTCGCTGTTGCCGCACAGATCATCACCAGGAATATCAGCATAAAGCGCTGAGAGGCGAGACCAAAGGCAATCAGGTCCCCCACAAACAGTTCCACGCTCCGGAAAATCACCACACCCGTGGTCGTGCTCTCAACCACCTGCTGATAATCCGCATGATCTTCCCGACACTCCAGTATCTGCCGCTCTATCGCACGGCGGACCATCACGGGGTCTTTTTCAACGGCGCCCAGCAGGTCGGCAAAGGGGTCATCGTCATCAGGTCCCGCCGCCAGTTCTGCAGCGACAGCGGCATCAATATCACGGTCCGGGTTACAGGTGGGCTGGACCGGGTCTGCCCGCAACTTGTAATAGCCACTCCAGAAATGCTCGCCCATGCGCAGCATCTGGTTATGGATATCGCTACTGGTGGAGAAAATCACCACCGCCAACAACAGGATGCACACCGGCAGAGAAGAGAACCACTCCCTACCCGTACGCCTGAACGGAGCTCCGGACATTAGACACGCCTTGCTTGTGCTTGTTTATTGTTAGTGAGCCTCTGAAAGACGACCGGTGTATCAGTCAGCTTTGCAGAGGCCCCAAAAAGACCGGGCGCCCGAAGCCCCCTGCAGGAGGCTCCGATGCCAGTAAGACGCCCGGCCACATAGCAGGATTACAGGAAATCCAGATCCATGGTTTCGACTTCTTGCGCCCGATCATCCCAGAACCGGCCCAGTCGTCCAACCGGGGTGCGGTGACCGGTATTTTCCATCCACAGACGGTCTGACATGAACTCCAGGTTGGCGGTGGCCATACGATCCAGGAACCGCCATTCCGGTGCGGCATCCTTGCTGTCAATGGCCTCAGCGTGACGACGCAGCACATCACGTAAGCGTGCCTCATCCCCTTTGTTGATAGCAGCGATGGCATGGAACACGTGGGACAAACGCACGCCCGCCTGCTCACCCATCAGGTCAGCGGCTTCCAGGCGCTCGAAGGCGTCCTCACCAGCGGGCAGGGCTCCCGGGATCATAGCCCAGACAGTTGCCCGCAGCGCCATGGGCACGCCCCACCACTTCTCATTATCAAGGCAGCTGGTGGCACGCGCCACAACGGTGCCGATGTTGCGAGGGGTGCCCACGGAGGTAGTGGACTGGATTTCCGCATTCAGCGCCTGCAGGCCAGCAAGCAGGCCCGCCAGATAAATCAGTTCGTCCATATCACGACGGAATCGGGGGCACTCGCCGGCATCAGGATGGCCGTAGAATTTATTGTGATGCTGCCAGGCGTCAAAATAGCGCTTTGCCGCCAGCGCATAGTGACGGCGCTGCATGATGGTGGCATCTTCTGCCTCATTGGCGTTAAGCGCGCGCAGCGCAGCAATGGCACGCAGCTCCTGCTCCCGCGCACGATCTTCAGCACAGGCACCGCCGGTCAGATAGAGCATGACAGCCAGCTGGTCAGGGTCCTTGGAGACGCGGCTGAAGGACATCAGCAACGGCGCCGTAGCCTCGCTCATGGCGCATCCCATGACCAGGTCGTCGGTTTCCAGCAAATGCGGCACGGTATGGTCCTTGGCGAACCCCTGCATCACATTACCGGTGGTCTTGTAGATCATATGGTTGACCACGCCACAACCGGAGAACAGGGTCATGGTCAGCAAAGCCACAAACAGCTTGCGCTGCTGGACCAGCCAAAGGGTCAGGGTGCGGGAGCCATTCATCAATTGGATCATGGTTTTCTACCTGCATTGTTATTGTTAAGGCCGCCCCGAAGGAGCAGTTTCCATTGCCCGGGTTTGACACTGCCCCGGGAGCAGCTATACCTGTGGCTGAGCCGTCGCTCAGCCACCCAAAACGAAAAGGAGCACACTATGCGAAAACCGGAACTTGTTGACGCTATTGCAGAACAAACGGGTCTTAGCAAAGAAAAAGCCCACGAAGTTATCACCGCCTTCACAGATCAGGTATCCGCCGCCGCTTCACGGGGTGATGCCATTTCCCTGATTGGCTTTGGCACTTTCAATATCAGAACCCGTCAGGCCCGCACCGGACGTAACCCCAAAACCGGCGCGGAAATTACCATACCCGCCAGCCGTACCGTCGGTTTCAAAGCGGGCAAAGCCCTCAAAGACGCCGTCTCCAGCTGATCAACCGATAACAAAACCGGGCCAACACTGGCCCGGTTTTGTTCACCACCTCAGGATGAGGCGCATTCAGCACGGCTGCCATCCACCCGACAGCGGATGGATCGCATCAGACGCAGTGCGCGCTCGTCATAGACGCCGTCCTGCAACAGAATCTCGCGCACTTCTGCCAGCATGCGATCATAGCGGGCGCGATCCTCGTCAGAGGGATACATCCACTCGTTTTCGGGAATCTCCGCTTCCGCCTCTTCGATAATCTGGTAAGCCTCGTTCATGCGTTCACGGGACAGGTCACGTACCATTTGCGCCATATGGTCCGGGAAACGGTCACGCTGGATAATGACCTGGAAATTCATGTAGGCCAGTGCGTAACGGAAAATGCCGCCATCCGGACGCACACCCCGGTAGAGCTCCAGCGGGCTGTAGGCCACAGCCGGGGCATAGGCCAGATCCACGCTGCCGTTGTTAAAACGTCCGGCGAAATTGGCGGTGTTGGAGCCCACTACAGAAGCGCCGACATGGCGTACCATGCGCAGGGACGCGGTATCAAAATCCAGCGTGGCAATACGCTTGCCCTGCAGCTTCTCAACGCTGTCTACATTGCGATCACGGGTAAACAGATAAACCGCACCGCCGGGGAAAATACCAGCCACCTCATAGTTGCCGTTGATCATGAACTGGCGGGCGTTAGGCTGGGACAGGGTGTTGAACAGCAGGCGCATTTCCTGGTCACCCGGAATCGCGCCAATGGCCTCAAGGCTGCCGGTGAAGTGATTGAACTCCCGGGCCCGGGTGCCTGTCAGCAATACGGCATCGCATTGACCCGCCTTGAAGTCCTCAGCTGCGACCTTTTCATCGGTATAGGCACGCAGGTTCAGACGTACCCCTTCCCTCAGCGCAATAGGCTGGAAGGTTCGGGTAATGGCAAACAGGGGACCGTTGGCACCCACCGGATCAAATACGCAGAAACTGCGGTCCAGCGGTGCTTCCTGGCTGGCCACGTTGGCGGCTGCCAGAGTCAGACCCGCCAGCAGACCGGCGGTTTGGATAAAACGACGGGAAAAACGTCCTTTGAACACGTTGTGCACTCCTGATTGTTGTTATTCAGAATGCGAACTACCGGCGCATCCGTGCCGGCGGTACGATCTTGTTATCTGATAATGACTGTTTTCGAGCCTACTACTTGGCGCTCAGAGTTACCGTGGCAGAGATGCCCGATACACCCGGGCACATAGGCCAAAGCCGCGATTTTAAGACTGGCGCCACCAGGATGACGCCGACCAGTCGGCACTTTTCATCTCTGCCTGCCCGCTATCCGGTCCGCCCCGTTACAGCGCTATACCTGATAAGCCAATTGCCCACCCACCAGGGTAGTCACGACACGGCCCTGCAACTCCCGGCCATGCCAGGGGTTGTTGGCACCGGCAGACACCAGCGTATCGGCATCAGCCCGCCAGCGCTGCTCCGCATCCAGGACGCAGAGGTCCGCGGGTGCCCCCGGCGCCAGGCGCCCAGCCGCCAGGCCCAGTACCTGCGCCGGACCTTGAGTCAGGGCCCGCAGCAGACTGGCCCGGGATAACTCATCAGCCTGCACCAGACGCAAGCCCATAGCGAGCAGCACCTCCAGCGTGGCCATACCTGCAGCAGTAGCACCCAGGGGCGCATGTTTGGCCGCCGGGTCATGGGGCTGATGCTGACTGACAATGGCGTCTATAGTGCCGTCCGTCACCCCCGCCAGCAGCCGCTGCCGGTCGTTTTCCGTGCGCAGGGGCGGGCGCACGTGAAAGGCACTGTCAAAGCCCGCCAGAGCGTCTTCGGTAAATACCAGCTGATGCATAGCCACATCAGCCGTCACCGCAACGCCCCGCTGCCGTGCCGCGGCCACCATATCCACACTTCGGGCACTGGAAAGCTGAGCCAGGTGCAGCCGCACGCCGGTCTCTTCCGCCAGCAAGAGCATTTCCATCACCGCCGTGGTTTCCGCCACCTCGGGGATCCCCAGCAGCCCGAGACGGGCGGCCACCAAGCCATCGTGGGCAAAGCCATCGGCGGCCAGAGCGGCGTTCTCCGGCTGCAATATCAGCGTAATATCAAACGTCTTGGCGTAGGCCATGCAGCGCCGCAGAATACGTGCGTTGCGCATGGCGGATTGGCCATTGCTGAGGGCAACACACCCGGCAGCTACCAAGCCTGCCATATCACTCAGCAGCTCGCCTTCCAGCCCCCGGGTTGCGGCACCCAAAGGCAGAACACGGACAGGAGACTGCTGGGCGGCGATATCCAGTATCAGGCTGGTGACCGCACCGGAATCATTGACCGGGGCAGTATCCGGGGCGGCACACACGGTGGTGAAACCGCCACGGGCTGCCGCCCGCGTCTCTGTGGCAATACTGCCTTTCTGGCCATTGCCGGGCTCACGCAAGTTGCAGCTGAGATCGATAAAACCGGGTGTTACCAGGCGCCCGGCGGCATCCAGTATCTGATCCGCAGGCGCGGCATCAGCATCGGCACCCACGGCGGCAATGATGCCATCCCTGAGCAGCAGGGTCTGGACGCCAGTAAGCTGACCAGCGGGATCAAGCAGCTCGCCATTGACAATTTTGATGCTGGTCTGCTGGCTCACGACTGCCCTCCTGCTGCCCGCTCCGCGACCTGGCCACTCATGGCCATGGACATGACCGCCATACGCACGGCAATACCGTTGGTAACCTGATTGAGGATGACAGACTGGGGGCCATCCGCCACCGCTGATTCGATTTCCACCCCGCGGTTGATGGGACCGGGATGCATGACAATGGCATCCGGCTTGGCATAGGCGAGTTTCTCCACCGACAGGCCATACAGCTTGTAGAACTCTTTCTCACTGGGTAGCAGAGCCCCTTCCATGCGCTCCCGCTGCAGCCGCAACATGATAATAACGTCTACATCCCGCAAGCCCTGTTGCAGGTTGTAGAACACCTTGCACCCCAGCGCTTCCACATCCTTGGGCAACAGGGTGGCAGGTGCGATCACCCGGATTTCTTCGGCACCCAGGGTATTCAGGGCGCGAATCTGGGAGCGGGCAACGCGGGAATGCAGCACATCACCAACAATGGCTACCCGAAGCCCCTCAAAGCGGCCTTTGTGCTGGCGTATGGTGAGCATATCCAGCATCGCCTGGGTCGGATGGGCATGGCGGCCATCACCGGCATTGATAATGGCCACGCCCGGCGTTACCGCCGCGGCGATAAAGTGCTGCGCACCGCTCTGGGAGTGGCGGATAACGAACATATCACTGGCCATGGCTTCCAGGTTCAACAGGGTATCTGACAGGGACTCCCCTTTGGAGGTAGCAGACGTGTTGATATCCAGATTCAGCACATCGGCAGACAGGCGCTTGGCTGCCAGCTCAAAGGTACTGCGGGTACGGGTGCTGGATTCAAAAAACAGGTTAACCACCGTGCGCCCCCGCAACAGGGGCACTTTCTTGATCGACCGGGCGCCTACCTCAATAAAGGATTCGGCCGTATCGAGAATTTCCGTCAACAAGGGCTGACCCAATCCATCCAGGGTCAGGAAATGCTTGAGCTGACCGTCCTCGGTCAACTGGATCTGCCGGGGTGCCGCTTCGGTCACTGTCATGGGGACCACTACCTTAATGGGTCAGGCGTCTTGGGAGTCACTGAAAAACAGGTCCGTTTTTCAGTGACCCTCCTGTTCACGAAGTTCAATACGCAAGGGCTCTGGGCCCCGCAGTTTCACTCGCTGATGACTGGCAAGTTCCAGGCGCTGGCCTACCACATCCGGCTGAATCGGCAACTCCCGGGCGCCCAGATCCACCAGACAGGCCAGGGTGACACTGGCGGGGCGTCCATAGTCAAAGATCTCATTCATGGCGGCACGAATGGTGCGGCCACTCATGATGACATCATCAATCAGGATGATGTCCCGATCTTCCGTTTCGAACGGCAGGTGGGAAGGTTTGACCCGGGGGTTCAGACCGATGCGGCTGAAGTCATCCCGATAGAAGGAGATGTCCAGTTCGCCATAGGGCTCTTGCAGGCCCAGCCGCTTGGACAGGTTGTCCGCCAACCAGACGCCACCGGTGCGAATACCAATCATGGCGGGGTTGTCGATGCCTCGCGCCGACAACAAGTCTTTCAGACCCGCTTCTAGGTCATCCAGCAGTTGGTCAATATTGAGCAGTGCGGTCATGTTGCAGCCTCATCAGCAAGCGCGCCAAGTTTAACAGGATTCCGCCGGGAAACACCGACAAAAAACAAGGGAGCCGCCACCGGCAAAGCAACAGGGGTCAGTGCCTGCCTGCCGCAGCTTCCGCGAACCAGGACTCCAGAATCAGTACCGCAGCGCGGTCATCCACGCCATGCCGCGCAAAATCACGACTGCCGCCCTGCGCCAGCACCTCACCCTTGGCCTCATAACTGGTCAGACGCTCATCCATAAGCGCTATCGGCAGGTTAAAGCGGCCGTTGAGGCGATTGGCAAACTTACGGGCGCGGGCGCACATGTCGCTTTCACTGCCATCCATATTCAGGGGCAAACCCACTACGAGCAGGTCCGGCTGCCATTCGGCCAGAAGACGACCAATGAGGGCCCAGTCCGGGATACCGTCACGGGCCGTGAGCATTTGCAGGGGCTGCGCTGTGCCCAGCAGTTCCTGGCCAACCGCGACACCAATGCGACGCAGGCCATAGTCAAACGCCATGACCCGGCGCTGGCCAGATTCAAGCATGACCCACCGGGCCGCTGAGCTGGTCCAGAGAGACCCCCAAGCGGTCCAGTACCCGCTGATAACGATCAGGTGCGCGTGTGTCAAACAGGATATCGACACTGGCCGGGCAAACCAGCCAGGCATTGCCGGACAGCTCAGCCTCCAGCTGACCGGCACCCCAACCGGCGTAACCCAGCGCCATGAGGAAATGTTGAGGCCCCAGATCGCCAGCAATTGCTTCGAGAATATCCCGCGAGGTTGTCATGGACACCTGTTCGCTGATCGCCAGGGAGTTTTGCCAGCGACCGTCCGGGGTATGCAGGACGAAGCCCCGCTCAGTTTGCACCGGCCCGCCATAATAGACTGGCTCACTGCGCTCCTCTCCGCCCAGGTCGAGCTGGGTCAGTATCTCGCCAAGCGTCATATCCGTCGGCATATTGACCACCAGCCCGAGCGCACCCTGATCATTGTGCTCACACAGGTAGATGACCGTGCCGTGAAAACGGGGATCGCCCATGTAGGGTGAGGCCACCAGAAACTGGTTGCCGAGTGAGAATTCGTGCTGCTCTTTCATCCCGATGTCAGCCCCCTGCGCTGGAATGACCAGGTACGAATGATTTCAAGCTGATCGGTCTGCTCCGCCATCTCCGGCGGGAAGGGCGCAAAGGGCGCCGCCATGCGCACAATACGGATGGCGGCATCATCCAGCACCGAGCTGCCCGATGACTCCAGCACGGTGATTTCGCGGATACTGCCATCGCTACGCAAAGCCACCAACATTCTCAGATTACCGTAAATGCCTGCCCGTCGCGCTTCCTGCGGGTAGTGCAGATTACCCACCTGAGTGACCTTGGTGACCCAGTTTTGCACATACCAGGCATGACTGGAGCGCAAGCTGGATACTGCGGTTACCTGCAGCACCCGCGGGCGCTTGGCATAAGCCTGCTGCTGCTCGCTAAAGCGCGCTTCCAGACTGGCGATCTCCAGGCTACGCTCCATCAGACTGCGGTTGTCCCGCACCGGAGCGTCTTCACGCAGCACCGGCTCATCAGGGCTGGGCTCCTGCCGTTGCTGCAGCGGAGAACGGGTAGTAACAACAACTGCCTGCGCCTGCTCGGGCACCGGCTCCGGCATGGACTGGGGCTCTGGCTGGGCCTCCTGTACCACCGCAGCCTGCTGCTCCGCTATCACCGGACTGGTCAGCTCCTGCCGCTCGTCTTCCGTACCACTGCCGATCTGGCTGGTGGCGGCGAGAAAATCCGCCTCTTCGGGATCTTTCTGATCATCAAACTGGGACAGGGTGATTTCCAGCACCTCCGCCTGCCGGGACGGAGACTCAGGCGCAAAGGTCAACCCCAGCACCAGTACCGCGTGCAGCGCCAGCGCAACGAACAGGGTAAAGGTAAACCTGTCTACGTCACTGATCTGCAAGGCCGACCCAGCGTCGGCATGGGTTCCATCAGCCATAGATCCAAACACCCATCTCAGCCACCACCCTTACGCCGCCAGACGGCGGGCTATGGCATCCATAAGCTGCCCGGCAATATCGAGGCCAAAAGCGGCATCCAGCTCCCGGATGCAGGTGGGGCTGGTCACATTGATTTCAGTCAGGTAATCACCAATCACATCAATACCCACAAACAACAGTCCTTTTTCCTTCAGCACCGGCCCGACCGCAGCACAGATTTCCCGATCTCTGGGTGTCAGCTCACGGCCTTCACCCCGCCCTCCAGCCGCCAGGTTGCCGCGATTCTCCCCCTGCGAGGGGATGCGCGCCAGGGCATAGGGTACCGGCTCGCCTTCAATCAACAGGATACGCTTGTCGCCATCCACGATTTCAGGAATATAGCGCTGCGCCATGACCTGATGCTCGCCATGCTGGGTCAGGGTTTCAATGATCACGCCCAGGTTGGCGTCTTCTGGCCGGATGCGGAACACTGAGCGGCCGCCCATGCCATCGACCGGCTTCATCACCACATCGCCGTGGGTTTTGTGGAACGCCCGCAGCCGTGCCGCAGAGCGTGTGACAATTAAAGGCGGTGTCAGTTCAGTAAACCCGGTGGCAAAGAGTTTCTCGTTGCAGTCCCGCAAGGCCGCTGGCGGATTCACCACCAGGGCACCCTGCCGGACCGCCACATCGAGAATATAGGTGGCCATGAGAAACTCACGGTCCACTGGTGGATCCTTGCGCATCAGGATGACATCCAGCTCGCCCAGTGCCAGGTCACGGTCTTCACCAAACTCGTACCAGCCCGCCGGGTCCATACGCACACTCAGAGAGCGGCAACGGCTCCGGGCCTGCCCGCCATCGAGGTAAAGGTCGGCCTGCTCCATATATTCGATAGCCCAGCCCCGTTGCTGCGCGGCCCACAGCATGGCCAGCGTGCTGTCTTTCTTGAAGTGAATCGCCTCAATGGGATCCATTACCACACCCAGCCGGACCGTCATAGCACCTCTTTCCCCATTAACTCATTCATGTGTCAAAAATACGAACAGGTCAGCAGAGCAAACTTGCCATATAGTGCTATGCTGAGGATACAGATGGTATTTCACCCGGCGGTTGAATGCACCCACATCCTGCCCCCGGATCGCCAGAGCGTACAATCAGTCACAAACTAATACTTTTTATCCGGCGACCTATCATCTATAAATGGTGCGGCGCTTGCTAGAACACATCCCGCGATGTGTGCTAAAAAGGCCCGCCAGTCTCCCCGAGTGTCACGAAGGCACTTGAGGGCGGCTGCAGACAACAACGAACGACTTGAGTGCAAGGCTGTTGGACAATGGATGACAACTTTGAAAACCTGAAAATCATGGTGATAGACGACAGTAAGACCATCCGTCGTACTGCCGAAACCCTGCTGAAAAAGGTTGGCTGTGATGTCATCACCGCCACCGACGGCTTTGATGCACTCGCCAAGATTGCCGATACCCAGCCGGACATCATCTTCGTGGATATCATGATGCCCCGCCTGGACGGCTACCAGACCTGCGCACTAATCAAAAACAATTCCGCCTTCAAGAAAACGCCGGTCATCATGCTCTCCAGCAAGGACGGTCTGTTCGATAAGGCCAAGGGCCGCATTGTCGGCTCTGACCAGTACCTGACCAAACCGTTCAGCAAAGATGAGCTACTTAATACCATCCGTCAGTACATTCCACAGACGGCACAGTAAGCCAGACTGACGTTAAGAACGATTGAGGAACCCATGGCCCGCATTCTGATTGTTGACGACTCACCAACAGAAGTTAAGAAGATTTCCAGCATCCTGGAAAAGCACAAGCACGAAGTACTCACAGCTGACAATGGCGCCGATGGCGTCGCCAAGGCCCGCGCAGAAATGCCGGACCTAGTGCTTATGGACGTTGTCATGCCCGGCCTCAATGGCTTCCAGGCAACCCGTCAGCTGACCCGCGCACCGGAAACGGCCTCCATTCCTGTGGTCATCGTCACCACCAAGGACCAGGAAACCGACCGTGTCTGGGGGACCCGTCAGGGTGCCAAGGGCTACCTGGTCAAACCGGTTAACGAAGACGATCTGATCAAGACGATCAACAGCTTGATCGCCTGATCACTGACACGGAGTACGCATGTCCGCCCAGACTGCACCTTTCGCCGTTCTGACGGATATCGCCCAACGCAGCCGAACACTCGCGGCAGGCCTCCCGGCCCAACAGGAAGCCATAGAGCTTTGGAACGGGATCGGGTTTACCCTGGCCGGCAAGCATTACGTTGCGCCCATGGGTGAAGTCGTCGAAATTCTGCACCTCCCCCGGTATACCCATGTACCGGGGGTTCGTTCGTTTATGCTCGGCGCGGCCAACGTGCGTGGCCGATTGCTGCCACTGATTGACCTGTGCCTGTTCTTCGACATACCCCGCAGTTCCCGCAGTCAGCGGGAACGACGGGTACTGGTCGTGGAACAGGGTGACCTGTTCAGTGGGCTGGTGGTGGATAGCGTGGCGGGTATGCAGTATTTCGCTGTGGATAACTATCAGGACAGCTGCACCGACATCCCCGATGCGCTGCAGCCCTTTACCCAGGGCTGTTATCAGCGCAACGACGAAACCTGGAATGTGTTCTCCACCGTGCAGTTGGCGGACGACGATCGATTTTTGGATGTATCTCAGTGGTGATGAGGTAGGCAGGGGCTTCATGTACCACCCAGAAAACTCACCACCCGCAGGACTAAAACTTGCCATGAAGAGGCCGGGAGCCAGAAGATGAAAAGAACAATAGGTAAATTCAACACGGGACAAGGTGATAACCGGCTGGTCGCCGGACTTATCGCTGGGCTTATCGGCCTGACCATCCTGCTTGTCGTCGTGCTGTTCTTTATCAACCGGGACAGCCGCAATGACCAGGAATATATCGCCCACGCCAGTGAGCTGCGGGTACTGTCCCAGGAAATTGCCAAAAACGCGTCAGAAGCAGCCGGTGGTACTGCCGAGGCTTTTGACGAGTTAAGACGCTCCCGTGATGAGTTTAATACCCTGTGGGGCCACATCATTAATGGCAACCCGGCTACCGGCCTGCCTGCCAGTGAACCGGCCCGGCGCAGCGCCGTGCAAGGTTTCTGGGATGTGGTCAGGGATAGCGCTGATACCATCGGCTCAACCCGTGACGCGGTACTGGGCCTGCACCAGGTCGCCCAGACCCTGAACGAGACCATCCCCCAGCTGCAGGTTGAGTACGATGACATCGTACAGATCCTGCTGGATGGTGATGCGCCGGCTGACCAAGTGGCCCTGGCAACCCGTCAGTCACTGCTGGCAGAGCGTATTGTCCGCTCTGTAAACAACGTACTGTCCGGTGACGAGGACGCGGTTATCGCCGCTGACCGCTTTGGCCGTGACGCCGAACTGTTCGGCCGCGTTCTGCAGGGGCAGATGGAAGGCAACCTGGCCATGGGTATCTCCCAGGTTGATGACCCCGATGCCCTGTACGGCCTGGAAGCAGTAGACGAGCTGTTCGAATTTATCTCCCAGAACGTTGACGCAATCCTTGAGGCCTCCCCCGACCTCTTCAAGGTGCGTCAGGCGTCCACTGACATCTTCAGTAACTCCCAGTTGCTGCTGAATGAAACCTCTGCCCTGGCGGACATGTTCCGCGCCCAGGCCTCATCCCGCTTCATCAGCCCGACCCTGGCTTACGTGCTGCTGGCAGCCCTGATTGCCGTGGTCATCATGATCGGTGTGTCGCTGTATCGCGCCTCGCAGGAGCGTCTGGCAACTACGCAGGAACAGAACGAACAGAACCAGAACGCGATCCTGCGACTGCTCGATGAACTGGCTGACCTGGCGGACGGTGACCTGACCACTGAGGCCACGGTAACCGAAGACTTCACCGGCGCCATCGCTGACTCGATCAACTTCGCGATCGACCAGATGCGCAGCCTGGTACAGGCCATCCGTGGTACAGCGGTCCGGGTTGCTTCTGCGGCTCAGGAAACCCAGGCCACAGCCATGCACCTGGCCGATGCGTCTGAGCACCAGGCTCAGGAAATTGCCGGGGCTTCTGCCGCGGTTAACGAAATCGCCGTTTCTATCGACCAGGTATCCTCAAACGCGGCTGAATCCTCTGCGGTTGCGGAGCGCTCGGTTGCCATCGCCAAGAAAGGCGCCGAAGTGGTACAGAATACCATTCGCGGCATGGACAACATTCGTGAGCAGATTCAGGAAACTTCCAAGCGTATCAAGCGCCTGGGTGAATCCTCACAGGAAATCGGTGATATCGTATCGTTGATTAACGACATTGCCGACCAAACCAACATCCTGTCTTTGAACGCCGCGATCCAGGCCTCTATGGCCGGTGATGCAGGCCGGGGCTTCGCGGTTGTTGCCGACGAGGTTCAGCGCCTGGCAGAACGTTCCTCTGCTGCAACCAAGCAGATTGAAGCACTGGTTAAAACCATCCAGTCGGATACCAACGAAGCCGTTATCTCCATGGAACACACCACCGCTGAGGTGGTACGTGGTGCACGCCTGGCACAGGATGCAGGTGTTGCCCTGGAGGAAATCGAAAACGTATCCATGAGCCTTGCGGAACTGATCCAGAACATCTCCAACGCGGCTCGTCAGCAGGCATCGTCTGCTGCCCACATTTCCAACACCATGAACGTTATCCAGGAGATCACCTCTCAGACCTCCTCCGGTACCAACGCAACCGCCAAGTCTATCGGCAACCTTGCCGAGATGGCGGCGCAGCTGCGGTCCTCGGTGGCAGGCTTCAAGCTGCCTGACGAGGAGCTGGAAGAAGATTACGCCGAGCGCGACAACGTACCGGTGATTAGCTGATCGATCAATCAATGGCGCAGGTGCTGTTTCAACTGAAAGATGCATATGGCTGAGACGCGCACCAATGGCACAGACGGGATCTGGTCTTTACGGCCACTGGCCAAGATGGATGAGGCGCAGTTCCAGCAGTGGCAAAAGCTGCTGGAACTCCGCACCGGCATGACCCTGACCTCGGAGCGCCGGTCTTTCCTGGAAACCAATCTGGGTATCCGGATGCGGGAGATCGGTTGCGACAGCTACCAGGCCTACTATGAAAAAGTAGCCTCAGGTGCTGAAGGGATCATTGAGTGGGCGACCCTGGTGGATCGGCTGACAGTGCAGGAAACCCGATTTTTCCGGGACCCTGACGCTTGCCGGCTGGTGGCGGATTACATCCTCACCCGCCCCCGGGAAAGCCTGGTCAAACGTCCGATCGAAGCCTGGAGTGTCGGCTGTGCCACGGGTGAAGAGCCATACACCCTGGCCATGATTATCGACGAGTGCATGCGGCAGTTGCGACTGGAGCCCCTGTACGGGGTGACCGGTTCGGATATCAGCAAACCCGCGATAGCGAAGGCCCAGCAAGGTATATACAGCGAGCGCAAGCTGGCAGGTATGGATGAGGCGCTTCGGGAACGTTATTTCAAGCCGGTGCCACGCCAACAAGTACAGGTCGTGGACAGCCTCAGGGACCGGGTATGTTTTGCCCGCCTTAACGTGCTCGAGCTCAAGCAGGCGCCCATGCATGGCATGAACATTATCATGTGCCAGAACCTGCTGATTTACTTTCGCCGCTGGCGCCGCCGGGAAATCGTGAAACGGCTGGCGGAAAGGCTGGCCCCGGGTGGGCTGCTGGTACTTGGGCAGGGTGAGTTGACCGACTGGCAACCGCCCGACCTGCAACGAGTGCCATCAGACAATACGCTGGCGTGGATAAAACGCCGGTCAGACGAAGAATAGCCGGAGTGGTTATGGGCAATCACCATGACAGCATCGCCCTGGACTGGGTCAGGGGCGAGATACAAGAAACCCTGAAACAGGGCCAGCAGGCGTTGGAAACCTACGTGGAAAACCGCGAGGACACAGCGCGGCTGCGGTTCTGCCTGAACTACCTCCACCAGGTGCATGGCACCTTGCAGATGGTCGAGCTGTTTGGCGCTGCACTGCTTACCGAAGAGATGGAAAAGCTCACCCAGGCTCTGCTCAACGAGCAGGTGGCTAACGTTGATGACGCCATCCAGGCGCTGATGCAGGCCATCCTGCAATTGCCCCAGTACCTGGAGAACCTGGATAGCAGTCGTGACGACTTCCCCCTGGTACTGCTGCCGACCCTGAACGATCTGCGTGCCGCCCGTGGCGAAGCCCTGCTGTCGGACACCTCACTGTTCAAGCCTGATCTGACACCAGCCCGTATCAAGCCCGCGGCCAATGCGTCCAAGCGCCTGAAAGACCCGACGGTAGTGGGCCACCTGCGCAAACTGAGACAAATGTACCAGTTCGCTCTGGCAGGTATTATCCGGGAGACTGACCTGGACGCCCACTATGATTACCTGCACAAGGTCATCAAACGGCTGGTCAAGCTATGTCAACAAACCCCCTATGGTGAGCTTTGGCTGGCCGCAGGGGGTTTTGTGGAAACCCTGCAGAGCGGCGAAAACCCGGTTAATACCGCGGTGAAATCGCTGTTGCGCCAGTTGGACAATGAAGTCAAACGCCTCATTGACGAGCGCAACAGCATCCTGACCGGGGCCGTCCCGGAAACCCTGCTCAAGCATCTTCTGTACTACATTGCCCGGGCCCGGGGGCAGGATACCCGTTATGTCGCTGACCTCCGTAAGCGGTACGCACTGGATACGGCCCTGCCTTCCGACCAGGAAGTGGACGAGGCCCGCAACCGGGTCTCTCGCCCTGGCCGGGAAGCCATACATTCTGTTGTTGCGGCGCTGACCGAGGAGCTGGCCAAGCTGAAAGACCAGCTGGACCTCTATGTGCGCTCCGAAAGCCGCCAGAACAGTGATCTGGAGGATTTGATTCCGGGCCTGAAACAGGTGGGCAACACCCTGGCCGTGTTAGGCCTCGGCATTCCCCGTCGGGTGGTCGGCGAGCAGATTGAAACCATCGAAGCGCTGATCCAGTCCGAGAACACGCCGGACGACGGTACCCTGATGGACATCGCTGGCGCGCTGCTATACGTCGAAGCCACCCTCAGCGGATTGGACCAGGACCGCATCACCGAGGGTCAGGACATCCCGGAAATGGGCTCGCAGGAACTGGGCGAAGCCAACAGCGCCCTGCTGCGGGAAGCGCGCAACTCGCTGGAACAGGTCAAAACCGCCGTCGTCAATTACATTGCCTCGCAATGGAATCAGGAGGAGATCAGCCATGTACCGGGCCTGCTGCACAGCATCTGTGGTGCCCTGCGACTGATTCCTCTGGAACGCGCGGCCGATCAGCTCAGTTCTGCGGAGCGCTATATCACTGACGTCCTGCTGGAAGGCAAACGTGTACCCGACTGGAAACAGCTGGACACCCTGGCGGATGCCATTTCCAGTATCGAGTATTACCTTGAGCGCATGGCCGAGGGCATCCGGGACAACGAAACCGTATTGCGCATTGCTGACGAGAGCCTGGCATCGCTGGGCTTCCCGGTTGGCGAAGCCCCCACCTGGCAGGCGGATATCCCGGCCGATGAACTGGCCGCCACCGCCGATGAGGTGGACAGCACCCCGCTTGGGCCCAAGGAAACGGATGCTGAACTGCTGGATGACGAGATTCTGGAGATCTTCGTTGAAGAAGCCCGGGAAGTCCTCGACACCATTCACACCTACTATCCCCGCCTGCGCCAGAGTCAGGATGACCATGAGGCCCTGACGGAAGTAAGGCGAGCCTTCCACACCCTTAAAGGCAGCGGGCGGCTGGTCGGCGCTACCAGTATCGGCGAACTGGCCTGGTCGGTAGAGAACCTGTTTAACCGGGTCATCGACAACAGCGTGCGCCTGACGGACGACCTGTTCAGCCTCACCGATGCTGTGGTAACACGCCTGCCGGGGCTGATCAATGAGTTCCGTGATGGTGAAACCAGCGGCGATGTGGCAGAGCTCATTGCCCAGGCAGAAGCACTGGCCACCACCCGTAAAACCGAGGATAAACCTGCCAGTGCGGCGGTTACCGATGCGGAACCTGAGGCCTCAGATATCGAGCCAGCCCGGGTGGAAATGCCGACTGCCGCAGTGGGCATCGAAGCCACATCAGACGCGGACACCGATGATCTGATTGACGATGAGATCCTGGAGATCTTCATCGAAGAAGCTGATGAGGTGCTGCAAACCATTGCAGAATACCTGCCAGCACTGCTGCGTGAACCCAATGACCGTGCCGCTTTGGCGGAAATCCGCCGTGCCTTCCATACCCTGAAAGGCAGTGGTCGGATGGTGGGCGCCGAAACCATCGGTGAGCTGTCCTGGGCTGTGGAAAACATGCTGAACCGGGTCATCGACGGCAGCGTGTTCATGAACGACAGCATCAACGAGTTACTGCGTCAGGTGACCGAGCAACTGCCTGGACTGGTGGAAGACTTCCGCCTGCAGCGTCCAGCCAGCATCGACACCCAGCCCCTTGAGCGCCAGGCCAATGCGCTGGCCAACGGCGAGATTCCGGACAGCGATATTGTGCCGGCACTCCCCACCGCAGACGTTGCTGAGGACATTGGTGCAGACGCCGCCGATGTGGCTGCCGATGATGACCAACTGGTAGACACGGTACTGCTGGAAATCTTCGAGAGCGAGGCAGAGACTCACCTGCAAACCTTGCAGCAGTTCCTGGTTGAGGCTGGCGAGCGCCAGAGCACGGCATTCAATGACAACCTGTCCAGAGCCCTGCACACCCTCAAAGGCAGTGCACAGACCGCCGGCATTCAACCCATTGCCCAGGTTGTGACACCACTGGAAAAACTCATCAAGGATGCCCGCGCTGAGAACCTGCAGGCCAACCAGGATGTGCTGGGGCTTATCCGTGAGCTGTGCAGCTTCCTCGAGCAAGGCCTGCAACAGCTGCCTAGCGAACCCCAGGCGCCCCTGGCCGGGGCCGACGACTACCTGACACATCTGGAATCTGTCGCCAGCGACCTGCTGGGCTCCAGCCGCAGAATGGATGAAACCACCACCGCCGGCAAGCCTGACAGTCAGCTGATTCAGCTGTTCCTCAACGAAGGCCTCGACATTCTGCTGGACGCCGACCGGATCCTCGATGAGTGGTCCCTCGACCCGGCCCAACATGGGCAGGTGGAGCAACTGACCCTTGAGCTGCGCCAGCTGTCCAGAGGGGCGGCGCTGACCGCACTGCCGGATATTTCCACCCTGGCTGACGCCCTCGCACACACTTACGCCCAGGCCAGAGAACAGGACGAGATCGACGCCGAACTGTTCCCACTGGCGAAAGCCGCTCATGATCACCTCATTAACATGATGGATCAGGTGGCTGCTGGCTTGGCCACCGTGGCCGACGACGAGCTGGTCAAGACACTGAATAATTTCGCCATCACCCTCAACGCCCGCAGCAAAGAGCGCGCGGCGGAAGCCGCCAGCAACGAGCCGCTGGACGGAGAACTGGTGGAAATCTTCCTGGAAGAAGCCCAGGATCTTGTCAACAACACCGCCGAAACCCTGCACCAGTGGCGTGAGCAGCCCGATAACCAGACCTTCCTGCGCCTGTTGCAACGGGACCTGCACACCCTCAAGGGGGGCGCGCGTATGGCCAATATCGCCACCATCGGCGATCTGGCTCATGAACTGGAAAGTCTGTTTGAAGGCCTGGTGGAGCAGCGTCTCGCCGTCAGCGAGCCCCTGTCTGACTTGCTGCTGCGTAGCCATGACAGCCTCGCCGCCATGGTTGAAGCCATCCATCAGGGTCATACCCCCGAGGCTGCGCCGGAACTGATTGAAGCGATTCGCCGGTACGAGGATGACCACCAGGCAGCCCGCCAGGTCACCGATGTAACACCGGCCCCTGCCCCCCTGCCCGCGGTCGAGGAAGAGGAAGGCAGTAACCTGCCGGAGCCGGTAAGCGCCGGAGAGACGGAAACCACCGGGCTGATGGATCTGGACCCGGAAGTCGCCGAGATATTTCTCGAGGAAGCGGGCGAGATTATCGACACCAGCGGCGAGCTGTTGCACCAGTGGCAGGAAAATCCGCAACAGCCAGACACCGTCAAAGCACTCCAGCGGGAGCTGCACACCCTCAAGGGTGGCGCCCGGATGGCTGATATCGCGCCGATTGCCGACATCGCCCATGAGCTGGAAACCCTGTTTGAGCGCATCGTCGATGGCCGCCTGCAGGCCAGCACCGAGAACGTCAATCTGGCCCTCCAGGCCCATGACCAATTGGCGGTCATGGTGGAAGCCGTGGCAGAGCATGCCGCCTGCCCGGTGGCACCGGCACTGCTGCAAGCCCTCAGAAATGCCGCCCAGGGCGGTGCTGACGTTAGCGAAGAAGCAGACGACGATATTGCCACCGCAGCGGCACTGGCTGCGACCACTGACGTGGACCTGTTAGATGAGGAAGAAGCCAGCGATCAGCTCCCGCCGGCGCTGGACGTTGAAGAAGACGCCATGGATATGGCGTTACCCATGGCTGAGCTCAGCGACGAAACCGCGGGCGACCTTGACCCTGAGCTGGTTGGCATCTTCCTGGAAGAAGCCTATGACCTGATCAATTCCACCGGCAGTGCGCTGCACACCTGGACAGAAAATCCGGCGGATACCGCGGTGGCGGCGGAATTGCAACGGGACGTCCACACCCTCAAGGGCGGCGCCCGGATGGCCGGTGTCGATGCCCTGGGTGACCTCACCCACGTGCTTGAAGACTTGTTTGAACAGGTGGCTGAAGGTCAGCGCACCGCCAGTGAGGGCATGAACGAACTGCTGTTCCGCTGTCATGACCGTCTGGCACAGATGGTAGAGCAGATTGCCGCCCAGAAACCCTGTGAAGCCGCCGATGACCTGATTGCAGAGGTCACAGCCCTGCTTCGTGGAGATGCCGCACCGGCCGTGACCAAGGTGGTGGATGAAACGCCTGCGGTTCCTGCAGCGGATGAAGGTGCCGCCGAAGACCTTGATGAGAACCTGATCGGCATTTTCCTCGATGAGGGCCTGGAGATACTTGGCGCTATCCGGGAGTGCCTGGAGCAGTGGCGGGAGAAACCTGACAGCCTGCATGGGGTAACCAACCTGCTACAGGAGCTGCATACCCTGAAAGGGGGCGCGCGCCTGGCGGATGTCGATCCCGTTGCCGACCTTGCCGAGCTGTGGCATGACCGGCTGGAGAAATCTGTCGAGGGCACCGTGGATGCAGCTGCCGCCTTCAGCGCCAGCGAATGGGCTGCCAACGCCCTGCACACCATGCTCACGCAGCTGGAAGAAGGCGCGCTGCCTCAGCCCGATGCGGCTATCCTCAGCAGCCTGAGAAAGCTGGGCGAGCAAACAGCCGCCGATAGCGCGAGCATATCTGACGACGAGCTGGACCAGGAAGTCCTGGAAATTTTCCTGGAGGAAGCCGGGGAAATTCTCGACCAGCTGGAGCAATTATTCTCTGACTGGCGCAAAGAACCTGCCAACACCTACTTCAATCAGGAGGGTCAGCGGGCGCTACATACCCTCAAGGGCGGTGCACGGCTGTCACAGCTGGCGGCGCTGGGTGATCTGGCTCATGAGCTGGAATCACGCCTGATTGCGCTGAATAGCCAGGCACCGGATGACGAGGCCTGGCAGGCCATCAGCGCTCAGTACGATCAGATTGTCAGTGGCGTTGAGGATGTACGTGGCAAGCTGCAAGCAGCGGTGCCTGAAGCCGAAGCCAAGTCTGCACCTGTAGCTGAAGTGACACCCAAAGCCGAAACCCCGGCTCCGGCCATCACGGAGGCGGCACCACCCGCCCCGAAACCGGCCAAACCACCTCGCAAGGTACAGCGGCCAACCGCAGCAGATGCAGCCCGGGCCGCCCAGGAAACTATCCGGGTTTCCGCCCCGCTACTGGATGAACTGGTCAACCTGGCCGGTGAAACCAGTATTACCCGTGGCCGACTGGAGCAGCAAACCAGCGACTTCAGCCACACCCTGGATGAGATGGCCGCCACCATCGAGCGTCTGCGCGAGCAGCTGCGCCGTATGGATATCGAAACAGAGGCCCAGATCCTGTTCCGCACCGAGCGTGAGCACGGCCCCGACTACGGTGACGACTTTGACCCGCTGGAAATGGACCGCTACTCGTCCATACAGCAGCTATCGCGCGCGCTGAGCGAATCAGCCTCGGATCTTGCCGACCTGCGTGAGACCATGGCAGACCGCCTGCGGGATACGGAAACCCTGCTGGTACAGCAGTCCCGTATCAATACCGAGCTGCAGGAAGGCCTGATGAAAACACGGATGATCCCGTTCTCATCCATGGTGCCGCGCCTGCGTCGGATTGTGCGCCAGATCAGTGGCGAGCTGGGCAAGAAAGTGGAATTTGATGTCCGCAACCCGGAAGGGGAAATGGACCGCAATATTCTCGAGCGCATGGTGGCCCCATTGGAGCACATGCTGCGTAACGCCCTTGACCACGGCATTGAAGATCCCGCCAAACGTGCTCAGTCCGGCAAGCCGGAAACCGGTGCCATCGTGTTATCCCTGAGCCGCGAAGGTGGCGAGGTGGTGCTGCGGATGACCGATGACGGTGCCGGCATACCCACCAAGGTGATCCGTGACAAAGCGGTGCGCCAGGGGCTGATGGCTGAGCAGGAAGTGCTGACGGACCGCGAGATTCTGCAATTCATCCTGCAACCCGGCTTCTCCACTGCTCAGAAAGTCACCCAGATTTCTGGTCGTGGCGTCGGCATGGATGTCGTAGCCAGCGAGATCAAGCAGCTGGGTGGTAGCCTGGACATCGATTCAGCACTCGGCCAGGGCACCACCTTTACCGTACGCCTGCCCTTTACCGTATCGGTCAACCGGGCACTGATGGTATCCACGGGTGAGGACTACTACGCCATTCCGCTGAATACCATCGAAGGTATCGTGCGGGTCAGCACTTATGAACTGGAAGAGTACTACAAGCCCGATGCGCCCATGTACGAGTACGCGGGCCAGCAATACCGGCTGCAGTATCTGGGCAATCTGCTGCACAGTGACCACCATCCGAAACTACAGGGCCAGGCCCTGCCATTACCGGTCATTCTGGTGCGCGGCGCGGAACAACCCATGGCCCTGCAGGTGGATAGCCTGATGGGTAGCCGGGAGATCGTGGTGAAATCCCTCGGGCCTCAGTTCAGCTCCGTGCGTGGGGTATCCGGTGCCACCATCCTGGGTGATGGTAACGTGGTCGTCATTCTCGATCTGCCAGCCATGATCCGCTCCGACATCCTGTCTGAGCGTCAGCGTCTGGCTGGCCAGATCATTGAGCAGCAGGCTCGCCAGGATGACCGGCCAACGCTGGTTATGGTGGTGGACGATTCGGTAACGGTACGGAAGGTCACCTCGCGCCTGCTGGAACGCAACGGGATGGAAGTGGTTACCGCAAAAGACGGCCTCGATGCCGTGGCGCAATTGCAGGATCACCGCCCGGACATCATCCTGCTGGATATCGAGATGCCCCGTATGGACGGCTTCGAAGTGGCCAGCTTTGTGCGACATGACGAGCATCTGCAGGACACCCCAATCTGTATGATCACGTCCCGGACCGGGCAGAAACACCGGGATCGGGCACTGGCCATCGGCGTCAATGAGTATCTTGGCAAGCCGTTCCAGGAAACCGAACTGCTGGCCACTATCAAGCGGCTGACCGGTAAGGAGTAATACCCGTGTCAGAAGCTGGGCAGTGGGCTGTCGGGATAGTCTCCGACAACCCACTACAACGTCGGCGACTGCAGGACGCAGCCGCCAAGTTCGGGCTTGCGTCTGCATTTTGTGGCGCGCCAGAACGGCTGTTGGCCCAGTCGCCGGTACCAGTGGTGGATCTGTGGCTGGTGGTGATGGAGGATGAGGATGCCGACGCCACTGTCCTGGATTTTCTGCTGGAGGCCTCGGAAGCGCCCATGTTGTTCGGGCTCGATCCAGCGCCCAAGCCTGGCCAGAGTCATTACGTCAGTTGGGAGCGACGGCTGCAGGACAAGCTTGAGCAAGCCCTCGGGCCGCTGGAACAGCTGGACAATGAAAACAGCTTGGAGCAACTGGACCAGACCCCGCCCGCCCAGATACAGGACCTACCCCACTGGATAACCCCTGCGATTCCAGGCACGCCGGCGGAATACATCTGGATTCTGGGGGCCTCACTGGGTGGACCGGCTGCGGTAAAGGCTTTCCTCGACTGCCTGCCAGCAGGGCTACCCGTGGGGTTTGTCTACGCCCAGCATATCGACGGTAATTTTACCGAAGTGTTGACCCGGGTACTCGGCCGCCACGCCCACTACCAGCTCAAGCAGGCTGAGGTGGGCGCCACCCTGAAAACCGGCGAGGTGGTGTTGCTGCCGGTGGAACGGGAATGGACCCTCAATGAGCAGGGTGAACTGGTGGAAAAAACCAACGCCTGGCCAGGGCCCTATGGGCCGTCCATTGACCAGGTATTGCTGAACATAGGCGATCACTATGGTGATCGTTGTAATGCTATTCTGTTTTCCGGTATGGGTAATGACGGTGCCGTTGCCGCACCCTTGTTAAAAGCCTACGGCAGCCGGGTCTGGGCGCAGGACAGCGCAAGCTGCGGTAACAGCGCGATGCCGGACTCTGTGGTTGCCACCGGTTGTGTAAGCTTTGTTGGCAACCCTGAACAGCTGGCTCGCCAGCTGGTGAAGACCCTGGAAGCAATCTGTCTGCTAAAACGTAAACATCAACGAGATTCCGCCTGAGGACACTGAGTATGGCTGACAACCCGCAGATCCTGCCCTGCCTGATGATTCCGATGCAGGACCGCCAGTTGCTGCTCCCTAACGTTTCGGTTGCCGAGATTGTCGATTACGCCAGTCCGGAGCAGGCACCCGGCGCCCCCGACTGGCTGATGGGCATGCTGGAGTGGCGCGGTTTGCGATTGCCGGTCATTTCCTATGATGCTGCCAACGGCGGCGATGCCATCAGCCCCTCTGGCCAGCGGGGCCGCATCGCGGTACTGAACACTATTGGCGAGCACCACGGCAAACTGCCTTTTCTGGCCTTGGCCACTCAGGGCATCCCCAGCCAGGCACGCCTGGAAGAAAGCCAGGTGCGGGAGACCGACGGTGAAGTCGGCCCTGCAGACCTAATGACGGTGGAAGTGGAGGGTAACCAGGCGGTGATCCCCAACCTCGAGTATCTCGAATCCCTCGCGCTGCAAGCACTGGCCTGACCAGCCGCTGATGGTGCCAGCACTGCCCATGGGTGACGCTACCCATGGGCATTGTTATAATGTTGCAAATTTCAACTCAGACCCAGACCATGAGCACACCCTCACTGCCCTACCGCCCCCACAACCATAAGCGTTGTGTGCAGCAGGCCATGTCGGACGCCAGGGATGTCTGCCGTCGCGCCAATGCGCGCCTGACCCCCATCCGCGAACGCGTGCTTGAGCTGGTGTGGCAGTCCCACAAGCCACTGGGCGCCTATGAGCTGCTGGCGTCGCTCGCCAAAGAAGGCCACAACGCGGCACCGCCTACGGTTTACCGGGCACTGGACTTCCTGCTGCAACATGGGCTGGTACACCGTATTGCCTCCCTCAATGCCTTCACCGGCTGCAGCCATGCCGGTGAGCAACACACCGGGCTGTTCCTGATCTGTGATCAGTGCCAGAACGTGCTGGAGCTGGAAGCCCCCGCCGTCTTCCAGGCGGTGGACAGCCTGACCAAAGCGGAAGGCTTTCAGCCCCACGACGCCACCATCGAAGTCAGCGGCCGCTGCCCCGCCTGCCTGGATAACAGCCGCCGTGACTGAACCACTGGTACAACTGACGGGTGTGAGTGTCAGCTTCAACGGCCATGCCGTGGTGGATCGTATCACCATGGCCGTCAACACCGGTGATGTGATCACGGTCATAGGTCCCAACGGGTCCGGCAAAACCACGCTGATTCGCGCCATTCTGGGCATTCAGGCCATCACCAGCGGCCGCATCAAGCGCCGCGCCGGTTTACGCGTTGGCTATGTGCCACAACGGCTGCATCTGCAGCCTACCCTACCCCTGTCCGTGCGCGAATTTATGGCCCTGACCGGCGTTAAGGCTCCAGCTTGTGAGGCCGCCCTGGCCCGTACCGGGGTTGGCCACCTGAACGATGCCTCCGTACATCACCTGTCCGGCGGCGAAATGCAGCGCCTGCTGATTGCCCGGGCGCTGGTGCGCCAGCCCGACTTGCTGGTGCTGGATGAGCCCGCCCAAGGGGTGGATGTCAACGGTCAGGCCGCACTCTATGAGCTGATCCGCACCCTGCGGGATGAGCTGCAGTGTGGCGTCATCATGATCTCCCACGACCTGCATCTGGTGATGTCCGCAACGGATCAGGTTATCTGTCTCAACAATCACGTCTGCTGCAGCGGCCATCCGGAACAGATTTCCAATGACCCGGCCTTTGTGGAGCTGTTTGGCAAACATGTGGCCGAGAGCCTCGCGGTCTATCATCATCACCACAACCACCGTCATGACCTGCACGGTGATGTGATCGATCCCGGCACCACCACCCACGATTGCGGCAATCACCATGCTTGATGCCCTGCTAAGTGATTTTTTCTGGCGGGCCATGTTGGGCGGTATTGGCGTCGCGTTGATTACAGGTCCCCTGGGCTGCTTTGTGGTCTGGCGACGTATGGCGTACTTCGGCGACACCCTGGCCCATTCCGCGCTGCTCGGTATTGCCCTCGGGCTCTGGTTCAATGCCCCCCTTAACCTCAGTATTGCCTTCTTCTGCGTGGGCCTGGCACTGGCCCTGGTGCTGCTATCCCGCAGCCAGACCCTGGCCATGGATACCTTGCTCGGCATCCTCGCCCACAGCGCCCTGGCCATCGGTCTGGTGGCCCTCAGTTTCATGCCCCAGGTACGCATGGACCTGACCGGTTACCTATTTGGTGACCTGTTGGCCATGAGCCGTGAAGATGTGGCCTGGATCTATGGCGGTGCGCTGGTGATTCTGTCCATGCTGGTCTGGCTGTGGCGCGGCTTGCTGATGAGCACCATCCATGAGGAACTGGCCCGGGTGGAGGGTGTGGCCGTGGAGTGGCTGCGGGTAGCCCTGATGGTCATGTTGTCGTTGGTGATTGCGGTGGCGATGAAGATCGTTGGCGTGCTCTTGATCACCGCCCTGCTGATTATACCCGCCGCCACTGCCCGCAGGCTGGCCAACGGCCCCACACAGATGGCCTGGCTGGCGGGCCTGCTCGGCGTGCTGGCGGTATCCGGCGGGCTGACGCTGTCCTGGCACCTGGACAGCCCGGCCGGCCCCTCCGTGGTAGTCACGGCCTTCACCATGTTCGTACTTACCTACATTCTGGTACGCCGTCCTACGGCGTGAAAGCCGGGGTGGCAGCCACCGCCCGGGTTCACTATGCTTAGGGTGCCACTGCGTGGCCTCAGATACCCCGGCAGATGCGTGAGACCCTGAACATGGATGAATCCTCTGGTAACCAAACGCCGCTGGTCTGGCTGGCGATTCCTGTGCTTATCCTTGGCTTGGTGTTAACCAGTATTACCAACCAACAATTAGGCCGCCATCACCATCAGTACGCCGGCGCCGTCTACCATACCCTGCACAATGCTCAGGCCAGCGCGCTGGCTGCGGGTCTGCAGGGTCGCCTGGCTGCGCTGCAACAACTGGCCAGTAACCCTGCCAGCGAGGATTCGGACTTTGAATTGCAGGTGCAAGCACTACAGCGTGCCTACCCCGATTTGCTAGTGGTCACGCTGCTCGGGGCTTATACCCCGGAATCCCTGACCCTGTCCCCGGAAGCACTGGCCGCCATACAGGAGGACAGCCACTGGCAGCGGGTGCTCAATCAGGCACTGGAAACCGGCCAGCCCGCTGCCACCACAGTAACCCCGGTGCGGACAGCGAATCAGGATCAACGCTGGGTTACCGGCGTCTTTATCCCCGGGCCCAACGATCACTTGCTGCTGGCCCTCATCGATCTGCCCGCATTCTTTTCCGCCGCCCACGGCCTCATTGGCGACACCCTGAAGCTGGCGGTCTATGACAGTAGCCAGCACGCCCGCAACCCGTTCTTTTACACCCATGCTGGCAGTCAGACGCTGGATGAAACACCGACTGCCGGGGCGGCCTCAATACTGACCTTCGCAGACCGCCAATGGCTGTTACGCAGCGCCCTCAGCCCCAGCGCTTTACCGCGCCCACCGGCGGTGCTGATATGGTTGCCGGGCCTGCTGTTGTCACTGGTTGCAGCGGCACTGATTGGCTGGCTGGGCTATCAACTCATCCTGCAACAACGGGCGGCTGATCACCAACATGCGGGCCAGGCCCAGCTCAAGGCGCAACTGCGCAATCTGCGGGTTGAGAAAGATGTTCTGCGACAAGCCCTGAGCGAGAGTGAAGAGCGCAGCCGGGACCTGGTTGCCCTGGCGGGCGGCTTTATCGCCGAGCTTGATGAGCAGGGACTGATCGGGTTTATTTCCGCTCAGGTGGATGCGCTGGCCGGCTATGCCCCGGCCGACCTGGTTGAGCGCAACTTCACCAGCCTGATCTGCCCGGACAGCAAGCTGCGCTTCGAGGAGGCCATGACCGCTGCCCGACACGACAAGGCCATGACCCTGGTGGACCTGGGCCTGTTACATGCGGAGGGCATGCGACTGCCCTACACCCTGCGCGTCAAACCCGTCATTGATCCCCTCAGCGGCTGCGCCGGTTTCCGCCTTAGTGGTACACCGGATCACAGCACCGCGGTGAACGGTAACGGGATTGACTAAGGCGCCCCTGTCACCAGCCGTTGCCCAGCGCTTTGTGGCTGCCATCACAGAAAGGCGGTTGCCGGGTCTGCTTGCAACCACAGAACCACAGCCATTCGGTTTTTTCCGCCGTGTAACGCAGTGGTGACAGGCCCGACCCTTTGTGGGCGCCATCACACAGGGGCTGGGTTGCACTGCGGCCGCAGGCGCACCAACTGTAACTCTTGCCCGCCTCCACCATAACAACGCAGGGGGTGGTGCGGGGGATTTTCACTTCGGCACTGTCCGTCATGAGCTTACCTCTCTCAGTCCGTCTTATCCTTGTGCCGATGAGTATAGTTGATGGATAGGGCTGGTGGTTACCCGCCAGCCCTTGCAAGGTGCCTGCCTGTTCAGGCTTTCTGGGCCTGCATTTCTGCCAGTTTGCGATCCACGGAGGAGACATAGTAGTCCTCGGAGAAGGCGCCCTCAGGCTCCTTGAGCCAGAAGAAGCAGATGGCAAAGCTGATGAAGGCGCCGGCTGCGATGATAAAGAAGAAGGTGGAGGCATCCACGAAGGTATAGAGGGTCAGGTAGCACACCGCACCCACATTACCGTAAGCACCCGCCATACCGGAAATCTGGCCGGTAATACGACGCTTGATGGATGGAATGATGCCGAAGGTGGCACCCTCCGCACCCTGCACGAACACGGAGCAGAGCACTGTAATCATCACCGCAACAAGCAATGGCCAGCCGGAATTCATCAAGCCCATCAGGACGAAGCCAATACCGATGCCGAACATATAAGCCAGCATCACAAAGCGACGATTCCCCAGACGGTCAGAGACCAGTCCCCCCATGGGCCGGGCCACCAGGTTCACGAAAGCAAAGGAAGCGGCAATCAGACCCGCGGTGGTGGGGGTCAGGCCCCAGGTGAGCTCGAAGAACATGGGTAGCATGGACACCACCGCCAGCTCTGCACCGAAGTTGGCAAAGTAAGTGGAGTTCAGCGCGGCCACGCTGTTGAAAGGGTACTTGTCATCCTCTGGCACACCCTTCCGCAGGATGGGAATATTGACCCGCAGGATCTGGATAATCTGGTACAGCACCGCCAGGGCAATCACTGCATAGCAGATCAAGGCGCCGGTAGAGCTCAGGTAGCCCAGCGTTTCCACCCGCCAAACCAGGATGCCCAGCACACCGATCATGGGGATGGTCCAGAGTATCAGCTTGATCATGTCACCCCAGGTGCTGACTTCCATGGCGCTGGCTTTTTGCGGCTTATGGTGGACAGTGCCCGCCGGACCATCGGTGATGGCAAACCAGTAGTAGACCCCGTAGGCCGCCATAATCAGGGCCGAGGAGGCTACCGCCCAGCGCCAGCCATCCGGGCCACCGAAGGCGTAGATGGCAATGGCGGGCAGGGACATGGCCGCAGCGGCGGAACCGAAGTTTCCCCACCCGGCATAGAAGCCCTCGGCAAAGCCGATGTGCTTGGGCTTGAACCACATGGCGGTCATATGGATGCCCACCACGAAGCTGGCACCGATGGAGCTGAGTACCAGCCGGGATACCAGCAACTGGGTACGGGTATCACCGAAGGCAAAGAACAGCGCCGGTAGCGCCATCACCACCATCAGCACCGAGAACACCCGGCGCGGCCCCCAGCGATCCAGCGCCATACCCACAATGATACGAGCCGGTATGGTCAGGGCCACGTTGGCAATGGCAAACAGGCGGATATCATCCGGCGTCAGCCAATCCACGCTTTTCAGCATGCTGGTGGCCAGCGGCGCCATGCCGAACCAGACGAAGAAACAGATGTAGAAGGCAATCCAGGTCAGGTGCAAGGCCCTGATTTCCGGCTGGCTCCATTTAAAAAGGTCAGCAACTTTCATAGCGACTACTCCTTAAAGTCAGGGGCATGCCTGGATCAGTACCGGGCAAGGCGCCCGGCGAGCCAGGAAGGCACTGACACTGCCAAAGGTCATGTAATCCAGTTCATCCACCAGCAGATTGAGGGAGCGGGAGATAAAGCCCCCATCCGGCTCATGGCTGTGGCGGGCAATCACCAACAGGTCCGGGCGCTTGTGCTCGGCGGCTTTGAGGATCATCTTGCGGGCATCGCCTTCTGCGATAATCACCTCCGCATTCAGGCCCTGTTGGCCCACCCGTTCGGCCGCTTCCCGCAGGAAACCGCGAAATTCGTTCTTCTGACGTTCATAAAGGTCGGCGCTGGCATCACTGGTATCCAGCGCGCCTTCCACCACCCCCACCAGCACGATCAGCGGATCAAGGGGCTTGAACATGTCGATGGTGCTTTGCAACGCCAGACGGGCATTGCGGGAGTCGTCGTAGGCAAGCATGATTCTCATGGGTTACTCTCCGAGGTAGCCGGGAAGCCCCTGACCCAAGGTCAGGGGTTTTTCACGTAGGCGTTGCGGCGCAGGTAGAACCACCAGTTCAACACCATGCACAGGGCGTAGAAGACCGCGAAACCATACATGGCTACCTCCGGTGTGCCACCGCGAATCTGATCACCAATCACCATGGGCGCCACAAACGAACCATAAGCCGCAACAGCCGAGGTCCAACCCAGTACCGGGCCAGCCTGCTCCTGGTTGTAGATGACGCCAATGGTGCGAAAGGTGGAGCCGTTACCGATACCGGTGGCGGCGAAGATCAGCATGAACAGTGCAATGAACAGGAAAAAGTACTGCTCTGGCGTTGCTGACTGGTACGCCAGCATCATCACGTAACCGACCGCAGCCGAGGCCACCACCATCACGGCGGCAATCACCTGAGTGACGATGGAGCCACCCACCTTGTCAGAGATCCAGCCACCCAATGGACGAATCAGCGCGCCCACAAAAGGTCCGATCCAGGCATAGGTCAGGGCTGAGGGCGCATTCGGATTAGCCACCCGCTCCATGACCCCATTCACCTCCACGGTGGTGAAGCCAAAAATCACCGTGATGGACAGAGGCAAAGCCATGGAGAAGCCAATGAAGGAGCCGAAGGTCAGGATATAGAGAATCGACATGGACCAGGTGTGTTTGTCCTTGAAGATGGCAAACTGGCGCTTGGAGTTCTCGCCGATCTTGCCCGGCACGGCGCGCATAATGGCCAGCGTAGCGCCCATGATCAGCAGCATGGCCAGCCAGGGGTTGAGAATGCCAAGACCCGTAGGGGCAGGCATATAGAGGTAAAGGCCAACACCGGCAGTGAGAAAGCCAATCAGGTAAAGGCCGGTGATGCGACCAAAGGCTGCCAGCGGATGGCCAGGGTCCGGCGTAATGGTGCGCAGATTGTTCATACCGAACCAGGCCGCAATGACCAGAGGCACCAGTATCACCACCCAGATGAAGCCGGCATTCTGGATCCAGGTTTGCGTGCCCGCCTCAATGCGTCCGATCAGTGTGCCGCTGTCCCTGACCAGCGTCATGGGATCTCCCGCCAGCAGGCCGAAGATACCAATGGTCATCACCGCTGGAATCAGGATCTGCATGGTGGTGACACCAAAATTGCCAAGCCCGGCATTCAGCCCCAGCGCCAGGCCTTGCTCCTTTTTCGGGAAGAAGGTGCTGATGTTGCTCATGGACGCTGCAAAGTTGCCACCGCCAATACCGGACAGGAACGCCAGAATCTGGAAGGTCAGCAAAGACGTGTCCGGATTCTGCAGCGCCAGGCCGGCACCAAATGCCGGTATGATCAGCATGGCAGACGTCAGGAAGATGGTGTTGCGCCCTCCGGCTATGCGGATCATAAAGGAGGCAGGTATGCGCAGGGTGGCACCCGTCAGACCGGCAATGGCCGTGAGGGTAAACAACTGACTGGGCTCAAAGGGAAAGCCCAGGTTCAGCATTTGTACCGTGATAATCCCCCACATCAACCAGACGGCAAAGCCGCACAACAGGTTGGGAATGGAAATCCACAGATTGCGATAGGCTATCTTCTTACCCGTGGACTCCCAGAATGCCTGGTCCTCCACCTCCCACTTCTTGATGTCGCTCATGTTGAATCCTCTCTACCAGCACCGGAACCCGCCACGCCTCACCGCGGGCGGTTTTTCTGAGTTCAAGCTACTGGTTCAGAGGCTTCTCAAACTTGATGTTAATCAACGACACCTTGGCACGCCGATGTCAGCGGTGCCGGCAACTACCTATTTTTAGATAGTAGAAATAAAGAACATATCTTTTAATTACAATTGATTAGGCGATCATAGAAAAACCTGGAGCGGGTCAGTCCCCGCTCCAGGTGCATTGGTGGTATACCACCAGAAGACCTCAGGTCGTGGCAGGAGCCGACGCCTCATCATCAGCCGACACCGGTAACCAGCTATCCATGATGGCCGCGGCCACCAGGTCACCGGTCACATTCAGGGTGGTACGGCACATGTCCAGTATCCGATCCACCCCGATCAACAATGCGATACCCTCTGCCGGAATACCCACGGTGGTGAGCAGCATCGAAAGAATCACAATGCCAATACCCGGTGTGCCGGGAGAGCCAATGGAAGCCCCGACCGCCAGCACCACCACCAGCATCAGTTGCGAGGTTTCAATATTGACCTGAAAAACCTGCGCCAGGAACATCGTGGCCACCACCTGGTAAAGTGCCGTGCCTGCCATATTGATGGTGGTTCCCAAAGGCACCACAAACTGGGCAATACCCTGGCGGACGTTCAGGCGCTCAATGGCGGTCTGTATGGTTAGGGGCATGACGGCCGCCGAGCTGGAGGTGGAAAAGGCCAGTAGCTGCGCATCCCGCGCCGCACGCATGAAACGGAGTGCCGGCTCACGGCGAAACACGCGATAAAGGATCAGATAGACCAGCAGCATAACCAGCAAACCCGCCAATACCGTCAGCACATACATCCCGAGCCCTACCAGCGAATCCAGCCCCAGGCGGGTCATCAACTGGAACATCAGCCCGAATACCGCAAAAGGCACCAGGTACATGGCCCAGCGCACCACCACCATGCTGACATCCTGCACCGCCCCAAGCAGCTCCATCAGCGGGCGGGCCTGGGTAATGGGCAGGGTCACCAGTGCCACCCCCACCAGAATGGAGAACACCACCATTTGCAGCATGTTCTGTTCTACCCCCGCCCGCAGTGGGTTGGTGGGCACTATTTCAGTGATACGATTGGGCAGCTCGGCGAGGGAGAAGCTGTTACTGCCCTCCACCACCGCTGGCGCCATCACCAGCGCGCTGCTGTCCATGTAGCTGCCGGGCTGAATCAGCATGACCGCTGCCAACCCGATCAACACCGCCACCAGTGTGGTGACCAGGAAAAAGCCACCGGTACGGACACCGGTCTGGCGTAACTGCTGCACATTCTCAGTAGACGCCATACCGAGAATGATGGAGGACACCACCAACGGGATAACGATCATCTGCACCAGAGCCAGGAACAGATACCCCGGCAGCGCTGCCCAGCTTGCCACCAGCGAGGCGGTATCCTGGCTGATAAAATCAAAGTGGGGACCAACCATAAAGCCAGAGGCGACACCCAGTGCCATGGCCACCAGCACCTGCAGCCACAAGCGGCCACGGACAAAACCGCTGAGCCGGTTGGCCAGGGTACGGATGGAACGGGGCCGCCGCAGCGGCATCAAGACGTCAGTCACAGGCACATCCTTGCTCGTTGAGCTTAGCTCAGAGGGGTTTGGCAATATCCGCCAGGCGGCCACTGGTTACCAGTGACAGGAAGCTCTCGCCCAGGCGATCACTTTCCGCCACCGCAATGCGCCAGGCGGTCTTACGACGCTGATCATGCCCCATGTAGCGTTCAAAATCCTTACGGTCCGGCAACTTGCCATCCGGCAGACTGGCCAGGTACTCGCGGGAAGGGGCAATCACCACCACATCCTGCAGGCGTTGCGGGTTAGCCCGCCGCCAGGGCAGGCTCTTGTCGAACCAACCCGGCACCACCCGGTCAGAGAAGTGGGGGTAAAGCACGACGCCAGGCTGCTGATAGGGCAGATCCAGATGATAATCCAGCAGGCCGCCGTCACGATAAACGCCATCAGGCGCACCAGGAATATCCCGCACACCGGACATCACCATGGGGATGGACGCGGATGCCAGCAATGCCGGTATCAGGTTATCCCGGTTCAGGCTGATACGGTGGCTGGTGAAATCGTTCAGCTCGCTCAGCGGCAAGTCACGGCGGCTATCGTGCACCAGACCTCGTTCAAGATAACGCCCCAGATGGCGGCGGCTGACCATGTTGGCACTGATAACCTGCATCAGGCCCAGCGCAAGACGACCCCGGCTGTCATGTTCCAACAAGCCCCGGCTACGCACCACCAGGATATTGAGGTGGTAATGGGGATGATTGAGTATGTTCTCCTCTCGCCCTTCCAGCAGGGCTTCCAGAAAAGCCACACTCTTGCGGGTAACATCGGCGATGCTGTCCTTGCGGCTGAATTGCTGCTCGGTATAAAGATCCGCCAGCCGCGCCAGTTGCTGAACCGGGTCACCTGAAGTGATGGCGGCAAAACGCCAGCTGCCGATGGATGAACCGATCAGACTTCGGGGTTGCGGGGCCTGAGGCAGCCACTGTCCGAAAACAGCCTTGTCGAGGCCGGACAGACCGAGGGCCTTGGGCCCCCCTGCCGCGCCGGGAATCACGTGCACATCTTCGGGCCGCAAGCCTTGCTCGCGAATTCGCTGCAATGCCCGTGCACCCGCACGGACCGTCAGTACCGGTGCCGTCATGCCAAACCTCGCTGGAAGTTCAAATATTCACGCCAGACCCGCTCCGGTGCTTCCACATGCGGGTAGTGGCCAATGTGCTCAAGACTGACCAAGTCGCCCTGCGGCACCAGCACCCGGAAGCGTTCAGCCATGGCAATGCCGGACACGGGGTCAGCCCGGCCAGAGATCAGTTGCAGCGGCACCTTGGTGTGTTGCAACGCGCCCACCCAGCGGTGCCGGTGACAACGCCGCTCTTCCATATAGCGGATCAGGCGATGGAGTATGCCCTGGCCGTTGTTGTACACCAGCAACTGCCAGAAATCATCCAACTCCTCGGGGCTGGGCTTGGTACGCTCGCCAAACAGCTTACTAAAGTTGTAGTCAAACACCTGCCGCACAAAACCCCGGCTGACCAAACCACCCAGCGGGCCACAAAGCAGCTTTTGCAATGTGATGGGCTGGTGGACTTCCGGGAACAGGGCGCCATTGAGAAAACAGGTACTGGCAATATCAAAACGCAAGCCCCCTTCCAGCTCCCGGGCCAGCAGCTCCTGGGCGACACTGCAACCGTAGTTGTGGGCGATCAGGTGTACCCGCTCCACACCAGCGGCCTCCAACCAGCCTTGCTGCAGATCCGCCTGGTCGTTGATGCTGTAACGATAATGCGGCGGTTTGTCAGAGAAGCCAAAACCGAGCATATCCGCCACCATCACCCGGTAACGGCTGGTGAGGGCAGGCCAGAGTCGGTGCCAGTCCCAGGAGGCTGTGGGGAACGCGTGCAACAGCAGCACAACCTCACCCTGACCTGCGGTGCGGCTGAAGATGGCGTGGTCACCATAACTGAACCACTGCCCGGCTTGCTGCCACTCATCCAGTGTCACATGTGCTGCGGTCGAGCTGCGACCCCAGGCCCAAATCTGCTCCATGGGTTACCATCCTGGCCAAGTGATTACAATGATGGATTTCAGGCGACAGTATACGGAACGGATCCGTTTGCCATAACCCCTCGTAAGCACTGCCATCAAAAACATGTACACGCCATTACAGGTGACCTGCACGCCGGAATGAGGCAGGATTGATTGAATTCAGGACATGCTGCCAAGAGATTTACTGACCATGACAGACAAGACCCTAGCCATTGCCGCCCATTATCAGGCCATTATCCAGCAGCTGGGGGAAGATCCTCAGCGCGAAGGCCTGCTGGACACGCCGCAACGCGCCGCCAAGGCCATGCAGTTTCTGACCCAGGGCTATCAGCAGACACTGGCGGAACTGGTTAATGATGCGGTGTTCGAATCCGCCATGGATGAGATGGTGGTGGTGCAGGATATTGAGCTCTACAGCCTGTGTGAGCACCACCTGCTGCCCTTTATTGGCAAATGTCACATTGCGTACATTCCTGACGGCAAGGTACTGGGGCTCTCCAAGTTTGCCCGCATTGTGGACATGTACGCCCGCCGCCTGCAGATCCAGGAAAACCTCACCCGCCAGATTGCCGAGGCCGTTCAGGAAGTAACCCAGGCTAAAGGTGTCGCGGTGGTGATTGAGGCCCAGCACATGTGCATGATGATGCGTGGCGTTGAAAAACAGAACTCGCGGATGAAAACCTCCATGATGCTGGGGCAATTCCGCCAGTCTCAGGCCACCCGCACCGAGTTCCTGCAACTGATCAGTGGTAAGGGATAAAAGAACAATGGCAGCACCTCTTGCGGTGGTGACCGGTGCCGGTCGCCGGCTCGGATTTGAAGTCTGCGAAGCCCTGCTGGACCGGGGTTATCAGGTGGTCGCACTGTATCGCACCGCTACCCCGGAGCTGGAGACACTGGCCTCCCGCGGCGCCACAACCCTGTCGATTGACCTGGCCCGCGCTGATCAGGTGGAAGCGCTACTGACTCAGCTTCAGGCCTTGGGGCCACTGGCGTTGCTGGTGAACAATGCCTCAGAGTTCACGCCGGATACATCGTCTACCGCCGAGCTGGCTGTCGCCGCGGCGCGCCTGATGCAGATCAACGCGATCGCCCCCTTGCAACTAATGGCAGGACTCGCTGACTCGCTGCGCCACTACGGTGAACAGAGCGGACGCCCGGCGCTGATCGTCAATATCACCGATATCTTTGTCGAGAAGCCCAACCCCCGCTTTGCCGCCTACTGCGCCAGCAAAGCCGCGCTCTCCAACCTGACCCTCAGCTACGCACGCCAGCTGGCACCCCATGTGCGGGTAAATGCCCTGATGCCAGGGCCGGTGAAGTTTCTGCCCAGTCATACCGAGGCGCAAATAAAGCAGGTATTGAGTGAAACCCTGCTAGCCCGGGAAGGCGGCTTCCAAAGCGTGGTCATGCAGTTGCTGGCGTTGGTGGATAACGACTATATGACCGGCGCGCTCATCCCAGTGGATGGTGGCAGGCGCCTCGCCTAGCCAGCGGTCGGCAAAAACTACCCGGCGGCAGGCGCCGGGCTCAGGCGCGCCAGCGAGCAGTTGGCGAAAGTAAGGTTCCGCCAGGGTGACATCCGCGAAACAGGGCTGTTCCCTCACCGCCAGAATATCAATATCCATCGGTCGGTCCCGCGTGCTGGACTCTGGATGATCGCGGTCCCTCCCCAACCCGGTTTCCAGCTGATTCAACCAGCCCTTTAACTGCGGTTGTGTGTGGTCAGTTTCAAACATCACCAGCGCGTTCAGAAAGCTGTTTGCACTGGTCATACCGTAGGGCGGGGTATGGATGATCTCACTCACCCGCAGGGCTCCAAAGGTCTGACTCAGCCGCGCCAAGGCGCGGGGGATATTGTCGGCAGGATCAATATTGCTGCCCATGCCACACAGATACCACATGTTCGCCCCCTTGTTACTCATCCGTGCATTGGTAAGTCAGCTCGCTTACCGTCGTGCGTATTTATGCGTGTCATGCCCAGGCATTACCGCGCATAGCCGCGTTTGAATACGCTGACCACCAGACAACAGCTCACAAATCAAATGCCTGACCCTGGCGGGCAAACCCGGCAAACACTTCGGCAACGGCCTGCTCATGATCCTGCCAGTGATCCTCGTAGCTCATCAGCCACATGCGCTGGCACTGCTCAACGGTGTACTGCTCGCGCAGCTCTGACAACGAGGCATGCACAGGGTTCCAGGGTGACAGGGTGCAGTCATGCAGAATGGTACGCGGCTGCAAACGGGTAACGATGTCCGGAATGGCCCGGGTGTCACCGCTGAACAGCAGGTGCCCGTTCATCATCAGCCCATAGGACGGTTTATCCGGGGTATGACAGTTCTGGAAATAACTCAGCTGCACCCCTTCAAACTCGAAGTCTCCACCGGCAAGCCGCTCCACCTCAAAATAGTCCGCCAGGGTAGCTGGGCCCTCACCCACCTGGCCCATCACACCTTTGAGGGTGTGCTCCCAGAGCTCTTCATAGACCCCCGGCGGCAACAACAGACGGGGGCGTGTACCGTAGCGGAAGCGGCATTCATAGGCGAACCGCTCCAGCCCAAAACAATGATCGGCATGCACGTGAGTGATAAAGATGGAGTCAATATCTGCCAGGGTCAGACCCTGATCCCGCAGTGCGAACTTGATGGTATAACCCGCGTCAATCAGCAGGCGACGGCCATTAGCGGTGATTAGCGCATTGTTGTTCCAATGGGCAATCGCTTCCGAATGCCCCACCCCCAGCATGGTCAGCTTTGCCATATCACCACTCCTCACTCCTGCTCTCAGAAATACCTCGGTAACCTCTGGCTGGCACGGCAATCGCAATTACGCTAGACGCCAACCCCTCGCACACTATAGGCTGAAGCCTCCATTGTCCGACAGTTTACCCGTTTATGCCTACCAACGATGCAGAAGCCCTAAAATCCATCCTGACCCGTGTGAAAACCATTGCCCTCGTGGGTGCCAGTGACAAGCCTGATCGCCCCAGCCATGACGTCATGCACTTTTTGCAGCAACAAGGTTACCGGGTCATTCCGGTCAATCCGCGCCTGGCCGGCCAGATTGTACTGGGCGAAACCGTCTATGCCGACCTTGATCAGTTACCTCAGCCCGTAGATATGGTGGAGCTGTTTCTGGCCAGTGAGCGGGTTCCACCCGTAGTAGACCACGCCATACAGCATCGTATTCCGTTCATCTGGATGCAGGTTGGCGTGATTAACGAGGCCGCCGCCGCCAAGGCTGAAGCCGCCGGCCTGACCGTCATAATGGACCGCTGCCCGAAACGGGAGATCCCCCGCCTGGGCTTGCTGCTGTGACTCATTTAACAAACTCAGACGCGTTCCGCTCGCCAAGGTGAAAGTGTCTGCCATAATGAAATGAGTCCTGTCCATTAAACGGGTGCAGTCATGTGGCTTAGACGTAAGGCCGGTAAACCCAACTCCCCCAGCGCCACCCTTGGTACTCCTGAGCGGGCCGTCGGCGGCCTCAAGCAGGCACGCTTGCCGGTGGACCTGCTGCAACAGGGCATGCGTGTAGTGAAGCTGGACCGCCCATGGACTGACGTCCCGGTGCTTTATCAGGGGTTTCGCCTCAGTACCGACGCACAGCTGCAAACCCTGCGGCAGTATTGCGACTGGGTGCTGGTTGAGAGCGAAGTCAGCATCATCCTGGCGGCCGAGGAAGCCCTGAAACAACGCCAACAACTGACCCTGCAACCGTTGCCAGAAACGGCGCCCCTGGAACAGGCTCTGCCCCAGGCCCGCCAGGCCTATGATGACACCCAGACGTTTATCAACCGTCTGCTTGACAGTCTGACTCAGAATACCCCGCTCAACCTGGCGGATGCCAAGCCCCTTATCCGCAGCTGCGTTCGCAGCATCAACACCAACGCCAATGCCCTGTTCTGGCTGGCCCGCATCAAAGATCAGGATGCCTACACGGCCGAGCACTGCCTGCGAGTGGCCATCTTTGCCATCGCGTTTGCCAAATTCATGGGCTTGCCGGAAGACGATCTGGAAGTGGTCGGCCTTTGCGGGCTACTCCATGACATCGGCAAACTGAAGGTGCCCGACGCCATTCTCAACAAACCCGGCCCACTAACACCAGAAGAAATGGCAGACATGCAGCGCCATACCCAGCTGGGCCACCAACTACTCGCAGCTGACAGCAACCTCGACAGTATCGTAGCGGATGTCAGCCTGCAGCATCATGAGCGCATGGACGGCAAGGGATACCCCAACCAGCTGGCCAGCCACCAAATCAGCCGGTTTGCCCGCCTGATCACCATCGTGGATGTCTACGACGCCGTCACCAGCGACCGGTGCTATCGGACTGGCCGCTCACCCGCGGATGCCATGGGCATCATCTACAAGGGCCGGGGGGAGCAGTTTGATGCGGATATGGTGGAAGCTTTTATCCGCATGATTGGCATCTACCCACCCGGCAGTCTGGTGGAACTCAGCAACGGCGAAGTTGGCCTGGTAGTGGGCAGTCATCCGCAACGCAAGCTCAAACCCCGCCTCGAACTGCTGCTGGACCGGGACAAACAGCCCCAACCCGCCCGCCTGATCGACCTGGGTGAAGCCCCAACGGATGGGCATGGGCAGGCCTACAGCATCCTCAAGCCCCTCAGTGACGGCGCTTATGGGCTAAGCCTGCATGAACGCATCCGGGAGCTGACCAGCAAAAACCCGTCAGGCACACCATTGCCCACAGGCTGAACGCGCCCACTCATGCCCCCTGGCGCATACAAAACCAAAACAATTGATTCCTTGTAACTACTTAAAATATCTGCTTTAGTTGAGCAAACGACAACAAGGATGCGGACGCCTGGATGTTGTAACGCGCGCCCACCCGGAAACCTTCATGACACGCATCGATCACACAACACCTGGTCGCCTTATTGGCCAGGCCCTGCTGCATCCTCTGCTGCCCATATTCATTTTTTTATTATTCACCGTGCTGGCGGCCGTTATCCAACATGGCGTCCGGGCACAGCAGGACGAACAGATACGTAACCAGTTAAACGCCGAGGCCAGTGGTTTTATCAGCGAACTGGAAAATGATTTCCGTATGCACGCCGATGCCCTGCGTCGTATGGCAGACCGCCGCGAAGCCATGCCGGATATGAAAGTGAGCCTGTGGCAGGCCGATGCTGTCAGTTACATACGCGACTTTGGCAGTTTCCAGGCGGTGGAATGGATCGATGAACACTTCATCATTCGCTGGTTGGAACCGCGGGAAAGCAATGAAGATGCGCTGGGCTTCAATGTTGCTTTCAATGAGGCACGGCGGCAGGCACTGACCGAGGCCGCTCGCACAGGGCAACGTGATATGTCCGGCATTCTGGAGCTACAGCAGGGTGGCAATGGTCTGGTGCTTTACGAACCCATCACCGTTGCCGGTAACAATCTCGGCTTTATTGCCGGCGTGTTCCGCCTCGACCGCATGGTGGACGCGTTGATCCGCCCGCGTCTCCATCATGAGTTTGAAGTCACACTGGTTGAACCCGGTGGCCAGGCCTACGTTGCAACCTCTGAGGACGCCCTGGCACCCACCTTTGCCGTCACGTTGCCAGCCAAGCTCGCGGGTTATGACTGGCAGGTGCAGCTGATACCCACGCAAGACTGGGCAAATGCGCTCCGTAGCCCCTGGCCCTGGATTCTGTTCTGGACCCTGTTTGCCATTGGTGCTCTGTTTAGCCTGTTAATCATTACCGCACAGCTGTTTTTGGGCCGTAATCGTGAGTTGCTGAAAACCCGCCGCGAGCTGGATCAGGAAATCGACCAGCGTAAAGCCATTCAGCTGGATCTGGCCAGACTGGAATCCACCGACACCCTGACCGGGCTGGCCAACCGGCGTTTCTTCATGGAAGACCTGGCCCACACCCTGACCATTGCCGACCGCCAGCTGCGCCAGGTTGCGCTGGTTATCATTGACCTGGATCGCTTCCAGACCCTCAATGACTCCCTGGGTCATCAGGTGGGTGACGAGTTACTGATTCAGGTTGCCAGCCGCCTGAACACCCTCAGCGATGAACGGGTACTGGTGGCCTATGCCGGTGGTGATGAATTCCTGTTCTGCCTGCAGCAGGTGGACGATATTGACGAAGTCATCCATCTGCTGGGCATGATCAAACAGTGCTTCAGCAAGCCCTTCGCCATTCTCAACGAACCTTACGTTATGACGGCGACCATGGGTGTGGCCATTTACCCCCAGAGTGGTCTGGACGCCGACACCCTGCTGCGCAATGCCGATGTCGCCCTCTATCGCGCCAAAGAAGGCGGCCGCAACAACTACCAGTTTTACACCGAGGGCATGCAGGACCGGGAAGTCATGCGTCTGGAACTGGACAAGGATCTCAGCAAGGCACTGGCCGAAAACGAGTTTGTGCTCTTCTATCAGCCGCAACTGGATCTGGCCACCCGGGAGGTGATCGGTGTAGAGGGCCTGATCCGCTGGCAGCACCCGGAACGCGGCCTGCTACCTCCCGGCGACTTTATCCCCCTGGCGGAAGAGAGCGGGCGTATTACCGAGATTGGCCGCTGGGTAGTTCAGGCTGCCTGCAAACAACTCGCCGCCTGGAAGGATGGCCCGCTGGGCCACCTGCGCATCGCCGTCAACCTGTCAGGCCGTGAATTGGACGACACCGACCTGGTGGACCGGGTGGAGCAGACGCTTGTCCATCACGGCGTCCCTGCCCGCTTGCTGGAAGTGGAGCTGACAGAGGAAATTTTCATTGCCAATCTGGAACATAACCTGGAGCAGCTCAAGCGCCTGAATCAGTTGGGGGTCCACCTGGCCATTGATGATTTTGGCGTCGGCTATTCCTCTCTGGCCTACCTGCGGGACTTCCCGGTGGATCTGCTGAAAATCGACCGTTCCTTTATCCAGCGGGTCACTGAACGCCATGATGATGCAGTGATCACCCGCGCGGTGATCAATCTGGCCCATAACCTGGGCATACAGGTCTGTGCCGAAGGCCTGGAGACAGATGCCCAGTACCACTTCCTCAAGAGCCATCGCTGCGACCTGGTACAGGGTTACCTGCTGAGCCGCCCGGTACCTGCGGATGAATTGCCACAGGCTCTGGAGAACATTCAGGCCACCCTGGCCACAGTGGCGCCGCAGCACTGACCTGAACAGCGTGCAATACCGTATACTGTGACAAACTTGCATCTGTGGCCGCCGAGGGCGGCCCGTCACAGGTATGATACTGACACCATGAGCCGTTACCTGACCCCCGCACAAGACGCGCAGATACGACACTGGGAAACCCTCAACCGTCGTTACTTCATTATTGCCTTCATGGCGCTGCTGGTGATCCTGATTTTCAGCAGTCAGCTGGGCCTGTCCAGCGGCGACAGCTGGGGCGGCCTCGGTATTCTGCTGGGCCTGCTGGTGGCACCCATCGTTATCCTGCAAGCCCGCCTGCGCTGCCCCGCCTGCGAGCAGTCCATCGGTTGGCAGGCCAAACTGGTCGCTCCTGACCAATGCCCTCATTGCAAAGTGTTTCTGCGGGCCAAAGGCCATCACTAAGGCCCAGGCTGACTAACAGACTTGACCTGTGAGCAACTCACAGGTTTTAGGCTATGCTCAAGTACACAGCAGCAGCTTGCACTCGCCCAAGCGTCTGCCTTGAGGAGCCCCGACTATGCGCGTCAGCGATATCGCCAAAGCAGCAGGCGTCAGCCCAGATACCGTCCGCTATTACACCCGCCAGGGTTTGCTGGAGCCTGACCGTGATCCGGTCAACGACTATCAGTATTATGATGCTGAGCAGTTACGGCGCCTGCGTTTCAGCCGTAAGGCACGGCAATTGGGTTTCTCCCTGCCACAGATCAAGGACATCCTCACTCAGGCTGACCACCGGCACTCACCCTGCCCGATGGTGAGAGACATCTTCGAGCAACGCCTGCAGGCGGTTGAGCAGGAACTGGCAGAACTCAGCCAGCTGCGTGACCGCATGACCGCAGCGCTGGCCTCCTGGCAGCAGATGCCCGATGGCACCCCGGACGGCCACACCATCTGCCAGTTGATCGAACACTGGGAGGACGAACCCTGTTCTTCCCGTCACGGGAGCAACGCGCCATGAGCACACCAACACGATCAGGCTTGCAGATCGCAGGCGCCTCCTGCCAGGGTTGTGTACGCAAGATACGGGCAGCTTTACAGCCATTGGTAGCAGATACCGACCAGATCAGTGTGGATTTGGAGCAGCAATGGGTGTCACTCCCTGCAGGCACCGACCTGAGCGCCGCCGCAGTACACATCGAAGCCATTGGCTTCAAGGTGCTGACACCCGAAGAGCCACCCGCCACAGCGCCCTCGCCCGACACCAAGGCTGCCAGCTTGCCCCCTGCGGAGTCCCCTGACGACAGCCTGGTTCTTGCTGTGGAAGGGGCCACCTGTGCGTCCTGTGTGCGCAGCATTGAAAACGCCCTGCTGGCGGTGCCCGGGGTGGCCTCCGCCCGCATGAGCCTGGTGGATCATACCGCCCGGGTTCAGGGCCAGACCGACGTCAACGCGCTGATTCAGGCGCTGACCAACGCAGGCTACGGGGCCCGCCTGCTTGCGGACCCGGATACCGCCGCCGACCAGAAGGCCGAGGCTGACGCTCGTCGCTACCGCCAGCTGATGCGCCACATGGCCGTCAGCCTTACGCTCGGGGTCGTCATGATGGCCTGGGGCATGGGCATAGATACCATGATGGTGACCCCGGACAACCAGTTGACCTGGGGGGTGTTTGGCCTGCTCACCCTGGCGATGCTGGTCTACGCGGGTGGCCATTTTTTCAGCGGCGCTGTCCGCGCCCTGCGCTACCACAACGCCACTATGGATACGCTGATTGCCCTCGGCACCGGCACCGCCTGGCTCTACTCCATGGTGGTAGTGACGGTGCCAGGCTGGCTGCCGGAAATGGCGCGACACGTCTACTTCGAAGCCTCCGCCATGATCATCGGCCTGATTAATCTCGGCCAGGCGCTGGAGTTGCGCGCCAAAGGCAAGACCTCCGAGGCTATTCGAAGGTTGCTGGACCTGCGCGCCAAGACTGCGCGGGTGGTCAGAGGCGATCAGGAGCTGGACCTCCCCATCGCCCAGGTACAGGTAGGTGACGTGATTCGGGTCAGGCCCGGCGAGCAGATTCCAGTCGATGGCATCATCGCCGAGGGCCAGACCCGCATTGACGAAAGCATGCTCACCGGAGAGCCCATGCCCGTCAGCCGTGGCCCGGGCGATGAGATAGTCGCGGGTACTCTGAACGGCAACGGTTCGGTGCTGTTTGAAGCCACGCGCGTCGGACAGGACACCGCCCTGGCCCGCATTATTGCGCTGGTGAAACAAGCCCAGGCCAGCAAACCTGCCATCGGGCGCCTGGCGGACCAGATTTCTGCCGTGTTTGTGCCCATTGTGATGATCATTGCCGTGGCTGCGGCACTGGTCTGGTACAACCTGGGGCCGGAACCCCAGGCCGTACATATGCTGGTAGTGGCCACGACCGTACTGATCATTGCCTGCCCCTGTGCACTGGGGCTGGCCACCCCGCTCTCAGTGATGGTGGGGGTCGGCAAGGCTGCAGAGTACGGCGCACTGATACGCCAGGGAGAGGCCCTGCAACTGGCAGGTAAACTCGACACCGTGGTGTTGGACAAGACCGGCACCATCACCCTCGGCCACCCCGTCGTCACCGGCATTTACATGGCCAACGGCCTGTCGGAACACGGCCTGCTGGCGCTGGCGGCGGGCCTTGAGCGCCAGTCTGAGCACCCCCTGGGCCAGGCCATAGTGGCGCAGGCGGAAGAGGAAGGGGTTGACCGTCTTACGGTGGAGCAGTTCCAGGCCCACAACGGTTGCGGCGTCAGCGGCACGCTGGACGGAGCACAGCTGCGCCTGGGCAATCGACGCTGGCTGGAAGCGGAAGGTATCGACCTGTCTGGCCTGACAGAGTTTGCCCATCAGGTGGCGAATGACGGCGGTACGCCGCTGTTTCTGGCCCGGGGCAACGAGGCCCTGGGCATGATTGCGGTTGCCGACCGGGTCAAGGCGGACTCCGCTGAAGCTATTGCCCGCTTGCAGGCCGACGGCCTTGAGGTCGTCATGATCACCGGCGATATCACCGCCACCGCCCAGGCCGTGGCCGCACAAGTGGGTATTGAGCGGGTTTACGCCGAAGTTCTGCCGGCAAACAAAGCCGCTATTGTCGAGCAACTGCGCCAGCAAGGGCGCATCGTCGCCATGGTCGGCGATGGCATCAACGACGCGCCAGCCCTGGCAGCGGCTGACGTAGGTTTTGCCATAGGAACAGGCACGGATGTTGCCATCGAGAGTGCCAGCATCACCCTGATGCGGGGCTCCCTGCATGGCGTCGCAGATGCCATTGAGGTCAGTCGCGCCACCGTCAGCAACATCAAACAGAACCTGTTTGGCGCCTTTATCTACAACTCCATGGGTATTCCCATCGCCGCTGGCGTGCTGTATCCCTTATGGGGACTGTTGATGAGTCCCATGCTGGCCGGTGTTGCCATGTCCCTGTCATCAGTAACCGTGGTGACCAATGCCAACCGGCTGCGGTTGTTCCGCAGTTCGGCGCCACAACATCCGCAGCCGGAGGGCGTAAAATGACGGACTTACTGGTCAACAGTGCAGGCCTGGCCCTGATTGCAGGCATCATCTACTGGTTCTGGTTGGCGAAAATCCCGCCAGACAAAGCATCCCAATCTGAGGAGTGAACGGCCATGCCGATCTACCGATTTGCCCTGATTATCACACTTAAACTCGCCAGCCTTGGCCTGTTCGCCCACAGTGCTGCTGCCAGCGACACCATTACCGTGTACAAAACCCCTACCTGTGGCTGCTGCACCGACTGGGTAGATCACCTCAAAGCGGACGGTTTTGATGTCAAAGCGCTGGATATCACCCACCAGGCCCTCAACCAGGTCAAGGAAGAGGCCGGCCTGCGACCAGAACTGGCCAGCTGCCATACCGCTTTTGTGGGCGGCTATGTGATCGAGGGGCATGTCCCCGCAGCGGATATTCGCCGCCTGCTGGCTGAAAGCCCTGACGCCCTCGGTATCGCCGTGCCGGGCATGCCTATGGGCTCGCCGGGCATGGAGTTCGGCGATCGCCAGGATCCGTATGCGGTGCTGCTGTTCAACAAAGAAGGCCAGACGCGGATTTTCAGCCAGTATCCCTGACCGGCCATAACGCTGCGGGCCACTGATCCAGTGTCCTGCAGCAGAGTTGGCTGTCGTTGATATTTATTGTCTATGACAGCTAATTTTACATTTGTTCTGTTTTGCCTCTGCTATAGTAATCCAAGCATAAGGAGAAGGTGCTGACAGCCAGTCCAAGCGCCTTCAAGGATTGTAAAAAGCGAGGAAAAACAAAAAGATGGCAAGGACACTTTCACGGAAAGATGCTCAAATCGCCGTTGCTGGCGCCTGCGTACTCGCCTCGGGTGGCGGCGGCTCCTATCAGGTAGCCTGCCAGATCGTAGAGCAGGGCATCACTGAAAACGATCAGATCAACGTTCGCGGTCTGCTGGAACTTGAATCAGATGGCTGGCTGACCGCCTCCGCCAATATGGGCGCACCGGACGCCCTGTTCAAGACCACGAACCCTCACGCGCCCACCAACGCCTTGCGGGCCATGGAAGCTGAGCTGAAGATGATGGCCAGCGTTGATCCCCGGTTTCAGGGCTTTAGTGACTTCCGCTACGTATTGCCCATCGAGGTCGGTGCGATTAACACCGCCTCGCCCCTCGCCGTAGCCGCGCAGATCAGCCGTTACCGCCCAGATTTCGCGGTGATTGACGCTGACGGCGCCGGGCGCTCCATTCCCACCCTCAACCTCACCACCTTTGCCGCCAACGGTATTCCCGTAGCACCGGCAGTGGTTGCCAGCGAGGGCCTGAATCCCGGCGCGTCAGAGCAGCCCCTGCAAGGGCACGCTGAGTTGACCCGTTACAACAGCGGTGTCATCCGTGTCAGCGACGAAATGGCGGCAGAGGATGCCATTATTGGCCTGGTCATGTCCGCACCCTTTGGCGGCATTGCCGGCCTGGCCATGTACCCCATGACCGCTGCGGGCCTGAAACAAAGCGCGCCACCGGTGCCCGGCACCCTGTCCCTGGCATTGCAGATTGGCACCATCCTTGAGCAAAGCACCGGGCTGGATCGCGCACAACAGGTCGCGGCCTGTGTACGCGAAACCGGGCGCGCCGCCGACATCGTCTTCCATGGCCGTGTCACCAAGGTGGTACAGGCGCAGGGCGGGGTTGATGTGGGTCGTATCGAACTGGAAGCGGCCGATGGCTCAGGGGTGATTTTCACCGTCTATGACGAAAACGAAAATGCCTATGCCATGCGCAGCGACCGGGATACACCGGTGGTTACCGGGCCAGACTCCATCTGCTACATCACCGCCGGCCATGACCCGCTGGCCATTGATAACTCCGACCTCAATCGTCTCTACAGCGAGCAGCCGGAAACCCGTCTGGAGCTGTTTATCATGGCGATTCAGGCGGCTCCACAAATGCGCAACCCTGTCATTATCGACAACTTCGCCGCCGTTAACCGGTCATTGGGGTACGGAGGGGCCTATCGCCCCTGGCCAGGCACGGACAAGGCCTGACCCGGATGCGCGCGGATATGTGGGGATGGCCCATGATAGCGCTGGGCGGCGGGCTATTGATGCTCGTCGCCCTGCCCTTTACTCACGCCCCCTACCTGGCCTGGGTACTTGGCCCTGCCGGCGCGTTGCTACTGGGCCTGGGTGGCTGGTTGCTGGGCCGCAATCAGCATCTGCGCACGCGGGACAAGCTGGACCAGTACAAAACCCGGGTGGCCGAATCCGAAGAACAGATACGCGCCCTCAATGAGTACATGGACAGTATCATCGACAACGCGGATATCTGGCTCAACACCCTCGACCCCGACGGTCGTATTGTCATCTGGAACAAAGCCGCTGAGCGTCTGAGCGGTTATAGCCGGGCAGATGTTCAGGGGCGTGCAGATATCTGGGAAGCCCTCTACCCCAACCCCGGTTACCGGGACTATGTCTTCAGCCGGGCCCTGGAAATACTCAACAAGGGCACCGTGGCCATGGACCTGGAAACCACCATCCGTCGCAAGGATGGCAGCGAAACCACCCTCAGCTGGCGTTCACGCCTGCTGACCAGCAGTCAGGGTGAAACCGTAGGCTCCATCGCTGTTGCCCGCGATGTCACCCTGGAGCGCAAGGCCGAAGAAGTGTTGCGGCTGCATGCCTCGGTGTTCGAGACCGCCCACCCCATGGCCATCACCAGCCCGGAAGGGGTGTTGTTACGGGTCAACAGTGCGTTTTGCCGGCTGTTTGGCTACCCCAGCCAGGATGTGCTTAATCGCACCCTGCGCGACCTGTTGCCAGAGCTGACCGATGAGTATGCCGAAGCCTGGGAGGCCCTGCGCAACCACGAACAGTGGCATGACGAGTTTGAACAGCGCTGCCAGGATGGCAGTCAGGTGCCGGTGCAGCTGACCGCCAGCTGTGTCCGCGATGAACGTGGCCGGGTCACCCATTATGTGTTGCAGTGGCAGGATATTTCCGAGCGCCGGGCCTTCGAGGCGCAGATCCGCCAACAAGCCCTGTATGACGCCCTGACCGGCCTGCCTAACCGGCGCCTGTTACTTGACCGGCTGGAGCGGGAGCTATCCCGGGCACAGCGCAATGGCAGTTTTGGCGCCCTGCTTTTTATTGACCTGGACCACTTCAAACAGATCAACGACTCGTACGGTCACGCGGTAGGCGACAACCTGCTGATCAATGTTGCCAATCAGATGCAGTCGGTCCTTCGTACCGAAGATACCTCGGCGCGATTGGGGGGCGACGAGTTCGTTATCCTGCTGGGCGCTGAGGAAACCAACCGGGAACGTGCCACCACCCAGGCTGAACGGGTGGCGGCAAAGATACTGGAAGCCATCCAGACCCCCATCCAGAGCAACAACTATCAGATTGCCGTGTCCGGCAGCATTGGCATGGCCCTTTTCCCGGAGACCGGGGTTGATGCCGAAGGCCTGTTGCAGAAGGCCGATAACGCCATGTACTGCGCCAAGGAGGGCGGGCGTAACGCTGTCTACTTCTTCTCCCCCGAGCTGCAAGCCAAGGTTGAGCGCAATCAACAACTGTCCAGCGACCTGCGGCAAGCCATCCCCCGCAATGAGCTTGCCCTTGCCTATCAACCGATCGTGCGCGCTGACGGCATGCCCATCGCGCTGGAAGCCCTGGTACGCTGGAATTCACCCGTTCACGGCTGGTGTGAGCCCGGTGACTTCCTGCTGGCGGCCGAGCAGGCCGGCCTGATGCGTAACCTGGACCAGTGGGTGCTGCGAACCGCCTGCGAATCCTGGGTGAACTGGCAGTCCCGGCAACTGGTGCCAAATGATGCGGTACTCTCTATCAATGTCAGCCCGCAATTCCTGCTGGCTCAGGATTTCAGCGAACGGCTGCAGGACACCCTATCCCAAAGTGGCATGTCACCGCAGCGGCTGACGCTGGATGTCGCTGAGCAGTTGTTGCTGCATGACCTGCCCGGCCTGCACAAGGCCATTGATGAGGCCGCCGCCCTCGGTATCCGCTTTAACCTCGATAATTTCGGCAGCGGCCACAGCGCGCTGCAACACCTGCAGCACATGCCGCTGGCGTCCATCAAAATCAACGGCCACCTGGTGGCCAAGGGCAACGGCCAGCTGCACAATGCCAGCATTCTACGGGCTGCCCTGAGCATGACAGACAGCCTGAACCTGCAAGTGGTGGCCAAGGGCGTGGAAACAGCGCTCCAGTTCGCAGCACTGGAACAACTGGGCTGCAACCATTTCCAGGGCCGCTATTTCTCGCCGCCAGCAGCATCCGACGAGCTGCCCGCACTGATGACCTCGCTGCCTCAGGATGCCTGAGCACCCAGCCCCCACATCGTACTGTGACTCAGGGTGCCTCTGATCAGGACACCTTTGGTCTGACGGCGGGCGGAAGAATCGGTATACTCCGCCCTTATCCCTGAAAAAAAGCCCCGGTCCAGACGACCCGCGCACTTACATCTTCGCCAGCCAGGTTCATTGTTCATGCTAAATGCCGACGCCCTCCATCAGTTGCGCCAGCTCAAAACTGAAATCAAAGCCGCCAAAGTGGTGCTGCCCGGCACCGTCAAGGCCACACAGGGTCGTTTTGGCTTTGTGGCGCTGGATGACGGGCGCGAGCTCTATTTGCCTCAGGAGCAAATGCAGCGCGTTCTGCCTGGTGACCGTATTCAGATCGTGGAACAGACCGATGCCAACGGCAAAACCTTCGCCGAAGTGGACGCTCTGGAATCCAGCAGCCTGACCACCTTCGTTGGCCGCTACCTGATCAAAGGCAAAGGCCATTTTGTGGCCCCGGACACCGTCGGCATCAACCGCTGGATATTTATCCCGCCCAAGGCCCGCGAAGGCGCCGACGATGGCGATTTCATCTACTGTCGCATCCTGCGCCACCCGTTCAAGGACGGCAAAGGCCAGGCCGAGGTTATCCGCATTCTGGGCAAGCCCGAGCAGCCCGGCATTGAACGCGCCATGACCCTGGCCCAGTTTGACCTGGATGACCGCTGGCCGGAGGCCGTTACCGCCGAACTGGCAGTGCTGGACGAGAGCTATATCGAGCAGGCTGCCGCCGGGCGTGAAGACCTGACCGAACAGCCCTACGTCACCATCGACAATGCCAGCACCCAGGATATGGACGATGCCCTGCTAGCCAGAGCCGTTGACGACGGCTGGCTGCTGTCCGTGGCTATCGCCGACCCCACCGCCCTGATTCCCCAGGACGGCGCCACCGAACGGCATGCCCGCCAACGGGCGACCTCTATCTATTTCCCCGGGGAGCCCATGCCCATGCTGCCAGAACAGGTCAGCACCCGGCTGTGCTCCCTGATGCCTGATGCCCGTCGCTTGGCCGTGGTGTGCGATATTCAGGTGAACAGTGACGGCAGCCTGGGCAATGCCAGCTTGCGTCAGGCGGTTATCCGCTCCCACGCCAAGCTCAGCTATGACCTGGTAGCCAGCCGGCTGGCAGGCCAGAGTAACGACGAGTATGAAGCCCTGCCAGAAGCGGTACGGGACAACCTGACTCAGTTACAGGCAGTGACCCGACAGCTGCGCCAGTGGCGCCAGGAACACGCCCTGCTGAGCCCGGAGCGCGCAGAGTATCGCCTGCGACTGGATGAGAACAAACGTATCCGCAGCATTGAACCCAGTGAGCAAAATGACGCCCACCGCCTGGTGGAAGACTGCATGGTTGCGGCGAACCGTTCGGTAGCCAACCTGCTGGCGAACCATCAGGCGCAGGTCAAGGGCCTGTATATCCAGCACCCGGGCATCCGTGAAGGCCGGCAGGACAATATCGCCGCGCTGCTGAAAGCCCACGCCCCAGACCTGGCGGGCAACGCGATTGCCAGCCTGGAAGGCTTCCGTACCCTGATGCAACAGGCCGGCTCAGTCACCGCCGATGTGCCAGTCAAAGCCATCATCAGCCGCCAGCTGGCACGCTCTGAGCCCGCCGCTGAACCCGCGCCCCACCAGGGCATGGGGCTGGAGCGCTATACCACCTTTACCTCACCGCTGCGCAAGTACCACGACTTCCATGTTCACCGGCTGGTTAAGCACCTGCTGTGGGGCGAACCGCTGGCACTGAAATCCGACGCCCTGGTGGACGACCTGCAACAGCGTCAACTGCTGGCGCGCCAGGCTGCCAACAGCCTGGAGCAGTGGCTGCGCTGCGACTACGCCGTTACGCTGGACAAAACCAGCGTGCGCCCCGGCGTCATTAGCCGCACCACCTCCGCCGGGTTCTTCGTGCAACTGCTGGAGAGCGGGCTGGAAGGCTTTGTCAGCAGCAAGTCCCTGGGCGAGAAATACAGCTTTGATCCGGTGACCCTGCAGCTGAAAAGCAAAACCGCCACCTACCAGCTGGAACAACCCGTCGCAGTGCGACTGGAAGGGGTGGATCAGGAGCGCAGGCAAATCAACTTCAACCTGGTACTCCCCGCAACCACTGCGCCCTGAAAATCCATTGGACACAACAATTTACAAATTTTGACATTACAAAGGCCCGCACAAGGGCCTTTATAATGCTCTTGCTTATCAATGCGTTATGCATATAAAAGCGATGCCTGCCACGCCCTGTCAGATTCTCCCTCTAACACAGACCTGGGAACCCGCTTCTCATTACCACCGTGCTCATCTATAAGTTAGCTATCCCCTATACCTTGCTCATCGTATGAGGCGGCCGTTACTGGTATGTCTCTGAGTATGATCCTTGGCTGCAGGTGTGAATGTGGTCATCCATATGAAATCGGCTGGCCAGACTGAGATGACAGCGTAAGGCGCCTCTGACCCAGACATCACATTACAAGGCATAAAAAATGATAACTATGCGAGCTTGGCAGCGTTGGCTGATCGGCGTACTGCTGGGTTTCAGCCTCAGTGGTTGTACGACCTACACTTATCTCCCGGAACCCGGAGAGCCTCGCTCACTGCAGCTGTCCACCCTTAAAGTGAGTGAAGCGGGACGCATGCACGTGCCTGTTGCAGCCGCCCCCAACACTCGTACCCAGGTATGGGCCAGTCATGGCCGCACGCTGCCAGTTGTTGATCGCATCGATGGCTGGGGAAATGAAGCACCCGACACTGCTCCCGCACAGCTGAATGTGCATGTAAAATCCGAGTGGCTACCACGAACAAGAGACGCTGTATCCCTGATTTTCTTTTTTCTGACTGCCACGATAGTGCCCGCAACGGAAACCGACCAATTAACCATTACCACAGAGTTGCGTGCCGACGATGGTACCCTCTTGTTCCAAGAACAGTCACAGCGCCGATTACGCCGGAATACATCCTTCTATTCACCATTTCCATTCTTTATGGGCGGCCGTGAGCGCGCAGCGCAGAGCCGGGCCATTCACTCAGCGCTCAGCGAACATTACGCAGCACTGATGGAAGTTACCATCATGCAGCGTCTGGCTCACGATGAACTGCTTGCGGGGCCTAACGATGCCGAAGCCAAACGCGCCTGGCTAACCCGGCACCACGACAATATGTTCCGCCCTCAAGTACTACAGGAATTGGCAGCTTTGGCACCCGCCGGCGCGGAAGCTGCCTGGCACCGAGATAACACGGCGTTCTTTTTTGATTATGCAGAGCTACTCGAAGGTGAACATCAGCTTTGGGGCATCGGTCCCCCCGGACGACGCCCTGCCGATGTGGTCAGACGCCTGGCACAAGGGGGCAACGAAGAGCAGATAGCTGAGCGGATCAGGACCGACGGCATTCCTTACCCGGAAATGGATGTGGATGCACAGCAATATTTGCTTGCGGGAGAGCTGTCACCCAAGGTGTTGGAGGCCATGCGCTTCAGCAGCAGCTCACAGCTTGCTGAACGACGCCAGCGGGCTGAGCAGCGCCAGCAACAGGAGCAACAACACCAGATGGAAATCCGCAGAGCGGAGATTCAGACTCGGGTGATCGCTGGTAACGGTGGCAACTTCATGAGCCCCTACACCAGTGATGGTGTCACCGCAGAGTGGGTGAACCGCGCTATCAATGTGAGTATGGCCAGTACTACCGGGGCGGCGGTTGGTGGCGCGGCCGGAGCCTATGCGGGTAACCGGCTGCTGAGTAACGTGCCTTTTGGCGGGATGCTCGGCGGCATTGCCGGCGCCCAGGCAGGGCAAGCCGTTGGACGCGAGATGGCCATTGACCGGGATCTGGTGCGCCGCACCTCTGACCTGTCCTTTGTCACCCTGGAGGATATGGCTACATACCTGGTGCTGCACTACGGCACAAATGCCAATTTCAGTCAGGTCATCAACGCAGCTGAAAAAATCTATCCGGGGCTGAGGCAAGCCGTTGCGAATGCACGGTAATGACAGAGGAAGACATAATGGAAAACCAACACACCATGCGTTGCACAGCACCGGCACAACGAAGGCTAAACGATACCGGACCGCTGGGCTCGATAGTAGATTGCTTGCGTGTCGGTTTTGTCATTCTGTCGATCGTAGTGTTCAGCACCTGGCTCAGTGGCTGCGCCAATAAAACGCCACCCCTAATGAAGGCCATTGATCGCGGTGATGATGCCGCGTTTTACACGCTACTGGCTAAGAATCCGGAGCATGCCGACAGGTTTAAGTATGGAGACTATGGCCGGTTTGAATGCCCGTTACACCTGGCAGCCTCTCTAGGACGCACGGAGTATGTGGCTGCGCTGCTGAACACAGGTGTGGACGCCAATCAACTGTGCTGGGCCCACCTAACACCGCTTCGTTACGCCGGGACATACCCCTTCAAAAAAACGGAAAAAGACAATTATGCATTGATACGCTTACTCCTGGAATCAGGCGCCAGTACTGAATCCTTAGCTTTTGACTGGTTGAACAGTGAATTCTATTTGAAAACCGCCTGGGGTCGGACATTTACCCCCCGTGTCCTGGCGCTTTGGCTGGAGTATGGCGCTGACCTGCCCTTGCAAACGCTTCTGGTCTATGCGGCTCAAGTAGGCGATATTGAGATGGTGCAGGTAATGTTGGAGGCTGGCGCAGACCTAGATCAAAGGGATGAGCAAGGGCGCTCACTGTATCGAATAGCCGCGGATAACAACCAACAACGCATGATGTTCTATCTCGCTCAATTTGACTAAAACTGCTGACAGTGCATCACGTTACTACTTCACTCTGTCAAGTGAGCGGCAGGTGTTGACAGAGCAGACCAAAGTAAGGTGTTGTACCTTCACCGGAAGTTGCCTCGGAACACAACAATTTACAAATTTTGACATTACAAAGGCCCGCACAAGGGCCTTTTTTATGTTCTTGCTTATCAATGCGTTATGCATATAGCGGGCGAGCCTGCCTACCCTCTCCCGGCACCCGTCCAAAAACGGGCCCGGGAACCCCCTTCTCATTGTCATCGTGCTCGACTATAAGTTTGGTAAACACTGTTGCAAGCCCTATCAATCCCGGAGCCCGTCATGTCTTTCAGAACCACCTCTGCCGCGCTTGTTGCTGCCAGCCTGTTGGTTACCGGCTGTGCCACCAGCGAAATTGAAAATGTCCGGGGCACCCCGACGGTTTATCAGGACCCGTCTACGGCGGGCCGTGTTGGTGGTGTCGGCATCCAGTCCCAGGACATTATTGCGGTCACCGACCAGATGATGCGTGACCTGATGGCGACACCCGCCATTGTTGGCCGTAGCACACCGCCTCGCATTCTCATTTCCGATCAGTACATCCAGAATCAAAGCACGTCGGTCATCAATGTGCGTATGTTCAGCGACCGCCTGCGTACCGAGCTGAACCGGGCGGCCCAGGGCCGCGTGGTGTTTGTGGCCCGTGACTATGCCGCGGCCATCCAGCAGGAGCGGGACCTGAAGCGCGACGGTGTGGTGGATGGCGGCACCATCCGTGCCACCCAGGCCACCGCCGGGGTGGATTACCAGATGTTTGGTACCATCACCTCTGCTGACGCCATTGACCGCAGCACAGGCATGCAGGAACGCTATACCATGATCAACTTTGAGTTGGTGGATATGGAGCTGGGCACCATCGTCTGGGCTGACCTGTACGAGATGAGCAAGGCATCACAAGACAATGTCCTGTATCGCTAAGACCTCCCTGCTGGCGGCGGGCATCGCCTGCGGCCTACTGCTGTCGGGTTGCGCCACTGGCCCCAAGGTCTATGACCGGGCCACCCTGACCGCCGCAGACAGCCAGTGGCTGGCCCAGCAACCAGCACAACTGCAGCCGGCATTCCGTAATCTATTGGAAGAGGGGCAGCGCAACCGGGTGCTGAACCTGATGGATATCGGCGTTACCGCCTACCGTGCCGGCTACCGCGAAGAAGCCCTGCGCGCTCTGGACACCGCCCGCCTGGAAATCGAAAGCGTGTTCGCCGACAACGAGGGCGCGCGCCGTGCCCGCAGCCTGTGGTACGAAGAAGCTGAGAAAGACTTCAAGGGCGAGCCCTACGAACGGGCCATGGTGTACTTCTACCTCGGCCTTATTCATCTGGAAAATGGTGACTACGGCAACGCCCGCGCCAGCTTCCTCGGCGGCCTGTTACAGGACGCCTTTGCCGAAGAAGAACAGTACAGCGCCGACTTTGCCCTGATGATCTACCTGGCAGGCTGGGCCGCCCTGCAGATGGGGGAGCCCCGCCTGGCTGCAGAGCATTTCGAGGAACTGAAAGTGTTCCGCCCCGACGCGCCCATTCCCGGCCCCGAGCATAACGCCCTGCTGGTGGTGGAAACCGGTAACTCGCCCCGTAAACTGGGCGACGGTGTGGGTCACTATCAGCTGGTGTTCCGCCGTGGCCGCGGCTTTAGTGATGTGGCCGCACAGTGGCGCAGTAACGGCGACTGGCAGAGCGTTTACCCGGTAGAGGATATTTTCTTCCAGGCCTCCACCCGCGGCGGCCGCGCCATTGACCGTATCATTGCCGGGCAGGTGCAGTTTGCCGAGACCACCCGCAACCTCGGCAGCAATCTCAGCGAGGTGTCCCAGAGCAGCATACTGGCGGGTGCGAGTATGTCTGCAGGCGGTGCCTTTGCTGGTGGCTTTGCCGCCATCAGCCTGGTCAGCGTCGCCGCCCAGGGCATGTCTGCCGCCACCAACACCCGGGTGGACACCCGCTACTGGAACTCACTGCCAGACACCGTACATGTCATGCCCGTTACTGCCCAACCGGGACAACAGGTGGACGTTCGCTTTCTCGATCGCAACGGCCAACCCATTCCCGGCATGACGGATACCACCACGTTTAATTTTGACCACCGTGGCCGGGGCCTGGCATTTGCCACCTCGCAGCGACCGAACTGAACAAGGAGAGCCCCATGAACAAGATCGCCCTTTCACTGGCCCTGTGCGCCAGCCTGCTGATGACTGCTGGCTGCACCAGCATGTCCGCCAGCGACACCCGACTGGATGGCCGCACGGCGCCCGTCGAGTTCAACTCGGTGGTTTTCACTGACTACACCCTGCAACGCAGTTGGAGTGAGGGACTGTTTGGTGAAGGCCGTCGCTTCCGCTTGTCTACTGAAAACCACGGTATGCGCCGCTCCCCTACCAACACCTCAGAAGTGTTCGTGGTACTGCGTAACCACACCGATTTTGACATTGTAGTGGAGGTCCAGACCCAGTTCTTTGATACGGACGGCGTACCCACCGATGCTCGCCCGACCTGGCAGCGCTCTACCGTGCCCGCCAATGGCCTGCACACCTACCGTCAGCTGTCCATCACCACCAACCCGCTGCAGTACCGGGTTGAAGTCCGGGAAATGCGCCGATGAACCGCCGCCCATTGCTGTTGGCCGCCCTGCTGGCCGCCAGCCCCGTCTGGGCCGCGGGTGATCATCCAGCCATGCCCATGATGGCAGAGCCTAACCGCCCGCTGTCCGCCGATGATCTGGCGGCACAGGACAAGCAGCCCCTGCGCACCCGCAGCCGGGACGACATACTGCGGGACTTCCAGGCCCGCACTGCCACCCCGCCCCGCATGGCCGTATTCTGGAACCGCCAGTTCGGTGACCAGGTCAGCGACTGGGTCAGTAGCTACCGGGAAACCGCCTCAGCCCAGGGCCGGATTCAAGGTCAGGTGCCGGAAGGCGCCGTTAATCTGGAAGCCAGCGGCCGCGCCACCGTACAGGCGGAAACCCGTGGCCGCAGTGCAGCCGTGCGTGAACCGGTAGTGGAACTGCAATCCGGCTTTATCCAGCAGCTTGCCGATGCCGGCGTGACGGTCATTGATCGGGCCGCCATGATGCGCATCACCGACAACCAGCTGGAAGACGGCCAGTTCGAGCGTTTGTCCCCTGACCAGGCGCGGCTGGAAATGCGCGCCCTGGCTGCCCATGCCGACTTGCTGGTGGAACTGCAACAGCCCCGGGCTGACCACTTCGTACTGCGGGTCATTGATGTCAACACCGGTGCCATCCGCACCGTGATGACCAGCAACGGTATTCCGCCGCAACAGGACCAGCGGCGCCAGTGGCAGACCACCGACCGTGGCTTCGCCCGTTATGAACCCGCAGCGGCGCCGGAGGAAACCGGCCAGGAACTCGCCCTGCAACTCCTGGAACGGATCACCAGATAAAAATGAAGAAGGTGGCCAGACCGCCTTCTAACTAGCGCTCTGTTCTTTGAGGAAATGCCCCATGTCTTTCCGTTTTCGGCTACGCATCGCGTTGCTGGTTGTGGTTACCACCGCCCTGAGCTGGTCCGCCACCCTGCACGCCAATGATATCCGCCCCATTGAAGGCAACACTGGCCAGTACATGAGCCCCATCACCAGCGATGGTGTGGTGGCGGAATGGGTCAACCGCTCCATTAATGCCAATATGGGTGCCACGGCGGGCTCCGCCGTGGGTGCCTATGCCGGCAGCCGCGCCATGAGCAGCATCCCGTTTGTCGGCGGCATGATCGGTAGTCAAGTCGGCCAAAGCGCAGGCCGGGCCGCAGCCCTCCAGGCTGCCGGGGGTGAAGCGCTGATTCGCTCCACCTCGGACCTGTCCTTCAACTCGCTCAACACCATGGCCCAGTGGCTAGCTATCAATCACAGCAGCCGCGCTGATTTTGCCGACATACTGAAAGCGACCCAGGCGGTATATCCCGAGCTGGCCAGTATCTACCCCGCCGCCGCAGCCCAAGCCCAGGCCCGGGAACAGCAACGCCTGACCGCCGGCCGGGTGGGCTTTACCCTCGACAGCAGTGGCGGTGCGATACGTATCAACGCCATCGCACCCGACTCTCCCAACCGCAATATCGGAGTAGAACCAGGTGATGTGCTGATCAGCGTTGATGGCCAATTTATTCAGGGCGCCACCATTGCCCAGGTATCGCAGCGCCTGCGTGGCCCCGTTGACACCACGGTGGATATCGCCGTAGTGCGGGAAGGGGAGCAGGAGCTGCGCAGCTACACCCTGACCCGGGCAGTGATTGCAGATCCGGTGCCCCCGCCCACCCAACAGACCTTCGCACCTGCAGCACAGCCAAGCCAACCCGTAGCGCGCGTGCCCTACACAGATCGGGAGTTCTATGGCAGCTTGTTCCTGGCTGTTACCAGCGATGAAATTGACGGCGTAGGCTTGGGCGGTGACCTTGGCTATTTTGGCGTCAGCCCCGGTGGCTTTGATGGCTACGTCAAAGGCGAGTTGGTGTACACCGACGACGGCTTTGATATCGAATACTTCGCCTTGCGCATGGATCTTGGTGCCACCTACAGCATCGATAATGCCTGGTCGTTCTACGGCGCACTGATTCTCAGCGCAGCGGACGTTGAGAATGACGACTTCTCAGAGGACTACACCGGTTTCGGCTATCGTCTGGGGACCCGCTATGCGGTCAAGTCATCGAACCTGTTTATCGACCTGAGCTACCAGAGCACGCGCCTGGAAGGCACCTTTGAGGACAAAATCACTCAGTCAGGCCTGCGGTTCGAGTTAGAGCTGGGTATTACCGAAAGCGTTGGCCTGCTTATGAGCTACGAAGACCTCGACTTCGGCAATGCCATACTCATAGGCGTCCGCTTCCGCGGCCACTGATACACCTGCTGACCCTGTCGCCCGCCCCGGGCGACAGGGCTGCCACTTGCAAGCTCGCCCTACGGTGTTAATGTCCTGCCATAACGCCGTATGACAGCTTCTTGTGGAGTAACAGCAAAACATGGTTCGCCTTCTGCAATCTGCGGTTTCCCAGGGCAAGGCCCTGTCCGACCGCGCCGCCATCATGGCCAACAATGCCTACGACCGTGTCTTCCGCGCAGCCAGCCTGGTGCAGGCCGGGCAAACACCCTTCGACGTCCTGATGGACGATGGTTTGGTCACCCTGCGCTACTACCCGCCCCTGCAGGACAGTGAGATTGAGCTGGACGATAGGGTGGTGCCGGTGGCGCGGGAGAACTTCCGCACACCCGTAGTGATTGTGCCGCCCCTGGCCATCAATATGCTGATCTATGACCTCTTCCCCAACCGCAGCCTGGTGAAATACCTGCGCGCCCGGGGCTTTCCAGTCTATCTGGTGGACTGGGGCAAGCCCACCCGCCGGCACAACCACTACAACCTCCACACCTACGTGGCAGAGCTGCTGCCCCTGTATCTGGACCGGGTACGCGCCCACAGCGGTGAGCAGCAGTTGTCCTTGCATGGCTGGAGCCTGGGGGGCATGTTTACCATGTTCTACACCGCCCTGAGTAAAGACCCCGATATTCGCAATGTCATGATTCTGGGGTCACCCGTGGATAGCCACGCCTCCGGCGTACTCGGCATGGTCAACCGCTATCTGGGTGAAGTGGCTCAGCAGGTGCGGGACAAAACCGGCTTTCGCCTGCACAGCCTGAAACCGGACCTGTTCTATACCCCCGGCTGGGCCAACACCATCGGCTTCAAACTCACCAACCCCATCGGCAGCATCAAAGGCTACTGGGAACTGGTAGCCAACCTGAGTGATCGGGAATTTGTCACCAACCACGCCACCACCGCAGCGTTTCTGGATCGTATGGTGGCCTACCCCGGCGGTGTGATTCAGGACACCATCGTGCGGGTGTGGATGGACAACCAGATGGCCCGCGGCGAGATCCAGATTGGCGATGACATCGCCAGGCTGGAAAACATCCGGGCCAACGTACTGGCCATCGCCGGACGTCATGACACCATGGTCACCCCCAAAGCGGCCAAGTCCCTGCTGGATCAGGTCTCCTCCACTGACAAGACCTTCAAGGTGGTGCCCGGTGGCCATATGGGTATTCTCGCGGGCAGCAAGGCTCCTCAGGCCAGTTGGGTGGAATTGGCCGACTGGCTGGCAGAAAGGTCTGATTAATCGCGCCGGTTTAGGCTACTCTCTACCTCGTGTAATGCCGTGCCCCGGAGGGCGGCAACAATAACAACGAGGTAGCCATGGAATTTGATTACATTGTGGTGGGTGCGGGCTCTGCCGGCTGCGCCCTGGCAGCACGACTGAGTGAAGACCCCGATGTCCAGGTGTGCTTGCTGGAAGCCGGTGGCCGGGACAGCTCACCGCTGATTCACATGCCCTTTGGTGCGGTGGTCATGCTACCCGGCAAATACCAGAACTGGGGCTTCCAGACGGTGCCGCAAGCGGGCCTGAATGGTCGTCGTGGTTACCAGCCACGGGGTAAAACCCTCGGCGGTTCCAGCTCCATCAATGCCATGGCCTACGTGCGTGGTCATCAGGACGACTATAACGACTGGCAACACCTGGGCTGGGGCTGGGACACCGTACTGCCCTATTTCCGCAAATCTGAACACAACGAGCGGGGAGAAGACGCGTACCACGGTGTCGGCGGCCCCCTCAACGTGGCGGACCTGCGCTCCCCCAACCCCGTGTCTCACGCCTATATCGAAGCCGCAAAAAGCCTCGGATACCGCCATAACAGTGACTTCAATGGTGCCGACCAGGAAGGGGTCGGGCTCTATCAGGTGACCCAGAAAAACGGCCGCCGCTGCAGTACCGCCCAGGCCTTCCTGCGTCCGGCAGAACAACGAGCCAACCTGACCATCCTGACCCAGGCCCGCGCCCTCAAACTGACTTTGGACGGCACCACCTGTACCGGCGTTGACATTTTGCAGGGCAAGACCCGCAAAACCCTGAAAGCACGCCGGGAGGTGATTGTCAGCGCCGGAGCACTGCAATCGCCGCAACTGTTGATGTTGTCCGGTATCGGCCCGGCAGGTGAACTGCACAAACACGGCATTCCCCTGCTGCACGAACTGCCAGGGGTCGGCCAGAACCTGCAGGACCACCCGGACTACATCACCGCCTATACCTCCCGCTTCAAGGGCCTAATGGGCTTCAGCCCAGTGGGTATTTTCAATAACGCCCGCGGTCTGATGCAGTACCTGCGCAACGGCACCGGCTGCCTGACCACCAACTTTGCCGAGGGTGGCGCCTTCCTGAAGACCGACCCGTCCCTGGCGCGACCGGACATCCAGTTCCATTTTGTGATCAGCATTGTTGATGACCATGCCCGCAAGATTCACATGCAGCACGGGTTCAGCTGCCATGTCTGTGTACTGCGTCCGAAAAGCAAAGGCAGCGTGACCCTGGCATCCGCCGACCCCTTGGCCGACCCGCTGATCGACCCGGCGTTCCTGCAGCATGACGACGACATGACCGCCCTGATGAAGGGGGTGCAGGTGATGAAGAATGTGATGGAAAGCCAGCCCCTGGCCCCTTACCGGGACCGGGAAATCTTTGGTGAGTCCAGCCTCAATAACAGCGAACTGGAGCAGTTGGTGCGCAACCGCACTGATACGGTCTATCACCCCATTGGCACCTGCCGGATGGGGAATGATGAGCTGGCGGTAGTGGGTCCGGACTGCCGGGTACGGGGCCTGGAGGGTCTGCGGGTGGTGGATGCCTCAGTGCTGCCCAACCTGATTGGCGGTAACACCAATGCCCCCACCATCATGGTGGCGGAGCGGGTAGCGGACCTGATACGTCAACAGGCAGGCTGATCAGCGACAGAAGGGCCAGACCTGCCAGAACCGGCGGCAGCGGAAGCGGTCTTCGCAACCGTCGAGTTGCTGCCGGTAGGCGGCGGATCTGTCCCGCACCTGCCGCGCCGCCCGCTGTACTTGGGGTTTCTGGCGCCAGGTGCCGCGTCGGTAGCCGCCGCGCCCCTCATGGTAGGCCAGGTACAGGTGCTCCGGGTTATGCAGGGACACCCCGACCTGACGATGGGTGCCCTGGTTATACCAACCGATGAAATCCAGCGCGTGTTTCATATGACTGCGGCGGGCAAAGGCACCGGCCGCGTCCGCCTTGTACTCGCCCCACACCGGATCCTGCGCCTGCGCATAGCCAAAGGCTGAGGAAGGGCGTTTCCAGGGGATAAACCCCAGCAACCTGGTCCGTTCCGGTCGCACATGGCTCCGGAATGACGACTCCCGCTGCACAAAGGCAAACTGGGTCGCCACCGGCGTGCCCCATTTTTTCTCCGAGCGCACCGCATAGTCATACCATTTGGGATGCTGATCCAGCACCTCGCAAATGTTGTGCTGGTTGGCGGGCGGGGCATGGGCAAACATGGCACAACCGGGCAAAACCACCAGAACAGCCAATAGCAGCAGCATCCTGGCGGGAGCCAGGACACCCGGAATCAGCGCGGCAGGGGGTGTTTTAGACAGCATGGCTGGATTAAACCACGTACCCCTTTCGGTTTACACCCAAAAAGTCATGCAAATTCAGTTAGAAATGGTAATCTTTTGGCAAGGTCATGTCATTCAGCCATCACGGGAGCCTCCTGTCATGACCTGCCACCGACTCCCGGGTAAGGCTCACTAAACACACTATGCAACTGGCGCTTCTTATTCTGATGCCCTTATTGGGCGCCCTGTTGCCCGCCGTCCGTCGACATGACCCGGTGGTACGGCTTGCTGTGCTCGCCGCGCTGCCAGCACTGGCCAGTCTAATGTTGCTATTAAGCCTGTTACCTCAGGTGCTGGCTGGCGAAACCCTGCTCTGGACCCGGGAGTGGGTACCCACCCTGGGGCTGTCAGTGTCCCTGCGGCTAGACGGCCTGGCCTGGCTGTTTGCCACCCTGATTACCGGCATTGGCTGCCTGATTATCCTCTACGCCCGCTTCTACTTTGCCGGCAAATCCACGGCCGGGCGTTTCTATACCCTGATACTGCTGTTTATGGCCGCCATGCTGGGCATTGTGCTGTCGGAAAACCTGCTGGTGATGCTGGTGTTCTGGGAGCTGACCAGTCTGGTGTCCTTCCTGCTGATCGGCTTCAGCTGGGACAAGCGAGGCGCCCGGCGCGGTGCCCGTATGTCTTTGGTCATCACCGCCGGTGGCGGCCTGGCCTTGCTGGCGGGCATCGTACTGCTGGGGCAGGTGGTGGGCAGCTACCAGCTCACTGACGTGCTGGCCGCTGGCGATGAAATCAGGGCCCACGCCCAATACCCCCTGATTCTGTCGCTGATTCTGCTCGGTGCCTTTACCAAATCCGCGCAGTTCCCGTTTCACCTCTGGCTGCCTCATGCCATGGCAGCGCCCACGCCCGTATCGGCCTATCTGCACTCCGCCACTATGGTCAAAGCAGGGCTGTTCCTGATGGCCCGGCTGCATCCGGCGCTGGCGGATACCGAGCTGTGGTTCACCCTGGTCACCATCACCGGCATGCTCACCCTGATGGTGGGCGCCTTTGTCGCCATGTTCATGCACGACATCAAGGGGCTGCTGGCCTACTCCACCGTGTCCCACCTTGGGCTGATCACCTTACTGCTGGGCCTGGGCACGCCTATGGCCCTGGCGGCAGCCCTGTTCCATCTGGTTTGCCACGCCCTGTTCAAGGCCCCGCTGTTCATGATGGCAGGCTATGTGGACCAGGCCACCGGCAGCCGGGATATGCAGCAGATCAACGGCCTGTGGCGCTATATGCCGGCGCTGATGGTGCTGACGGCCATTCCGGCGGCGGCCATGGCAGGACTGCCCTTGATGAGCGGCTATCTGAGCAAAAAGATGCTGTTTGTGGAGAGCCTGCAGGTCAGCAGCCCGGACTGGGCAACCCTGGTCATCCCCGTCTGGGTGACTCTGGCGGGGCTGTTCTCGGTGGCTTATTCCATTCGCATCTTCCATAACGTGTTTTTCAACGGCAAACCGGTGGAGCTGCCCATCTATCCACCGAAAAAAATCAGCAACAGCGCCCTGAGCCCGCTGTTTCTTCTCGCCGCCGCCACTCTGGCCGTGGGGCTGGCGCCCCAGCTGGCCTATCAGTGGCTGGTGCAGCCGGCGGTCTCTGCAGCAAACGGCCTGCCCCTGCCCCCCTATGATTTCAGCCAGCTGGGCGCCCGCTTGCCGTTACTGATGGGGATCGTTGCCCTCATCGGGGGGCTGTTGTTCTACATGGCCCGCAACCCCCTGTTTGCCATTCATGCCCGGCTGCCGGAAGTGGATGCGAAAGAGATTTTCGAGTGGCTGATGCAGCGCTGCATCCGTTTTTCCCAGCATCAGGTGTACGGGCTTGAGAATGGCTCCCTGCAACGCTATCTGGCCCTGCTACTGGGCACCGCCGTGGTGATGGGGTTCTGGGCCACCGAGGGCTTCAGAGACTGGCAGGGCAGCATTGCCCTGCAACCGCTGGATGCCATGACCCTGCTGGGGGGGCTGATACTTTGCGGGGCGGCGTTTGGCGTGGCCATTTTCCATCACCAACGCCTGCCTGCCTTGCTGTTGCTGGGTGTCACCGGGCTATTTGTGACCCTCACCTTTGCCCGCTTTTCGGCGCCGGACCTGGCGCTGACCCAGCTGTCAGTGGAGGTGATGGCGGTGGTGATCATGATGCTGGCGCTGTCCTTCCTGCCCCAGCAGTCACCGTCGGAATCCCGCTGGCCCCGGGTCAGCCGGGACCTAATTATCGCTGGCGTGGCGGGCCTTGGGGTCGCCCTGTTTGCCTTTGCCATTCTGACCCGGCCGATGGAGTCCATTTCCAGCTTCTTCCTCGCCAACAGCGTCAGCGGCGGCGGTGGCACCAACGTAGTGAACGTCATTCTGGTGGATTTCCGCGGCTTCGATACCCTGGGGGAAATCACCGTGCTGGGGATTGCGGCGGTGGCAGTGTTCGCCTTTACCCGTGATCTGCACCTGAAAGAGCGGGCGGTGCCCATTGCCGATGAGAACTGGGTGGCCGAGCCCCACCCCATCATCCTCAGTATGGTGGCCCGCCTGGTGTTACCCATTGCGTTTCTGGTATCCGCCTACATCTTCCTGCGAGGGCACAACCTGCCGGGTGGTGGTTTCATTGCCGGGCTGGTCACCGCCGTCGCACTGACCCTGCAATATATGGCCGGGGGGCTGGCATGGGCGCAAAGCCGTATGGTGATGCAGTTCCGCCCACTGATTGGTGCTGGCCTTTTAGTGGCGCTGTTTACCGGACTGGCTAGCTGGGTTTTTGGCTACCCCTTCCTGACCTCCGCCTTCGGCTACGTCCACTGGCCACTGATCGGCAAGTTCGAGCTGGCCAGTGCATTGGTGTTTGATCTTGGGGTTTATCTGACTGTCGTGGGCGCTACCCTGCTGATTCTGGCTAACCTGGGCAAACTGATGACAGTCGCCGGCCCCGGCAAGGAGATTGGCTGATGGAACTGCTGTTTGCCATTACCCTGGGGGTTCTCACCAGCACCGGTGTCTACCTGCTGCTGCGGGCACGGACCTTTTCCGTGGTATTGGGGCTGACGCTATTGTCCCACGCCGTCAACCTGTTCCTGTTTGGTATGGGGCGGCTGAAAACCGATTCCCCAGCCGTCATCGGTAAGGCGCTGGAGCATGCCGATCCGCTGCCCCAGGCGCTGGTACTGACCGCCATTGTCATCGGCTTTGCCATGACCGCCTTTGTGGTGGTACTGGCCCTGAAAGCCGCCGTAGAGCTGCGCAACGACCATGTGGATGGCGAAGACCCCAACGAGGACCGGCCATGAACCATCTGGTAGCTCTGCCCATCCTGATTCCGCTGCTGGCTGGCGCAGGCCTGCTGCTGGGCTACCGGCTGCCCTTGCGTCTGCAACGGGGCCTCGGCATCCTCAGCTGCACCCTGCTGACGCTGCTGGGCCTGTGGGCGGTGCAGCAGGCCGGTAGCGGCGACTATACGCTCTACGCACTGGGTAACTGGGCACCCCCCTTCGGTATTCTGCTGGTGCTGGACCGCCTCAGTGCGGTGATGCTGCTGCTGACCGCCAGCCTCAGCCTGTTCTGCATTCTCTATGCCTGCCGGGGTACCGACCGGGAGGGCTCTCACTTCCACCCCCTGTTCCAGTTCCAGCTGATGGGCATCAACGGCGCCTTCCTGACCGGTGACATGTTCAACCTGTTCGTGTTCTTCGAAGTGCTGCTGATTGCCTCCTATGCCCTGCTGCTGCACGGTGGCGGCCGCGCCCGCAGCCGGGCCGGGCTGCATTACGTGATCATCAATCTGGTGGGCTCTGCGCTGTTTTTGCTGGCGCTGGGCACCCTGTACGGACTGACCGGCACCCTCAATATGGCGGATCTGGCGGGCGCCATCAGCGCGGCCCCTGACACCGACAAACCGCTGCTGGTCACCGCCGCCCTGCTGTTGCTGGTGGTCTTTGGCATCAAGGCCGCCATATTGCCCCTGCTGTTCTGGTTACCCCGTGCCTATTCCGCCGCCAGTGCGCCGGTCGCCGCCTTGTTTGCCATCATGACCAAGGTGGGCATCTACGCCATTATCCGCATCTTTATGCTGGTGTTTGGCCTGGGTGAAGCGCCCATTGCCGATGCGGTATGGCTCTGGGTCTGGCCCATGGCCCTGGCCACCCTGGCGCTGGGGGGCATTGGCACCCTGGGGGCTGCCAGCCTGCGGACCATGACGGCCTATCTGGTGGTGGTGTCGGTGGGTATTCTGCTGGCGACCGTGGCCCTGCACGATCAGGCCAGCCTGGCTGCCGGGCTGTTCTACCTGCTACATAGCACCTGCCTCACCGCCGTATTCTTCCTGCTGGCAGACCTGGTGGGCCGCCAGCGAGACCGGGGCTATGACCGCTTCTCCGTGATCTCGGCGCTTAATCACCGCTGGTTGCTGGGCAGCCTGTTCTTTCTTGCTGCCGTCAGCATGGCGGGGCTGCCCCCCTTCAGCGGTTTTATCAGCAAACTGTGGATATTGCAGGCCAGCCTGCCCCTGACCAACGGCCTGCTATTGTGGGCACTGGTGCTAGGCACCGGGCTGCTGGTACTGATTGCCCTGAGCCGATGTGGCAGTGGCTGGTTCTGGCGGCCACCTGCCAGCACCACCACCCAGCGGCCGCTGGACCCGGTGCGGGTCGGTATTGTCACCGCCATGATAGCCGTAAGCATCGCGCTGGCCCTTTATGCCGAGCCGGTGATGGTATACCTGGACCTCACCGCTCAGCAGATACTGAGCCCTGAGCAGTATATTCACGCGGTACTGGCCAACCCGGACGCCCTGCTGGCAGGAGGTGCGCCATGAAGCATCTGGCTTACTGGCTGCCCCGCCCGCTGTTCTCCCTGTTTCTGGCGGTGCTCTGGCTGTTCCTGATGAACACCGTGAGTATTGCCCATATTCTGCTGGGGCTGGTACTGGGGGTCGCCATTCCCTTTATCACCCAAGGGTTCTGGCCCGAGCAGGCCCGGGCCGGGCACCCCCTGCTGGTGTTGCGCTATGTCCGCGCCTTTCTCTGGGACCTGCTGTGCTCCAACCTGGTGGTGGCACGGCGTATCCTTGGCCGCACCCGTCATCTGCAGCCGGGCTTTGTGCTCTACCCGGTCGAACTCGATGATGAGTTCGCCATCACCGTGCTGGCCAGCACCATTTCCCTGACACCGGGTACCGTCTCCACCCACTATGACGCGGCTCAGCACACCCTGTTGATTCACGTGTTACACCTTGAGGACGAAGAGGTACTGATCCAGCAGATCAAAACCCGCTACGAGCGCCCCTTGCAGGAGATGTTCCAATGATCGCCGCCGTGATTCCCATCGCCCTGACCCTGTTCGCCATTGGCGTGCTGCTGAACCTGTACCGGCTGGCCAAGGGGCCGGACATCACCGACCGCATCCTGGCGCTGGACACCCTGATGATCAACAGCATCGCACTGATTGTGCTGGCGGATATTCAGATGCAGCTGGGCATTATCTTCGAGGCCGCGCTACTGATCGCCCTGATGGGCTTTGTCGGCACCGTGGCCATGACCAAGTACCTGCTGCGGGGGGATGTGATCGAATGACCACCACAGAGATTCCCTTCCTGCTGGAGCTGGTGATCGCCTTCTTCCTGCTCATCGGTGCCCTGGTGGCCCTGCTCGGCTCCATCGGCCTGGCGCGCCTGCCGGATTTCTACACCCGCCTGCACGCCCCCACCAAAGCCAGCACCCTGGGGGTGGGCTGCACCCTGCTCGGCTCCCTGCTGTATTTCAGCTTTATCAACGAAGGTATCTCCGTGCAGGAGGGGCTGATCACCCTGTTCCTGTTCGTCACCGCCCCGGTCAGTGCCCACATGATGGCCAAAGCCGCCCTGCACCGGCGTGTGCGCTGCGTAAGGCGTACGCGCAATGTGCCTTGGGAGGGGGACGAAAGCTGAGGAATCGGTGCCCAGTGGCTATCCCGCTTTACCTTGTGATGGGATAATTTTTGCTGCATCATTTAACTGATCGTTCTTTATCACATTGCGTGGATGCGATGAGTACAGCCCAACTTGAAAGTATCACCAGTGCCGCCATGAGCCTGCCCGAACGTGAGCGGGCCAAGCTTGCACGTGATTTGGTTGCAAGTTTGGACGGGCCGGCAGATGCAAGTGTGACAGACGCTTGGGACGCTGAGATTTGCCGTAGAATCAATGAGATTGAATCTGGCAAGGCCGAGCTGTTGGATGCAGATGAAGTCATTGCACGCGCCAGGGCCCGGATAAGGAACTGACGTTGAAAGTAAAGGTTAGCAAGGAAGCTGCCGCAGAACTGATCGAAGCCGCAGCCTGGTATGAGTTCGAAGTCCCCGGCCTTGGAGATCAGCTGATTGAGGCATTTGAGCAAGCACTAACCAGGCTCAGCGAACCCCATGCTCCTCTCGTCCCTGTGACTGGCCAAGCTGCGAGACTGGGAGCGAAGCGACTGATTCTTAAACGGTTTCCTTTCTCCGTTATCACCGTCGCAAACAGTGACGTGATCACTGTTGTCGCGCTCGCCCACCATTCGAGAAAACCCGGTTACTGGCGGGAGCGGACCTCCTCGTAACAGCAGAATCCATGCGCTTGTCATCGTCTGCTTGTCTGAGTCAGAATGACGGGCCGCACGTATCGCGACTCTGTCAACAGAGGCCCGCTACGCTTCGTCATCGCCGAGCTCTGACATCCGCAATAACTGACTACTGCGACGCACAGTCAGAATATCAATCTGATCTTTGGTGCTGTAAATAACCCGATACGTTCCGAACATCAGCTCCCTGATGCGGGGCGATCCCACTTCAGGCACCATTCGCCCGCTTTTGGGAAAGTCGGCTAACCGCTCTACCGCGGCAAATAAATCTTCCACCCACCGTATCGCAACATCTGGGTTATCTTCTGCTATATACCGAGCTGTATCCTCCACACGCTCAAGCGCAAGGGGGGACCAAACAATCTTCATGGAGCCAGTCTGCCCAAAACCCGACTTTTCGCGTCTTCATGCGCAATACCATCCCCGGAGGCTATCTGTTCTTCCGCCTTGTAAACTTCTTCCAGCACTTCAAGACGCTCTTGCATCCTCTCGTACTCGTGAACATCCACCAATACGGCAACGCCGCGGCCTCTCTGCGTCAGCACCATAGGACGACGGGTTTCATGGATCTGCTTTACAAATGTTGCTACGCCTGCCCGGAATTCGGACAGGGGGCGGATATCTTCATCGACACGAACCCTGGACATGGGAATCACCTCTGTACGCTTTAGTGTACATTAAAGAGTACGATATCTCGCAAGGGCAGACAAGATGCCTTAGGAACGAAAGCGCGACCGAAAACGCTCCGGCATGGGCACGACCTTCTTGGCGTTGTAGTTAAAGAACACAAAGCCGTACTTGGCCAGCGCTACTGGTTGGCCGCTGGCGGCTTTGGTGACGCGGAAGACGAAGTCGCCGCCGTATTTGTTGAAGTCCATCAGCCCCACCTCAAAACGCAGCACTTCCGGGAAGAAAGATTCCGCCTGATACATGGTGGCCAGGTCGGTGACGATGATGCCGTTGCCGTCCCGGTCGGCTTCCTGGATGCCGTGGCTGACCAGGAACTGGGCGCGGGCCTCAGACAACATGGAGATCAGGGCGTCATTACCCAGGTGGTTGGCACCGTTGATGTCGGTGATACGTACGGGCATTTCGGTGGCGAATAGAAACGCCTCATCAGGAAAACTCAGGGTGACACGGGCCATTTGCTTGTCCACTTGGGCTGGAGAAGGCTGTATCTTAGCGGTTGGCGGTGCCCGGCGCATCCAGTAGGCAGCTGGTGTGTTTTTGGGTATGGTGGAAAATAAAAACCGAGGTAACCCATGCAAATCCGCCCCGCCGCCACCCTGGCCCTGGTTCGTGACAGTGACCGGGGGCCGGAGATTCTGTTGTTACAGCGCAGCCATGATGCTGTCTTTCTCCCCGGCTTTTATGTGTACCCCGGCGGTGCGGTGGATGATGCCGACCATACCCTGGAGCCCCATATTGCCGGGCCCAGTGATGCTGACATCAGCCGATTGATGAACCTGCCTGAGGGTGGTTACAGCTATATCGCTGCCGCCATACGGGAGTGTTTTGAGGAAGCGGGGCTGTTGCTGGCAGCCACCGACGATGGCGGCTGGCCGGATCTGGCGGAAACCGAGCTGCTGCAATGGCGTGAGGGCCTGACCAGCGGCGAGCGGTCGCTGGCGGAGCTGTGCCGGGCCCACAATCTGCGTTTACCGCTGCATCAGGTGGCCTATCTGGACCACTGGATCACGCCCCCAGGCCCGCCCCGGCGCTTTGACACCCGCTTTTTTATCGCCGAGGCGCCCGCCGGTATGCAGGTACGCCACGACGGTGCCGAGATTATTGACCATATCTGGCTGACACCGACACAGGCGCTGGCGGACCATGCCGAGGGCCGCCGCCTGTTCGGCACCCCCACCCTGCATACCCTGCGCCTGCTGCAAGGGTTTGCGTCCGTCGCGGCCATCATGGCCCATGTCAGGCAGAACCCACCGGAGCCCTTTCCTTACGAGCCCTGGCCCGCCCTCAAGGATGGCCGCCAGATCACGCTGAAACCCGGTGAACCTGCCTACGCCGAAGCGCGGCTGCTGGACCCGCAAGGCCAGGGTGGCAGCGCCGCCGTGATTGCGCCTGGCCAGCCGGTCACTCTGGCGCCAGGGGTGGTGCGCCTAACGGCCCCCAACCCCGGCGTCATGACCGGGCCTGGCACCAACTGCTATTTGCTCGGCAGTGGTGATGACCTGACCCTGATTGACCCTGGCCCGGCCATCGACAGTCATATCGCCAGGCTGCTGGAACACAGCGGCGGACGCATCAAGCGCATTCTGGTGACCCACACCCACCGGGATCATTCCCCTGCCGCCGCGCCCCTCAAGGCCGCCACCGGCGCTGAGTTGCTGGGTTTTGCGGTGCCTGATGACGGTTTTCAGGACACCAGCTTCACCCCCGACCGGTTGCTGCTGGACAACGAGATGCTGGAAACCGGCGCTGGCCCGCTGCAGGTGCTGCACACGCCGGGCCATGCCTCCAACCACGCCTGTTTCCTGTTACCGTCACTACAGATGCTGTTTGCCGGTGATCACATCATGCAGGGCTCAACGGTGGTCATTAATCCACCCGATGGGGATATGAAGGCTTATCTGCACTCCCTGCACCGGCTGAGCTTGCTGGACCTGCGCTGGATTGCGCCGGCTCATGGTTTTGTGATGGGGTTGCCGCTGGCCATGATCGACTACCTGATCACTCACCGTATGGCACGGGAGTTCAGGGTGGTGGAGGCCCTCAAAGCCCTCGGCCCCGCCGATATCCCGACCCTCACCAGCCAGGCCTACAGCGATACCCCCAAGGCTCTCCATGGCCTGGCGGCCCGGTCACTGCTGGCGCACCTGCTGAAACTTGAACAGGAAAACCATGCCCGCTGTGAGGACAACCGCTGGCGCTGGGTTCCTTAAACATCGTACAGAGTCATTTAGACTGTCATACAGGTTGGGTATGCTAGCCGATTAAGGCTGCACTTCCGCAACATACCGAACCATGATGACGATGAAACACAGTTCCACCGCCCTCCTGCTACTGACGTGCCTCGTGATGGGCACCGGTCAGGCGGAGCCGGTGGTGGATGATGGTGCGCCCCGCTTCCCCACTCTACCCATGACCCTGACCACGGCGGAGACCAGCGATACCGCCAAACGATCACTGGCAGATGCATCACCCGAGGTGCTGGCGGATGAACTGGTGGGGCAGCTGCTGCAACCCGTGCCTGCGCCCCAGGCCGAGCCCCTGAGCCTGCTGGGGGCCACCCTGGCACCCGGCGGCTTTATGCGCATTGACTGGTCACCGGATGTGGCCATTGCCGGCCTTAACCAACCAACCCCGGTGCTGGCGGTCAATGGCCGTGAACCCGGTCCCACCCTGTGCCTGACGGCGGCTATTCATGGTGACGAGCTCAATGGCATCGAGATTGTACGCCGGGTGGTGTATGACATTGACCCGGAGGAGCTGTCCGGTCGGGTGATTGGCGTGCCTATTGTGAATATCCAGGGCTTTGAACGGGGCTCCCGCTACCTGCCAGACCGCCGGGACCTGAATCGCAACTTCCCCGGCAGCCCGGACGGCAGTCTGGCGGCACGGCTGGCCTATTCCCTGTTTGAGAACATTATCCGCCACTGCGACATGCTGGTGGATATCCACACGGGTTCCCTGAACCGTACCAACCTGCCGCAGCTGCGGGCAGACCTGAACATTCCGGCGGTGGCCGCCTTCACCCGTGGTTTTGACAATATGACCGTCATCCACAGTACAGGCGGCGCTGGTATGTTGCGCACCGCCGCCGTGGACGCCGGTATTGTCGCCGTGACCATGGAGGCCGGCGAGTCCCTGCGCATTCAGCAGCGCTCCATTGCTGATGGGGTGCACAGCATCCTGGCACTGATGGAAAATGAAGGTATGATTGCCCGGCTGATGGTGATGAGCAAACCGCGCCCGGTGTATGCCCAGTCGGCCTGGATACGGGTCAGCCGCGGCGGCATCCTGTTCAGCAAGGTGGAGCTGGGGGATGAGGTTCTTCAGGGCCAGCTGCTGGGGCATGTGGTTGACCCCATCACCAATGATCAGCACCCGGTAACCTCCACCCGGGATGGCCGCATCATTGGCATGGCCGTTGACCAGGTGGTGATGGCTGGCTTTGCCGCCTACCACATCGGCTTCCAGCCAGAAACCAATGAGCGGCCCAGCCAGCAGCCGTCCGCGGTGATTGAAACCTTCATCGCCCCCGATACGGTGGAGCAGGACGGCGATTACCCGCTATAGTGATACTCTCGCCCCTGAAACGGAGGTCACATGATGAGCATCCTACTGTTCCTGCTCAGCGCACTGATACTGCTTTACCTGGGGATTGGCGGCACGGTGGCCATCGGCATACTGACCATCGCCACCCTTGCTGGCATGGTGTCCGATAGCGGTCATCTGCTCAGCGTTCTGCTGGGGGGCGCTTTGCTGGCCCTGGCCATCATCCTCATCAGCGCAGGCAAATTACGCCGCGACAGGATCAGCCGCCCCTTGCTGGACTGGGTTCGCACCCGCCTGCCGCAACTGTCCGAAACCGAATCCGAAGCACTGAAATCCGGCAGTGTGGACTGGGACGGGGAGCTCTTCTCCGGCCGGCCCGACTGGCCACGCCTGCTGAGCGCACCCCACGCAAAGCTGAGCGAAGAGGAACGTGCGTTCGTTGACGGCCCGACCGAAGCACTCTGCAGCATGGTGGACGACTGGTCCATTACCCATGAGCTGTTCGACCTGCCGGGTGAGGTCTGGGACTATATCCGTGAGCAGGGTTTCCTTGGGCTGGTGATTCCCCGGCAGTATGGCGGCAAAGGTTTCTCCCACACCGCCCATTCGGAAATCGTCATGAAGATTTCCACCCGCAGTGTGTCTACCGCAGTGACCGTGATGGTGCCCAACTCCCTCGGCCCCGCGGAACTGCTGATGCACTACGGCACCGGCGCCCAGAAGGACTATTACCTGCCACGCCTTGCCAAAGGTGAGGAAATCCCCTGCTTTGCCCTGACCTCGCCCGTGGCAGGCTCAGACGCGGGCGCCATTCCGGACAAGGGCATTGTCTGTAAAGGTACCTGGAACGGCGAAGAGGTGCTGGGCCTGCGGGTCACCTGGAATAAGCGCTATATCACCCTGGCACCCGTGGCCACCCTGATCGGCCTCGCCATCAAGGTATACGACCCGGATCAGCTGCTGGGCAGCCGGGAGCAGATTGGTGTGACCTGCGTACTGGTGCCCCACGATTTGCCCGGCGTTCACAGTGGTGCCCGTCATCTGCCCATGAACACCGCCTTTATGAACGGGCCGACCTGGGGCGAGGATGTGTTTATTCCCATGGACCAGGTGATCGGTGGCCAGGCCATGCTGGGTAAAGGCTGGACCATGCTGCTGGAATGCCTGTCCATCGGCCGCTCCATTTCCCTGCCGGCCCTGGGTACGGGCGCGGGCAAGGTGGTCAGCCTGACAACCGGCGCCTACACCAGTGTCCGCGAGCAGTTTGGCCGTGCCATCAGTAGCTTTGAAGGCGTCCAGGAAGCCCTGGAGCCCATCGCCGGCTACACCTATATGATGGACGCCGCCCGCCTGCTCACCACGGGTATGCTGGACCGGGGTGTGCGCCCTGCGGTGCCCTCGGCGGTGCTCAAGTACCGCAACACCGATCTGATGCGGGATGTTATTAACCACGCCATGGACATTGTCGCCGGGCGCGCAGTTATCACCGGCCCCCGCAATTTTCTGGCCCGGGCCTATCAGGCGGTGCCCATTGGCATCACGGTGGAAGGCGCCAATATCCTCACCCGCAGCCTGATGATCTTCGGCCAGGGTGCCATCCGCTGCCACCCCTACATCGTGGATGAAATCGAAGCTGCCGCCATGACGGATACTGACAGGGCGGTGGAGCAGTTTGATCAGGTGTTCTTCAAACACATGGCCCACACCACCCGTAATGCCATTCGCACCCTGGTGTTCGGCCTCACCCGGGGCTGGCCAGAGACGGTGCCCAGCCAGGGTGGCCTGACTCGCTACTACCGTCAGCTGAGTCGCTTCTCTTCCGCCTTTGCGGTCATGACGGACATCACCCTGCTGACCATTGGCGGTGGCCTCAAGGCCCGCCAGCGGCTGTCCGGGCGCATGGCGGACTGTCTGGTGCACCTGTACTACGCCTCGGCGGTGATCAAGCAGTGGCACGAAGAGGGCTATCCGGAACATGAGCGACCGTTGGTGGAATGGTGCCTGCAGCGCTCCCTTTATGACCTGCAGACGCAACTGCGGCAACTGATCAATAACTTCCCCGTACGCGCCCTGCGGCTACCCTTGCGGTTGCTGGTGTTTCCCCTCGGGGCCAATGGTGTCAAGCCCCCCAATGACCAGCTGGGTGCCCAGGTGGCCATGAGCATTGTCGAGGATACCCCCGTGCGGGAGCGCATCGTGCGCGGTGTCTATCGTAACGAGCAGCCGGATGATCCCGTCGGCCGGGTACTCAATGCCTATCGCCTGGCCAATCAGACCCGACCGTTGCGGGACAAGATCCACGCGGAAATTCGCAAGCGTGACCCCGATGAACTGGACGGTATCGCCCTGCTCATGGGTCATCAGCGGGAAGAACTGGTGGACTGGGCCATTGACCGTAAGATCATCCAGCCGGGCGAGCGGGAACGCCTGGTGGAAGCTCTCACCGCCCTGTACGACGTCATCAGAGTTGATGCCATGGACGCCGAAGGCATCCGCGAGCTGGCTACCGCCGCGGTGGGTAAACGACGGGTGGTGAAGCGGGACTAACGCCCCGGCGCATGACCGGGGCGAAGCAAACGCCCCGGTATCAGCGATTCCCCAGCACCACCTGAGTATCGTGAATAATCCGGGCGATGCGGTATTCCACCGGCAGGTTGTCCCGGTTCCGGTGGGATACCTTCGGCGCAGGCCTGGCGGGGGTGTGATAATGGTAGTGATGATGATGCTCTACCGTGCGACCGCGGTGGGCCGTTGTGTTGTGGTGATGATGATGGTGGTGATGATGGTGGTGATGGCGCGAGTGGCTGCGGTGCTGCGGCGGCTGATGCCGGTGCGGTGCGCCATAGCCAGGCCGGTGCTGGGCCGCCATGTTGCGCCTCTGAATACCCGGCGGCACCGCCTGGCCGTGGTTGATCTGACTCTGGATGCCCGGTGGTACCTGATGCCCCGGCCGGTGATCCGCCAGTGCCTGGCCACCCGTCAACATCAGTAAAGCTGCTACGCTACCTGTCAGCAATCTCTTCATGTCTGTCACTCCTGTTTTGCCCTGTTGGGTATAACCAGAATACCCCGCTGGTCAGGAATGTCAGGCCCTCAGACCCGGCTTTGCACAGACTTTACACAACCCCACCGGCGGCCTGGCTGGCCATGAAGCCAGCGATACCGGTGAGCACAATTTCCGCCGCCATGGCAGACAGTATCAGGCCACTGACCTTGGACAGAATGTTCAGCCCGGTTTTGCCCAGCACCCGCTCCAGATACCCTGACAGAAACAACAAAATCGCCAACACCACCAACGCCGTTACCAATCCTAGCAGGCCGCCACTGATGGCGGGTGCCGTGGTCAGTTCAGCACCATAAACCAGAATGGCACCGATAGTAGCCGGGCCAATCATCACGGGAATGGCCAGGGGCACCACGGCAATATCATCCCGGTTCTCATCCGGCAGGCTGGTGGCATGATTACGGGTACCGCTGGTTACCAGACTGATGGCGGTCAGAAACAGCAGTGTGCCGGCGCCAATGCGAAAAGAGTCCAGGGTAATGCCGATGGCGGTAAACAGCAGCGGGCCCGCAAAAAACAGCACCAGCCCAAGAATCAGCGCGGCAATGCAGGCGCGGCGGATGATGGAATGTTTTTCCGCAGCGGGCAGCCCCCGGGTCAGGGCGAGGAACATGGTCACCACAAAGAAGGGCGCCAGCAGGAACAGAAAGCGCACGGTACTACTGAGGTAGGTTGAGAAAAAGGTTTCGAGCATGCCAGGCTCCGTGCCGGTTAAAAAAACAAAGCATAGCCCGGCAAACGCCAGCGCGCTCTACGTAGGAAAACCTAATGATGCCATAATGCCCCGAACCCATAACCTTTACTACCTGCACAAAATCCAGGGAGCCGGATGAAAAAGTTCTTTGTTTACGTCGTATTACCACTGCTATTGGTCATGGTTCTGGGCGTTGCCCTGCTGCAGATCGACGACCCGCTGGACCCCGATGCCGAAGCTCTGGTGGCTTTGACCCTGCCCACGGCGGAAAGTGAAGCCTATCTCTACCTGCTGGGCTTTGATGCACCTGCCGGCGAGTCCCCCCTTGAGCTGGGGCAAACCCTGCTGGCGGGTATTCGGGAGATAGAGCGGCAGATCGCCAATTCACCGCTGATGGAACACGATGTGACCTTGCCCAGCTACGATGGGCTGCCCCGACTGGAGGGCGAACTGGCCTGCCAATGGCACCACGAGCGCTGCCCGGCGCAGGTGGTGGCGACCGCCCAGGCTCAGTTGGTCTGGTCAGCCGAGCAGGAGATGCTGTTCCAGCGCTATCAACACTTTCTGGCACTGGAGGATTATCAAAGCCAATCCTTGCCCCTGCTCAATGAATACCTGCCGCCATTTGGACACCTGTTGAGCGGTCAACGACTGACAACCCTGAAAGCGCTGCAACTGGCTGATGCCGGCAAGCCGGATAAGGCGGTGGCCCTGCTGGCCGATAATCTGCAGAAAATCAGGCACCAGCAACAGCGGGCAGACGATCTGGTGGGCAAAATGGTGCTGCTGGCGGCGCTGTCAGAAAGCCTGGATACGCTGTCACTACTGCTAGTCAATCATGGCTATGATCTGGCGCCACCGTTGCCTAGCTTCAGCGCGGCAGAGCGAGACTTTACATCCCCGATCGCCCGTGAATTTGCTATGGGCTATTACATGTTTGCCTCCATGGACCGCCATCCCCAGTTCTTCTCAACCAATGAAGAGGTGGTGGAGGCACCCGGCTGGCTGGTCAGAGCCGTATTCAAACCCAACATGAGCATCAACGGGTCCCTGGGTTGGTACCAGCAGGTGATCGCCCTTTCCCAGTTATCCCCACTGGACTTTGCCAATCACATGCAGGATTTCGAGCCAGCCATGCCCCCCTCCCACTGGCTGAGGAACGCTACCGGCTCGATATTGCTGACGATAGCCCGCGCCAGGCTACAGGACTACGTGGCGGCAGGGTTCCAGGCCCATGGCAAGATTGATCTGCTGCAGCAACTGATAGCGCTGGGTGGCGTGCCGGAGACGCTGCAGCCGCTGAACAGCCCGTTTTCGACCAGTGAGGACGCCCTGTACTGGTCTGAGGACCGGCAGCGGCTATGTCTGAAGATGCCGGGTACTGCGGAGCAGCGCTGGGGGCATTGCCTGTTGGTAAACGTAACGCCCGCGCCGGTGCCACAAGCAGAATAAAAAACGCCTCGCCGAGGGGGTAGGGCCCGGCGAGGCGTTATGGGTCCCGTCAGGGACGCGCGGCCGTCAGGCAGTGGCGGGCTGGGCCTCACCCACTGCGGCATGCTCTGGGCTGCAACTATACTGTGCAGCGTCAAAGTGACGGGTCTGCTGGCGGAACTGCCAGGTAAAGCCCGGCCACAGGGTGGTGTTACGGCCATTCTCGTTCACATACCAGCTCTTACAGCCGGTTTGCCAAACGGAATCACCCAGCTTGGCCTGGAGCGAGGCGTTGTAGCGGCTCTGCACGTCTGGCTTCACTTCCACGCTGTCCCAGCCTTCCTGCTTCATTTGCTTGATGGCATCCAGCACGTACTGGACCTGGGACTCGATCATGTAAACCATGGAGCTGTGACCCAGGCCGGTGTTGGGGCCCATCAGCATGAAGAAGTTGGGGTAGCCTGCAATGGTGGTGCCTTTGTAGGCCTCCGCGCCTTCCTTCCAGGCATCCAGCAGGTCCTTGCCGCCACGGCCGAAAATCATGCCATGGGGGATAGGGTCCTGCGCCTTGAAGCCGGTGCCGTAGATAATGCAGTCTACTTCCCGCTCGACGCCGTTACTGTCCACAATCACGTTGCCGCGCACTTCCCGGATGCCATTCGTCAGTACGTCAACATGAGACTGATCCAGGGCCGGGTAGTAGTTGTTGGAGATCAGCACCCGTTTGCAGCCAAAATGGAAGTCCGGCGTGACTTTTTTGCGCAGTATCGGGTCCTTGATCTGGCTGCGGATATGACGCTGGGCCTGTAGTTCACCGATTTTCAGTACTCGCGGGTTCAGCACAAAGCCCAGCACCCGGGCTTCCAGCCCCCAATAGATAGCATTACGCAAAGCGTTGAGGGTGGCGGGGACGCGGCGGAACATGGCTTTTTCCAGTGCGCTGATTTCACGGTCAGGCTTGGGCATGATCCACGGCGGGGTACGCTGGTAAAGGTCCAACTGGGCCGCATCCTTGGCGACTTCCGGGACAAACTGAATAGCGCTGGCACCGGTGCCGATTACCGCCACCCGCTTGCCTTTCAGGTCGTACTGGTGATCCCAGTCCTGGGAGTGGAAGCTCTTGCCGGTAAAGGTTTCAATGCCCTTGATATCCGGGTAGGCCGCGGTGCTCAGGCCACCCATGCCAGACACCACAATCTGTGCCTTCAAGGTGGCAAAAGCGGGCAGGTCCTTGTCCTTGCGGTTCAGGGTGTCACCCGGCTTCACACCTTTCGTCTGCATGTAGTTCCAGAGCGCAGGAGCGTCGCAGGTTTCCACGGTCCAGCTGTTCGCCTTCTCGTTATAACGGGCACCTGCCACATGGGTATTCAGGCGGATGTGCTGGGTCAGTCCGTATTTCTCCGCGCAGTGCTTGAGGTAGGCTTTGATCTCATGTTGCTGGGCAAACATGCGGGACCAGTTGGGGTTCTGCTCGAAGGAAAAGGAATAGAGGGCAGACTGCACATCACAGGCACAACCCGGGTAGTGGTTCTCATGCCAGGTGCCACCGACATCGTCGCTCTGCTCCAGAATGACGAAATCATCATAGCCTGCTTCCTTGAGCTTGATGCCCATACCGAGACCGGAGAAACCCGTGCCGATGATAACGATGGATGGTGATTGACTCATAACGACCTCGTTTGTCAGCGGCACCCTGAGGGCTCAGGGATACCGACAGCTGTTGTTTTAGTCACCTGGCCAGCTGACACTGCACCATGGCGGTAGACATATGTATACACCCGCTTGTATACGGCTGTATACTTGATTAATGTAAATAACCCCGGCTTGGCCCCAACCGACAATAAGGCGTCCCAATGAGCGTGATCGCTGAAGGAAAACTGAAACTGCTGGATGCAGCGCTGAAGCTCATCCCTCGCAGCCGCAGCCTGACATCCCTTGGACTGCGGGAGCTGGCGCGGGAGGCGGGCCTGAACCCCAACACCTTCTACCGCCACTTCAGTGGTATTGAAGACTTTGGTTTGTTTGTACTGGAGCATGTGGCCAAAGAGGTCAAACAACAGGTACGGCTGCTGCGCAAAACCGCTGCATCCCAGGGCCAGGCCACCCAGGATACGGTAGGCTTTGTGTTTGGTTACTTCCTGAAAAACCCCGCCGTAGTCCACGTGGCCCTGCAGGAACTGCACGGCGCCTCGCCCCGGCTTCGTCAGGCCATGCGTGACCAGCTGGACGCCAGTGCCCGGGAAATGGCCGAGGATGTTATGGAGCGCGGCCTGGCACCCGGGCTGGCCCCAGACGCCGTGCATGAGATTTCCCGCAACACCATCCGCCATGTACTGATGCGGGGTTTCGACTACATCGAGTGCCCCGCCCAGCGGGATGCCATTCAGGCAGAAACCGAGCGTTTCATCCTGCGCCAATTTGTCGGGGCCATTGCTGAACAAGAAGCCCCGGACATCATGGCTCGCCTGCAACAACGGGGCTAAGGCGGGTTCGTGGCAAGCGGCTGCCAAAAAAGAACAGCGCCAACCCCAGCAGTATCAGAGCGCTGCCCCCCCACAAGGCCGGCTAAAGCTGCTCCTGATTGAAACCGTAGCCAAGATACAAGGCGAACACGGGCGTGATCAGGGTAATCAGCGCCACCGTACTCGGGCTGAGGCGGCCGAGAATATGGAAGTAACAGACAAAGCCCAGCAGTGAGCCAAACAATGCCAGATACAGGGTGGCCCAAGGGGATGGACTGCGCCAATCCAGCACCGGTGCCGTGCCGTCCAGCAACCACCAGGTGATGACAAAGAGCGGCAGGCTCAGCACCAGCGTGCCGACCGTCTGGGCCAACGGATGCACGGACGCGGCCGTGCGCTTGACCATCACCGCACTGATACTGAACAGCACCACCGCAGCCAACAACATCAGCAGACCGGCCAGCATGCCTTCCGCCGCCGCCAGATCATCCAGAAAGATAAACGCCAGCCCGCCCAGGGCAATGGCGCAGGCCAGCCAGCGGTACAGAGGCATGGCAGATTCCTGCAACAGCCATTGCCCCAGCAACGCCGACAGCATGGGGGACAACCCGTAAAGTACGGAGATCAACCCGGAGGGCACAGACTGTGCGGCCATGTAACTCAGGGACAAGGCAAGAAAGACCCCCAGCAGGGCATAGCCGTAGCTGACAAGGGCGGCGCCATGCCAAGGCAGCGGTATGCGCAGCAGCTTCAGCAGGGCCCAGCCAACTGAGGCCGCCAGCGCCATACGGGCCGCTGCCGAAAACAGCGGATGCAGGGTTTCGCCACTGAGGGCGATACCCAAAGGGGTGGTGGCCCAAACCAGGACCACGGTGAGATAAGCGACAGGCACGTGCATGAGAGTCCTTCTCCAGTCAGGGTGCGTCCAGACTACAGCTTATCACCTGCGCCAAAACCAAAAAGGCCGCAGGGCGATTGCGCTGCGGCCTTGGAACATTCGGTTTGATCAGTCGTCGAATCGTCCCACCGCCGCCACACGGGCACGGCGCCACATAGCTGCGCGAGCCATGCAGGGAGCGATATGCTGGGTGGTGGCGAAAAGGCACATATTCAAAGTCCTGTAAGAGACGATGCCGACAACGACTCCGCCAGCATGCCTGTCGCTGGCGGAGACTGTCAATGACTTAGTAGAGCTTGGCCAATGAGGCTTTGGCGAAAGGCTCAATAGCGTCGGCGCGGCCATCCTTGAGCTTCACCAGCCACTCCGGGTCCTGCAGCAGGGCGCGACCAACAGCAATCAGGTCAAACTCCCCGGCTGTCATGCGCTCCACCAGCTCATCGATACCGGTTTGCTCCACCTGCGCCTGCTTGCTGGCGAAGGTACCGGCGATAAAGTCATCCGTCAGGCCCACACTGCCAACGGACATGGTGGGCAGGCCGGTGATTTTCTGGGTCCAGCCCGCCAGGTTCAGGTTAGAGCCCTCAAACTCCGGCTCCCAGAAACGCCGGGTCGACGCATGAAAGATATCCACACCCGCGTCAACCAGCGGCAACAGGAACGCCTCCAGCTCAGCCGGGGTTTGCGCCAGCCTGGCATCATAGTCCTGCATCTTCCACTGGGAGAACCGCAGCATGATGGGGTAATCCGGACCCACCCGGTGGCGCACGGCTTCAATCAGCTCAATAGCAAAACGCTGGCGATTGGCCATGGAGCCGCCGTATTCATCAGTACGCTGATTGGTGCCTTCCCAGAAGAACTGGTCAATCAAATAGCCGTGCGCACCGTGAATCTCAACACCGTCAAAACCGAGGGCCTTGGCATCCTGGGCAGCATCGGCAAAGGCATTGATCACATCATCAATGTCACCCTTGCTCATGGCTTTGCCATTGGCCTTGCCCGGCCCATAAAGACCGGATGGGCTGTAGCCCGGCACTGAGGGATCTGGCTCCATGCCTTCCCGGCGCACCGCACCTACGTGCCAGAGCTGGGGGAAAATCTTGCCACCGGCACCGTGAACCGCATCCACCACCGCCTTCCAGCCGGCTAACGCCTCATTTCCGTGGAAAAAGGGCACGTTCTCATAGCCATTGGCAGCGGGATGATTCACCGTCGTGCCCTCGGTAATCAGCAGGCCCACGCCCCCTTCCGCACGGCGGCGGTAGTAATCTGTCACTTGCTCACCCGGCACATTGCCCGGCGAGAAATTACGGGTCATGGGGGCCATGGCCACACGATTCTTCAAGCTCAGCTTGGGGGATACAAACGGTTCGAACAGCGGGCCCAGGTTAAGGCTCATACTTTCTCCTCCCGATCGGGACTGAATCTGGTTTCGTGAAGCAACCTTATTTAATCCGGTTTCAAAATGCAACTCTTTTATGTAAACTGCACGCCATGGCAAGAAAACGTTTTGATGACTCCAATTGCGCGGTGGCCCGGACTCTCAATGAAGTGGGGGACTGGTGGTCACTGCTGATCGTACTGCAGGCCATGTACGGCACCCGCCGCTACGTGGATTTCCAGAAGGAACTGGGTATTGCCCGCAATATCCTCAGCGATCGCCTGGATCGGCTGGTGGAAAACGAGGTGTTGCGCAAAGTGGATGTGGGTGAGCATGGCTCACGCTTTGAGTACCGGCTGACCGACAAAGGCCGTGACCTGTTCCCCATCGTGATTGCCATGCGCCAGTGGAGCGAGAAGTGGAACCCCTGCCCCGAACCTGGCCTGGATCTGCGCGACCGAGCCACGGGCCGCCCCCTGCGGCAACTGTGTGTGCAGGATGCAGACGGCAAACCCCTGACCATCCGCGAAGTGCAGATCGCCGATCGCAACACCGAAAATTCACCCGAGGTTTGACACAGATCAATCCTATGCAGCGCACCAACAGCGGGCACCTGCACTTCTTGATACGGATCAATTCTTCTCTTCGCCGGCGAGTTACGCTGGCCGGGTCAACTTTTCCCGAGGAGAACATCCATGTCACGCACCTTCAAATACAGCCTGCTGGCCGCCAGCATTTTCGCCGCCCCCCTGGCCCAAGCCTATGAAGCAGGCAGCCTGCTGATCCGCGCCGGTGTGGTCAATGTTTACCCCGACAGCGGCTCCAGCGACGACCTGCGCCTGAACGGTGTGACCCAGCCTGGCCTGAAAGTGAGCGTGGACGACAACTACCAGCTGGGCCTGTCTGCCACCTACATGATCACCGACCACATCGCCGTGGGCCTGCTGGCGGCGACGCCCTTCAAACACAACATCAAGGGCGCTGATGCCCTGGATGGCGCAGGCAAACTGGCAGAAACCAAACACCTGCCCCCCACCCTGTCTGTGCTCTACTACCCGCTAGCCAATGAGCGCATGATCCAGCCTTATGTGGGTGTCGGCATCAACTACACCGTGTTTTTCGAAGAGAAGACCACCGATACCCTGACCGGCTTCCTGCAGGGCATTGATCCCAACATCGCCTCCACCAACATCTCACTGGACAGCAGTGTGGGTGTGGCGGTTGAAGCGGGTGTGGACTTCCGCCTGAGTGACACCTTTGCCATCAACGCCGGTATCTGGTGGGCTGACATTGGAACCACCGCCACCATCAAAGCGCTGGATGCGGACGGTACCCGCCTGCATACCGCCAAAGTGGATGTGGATATTGACCCCATGGTTTACATGGTTGGCTTCAGCTTCAAGTTCTGATTCTGAGGCTCTTGTTGCCCGCCGGGGGGATTCCGGCGGGCTTTTTTGTTTTGGGGAGAACGGATTTTTTGCCGCGGAATCCGCGGAAGGACGCGGAAAAAGATTTTTTAGCCACGGACGAACACGGACAACACGGAAAAAAGCTTTAGTAGTTCACAGGCACGGATGCCGTAGGGGCGGCGGAGAAAGCCACCCCATCAGCGGCGTTGCACCAATGCCTCAAACCAAATGGCAGATCAAGTCTGGTTAAGACGCGGGGGGCGGGGTGATGCCCAGTTGCAGCAGGCCTTCTTTGAGTACCACCATACCCTCGGCCACCCGCTCGGGTGTGCCTTTCAGCCCCAGGTCTACGCGGCGGCTGCCGTCGGCGGCGGGCAGGCAGGAGAGTTTCAGATCCGGGAAGCGGGCGACGATTTCTTCCATCAGCGGAATCAGCGGGCCTTCGGTGGTGTTTTCCAGCAGCAACGTTTGCTGAATACGCTGATCAGGCGCGTGCAAATGTGCGTACTCGTTATCCAGCACCCACTCCACCATGGGCCAGGCCATCACCGGAAAGCCGGGCACGAAATGATGGCGATGGATGGAAAATCCAGCGATACGGTTGATGGGGTTAGGAATGATCCGGCTGCCCACCGGAAACTCACCCATGCGCAGGCGCTGCGGTGTGACCTGGTCATTGAAGACCGCGCGAATTTCCCGCTCGGCATCCGGGTGCAGGGCAATATCCACACCCAACGCCGCGGCCGCACATTGCCGGGTCATATCATCCGGCGTCGCGCCAATACCGCCAAAGCTGAACACAATATCGCCGCTGGCAAAGGTCTGTGTCAGGGTGTCCTGAATCAACCCGGTATCATCACCAACCACCCGCACCCAGCTCAACTCCAGTCCCCGGCTTGCCAGGCGCTCAATAACGGCGGCCTGATGCGCATCCTGCTTGCGGCCGTTCAGCAGCTCATCACCGATCAACACTATACCGATACGGTCAGTCGTGGCTGTGCTTGTGGACATGAAGGTTCCTCAGAGTCGTTCCAAACAACAGACGGCAGCACGCAAGGTGACAAATCATTACGTCCACGGGAACGCTGCCGCCGCCCCTGTCGTGAGTATAAGGGCTGTACAATAACAACACGACGGAGAAACAAGGAATGCTTAATAAAACACTCTGGGCCGCAGGCCTCACCGCGACCCTGGTTATCGCACCCAACCTGAGCCATGCCAGTCTGTTTGGCAGTTTCAAATCCCTCACCCAAACCGTCACCGCGCCGCTGACCTCAAGCCCTGAGGCAGAACCGGAGCTGCAAGCCGGTGATCTGATTCCCAACCGCTATATTGTGACTCTGGATCCTGCCCTGCCTCAGCTATTGGGCCTGGGCGACCTGGCCGGTGCGGTGCAAAGCCTGCTGACCGCCGTAGGCGGCGGTGAGTTGCTGCACCTGTATGAACATGCATTGACCGGCGCCGCTCTGGGGATTGCACCCTGGCAGGCGGACATTCTGGCTGCCCTGCCGGGCGTATTGAAAATTGAACAGGATCAGGTGATCACCACCGGCAGTGTCACACAACCCAACGCGACCTGGGGGCTGGACCGGGTGGATCAGCGCTTCCTGCCGCTGGACAATCAGTTTACCTATCCGGCCCATGGCGGCCAGGGGGTCAACATCTATGTGCTTGATACCGGTATCCGTGCCAGTCACGCTGACTTTACCGGGCGCCTTATTGAAGGGCGCAACTTTGCCGCCAATGACAATGGCTTCCTCGGCCTGGGCGGCCTGCCCATCATTGGCGCCCTGCTGAATCTGGGTGGCCGTACCGATCCGGAAGATACAACGGACTGTAACGGTCACGGCACCCATGTCGCCAGTAGCGCTGCTGGCAGCACCTACGGTGTCGCCAAACAGGCCAATATTGCCGCCGTGCGGGTATTGAACTGTGCCGGCTCTGGCTCCAATGCCGGTGTAATTGCGGGCGTGGATTGGGTGGCCGCCAACCATCAGGCACCCGCGGTAGCCAACATGTCATTGGGAGGCGGTAATTCTGACGCCCTGGATAACGCCGTACGGGGTGCCATTGCCCAGGGCGTGACCTTCGTGGTGGCGGCAGGCAACAGCAATGCCGATGCCTGCAGCGGCTCGCCCAACCGGGTGGCGGAGGCCGTCACCGTGGGTAGCAGCACCCGGGATGACCAACGCTCGTCCTTCTCCAACTGGGGCAGCTGCGTGCAGGTCTTCGCCCCGGGCTCGGATATCACCGCTGCCTGGCATCAGAGTGACGACCAGGTCCGTACCATCAGCGGCACCTCCATGGCCGCACCTCACGTAGCCGGCGCTGCCGCGCTGTTGCTGGGACACCAGCCGGGCCTGGCCCCGGACGCGGTGATGCAAACACTGGTCAACGAGGCTACCAATAACGTCCTGGGCAGCCTGCGCGGCGGTTCGCCCAATAAGCTGCTGTACGTGCCCGCCAGCCGTTAAACGCACTTGCTGTGACCGGCTGTGCCGGTCACAGGCCATTCCATGTCAGCCCCGCAGCCAAAACGCCCGTGACAATCAGACAAGTGCGGGACAACCCCAGATTCCACCGTAAAGAAGCGTGACGGGCCCGATAGCCGGTGAAACGCTCCATTAACAGCGCATTGGCCGCGTAGGGCGTGCCCATGGCCGTGGTGCTCCAGCCGCCGATAATGGCAACGCCCAGGCCCAGTAACGCTGGTTCAGGCCAGAGAGAGCCGAGAATACCCCCGGCAAGGGTGCCGCAAACGATCGGATTGACACCCACCATTCCCGCAGCAAAGAAAACGGCAGGTAATAGCAATGCCAGCAGCGGCCAGAGCCATAGGGGCAGAGTCATCGTAGTGGGCAGCCCGGCCAGTATCAACGCGCTGACCAGCGAACCGATGAATGCCGAGCCACCCACAATAGCCAACTCATTACTGACCGTGGACATATCCGGCAACGTGCCAGGCCTGCCCCTGAGCCGGGCCCATAACAGGGCCAGAACCACTGTGGCCAGACAACTTGTGGCCACTGCCCGGGCGTAGCTGACATTCAGGGCATGGCTGAGCAGGAACACCGCCAGACAGATCAGCAGGATAAGGGTTGAAAAACGCAGCCAGGGCCCTGCACCCACCCGCTGCCGGGGCGCCTGCAGGGCCGGTTGGATCTCCGGCTCCCGCCAGCCCAGGCCCAGCACCAGAATAAAAACACCCAGTGGAATACCAACCCCCAGCAATGCCATACCGGACAGCGCTGGCAACAGGGTTAATGTCAGCGCAATGGAGATGGACAGGGGGGACACCAGGGGCGATACCCCAAATCCGCGCAGGGCAGCCCGGGTGGCATTACGGGTGGCCGGGCTATCGCCATGCTGGTCTATGCGATGACGGATCAGGCTGCCCATCAGGGCCACTGCACCAAAATTCAGGGGTACCGATATCAGCCCGGTACCAAACGCGATACCGCCATAACGTACCCCCGCCCGGCCCTGAAACAGGCTTGTGGATACCGCCTGCAAATCACTGAAACGCCCAAGAACAGAGGCTAGCAGCATCACCGCCAGAATGACGCCCGCCAACCGCGTCATGTTGTCAGCCGCCTGCAGCAAGGCCACAGGGTTCACCGCCAGCGCAATCACAAACAGCAGCCCTGCCACTGCCAAAATGCCCCGGGGCACACCGCGTAAATCCTGCCAACCCAGCATGATTGCAGTGACAACACACAAGGCCCCCAGGCTACCCGCGCCTGGAACAAACAGCAGCACAGCCGCTGTCAACGCCAGATAGGCCAACAACGAGCGCAACGGCAACAGCATGGAGCCCCCAGGTTTTCGCAAAACGCCAATTCTACGGGCACACGGGCAATGGGAGCCAGCGGCGTCAACCATAAGGCAATCGCTCATTTGCCGCTATACTAACCAATAGGATCAGCAACGGGCGCAAGGATCGCAATCACAACACACAGCATAGAGCTGCAAAACGCGCTGAGGTCTGTCATGTTTACCCGCGGTCTGGTCCTGCTTTGTACGCTTGTCCTATGTGCCCCCTCACTGGCCGGCGAAGCCTTTCGCCTCGGCCTGCTCCATGGTGACGACCAGGTTTTTGACTACGAGCTGTCGGTGGTCAAACTGGCCCTTGCCCACGCGCCCGGCGACCATACACTTGAGGTCATACCGCTACGGGGCACGCCACAGAACCGCATCTTCGCCATGATGAATGACGACGAGGCCCCTATTAACCTGTTCTTCAGCGGCTACAGCCCGGAACGGGATACCCGCATGCGCATGGTACCCATCCCAATAACCCGAGGGTTGCTGGGCGTGCGCCTGTTTCTGGCCCGCGACGACCGCTTACCTGAGCTGGCAGGGCTGGCCACACTGGAGGATCTGAGGCATGTCACCATCGGCACGGGCGTTGGCTGGCCTGAAAACCAGTTCATGCAGGAGAACGGCCTCACCCTGATAACCAGCCAGTACGATAATCTTTGGCGCATGCTGGCCCACGGCCGCTTTGACCTTTTCCACCGGGGTGTACAGGAGATATTCATTGAGCTTGAGCGAGAGGGGCGGGATATGTTTGCGGTAGTACCGGATATCGGCCTGCTGATGCGCTACGACTACTTTATGTTCGTACCGCCACAGCGCCAGGACCTGCACGACATTCTGCTAACCGGTCTGAAAAACGCGTACGCCTCTGGCGCTTTTATGGAGAACTTCAACAACCACCCTGCCATTCGGCTGGCCCTGGCGGATGCACAGCTGTCCACTCGTCGGTTGATCCCGCTGCGGGCAGACTTTCCCAGCCGGTCACTACGCACGATACCTGACCACTATTGGCACTTTATCGGCGACCTCACACCCGAAAACTGATGCCCGCACTGGCGGGTTTGGCGGCGGGCTGCAGGCCATCCTTGGTGTAAGTTGGCATTTCTGTCGCGTCAAAGGCCGCTGGGCTGGCCTTGGCAAGCTTCTGGACGATCCCTTCACCCGCACGTTTTTCTATGCCGTCCGCCTTGGCGAAAGCCTCACTGGCCAGGGTCTGAGTGACTGGCGGCAATACGAGCCCGGTAACGTTCATGGATTCCCCCCAACAACATCCAACCGGTCGTATTTTAGAAATTTTCCCGCGTCTGTCCCGTCAAGATTCGTTAATTTTTTTTACACCGTTCATCTGCGCTGCAGCTAATGGCTGACCCCAGCGATCTCCGTGCAACAAGGACTCCAGCGGTATACGTTTACGCCAGCCTTTGGTTTCCAGTTCGGGCTTGGCAAGAAACTCGCTGACATAGCCCAGGCACAAGTAAGCAACCGGATACACCTGCTCAGGCAGCCCCAGCACTGCCGCCAGCTTTTGCTGGTCAAGAATACTCACCCACCCCAGCCCGATACCCTCAGCGCGCGCCGCCAGCCACAAATTCTGGACCGCCAAACAAGTGCTGAACAGGTCGGTTTCCAGAATGCTATTGCGCCCAAGCACATGCTCGCCACCGCGGCTGCGGTCACAGGTAATGCAAAGGTTGAGCGGGCTTTCCAGTATCCCTTCGAGCTTCAGGCTGCGATATCTGGCACCCTGCTCATCGGCGTAGTTAGCCGCAGCGCGAGTGTTCTCGGCCTCAAAGATCGCCTTGACCTGCTGGCGCACCTCCCGGCTGTTGATCACCAGAAAATCCCACGGCTGCATAAAGCCCACCGATGGGGCATGGTGAGCAGCGGTGAGCAGGCGCGCCAACACCTCTGGCTGAACCGGGTCCGGCAGAAACTGGGAACGCACGTCCCGTCGCTCATGGATTGCCCGGTAGACGGCATCCCGCTCCGCAGCAGAAAAGGCATGGCTGGGTTGTGTCACGAAATCTCCTTGCTGTGCAATTGGCCCTGGAACCTGGCCCGGCCATAACCGCCCGGGCCTCATCAGAGGCCTGGCAGTATAAAGCACCCGAGGGACCATGATCAGTTAAACTGCAAACCCGCGTTTCCCTCAGGAGTCGACTTCATGGACGCCCTCACACTGCTGCTCTGGCTGTTGGCCATCCTGCTTGTACTACTCGGTCTGGCAGGTAGTGTCCTGCCCCTGATCCCTGGGGTCCCACTCATATTTCTGGGTTTGGTGGTCGCGGCCTGGGCAGAGGGTTTTGTTCATGTGGGCGGCTGGACCCTGGCGGCACTGGGCATCCTGACACTGGCGTCTTTGGTGGTGGATTTTGCCGCCACCGCCGTCAGTACAAAGCGCTTCGGTGCGGGCCGTGCCGCCATAATCGGCGCTACCCTCGGGCTGCTGATCGGATTATTTCTGGGGCTGCCGGGCATGATACTCGGCCCGTTTATCGGCGCGGTGGGTGGCCACCTGCTGGCTCAGGGCACGCTACCAGACTCTGCCAGGGCCGGTGTCGGTGCCTGGGTCGGGCTGCTGCTGGGCACCCTGGCCAAACTGGTCATCGGGATTCTGATGGTCATCGTTTTTGCCACGGTTTACCTGTTGGGTGGCGCAGGCTAGGGCGTCTGTGACACCCAACCCACCATCAAAATTCGCATAACACTAGCGCATGACAGCTTCATTACATTTATAATACAGCCCGCAAACGCCAAGGAGCTCAGCGAGCTTCCCCATGCAACCAACCAGAGGCAGTTGCACCAAGGCCCGGCCTACCACAACGCCAGGGCGTGCAAGGGGTCCAGACCCCAGCCTTGTACAGGGTGATCCATGCAATATTCGCTATTCGACTTTCTCCAGCTGGTAGGCTCACTGGGGATCTTTATCTTCGGCATGAAAATCTTCAGTGAAGGTCTGCAGAAAGTCGCGGGCCATCGCCTGAAGGGCATCCTCAGCGGCATGACCCGCAACCGCTTCACCGGGGTACTGACCGGCTTCGGTACGACCGCCATCACCCAGTCGTCCACGACCACCACCGTCATGACGGTCAGTTTTGTCAACGCGGGGCTGCTCACCTTTGTACAGTCCACCGGCGTTATCATGGGGGCCAACATTGGCACCACTATTACCGCCTGGATGGTGGCCCTGTTCGGCTTCAAATTCCAGATCACGCCCATCGCGGTGGCCGTGATCGGTCTTTTCTTCGCCTTCCTGTTCTCCAGCAACAGCCGCCTGCGTAATATCGCTGAAGCCATGGTGGGCTTTGGTATTCTGTTTATCGGCCTTGAATTCATAAAAGGCGCAGTACCGGATATCAACAGCAATCCGGCGATGTTTGCCGTGCTGGACAGCTTCACTGACTACGGCTACCTGTCGCTGATTATGTTTGTTTTCGTCGGCACCATCCTCACCCTGCTGACCCAGTCGTCCTCGGCGGCGACGGCCATTACTCTGGTGATGCTGTTTGAAGGCTGGATTTCCTTCCCCATTGCCGCCGCCATGATTCTGGGTGAAAACATCGGCACCACCGTCACCGCCAATATTGCCGCACTGGTGGGGAACGTGCATGCCAAACGAGCCGCCCGGTTCCACTTCTTCTTCAATATTATCGGCGTCATCTGGATGATGATCGTGATCTTCCCTGTGCTGCAGCTGATGGATACGATCGTACAGAGCTTTACCGACAACCCGGTCTCAGTGCTCAATGGCGCACCGGAAGCCCGCTCCAACGCCACCCTGGCCCTCTCTCTGTTCCACACCACATTCAACGTGCTGAATGTGGTACTGCTGTTTGCCTTCGTGCCCTATCTGGTGCGATTTGTTGAATACGTGCAGCCCGACAGGGGTGGCGAGGATGATGAATTCCACCTGCGCTTTATCAGCGCCGGCGTGATGACATCGCCACTGCTGTCCATTGAGCAGGCACAGAAGGAGACGCAGGAGTTCGCTGGCGTGGTGGTGAAAATGCATGACGCCGTCAATGAGTTGCTGTTCGATCCGGAAGCCAATCAAGAAAAATTAATGGACCGGATTGCCAAGTACGAACAGGTCACGGATCAGCTGGAGATTGAGATCTCCGACTACCTGGTCCGCATCAGCGAACGCACCCACCTTGAGCATGGCCTGACGGAGCGCATCCGCTTTATGCAAACCATGATCAACGACATGGAACGTATCGCCGACATCTACTATCAGATCTCCAAACTGGCGGCACGCATGACCGAAGCCAAGGCCACCTGGCCGGAGGACGCCACTGCCGATATGGTGCGGATGATGGACGCCCTGCGCGACGCTATCCAGAACATGTACAAGAGTGTTGCCCTTGAGCCGAACCAGGTAAAACTGGACCAGGCGATCGCACTGGAAAACGCAGTGGACAAGCTGCGCAACGAGTTCCGGGACAATCACTACCTGCGCCTTGAGAATGGCAACTACACGCCGCGGGCAGGGGTCATTTTCATTGACATGCTGAACCGGCTGGAACGGATCGGCGACCACGTCCTCAATGTCAACGAGTCCGCCTCGGGCCGCCGTATCAAGGCCATGCGCATTGTTGGCAACAAGGCACCGGCGTAACCCGCAATCAGCGCTCAGCGGACCCGTAATTGGCGGGTCCGCTGAGCAGATTGCCGGTTAACCAATACTGAACAGGTTACCGGCGGAGGTCAGCAACCAGTAATAGAGATAGATGCGCGGAATCCGAAACAATACGGAAGCCAGCAGCACCAGCCACCACCGCACCCCCAGCACCCCAGCCGTCCAGCAGGTTACCGAGTATGGCAAAGGGGTGATGGAGCCGATCACCACAGCCCAGAAGCCATATTTGCGGATAAAGTTCTGGTGATCCTCCTTGAAATCGCCGAACAGCCGCTGTGCCCAGCGGAAATGCCCCAGCCAGCGCCCGATGGCATAACCCGTCATCCCTGCAACAACCGACACCACCCCCAGCACACCCACATAAAATGGCCAGTCAGCAGCCAGCGGACTTTTGGCAATAACGATCAGCAGAATATCCGGTGGGAAGGGGGTCACCAGCGTATCCGTTACCAGCAGGATCATTGCCATGCCGGTAAAGCCAATGCGCTCGACAATCCAGGTGGTGGCCTGGGTGAGCTCCTCCTCAAACAGGAGACCAAGCACCGCCATACCGATGATAAACAGCAACAACCCTGCCAGCGCTTTTACCAGGTTTTTCTCAATCATCTGCCGGTTTTCCCGCCATATAAACGTTGATAATGCACCGGTACACCCTGATGAAACATCAGCGAATAAACTGACATGCCCAAGACGCCCCATAGACCACAGAGGCGCTATAAAGTTCGCATACTCATATAATGAAAATAATAAATAACCGGATGGGTAGACCAGCGTTTTTTAATCTAAACCGGAATGATTGCAGCCAAACGAGCTTCCTGCTCATTCAGTGCGAAAGCTAAACTGCCACCGAGCTCCCGGGCTCTTACTGTCATATTATTCAGACCACGACCACGCAGCACCCGGGCGTCCTGGCGACCTTGGCGGACGCCATCATTACGAACCCGCAAGCTGATGTTGTTTTCATCCGCAGTAACGTCAATTGCAATGAACTCCGCCTCGGCATGGTTCAACGCGTTGCTGACGGCCTCGGCTATAATCCGGCTGACGTTAATGGCCTGGCGCATGGTGATCTCCAGGGACTCATCCGTAAGTTCCTGATTCCAACACAGGCTGATACCTGTGCCTGAAAGGCGCTCTTCAACATCTGCACGCAAATCTCCAAGTATGACCGCCAGATCCTGCAGTGGATTGCCGTCCAGCACGCGCATGGTTTCTCTGAGCGCCTTGATCGCCTTGCGAGCCTGATTCTCGAAGTCCTCTGAAGGTGCCCGTCGCAGCAGTGTCATCAGATGACCACCTACATCATCATGCAGATCTCTGACAATGCGTTCCCGTTCACGCTGCACCGCCTGTATTTCCGCGCGATGCACCGCCAAGATACGATAGGAGATGCGCAACAGACTCTCGAGATAGCGGATATCCTCACGGGAGAAAAGTCTTCGCCCCCTGTTTGGATAGGCCATCTGCAACGCGCCTTCACCGCTCAGCAGCGGCACCGAAATGCGAGCGCCATTGTCCAGCAGTTCAACCTTGTTTTTCGGTTGATTGCTGATACTGACATCCGTCGGCTGGAAAGCATCCTCCAGCAAACGGATCCAGAAAGCATCCGTGTGCTGACCCGGTAAAGACTGGGCAATGCGTTCCACTTGCTCAACCAGCTGCAACTCATGGCTCTGGCGCCCCGGCGTCAGCTTTCGCCACACCAGCTGACGGAGGGGGAAGTAGATCCAGCCCACCGCAATGACCGCAATACCCAGGGCAATCATGGGCTGAATATTCAGAAACGCCACCAACGCCAGGTCAAACAATACGACCGAAAGGCCTCCCAAAAACCAGCCCCAGAGCCTCAGCCACCAGCGCTCTACATCAAACAGGCGATAACGTACGATGCCGAAGGCAAACCCCAGATAGAGCAGACTCGCTGTACCCACCATGGCCCACTGGGGAAACACCCCCTGCCCAAACAAGGCAATGGGCAGAAAATACATCGCAAGCCCAAGCCCCATGATGATAAAAATGGATAACAGCATCCATTTCAGGGCGGCGCGATCCAGTGGATGCCGTACCGAAATCCGCCACTGGTAGGTCGCAACCATAATGCCGACGACATAAAGGGCAAGAATCGGCAGGTAATAGGCATGGAACGGCCACTGCAACCACTGCCAGGTCTCATTTGCCTGATACAACAGCATAAGGGGCAGCAGGTAATAGCCTGGTGCCAGCCGGGTGATGCGCCGGGGGAAATAAGCCATCAGCGCCAACAGGGCAAACAACATGACCGCCAGGCCAAAATGATTGGCGCGGGAATAGGCGTGAAACAGCTCCTGCGGCAGCGCCAGCTCACGTACTTTGTAGATACTGTTAAAAAAGGTCGCCATGAAAAAGCCGGCGCCAGACAGACACAACAAGCGGGCCGCCGTTTCCTGGGGCCTGATTGCCAGCGCTGCCAGGCCGATGGTCCAGGCAATCAGGCCAAACAGGTTGAACAGCCAGAACTGGTAATGCAGGCTGGACAATGGGCGTTCCGGCCACACGGTAACCGGCACCTCACGGCCATCGGCAGTACCGATCAGCAGCGTCGGACCCTCCATCAGGCCCGCAATCTCGCCCTCTCGTGCCAACAGGGCATTATGATCGGCAAAACGCGCATGACTGGGCGGCTCAACGTGGGGCTCGAACCCCCGGAGACTGACCGTCCGGCCATTGTCCGGGCTGCGCAGGTAAGCCAACCGGTCACCCGGCTGCAGGTTGGCTTCCAGATCCGGCAGATGCAGGGCCTCAATGTAAGGTAGCTGCTGATCCTCGTCATACCCCAACTGCAGCCCTAACCAGGGCCCAGACAGGGCCAGCAGAGTTGCCAGCCCCACCAACGTAAGCGCCAGCACTGTCCCAAGCAGCATCATGGGTATCGGTGCCAGCAGGGTCTGGCGAAAGGCTGAAACCATCACATATTACCGACTGTTACCGGGAACCAGGCCCAGCTTAACCGCCTCAAGTGCGGCCTCAGCGCGCCCGGATACGTTCAGTTTGCGGTAAATCGACTTGATATGACTTGCAGCGGTATTGATGGAGACATCCAGCAGTTGTGCAATCTCACCGCGCCCTAAACCCTTCGCCAGCAGAAAGAGCACCTCTTTCTCACGATCTGAGAGGGGCGTGAGGGACTCGGAAGCGACCGAAGGCTGCTGGAATTGCCGAAGAATCCGCCGCGCTATGGCAGGCGCCAGGGGGGGCGAACCCGACACAATCCCGGACAAACTTTCCACAATGGCTGCCCGCGGCTGATCTTTAAGCAAGTAACCGCTTGCACCCGCCCGCAGCGCATCAAACAGATGTTTGTCATCATCAAAGATGGTCGCCACCACCAGATAGGTTTCCGGGGCATGCTGTTTCATGTGGGCAATCAGGTCAATGCCGCTGCCGTCCGGGAGGCTGATGTCAACAATGGCCAGGTTGGCAGTATGGTCAGCGAGCCACTCGAAAGCCATCTCAAGCGTCCCCACCGGGTGCACATGCGCCTGGGCGAAGGTATCCTCCGCCACAGATACCAGCCATGTCCTGGTTTCGTAATGGTCCTCTACAACCAGAATGTTCTGCACAACCCTCTTGCTCCTTGCGTTTGACATCGAGCCCGGCCTGTTCCCGAAGCTGTCTCAAGTTACCAGTTAACCGAAACAATTGCCAAAGCTAACCCTGAAGGCTAGCCCGTTTGCGTGATACCTCCAGCACCCTCATCCAACGTACAGTGGCAGTAACCGAATGCACGGAGGCCAAACGGTCATGCAAGACATCAACTACCCCTCAGCGTGCGCCCTGGTCACACATTTTTTTGTTTCCACTGGCCACAGGTTGTTGTGTTGTCCAGCCCCCGCCAGACAGGCTATGAAACTCGCCGCAAGTGCCCGGTCTCGTACCCAGGCTTAACTGAATACCTATTGTCGGGTTCATCTCGAGTCCATCAGTCCCGGCGTTCTACCAAGGAATGTACCTTATGCTTAGTAACCTCTCAAAAACTGCCAGTTTTACCTTACCACTGGCTGTAATGCTGACCGCTTGCGGGGGATCGTCAGGTGGCACCACTACCCCGCCAGTAACACCCCAGCTAGTGCAACTATTTATCGGCGATGACTGCCCTCTGGAAAACGTCCGGGTACTCATCAATAACAGTAAGGGTGAGCTGATCGGAGACACCCAAAGCAATGCCGAAGGCATTTTTAATGTGACTCAGGTTCCGGAAAATGGCTCGTTTGGACTGGTCTACGCAGATATGAATGACGGATCTACTTATGACGGCACATGGGTCGCACATATTGACCGCTCACTGATCATGGACAACTCGTCCATTCACATTATCGACCCAGCTGGTGTCTGTGACAGCGGAAGCGCAGAGCCAGCAGATACGTTTACCGTCACCATTGATAACTTTGACGATTTTGACCGAGTTTCATATCGGAGCGATGGGCTTGAGCCAGTGTACGGCGAACAAGTTGAGTTGCCTGTCAATGGCGGAACAGTTTTGGTGCTCGCATCAAATGCGTCGATATTAAATTCGGTTGAGTCGTCAGACTTTGAATTTTATACGGTCATAGAAACCAGCGACTTTGAATCTGGAGAGTCCGTCACGGTCACTTTAGACAGGCCTACCAGGGAGCTTGGTGCGTTTAAGGCGCCAGGCAGCACCACAGACTCAAACAATGTCTATTGGATTTCAGAAAGCGGAAGCCGTATTGAATTGTTCCCGTATATCGACTTTTCCAAGCCGGTAATGGTAATTGATGAGCCAGGGCGTTTTGTTGCCCGAGGGCTCCTATACGATGGTCCTGTTTCAGAAACCAGAGGCAACGACTACGTGGTTGTAGACTCTGCGGCCGTGTCGGGAGAGGTTCTTGTCTTTACCGATCAACGGGACAAACTGCAGCAAACCCTTTTTACTGATGGCAGGTTCTATTTTGAATACTATGGGAAAGAAGCGGGCTATACCCTGGGAACAGTCGTTGCTCCCCAGTTACGACGGTTCTATATTGCGAATCAGGGCACCAGTCCTTTGAAAATGCCGGAGCTGACCAATGATCTGTTGATTGCAGGCGGCGCGGTAGAGCAGGCCTCTTTGTTCATTGACACCCTTGATCCCCAAAAATACTCGGTAAGCAGTGTTTGGGCAATAGAATTACGGGTGGACGGGGAACCGGCCACCAGCCAGAGTGGCCAACCGACCCGAGCACTCTCAGAAAGTCATGTGAACTATTACCAGAGTGGTTTATAGGCTGACAGGAAGTTCTGTTAAACGAGCAGAAAGCTCCGGGCTCCTAAAAGCCTGGGACATTTTTGTTCAGAGCGTTTCGTTAGTGGTTGAATCCACGTCGAAGTTTGGAAATTGCGGCGAGAGAATCGCCTTAGCGCAAGCTCTCGCAATAATAACGCAGAGCAGGAGCAAAGTATGGCGCGGATTACGTACCACACAACCAATCGTTTTTTTGATTCACTGATTTCACGAGGTCGCATAGTCCTGCTGGGGTTAATGGCACTGGGGCTGGCGGCGTGTGGTGGAGGTGGCAACGGTGACGGTGGCAATGGTGGAGATGGAAACGTTGGCGGTGGCGGTGGAAATAATGGCGGTGGCACCGCCCCTGATGTGGCGGTACTAAGCGCCGAAGCTGCCCCCACAGCGGTAACCTTGAGCTGGTCTGGTGATACTGCCAGCTACGACCTGTATTATTCCACCGCCCCGGATTGCGACACAGCCAATTACAACCTGTGCAGTGATGGCACCCTCATCCCTAATGTAACCAGCCCTCATACCGTCACAGGCCTGGACACGAATCAGAATTACTGGTTCAAGCTGGCTGCGACCGACAGCTCAGGAAGCGTAGCGCTCTCCAGTGAAGTGGGTACACGCACCATGAGCCTGCACCCTAACCGCAATGTTAATGCCCTGGCCACAGGAGCCGATGGCACCATCTATTTGGGCGGAGAATTCACCGCCATTGGGCCCAACACCGGTTATGGTGCACCCATCAGCCAACAGGATGGACGCGTCAGTGGCGCCTTCCCAACCGTAAATGGTGAAGTCCGTGCCGTGATTTCTGATGGTGATGGGGGCTGGTACATTGGCGGGGGTTTTACCAGCGTAGGTGGCAAAGCCCGCAACCACCTGGCTCATATCCGAGCCAATGGAACCCTGAGTGATTGGAGCCCCAACGCCAACGGATTCGTCCTCGCCCTCGCGATCTCCGGCAATACCCTCTATGCAGGGGGGGAGTTCACCAGCATCAATGGTGAGGCGCGTAATCACCTCGCCGCCATTGAAACCAACAATGACGGCACCCTGTCAGACTGGAACCCTGATGCTGATCACTTTGTAAACGCTCTGGCAGTTTCTGACGACGTTGTCTATGTGGGAGGAAGATTCACCAGCATCAACAGTGAAACGCGCAATCGCCTGGCCGCCATTAACAGCGACGGCAGCCTGAAAAACTGGAACCCCGATGCTGACAACGTGGTGGAAACTGTGGCGGTCTCCGGCGGCACTGTCTATGTAGGGGGGAACTTCACCAAAATTGGCAGCAAAACGCGTAATCGCATCGCCGCCATCAGTACCAACGGCAGCCTGACAGACTGGGATCCCAGTGCCAGCAGCTGGGTCCAGACCATCGTCGTCTCCGGCAACATCCTTTATGTGGGCGGGAGCTTCAACAGCATCGGCGGTGAAACGCGCTCTGGCCTCGCTGCCTTCGATACTGGAAACGAAGGCAGTCTGACAGACTGGGATCCCGAGCCCACTGGCACGGTCCGGGCCCTGGCCGTTTCCGGTAGCACCGTTTATGTGGGGGGAGGCTTCACGCGCATCGGCGATACTCCACGTAGTCGTCTCGCTGCAATCGACATCGACGGTAGCCTGACAGGCTGGAACCCCGATGCCAGCGGCGGCGAGCTCAACCCCTTGGTCTACGCCCTGGCCGCCTCCGGCAGCACTGTCTATGCAGGAGGAACCTTCACCACTCTTGGCACTACACCACGCAATCGCTTAGCGGCCATCCATACTGACGGTAGCCTAAGCGACTGGAACCCCAGTGCTGACCGTGAGGTCAACGCTCTGGCCGTCTCCGACAACATTGTTTATGTCGGGGGGAGGTTCAACAACATTACCATTAATGGCAACGAAACAGAGCGTAATCGCCTCGCAGCCATTGACACCGACGGCAACCTGACAACCTGGAATCCTGACGCCAATAACACGGTCCGGGCCCTCGCGCTCTCTGGCAGCACCGTCTATGCAGGGGGGAGCTTTACCAATATCAATGGCACCGAGCGTAATCACCTCGCCGCCATCGGCACCAGCGGTAGCGGTGCTCTGACAAGCTGGAACCCTGACGCCAATAACCCGGTCCGGGCTCTCGCAATCTCGGGCGATACCGTTTATGTGGGCGGCAGCTTCACCAGCATTTCCGGTGAAACGCGCTTGCGCCTCGCCGCCTTCGGCACCAACGGCACTCTGACGGACTGGGATCCCAGGGCCTCCAATCCAAACAGGCCAAACCACTCAGTCCACACTATCGCGGTCTCCGGCAGCACTGTCTATGTGGGAGGCACTTTCAACCGCATCGACAACATCGAGCGTAATTACCTCGCTGCCATCGGGACCGACGGCCCCCTGAGTACCACCTGGAACCCCAATCCCAGCCTTGAGATCAATGCCCTGGCGGTCTCCGGCAGCACCGTCTATGTAGGGGGATGGTTCTCCACCATTGGTGGCGAATCACGCAGAAGTCTCGCCGCTATAGGCACCAACGGCAGCCTGAGAAGCTGGAACCCCGAAGCCAGCAGCTGGGTCAATGCCTTGACGGTCTCCGACGGCACTGTTTATGCGGGGGGGCGCTTCACCACTATTGGCGGGAACCCGATGCCATATTTTTCACCGTTGGCACCGTAGTGCATCAGGGGTTAAATCAGGGCAGGATCCTTATAAAAGGTTGAAAGCCGGGACTGATTAGTGGCCGGTTGCGGAGCAGCTGGCCTAAACAGTCGCCGAGTAACTGCTGGCAGCCCCTCAGCCCGGGCAATATTCACTGCATCTAATCGTCTGACTGCAGCCCGACCGCTGCACTTCAATCACCCTCCCCCTCACCGTTAACGTCAACCGCTAACAGTAACAATAGCCAAAGCTAACCTTGCGGGTTAGCCCGTTTGCGTGATACCGCCAGCGCCCTCATCGGAAGTACAGTGGTGGTCATTAGCCGTACTCGGATGCACGGAGGCCAAACGGTCATGCAAGACACCAACTTCCCCTCAGCGCGTGGTCTGATGACACGCGCTTTTTTGCTATCACTGATAACCGCCCAACCCAGTGAGAACGCTGCCCAGCGACCCCTCAACCTGTTCTGACCTACTCAATGTGCGGCGGCTCCGGGGCCTGCGAGCGTGCGAGGTCCTGGGCCACCTTTACAACAAAGGCAATTAACATGAAAAAGAACAACCTGATCTGTGCCCTCGTATTAGGCTCCGGCTTGCTGGCGGCAGGCTGCGGCGGCGGTTCTGGTTCCAGTGCCGGTAATGACACCACACCACCGGCAGGCCCCGGCGGCCAGCCCGGCGGCGAACTCACGACACTGGATAGTGAGTGGGCTCATCCCCAACTGCCGGGCTATACCCTGAATGCAGTAACCGCTCACAGTACCGACGGATTTATCAGCGTCGGTAATCGGGGAACCGTCCTGAAATCTGACGATGGTCAGGACTGGTCGTTGGTTGCGCACCTGACCAGCACCAACCTGAATGCGGTAGCGAGCAACGGGCAGCTCCTGGTTGCCGTCGGCGGTGGTACAAGCGGCACATCGGGGGGTGTGATTTTCTTCAGCAATGACGGTGGCGCCAGCTGGCAGCAGGCGGCCACCCCCGACAATACCGGCGGCTTGAATGCGGTTGTCTGGACAGGCAATACCTTCATTGCCTTGGGTCAGGCATCCGGCAGCCATTTAACCAGCAGCAATGGCCAGGACTGGACCCGGCAAAACAGTGGCCCAAACGCAGCAACACGGGCTATAGCCGCTAACGGAGCCACCTTGGTAACAGCCCATATGCGCAGGCTGTTTCGCAGCACCGACGGCGGGTCCACCTGGTCCGAAAGCTATGACTACGGCGCGAATACTAATTATAACGACCTGATCTTCAATGGCACTGAGTTTGCCGCCGTTGGCGACATAGTATGGCGCTTTCAGAGCAGCGAGTCAGGCAACACCAACAGCTGGGATGTCGATCTTATTACTGGGAGCTCCCCCCCGACAACCCACTCACTGGGCAGCGCATCCGCCAACGCTATCACCTTTGCCAATGATCACTACTGGATTGCCGACAACCGGGGCCATCTGCACAAAAGAGCGGCCAGCGATATGGAATCCTGGGAGAGCCTGGGCGCGACGACCAGCAACAATCGTGCGTTGAACAGTATTGTTCACGCCAACGGCCGTTTCGTTGCCGTCGGTAACGCCGGCAGCCTGGTCTATTCTGACGACGGCGAGAACTGGCATGAAGTTAATGAGTTTGATCTTCCAGCCAACAGCTGGAGGAACATGGCCGCCAATGATGACGGTCGGCTGGTGGCCATCACGCAATCGGGCTGGATTGGCTGGAGCGACGATGGCACGGAATGGCACCAGGTGCCACTGGCCGGTGACCCTACACTGACGGATATCGCCTGGACCGGCACCCGCTATGTTGTCAGCGGAACGGGCGTCGTGGGTCACAGCGTGGACGGCAGCAACTGGACCATGGAAACCCCGGGCGCAACAACCATTGGCTTCACACATGTGGCCGGTAACGGCGATCAGTGGCTGGCCATGGTGGGGGGCAATGCTGCCAATGACAGCCTTGCGATCTGCAACCCCAGTGGCTGTACCCTGAGCCAGGCGCCTGATGCCTCCCGCAGTCTGACCTATTCGGTTGACCGCTATCTGGTCGTTAGCTTTTCGGGTCGCGTCAGCGCAAGCGAGGACGGCAACACCTGGCAAACTAACATCAGCCGGGCCATTCCACACACCAATCTCGGCTGGGTGAGGCTGGCCTCTGCCGGCAACACCGTAGTTGCGGCCGCACCGACACAATCAGAAACCCGCACCTATGTCAGTGCCGACGGCGGCGACAGCTGGAGTGCGGCTAGCTTTCCGGAGAGTGCCGCCATCACAGCCAGTGCCCTCTATCATGATGGCGAAACCTTCTACCTGGTGGACAGCGGCGCCAACATGTTGTGGACCAGCGATAGTGGTGCCGACTGGGCTGGCCAGGCGCTGATTCACCCATTCAATGGCGTGGCCCGCAGTGGCGGCGATGGTTATTTCCTCGGTGGAGCGGGCAATATTCATCGTTTCTGACTTGCCGGACAGGCAGCGGGCCGTTGACCTGCCCGCTGCCTGTCAGTCATCCTCACCCGACACATCCACAGTTACCAGCTCGCCTTCCATAACCACCACCCTGACCACCATAGGCCGGCAACACACACTGCAGTCCTCAGTGTAGGTCTGGTCGTCCACTGAACAGTCAATCACCAGCTCAATCTGCTCCCAGCAACAGGGGCACTGCACTGCTGTCGTCTGTAAGCCATACATCTGCGTATTACCTCTTCGACCGCTGTTGCAACAGTGTACGCTGACCGCTAGCCATCGTGTCACCTTCACTCCGGGGAGCTCCGCATGCCACTGCCTGATAGCTGGCACAACCTGACACCTTCGGATCAATCCCGGCTGATCGAGATGGCATGGGAGGACCGCACGCCGTTTGAGGCCATCGAGAACCTCTACGGCCTGAGGGAGGCCGATGTTATCCACATCATGCGCCGGCAGCTCAAGCCGGGTGCCTTTCGCGCCTGGCGCCAGCGAGTCAGCGGCCGGCGCACCAAGCACCTTACCCGGCGTCCGGCGGACGTTATCCGCGCCTACTGTCCCACGCAATACAAACACAGGCGCTGAGCTGGGGTATGTAAAGGTTTGGCAAAACCGGTGCAGGAACCTTTTGTTTGACCGCCTATCTCATTAAGGTTTCCACAAAGCCTGTCGTTGGAGCTGTACATCATGACACCCCCTTCCCGTACCCGCCGGCACTGGCTGACATTGATCACCGTCGCCGTCTTGTTGCTCGCGGCGGCTCTGATCTGGTGGCAACTGCACAGTAATGATCGCGGCAGCCCCCTCAACACGGTGACCGTGGACCGGGGTGACATCCAGCAACTGGTGAGCGCCACCGGTGTGCTGGAGCCCCGCAGCTATGTGGATGTTGGCGCTCAGGTTTCCGGCCAGCTGGACAAACTGCATGTGCGGGTGGGGCAATCCGTAGCCCGGGGGGACCTGTTGGCAGAGATTGACCCCACCGTTTATGTGGCCAAGGTGGACGCCACCCGCGCCCAGTTGCAGAATCAGCAGGCGCAGCTGCTGGACCGCCAGGCGCAGCTGCAGTTGGCAGAGATCCAGCACCGGCGCCAGCAGAACCTGTTCCGGGAGGACGCCACTACCCGCGAAGCACTGCAAATGGCAGAGGCTAACCTGACCTCGGCGCAAGCACAGCTGGCCATGCTGGAAGCACAGATCCAGCAGACAGCCTCCACCCTGCGGGCCGAAGAAGCCAACCTGAGTTACGCCCGTATCTATGCCCCCATGGACGGCACGGTGGTTACCATTGAGGCCCGTCAGGGCCAGACCCTGAATGCCAGCCAGCAAGCACCGGTGCTGATGCGCATTGCCGACCTGGCCACCATGCGGGTGCGGGCCCAGGTGTCCGAGGCGGATATCAGCAAGCTGCGCCCGGGCATGGCGGTTTACTTTACCACCTTGGGAGACCCGGCAAACCGGCTTTACGGCACGCTGGACTACGTGGAACCCACCCCGGAAGTCACCAATAACGTGGTGCTCTACAATGCCCTGTTTGATGTGGATAACCAGCAGGGCCGGCTGCTGCCGCACATGACAGCCCAGGTGTTCTTTGTACAAGAGGAAGCCCTTGATGTATTACGGGTGCCCGTGGCGGCCTTGCAGGGGCGTCAGGTACAGGTGCTGGATGCCAACGGCCAGCCCCAGGCCCGCAGTGTCCGCACCGGCGTGCGTAACCGCGTGCATGCGGAAGTGTTGGACGGCCTGCAGGAGGGCGATCAGCTGGTGATTGCCAGCCGCGACCCCCGCAGTGGCAGCGATGCCCGGACACCCAGCGTCAGAGGCATGCTGCGATGACAGCGCCCGCACCGCTGATTGAGCTGCAGGGTATCCAGCGTATTTTTGGCGAGGGCGAGCTGGCGGTACCGGTGCTCAAGGGCATCAACCTGACCATCTACCCAGGCGAATTTGTCGCCATCATGGGTCCCTCCGGCTCCGGTAAATCCACCCTGATGAATATCCTTGGCTGCCTGGATCAGGCCAGCAGCGGCAGCTATCGCTTCGCCGGACGGGATGTGTCCGCCCTGAGCCGGGATGAGTTGGCGCTGTTGCGGCGGGATGCCTTTGGCTTTGTGTTTCAGCGCTACCACCTGTTGCCCGGCATGACCGCCCGCGAGAATGTGGAGATTCCCGCCATCTACGCCGGCCTGTCCAGCCCCGCCCGCCGGGAGCGGGCCAGCCAGCTGCTGACCGGGCTGGGGCTTGGGGAACGCCTGCTGCATCGCCCTTCGCAACTGTCCGGTGGTCAGCAGCAACGGGTCTCCATCGCCCGCGCCCTGATGAACGGCGGCCAGGTGATCTTTGCCGACGAGCCCACCGGCGCCCTGGACAGTAAAAGCAGCCAGGAGGTGATCCGCCTGCTCACCGAGCTGTCAGACCGGGGACACACGGTGATTCTCATCACCCATGACCCGGATGTGGCGCGAGTAGCACGGCGGCAGATTCATATTGCCGATGGCGACATCGTGCAGGACACCGGTCCCCTGCCGCACACCCGGCCGGCCGCCACTAAGCCGCCTGCCGCCCAACGCGCCCTGTTCAGCGACTGGCAGGAAGCCATCCGCAGCGCCCTGAGGTCCCTGCGCAGCAACCTGTTTCGTACCGCCCTCACCCTGCTGGGGATTGTCATCGGCGTGGCCTCGGTGATTACCATGCTGGCTATTGGCGAGGGCGCCCGTAAAGACGTGGTGGACCGCATCAGCACCATGGGCAGCGACCTGTTACTAATCCGCCCTGGCGGCCCGGACCAGCGGGGCGGCCGTTGGTCGGTAACCACTCTGGTGCCGGACGATTACCGGGCCATCAACGACATTCCCGGCGTACTGGCCGCCATTCCTGAACTTACCGGCGGCTATACCCTGCGCTACGGTAACCGGGACCACCGAGCAGAGATCAACGCCACTGCATCGGCCTTCCCGGTAGCTCGCCAGTGGCCGGTCGCCGAAGGGACCTTCTTTGATACGGCAGACCAAACCAACTACGCCGCGGTGGCCGTGCTGGGCCGCACCGCGGCTGACACCCTGTTCCCCGGTGAAAGCCCGCTGGGCAAACACCTGCTGATCAACAACGTGTTGTTTGAAGTGATCGGGGTAATGACGGAGAAAGGCGCCTCCCCCATGGGGCATGACCAGGATGATGTGGTGTTTGTGCCCTACACCACCGGCAGCCTGCGCATCTTCGGCCAGACCCATCTGCGCAACATCACTGTAGCGGTAGCGGATACCCGACGTATGCATGAAGTCGAGGGCGTCATTCACCAGACCCTGCTGACCCGCCATGGCGCCGAAGACTTCACCATTCGCAATATGGCGTCCTTGATCGAGACCATCTCGGAAACCCAGAACACCCTCACCTGGCTGCTGGGCTCCATCGCCGCCATTTCCCTGCTGGTGGGCGGTATCGGCGTGATGAATATCATGCTGGTCAGTGTCACCGAGCGCACCCGGGAAATCGGTATCCGTATGGCCACCGGCGCCCGAGCCCGCAATATCCTGCAGCAGTTTCTTACCGAAGCATGGCTGGTATCGGCCATTGGTGGACTGATCGGCGTCATGCTGGGCATTGCCGCCACCCAGCTGGTAGGGGCCTTCGATACGCCGGTACATATGACCCTGCTACCGATGGTGCTGGCCTTTACCTGCGCGTTTCTGACCGGATTACTGTTTGGCCTGCTGCCGGCCCGCAAAGCCGCTCACCTCGACCCCGTTCATGCCCTGGCCTCGGAGTAACCCCATGCGCAACGCCCTACCCGCTCTGCTGACCCTGGCGCTACTGACCGGTTGCGCCAGCTTCCGCCCGGAGCCTGTGAGCGCGCCCGTAAGCCCGCCGGACCACTGGCCGGTGGACCAGGCCGAGGGTGACGCCATCAGCCCAAGCTGGTGGCAGAACTTCCATGACCCACAGCTGGACAAGCTGATCCATCAGGCGCTGACTCATAATCCGGGGCTGGCAGCCGCGGCCCAGGCAGTGATTCAGGCCGACCTGCAATTACAGAGCGCTGGCGCATCCCTGCTGCCTTCCGTTGGCGCTGGCGCCAGCACCGGTCGCCAGGCAACCTGGGCATCCGGCAGTAGTACCAGCACCGGTAGTTCCACCAGCGCATCAGTGGCCGTGGATTATGAAATTGATCTGTGGGGCCGTTTATCGGCCGCTCAGGGAGCTGCGCTGGCCAACCTGCAGGCCAGCCGCCATGACTATGACACCGCCCGGATCACCCTGCAGGCCGCCGTGGCCACCACCTGGTTTGAGTGGCTGGAGCTGCAGCAACGGGCCGAAACGGCCCGCAGCAATCTGGCACTGGGACAACGCACCCTGGCGCTGGTGGAAGCACGCCACCGCAACGGCGCCGCCAGCCGGGCTGAACTGGCGCGCCAGCAAACCGCCGTACTGAACCTGGAAAACGCCGTACCGCCCCTCGACTACCAGGCTCGACAGCGCCTGGCGGCCCTGCGAGTGCTGACCGGCCAGCTCCCCTTCACGGGTGAGACGCCGGTAGCCGACATCAACCAGATACAGATTCCCCGTATCGACCCCGCGACCCCCGCCGAGCTGATTACCCGCCGCCCGGACCTGGCCGCCCACGAGGCGCGCCTGACCGCCGCCAGCGCCGATATTGCCCAGGCCCGCGCGGCCCTGCTGCCCTCGGCATCCCTGAGCGCTGCGGTGCGTTTGAGTAGCGACAGCCTGTTCAGCCTGGCGGACCCGGTACGCAGTGTGAATGGTCTGCTCAGCCTGAGTCAGGCCCTGTTTGATGGCGGCCAGCGCCGCAATACCGTCGCCCTGACCGAGTCCCGCCGCATCGCCCTGTTGGAAAACTATCGCGCCAGCCTACTGACTGCCTTTCAGGAGACCGGTGATGCGCTGGAGCGGGAAGCCCTGTTCGCGGAACAGGAGGCGCGGCTACAAACCATTGTCCGGGAGGCAGAACAAACCTTGCGGCTGACGGAAGTGCGCTACCGGGAAGGTGCCGATGACCTGCTGAGCCTGCTGGAAAGTCAGCGCAACCTGTTCGACGCCCGCCAGCAACTCAGCCAGGCCCGCCTTAATCGCCTGCTGGCCGCGGTGGATCTGTATCGGGCACTGGGTGGCGGATGGCAGCCGGATAACGCAGAGGCGTCGTGAAAAGGGGCAACAGCCCCTGACAAAAAGAACTCAGCGCTTTACACAGACAAACAAGGCATTACCAGACTGCTGATCCCAGGGGGCAATGCGCTGATAATCATGTTCCAGCACCTGCACCTCAAACAGCGGCTCCAGCAATGTTTGCATGGCGCTGATACTGATGGCCACCATAGCATGCTCATCCTGCCAGGTTTCAGTCTGGCCGGCGGTGGTCTTGTGAATCTGCAGCCGCAGTGACTGCCACTCGCCTACACCCGGGTAGTGCCAGCCGGAACGGAAGTGAAACTGGCTCCCCTCGTGCGCAACCCCATGCTGCACGAACAGCCGGTTGTCGATGCGGGTGCAATCCACCAGGTTGAAGCAGAACACTCCCTGCGGGCTGAGGGCGCGGTGTACGCCGGCCACACAGCGTTCCAGCTGGTGCCGGGTCGGGTTGTAGTGAAGGGAATAGAGGAAACAGGTGATCAGGTCATAGGCACTGTCCGCCTTCAGCGCAGCCATATCACCCTGCAGGAACAGCGCTTCCGGGCAACGAAGGCGGGCCAACTCCAGCATGGGCATATTGATATCCAGCCCGCTGCAGGTATAACCCGCATCCACAAACCGCCGGATATGCGGCCCGGTACCGCAGGCCAAATCCAGATGCCGCCGGCCCCCATTGCCAAACAGCCGATCAAGCCGCTGCACCATGGCGCTCTGCGCCGGGTAGTCAATATCAGCGCACATCAGGTCGTAGTACCCGGAAAGATCCGTGTAAAGAGCATTGGATGACATGGGGAACCGGGCAGACAGGCTGCAAGTAATGGGAGGCGGCGCGAGTATAGCACCGGCCTAAGGAGCTGTCCCTAGACAACTGTTGACAGTTGCACCACTACAGCGGATAGGTACGGGGATGGCCAGGCCCTGACCAGGTCACTGCGATGAAGGGTGTATCTAACAAGCCCTGCTCCCGCAGGTGAAGCAGCACTGCCGCCGGCGGCCATCCGCTCGGTGCATCAACGAACGCATAACCGTCTTCAACCAGCTGCTTCACAACACAGATCAGCTCCGCCTCATCCAGGTAATGTAGCGTGTTGGCCGCGGCGTCTGACGTGTTGATGACGCCGTCGTGGATACGACTTACAAACTTGAGGGTTGCGCCCCCGGGCTCAGGCAGGCTCACTCTGCAGCTAGCGCCTCTTTGAGGGCAAGAAATGCCCAATGGGTATTGGAGGCATAGTCGCCACGCAATTCAACCGACTCACCATTCTCACGCCGGAAGACAAAAACGCCGTGGTGATTATCCACGGCATTGAACCCGAGAAAGCGGAGTTGCTCCCCCGCTTTGATGGCACCAATATCAAGCCGGAACCGATAGCGGTTGCCGGGCGCCAGGCCCAGCTCGTGGTTCTGCCAGGCATTTATGAAGTTGTGATCGGTAATTTCAGCCATCTACGATTTCCCTGTGCTCACAGCCAGCGCCGGACGCGCCCGGCATAAGCCTCGTATTCCTGACCAAACTTCTGTCTCATAAAGCGCTCTTCCGGCTGAATCTGAAATCGGTTCATATAGAGCACAAACACCGGCAGCATCATCAATGCTGTGAGATTCGTCAGGCACAGAGCCGTACCGAGCAAAATCATCAAAAAGCCAAGGTACATGGGGTTACGGCTGTAGCGATAAACGCCACTGACCACCAGGTGTGCTGATTGCTCAGGGTAACGAGGGTCAACGGTCGTTCTGGCGTTCCTGAACTCAAGCACACCGAGCACAGCCAACATTGCTCCCGCCGCAATCGCGGCCCCGCCCAACCATGGCGCAACCATGAAAGAGACCGTCAATGCCGGGGTCAGCCTTGACAGCCCCCACATCACTGCCAGCACCAGCACGACCTGTATGATCGGAGGCACACGAAGTTCCAGATTCATCCTAGCAGCCCGACCTGATTCCCAAATTTAAGCACGTCCGAACTCAGGGGCTACTCGCCCTGAGCCACCAGCGGCTGTTCAATAACCGAGTTGGCCCCTGCCCGTTCGATGATTTTCAGTAACACGGACTGAATGGCTTCATCCTCCCGGACATCCTGCTCACTGGTAAATCGCTGCGCCTGAGGTTCCGCACCTTCTTCTGCCAGAAAGGTGACCACCACCTCCGTTGCAAGATCCGGCGTTTTTCCGAAATAGGACAGAGTGATTTGCGGATAACCTTTAAAGCCGCGCTTGATATGCTTTGTTATCCGTTTTTTCGCTTTATCCACATCCATGACAGACTCCTTGTGGGTGCTGAAGAATAGCACTATAGCCCCGTAACCCTCATTCGCCCTAACAGGACCTACCTTATCTTTCGTTTCCTGCATTCTGCATCTATGCTGGGCTCAGATTCCACTACCCGACAGTTTCAATGCGAAAGCTCTGCCTACTGCCACTTGTCATACTCCTGTTGCTCTGCGGAACCCCGCTTGCGGCAGCCTCAGTGAACAACACCCTCCACATGCTGGTGTTTTATAGCGATACCTGCCCGCACTGCGACAACCAGAAACCGTTTATCCTGCAGCTCGATGAGCAACATGACGCCTTGTCGGTAGCTTTCTACGAAGTCCGCAGCAATGCGCAAAACCGAGCCTTGTTTCAACGAATCGCGGGGTCACATGGGCTCAGCGCAAACTCTGTTCCGGCGGTGTTTGTCGGTGGCCGGGGTTGGCTCGGCGACAGTGAACTTATCCGGCAGCAAATCATCGGGCATGTCATGCTCTGTCTTAACGGCGGCCAGTGCCCGGACGCCCTTGATGAGGCTCAGCCGCGCCTGGCAATCCCGGGCAGTCTGGAAACCAGCACCCTGACGCTGCCGTTGCTTGGCACCATCGACCTGGGCCTGCAACCGCTCACGCTCTCAACGGCACTTATTGCGTTTATCGACGGCTTCAATCCCTGTTCCCTGTGGGTGCTGACCATTCTGATGGCGCTGGTGATTCATTCCGGTTCGCGCAAGCGCATTGCCATCGTCGGCATCACCTTCCTGACGGTGACGGCAACCATTTACGGCCTGTTCATACTGGGGGTTTTCGGCACACTCACCCTGTTGCTGACCCATGACTGGATCTACTGGGCGGTAGCCGTGCTGGCACTGCTGTTTGCAGCGGTGAATATCAAGGATTACTTCTGGTTTCAGCGCGGTCTGTCCTTCACCATCGACGACAAACACAAGCCCGGCATCTACCGCCGCATTCGACGACTGATGCAGGAAGGGCGCTCCACCCCTGCCCTCGTAGCTGCCACCGCCTTGCTGGCCACCGGTATCGCCTTTATCGAACTGCCCTGCACGGCAGGCTTTCCGGTTATCTGGGGCGGTATTGTCGCCAGTCATAACATCGACTGGCTGTTCTTCGCCTTCCTGCTTAGCCTGTATCTGATCATTTACCTGTCCATCGAACTGGTTATATTCGTGATCGCCCTGACCACACTGCGCGTCGACAAGTTCGAAGAACGCCACGGCCGCATCCTGAAACTGGTCGGCGGCATCATCATGCTGGCCCTCGCCGGTGTCCTGCTATTGGCCCCGGAGCTGATGCATGACATTCGCGGCGCGCTGGGCGTATTCATAGGCGCCTTCGGTGTGGCGGCACTGGTGCTGATCCTGCACCGAGTCCTGTTGCCAAAGCTCGGCATACGTATCGGCGACGAGCGGTAACCTATGCCCCCTTGCTGCTGACAAGGGGGCACTCGCTTTTAACTCACCACTCCAGTGACGCGCCGGTCTGATACTCAATCACCCGGGTTTCGAAGAAGTTTTTCTCCTTGCGCATGGTGGCTTGCTCGTCCAGCCAGGGAGAGACGTTCTTGGCGCCGGGGAAAGGCTCTTCCAGACCGACAGTGCGGGCACGGCGGTTGGCAACGAAGCGGAACTGCTCACTGTGGTAGTCCGCGGAGTAGCCCAGGATGGGATCGCGGAGGATGTAGTTGGCGTAGGCCTTTTCCACCGCTTCAGATTCCTCCCACATATCCCGCACGGCTTTCGGGTCCAGGGTGATGTTTTCCTCTTCCAGAATCTGGTTAACCACTTTCAGGCCGAAGGAGAAGTGCATGGCTTCATCCCGCAGGATGTACTGCAATTGCTCACCGGTGCCCCGCATCAGCCCACGGCGCTGGAGCGCAAAGATAGGGCTGAAGCCGTTGTAGAACCAGCAACCTTCAAACACCGCCGCGAAGAACAGATAGGACATGACAAACTGCTGCAGATCATCCGGGTTACGCAGGTTCATATCCGAGCGCATGGCGGCGTCCAGGCGACGGTTAGCCACCTGAATCTTGGCGTTGATTTCCGGTACTACCCGGTAGCGATTATAGATTTCGCTCTGGTCCAGGTTGAGGGTTTCGATGCAGTGCTGGTAGGTCCAGGTATGCAGGGCTTCCTCGTACACCTGACGGGCCTGATAGATCTGCAACTCCGGCGCACTCATCTTCTCCATCACCGCCAGACCGATATTGCGCATGGCAAGGATATCGGAGGTGGTCAGGTAGGCCAGTACGTTCTCATACACATGCTTTTCCGCCGGGGTCAGGCGGTGGTGGTAGTCGTGGACATCCTGGGCCATGTTGATGTCCAGGGGGGTCCAGTGGTTCTTGTTGGCGTTCATGAAGTACTCCCAGGCCCAGGGGTACTTGAAGGGGGCGAGCTGGTTGATGTCCGTCTCGCCGTTGATCACCCGTTTGTCATCCACATTCACCGGCCGCGGACCGCCCTGGGGCGTGGCGGCGGGGGTGGTTTTTGGTTCATCGTCCCAGTTCAGCATGGGGGGTCTCCTTAAATGAATTTTTGCCGCGGAATCCACGGAAGGACGCGGAAGAAAAGATACTGATTAGCCACGGACGACACGGACTGACACGGACAAAAAATTTAATTTTTTAATAGGTTAGTAAGTCGTTGTCCGTGAGTGTCCGTGTCGTCCGTGGCTAAAAATCTTTAGTCTTTCCTTTCCGCGTCCTTCCGCGGATTCCGCGGCTAAACCAATCAATTACTTACTGACAAGCCTCGCAGTCGGGATTGTCGATGGAGCACACCTGCGGCTGGGGCGCGGATACCGGGGCGGCTTTTTCGGCGCCGGTGGCGCCCAGGGAGCGCAGGTAGTAGGTGGTTTTCAGGCCCCGTTCCCAGGCCAGCTGGTAGAGGGCGTCCAGCTTCTTGCCACTGGGTTCTGCCATGTACAGGTTGAGGCTCTGGGCCTGGTCGAGCCATTTCTGGCGGCGGGCGGCGGCTTCCACCAGCCACTTGGCGTCAATCTCAAAGGCGGTGGCATAGCGGGCCTTGAGGTGGCCGGGGATGCGGTCTATCTGTTGTACCGAGCCATCAAAGTATTTCAGGTCGCTGACCATCACCTTGTCCCACAGGCCTTCGGCCTTGAGATCGGTCACCAGCGCCGGGTTGATGACAGTGAACTCGCCGGACAGGTTGGATTTGACGAACAGGTTCTGGTACGCCGGCTCAATGGACTGGGACACCCCGACAATGTTGGAGATGGTGGCGGTGGGCGCGATGGCCATGACGTTGCTGTTGCGCATCCCGTGCTTGGCCACCAGGTCTCTGACCGGGGTCCAGTCCAGGGCGGCACGGGTGTCCAGCTGACAGTCGCCGGGGCGGCGGTTGTCCTGCAGCAGTTTGAGGGAGTCGATGGGCAGGATGCCCTGGGACCAGAGGGAGCCATCATAAGTTTCGTAACTGCCCCGCTCTGCCGCCAGTTGCGCCGAGGCGCGGATGGCGAAGTAGCTGATCTGCTCCATGCTGAGGTCGGCAAACTGCACCGCCTCGGCGCTGGCGTAGGACAGGTTGAGCTGGTACAGGGCGTCCTGGAAGCCCATCACACCGAGGCCTACCGGGCGGTGGCGCAGGTTGGAGGTGCGGGCCTGGGGCACGGCGTAGTAGTTGATGTCGATGACGTTATCCAGCATGCGCACGGCGGTGGTCACGGTGCGCTCCAGCCGCTGCACGTCCAGCTCACCGTCTTTGATGTGGGCGGCCAGGTTGACGGAGCCCAGGTTACAGACGGCGATTTCCTCTTCGCTGGTGTTGAGGGTGATCTCGGTACATAAATTGGAGGAATGCACCACGCCCACATGCTGCTGGGGCGAGCGCAGGTTGCAGGGGTCCTTGAAGGTGATCCAGGGGTGGCCGGTTTCAAACAGCACCGTGAGCATCTTGCGCCACAGCTGCAGGGCGGGGATTTTCTTGAACAGCTTGATCTTGCCCTCGGCGGCCAGGGCTTCATAGTGCTCATAACGGGTACGGAAAGCATTGCCGTAGAGATCATGCAGATCCGGCGTGTCACTGGGAGAGAACAGGGTCCAGTCGGCGTTGTCCCGCACCCGCTCCAGCAGCAGGTCCGGTACCCAGTTGGCAGTGTTCATGTCGTGGGTGCGGCGACGCTCATCACCGGTGTTCTTGCGCAGCTCCAGGAACTCCTCGATATCCAGGTGCCAGCTTTCCAGGTAGGCGCAAACGGCGCCCTTACGCTTGCCGCCCTGGTTCACCGCCACCGCCGTGTCATTGACTACCTTGAGGAAAGGCACCACACCCTGGCTCTTGCCGTTGGTGCCCTTGATGCGGGCACCCAACGCCCGTACCGGGGTCCAGTCATTACCCAGGCCACCGGCCCATTTGGACAGCATGGCATTATCACGGATAGCACCGTAGATGCCTTCCAGATCATCCGGCACCGTGGTCAGGTAGCAGGAAGACAGCTGGGAGTGGCGGGTGCCACTGTTGAACAGGGTGGGAGTTGAAGCCATGTAGTCGAAGGAGGACAACAGGTCATAGAACTCGATGGCTCGGGCGTTGGGATCGTCCTCCCGCAGGGCAAGGCCCATGGCGACCCGCATGAAAAACACCTGGGGCAGCTCCAGACGCTGATCCTGCCAGTGCAGGAAGTAACGGTCATACAGGGTCTGCAGGCCGAGGAAGCCGAACTGATAATCCCGCTCCGGCTTGAGAGCTGCGCCCAGACGCTCCAGATCGAAAGCCGCCAGCGCTTCATCCAGCAATTCATAACGGATACCGGCGTGGACAAACGCCGTCAGCGCCTCAGGGTAAACGTCAGTGAGGGGTTGCTCACGGGGTAGCTCAAGGGCACTGGAGGCTTCGAGCCGCAGCTGCTCCAACAGCAGGCGCGCGGTGACCGCGCTGTAAGCGGGGGCCTGTTCAATGCGACTACGGGCCGTCATCACCAACGCGGCCAGCACATCACTGACCGGGATACCGTCATACAGACTGCGCAGGGCCTCATCCACGATGCTCTGCGGGTCCACGTCCTCCAGGCCGGTGCAGGCCTGCTCCACCTGATACTTCATCAGGCCCAGATCCAGGGGTTCCAGGCGACCATCGCTACGGGTGACTTTCAGGGTCGGATGATCTTCCACCGGCGCCAGCCGCGCCCGTTCCCGGGCATGTTCTTCACGGTAGAGTACATAGGCGCGGGCAATCTTCTGCTCACCGCCGCGCATCAGCGCCAGCTCCACCTGATCCTGAATGTCCTCGATATGAATCTTGCCGCCGGCATTGAGACGGCGACTCACCGCCTGGACGACTTGCTCGGTGACCTGCCGCACGGCAGCATGAATCCGCGCCGACCCGGCCGCCTGGTCACCTTCCACGGCAAGAAATGCCTTGGTCACGGCAACACTGATTTTGTCGGGATTGAATCCAACCAGGCTGCCGTTGCGTTTAATAACCTGCAGGGACTGAGTGGGCGTGCTGGCTGGTGCAGCCTGAGCGGTGGCAGTGGACATCTCTGAACTCCTGTAACGCGTGGATGTTGGACCTTGGCGTTGCAGGGAGAGGGATTGGCCGCGGGTGGGGCTTTTTTTGCCGCGGAATCCGCGGAAGAACGCGGAAAGAAAAGGACTTGAATCAGCCACGGACGACACGGACTGGCACGGACAACTACAAAGATTGATCCGTTAAGTCTTTTCGTCCGTGAATGTCCGTGTCGTCCGTGGCTAAAGCATCTTTTTCCGCGTTCTTCCGCGGATTCCGCGGCAAAACAATCAATCTCTATCTGCTCACCTGTAACGCGAAGGTGCAGTACTGTATCCCTGGCAGGTCTTCGGACTGAGGGGTGTGAGCCGTGTTGTCTGCTCGCCTTGCGTTGCGACTTCCCGACCGGTGGTCAGTGTCTGGTGCCATGCACCGTGCTACGCTCGTGCCCCATTACCGCTGCGCGTCAGTTCCGGATTTACACCGGATTCCCACTACCCGTGACATCACCTTGGCGATGTTTTAATCACAACATATGGTAGTTAACCAGAGATATGAACACTATATACCCGAAATTGAACATCAACAAGTCTTGCATTTTCCTGCTGCTGATGGTCTTTGCCTGGCCTTTACCCGCCCACGCGGAGTTGCTGCGGCCGTTTTCCACCATGACGGATCTGGACGATGGCTGGGAGCCGCTGGTGTTCCCGCGTATTTCACGCCACACCCGCTATCAGCTGGTGGAAAAGGACGGCGCGCAGGTGGTGCAGGCGGATACGGATGCCAGCGCCTCCGGGCTGATTGCCCGGCTGGAGGTGGACCCGCGGGACTATCCGCTGCTGCAATGGCGCTGGCAGGTCACCAATACCTTTGAGAAAGGGGATGCCCGGCGCAAGTCGGGAGACGACTACCCTGCCCGCATCTATGTGGCCTTTGCCTTTGAACCACAACGGGCCAGCCTGCTGGAGCGGGCGAAACGCCGCACCGTGCGGGCGCTGTTTGGCGAAGAGCTGCCGGGCAACGCCCTCAACTATATCTGGGCCAACAAGCTACCCGCGGGTGAGGTGGTGCCCAACCCCTTTACCGACCAGACCATGATGATTGCCGTCACCAGTGGCGACCAGCAGCTGGGTGAATGGGTCACGGTGGAACGCAATATACTCGACGACTATCGCGCGGCTTTCGGCACCGAGCCGCCCGCCATAGTGGGTATCGGCATCATGTCAGATGGCGATAACACCGGTGAGCGGGCTACCGCCTGGTACGGAGATATACGGCTATTGCCAGCGCCCGAGTAACGCATCACCAGGGCGCCTTGCTGAAACGCCGCGCTGGCGCCTACTCGCGGGTCAATGGTATTGTGGTGAACAGCTGTAAACTGCACAAAAATCAAACAGGACACGTTATGGCAACCCACAGGCCCCATTGGCAGGATTACACCTCCGCCATCGTCAGTGGCTTTCTCGGTGACTGGCTGGAGCAGCGAGGTAACCGGTTGGCGGTGGACATGCAGTTTATCCACAATCGCCAGCCCCTCGCCAACGCGGCACCTGCTGACGCCAGCGATACCCTGTTTCTGCTGATCCACGGGCTGACAGAGCTGGAATCCATCTGGGACTACCCGCACCAGCCCGGCAGCCATTACGGCACCGAATTGGCGGACGCCTGTGATGGCACCACCCTGCTGATGCGCTATAACACCGGCCGCCCCATCTACCGCAACGGGCTGGACCTGTCAGAACAGCTGGAAACGCTGCTCAGTCAATGGCCGGTGCCGGTCAAACGCCTGGTGCTGGTGGGTCACAGTATGGGCGGGCTGGTGATTCGCAGTGCCTGCCATTACGGCCAGCTTGCTCAGCACCGCTGGGTTGAAACCGTGTGCAGCTGTGTTTACCTGGGGGCGCCCCATCAGGGCTCCTGGCTGGCCAAGCTGGCCCATCATGGCTCTGCATTGATGCAGCAAATGCCGCGGGACTATTTACGGGTGGTAGGTGATGTGCTGGAGCTGCGCAGCCAGGGTATTCGCAACCTGACTCACGGCGAGATCATCGAGCAGCAACAGGCTATTCCGCCACTGCTGCCCTCTGCCAAGCATTTCGCCGTATCCGGCCTGTTGGTCAGGCAGCGGGAAAACCCCATCAACTGGTTATTTGGTGACGCGCTGGTGCAGGAACACAGCGCCCGGGGCGCCGACCTGCCCGGCTGGTCCCTGCATGACCACGCCTGCTTCCCGGGCGTTGATCATCTCCGTCTGACCCATCATCCCGATGTGGCCCAACAGCTGAGGTCCTGGTTGTTATGAGAAACGACATGCAATGGTGGTCTGGTTTTGCAGACCTGGTCACCGCAGGCGCTGCCGAAACAGCGCAACGGCTGGAGCGGATACACCTGTCCATCGCCGACGAAACCTTCAACATCCTGGCAGCGGTACCCGTCACCCGCCCGGTCAGCGAGCAGGTGCGCAAGGTGCACCACGGCATTTCCCGCTGTTCTTATCGTGGTGTGGCGCTGGGGGTCAAAGGGCTTAATCTGGTATTGCAGCAGGTTATCTGCGACAAGCAAGCGACTCAACGCCGCTAAGCATACAGAGACACCAACCCGGTTGTTTTGTCTTTGTTAAAGCGGTGGCAGCGCGACAAACGTGCACTGCCACCGCCCAGTACTACGAATCAATATGTAATTGACCGTTATTGATCAGGCTCTGGATAAAGTCCTCAGAAGATGCGCCGCCCATACTGACATTCTCCAGTCGAATCACTTGATCTGCTGACGCTGCACCCGTCAGTGTGCCTTGACTGTTGATGTAGAGCACCGTATCGCTTCCCTCCTGCTGCGCAAGAATATACTCACCGATGTTGCCTGCATTCTCTCCCTGCAAAAGATCCGCGATATCCAAGCGATCAGCCTCGCCCGTTCCGGTAAACCCGTTGGCCGTGTCCAGAGTAAAATCTGTTACGCGGTCGACCGCCGGTAACCCAGCGCTACCCTGATCACCGAACTCCCAGCGGAAGGTATCAGCACCGATACCACCAGTGAGAACGTCGTTGCCCGCGCCGCCGATCAACACGTCGTTACCGGCTTCGCCATAAAGCAAGTCATCACCATCTCCACCTCGCAGAACATCATCCTGTAACCCTCCAACAATAAGGTCGTTACCTGCACCACCCTCTAGCTCATTAGCGGTATTAGTTTCACCAAAGACAAAGTTTTTGGCGTCAATGGACACGTTCCCAAACTCATCGGTCGATTTGACCTCTAGCTGCCCCGTACGACCGACCAACGATCCGATATCAAAACTCCAACGCCCACTTGAATCGATCGTGGTCGTCCCCAAAATGTTCTCATTGTTGTTTTCATCAATTTGAGAAACCTCCACGCTGGAGTTAGGCATACCTGAACCGTTGATAATAAACTCACGGAAACCAACATCGGTATCAAACTGGTCCTCAATCAAATAGTTTGTCGAGGTAGCGGTAACCCCATCAGAGTCAATCACAAGGTAAACTTGTTGACCGTTCACTATTCCCTGTAGAACAACAATATCTGTTTCTTCGCCAGTAATTGCGAAGTAGTCGGAGCGTGTCACTGTCATTTCAGCAGAACGTGCTGTTCTGACTTCTTGCCGGTTCCAGAAAGGGCCAGTAAACGTAACTTCAATCCATGCAACGGCATAAACATCACCTACGGCCATAAGTGCAGTACTGTTACTACCTTCGATACTTGTTATCGAGAGGTCCTGTGTACGCGTAATCTGATTTGAACTCAGGTTCGCGCCCAGGCCGCTAGTGGTGGTGTTCACCGTAGAGGTAACACCGAATTGAGAGTTCGACAGCCCTCCCTCCCAAATCAATGATGTAACCTCAACGCCCACTTCTTGTTTAAGTTCAAAGTCAGAAATAGAAACCGAAGGTAAGATCACACCCGAAGCAGACGCTTGTGCGTTGGCTTCATTACCGACCGCATCGCTGACTGAAGCCATGGCCATATAGTCACCAACAGCTAATGGACGCACAAGGCTTACAGACCAGGAACCATCGCTCTGTACGACACCCGTCACGGTTTGCTCAGCGCCATTAGCGTCAGTCACTACTACAGTCACTACTGCGCCAAGTTCGTCAGAGGTGCCCGCAACATCCGGCATGGTGTTATTCGTATTAGTTGCAAGGTCATCAATTGCTAGCTGAGGCGGAGTCAAATCAATCTCCGCAGTGGTATTTGCGGTAGCGGTATTTCCTGCCTCATCGCTTACCGTTGCTTGAACCTGATATTCACCTTCCGCAAGCGGCTGCCCAACCACGGCGCTCCAGGTTCCATTCGGCTGAACTTCAGCTGTCAGCAACTGCTCGGCGTCATTGGCATCGATAACTACCACGGTCACAATGGCGCCGATTTCATCGGAAGTACCGGTAATTGTTGGCGTGGTGTTGTTGCTGTCTGGAGCTTCCACTGTCAATGTTGGAGGAACAGTATCCAGTACCGCACTGGTGTCGGCCTCAACGGTGTTGCCGTTGTTGTCGGTGGTGCTCGCCTCGATCGTCAGCGGGCCGTCGGTCAGGCCGCTCACATCCACGTTTTCAACC
>JAIUMV010000009.1 GCA_022565395.1 Marinobacter sp.
TCGAACCTGCGACCCTCGCCTTGTAAGGGCGATGCTCTCCCAGCTGAGCTAACCACCCAACTTTCAGCACTTCCAAGCACTTGCGTCTTCACGACACTTGCGCTCTAACTGTTTGATTCGCCTGAAGCGTCTCAACCAATTGAGATGCGCATTTTAAGTATTTCCCTGACGCTGTCAAATGGTTTCAGCGTTTTTTTCCGTTTTTTTTACCGTCCCGGCTGAATCTGCAGCCACCGCACCCTGCCCCGCCGCCGTGGCCTTGCCGTCCAGTTGTAGGGCGCTTACTTTAGCCCGGCGGTGCCCGGGAAGCGCACGCTCAGCCAAGAGCCTGTTCAATGCATCCCAGCGTTCAGCCCATTGCTTCACACGCTGCTTGAGAGAGAACTCCATCGCCATGGTTCGCGACTCCGAATTGCCGTCCTGCCACAGAGTATAGTGCGTCCTGGAGGTTTCGCTGCCAGGACGCGGTTATCTACGACTCTCTACCAGACGCGCATAGGCGGCCTTACGTTCCCTGATCAACTGATCCGTTGCCAATAGCGGCTCAGCGCTGGCAAACGGCCAGTACCAGCGTGCCGGACGGTAAGCTCCCTGAGCGGCCAGCTGTGCCAATTCGTCTTTGCGGGCTTGCTGCAGCTCGGCCATATCCCGCTTGAAATCATCATCCTGATTTTGCCGAACCAGGGAGCGGGCCGCACGATTGGGGGCAAGGAACTGGCTTTGCAGGAAACGAACCGAGGGCAACTCATGGCGCTGCATGGCGTGATCACGTGACACCAACTGCAGGTCGCCGTTGGCAAACGGGTGGTCTGCCGAAAGACTTGGATGGCGCCCTTCAGGCTGGGTCAGTTCGTTGTAACGAAAGTAATAAATCTGACCCGCCTCAAGGCTGACCTCACCGTCGGTGATCAAATCCAGACTGAAGCGCCCGATGCCTTCCAGCCCCATCAGCGGCCGCCGGGCAGCGATGCGACGCACGCCGGGCTCCAGCTCAAGCCAGGTATAGCTATTGCCGCGAATATTGAATATCTGGCGGTTATCGACATAAATACTGGGCGCTTCCAGCTCATCCGCCGCCCACTGGGAGTCAACACGGTAGAAATAGACCAGGGCGTAGCTGCCGGCATTCCAGTCGCTATCGTCAATGTGTACGAAGTCCGAGCCTTTAACCGGCACCAGATAGGCGCCAGGGCTCCTGCCAATGGACTGGTAGAAGGAACAGCCCGCCAGTGTCATGATCAGCAAGGCAGCAGCAATCAGGCGGTAGTATCTGTTATTCATTATTATCCGCTCGCATCGTCCGGGATGAACGAGCGGATAATAACAATGGCCGCGGCAGCGAACTGAGAGCTACCGCAAGGGATGGATACAAAAAGTTACCTGGAGCGTCTCTGACTTACTCCCGGATCAGCGCTGGCGGGACAAGTCATCAAGCTGCTCCGAGAGTTGCGCCAATCTGGCGATGATCTGGCCCCGGGCGGTATCAATAGAACGCACGGACAGTTCAAGCTCCGCAATGCGCGCCCTGGCATCGGCCAACTCACTGTCGCCCTGGCGATCGCCAAGCCGCCTGTTGAGTTCCGTCACCCGGCCTTCCAGCCCCTGCAGAGCTAATGACTGCTCACTGACAGCACGCGTGACCCGGCGCTCGAGTTCAGGCATCAACTCACGAGTGGCCTGTTCGGACTGCTGGACACGTTGAGCCAACTGCTGGGACGCTTCGCCCATACCTTTGATTCGCTCATCCAGCGCGGTAACTTGTTGCGCCAGCGCAGTGCTCGCAGTGGCACTGTTGGTTACCTGCCCTGTCAGCTCGTCAAGGCGACTCTGCTGAGCCTGCAACTGCTTGCCCTGCTCAGCAATGGCGGTGCGGTTACGGTCGTAGGCCACACCCCAAAGTTTGCGAATCTCGCTGTCGGCAGTATCCAGCCGCTTGCCCTGATCCTCCAGGCGCTGAGCCACGGTTTGCTCACGCTGCACCAGGTCGTCACCGGTCTCGTTAAGCTGCCCCTCAAAGCGCGCCAACGCCAAACGGCTTTGCCGTAGGGCATCATCCGCCTCCGCTAACCAGGCATTCAATCTGGCTATTTCCCGCTGTTGGTCAAACAGCCACCACCCACCCCCGGCAGCCAGCACCAGCACTAACAGCATCACTCCCATACCAGCGCCGCGCCCGCGCTCGGCGGTCGCCGCAGCAACAGGGACCTCCCGCTCAGCAGGCGCTGGCCGTTTCGGCTTTTTCGGGGCTGGCGCGTCCGGTGCGGGGCGCTGACGCTCCCGCAGGTCGTCCTCATCCGGACGTAATGTTTCCATAACCTGACCTCTTCACAAAAATGCCAAAACCTTCAAGCAACCCCTCACAAAGGGCGCTCGCTGATTGCGCAGATCATACCGAGCCAGCCGCAGTAGCCACAACTGAACATTCAGCAACCCCAGCCAGCAATACGGAAGCAATTGATACTGATGCCCGGAATACCTAAAATGTCCCGCTTTCCCTAAACCGGACAGTAACTATGCAGCCTCAAGTCGGTCTCATTATGGGATCTCAGTCAGACTGGCCCACCATGGAACACGCCGCCAAGATGCTGGAGCAGCTGGGCGTGCCGTTTGAATCCCGGGTGGTATCCGCCCATCGCACGCCAGATCTGCTGTTTGACTACGCCAAAACCGCAGCCCAACGTGGCCTGAAGGTCATTATTGCCGGTGCCGGTGGCGCAGCCCACCTGCCGGGCATGGTGGCGTCACAGACTGCACTGCCGGTACTGGGCGTACCGGTTCAGTCCAAGACCCTCAATGGCCTGGACTCCCTGCTCTCTATTGTCCAGATGCCTGGCGGCATTGCCGTCGGCACCCTGGCCATTGGCAAGGCGGGAGCCACCAATGCCGGCTTGCTGGCAGCCCAGATTATTGGTCTGACGGATGAAACAGTCCGCCAGGCGGTGGAAGCCTTCCGCACTAACCAGACCCAAACCATTCTGGACAACCCGGACCCTCAGGGTCAGTAAGGTCAGGAGCAAGCCATGCGAATAGGCGTACTCGGTGCAGGCCAACTTGGCCGTATGCTGGCCCTTGCGGGCTACCCACTCGCCCACAGCTTCGTGTTCTACGATATGTCGGGCAGCCCCAGTGCGGGCATTGGTGAAACCCTGGTGGACACCGCAGGCACCCAAGTGGACGACTTTCTCACCCGTGTGGATTGCGTGACCTATGAGTTTGAGCACCTGCCCGTAAACATTGCCGAGCAGATGGCCAACAGTAAACCCGTTTACCCGGCGCCACGGGCGCTTGAGGTCTGCCAGAACCGGGTACTTGAAAAAACCCTGTTCGGCGAACTCGGGATCCCCACCCCTGAGTGGCGACTGGCCACCTCGGCAGAGTCACTGCAAGCGGCTGCCGAGACGCTGGGCTGCCCGGTGGTCGCCAAATCGGTGACAGAAGGTTACGACGGCAAAGGCCAGGCCGTGCTGCGCTCACCTGAAGAGGCTGCCGCGGCCTGGGCGCACATCGGCCACGATAAACTGATTGTGGAGAAGTTCGTCAATTTTCACCGCGAAGTCTCCATTATTGCTGTACGCAGCCAAGCCGGGGAGCTGGCCTTCTATCCCATGGCTGAGAATGCCCACCACAACGGTATTCTGCGTTACTCGATTGCTCCCGCCCCTCGTCTGTCAAACGAAACACGGGAAGAGGCCGAGCGTTACATCCGCGCCCTGCTCAACGAACTCGATTACGTGGGCGTGCTGACCCTTGAGCTCTTCGAGACCGACAACGGGCTGGTAGCCAATGAAATGGCACCACGGGTGCACAATTCCGGGCACTGGACCATGGAAGGCGCCTACACCTCCCAGTTTGAAAACCATATCCGCGCCGTCAGCGGCCTGCCTCTGGGCAATACCGCTGCGCGCGGGGTCAGCTGTATGGTCAATATCATTGGCGAGCATGGTGACACCGCCAAGATCCTTGAGTTGCCTTATACCCACCTGCACCTGTACGACAAGGAAGAGCGCGCCGGCCGCAAGCTGGGCCATGTCAATGTCTGGGCCGACAGCTACGATGAACTTGTCTGGCGTGTGCGCAACTGCGCCAGCTTCCTGCCGGGCGCGCCAGAGCTGAACTGTTCCCTGACAAAGGGTTGAAGTTAATAGAAACGCCCCCATAATCGGCACATAGCTTCGCTGTAAAACGGGTGTTAAGCTCCATGACACCCATCACTACACGATCGGTAACGATCCAACTGAGAGAGATCAGGGAGAACGACCACATGGCATTTGAACTTCCCGCGCTGCCCTACGAGAAAAACGCACTGGAACCGCACATTTCCGCGGAAACTCTGGAGTACCATTACGGCAAGCACCACCAGACCTACGTGACCAAGCTCAACGGCCTGGTTGAAGGCACTGACAACGCCAGCAAGTCCCTGGAAGATATCATCAAGAGCTCCAGCGGCCCGCTGTTCAACAACGCTGCGCAAGTCTGGAACCACACCTTCTACTGGCACTGCCTGAGCCCCAACGGCGGCGGCGAACCTACCGGTGCTGTAGCCGACGCCATCAACAAGGCATTCGGCTCCTTCGAGGCCTTCAAGAAAGAGTTCAATGACAAAGCAGCCAATAACTTTGGCTCAGGCTGGACCTGGCTGGTGAAAAAGGCTGACGGCAGCGTTGCCATTGCCAATACCAGCAATGCCGAAACACCGCTTACCGGCGAAGACAAGCCTGTGCTGACCTGCGATGTTTGGGAGCATGCGTACTACATTGACTACCGTAACGCCCGCCCCAACTACCTGGAAGCCTTCTGGAACCTGGTGAACTGGGATTTCGTCAACGAAAACCTGGCGTAATCTGATCAGGCCGGCCCTTGCGCCGACCTGATGGCAACGCCCGATCCACTGCGGTGGTCGGGCGTTTTTTTTGGCTCATGCTTAGCCAGCGCCTCGTGAGGACCTGCTTTTACTTGTGCGTCGATTACTGGACCAGATCACCAAAACCGGCTATCAGTTAATCAGAAGCTCCTTATAGAACAGTATTTAATACCTGACAGCGCGCAAGCTGGATTCCGGTCTATACTGGAAAGTCAGCACGCACGTCCCCACACTGGAGCCGGGTGCAGGTAACCGCTGCTGAAGTAGACCGCCAGACAACAATACGGGATGTAATGACTACACGATTCCGACTGGAACACCACTTGGGCTACCGCATCCTGCGCTGGGTGCTGGTTGTTGCATTGCTGACAGGGATGCTCCTGAGCACCTTACAAATCATTCTGGATGCCGAGCAGGTTTCCGAAGAGCTCGACCAGCAGGCGAACCAGACGCTCGCATTAGTGAGAGACGCATCAACCCAGGCCATTTTCAGCATTGATAGCGACCTCGCCCGCCAGGTTATCGATGGCCTGTTCCAACAGGAGTCCATCCGCCACGCACGCATTGTGCATCCCGATGGCGAAGCCCTAGCACAACAGACGCGCCCGCTGGCAGAAGCGCCCTACCGGCGGCTGACAGATCCTATTTTTCTCGCAGAGCGTAGCTACCGCACTCCCCTGTCCCGTATTAGCCAGCAGGAGGTCCAGACCTACGGCCATCTCGAAGTAAGCTATGACACCAGCCACGCTGCCAACCTTTGGCTGGAACGCGCCCGCCTCACCTTCTTCTCCGGCATTGCCCGTGCTGTCATTCTCGGGCTGGTGCTCTATGTGGTGTATCACGTACTGCTGACACGCCCACTGTTCCGCATCATTACGGACATTTCCCAGGTCAACCCGGACAACCCCGGCGAGCGGCTGCTTCAGGTGCCCAAGGGCCACCGGCGCGATGAACTCGGGCTATGGGTCAACGCCACCAATAATATGTTACTGGCGATCCGGGAGAATCAGGAGAAACAACAGCAGGCTGAGGATCGCGTCAACCGGATGTCGCGTTACGACCACCTCACCGGCTTGCCCAATCGCGCCATGTTCCTTGGTTTGTTACAGAGCGCCATCGAAGACAGCCGGCGCAATAGAGAGGTGTTAGCGGCTTTCTGTTGTGGCATTGATGACTTCAAGAGCGTCAATGAACAGCATGGCTTCCACATGGGAGACCGTACGCTGCAAATCATCGCCGAGCGGCTCTCCGACGAGCGATCTGATCGCCTGTTACTGGCCGCGCGCCTGGGCAGTGACCAGTTCATCGTGGTGGAACGCCACCTCCGGGATGACTACCAGGCTGCGGTAACCGCTGAATGGTTGATGAATCAGTTTTCAAGACCCATCACACTGGGCAATCACAGCGTTCATATGTCAGCCACCATTGGCGTCGCCCTTTATCCGGCGGATGCAGATCATGCTGACCAGCTTCTGCAACGCGCAGAGCAAACCATGATGCTGGCCAAGACTCATGGCAAGGGCCATTTCCAGTTCTATGTGGCGGAAGTGGACGAGCAGATCCGAGAGCGCAAGCAGCTTGAAAAAGATCTTGGCCATGCCCTTCGGGAGCATCAGCTGCACCTGGTCTATCAACCCCAGGTGAGCCTGGAAAACGGCCGCATTTTGGGCGCTGAAGCGCTGCTGCGCTGGACCCATCCCAAGCACGGCCTGGTCCCTCCTGACCATTTCATTCCGCTGGCGGAGCTGAATGGCTTTATTGTGGAGCTGGGGCGATGGGTACTCGATGAGGCCTGCCGACAGGCAGCAGAATGGGCTGAGCAAGGCATCCTGCTGCGCATTGCCGTCAACCTGTCAGCGGTGCAACTACGCCAGCCTGATCTGGTGGACTGCGTGCTGAACACCCTGAGCCGTCACCGACTGCCCAACAATCGCCTGGAGCTGGAAGTTACCGAAACCGGTTTTATGGAAAACCTTGAACTGGCCATTGAGAAACTGAACCGGCTGCGTGATGCGGGAATCAGTATCGCGGTGGACGACTTTGGCACGGGCTACTCCTCACTGACCTACCTCAAACGACTGCCGGTGCAGAACCTCAAGATTGACAAGCAGTTCATTCGTGACCTGCTAGTGCATGAGGACGACACCCGTATTGCCAACACCATTATCGACCTTGGCCGCAGCCTGAACCTGGATGTTATTGCCGAGGGGGTAGAGACGGCAGAGCAGGAAATGTACTTGCGGGAGAGGGGGTGCCAGATGGCGCAGGGCTATCATTTCAGCAAACCGCTTGCGCCAGCGGACTTTGTGCAGTATTACACTGACTTCCACAACAACCTGGCAGCACAGGAAGGCTAGGGACTGCCCAAGGTCCTTTGCGCTTCCCGGAACTACACAAGGAGCCCGCATGTCTACATCCACCATTATCGGCCTGGCGGTTATCGGCGTTGTGGTCATTCTGACCATCGCCATCTATAACCGACTGGTATCGCTGCGCAACCAGTTCAAAAATGCATTCGCCCAGATCGACGTGCAATTGCAGCGTCGTCACGACCTGATACCGAACCTGGTGGAGGCCGCCAAGGCTTTCATGGGCCACGAACGCAATACCCTGACCGAGGTTATGAACGCCCGTACAGGGGCCGTACGCGCCCAGGAAGCGGCTGCTAAGGATCCTACGGATGGCAGCAAAATCAGAGGACTGGGAAGCGCTGAAAGCCTGTTGAACAAGGCGCTGGCCAACTTCTATGCGGTGGCCGAGAACTACCCGGAGCTGAAAGCCAACCAAACCATCAAAGACCTGATGGAAGAGCTGTCCAGCACCGAGAACCGGGTTGCCTTTGCCCGTCAGGCCTACAACGATGGGGTCATGACCTACAACATCTATCGGGAACAGTTCCCCAACAACGTGATTGCCGGTTTCTTCGCCTTCAAGCCCACATCTCAGCTGGAACTGGAGTCGCCAGAAGCTCGCCAGGCACCGCGCATAAGCTTCTGACGCCATGGCCGGAGCCAACTTTTTTGAGCGCCAGGCACAAGCCCGGCGCAATACCTTGCTGCTGATCGGCCTGTTCACGCTGGCGGTTCTCATCATCACCCTCGCCATCAATCTGATTGGTTTTGTATTCACCCGCAACGCTCACCCCGGCACTCACTTCGGCCAGTGGCTACTGACCCAACAAGGCATTATCACCAGCGTAACGGTGATTAGCGTCATCCTGCTGGGCTCGCTGGTGCGCTGGGTGGATCTGGCCGCCGGCGGTGAGCGTGTGGCACGCATGGTGGGCGCCCGCCAGCTGGATCCGTCCACCCGTGATGAGCATGAACGTCGACTGGTTAACATTGTCGAAGAGATGGCTATTGCCAGTGGCATTCCCGTCCCTCAGCTGTATGTGATGGATCAGGAAGCTGCCATCAACGCCTTTGTTGCGGGCTACAGCCCCACAGAAGCCGTTATGGTGGTTACCCGCGGTGCACTGACAGAACTGACCCGGGACGAGCTACAGGGCGTTGTCGGGCACGAGTTCAGCCATATCCTCAACGGGGATATGCGCATTAACGTCCGTATTATTGCCATCCTGGCGGGCATTCTCATGATTGGCCAAATTGGCCAGTTCCTGGTGCAAACAGGGGCCTACGCAGGTGTGGGCCGGCGCCGCAGCCGCGATGACGACAAGCTGCGGGGCGCTGCCTTACTGGCCGGTCTTGCCCTTATGGTGATTGGCTACGCGGGGGTATTTTTCGGTCGCCTGATTCAAGCGGCTGTATCAAGGCAGCGGGAGATGCTGGCCGATGCGTCATCAGTACAGTTCACCCGTAACCCGGAGGGCATCGGCGGCGCACTGTTCAAGATTGGCGACAAAACCGGGCTATTGACCCGGACCAGTCATGCCAGCGACATGAATCATATGTGCTTTGCCGAAAGCGTGAAGGTTGGTTTTGCCAGCCTGCTGGCTTCACATCCACCGATAGATGCCAGAATCAATGCCATTCAGCCCGGGCTCCTGGCCCGTTTGAAAAGCCGCCAGCGTCATCACGCGCCTGCCCCCAGCCGTGCAGCTACCCAAGAGCCGCAGACGCTCGGGCAGTTCGCCACCGCCGCCCTGGCACCCCTGCGCCCGGGCAACAGCCAGACCGGGCTGCAGCTGGCGCCGCAACAGCGCCTTTCGGAGAGCGCGGGGCAGATCACTCGCGCCAATGAGGACTATGCCGCCGCGCTGATTCGTCAGATGCCCGCCACCTTCCGGGACCTGCTCTACACCCGCACCGGCGCCATACAGTTGTGCTACGCCCTGCTGACCCATGAATTGGACGCCAAGGCCCGTGATACAGCCCTGGCACTACTGGATGACCATCACCTGTTCCGTCCCCAGGCTGATTTGCTGGACCGGCTCTACCCTGCGCTGAACAGCATCGGCCCGGCACTGCGCTTCCCAGCCCTGGAGTTGGCCATGCCGTCGCTGCGCCGCCTTGACGATGAAGAAAAGGCGCAACTGCTGCTGCAGGTGGATCTGCTTGCCAGGGCAGACGGGCGCATCAGCCTGTTTGAGTTTGCCCTGACCAGCTTTCTTGGACGCCATCTGACACCAGGGGCCGGGCGGGTGACGCCCGTCAAGTATCGCCGCTACAAAGAGGTTTTGCCCGCCCTGGCCCTGCTCATGAGCCTGGTGGCCCGGGCCGCCACAACTGATCACCATGAAGCCAAGACGCTGTTTGCCCGGGTGATGGGTCCTTTTCTGGAGCGCGATGACAATACTATTCATCTGCAGGAACGGGTCAGCGGTAATGACTTGCGTATGGCCCTGCAGAAGCTCAGCCAGCTGTCGCCCTTGTTGAAGCCCGCTATCATCGACGCCTGTGGCGAATGCATCCTGCATGACGGCAAGGTAGACACCCGGGAGTACGAAATTCTGCGCCTGGTCTCCGACCAACTGGACTGCCCGATGCCGCCGCTGCCGGTTGCACACTCGGGACACTAACTAGCGTTACCCGCCCCTCAAGGCAGCGGATTCAACAAAATAAAAAAGGGCTCCGAGGAGCCCTTTATCTTTCTATAGGTTACTTAGCCGGCTATCCCTTATTGCACCGTGCTGCTGGGGGTGAACAGGCTATTAAGCTCGGGGCGTTCCGCATCCCGTGTATCTCGGCCCAGCTTCCGCTGAACGCCAAGGTTAACCTCCCACAGCCCATCATACTGACGCTCAGCAACCGCCTGGGCATCCCCCTTTTCCAGCAGGATAGTGGGACGCAGGAAGACCAGCAGGTTACGTTTCACACGGGTCTGGGACTCGGAAGAGAAGAGCCGGCCCAGCCAGGGGATATCGCCAAGGAGGGGCACCTTGCTTTTAACGATCCGGAAGTCATCGGTAATCAGGCCCCCAAGTACGATGGTTTCACCATCATCCGCCAGGACCGTGGTTTTGATTTCCCGCTTGTTGGTAACGATATCTGACGCGTTAGCGATACTCTCAGCCACCGACTCCGTGGTCTGCTCCACCACCAGACGCACCAGACGGTCCTCACTGATGGTAGGCGTGACCTTCAGGGTCAAACCGATATCTCGCCGCTCGATGGTGGTGAAAGGGTTGGTGGTACCTTCGATATTGCTGGCGGACTGGCCGGTACGGAAAGGCACGTTCTGACCCACGATAATTTCTGACTCCTGGTTATCCAGGGTAATGATACTGGGCGTGGACAGCAGGTTGGCTGCGCTGGACGTTGACAGCGCCTGCAGCAGCACCCCCCAGGTGATACCGTTACGGTCACGCTGCCCCGCGCCAATGGTGATCCCGCCAGGCGCAGGCCCCACCAACTGGCCACCAACAATAGCACCCAGTACGTCGTTAAGACTACGACCGACATTGGCGAAATTGGTGCCGGCAATGGGTGTGGTGCGACCGGATTCATCACCCACGGCAAACTGTACTCCGAGATCCTGCCCAAGCTCATCGCTGATCTCAACGATAGCGGCTTCAATCAGCACCTGAGCACGGCGCACATCCAGTGCGGCAATAATGGAGTCCACTTCCTGCATCAGGGAAGGCGCACCACGCACCACCAGTGCATTCAAGCCTTCATCCGGGAATATGGCAAAACTGGCGCTGCCAGCCGCGGCACGGGTCGTGCCACCCTGACCGCTTGCCTGCTGGGTTTCACGCACCACCTCACCCATAACACCCTTGAGGAGGTCTGCCAGAGTCTTGGCATCAGCATGGCGCAAGCGCACCACCCGTGTCGTTCCGCCGGAGGCTGAGGGCTGGTCCAGTTTGATGATCAGATCGCGCATTTTCTCGCGGAAGGTTTCATCACCGCGGAGAATCAAACGGTTACTCCGTTCATCTGCCGTGACACTGTACTTACGCGAAGCGTCGCTGCCGGAGCGGGCCAGCTCGTCCGGGGCCAGCTCCTGCAGCAGACGGACCATATCACCCACCCAGGCATCCTGCAGCTGAATCACCTCCACTTCATATTTAGAGGGGCTATCCAGCTCTCGCACGATGGCTTCCATACGGCGAATATTGGCTTCATGGTCACTGATAATAAGCGCATTGGCGGCTGCGACACCCGCCAGGTGGCCATACTTCGCCACCAGGGGGCGAAGTATCGGGACAAGCTCAAGGGCGTTGGCGTTGTTGACTTGCACCACCCGCGTAACGAGCTGTTCAGAAGGAATGGTCGGGAAGCGGTCCAGTATTTCTGCGGTTTGCTTGGCATCCACCTGCTGGATAACCTTGATGACCTCCTCCCCCGGAATGGCGGTGAAGCCATGTACCTGCAGTACCGCGAGGAACAAGTCATAGATTTCAAAGCGGTTCATAGGTGTGCTGGACAGCACCGTCACCTTGCCGCGCACCCGCGGGTCAACCACAAAACTATAGCCTGTGATATCAGCCACCTGGGTTACAAAGGCCCGTATATCAGCTTCCTTGAGGTTGAGCCGCCACGTCTCTTGGTCCCGCTCCGCCGCATGGGCAAAGAAGGGAAGCAGTAAGGCAACGAGCAGAGCCCGGATCAATGTCGGTTTCAACGTCATCATGAAGCGCTTGCGTCCTGTAACGAGTGTCCAGTTTGTTCTTTGATGTCTTCTCGGGTTGACCTAACGAGGAATGGCATAAGTGACAGTAAAGCGAGCACCTGCCCGCTCCACTTCCACTTCCAACTGCGCCTCATTTCGCCAGTTCTCAATCAATTGCTGATCCAATTCTATATTGCCCAGGCTGTGTCCGTTGATGGAGGTAATGACATCACCTTCTCGCAGGTTCACCGCCCTCAGCATGGCATTACTGCCATCAAACACATAGCCACCCGAACCTTCGCCCGCCGGGCGCAGACCAAAGCCTGCCAGCGCGGTGGCTCCACCGGCCTGAAGACGGGCGGTGGCGTCGGTCACAAACGCATCCGCTGCCTCCGGCGTCATGCCCTGGTCATCGGTCCGCGACACCGCTGCTGTCGCCAGCGTAAGCTCTTCATCTTCAAACGAGAGGGACTCAACGGCGCCCTGACGGCTGATCAAAATGCGATGATCTTCAACTGCAACCAACTCCACGTTGCCAGCAATAATATCGCCAACCCGGTAGTAGTCAGTGACACCGTCTGTTCCAGCAACTATAGCACCTGAGGCCTCGGGTTGCGCTGCCACAAATACCCCCTCAAGTCGCAGCCGCAAGCGGGTTTCCGGCGCAGTTTGCCGAATCACCTGCGGCACCGCCTCGCCCAGCTGCGGACGGCCAAAAAAATCATAGCTGGCCAGTGAGCGCGTTGGGGCGGTAACCGCCCCCTGCCCCCCGCGGGCATCACTGCCCTGGTACACGGGAGCGACGACCTGCTCTGTCCAGAGCGCCATCCAGGTGAAACGGGCGGCCAACAGCGCCACATAGATCACCAATAACATCAGCATCAGGTTTGCCACTCTGCGCCCCCAACGCTGATGGATACTGGCTGACAACGCCGCTACTGCCATCAGAATCCACCCTGGGGAATCAGCGGCTGCCGCACCCGGAAAACCACATCCCCCGGTGAGGCGGCATCAGACCAAGGCGCACCCACCAAATCCAGCAGGCGTTTGTATACCCGCAAATCCATCATCCCGTCCAGTTGCACCCCGGCTTCCGCCAGAGGCTCTGACTGCCCCTGTTGCGCAATGGTCAAAGCGAAGGTACCGGCGCGCTCGGCCAGGGACGCCTGCAAGGCAGGTAAGTCCGCTTGCTCATAGCGATCCCCTGCCGGCCAGGACACCTGCCCACCGGGCCACCGGGCCAGCCCGTTGGCAGACTGTACCCGACCATCGAGCCAGGCGAGCTGAAGCCGGTCGATCACGATGTCGCCTTCAATCAATGCTCCCCCACTCTGGCGTATCATGTCCTCGAACTCCATCACACCAATTTGACCGCGTACCGCAACGGAGAGGCCGCCATCCTGCCGCAAGGACGCTTCCCCCTGCAACTGAGAGGCCCTTGATTCGAGGGTTACATGGAGCGGAAGTTCCCGGTCCCGCCAGGCTACGGGCTGCAGAGCCCAGCCGACGCGCAGGTCGCGCCCCATGACGGTGGCACGCACCGCTCCACGCCAAAGCCGCCCCTCAACCTGATGGACGCTCACGCCCTGGGGCAACGTTAAATGGCCCGCAACGACATGCCACACCCACCCCAACGGCATGGTCCACACCAGCGCACCCAGATAGATCACAAGGGCAAGAAGTGTTAACAGAATAACCTTCAGGGGGCGCAGCAAAGGCTTTTGGGCGGGCTCGGACATATGAGGTTGTTATCAGCGTTTTATGGGTCGCCTTCCCGGCGATAGGGACAAAAGTCTATCAAACGACCGATGCAAGTCCATGATACTTTTTACAACCCGTGAAGAAAGTCCCGCAACACCTTATTCTCTCCGTGTGACAATCATGTAACCGAGGCAAACCGACGACCTGGGCAAAGCCCGGAAAACAGAAAACCCCGCGTCTTTCGACGCGGGGTTTTCTAGCAGATCGGGAAAGCTGACGGCGATTACATCATGCCGCCCATTCCACCCATTCCACCCATACCGCCCATGTCCGGCATACCTGGCTTGTCGTCCTCAGGCAGTTCGGTAACCATGGCTTCAGTAGTGATCATCAGACCCGCAATTGATGCGGCCGCCTGCAGTGCAGAGCGCGTGACTTTGGCCGGGTCCAGAATACCCATCTCCAGCATGTCACCGTACTGCTCAGTGGCGGCGTTGAAGCCGAAGCTGCCTTCACCTTCACGGACTTTCTGTACCACAACAGACGCTTCGCCACCGGCGTTCGTTACGATCTGACGCAACGGCGCTTCCATGGCACGACGCAGGATGTTGACACCGGCAGCCTGGTCATCATTGTCAGTATCAACACTGGTCAGCGCACTCAGGGCACGAATCAGCGTAACGCCGCCACCGGCAACGATACCTTCCTCAACTGCAGCGCGGGTAGAGTGCAGCGCGTCTTCAACGCGAGCCTTCTTCTCTTTCATTTCAACTTCGGAGCCTGCGCCTACCTTGATAACGGCAACACCGCCAGCCAGCTTGGCTACGCGCTCTTGCAGCTTCTCTTTGTCGTAGTCAGAGCTGCTCTCTTCGATTTGCTTACGGATCTGTTCAACACGCGCCTGAATGTCACCTTGAGCACCTGCGCCATCGATGATGGTGGAGTTTTCTTTGGTGATGTTGACGCGCTTGGCAGTACCCAGGTCATCCAGCGTTGTATTTTCCAGGCTCAGACCCACTTCTTCGGAAATCACAGTACCGCCGGTCAGAATGGCGATGTCCTGCAGCATTTCCTTACGACGGTCACCGAAGCCAGGTGCCTTAACGGCAGCGACTTTGACAATGCCACGCATGTTGTTGACAACCAGGGTAGCCAGGGCTTCGCCTTCAATATCTTCGGCGATGATCAGCAGCGGCTTACCCGCTTTGGCTACGCCCTCAAGCACCGGCAGCAATTCACGGATGTTGGAGATTTTCTTGTCTACCAGCAGGATGTAAGGGTCATCCAGCTCGGCAGCCATGTTGTCCTGGTTATTGATGAAGTACGGGGACAGGTAGCCGCGGTCAAACTGCATACCTTCAACCACGTCCAGCTCGTCTTCCAGGCCGCGACCTTCTTCAACAGTGATAACACCCTCTTTGCCTACACGCTCCATGGCGTCGGCGATGATGCGACCGATGGCCTCATCACCGTTGGCAGAGATAGTGCCCACCTGAGCGATGTTGCGGCTGTCGTCACAGGGCTTGGACATATCACGGATGGCTTTGACGGCAACAGCAGAGGCTTTGTCGATGCCACGCTTGAGGTCCATCGGGTTCATGCCAGCAGTAACGGCCTTAATGCCTTCGTTAAGGATGGCCTGAGCCAGTACAGTGGCCGTGGTAGTGCCGTCACCGGCAGTATCGTTGGCCTGGGACGCAACTTCTTTAACCATCTGCGCGCCCATGTTTTCGAACTTGTCTTTCAGTTCGATTTCCTTGGCTACAGACACACCATCTTTAGTGACAGTAGGTGAACCAAAGGACTTGTCCAGAACTACGTTACGGCCTTTCGGGCCCAGGGTAACCTTGACGGCGTCAGCCAGAATGTTGACACCTGCAACCATGCGCTTACGTGCACTGTCGCCGAATTTAACGTCTTTAGCTGCCATATCGCTTAATTCCTATATGAATCTGTTTATCGATAAAGGTGACTGTCAGCGGCCCTTGGATCAGCCTTCGAGAACGCCGTAAATTTCGCTCTCGCTCATGATGAGCAGCTCTTCACCGTCGATCTTGACAGTGTTACCGGCATACTGGCCGAACACCACAGTGTCACCAACCTTCACCGCCAGGGCGCGGGTCTCGCCGTTGTCCAGAATGCGACCATTACCGACAGCCAGGACTTCACCCTGAGACGGTTTTTCCTTCGCATTACCCGGCAGCACGATGCCGCCTGCGGTTTTCTCTTCTTCTTCCTTACGGCGCACGACAACACGATCGTGTAACGGACGAATTTTCATTACTCGTTTTCTCCAGTTAGTCAGATTGTCTTAGGCAATGACGTTTGTGGAAAGCCGGAGTCGCCCCCGGCAAACTTTGTGGTTCCTATATGGAGCTGGAGGCGTACATTTCAACTCCCCCAACAACAATTTTTTTACTTTTTTTCCAGCCGGTCGGGACCCGAGTGTTCCTTGTCCCGCTCCTCCTCAAACTCACCCTCGATGATGTCACCGGACTCACCCGGACGACGGAACGGATCACGCTGCTGAAAGCCCCCGCCAGTATGAAAATGGAAGGTTTGTGCCTGACCCTGCACCACCATGCGTTTCAGCAGATGGGCCGCCATGACATGACGGGTGCCAGGCAACAGGCAGGCAAAACCTATGGCATCGGTTACAAAACCGGGCGTCATCAACAACACACCGCCGATAGCCAACAGCAGCCCTTCCGCCATCTCACGGGCAGGAATTTCGCCGGTATTCATGCGCTGATTAGCCCGCATCAGGGTTGCCAGTCCCTGACGTTTGAGCATCGCCGCCCCTACGACCGCCGTCAGCACCACCAGGCCGATGGCGTTGAGTGCGCCGATGACGCCACCCACTTTGATGAGAATGGCCATTTCGACAATGGGCATCACGATGAACAACAACAGGAATATGGGCACCGGGCCTCCGACTGGGTAATGAGTTAAGGAGCTCTGCTATACTCTGGCGTTTTCTCTCAGGACCAACATTAGGGCAAATCATGAAACTTCAAGACACAGTGATTGCAATTACCGGTGGCGGCCAGGGTCTAGGCCGGGCCATGGCCGAGTATCTGGCCGCCAAAGGCGCCAAGCTGGCACTGATAGATCTGATGCAGGATAAACTAGATGCCGCCGTAGCCGCCTGCCAGGCCGCAGGCAGTGAAGCACGTGCCTATGTGTGTAACGTGGCAAAAGAAGATGAAGTCGAAGCGACCTTTGCCAAAATCGCAGCGGATTTTGGCCAGCTCAATGGTCTGGTGAACAATGCTGGCATCCTGCGTGACGGTTTGCTCATCAAGGTAAAGGATGGTGAAATCGTCAAGCGCATGAGCCTGGCGGAATGGCAAGCCGTTATCGACGTCAACCTCACCGGGGTTTTCCTCTGTGGCCGGGAGGCAGCCACCCAGATGATCAAAACCAACAGCCAGGGCGCGATCATCAACATTTCCAGCATTTCCCGCGCGGGTAACATGGGACAGAGTAACTACTCCTCCGCCAAGGCCGGCGTCGCAGCGATGGTGCCTGTCTGGGCGAAAGAGCTGGCCCGCTACAACATCCGTGTCATGGGTATTGCACCAGGCTTTATCGAGACAGAAATGACCGCCTCCATGAAGCCGGAAGCGCTGGAAAAAATGACGGCGGGTATTCCCCTCAAACGCATGGGCAAACCTGACGAGATCGCCTCAGCCGTGGCGTTTATCTTCGAGAATGACTATGTGTCTGGCCGAATGATTGAAGTGGACGGCGCGCTGCGGCTTTAACCGCATCAAACAGCAGTCGTTTCCCTCTCCCTTGAGAGGCCAAGTCGCAGTAAGGAAGGCCCCTGCGGGGCGCGCTAGCCACCCTCACCCCAACCCCCGCTCCGCGCCCCGGCCTGCCGCATAGCGGCAGTCGTTCAGGCAGATGAAGCTGTCGCTTCAAGGATTCTGCCTTCACCCCCTCAAGGGAGAGGGGCTTTATGTAGCGATACAACGCAACACGCTGCCAACCGGCACCGCGTTCTATTCCCTCTCCCTCGAGGGGAGAGGGCCAGGGTGAGGGTGAAACAAAATAGTGAAGCAACGCTTCACCAGCATTGCATTACAGGTCCCTCCCCCCTCAAGGGAGAGGGGCTTTCTCAACTAGAGTCTGCGGCCGTATTGGCTTGTCCGGATGCGCCACCCGAATTAATACCGCCGCCAGGATAATGGCCGGTATGCCCGTGGCTGCCGTAATCAGGAAGAAATTAACCCAATCCACCTTCTCAGCCAGCACACCGGTAAAGCCGGCAGCAAACTGGCCAGGCAACGTCATCAGGGAACTGAACAGCGCGTACTGAGTGGCGGTATAGGCTGTGTTGGTGAGACTAGACAGGTAGGCGATAAATACCGAGATGGCCATGCCGCCAGTCACGTTGTCGGCGATAATCGCCACCACCAAGCCGTATTGTTCCGGCCCCAGCATGGCCAACCAGGCGAAGGTCAGGTTGGTGGCAGGTGCCATAAAAGCGGTGAACAGCAACATGCGCGCAATACCGAAACGAACCACCAGCGCCCCACCCACCGCCGCCCCGGTCAAAGTCATGGCCAGTCCAAAGGCGGCGGCAATGTTGGCAATTTCGCCCTTGGTAAAGCCCAGATCCAGATAGAAGGGGTTCGCCATCACCCCCATAAAGATATCGCTGATGCGGAAAGTCCCCACGAACAGCAGGATCACCAACGCCGCTTTACCATAGCGCTGGAAGAAGTCCGCAAACGGGCAGACGATGGCACCGATCACCCAGGCGGTGATTCGCTTGCGCCCGGCGCCGTGCACGGAGTTGTCCAGATAGTGGCGAATCCGCTCTTCCACCTCACTGGTAATCGCGGACTGGCTGGATGTTGGCTCCGCTACAATCAGGGTGGTGACGATACCAACACCCATTAGTACAGCCATGGTGATATAGGCCAGGGTCCAGCCACTCAGGGTCGTAATGAAGTAATCGCCGAGACTCAGTGTCAAGCTGCCCTGAAAGGCAATATGCAGCGCCCCCGCGCCTGCCATTAACACCGCAACCCGATAACCGGTCACATAACTGGCCGCCATGGCACCTTGTTGATGAGGCTCCGCCGCCTCTACCCGGTAGGCATCAATAGCGATGTCCTGAGTGGCTGAGCCAAACGCGGCAATCAGCGCCCAAAGTGCCACCAGCCAACGTTGCTCCACCGGATCGCTGAACGCCATACCCAGCAGGGCCACCGCGATACACACCTGTGCCAGCAGCATCCAGGCACGCCGGCGGCCAAACAATCGACTCAACAAAGGCAGGGGCACCCGATCAACAATGGGTGCCCAGAGCACTTTGATGGAATGGGCCATGCCTACCCAGCTCAGAAAGCCTATGGTCGCCAGCTCAACACCCACGTCCCGCAACCAGGCAGCAAAGGTGCCGCCCACCAGCAACAGCGGTAACCCGGCAGAAAAACCAAGAAACAGCATGCCGATGACGCGAGGCTTGCCGTAGGTTTTAAAGCCTGCAAGCAGGCCTGGGGCGTGTTTCATAGCGTTCCCGAGGGGGTTTCGAGCGGATAATGAGGTGTGATTAAGCCACGGCCCCTTAAGGGAAGCCATTAATTTTTAGCCACGGACGGGACGGGCTGAGACTGCTTGGGTCACCCCGCCCCTTGCATACACCCTGTCAGTCCCGGAAGTTATTGAATTGCAGCGGCAACTCCAGCTCGGTTTCACGCAGCAGGGCGATGGCGGTTTGCAGGTCATCACGTTTTTTGCCGGTCACGCGGACTTTGTCTCCCTGAATACTGGCCTGAACCTTGAGCTTGGCATCCTTGATCAGCTTGACGATCTTCTTTGCCATGTCTGTCTCAATACCCTGGACCAGGGTCAGGTGCTGACGTACCAACTTACCGGATTTGGAGTCACCGTCAGGCTGGATCGCGCGGCTGTCGATGTTACGCTTGGCAAAGGCCATACGCAGCATGTCGGTCAGTTGCTCAAGCTGGAAGTCCTGCTCGGCACTGAGGGTAATGCGTTTGTCATCCAGCTCGATATCAGCCTCGACGTTCTTGAAGTCCCAGCGGTTCCCCAGCTCGCGCTTCGCCTGGTCTACGGCGTTGCTTACTTCATGCATGTCGATTTCTGAAACGATGTCGAATGAAGGCATATTGATGTCACTCCGAAAATGCGCAGTTGTTCACGCCTGGCGCAGTTACTTGGCAGCAGGCTGTCATTTATTCCACAAGTTTTACAATTGAAGCGGGGCGAGGCTTGGCATACGAGCTATAATTGCCTCGCCTGTCAGGCTTGCAAGCATACCAAGTCGATCCGTCAACCGCACCTCAACAATGGACTGAACGCAGTAAAAACAATATGCCTAACTTTAACCTTCCTATCCTCGTTGTTGATGACGCCAAATTCAGCGGCATTATGGTCAGCCGCGCCCTGACTAACGCCGGCTACCGGGACGTACGGGTGGTCAATAATGCCCCCGGCGCCTTGCAAACACTGGAAGAACGCTCGGTCAGCGTACTCATTGCTGACTGGCTGATGCCCGAGATGGACGGCCTGGAGCTGACGGATCGGGTGCGGCAGCTGGATGAGCAGCAAAATCACTATACCTACATCATTCTGTTAACTGCCCGGGAGAGCGTTGCGGCGCTGGTGGAGGCGTTTGACCGGGGAGTGGATGACTTTATCTACAAGTCAGACATGAACAAGCAGTTGCTGCCCCGCGTGTTTGCAGCCGACCGTCTCGCGGACCGCCAGAACACCCTATTAGCCAATAACACCTTGCTAATAGAGATGAACCAGGAGTTGCGGGAAGCGAATATCATTGACCCCGAAACCGGCCTGTGCAACCGGCGCTATGCGATGGAGCGCCTGTCACGCAGCCTGCGGGAGGCCGAATCCCGCGGTGGCGCTTCTGCCTATGTACTCATCGGCATCCGTAATTGGCAGGCGCTGAAAAAGCAGTACAGCAAATCTACCCTGAAAGCCGTTGCCACCGGCCTGAGCCGTCGCCTGTCAACACTGATCCGCCCGATGGACGCCGTCTGCCGGGTGGGTGAGAATCAATTTGCTATTGTCGCCCACTTCCCTAATAGCGAGCCCTGCACGACCTCTGCCTTCCGTCGCATTCTTGATGGCATCAACCACAAAGCCTTTAAAACCGCGGCTGGTTTTGTGTCGGTGGAGTCGGCCATGACCTTGTGCAAGGCGGATGTTGAGCACGGCACTCCCACGCCAGAAGAAATGGAGCGGGCGGCCATCGCCGGACTTATGGAAGCCTATGAAACCCGCCGCTTTACAGAAGTGTCTCCTCACCTGGCCGCACCGACACCCTAAAAAGCAACAGGCACATACACTTGGTAACAATGAGACACCCTTATCACACAGACATCAGCGGCACCTGAGGCTATTCTGACAGCGTGGAGTCAAGCAGTATCCACCCTACCGAGGAGGAGTGAGCAGTCCCTCCGGCGGTGCGGTTGGAACCTCCATCGGATTGACGAATTTTTCAGGCACTTTCGTTCTGTCCTTATTTTAGGCTGGTCTTAGGACCGGCCTTTTTCTTTTCTGGGCTATCGGGATGCCCGGTCACAGAGCAACGACATTCCACCGCGTATACTACCAGGTTCTGATAAACTCCCCTTTAGCTCCGAAACAGGCCACGCCGATACGATAAGGGACTGAATCAGAGCCCTCTACTCTCTCAACTGTCGGGTAGTACATGGCAAACCTCGGAACTGCATCCGTCGCCGCCCTCAGGCAATACGTCCGGGCCGCGGCCAAGCGCAATATTGACAGCACGCCCCTGTTAACGGAGGCCGGCCTGGCGCCAGAACTACTGGTGTCCGATGAGGGCCGCCTCGACGGTAGTCAGTTCCAGCATTTTATCCGCCTGCTCTGTCAGCAGGTTAACGACCCCGTTTTTGGCCTTTTTACCGGCGATTTCGTGCAGCCGGGTTCCTATTCGGTATTGGGTTATATCACCATGAGCTGCGCCACCTTGGGGGAAGCCATTACCCGCATTGCCCCCTTCGAAAAACTGGTCGGCGACATGGGCGTCACTCAGGTACGGCAGGAAGGCAAGGATCTGCGACTCATCTGGCAATGCACCTACACGGACCCAGTGGTCAGGCCGCAGATGGTGGACAATGTCTTTGCCTCCTGGATCAACTATGCCCGCTGGCTGGCAGATCAGAACGAAGCTGCCCCGCTGGCTGTAACATTGGAGCGACAGTCTCCCGGCCAGACGCTGGAGCCGGAGTACCACAAACGCTGGCGTTGCGAGGTGGCCTTCAATGCCAGCTGTAACTCGGTGGTTATTCCGCTGGCCATTCTGGATACCCCCCTGCGACAGCCCGACCCCCTGCTACGCCAGACCCTTGAGGCGCACGCCCTGAGTCAAATGGCCGCACTCGATACAGAAACCGCCCTGCTAACCCGGGTCAGGCACAGCATTCACCAGCAGCTGATGCAGGGCATTACCCGCCAGGATATGATCGCCGAACACCTGGGCATGACAGCCCGCACCCTGCAGCGCAAACTGAGCCAGGAAGGCGTGTCCTATCAGCAATTACTGGACGACGTGCGACAAGGCATGGCCGAGGACTACCTCAGCAACACCACACTCCCCATATTGGATATAGCCTTGAGACTGGGCTTTAGCGAAACCACCTCTTTCCACCGCAGCTTCAAGAGCCGCAAGGGCATGACACCGGGGGAGTTCAGGCAGAAGTTTGGTGGGGAGTAGGGGTTATTTTGCCGCGGAATCCGCGGAAGGACGCGGAAAAACACGGAAAAACACGGACAAAAGATCACTGACACAGAAACTAAAAATTATAGTTTTTGTTCTTGTCCGTGAATGTCCGTGTCTTCCGTGGCTAAAAATCTATTTTTCCGCGTCCTTCCGCGGATTCCGCGGCTAAAAAACTACATCAAAGCTTACGGCCTTTGCTCGCAGCGATGCGCAGGCGCAGGGCATTCAGTTTAATGAAGCCTTCGGCGTCTTTCTGGTTGTAGGCGCCCTGGTCTTCTTCGAAAGTGGCGATTTTCTCGTCGAACAGGGAGTCATCAGACTTGCGGCCAACCACTTCCACGTTGCCTTTGTAGAGCTTCAGGCGGACAACACCATTGACGTAGGTCTGGGTGTCGTCGATCAGAGCCTGCAGCGCACGGCGCTCCGGTGACCACCAGTAGCCGTTGTAAATCACCTCGGCGTAACGGGGCATCAGGCTGTCTTTCAGGTGAGCCACTTCACGGTCCAGAGTAATGGACTCAATGGCGCGGTGTGCCCGCAACATGATCGTGCCGCCCGGGGTTTCGTAGCAGCCGCGAGATTTCATGCCCACATAACGGTTCTCAACGATATCGACACGGCCGATACCATTGGCGCCGCCCACCTTGTTCAGGTAAGCCAGTACTTCATGCGCCTTCATGCGCTGGCCGTCGATGGCGACGATATCGCCGCGCTCGTAGGTCAGTTCAATGTAAGTAGCTTTATCCGGCGCTTTTTCCGGCGCTACGGACCAACGCCACATGTCTTCCTCGGCTTCGGCCCAGGTATCTTCCAGCACCATGCCTTCATAGGAGATGTGCAGCAGGTTGGCATCCATGGAGTAAGGGGATTTGCCCTTTTTCTTCTCCACCGGGATGTTGCGCTCTTCGCAATAGGTCAGCAGCTTCTCGCGGGAGTTCAGGTCCCACTCCCGCCAGGGGGCAATCACTTTCACGCCGGGCATCAGGGCGTAGGCACCCAGTTCGAAGCGCACCTGGTCATTGCCCTTACCGGTGGCGCCATGAGAAATCGCATCCGCACCGGTGGCCTTGGCAATTTCCACCAGACGCTTGGCAATCAGCGGCCGTGCAATGGAGGTACCCAGCAGGTACTCACCTTCATAGATGGTGTTGGCGCGGAACATGGGGAACACGTAATCGCGCACGAACTCTTCGCGCAGGTCTTCGATGTAGATTTCTTTCACGCCCAGGGCTTCCGCCTTGGCACGGGCCGGCTCGACTTCTTCACCCTGGCCGAGATCAGCGGTGAAGGTCACCACTTCACAGTTGTAGGTGTCCTGCAACCAGCGAACGATTACTGAGGTATCGAGACCGCCGGAATAGGCCAGCACCACCTTTTTGATTTCAGACATGCCCTTGCTCCAGACCAAACAGAATGGACATAGGAAGCCTTCAGTCGTTCTGAAAGGCGCCCTACAAAATAACGTGGGCGGTATTGTACGGGACTGCCAGAAAATTGGCTATCGGGGACGGGCCGGCCAGGGCCGACGGATAATGTCTTCTATAGCACCCGACTCGCGAATCCGCCGGGCGGCTTCGCGCATGGGCTCGGCCAGCGCAGGGTTCTGCGCTTTTCTCGACATATAGAGGCAGACATGCTGAGCGTTGTCGATCCGCTCGTAACGAAAAGCGGCTTCCGCAAGCCCCATGACCCGCAGCGTTTGGAGAAACACCACGTGACTGGTGATAACTGCATCGATACGCTCCATGATCAGCATATCGATGGCCTGACTCAGGTTCTGCACAGGTACTTTATTAATGCTGTCGGCGTCAGAGAACGCCTGGCCATACCAGGTGCCCCGAATGTAGCCAACGGACTTTCCGGATAGCCCTGACAGGCTCAACGTTTGCGAAGAGGCAATGGGAGCGACCAGCCAAACCTCGACCTCAAGCAACCGGTCCAGACAGAATGCCGTATCGCTGACGGCGGGGGTTTCAAACAGCACAGAGAAATCAACGATACCCTCGGCCAGCTCCAAAATGGCACGGCGATGGGGACGCAAGTCATTGGAGAGGCTCACACCTGCCTGCTGCACAAGCTGCTCCGCCAGTTCAAACAGAATACCCTGAGGCTCTCCATCCTGCCCTTCAAATCCCCAGGGCCACACCTCAGCACTGGCGAAGCGAGCAACAGATATGACGTCCGTATCTGCCCACGCTGGGGGATAAATGCCCCAGGCCAGAACCAGGCTTAGCAACAGACGATTCAAAGTCAGGCCGTCAGATAATCGCAACAGAAACCTACAACACCAGCACAAAGGAGCTCACAGTGTATAGGCGGCCCAGGCTCTGGCGCGACCAGATTAGGGCCCCACCCATAGGTTGGCCTGATCAGACCTGAGGGGATGTAACAGCAGTGACAGCTTCATCACGAATCCCGTCCCAGCCTTCTTTGATCTGGCGCAGCAGGTTTGCCACTTCATCCAGCTTCGCCGGGTCATTCTTCGCATTGGCTTCAAACAAGGTTCGCTCCATGTACTCATAGAGCCCTTCGAGCCGCATAGCCAGTTCTCCACCTTTCTCAAAATCAAGAAAGCTGCGCAAACCACCAATGATCTCGATGACTTTAGTGATCAGCTTGCCTTTGCCTTCATAGTCCTTGGCCTGCATGCGGGCCTTGGCCATATTGATGCGCTCAATCGCACCCGCATACAGCAACTGGATCAACTTATGCGGGTCAGCATCCGTAATGCTGGTTTGGGTATTTACCCGCTGATAAGCTTGCAAACCATTCATAGTCAAACCTCTTGGGTTACCCTGTCGGGCTTATTTCCTGCGATTGTTCTGGGGCGCCAGGGCCTCGAGCTGCTGGCTGACAAAATCACCCGTATTGTTGAGCTGGGCAATCAACGAGTCAGCCACCGAAAACTGACGGATCAGCCGAGCCTGGAAGCTTTCTATACGCAAATCAAGCCGTGCGCGGTCTTCCTCCACCTGCTCCAGCTCGCGGTTCAATGCGTCAGTTCGAGCACTCAGCGCACCCGTTGCAGATACAAGATCTGTAATGGTTGTTACCGCACGCTGAGCAATACCTGATACAAAGGAAATGCTACCCCGATTGCCCAGATCACCACCCAGAATTCGCACTTGTATACCGGCAGCAGGCCCCGTCGAGCTGCTTGGGAGAAACAACACCTGCCCGTCACCTCTCGCGGCCTCACCATTAATGGTGCCCTGCACATCCTGACCGGTGTCGCCGCTCTTGACGGTCAGCGCTCCGTCGAACCCGCTTGCGCCCTGCACGGACACCAGCGACTCGCTACCAAATCGGCCCGATGTAAAGCTTAGTTCACCTGTAGCACTCAGCGCCACCTGAACCACGCGTCCCGATGCCCTGAGTGCAGCATTTTGATCAAGCTCCGACTGTAAAGCCGCTACGAGCTGTTCGGGTGAATATGATCCTGCCGCCAACGACAAACTGACATCGGTAGCACCATCCACCCGCAAATTCAGGTTGTTAGGCTCAGCAACAGTAACGCCACCCGCAAAAGCTGACAGATCAAAGGACACCGAGCCCCGAGTGGCGAGCTGGGTCACATTGATATCGAAGTTCCCGGGGCGGGTATTCGGACCACTGCGGATGAACTCAACCTGCGGGTCATCTGCCCTGCCCCGCTCGGCGAACAGCGCTGTCACATCACTGGTGTTGTTACGTAGCTGAGTTTCGAACCGCTGCTTGTTGAACCGTAACTCGCCCGTCTGCGCATCACTGGTGATCCCGACATCAGCAAGGCTACGCACCGCGCCGCCTTCGAGGCCGGGTACAATATCAGTCACTACGCGGCGCAACTGCGCCTGTATGTTACGAATGGTGGGATCACCGGTCAGCAGGCTCCCCTCCCCCTGTTCCGGGTTAAAGCGGGTCAGCTCTGTGATAAGTTTCTGCAGATTATTGAATTGCTCTATAAAAGCTTCAACGCGCTCAACCGGCTTTTCAACGTCTTGCTCGATACGCACCGTTGATTGACCCAACTGCTCAAGATTGAAGGTGAGCCCTTCAACAACACCCTCGATCGCATTAGTTGCCCGACGTATTTCGACACCGTTGAGCTCCATAACGGCATCTTTGGCTTCAATCGTCTCGCGCAACCCTTCCCCTGGGGGAACACTGTCATTAAATGCAAAACGGGCAAGACCGGGCTGACCGGCCGTTTCCGTCACGGTGATCTGTACCGCGTTCGCGGTACCAGTTTCATCCGCAGACAACACTAACTGGAAGCCATTACCGGTATCGATAATACCTGCCGACACCCCCGCATTTGCATTATTGATGGCATTTGCCAGCCCTTGTAAGGAGTCATTGCTGGCATCAATGGTGATCGTGGTTAAATTGTCACCAACCTGTAAGGCCAACGTGCCCTGGCCTACGCTTGTGGTGGTGCGGTCTGAGAAAGTGTCACGCGAGGCCAGTGCCTGCCCTTGCGCAAGCTCCTTCACATCGACGGTATAAACACCACGGCTGGCCCGGCCACTGTCCACATTGACCTGCACTCCCCCCCCGGACACATTAGCCGCAAATGAGCGCATGGCATCAGGCGCGCCAAGTTGTCGCATAGGCAGGCGTAATTCTGTGATCGCGCTGCGCAATGCACCAAACGCAGAGATTTGCGCCTCAGCGCGCTCAGCGCGACGATCCAAGCGCACATCAGACACCTGACGCTCGGCCTTGACCAACTGATCCACCAGGTCAGACGTCAACACGCCAGATCCAATACCCAATGCTGAAATACTTGCCATATCGTGCCTCCTAAAGGGGGCGAGTGTCTCTATAGAATAGATTATCGGCCGCCAGCGGCAAAACTTTGCCCCTTTTTCCAAAAACGGCAAGCCGATTTGTTACGGATTGTAAAACCCTTTTTTGCCGCTGAATCCGCGGAAGGACGCGGAAAGAAAGATTTTTTAGCCACGAACGACACTGACACTCACGGACAAGAACAAAAACTATATTTTTACTTTCTGTATCAGTGATCTTTTGTCCGTGTCTTTCCGTGTCGTCCGTGGCTAATCAGTTTCATTTTTTTCTTTCCGCGTCCTTCCGCGGATTCAGCGGCAAATCAAAAAACAAAACACCGCCGGACCCTCTCAGGTGCGGCGGTGCTGAAAAACCGTTGTTACATACCGCACAAGCGGCAAAACGTTACACGGTAATATTAAACAACGTCAGCGGTTCATTTTGCTGCAACTTCTCTGCCAATCTCACTGCCACCTCGTCAGGAATCTGGCGAATCACTTCCTGGGTCTGTTGGTCTACCACTTTTACGATAGTCCGACCCATGTCGTTATCCACCTCAAACTGCAGGTCGCGTTGCACGTTCTGAACAAAATCGTTCAGCTGGCTTACGGCCTCCGTTAACTCCTTGCGCTGCTGTTCAGCGCGAGCTTGTAACGCCTCAGCGTCAGATACCCGTGTTGACTGAGCGGCTGGCGCAGCTGGTGTCGCAGCAGGTGTCGCGGTGCGGTCAGGGGCGTTCCGGCCCTCGGCCTGAGATGACGACATTGCCTTGGCCGGAGCCTGGGCGCCAGAGCGCACCAGCTTCAGATCCGGGCTGTTCAGGTTAACGTCATTCATAGCTTTACCTCGCTATCCGTTAACGGCGTCAAGCCGGAACCCGAAGGTTCCGGCTGTTACCGCTAGCCCCTTACTGCAGGAGGGACAGAACCTGCTGCGGACGAGCATTGGCCTGAGCCAACACGCTGATACCCGCCTGCTGCAGCACCTGAGCCTTAGCCAGCGTAGCGGTTTCGGAAGCAAAGTCCGCATCAAGGATCCGACCATTGGACGCTGTCAGGTTCTCTGCTGTGGTCGCAATATTTGAGATGGTGCTCTCAAAGCGGTTTTGCACCGCACCCAAGTCTGCGCGGGCCGAGTTTACCCTATCCAGCGCGGCGTCAGCGGCATTGATCGCGGTATTTGCACCCGACACTGTGCTGATATCGATAGCATTCAGCGCGGTACCCGTGGCTGCAATGGTTTGTCCACCCGGGTCAAAGGCACCCGTAAATGAAACGCTGCCGGTAACGTTGCTGGGCGCTTTAAACTGCACATCAACCGTACCACCGGTGGTTGCAGCCGCAGCCAGACCAAATGAATCTAAGCCGGCACCGGTCGCACCGCCAGCCGCGAAACTATCAACAGTGATATTCCGACCGTCTGCTGCACGCAGCTCGATGCCTGTACCAGCGTTCACCGCACGCACCCCGGTGACACTTGACTGCGCGTTAATGGCATCCAATGCATTCTGAAGGTTTGTTGCAGCGTTGGTAGTCGCAGTAATGCTGATTTGCTGACCATTCAGATCAAACGTTGAAGTCCCAGCCGCAGTAGGCGTGTTGGCCTGCGCAACGCCAGCGACCACGGTCTCGTTTGCCTGGGCAGTCAAGCCTGTAATGCTTGCGCTGTTGAGTGCGGCAGCAATTTGCTTGGCATCGTTAGCAATATTACCCAGGTTAATGGTCTCGCCACCCACGGTAATACTTTGTCCAGCAGCGGTATCCGAGGCGGTACCAATAGCCTGGTTAGTCAGCTCAAAACCGCGGAACTGACCGAGATCAGAAGAGCGTGCACTCGCGATATTGTCCACTACGATGGTCTGACCCGCATTTGCACCCACCTGGAAAGCTTGGGCGGTGAAGCTGCCGTCAACGATTTTCAAGCCGTTAAATTCAGTCTGAGTCGCAACGCGGTCGATTTCAGCAACCAGCTGTGTGACCTCAGCCTGCAGCGCTTCACGATCGGAAGCGGAGTTGGTGGCGTTGGCCGACTGAACAGCCAGCTCACGGATACGCTGCACGTTGTTAGCAATCTCGCTCAGCGCGCCTTCCGCAGTCTGGGTCAGAGAGATGCCGTCATTCGCGTTACGCTGGGCGACGTTCAAGCCGCGAATCTGGGTTGAAAAACGCTCAGAGATCGCCAGGCCAGCGGCATCGTCCTTGGCTGCGTTGATGCGCAAGCCGGAGGACAGACGCTGCAGCGCCTGGTCAGATAGACCCTGAGACTTGCTCAGCTGATTCTGAGCAGACAAAGATGCGATGTTGGTATTGATGCCGAGAGCCATGATGCTTCTCCTAAATAAAACGTGAAAACTCACTTTAAAGAGGTCTGACGCCCGCTTTTATCTTTGGGGTGCGTCGCCCTGCTGACCTGTTTAACGGCACCAGCGCCAGAAGCTTTAGAAAACCTTGCTGACTTTTATGTTACAGAGTGTAAAAGCGGCAAATGACTGCCAAAAAAACGGCAAGCTCACCTCCAAGACAAACAAAATATAAAAAGAAATCGTCAATAAAACAAATAGTTGAATCAATAATATAGGTATTGGCACAAATCTAGCTTAACCTCCGTCAGCGCGTTATCAAACGAACATTGGCCGAGTAGGTGCGCAACAGAAAACCTGATCCGGCGTAGCTGAGCTAGGAGATAATCATGCCTCAGATAATCAACACCAATATCGCATCATTGAATGCGCAACGGAATCTGGATCGCTCACAGTCAGCTGGAGATGTGGCCCTGCAGCGCCTGTCCTCCGGCTTGCGTATCAACTCCGCCAAGGACGATGCCGCCGGCCTGGCCATTTCCACCCGCTTTGACTCACAAGTCACCGGCTTGAATATGGCGCGGCGTAATGCCAATGACGGCATCTCGCTGGCGCAAACCGCTGAGGGCGCGATGGAAGAAATCACCCGCAGCTTACAGCGGATTCGCGAACTGGCGGTACAGTCAGCTAACGCCACTAACAGCATCTCCGATCGCCAAGCATTGAACCAGGAAGTTCAGCAGCGCGTCGAGGAAATCAACCGAATCGCAACACAGACATCCTTCAACGGCTTGAAGGTTCTCGACGGTACCTTTGGCACGCAAACATTCCAGGTTGGCGCCAATACCGGTGAAACCATTGGTGTTAGCGGGCTGGACTCCCGCGGCAGCCAGTTGGGTAGCGTCATTACGCGCGCCAATGACTTCTCCAGCATCGAAGTCGAAGACCCTGACGGTAATACGCTGACGATTCGGGAGCTGCTTGCCCAAGGATTTACCGCAGACTTTGAGGTAACCCTGACACCGACCAACGGTGGCGCACCGCTGGTGCTTAACGTCAGCGACGCCTCGTCACTCGGCGACATACTGAGCCCCATCAATGCAGCAACCGGGGAAACCGGCGTAAGAGCTTTTTTTGACGCCGCAAACAACGATCTTATCTTCGCCAGCCAGTTCGGCACAGCATTCGATGTAGAGATCACCTCTACCGTGGCAGGCTGGCCTGGCGACATCACACTGGATTCCGCAACTGACGGCGCAACGTTATCACTGAACCAGGTGGACATTTCGACGCGTGAAGGCGCAGACCTGGCGATGATTGCGGTGGACTACGCCATCGACACCATCAACAGCTTCCGGGCAGAGTTGGGTGCCGTGCAGAATCGCTTTGAGTCTACTATCGCCAACCTGCAAACCACCGCTGAGAACCTGTCGGCCTCCAACAGCCGTATTCGTGACGCAGACTTCGCGGCGGAATCGGCAGAGCTGGCCCGCACCCAGGTACTGCAACAGGCGGGGCTGTCCGTGTTGGCCCAGGCCAATGCGCGGCCGCAGCAGGTGCTGCAGTTGCTGCAAGGGTAAGCGTCTGACTGAACTACAAAACGGCTCCTTCGGGGGCCGTTTTTTTTCACCCTCACCCTGGCCCCGCTCCGCGCCCCGGCCTGCCGCAAGGCGGCACGGTTTGGTTCCCTCTCCCTTGAGGGGAGAGGGAACTCACTACAAATCCAAAACCCAGCAGCACGAATCTGGCACACCTTTCGCTATATACCCTGTAACGAGCGAAGAACGTCAATATTCCTGCAGTTTGTTGCCGCCCGGTGACCGGGCCACATGAAGGCGAGGTGAATTATGTACGCACAGCATCAGTCACAACCGGCGGTCGATAGCGCTGCGGTTGCGCGCCTGTTGATTGAGGCCAATCTGGCCTATCAGGTATCCAACAACCCCGGCAACCGTTTTGCTGAGCGTTTGCAGGCTCGCCATGAGTGTCGCGCGCTACTGCAGTCGGCTCTGACCGAAGCCCCCCAGCATCCAGCCGCTCTGGGGTTACTGGGGCGGGTGGAGATGGATGACGGCAACCTGGATCGTGCGCAGGCACTGTTCAACGCCAGCCTGGATGCTGACCCCAACCAGCCGCAGCAACAGACCAATCTGGGCTACTGGGCACTGACCACTGAGCGCCCCGCCCTCGCTGAGGCCTATTTCCGGCATGCTCTGGAGCTGGATCGGCAATCTGCTGCCGCGTTTTGCGGCATGGCCCATGCCAAGCGCCTGCAGGGCAAGTATGACAGCGCTTACCTTCACTATCGCAAGCTGCTGGAACTGAATTTGCACTGGCCTTCTGTATACAGCGGCATGCTGCAGTGCGCCGAAAATCTGGCGGTTAACCATGCTGACCAGGCGCTGGCCCAGGATGTGATCCGCCTGCTAGGACGAGATGAGCTGCCGCACCAGCAAATCGCCGGTTTTGTCGCCGCTATCGTGCGTCAGCAATACGACCTTGATAATCCAACCGCAAGTATCTTTCTGGATGCTGCCTGTCAGGATGAATTGCTGCTCCTGGCATTGGAAAAAACCCTGATGCCGGATGCAGCCGTGGAATCCCTGGTGGTTATGCTGCGCCGAGCCATCGTCATTGAAGTAGCTCAGACTGCGGAGCTACGTGACGAATTGCACCGCTTGGTCATGGCCATAGGCTGCTACAGCGACCGTACCGGCTATGCGCTGCTGGCGCAGGATGATGAGGAGCAGCTGATTAACGCGCTCAATGACAGCATCGCTGCCCAGCTGGCCATGGCGGAACCACAGGAGGCCCTGGTGGGCTCACTGATGATCAGCGCCATGTATGGCGCACTGTTTCATCAGCCTTTCGCCGTACCGCTTGGGCGCTGGAACCTGGCGGAATGGCCTCTTGGCCTGCAACCTTTGATGGCGGCCAGTTACTACGACCGGGCGACAGAAGAGGCCATCAAGCAACATTTTGACGAAAAGCAGCACGAGCTTTGCCTGGACAAATGCGACATTCCACAGGCCTGGCCCAGTTGGTCCCAGTTGGCCTACCGTAATGAAAGCAGCCTGCGCAACCTGATGGCCAAAACCCTGCATCTGCCCACCGACAATCTCCCTTCGGTGTTGCGGATGATGATCTGCGGGGCGGAGTCTGGTCAGCGAGCGCTGGAGCTTGCTCACTATCTGGATGACGTGGAAGTCATCGCCGTGGATGAGTCTCTGGCCAATATTGCCCAGGCCACCCGGCGGGCTGAAGAGTTGGGGCTGGAAAACATTGTGTTCTGGCCCTGGTCCGTCGCCCAGCGATTCATTGGTGACGGCCATCAGGTGCACTGGGTGGAAGTCGGCCGCCTGCCCTCCACCCAGATGACCGATGTGAACCTGGCCAGCCTGATCAACCAGGTCACTGTCAGTGGGGGTGTGGTGCATATGCATACCCATCTGGAAGAGCAGACAACCGGTGACCGCCAGATTCGCCGCCTGATTGAACAACACAACCTGCAGCCCACCCGCACCACCTTACGCCGGCTACGCCGTATGGCGCTTAATAATCAGCAGGATGCCCTGTGGACAGAGCTGCTGAAAGAGCCGGCATTCTATGGTCTGGGGGGCTGCCGGGACCGCTGGTTCGCGCCTCAGGACAGCGGGCAGCTGAAAGGGTTGATGCGCCTGGTGAGCAACGAGGTCAACTGGAAAATCGTCCGCGCTCAGGATGCCGACGGCCATACCCTGGCGCTGGGGCCGGTTCAGCAGCAGCTGCGGCACGAGGCGATGGGGAGCCAGGTGCAGAGTTTGTGTGGGCAGTCGTTGAGTGTTTATTTTGTGAGGCGGTAAGGCGCAATGTTCTGCCAACCCGTACGGTACAGTTCCCTCTCCCTTGAGGGGGTGTAGGCAGAGTCCTTGAAGCGCCAGCTTCATCTGCCGAAACGACTGCCGCCATGCGGCAGGCCGGGGCGCGGCGCGGGGCCAGGGTGAGGGTGAAACAAAACAGTGAAGCAACGCTTCACCAGCAGTGCGGTAAGGAAGGCCCCTGCGGGGCACGCCAGCCACCCTCACCCCAACCCCTCTCCCCTCAAGGGAGAGGGGCTTTATGTAGCGATACGACGCAACACCCTGCCAACCTGCACAGTACAGTTCCCTCTCCCTTGAGGGGAGAGGGCTAGGGTGAGGGTGAAATAAAATAGTGAAGCAACGCTTCACCAGCATTGCAGTATAGAAGGCCCCTCCGGGGCACACTAGCCACCCTCACCCCAACCCCTCTCCCCTCAAGGGAGAGGGGCTACACTGCGATACAGGGCTTCACCGGCAGTTAAACCAAAGCCCGCAAAATCTCCTCCAACACAGCTTCCCGCTGCTGCAACACCTCATGATTCCAGAATCTCAGCACGCGATACCCCTCGGCCTCTAACCAAGCATCTCGCGCAGCATCCCTTACGCAACCATTATGCTGACCACCGTCAAGCTCCACTATCAGCCTGGCAGGCAGTGAGACAAAATCCACGATGTAAGGCCCGATGGGATGCTGACGGCGAAACTTGGTGCCTTGAAAGCGCCGATCACGTAGCAGATACCAAAGCTTGTGTTCCGTGTCAGTCATCGTTTTTCTGAGATTTTTTGCGAACATCCATTGTTCCATGGTTCATCCTTCGGCGGGTCTAGAAGTAAGGGATCAACGACTCCCCGTACAAATGCAGGTCTTCGAGAATACTGCGGTTCCGGTCTGTCAGGTTGGGATCGGCGGCCAGGCGTTGCAGGTCTTGGGCAAACGCCTCCAGAGATCGCCAGCCCCTGGGTGGCTGCATCAGGCGTTGCTGGCGAAACTGTTCCCAACGCTCCTGCTCTTCATCCTGGAGGGTTTCCGGGAAATTGCGGGCGCGGTAGCGGAACAGCATTTCCGGCAATCGGGGATCGTCGAACGGGGTGTGCTGGTGCTCCAGCAGACTCTCCACAGGCTGCGCAACAATGAAGTCCAGCTTCTTACGATCCCCCGGGGATAAAAAGCCCCCTGCATACAACTGTTCGTCAGGATCCGTGAGGTCACTGGCACGCTCCTGGTTGAAGGCTTGCTGAATGCGTTGGGGCAGGTCTGGGTCCTGTCTCAGCAGGCGCAGGTGCTCCCGCAACTGATCGCCGTCGAGTTGGAGCTGGTCCAGGCGCTCCGGGCTGAGGGTTTTCAGCATGGCCGCTGGCGCCAAAACCGGACATTTATTCAGGTGTACCGCCTTAAGAGGAAAACGGGTCACACCCTCATCCAGCTCCGCTTTGGCAGTAAACACCCGTTCGCGGATTTCTTCGACACTGGCACCCAGCAGCTCTGCCGGGTTTTCCCGCAAATCATAGACAATCACGGCATTACGATTGGTCGGGTGCTCCGTCAGTGGCGCCACCAGCGCGCAGCAACCCATGCTTGCGGGATACATGGAGGAGATATGCAGTACCGGCTTGTGGGTCACGATATCCAGCAAGCCACGGGCGGCGTGCTTGTCCTTGTGCTGCAGCACGAACTCATACAGCTTGGGCTGACGGTCGCGGATCAGCCGCGCCATGGCAATGGTCGCTTCCACGTCAGACATGGCATCGTGCGCCGCTTCATGGGTGATACCATTCGCTTTGGTCAGGTCCTCCAGCCGGAAGCTGGGGCTGCCATCCTCTTTGCGGGGCCACTCAATGCCTTCCGGACGCAGCGCATAGGTCAGCCGCACCATATCAATGATGTCCCACCGGGAATTGCCGTTCTGCCACTCACGGCCATAGGGATCCCGCAGGTTGCGATACAGGGTGTGGCGAGTCACTTCGTCATCGAAACGGATGCTGTTGTAGCCCACCACACAAGTGCCCGGCACGCTGAAAGCGGCGTGAATCTGGCGGATAAATTCAGCCTCAGGGTAACCATCCGTCAGGGCTTTCTGGGGAGTAATGCCGGTAATCAGGCAGGCTTCTGGCGCAGGCAGGTAATCGTCGGCAGGTTTGCAGTAGATCACCAGAGGCTCTTCGATAATGTTCAGGTCTGCATCCGTACGCACGCCGGCAAACTGAGAAGGCCGGTCGTGGGTTGGGTCTGCGCCAAAGGTTTCGTAGTCGTGCCAATAGAAAGAGCGAATCACGGGCTGGGGTCCTGCGCCGGTTGAATGACCTGACGCAGTCTAACAGATCTTTTGTTAGGGCCTGAAGGGATACGGCGGCCCCTACGGGGCTCGTTAGCCACCCTCACCCCAACCCCTCTTCCCTCAGGGGAGAGGGGCTTATAGTGGCTCAACATTCTGCCAAACAACATGGCACAGGTCCTTCCCCCTGGAAGCGCTTTATCACCCCGCCGTGCGCCTCGCAGGAGCCCTGCTATACTCAAGGCCAATGGAGTCACGCAAGAACCCAAGGAGCCGCAAACCCAGAGGCCGGTGCAAATGATACGGCACACTGTATGCCAGTTACCGCCTCGTATGTCAGAGAGCTACGCCCTGAATGACCACACGCATTTTGATCTGCGATGATTCCGGTATGGCCCGCAAGCAGATGGCTCGTGCGCTGCCGCCGGACTGGGATACAGATATCACCTTTGCCGCCGATGGCCGCGAGGGGCTTGAGAGAATTAGGGAGGGTGGGCATGAGCTGCTGTTTCTGGACCTCAATATGCCGGAGATGGATGGCTATGAGGTGCTGGAAGCCATCAAGGCTGAAGATCTGCCCATTCTGACGATCGTTGTATCAGGCGATATTCAACCCCAGGCGAAAGACCGGGTCAAAAAGCTGGGGGCCATCGATTTCATCAAGAAGCCCACGGATACCCAACTGGTCGCACAGATCCTCGCGGACTATGGGCTCTACCGCCCTGCCACTGAGACAGCTGATACGCCTGCCTCAGCGCCTGACGGCCAGCCTCAGAACATCTTTGCACACGCTGACGAAGACAACCTAAGCCTCGCCGACTACCTGCAGGAAATGTCCAATGTGGCCATGGGGCGTGCAGCAGATCTGCTGGCCCGGTTACTGAACGTGTTTATCAAACTGCCGGTGCCCAAGGTCAATCGCATTGAGCGCAGCGAACTCTCCATGGCCCTGTCTGCCGCTGCTGACAACGAGCGCTTCTCAGGTGTATGCCAGGGTTTTATGGGCGCCGGTCTGTCAGGTGAAGCGCTGTTGCTGTTTGCCGACGCCAGTATCGAAGACCTGGGGCGCCTGCTACATGAACGTCTCGATCTGGAGGAGGTCAGCGAAACCGAAGTACTGATGGACATCAGCAGTATTCTGTTTGGCGCCTTTCTGAAGGGATTTAGTGCGCAACTGGATATCCCGCTTGGCCTCAGCCACCCGGTTGTGCTGGGGCAGCATCGCCCGGTTAACGAACTGCTTGAGCATCACAACCTCAACAGAGAAAACCTGCTCTCCATAGAAATCACCTATGAAATTGAACAACACAATATTTGCTGTGACCTGTTGATTCTACTTACCGAAGAATCCGTTTTGAGACTTGAGCACCTGCTGCAATTTACTCGAGAGGATGCCTGAGCCATGAGTATCGATGTTAAAGAGTTCCATTGGCTGGCAGATATGCTGGAGTCTGTTGAAGTAGGGCTGGTGATTCTTGATCTGGACTATCGGGTTCAAGCGTGGAACGGTTTTATGGCCAACCATAGCGGAATTAACGCCCACCGCATACGAGACCGCATTCTCTTTGATGCCTTTCCTGAATTGCCTCAGACCTGGCTGGAGCGCAAGATTGAGACAGTCATTCAGCTGAATGTGCGAGCATTCACCTCCTGGGAGCAACGACCCTATCTGTTCCGCTTCCGTAACAGCCGCCCCATCACCGGCATTGACGAGTTCATGTACCAGAACCTGACCATCAGCCCCATCTCCGGCCCTGACGGTGCGGTTGAGAAGATTTGCCTGATGATCTACGACGTTACGGAAATTGCCAGTGGCCGTCTGGCACTGGAGAAGGCCAATGCCTTGCTGGCAAAACTCAGCAAAACCGACCGGCTGACGGGCCTGCTCAATCGGGGCACCTGGGAGCAGCTACTGGATGTAGAGTTCGAACGTTTCCGCCGCTATGCCCATGACACCAGCCTGGTGATGCTGGATATTGACCACTTTAAGTCCGTCAATGACAACCATGGCCATGTGGTAGGGGATGACGTTATTCGTCACACCGCAGAGCTGATACGCCGTAACCTGCGCGGCTCTGACGTGGCGGGTCGGTACGGCGGCGAGGAGTTTGGCATTATCATGCCGGAAACCGATACGGACGGCGCCATTGCCCTGTGTGAGCGGATTCGAGCCTCGGTGGAAGCCAGCGTTATCAGCACTGCCAGTGGTGGCCTGACCTATACCATCAGCCTCGGCGTGGCGACGCTGGATGGTGATGTGGACAACTATATGTCCTGGGTAGAGCAGGCTGACCGGGCACTGTATGCCGCCAAAGAAGGCGGGCGCAACCAGGTGCGGGCGCACCCGGTTTAAACCCGCCTGCAATAACTACCAGCGCATCATGGGCAAGGGAGAGCCCGGCTTTTTCTTCACCTGATCCCAGGTCAGCTGCACCAGCCGCTTGTGAAAGCCTGCATCAGGAAACGCGGCTTTCAGGGACTTTCGCAACTGCTTGGGCACCCCGGCCAACCGGCCAGCAAAGGACACGTCCACCCAATCCGCCTTACGGAACGCCTCAGCCAGTGCCATATTGGTATCCGGTACGGCCCTCACCTTGTGGTGATTCATGATCAGCGCCCGGACCTGGCGCTGCTTACGCTCCAGCGACGCCTCACCCACTTCGGGATTTTCCGCCAGCCAGGCACTGGCCCGGTCAGCCGAAGGCTCCAGATAGTCAAAGGTGTGATCCAGCCAGATGCCGATATCGTGAAAGGCCGCGGCCACTTCCAACAGCTCAGCGTCTGTCTCTGACATGGCAGGGTAGAAATGGTGAACCAGATTCACCACCCGGTACACATGGTTGCGGTATCCGGTGTAATCAGGCCCGAGTGCAGTGTGCCACTGCTGCAACAGTTTCTCGACGATGGGCAGGTGTTCTTTCATGGCGCGACCTCAAGTGCGGCAACGCCAAACAACGGCGTCGCATATCCGTCAGCATGCAGCCTATTTTTTGAGTAAACGACCTAAATATACCCATAAAGTGTACGTGATTACCGCAGACTTTACCCTCAGGCAAGATTGGAAAGCCATACACACTGGTAGGGCGCCAGCGTCAAAACACCATTCAAATCAGTCACTTTATTACCAGAGAGCAGGTCAACCCATTCATCCGTGCCAATCAGATTAATATCGCTTAATGATACCTGCTGCAACTCGGCACTGATGTTATGGATGCAGAACAGCGACTGCCGCCGACACAGGCTTTGCCGCCAGAAACCAAACAGTTGCAGGCCCAGATGCAGGGTGAACTGGGTGGCATTGGGGTGAAACGCCGGTTGCTGGCGCCGAATGGTGATCAACCGCTGCAACTGGGTAAACACCTGATGGTGGTGTGACAAAGGATTATCCAGAGCGGTCAACAGCGCCTCTTCCTGCCATTGGCTGCGGTTGATCGAGCGCAGCCGACCCGTATGGGCCACGCGGGCCTCGTCATTGCCGGTGCCCAACAGGCTGTGGATGTAAATGGCAGGGATACCCTCCAGTGCCAGCATGATGGCATGGGCGCACACAAACCGCTGCAACTGCCACTGGTCCGGCCCGCTGCTGACGGTGCCTTTCAGAGCATCAAACAGGGCGATGTTGATTTCATAAATCTGGTCTGAGCCATCGGCAGCCCGGCGGTAAGACAGGCGCCCGCCGAAAGCCTGCATGGTATCCACCAGTTGTTGCTTCTCCTCCTCACTCAGCAAACCATCCGTGGGGCGCATGCCAACGCCATCGTGCGAGGCAATAAAGTTCAGATAGGTGGTACCCAGCTGGGCCGGGGGCATGCTCATCAGCCAGGTTTTCAGATGGCGGCAGTTGCCCGTGACCAGGGTGTTGATCAGCAGGGGCGGTAACGAGAAGTTATAGATGGCATGGGCTTCATTGGCATTGCCAAAATAGGTGAGATTTTCCCGATTGGGCACGTTGGTTTCAGTGATGATGATGGCATCTGGCGAGTGGTGTTCAACCAGCAGGCGCAGCACCTTGATCAGCTCGTGGGTTTGCTGCAAATGAATACAGGACGTACCGGGTACCTTCCAGAGAAAGGCCACCGCATCGAGGCGCAGAATCTGTACCCCCTGCTCGAGATAAAAACGAATGATACGGGCAAACTCCAGCAGCACGGCCGGGTTGGCAAAGTTGAGGTCCACCTGATCCTCACTGAAGGTGCACCATACGTGGCGAACACCGTCCACCGTCTGCACCGGGCTCAGCAGGGGGGATGTTCTGGGGCGCACCACCGCACTCAGATCCTGGGTTGGCTCTGCCTCAAAGAAGTAATCGCGGCCGGGCTCGACGCGCTTCTTGAAATTCTCAAACCAGCGGCTGCGGGCGGACATATGGTTAATGACCAGGTCCGCCATCAGGCGATACTCGCTGGCTATGGCTGTGACCATGGGCCAGTCACCATGGGATTCGTTGACGGCCAGGTAATCAATCACCGAGAAACCATCGTCCGAACTGTAGGGAAAGAAAGGCAGAATGTGCACCGCCGAGAAGCTGCCCTGCACCCGCTGGTGAAGGAACTTCTGCAACGTTTGCAGGGGTTTTTCATCGGGGCTGACGATGGTATCGGCGTAAGTAATGAGCACCAGGTCCTTCTCATCCCAGTTATTACGATGAGACGACGGTGACGGGCAATCCGCCGCCAGTCCCATGGCAGCCACCAGTTCCCGTGCCAGGTAACCGGTATCCACAGCGGGATAGACACCGGCCAGGATCGCACTCAGCTTGTGCTCAAGACTGTCTGTCATGCCCCTGCTCCGTAGGCGCGATTATCCTCATCCACCGCCTGCTGCAGCTCCGCCAGAATATCCGGCAAAGCGCTTTCCACCCGGCTCCAGCTGGGGATGAACGGCGTATCCATCGGGTTATCCAGAAAGTAGGCCCCGGCATTGACAATGTTACGGGCAAACATCTCCACCGCCTTCTCTTCGCGGTGACGATCAAAGGTCAAACCATTCACCAGCGCATCGTTCTGATAGGTTTCAACAAAATCCAGCGCAATACGGAAATAGGTGGCCTTGATGGTGCGGAAGGTCTCGGTGGAGAAGACTTCGCCATTGGTGGCCAGCTTGCGGAACAGGGCCTTGCTGATGTCCGTACTCATCTTCGACAGGCCGCGGCTGGCATCCTCCGGCGACAGGTCCTGATGCTTGTGGTCATAGGTGTCAGCAATATCCACCTGACACAGACGGTTGGTGGCGTAATTACGCTTCATCTCCGACAGCACGCCGATCTCCAGCCCCCAGTCACTGGGAATACGGAGGTCGTGAATCACATCGGTACGCAGGGAAAACTCCCCCGCCAGCGGGTAACGGTAGCTGTCCAGATAATCCAGGAAATCGCTGGGGCCACACACCTTTTTCAGCGCCCGGATCAGTGGCGTTACCAGCAGCCGGCTGACCCGACCGTTCATCTTGCCTTCTGCCACCCGGGCGTAATAGCCCTTGCAGAACATGTAGTTGAAGTTGGGATTGGCGACCGGGTAGATCAGGCGAGCCAGCAGATCCCGCTGGTAGGTCAGGATGTCGCAATCGTGCAGGGCGACAGACTTGCCCACACCCGAGGCCAGTACATAGCCAAAGCAAAACCAGACATTACGCCCCTTGCCCATTTCGGTGGGCGCCAGGCCCTGCTCCCGCAGTTTGAGGTCCAGCGCACGCAGGCGTGGGCCATCATTCCAGAGTACGCTGACTTGCTGCGGCAGGCGGGAAAAATACTGCATGGCGTGGCGATACTGGGCCTCATCGGCCCGGTCCAGGCCAATCACAATCTGCTCCAGATAAGGCACTTTCGCCAGTTCGTCCACGATCCCTGCCAGCGCCGGCCCCTCACGCTCTGAATACAGGCAGGGAAGCACCAGTGACATGGGGCGGCGGGAGCGGAAGCCCATCAGCTCCTTTTCCAGCTCCTCCACCGGGCGGCGCGTCAGGTTGTGCAGTGTTGTTATGATGCCGTTCTGGTAAAAATCACCCATAGTCCACCTCTCTGGCTTGACCGCAGTTGCGGTGGGTCAGGCTGGTACGATGGACAACTCCCTCATGAGTGCCAGCACGCTCTGGTTCCAGCCCTTTGGCCCCGGCGCGGGGGCATGCCGCAACCGGGAATGATCTATCACACATTCGGCTGAGCGGGCGCCGGGAATCAGAACCGGGTAATCCGCTGCCATCAACATCCCTGCATCATTCGGGCCATCTCCCAGGGCGATGGTTTTCAACGTGCCTGGTCCCCAGTACTGGCGGTAGGCATTTACTAACCAAGCCATGGCCTCACCCTTATCAAAATGACCCATCACATGGAGAAAGCGACCGCCAGCCAAGAGCGTTAGACCCTCTGCCGCCAACTCATGGCGGAAATGCTCCAGTTGCGCCTCACCCATCTGCCACAGCAGCGGCTCGGTAGCTTGCCGTTGCAGTGCGAGTCCGGCGCTGGTGCTGTCCAGACCCGTCAGCTCAGACAGCGCCTGAACAGACAGATCACTGAACATCTGAAACTGGAAGCCTTTATCTCGTAGCCGCGCGAGTATCGCCAACAGCGTCTGCCGGGGCTCGCCCAGATAGTGCACCTGCTGCTCGGCACTATGGAAGTAATGCGGTGGTATGACCACCAGTGCACCGTTTTCGGCAATACAGGGGTGTTGGTTACCGATCGCCTGCTGCAAAGGCGCAAGCTCGGCAGCGGTCTTGCTGGTAGTGAAAATCACCGGCACCCCTGCCCTCTCCAGCGCCCGCAGCGCTGGCTCAGCCGCTTGCCATTGGTAGCTGTGGTGGTCCAGCAGGGTCCCGTCCAGATCGGTAAACAACAGGTAACGAACAGGCTTCATAAGGATGGCGTCCGATAGTGCTGGCGAGTGATGCGATGGCGCTCATCTACCACCAGCAGCAGGTCTGCACGAGCAGGCATCTCCGCCAGGGCGTGGCGGGTGATACGTTCGTAGTGCATAACAAACCGCTGGATAGCGGCATCAGACATCAGACGCAGTGATGAATTGCACTCTTTTAGTGCGCTTGCTCGGGACTCAGCCAGCTTGTGCTCCTGCAAGGTGCGCCACGCCAGAACATGGGCCATAGACGGGGCTTGCAGCATGATCAGGTAGTCGATGCGGGCATAGAAATCGCTGTAACGGCCCGCTAACTGTGCATTCACATAACGTCGCCAGCGTCCGTCGGCATCCTCCTGGCCCTCCAGCTCATTAACCGGTGTCAGCAGCGCCACCTCAGGCTCCGGCCGGGCGGCCAGGCACCAGCCCTCCAACAGGATGATCTTCGCCTCCCCTTCATGGAGCGGCCAGCGGGAGAAGGGCTGACGGTCATCCACCGCCTTGTCAAAGGCTGGCAGCCGAATCTCGCTGCCAGGCCGTGCTGCCAGCAATAGATCCAGCACTTGGTGGCCGAGGGTAATATCGTGGGTGCCGGGTACACCCCGGGTCAGCAGTAAAGGATGCTCCTGTCGCGCCAGGGTCTCACGCTCACTGCGCGTCAGGTAAAGGTCATCAAGGGAAAGGCTGGCACAGGGGCAGCCAAAGACCTCGGTAAGCATTCGAGCAAGAAACAGCACCAGCGTGGACTTACCCGTCCCCTGCGCCCCATGAATGCCCACCACCAACGGCTGTCCCAGCACACGCTGGCGCTCTACCAGTCTGCCTGCGAGCGGCATGATCACCTCGGTAACCGCATGACTGTAGTCTGCGGGCAGACCCTGCGCCGCGATCAGCTCATCGGCCAGTGCCTTGATATCCGGCTGCATCTGCTGCCTCCTTAAAAGCCTGGGTTCCAGTCTCTCAGGAGTTGCAGGATTTGTACCAGCGAGTGGGGGGAGATTTTTTGCCGCGGAAACCGCGGAAGGACGCGGAAAGAAAGATCTAAAAATTTGGCCACGGACGACAAAGACGACAAAGACAAAAAGCCGTAAGGTAGCGATAATGTCGTTGTCGAATACCTGTTGAAAAAGGACTTTTGAAGTGAGAGATGGATTTTGGCTGTTAGTCACAGGACTGTTTTTTGCGGGGCTCGCCTGGGCGTTCTTTTATTACTTTCAGCAAACAAGCTTTGTGATACTTCTGTGCATAGTGCTTCTGGGTCTGATTTCCGAGCTTCGCAGCCGGCGATCAGCCCGGCGTAGTAACGGTCGCTGACTTGTCGGCTTTGCCGTTGAGGAAAGTCGGTGACGCCTTGCGTGGTAATGCGGACAGTGGATAAACTGATGACAACTCATTGGTTGGGTAGTTTTTAAAGGAGCTCGGCGTATGCAATCCCATACTGCGAAGCAGGAAGCGCTGGAGACCATTCAGCGCCTTCCAGATACTGTCGATACCGAAGAAATGATGTATCACCTGTACGTTCTTGAGAACATTCGCCGCGGCCAGCGTGATGCTGAAGAGGGCAAAACGCAAACTACGGAGGAGGTTCTGAAGGACATTCAGTCATGGTGATATGGACTGCGCATGCCCAAGCCCAGCTGCGAGCGATACATGATTATATTGCACAAGATTCTCCGCTCTATGCCAAGCGCGTCGCTCAAGAGTTAGTTCATGCAGCAGCCCCGTTGAAAGAACTGCCCCACATAGGGCGAAAGGTACCTGAACTCGACCAGGAAGCAGTGCGGGAAATTGGCCTCTACTCCTACCGAATCATGTATGAGCTAAAGCAGAATGGTCAGGTATCTATATTAGCCATTATCCACAAACGACGGCACATTGAACCAACGCAGATCCCCAGAACCTCGCCCCTAGAGAACTGAGCACACACGTTAAGCCTCCTCCCAAAAAATCAGCTCTTGTACCTGAAAGTCCGTGTCGCCTTGGCTAATCAGTTTTTTTCTTTCTTCCGCGTCCTTCCGCGGTTTCCGCGGCAAAAACAAAAACGGGGCCGCGAAGGGCCCCGTTCTGGTCAGCCAGTGGCTGATTACACCGCCTTGGCAGCAATAATCTTTTCGTGCCACTCCACCGGGCCGGTCTGGTGGACCGAGCTACCGCGGGAGTCCACCGCTACGGTGACTGGCATGTCCTCTACTTCAAATTCGTAGATGGCTTCCATACCCAGTTCCGGGAAGGCCACCACCTTGGCGCCCTTGATGGCCTTGGAGACCAGATAGGCGGCACCACCGACGGCCATCAGGTAGACTGCACCGTATTCCTTGATGGCATCAATAGCCACCTGGCCGCGTTCGGATTTGCCAATCATGCCGGTCAGACCGGTCTTCTCCAGCATGGTGCGGGTGAACTTGTCCATGCGGGTGGCGGTGGTGGGGCCTGCGGGGCCCACTACTTCGTCACGTACCGGGTCTACCGGGCCCACGTAATAGATGAAGCGCCCTTTCAGGTCCACCGGCAGCTCTTCGCCGCGCTCGATCATGTCTACCATCACTTTATGGGCAGCATCACGGCCCGTCAGCATCTTGCCGGACAGCAATACCGTCTCACCGGGTTTCCAGTCCTTGACGTCTTCGGACGTTACCGTGTCCAGATTTACCCGGCGCACGTTGTCACCCACTTCCCATGTGATCTCAGGCCAGTCATCCAGGCTCGGCGGGGTTTGCAAGGCGGGGCCGGAACCGTCCAGCACAAAGTGGGCGTGACGGGTAGCGGCACAGTTGGGGATGATTGCCACTGGCTTGTTGGCCGCGTGGGTTGGGTAATCCTTGACCTTGACATCCAGCACCGTGGTCAGGCCACCCAGGCCCTGAGCGCCGATACCCAGCTCGTTCACTTTTTCAAACAGTTCAAGGCGCAGCTCTTCGGCGCGATTGGAGGCGCCACGGGCTTTCAGGTCATGGATGTCGATGGGTTCCAGCAGGGCTTCTTTTGCCAGCTCCATCGCCTTCTCGGCCGTACCGCCGATACCAATACCCAGCATACCGGGCGGACACCAGCCTGCGCCCATCTGGGGAACCATTTTCAGCACCCAGTCCACCACCGAGTCGGACGGGTTCAACATGGCAAACTTGGACTTGGCTTCGGAGCCGCCGCCCTTGGCTGCCACGTGCACGTCCACCGTGTTACCCGGCACCATCTTGTAGTGAATAATGGCAGGGGTGTTGTCTTTGGTGTTCTGGCGCTTGCCGTCGGGGTCAGCCAGTACGGATGCCCGCAACACGTTATCCGGGTGGGTGTAGGCGCGGCGTACGCCTTCGTTGATGACATCGTCCAGCGGCATGTCGCATTCAAACTTCACATCCATACCGATGTTCACAAACACGGTGACGATACCGGTGTCCTGACAGATGGGGCGATGGCCCTGGGCACACATGCGGGAGTTGATGAGAATCTGCGCCATGGCGTCCTTCGCCGCCTGGGATTCTTCTCTCTGATAGGCCTCATACACCGCCTGGATAAAGTCCTTCGGGTGATAGTAGGAAATGAACTGCAGCGCGTCCGCTACGCTCTCGATCAGGTCTTCCTGGCGGATTACGGTCGTCATAGGCTTCTCATCAGCGTTATTGAGGTTTGACAGGCCCCGAGCCACGACAAAAGCGGCCGGCACCCTCCGGGGCGTCTGAAACGGTGCTGCAGTTTACCAGATTTCCGCCGGGGTGCGTATGAGACGACAGGATGACCTGCCCGCCGGATTGGGTTACATTGAGGCCAGCCAACCGGGGCACTCCTCGCCTCGCGCACCTTATATAAAGAAGCCATCAGTGGCCCGCAGGAGACGCACGTGACCAACCTCGTTCTAACCGAACAACATAACCAGACCCTGGTAATTCGTATCAACCGCCCGGAGCGGAAGAACGCGCTGACGCATGACATGTACACCGCACTGGCCGATGCCCTGGACGCGGGCCACGCCGACGACAACGTGCGCTGCATTTTGTTCACCGGCCATGAGAGCTGCTTTACCGCAGGTAATGACCTGGGGGATTTTGCCAAGGGACTGCCGGGGGATTTCCGGGAAACGCCGGTCGGTCGCTTCCTGTTTGACCTGGCGTCTGCCCTTAAACCCGTGGTTGCGGCGGTCAACGGCCCGGCAGTGGGCATCGGCACCACCATGCTGCTGCATTGCGATATGGTTGTAGCCGGTAACAACGCCCGCTTCCAGATGCCCTTTGCCAACCTCGGCCTCTGCCCCGAGGGAGGTTCCAGCCTGCTGCTGCCCAGTTGGCTAGGCCGGGTGCGGGCCAGCGAACTGCTGATGCTGGGCGGCACCTTCAATGCCGATGATGCCTATCGCCTGGGTTTGATCAACCGAATCTGTGAACCAGCAGACACCGAAGCCACCGCCCTAGCCCTGTGTGATCGCATCTGCGCTCAGCCACCAGCCGCCATTCGCGCCACCAAAGACCTGCTGACCCGCCCGACGGTCGAGCAACTTAAAGAAGTCATGCTGGAAGAAGGCGCCCTGTTTGCAGAACGCCTGAAGTCACCCGAAGCGACTGAAGCCTTCCAGGCTTTTATGGAAAAGCGCCAGCCGGACTTTTCAAGCTTCAAATAGCCGCCCGCCCGACCGGGGTTGATGCAGTACCGATTAGGAACGCTGAAAACTCGACAAACCGCCAAGGTGCATCTATTTTTCCTTGGTGGTTTATCCAAAATAAGGTCCAGAACGACAGAATCACACTTTAGTGCGATGAACAGTGGCCGTTTTCTTTCCTATATTGCACCGTGAGAAAGAACTAAAGGCCACGCGCTGGCCAGGATTTCAGACAACAGGCGGCTGAACACAGGCACCTAACGGCCTGGGGCTCCCGGGAAGAACCGGCCCACTCAGTAGCCAACAATAACGACACAACAACAGGAAAAGGTTCCACCCATGTTCAAGAAAACTCTAATAAGTCTTGCCGTGGCGTCTACCCTTGGGCTTACAGGCTGCTGGGATGATGGCGGCCCGACCAACAAAAATGCGAACCCCAACTATAAAATCGTAGATACCAGCATTGACGCCAGCGTGGTACGGCCGATTTTCGATCCTAATCCACTGTCACCAACACTGGCGGTTCCTCCGCATTTTGACCTGTTGTTGTTGCTGGGTGCCACCCAGAGCGCTGACTATGACTTTACCGGACTATCAAGCGGCACCTCGCCAGCTGATGATGCCATTAACCGGCTTTCTGGGTTCTCCACTACTGGCGCCTTTAATATTCCGTTTAATGGCGAGCTTGACCCCTCAACAGTCATAAAAGGTGCAACCGTCCATCTGATTGCCCTGAACGTTGCGCCAACCATCGCAAGTGCGCCGGACGCTCTGCCAGCGATTAACCCCACACAGATCATACAGGCAGACCCTGTCTCCCCGAACCAACCCAATTATCGTGTTGAAGTGATCAGCCTTGATGGTGGAACGAATAACGCCATTAGAGTCGTGCCTCTCGAGCCACTGGCAGAAGGCCAGAAGTACCTTGTGCTTGTAGGCAGTGGAGTTCAGGGCGCCAACGGAAAGAATATTGACCGTTCTGTTCAGGCCGCAAATCTCGCCGATGGCACCTTAGGGAACCCAGCACTCGCAAACGTCAAATCCCTCCTGCAAGGTTTGAATACGCTGGGTAACGGCATATTGGCATCGAGCGGACAGAGCGCGGCGTTAGCCTATACATTTACCACCAACCAAGACACTGACGTTCTCCGCGCCATGACGTCGCCCTTTGCCTATCTACCGGCACTCGGTCAGAAGATTGGCTTTACCGCACAACTAAAAGCGGTACGGGATAACTACCCGGGACTTAACTTCTCTCAGTTAACCCCCAAACTGCAGGAACTTGGGGGAAAAGCGGCTGCGCTCGCCGCAGGGGAGCTTGATCCCAGTACGCTCACAGCGCAAGAACTGATGGCTATAACGGCACTGGGCAACGTGCAAACCACACTTTTTGGAGAGCCTGATGCTGACGGCGACCTGCCCACACCTTCGCCTCTTCAAATAGCTATCGGCTCGGAAGTATCCAAGGGTAATATGCATCTTCCTCAGCCTAGGCCTAGTTTTTTCTTCAGTCCAGACCCTGCCGTTGACCTGGCTACGATAGCTGGCTTGGCTCCTGCAGACCCTCAGAACACACCGATCAGCGAATGGAACCCTATTTACGCAGCGGCGACGCAGGTGAGAGTGTCTCAGGGTGCGATAACTCTACCTTACTACCAATCTTTACCTGGCGCCGAGGGAAGAGGCATCGTTGATGGCCACTGGATTGGAAGCACGAGCCTTGAGACTTCACTCAACGACGCGTTGGTTGGAGAGGGCAACACCATCTTCAGATTTTTGCGAGATATAGACGGCGCATTGAATGTAAACGGCAACTTCCCATTCCCGCAACAAAAAGGGAACGTGACCGTACCTGTGGTTGTTTATCACCCTGCGACGGGCCCCGCGAGACCCGACACGTGTGTTGATGCAAACAGCCCCAATGGTGTCACCATTTTCCAGCACGGCATCACGGTTGATCGCAGTGTCTCCATGCTGCCAGGCATCCTGATTGCCAACCAAGCGTGTCAGGCGGTGGTCGCTATTGATCAGCCGCTTCATGGTCTGGCAGGGGCAACCACCGGACGCGTTGCAGGCCTGACAGAGCTTGACGCAGAAAGCTTGATTGAAGATGTCGAAGCCGTCATCACCTTACTAAGTCAAGACCCTGTCGGAAATGCACGAGCAATCGGCGCGCTGACCTCGCTGATCAATGCTGACTACATTGGCGAGCGCCACTTTAATTTTACTGCGGACGCAGCTCTGAATCCTGTAGCCGCAGCAACCGCAAATGTGTCTTCTGGCTCTTTGTTCATCAACCCCCTGAACATGCTGAACAGCCGCGACAACGTTCGCCAATCAATTGTTGATCTGTTGAATGTGTCTGCCTCGGTGGGCACCTTTACGATCGATGGCACCTCTGGCGCGTTCGCAGATGTGCCCGTTCACTTTGTCGGCCACTCGTTGGGTGGTATTGCGGGCACAGGCTTTGCTGCACTGAGCAATAATGGTGACCTTCGCGCTGCCTATCCTGTAGAGCCTCAGCCTTTCTTCCCGCAGCTTGACACTGTCGTACTGCGTGATACCAGTGGTCAGGTTACACGCCTGATTGAGAACTCACCTGCGTTCTCTGGTCAAATTCTGGGCGGCTTGGCGGCACAAGGTGTCACTCAGGGTTCCTCCGACTTCGAAAACTTCTTCTACATCTTCCAGTCGGTTGTTGATGCCGGTGACCCGGTATCTTTCGCCAAAGACTTGGGTAGCTCTACGACCAACATCCTCATTTCTGAGGTTATTGGTGACAACACCGTACCGAACGAGGCCAATATCAACCCACTGGGCAGCGCACTGTCAGCACCACTCGCTGGCACGGAGCCCCTGATGGCGCTGATCGATCTGGGCGCTGGGGGTACTGCACTGTCAAGCAGCGGAGACGAACTGAATCTGGTGACATCCAGCTCACTGGTTAATGAGGGAGCCCTGCCTGCAGCCAGCTTCTTTGCCGGCGCTAATCCTTGTACCCAGGCCAATCATGGCACCTTCGTTGGCCCCATTGTTCCGAACGCGGCATGTCCGGGTAGCGTAGCCAACACCAGCGCTGCATTCGCAGAAATGGTTCGGCAAACAGTGCTTGCCATCCTTGGTCTACCTGTTCTCCAGGTTACCGGTGCTACACCCGCAGACCAACCCAATCTGACGGTGTTGGGCACCAGCGATACAGTGGAGAATGCACTTGATCAGGATAAAGTAGTGCAACAGCTACCTTAAGTTGATCGACCAATCGCGAACCCCCAGTCTCTGACTGGGAGTTCCAACGGCTGACAAACCCTCGCGATTATTGCGGGGGTTTGTCGTAATTGGGGTACCGGCTTTGCAAAGGCCACCCCTGTTCAAAACGTCTCACCCGCAACAACTCGAAGTCGAGATGCTGGCCTCAAGTCACCAGCCCCCCGACAATAACCTGCTGCACCAAACTTATCAGTACATTGATTCTGTGTTTATCCATGACAGGTTTAGGTATCTGTACTGCTCGAAAAATGGGCGGCCGGTACTCAAATCCAGCAGCCCTCTTCAGGTTGCTTGCCCTGCGCTCCAGGTTATACATTCGCAGTAAACGATAGCTGGTAAGAGAAACCCATTGGTCAAGCAATCTTGTATGAATATGATGCGGTTGACCCACTACAGTTCGGCTAAAGAAGGTAGCCTTTCAAGCTTTTTAAATGCTCCATGCAATTACTTGCCCGTAAGGCAGCATCCCTTTAAGGCACATGCGTCTTGCAACGCACCAGCAACAGATTTTGGAACCCGAGACCATCTGTGGATTACGGTTTGGCACGAAAAAAGCCCCGACCGTTTCCGGCCAGGGCTTTCTTTCAATAACACGGCGCCCGGGTTACAGGCTGCCAGTCACCGTTGTTTCACCCTGAGGCTCGAGGTTCGCCTGAATATCCTCTTCGGAGAAGAACAGTCGACGTGGGTCTTTTTCGCTATAACGAGTCGCCTGATCATTGAAGTAAGGCGACGCCGGGTCCGTTGACTGGGAATAACTCGTCAAACCGTAGGCGACAGGGCCTTGATCAGTAAATTCCAGCCCAAAGTGCCAGCTGGTACCGCGCGCGATCAACCACCCACTTTCTCCCGCAGCCGTACTACTGGACAAGCCTGCGGTACGGGGGATTTGAACAGGATTCAAGCGCGGGAACCTTGTATCTTCAGCCTCGTTGAGATTCACGACCCCAATAGCATTAAAGGCGCCGTCTATGGTTCCATCACCGCCATGCCATTCAATGGGGACATCCAGGCGAACCGGCGCTCCATTTGGCGGGACATTGCCGCTAGGCTGATAGGTTTGCACATCTCCCAGGCGCGCATCGTACGCGATGTTAACCTGATCAAGCGCATTCAACCCCTGTGCCAGCGCAATCAACATCACGTCGTCAGCAGTCCCTCGGTTAGCCGTTGACGGCGTGGAGGGGGTATAGACCGGGTTGTTGCGATTAAAGGCTACCGTCAGGTCAGAAGCAAACTGCTCACGATAGTTGGCAATAAACACCCGAAACACATGGGCGCCCCTGCTGTCCCGGTCATAAACCCCATCCCAACTCTGTAAGACATCACATCCGGCGTTTACGGCGCGAGGACCGACATCGGGAACATTGACCTCAGTCACGCCAATCAGGTTGCAGCGTTCACGCAAATCAGGCAGGAACTCCTCTGCGTACCAGGTGCGATTATTCCAAATAACATCCAGCAGCTCCCGCGCGCTGAATTTGCCATCCTGCCCTGCTGGCGGCTCAGCAGCAAAACCTGAATCCATTGGATTCTGGAGCATTTTGAGGCTCAACCGGGTGCGAGGGCCAAGAGGTGAACGTTCTGGACCAAACAACGGCGAAAAGCCTTCCAGCGGCTGCACAGGATTGGTCGACCAGTAACTGTCGTTAGCGTTTTGCACCCAATCTGTACGTTGTAGCTGCGGCTTTTTCTCGAACGGTACCAGCCCGTTACATGAACCCTCAATCCAATCATCAACAGATGAGCTACCGTCCAACAACGTCACTCCCTGGCTGAATAATTGATCGTATGCTGAGCTGAATTGGCGCTTGAAATTAATCAGCGCTATGGACTTTTCAGACAGATATGGCACGGAGCTACTATCGATGTAATAGGCATTACCGTCCTTATCCGCATAGGTGGTGTTGGTCCAGAAGGTAGAGCCGCAATTACGGAATACGTCTTTGAACTGGTTCAGGTTGGTTGCTCGACTCATCTGCAGCCAGCTATCCAGCAAGCGCGCACTGGAGGCATTAGCATCCCGGTAGGTATAGGCTTTAGGCTTCCCATCAGCGCCAGGCTCACCCCATTTTGGCAAACCACCACGGGTAATCGCGTTTGCCGATACCATCGGACCGTACTCAGAATAATAGAAAGTACGCTGGAAGGTCACCGTATTGGGAGCACCTACATTAACCTCGATACTGAACGTCTGGCTTGTAATGGGCCGCTCTTCCCCGTCTTTGATATAGGTCAGCGGGTCGCCATCTTTCAGAGTCAACTCATAAAGCGTGAAACGACGACTGGTGGTAACCGTATGGGTCCACGCCAGATGTTCGTTAAAGTTGATCAAAGGAATAGCAGTGCCCAGCAGGCCTGCGCCATGAACATTCAAATACCCTGGCACCGTCATCTGGGTTTCATAGAGGCGACGGTGGCCGGTGTACGGGAAATGCGGGTTGGCCAAAAGTGCACCACGGCCCTGCTCTGTCATCTCACTACCAAGACCCCAGGCATTGCTGCCGAGTCCCATATCATTGAATGACTGTTCACCCGCTATTGCTATTGCACTGTCCGCAACGGCCTTTAATGGCGACTCATTCATATCCCCTGGCATCAGTGCAGCCATACTGGGTTCCATGTCCACTGGGTCTTCACCCGGGACGGCTGCAAATACCGCACCGGTGGCAAAGAGCGCACCACTGGCGTACTGGCCTACGATCCGGTAATGGGCATAAAGATCGACTGGAGAAATTGTTTTAACCCACGGCTGATTTCGACATTCGGGGGGTAAATCGGCAGGGTCTGTTTCGGTGATGAACTGGTTATAACCCGCAGTGAAACCGTCTACCAACGCTTTGCTTTCTTGCGATAGCGTCAGGTACTCAGTCTCAGCCTGGCTGCGAATGCCCTGTGCCTTGTAGCTGAAGTCATTAATGACATTGATAGGCCGCCCCTGGCCATCGTCTCCTGGCCCAAAGTACTTGGCACGCTCACTACGCGCCTTAACAATGGCCTCCGCGAGGTAACAGACATTGTCCTGTGTTTGCGCATAGCCTGCTCCGAAAGCCGCCGAAGCCAGATTGTCAGCCAACACATGTGGTACACCGTTGGTGGTCCGTCGAATAGTCGCTTCTAATTGTCCATTGGCGGGAAAAAGTGGCGCATCGACAGTCGGTTTGCTGCTTGATGAACTGCTATCAGAGCAGCCGGTAATCACCAACCCCAGGGAAAGTGCGGTCAAAGCTAGCCCGGCTTTTGTTCTGAATGAACGCCAGGGCGACGCATAGAACGGTCTCATGATGTGTCCTTCTTGTTATGGTTGTTATCGAGCCATTCGTAATGGCTCATCAGGTTTACCATAGCAGAAGAAGCCAAAATTAATATTAGGCTTGCTATCTATTCGTAAGAGCGCTAGCTGATTACCTCTCTCAAAAACTTAGTATGACTCCCCTAATTTTCACCCCTATCATTTCGGGACATCAGTACCACTTTGACAAGTGCTGATGCCAACCAAGCCTTACGGATTGTTTTCTACGGAACGGAGTAATCCCATGCGAGCAGTACCCTCCCTCAAAACCTTTTCCCTGTTTGCCTTTATTGCCCTGCTGGCGGCCTGTACCGCTGCGGTTACGCCACAATGGGTGGCGACTTACAACCACAAGGTTGATCAAGGTGGTGACCGCATCACCTGGCTCAACGATATGGTGGTGGATAGCTTTGGCAATGTGGTCGTCGCTGCGACGGCCATTCAGGCCGGCTTCACTCAAGCACGCGAAGAAGAGGCATTGCTGGTTCAGTTCGGCGCCGATGGCCAGCGCCACTGGGCACAAGCTGCCAATCTGCACCCTCTCAATGACGGTGCGCGCTACTACGACGACACCCGCGCCCTGGTGACGGACAATAATGGCAATCTTTACGCCATTGCCATCAGCCAACGTGTTACAGAAGACAGCAGCACCCTGAGCTCTCACCTGGTCAGCTTTGATCGCTTTGGCCAACAGCGCTGGACTCAGCACCTGAGTGATCAGGAAGACATGCGCGCACTGGCCCTGCAAAACGGTCAGGTGATTGTTGCCGGTCTATCCACCCAGCGCTTCAGTCTGGATGGCACCAAGCTAAGCCATGTTGAACACCCGAACCATAATGCATGGGCCATTGCCTTTGATGCCGCGGGCAACTACGTCCTGAGCGGCGGTTTCATGGTAAGTGTCTTCAATGCCAGTGGCGACGTGCTGTGGCAGGCAGAAGCGCATGATGACGGCTATGCCTTCGCTGAAGTCTTGTTTACCGGCAACGGTGACCTGATTACCGCCCAGGCCATCGAGCCCCGGGGCGCGGCGCTGATCACCCGCTGGACGCCAAGCGGCCAGGTCGTCTGGCAGCGCACACTGGCAGCACCTGTCACCAGCTACGGCATGATGGGCCCCGCCCTGATCCGCCAGGACCACCGCGGCGATCTCTACGTTGCCACATCAAACAGCAACGGTCGCCGTATCGCCAAGCTGGATGCCCAGGGCCGCGTGTACTGGCAGAAAACCTCTCGCCAGGGCATCGTGCAGGATATGGCGCTGATCAACGGTGAAGTGTTTGTGGTAGGCAATGGTCGTAACGAGAAGTACGACACCCAGGGCAACCTGGTGGCAGAGAGCTCAACAGGGCGCCACGTACAAATCACCCAGGGCCGTGTCGCTGTTGACGGCGACCGCATCTACGCGGGCTACGCGGCCTCCATGGATGGCGGCATGGGCCTGCACGTGTCCCAGTTCCGCAATCAGTAAGCGATACGCCAATCGGGGCCTTTAAGGCTCCGGTTTTTTGCCGCGGAATCCACGGAAAACGCGGAAAAAAGATTAAAGATTTTTAGCCACGGACGGCACGGACTTACACGGACATGGACTTACTCACTTACTTAAAGCTTTAATCGCTTTAGTCCGTGGTTGTCCGTGCCGTCCGTGGCTAATCAGTGTCTTCTTTCCGCGTTTTCCGTGGATTCCGCGGCAAACCCTCACTAAGGCCCGTCAGCCCCCAACGTGCGCCCGACATAGCGGCTTTCGCACGGTGTTTCGCTGAATTTGATGGGGTGGCCCAACTGGCGTTGGGTAGTGCCGTCGTCTCTTGGTACTTCAATCACCATCTGACGGGCAGTTAACTGTGGATGTTCGGCGGCTTCCTGGATGGTGAGCACCGGCTCTACACAGGCATCCTGGTCAGCAAATACGGCCTGCCACTCCGCCAGGGTCTTGGAGAGAATAGCTTCCTTGATGGCGGTGCGCAGCTGTTGCTGGTGTTCCGGCTTGGGGCTCAGGCCCAGGCTCTTGAGTTCGGTAATACCCAAGGTCTGGCACAGGCGCTCCATGAACTGGGGTTCAAGGCTGCCAATGGACAGCCAGCGGCCGTCCGCTGTCTGGTAGTAGTCATAAAACGTGCCGCCGTTAAGCATGCCGCCCTCAGGTTGCTGGGGTTGATTGCCCGCGAGAGCTGCAGCACCGGACATGGCGTTCAGGGCAAAGGCCGCGTCGGTCATGCTGATATCCACAAACTGCCCCTGGCCGGTTTGCTGACGATGAATGACAGCCGCCAGGATGCCCATCACCGCATGGTGAGAGCCACCCGCCACATCCGCCACCTGAATACCCAGCGGCGGCGGTCCGTAAGCTGCACGGCCACAGTGACTGCTCACTCCTGCCAGCGACAGGTAGTTGATGTCATGCCCTGCCCGGTCCTTGTAGGGGCCAGTTTGGCCGTAACCGGTAATGGCGCAATAGATCAGGCGGGGGTTAATGGCTCTTAAGGCTTCATAGCCAATGCCCAAACGGTCCATCACACCGGGGCGGAACTGTTCCACCACAACATCATACTCAGCCACCAGTGCTTTCACCTGCTCAATGCTCTCCGGCTTTTTCAGGTCCAGCCCCCAGGAGCGCTTGCCACGGTTCAGATAGGCGTGCGCCGTGCTGGTACCGCCATCATGCGGAGGCATCACCCGGGTCAGGTCCAGCCGGCCCGGTGCTTCTATACGCAGCACGTCGGCCCCCATATCCGCCAGCATCATGGTGGCATAGGGCCCGGGCAGCAGGGTGGAAAAGTCGAGAACTTTCAGACTGGCGAGCGGACCTGGCATGGTAACTCCTTGATTAATATTGTAATGGTAGCGAAGTCTCTGCAAATACACATACTAGGTAACGTACCTGTTGTGCCTGCTGCCACAGCCTGCCGTCATATGCCGGGGAGGCCAACAGCCGCGTGCGCCATTCCGATTGGCCATTTCTGCCAGCAACAATGGTTGTTTTGCATCGTCAGGGTCTTATGATGGGAAGGTTAGTCCATCAATCGGGAACACTATGGCAGATTTAACCGTATCAGGGCATTTCGTCAGGGCCGCGCTGTCGGGTGCTGAGCGCCTGGGCGAGGATATCCCTGCCCTGCTGAGACAGGCCGGCATATCCCCTGATCTGTTGAAAGTGGAGCGCGCCCGCGTGGACAGCGACCAGTTCACCCGATTGATGCAAACCATCTGGTCCAGTATGCAGGACGAATTTATGGGCATGGGACCACGGCGCTGCAGGCCCGGCACCTTTGCCACCATGTGCGCACTGGCCATTGACTGCCCGACACTGGAAGCGGTGCTCTACCGCAGCCAGCAATTCTCCGAGCTGTTTGATAACACCTTATGCATGCGGCTGGAACGTAAAGGCGACATGGCGGAACTGGTGACCTTTATTGACGGCGAGATTCACGACCCGCAGTACTTTCTGCGAGAGAGTATCCCGGTGATCTGGCACCGCCTCAGCAGCTGGTTGATTGGCCAGCCAGTAGAACTCGAGGCTGCCGAATTCGATTACCCGGAGCCTGAGCACGGCGATGAGTACAGGCACATCTTTCATTGCCCTATCCGCTTTGGCGCAAACCGCACGGTGCTGCGTTTTTCCAGCCGCTTCCTGGCTGCGCCGGTTATCCGCGATAAACCGGAGATGCGCCAGTTTCTGAAAACCTCGCCGGCGGATCTGTTGTCCCGCCCCGATGCCAGCAATACCTTTACCGGCAAGATCCGTACACTGATTGGCCGGGACTTTTCCAAACCGGTGCCTGATTTCGAGACCATCGCTGCCGAACTGCACATGAGCCCGCAGACCCTACGCCGCCGGCTGCGCCAGGAAAACACGTCCTTTCAGGAGATCAAGGACCTGTTACGCCGGGACTTGGCGATCTACTACCTCGCCCACTCCGAAGTGGCCATCAACGACATCGCCCACCAGGTGGGCTTTACCGAGCCTTCGACGTTTCACCGGGCGTTCAAGAAATGGACAGGCGTAACACCGGGCGCGTACCGGGATGGGGAGCGCGAGGGGGCTTGAGATTTACTGAAAGGTTTGGCCGCGGAACCCGCGGAATAACGCGGAAAGAAAAGACTAAAGACTTTTAGCCACGGACGACACGGACTTACACGGACAAAGATTTACTAACAACTAATATCTTTTATCTTTGTCGTCCGTGATTGTCCGTGGCTAATCAGTATCTTTTTTCCGCGTCCTTCCGCGGATTCCGCGGCTAAAAACGCCCTTCAGTCCGGCCGTTGCAGCTGGCGGATCAGCAGCCCCAGGGTGCGGGTGAGTTCCTCTGCCTTGCCCGGATCGCGGGCGATTTGCAGCATGCGGGTACCATCACGGGGGTCGAAGATGCGGCAGGCGTTGTCGCCGGACTCGCAGGCCCAGGTCAATATGGGGCTGATGCCAAATACGTTGATACGTAGGGTCGAAACCCGCACCTGCCCGGAGCCGCCGCGTCTGGACTCCTGAATTGTCAGGCTGCCAGCCTCACCGGGGGTCAGGAACACACGGTAGCTGACGTCAGGGCGCTCCGAGGCTCTGATCAAACGGGGGTTCTCCCGCCAGGCTGCCTGCTCAAAAACATCATTGGCATGCAGGATCAACGCGTCAACCGCAGACTCGGTGATATAGAGCTGCTTGAGGCTGTCAACAAAATCGCGCCCGGCGGGTTCGATGACGGCGGTGGTGCCCAACAGGGCATCGTTGCTGTTGGCCAGCGCCGGGCTGGCGCTCAATACGGGCATCACCACCAGCGGTAGCAGCAATACCTTAATCCGTGTCTTCCAGGCTGTCAGCATCTTCTCCCTCCAGATCTGACTGATCAAGAATAGTTCGGGGCAATTCCTTTTTAACGCGCACACCCAGATCCACAAAACGGGTAGTCTGGGACACCAGGTTGCCACGTCCCCGGGTCAGCGTGTTCATGGCCGAATCATAGCTACCCTGGGCGGTTTTCAGCTGCGTGCCCAGCTTTTCCATGGCTTCGACAAACACCCTAAGCTTGTCATAAACCGCAGACGCCCGCTCTGCAATACGTCTCGCATTTTGACTTTGGCGCTCATAGCGCCAGATATTTTCAATGGTGCGTAAGGTTGCCAGCAAAGTTGTCGGCGTCACAATGACAATTTTTTTATCAAAAGCCTCGGAAAACAAGCTCTCATCATGCTGGAAGGCCGCCACGAAGGCCGGCTCAATAGGCATAAACAGAAGCACGAAGTCAGGCGAGTGCAGGCCGTTGACCTGACTGTAATCCTTCTCACTCAGGCCCCGGATGTGTTGCCGCACCGCCTCAACGTGCTGCTTCAGGGCTTCGGTCCTCGGCCCTTCATCCTCTGCCGTGACCCAACGCTGATAGGCTACCAGTGATACCTTGGAGTCGATGATCAGATTACGGCTATCCGGCAGGTGTACCACCACATCCGGCCGCAGCAGCTGGCCCTCGTTATCCCGGTAACTACCCTGAGTGTCATATTCAACGCCTTTGCGAAGTCCCGAGCGCTCAAGTACCTTTTCCAGAATCAACTCACCCCAGTTGCCCTGCAGTTTGCGATCCCCCTTGAGGGCGCGGGTGAGGTTTGCGGCTTCTTCGGTTATCTGCTGGTTAAGCACCTGCAGGGATTTGATCTCGGTGCGCAGGGCCTCCCGGTCCTTGGTCTCGGTGGTGTATACGTCCTCTACCCGCTTACGAAAATCCTGCAACTGATCCCGGAACGGATTAAGCAAGGTGTCGAGGCTGGTGCGGGTTTGCTGACTGAAACGCTCGCTTTTCTGATCGAAGATGCGATTCGCCAGGTTCTCGAACTCTTGCTTGAGTGCATCCCGGTTACGTTCCAGCAACTCCAGTTTTTCCGTGGCCTGCTTACGTTCGCTCGCCAGCGATACTTCCAGAGAAGCCAGTTGCGCACGTGCCTCACTCAAGGCCTGGCTTTGCTGCTCATAACGGTGATTGAGGGATTCAAGGCGCTGCTCTACCTGCACCTGTTGCTGGCGGGCACCGGACAGATCTGCCTGCAAGGTAATTACCTGCCGCTCCAACTCAGTCCGTTCAGCAGCAAGCTCGGCCTCACGCCGGGCAGCCTGGCGCTGTATAACCACAGTTGTGACCAACGCTGCGATAACCGCGGCCACCAGAGAGGCCCCAAGCAGATAAAGAACGGGAGAGGAAAAACTATCCAAAGCAGTGCACTCCTAAAATGTATGGAACCCTTCCTGTGCGCCATCCGTCTGAATGTGTGAGGCCTGGTTCATGAATTCACCAGATTTTCCACGCAGCCTGCATCTGTGGCTGGAATCAGGCCGTAGGCTAGGCTAAAACTGTTTACAGGCCCTGTACTCATCCAGCGCAACGGCGGGCTGTAAATCCAGGCCAAATGCAACGGGAAGATACCATGCTTAAAGAACTCTGGCGAAAGACTCTGAGGCACCCCCTCTGGCCAGTGTCGGGAGAGCGTTTCAATTTGCTGACCCGGATTACCCATACCGGCCAATATCATCTCGAACGGCTGCTGAGTCTGATGGAAAGCCGTTACAACCGTCGTTACCCACGCCTTACAGATCAGGCAACACGGGAGTTGATTCGGTACGCAACCCGGATACAGGACCAGGATATTCAGCGCGAGCTGCTGCTGTTCTATCTGAACTGCACACCTGATGTGCAGGCATTTCTGCGGGCCGATGACCTGTTTGGTGCCCTGGACGCCTTACCCGTGCAGCGGCAGAACCAGCACTCCGCCGCCTGATTGCAGTTTATTGGCCTGAAATCCCTTCTGTTAACGATCCGTCAACCATGACGGATCGTTTCTATTGTATACTCCCACACCATAATAATGACCGACAGGCAGACAGGCCCATATCTGTGCCTGCAATCCAAGTGGCAATCCGTGCGTGTTGCCAATAACGCCTTTGACGTGCCTCTTAACTTACCTTGACAGGGGTCCAGAATGCAGTTGAGCGGTGACTTCCGCAAACTCCGCTATGTTACAGCGCTGCTGGGTTTCAGCATGCTGGGTGGCTGTGCCGTTACAGATCAGTTTTTGATACAGCGGGGCGATCTCTCGGAGGTAACTCAGGAGGTTAACCTGCAGCGGGAAGATATTGCCCAGTTGCAGGATCTGACAGTGGAGTATTACCGTACGCTGGTGGAACTGCAGGGATCCAGCACACGTCAACTCCTCATAGCACTGGATGATTATGCGGCAAGGGCTACCTGCCCGCCGATGCCTGAGATACCTGTCTGTGAGGCACCCGCCACCACGCCAGCCATGTCGGTGTCCACAAGCAGCGAGAGCCGTCGGGTCAATGGCAAACTGGTTGTCGGTGAAGTTGAAAAGTTCCTGCTGATCAACCCAGGGCTGGTTTATAACGCCCGCATCGACAGCGGTGCGACCACCTCGTCCCTCGACGCACGTAATGTCACACGCTTTGAACGTAACGGTGAGAACTGGGTCAGATTTGACGTACCCGCTCCCGACAACACCAGTGAAACCCTGACCCTTGAGCGCCGCATTGTTCGCAACGCCCGTATTATCCAGTCCAATGAGGAAGAGGGCGAACGGCGCCCGGTTGTGGAGCTTCATTTTGCCATTGGCGACCACCAGCAACGCGCCGAATTCACCCTCTCAGACCGGTCTCACCTCACCTACCCTGTGTTGATTGGCCGCAATATTCTCCGCGATGTGATGCTGATTGATGTGGGCAAAGAATTCGCCACCAAACTGCCCACGCCGCTGCCCCGGGGTAATGGAGACAGTCGCTGATGTCCCGTCGCTTTCCGTTTTATTTCGCGATCGCCTTACTGATTATCGCAGGGATCTCACTGGCCAGCTTTCGTCATATCAGCCTTGGCGTGCCCTTTGCGGTAGGTGAACAACGCCCGGTGTGGATGGTGGAAGCCAGGGTAGACTTTGTTGCCTTGGGCAATCCAGTGCTGGTAAGCCTGCACCTGCCTGAGCGACCTCCCGGCTTTCGCCAGCTGACCGAGCAGGCCGCATCGCCTGGCTACGGTTTCTCTATTATCCAGCGCTCTCAGGAACGCCGCGGTGAATGGTCCATACGGCAGGCGTCAGGACCACAAACCCTGTATTACAGCATCCAACTCGTGGCAGACGGCAATGTCCAACCCCTGATACCGGACACACCGCCGTTGGCAGAGGCTGTTTTCTGGGAAGAACCTCAGGCCACGGCCGCCCGGGAGCTGGTTCAGCGTGCAAGGCAAAAGTCCAGCACATCGGAAAGCTTTACCCGGGAACTGATCAAACTGCTGCAGTCCAGTGACCCGGATCAGAACACAGCGCTGCTGCTGGCCAGCAACGAGTATGTGGACCTGGTGACCCGCATGCTCAACTATGCCGGAGTCCCTGCACAAACAGCCGACGGGCTGAAGCTGGAGGACGCCCGCCGTCGGCAAATGCTGCGACCCTTCCTGCAAGTCTACAACGGGCGTGAATGGCTGACCTTCAATCCGGAAACCGGGGAACAGGGACTGCCGGGGGACGTGTTGCTCTGGCGGCAGACCGCGCCGTCATTGCTGGACGTGATGGGCGGCACCCAATCCAGCGTCAGCTTCTCCATGTTGAGGCAAACCGTACCCGCCCTGCAGCTCTCCCGGGAGGAGAGCGAACGACAGGGCCTGGGTTTGATGAGCCTCTACCAGCTCCCCATTGAAGAGCAGGGCATGTTCCGCATGCTGTTATTGCTCCCGCTGGGTGCCTTGGTGGTCGCCTTTATGCGCATTATTATCGGTGTGCGCACTTCCGGTACCTTTATGCCGGTCCTCATCGCCATCGCCTTTGTGCAAACCTCCCTGGTGCCGGGCCTGATCGCGTTTATTGCAGTGGTATCCCTGGGCCTGCTGATGCGCAGCTATCTTTCAAGCCTCAACCTGCTGCTGGTATCCCGCATATCCGCCCTCATCATACTGGTCATATTCATTACCACCGGTCTGAGTATTGTCGGTTACCAGATGGGCTTCAATACCGGCATGACAGTGACCTTCTTCCCCATGGTCATTCTCGCCTGGACCATTGAGCGCATGTCTATCCTGTGGGAGGAAGAAGGCCCCCACGAGGTCATGGTGCAGGGCGCTGGCAGCCTGTTTGTGGCGGTGATGGCCTATCTGGTGATGGATGCGCCACTGGCGCGGCATTTGACCTTTAACTTCCCCGAGCTGCACCTGGTGGTACTGGGTCTGATCCTGCTGATGGGTAACTACACCGGCTACAAGCTCAGCGAGCTGCGCCGCTTTTACCCCATGAAGGTGTATGACCGATGAGGTGGATTTCGCCGCGACGGCTTAACCGTGTCGGCCTGCTGAACATGAACCGGCGCAATGTGGATTACATTGCCCGGTACAACGACCGCTCAGCCTTCCCCCTGGTGGACAACAAACTCAAAACCAAGCTGCTGGCCCAGGATCATGAAATCGCCACCCCGGCACTGATCCAGGTCGTGACCCAGCAACACGAGATCCGCCATTTCCGGGAGGCCGTAGCCGAACTGGACGGCTTCGCCATCAAGCCTGCGAAGGGCTCCGGCGGCAAGGGCATCATCGTGCTCAGCCACCGGGAGGGTGATGATTTTGTGAAAGCCTCGGGTGCCCGGGTGTCCGTAACGACAATCGAAAGAGACCTTTCCAATATTCTCGCCGGGCTCTACTCCCTCGGCGGCACCCCCGACGTCGCCATTGTCGAAAAACTGATCCGCTGCGAGCCCAGCCTGGCCCGTCACTCCTATCAGGGTGTACCGGATATCCGCATTATCGTCTTCAAGGGCTACCCGGTAATGGCTATGCTCAGGCTGTCCACCCAAGCCTCTGACGGCAAGGCCAACCTGCATCAGGGTGCGGTGGGCGTGGGGCTGGACATTGCCACAGGCAAACCCCTCAATGCGGTGCAATTCAACCGCCCGGTGTACGAGCACCCGGACACCGGCAAGGATTTCAGTGACATTTCCATTGAAGACTGGCGCAATATGCTGGTCACCGCATCCCGCTGCTATGAAGCCACCGGCCTGGGCTATATGGGTGCCGATATGGTGGTGGATGCCAGCGAGGGGCCCCTGCTACTGGAACTCAACGCCCGCCCCGGCCTCGCCATTCAAATGGCCAACGGCCGCGGCCTGCTACCCCGCCTGCAACACATCGAAGGACTCAAGCGGGTCCATCTGACACCTGAAAAACGTGTCAACTACGCGATGGAAGCCTTTGACCTGTCTCACCAGCTGCTTTAAGTGCCGGGCGCTGAAGTCAGGTAAGATTTTTTAGCCGCGGAATCCGCGGAAGAACGCGGAATAAAAAGAGCTAAGGTGACTCCGATTAATCGGTGAGATCCCGGTTATGACGTTAAAACAGGCATCACACCTGATTCGCCTTCCTGTACTGACCCCGATAATCAAATATCCGCTCCTGCACCTGCCAATAGTGCTTCTGCTTACGGGCAATGACAAAGTCCGGCGCTGGCAGCAGGGTTTGCATTTCAACTACCTCCTCAGCCTTGCCAAAGGTTTTCGGGGCCTGACCGTTAGCGAACCTGCGGCCGAAGAGCTTATTAAACACGCTGCGCTGTGCCGGCTTGCTGAAATCAAAGGACTCCTTGAGCTCTTCCCCATCCTCACCATGGTAGGTGATTCCCAGTCTGCTGCGATCAACACCTAACGAAATTCCCGCGCAACGTATCACCATGGCGTCCTTGAGTTTCAGGGCATCCCTTAGCTGGTCGTCCGGGTCGATGATGGCTTTGTGACAGTGCCCGCAGTTGCGGGCTGCAATGTCATTCTCGCCACCACAGTGAGGGCATGCCTTGAAGCGGAAGCGGTAGTCGCATTGTTGGGCGCGCGCACCATTCCCTTCCGCAGGCTCCAACAGTCCCTGACAACGGCGCCCATAATGCTCAATCACCCTGCCATCGCTGTCGGTTTTGCCCCAGAAGATGTTGGCAAACCCACAGCCCGGACAGAACACCTGCACCGGCTCACTGTCCGGATTGGGCTTCGGTTCCCCGACCTCCGGGTGATGCAGGTTCACGTGGTTACCGGCGTAATCCATCACCAGACAATCCTTTTTACCGGCGTCCAGGCGAAGACCACGGCCCACCATCTGCTGATACAGGCTCACCGACTGGGTAGGGCGCAAAATGGCGATCAGGTCCACATGGGGCGCATCGAAGCCCGTAGTGAGCACAGATACATTGACCAGGTATTTTAGCTGCCGCTGCTTGAAGCGCTGAATCAGCAGATCCCGGTCCTTCTGGTCGGTGGCGCCGGTCACCAGGGCGGTCTGGTTCTCCGGCAAGTAGCTAGTGATCTCCTGTGCATGCTGCACCGTTGCCGCGAAGACCATCACCCCCTGTCGCTCAGCGGCCAGCTCCACCACCTGTTCAATAATGGCGCGGGTCACACGCTTGTGTTTGACCAGTAGCTGATTGACGTCGTTGTCGGCGTATTCGCCAAAACGGTTCTGAGCCAGCGCCGAGAAATCGTATTGCGCCACCGCCGCGTTCACCAACGCCGGCCGGGTGAGATAGCCCCGGTTGATCATGTAGCTCAACGGCAGATCATAGATGCAGTGCTGAAAGGGCTTGTCCTCTTCACCACGTACAAAGCCGCGGTAGTGATAACGATAGATCCAACCCATAGCAAGGCGATAGGGCGTGGCCGTAAGCCCCAGCACTTTCAGAGCGTTGTTCTGCTGCTTTAGCAGCTCGATGATCTGTTGATACTGACTGGTTTCCGCACCGCTGACCCGGTGGCACTCGTCGATGATCACCAACGAGTATTCATCCCGGAACTGATCCAAGTTCGCCGAAACGGACTGCACACTGGCAAAGGTGACCTGATGCTGGCTTTCCTTGCGTTTCAGCCCGGCGGAGAAGATGCCACCGGCCAACCCATAGCTCTCGTATTTGGCGTGGTTCTGATCCACCAGCTCTTTGACGTGGGTGAGTACCAGAATTTTGCGACGGGCAAGGTGGGCCAGCTCAGCGATAACCAGGCTTTTGCCTGCGCCGGTTGGCAACACGATAACCGCAGATTCGTCCGACTTGCGGAAATGATTCAGCGTGGCCTCGACCGCTTCCTGCTGGTAGGGGCGGAGTGTGAAAGGCGCTTGGGTTTTGATGGGCGTAGCGTCCTGTGTAACAGTTCAGCGTGCGATATTATAACCACGAGGTCTGGAACTGCGGAGCACCGATTGCTGCGGCAAAAAAACATAACCCGCGCCCCTCGATGCCCAGATTCGGGCGAGAGGCGCGGGAGTGTCGCTTAGCCCTTCACCAACCCTGCCTGTATCAGCTTGCGTTCATTGTTCAGGCCCTTGAACAAACCATAACACATGGCCAGTAGAACAAAGGTGAACGGCAGACCCGCGCTGACGGCACCGGCTTGCAGGGCGCTGAGGGCGTCGGCGCCGCCGCCGAAGATGAGCGCTGCAGCAATAGCACCTTCCATAATGACCCAGAAGATACGTTGCGAGGTGGGCGCGTCGGTTTTACCGCCCGCGGTGATGTTATCTATGACCAGCGAGCCGGAGTCCGACGAGGTCACGAAGAACACCAGCACCAGTACGATACCCACGAATGAGGTGATGGCTGAAAGGGGAATGTTTTCCAGCATCTGGAACATGGCCAGCGGCACCGCCGTCAGCCCATCCGAGGCGAGCACACCCACACCTTCCTGGATCTGATGCAACGCTGAGCCACCAAAGCCGCTCATCCAGATCAGCGTGATCACAGTGGGCACAATCAATACAGCTGTCACAAACTCCCGCACTGTACGCCCTTTCGACACCCGCGCGATAAACATGCCCACGAAGGGTGACCAGGAAATCCACCAGGCCCAGTAAAAGACCGTCCAGCCATGGAACCAGGTTTCATCTTCACGCCCGAAGGGGTTGCTCAGGGGCACAATATTGGCGACATAGGTGGTCGCGGTGGTCCACAGGGTTTGCAGAATTGCCAGGGTGGGGCCAAACAGGATGACAAAAACCAGTAGCAACAAGGCCATCACCATGTTGAAGTTACTCAGGATCTTGACCCCGCCATCCAGGCCGCGAATGACAGACACCAGCGCCACCAGGGTCACTGCAACAATAATAATGATCTGTGTAGCCAGGCCACCGGAAATACCGAACAGGTACTCGAGACCGCCCGCCGCCTGCTGGGCGCCGAAGCCCAATGATGTGGCAAGGCCAAAGATGGTGGCCACAACCGCAAGAATATCAATGATATGCCCCGGCCAACCCCAGACCCGCTCCCCGAGAATGGGGTAGAAAGCGGAGCGGATGGTCAGGGGCATGCCCTTGTTATAGGCAAAAAACGCCAGCGACAAGGCAACAATGCCGTAGATCGCCCATGGGTGCAGGCCCCAGTGGTACATGGTGGCCCCCATGGCCATGGCGGCACCCTCAGGCGTGCCAGCCTCAGCATTCAGTGGTGTGCCATACCAGTCAGTGTAATAGGCCACCGGCTCCGCAACGGACCAGAACATCAGGCCAATGCCCATACCTGCTGCAAACAGCATGGACAGCCATGACAGGGTGGAGAAATCCGGTTTGGCATCGGCGCCGCCGAGACGAATCTTGCCCACCGGCAGCACAATCAGCGCCAGGCAGAACAAGACAAAAACATTGGCGGCCATCAAAAACACAACATCAAAGTTTGCAATGGCTCCGTTTCTGGCACTCTCCAGCAGGTCTTTGGCAGCGCCAGGGAACAGCAAACTGCCCACCACAAATATCAGCACCAGCAAGCCTGAAATCACAAACACCGGTGCATGAAGGTCCAGACCAAAGGGTCGAACATTGTCCTGCCCTGCTTGATAATCCGTTTGATAGTCGTCTTTAATGGGTTCGCTCACTGCCTATGTCCCCTTGATACGGCGATCTGGAAAGTCGGTGACGTCAGCAGCTACCGAACCCGTCTGCCGGGCTCAGCGAGGCGCTGGCCACCCCCAAAACACTTTCAACACTAACAAATTGTTAACGCCTTTTCATCTTAGTTCAACTTATAGGCCAGCAAAAAAGGCAGAAACGCGATAAAAAAATATCATCACCACTAAATAAATAGTCTTAAGGCAGCTGCAGCGACCGCAACTCCAGGAATTCGTCCAGCCCGTAGGCACCGAACTCCCGCCCCACACCGGAATGGCGGAAACCACCGAAGGGCGCCAGGGGATTGAACACGCCCCCATTCACTGTGACCTGACCGGTACGTAGTTGCCCGGCTATGGCCTTGGCCTTGCTCAGATCCGCCGACCAGACAGCCCCGGACAATCCATACAAGGTGCCATTGGCAATCCGCACAGCTTCATCTTCCGTTTGCCAGGGAATAATGGCCAGCACCGGGCCGAATACCTCCTCCTGCGCCAGGGCCCCATCCGGTTTGACGTTACCGAACACGGTGGCTCGCACAAAATACCCCTGCTCACAGCCTTCCGGGGCGGCAGCACCGCCGGTTATCAGGGTGGCACCTTCTGCCTCGGCAGCACGAATATGCGCCAACACCCGGTCCCGCTGTTCCGCCGAAGCCAGCGGTCCGAGACGGGTATCCGGATCCAGGGGATTGCCCGGGGTCATCTTGTCAAACGCGGCTTTCGCGAGGGCGCAGGCCTCATCGTGCTGGGATGTATGTACCAAGAGCCGGGTTAACGCGGTGCAGGTCTGGCCAGAGTTCAACAGACAGTTGTTGGCGGTGTGCTTGATAGCCGTTGCCAGGTCGGCATCTGGCAGCACAATAGCGGCAGACTTGCCCCCCATCTCCAACGCGTAGCGCTTGAAGTCCTCGGCGGCCGCAGCTGCCACCACGCCGCCCGTGCGGGTAGAGCCGGTAAAGGAGAGCATGTTGACTGCGGGATGACGAATCAGCGCCTCACCCACGTCATGGCCAAAGCCCGTCACCATATTGAATACACCCGAAGGTAGGTCCGTCTCGTCCAGAATCTCCGCCAGTATGTACGCACTCTGAGGCGCAATCTCACTGGGTTTCAGCACCACCGTGCAACCTGCCGCCAGCGCCGGTACAACTTTCAGAATCGCCTGATGCAGGGGGTAGTTCCAGGGCGTAATACAGCCCACCACACCAACGGGCACCCGCTGCACTTCTGAGTTACCCACCCGCTCAACGAAAGGATAGCCCGGCAGCAGGTCCAGATAGCTTTGGGTTACCGCGATGGGCGTGCCGGCCTGAATGGCGCGGGACAGCTTGATGGGCATGCCCACCTCCCGACTGATACACTCAGCAATCTCATCGGTACGGGCCTTAAGCCCCGCCAGCAGTTGCCGGATTACCGCCAGCCGGTCGTCCAGGGACGTCAGCGACCAGAGTCCGAACGCCCGCTCTGCTGCCTCCACCGCCTGCTGCATAGTCGCCGCATCAGCAGCTGGCACCTGGGCGATCACCTCACCGGTCGCTGCTTCATGAACGGGAATTGAATCACCTTCCCAGGTCACCCACTGGCCATCAATGTAGAGTCTGTTCAGACTATTCATGGTTATTCCTTTTCGCCAAAAACAATAACACCGCGGGCATTCTTGCCATTTTTCATGTCTTCGAACGCTTGCGGCGCCTCTTCGATACTGTAGGTGCGGGTGATCAGTTCATCCAGTTTCAGCTTGCCGGCCTTATACAACGCCAGCAGCCGTGGAAAGTCATACTGCGGCCGCGCCGAACCCAGCCAACTGCCTTTCAGCGTCCGCTCATCAGCGGGCAAGGCCAGGGTACCGATGGTGGTTTTATCGGAAGGGTCAGCCACGCCAACTACCACCGCCGTGCCGCCCCGGCCCAGCGACTTGAACGCCTGGGCCACGACCGCACCATGCCCCACACACTCAAAGGCGTAATCAACCCCGCCGGTCAGCTTCTTCACTGCCTTGCCCACATCCGCCTCTTCACTGGCGTTAATGGTATGCGTCGCACCAAACTCCCGGGCCATGGCCAGCTTGTCTGCCTGCGTGTCGACCGCCACAATCATCTCCGCCCCTGCGGTCTGGCAGCCCTGAACCACATTCAGCCCCACGCCACCCACACCGAACACCGCCGCTCGCGAGCCCGGCTCCAGCTTCGCAGTATTGAACACCGCTCCAACCCCGGTAATCACCGCACAACCCACCAACGCGGCCTGGGCCAGGGGTACGTCTGGGTCAATTTTCACCAGATTATCCAGGTGCACTGTCGCGTATTCCGCCATCACCCCACAGGCCCCGAAGACATTCAGCGGCTCACCCCCTGCACCATGCGTCCGCACTGTGCCATCCGGCAGATTCACCTGCGACTTGCTGGCGTTGTCACACAACACCGGCCGCCCCCGGGAGCATTGACGACACTTGCCGCACATGGAGATAAACGACGTCACCACTGCATCACCCACCTGCAGCGATGACACACCTTCACCCACCTCCACCACTATCCCGGCACCCTCATGGCCCAACACCAAAGGCGCGGGAAACGGAATCTTCCCCGTACTGGCAGACAAATCACTGTGACACACTCCACAGGCCGCCAGCTTGATAGTCACCTCATTACGTTTCGGCGGCGCCACCGAGATGGTCTCCACCGCAATAGGACCGCCCCACTCCCTCACCACCACTGCCCGTGCCTGTCTGGTCATAACTGACTCCGTTATTGTTTTGGTAACTCAATTAACCTTTTAGTGCGCCTAACCATGCCGTTCGCCCTAAACCTTTCGATCACTGACCGTTCGTCCTGAGCTTGTCGAAGGACGCAGGCAGCGGGGCCTCTGCCGTCGACAGGCTCAAGCTGAGCGGGGTACTGATGCTCAGTCCTACGCCGGTCACTAAAAACTTCGCGCACAAAAGCCTGCCAAGGGGCTGAAGGGCCAGTTCTCACAGAATGCCAACACACGAACCAAAGCGGAACGAGGGGTTGGGGTCTGCTGTCAGGGATCGTCGAAAACCAGGGATGGTTTTCGACGAGCGTACATGGAAGTATTCACAGCGTATCCCTGACACCGCCCCCAGTACCGACCCTCTTGAATGCGAGCGCACGAACCAAAGCTGAACGAGGGGTTGGGGTCTGCTGTCAGGGATCGTCGAAAACCAGGGATGGTTTTCGCCGAGCGTACAGGGAAGTATTCACAGCGTATCCCTGACAGCAGACCCCAACCCCGATCCCCAATGCCCGGTGCCCGATGCCCGATGCCCTAACCAAGCAAACCACTCAGTTCAAATCCCCAAAACAACGCCCCTCAGCCACCAAAGCCTTCAACAACCCCGCCGGTGCCCACTGCTCCCCCCCCAGCGACTGATAATAAAACTCCACTCGCTCCAGAATCTCAGCCAACCCCACCTGGTCCGCCCAGTACAACAACCCACCCCGTACCCGCGGAAAACCATAGCCATACACCCAGGTCACATCCACATCCAGAGCCCGGCTGGCAATGCCCTCCTCCAGAATCTTCGCCGCCTCATTCACCATCACATACAGGCAACGCTCCAGAATCTCCTGCTCCGACACCACCCGCGGCCGCACACCCTGCGCCTCCCGGAACCGGGCAATCAACAGGTCCACTGCCGGGTCAGCCACCGGAACCCGGCTTCCAGACTCATAGCGATACACCCCCGCCTGCGTCTTCTGCCCGAAACGCCCCTGCTCAGCCAGGGTATCCAGCCAACTGGCGGGCACCTCATCGCCGGCCTTACGCCGCTCCTCCCGAATACGATAGCCCACATCCAGACCTGCCAGATCAGACATGGCAAACTGCCCCATAGGCATACCGAAATCCGTCAACACCTTGTCGACCGCCGCAGGGGACGTGCCCTCATTGACCAGTGCCGTTGCCTCATGACCGCGCTGATGCAGGATCCGGTTACCGACAAAGCCATGGCAGTTACCCACCAAAACCGGCACCTTACCGATCTGCCGGGACACCGCCATCACCGTCGCTTTCACCTCATCGGACGTGGCCTTACCCCGCACATTCTCCACCAGTTTCATCACATTAGCCGGGCTGAAAAAATGCATCCCCACTACGTCAGCCGGCCGCCCAGTGGCTGCGGCAATCTCATCAATATCCAGTGTTGAGGTATTAGTCGCCAGGATAGCGCCGGGTTTGCACACCCGGTCCAGCGTCGCGAAAATCTCGCGCTTGACCGCCATATCCTCAAACACAGCCTCAACCACCAGATCCACATCCCCCAGGTCGTCATAAGACAAGGTAGGCCGAATCAGCGCCATCCGCTCCTCTACCTGCGCCGACGTAATGCGCCCCTTCGCTGCCGAGTTCTCGTAGTTCCGCCGAATCACCGCCAGCCCACGCTCCAGCGCGGCCGGCTCCACCTCCAGCAACCATACCGGAATACCGGCATTGGCAAAGTTCATGGCAATGCCGCCCCCCATGGTCCCGGCACCAATCACCCCCACCGACGCCACCGTCCGCACCGGTACATCCGCCCCCAACCCGGACACCTGCCCGGCGCGCTCTGTTGCCTGCTGAAGGTAATCCAGGGCTGCCTGTTGTTCTGGAGAAAGCTGCTGATCGCTCATGACTCAATGACCTGTGTGGTTAATCACTGACCACGAGGATAACCCATGGAGAAATGGAGTCAAAAATGATGAAATTCAGTACCGCAGAGTGGAATTTCCATGGGATTAGGTGTATCAGGGATGTAAAGGAAAAACCTTTTTGCCGCGGAATCCACGGAAGGACACGGAAAGAAAAAACTGTAGTGGTTAAAAAGATAGGCCGCCCGAAGGTTCACAGAAAAACCTCTAACTCACAGCGCGCTTCTACAGCTAAAGTTATTTTTCCGTGTTCTTCCGTGAATTCCGCGGCAAACAATCCTTATCTTTCAAAGCGACAACCCCTCACACCCCCAGCGATTTGATGTCGCTCGCCAGCATCGCCAACTGGTGCGCCACCGACTTGCGGAGCTCCTGCTCAGATAACTGGTAAGACGGGGCCGAGCAGCTGAGGGCCATGATGGTGCCGTCGTCGAGGAAAATGGGCACCGCTGCTGCGTTAATGTTGCGATCCCACTCCCCCAGCGACAAGCAGAAGCCGTGCTCCCGATACTCCCGCATGGCTCGGTCAAGCCCACGCTTGAGAGCCGGCCAGTCCTTACCATGTTTGTTGGCCAGCGCATCCAGCAGGTGGTTGCGATCCTCCTCGGCCAGGGCCGCACAATAGGCGCGACCAGCAGCAGAGGTGGCCATAGGCAACTTCAGGCCGACTTCCATGCGCAGCAGAGACGCATCGGGTGGCAACCGGTTTTCCACATAGATCATGTGCAACCGGTCCCGACAGGTGAGCCCCACAGAACTGTTGGTGCGGCGGGCAAATTCATCCATATAGGGTTTGGCCAACTGGCGGATACGCAAGTTGGACACATACGCATAACCCAGCGCCAGCACACCGGAGTTGAGCTGATACTTCTCCAACTGAGGCGAGTAGCTGAGGTAACCCAGTTGCGTCAGGGTATAGGTCATCCGGGTCACCGTTGCCTTGGGCAACCCCGTCAGCCGGGAAATCTCCTGGTTGCCCAGAATCGCCGAGCCCTGACCGAACGCACGCAGCACATCAAGCCCCCGGGCCAAAGCTTCCACAAACTTGCGATCCTTCACCGGCCCATCCGGCTTGTCGCCTGACGCCTGCCTCACCTTATCTACCACGCCTTTCTCCACATCACGCAGACCAGACCGACTATTGCCACACAGGGGGCAAGGGGCTATTCTGTGACCAACATTAATGAAACCATGTTCCGCTGTGCGGAACTATAGCCCGGTTTACTGACCACAGCAAGGTAAAGTCCATGGATGCCTATATATACGACGGCCTGCGCACCCCTTTTGGACGCCACGCCGGCAGCCTCGCCACTCTGCGCCCGGACGACCTGCTGGCCACGGCCATCAACGCCTTGGTTGCACGCAACCCTTTCCAGCGGGCGGACTATGAGGATGTCATTGCCGGCTGTTCCATTCAGGCCGGTGAAGACGGCCGCAACATCGCCCGTCATGCGGCCTTGCTGGCGGGCCTGCCGGTGGAAACCGGTGGCCAGACCGTCAACCGCCTCTGCGGCTCCGGCCTCGCCGCCATCATCGACACTGCCCGCGCCCTGCACTGCGGTGATGGCGAATTGTTTATTGCTGGCGGGGTCGAAAGCATGAGCCGTGCCCCCTTTGTCATCGCCAAAAGCGACAGCCCCTTCTCGCGCAGCTTCAATTGGTACGACACCACCCTCGGCGCTCGCTTCCCCAACCCGAGACTGACAAGTCAGTACGGCGAAGACACCATGCCGGAAACTGCCGAAAACGTGGCTCGGGACCTGAATATCAGCCGCGAAGCCGTCGATCGCTACGCCGCGCAAACCCAGCAACGTTATCAGGCAGCTCTGGCTGATGGTTTTTTCGCCGATGAAATCCTGGCTGTAGACGTGCCCCAAGGGCGAAAAGCGCCCCCCCTGGAGGTCACAGAAGACGAACACCCTCGGCCAGACACGAGCTACGACAAACTCGCCAAACTCAAACCCCTGTTCGCGGGTGGCGTAGTCACTGCGGGCAACGCCTCTGGCATCAACGACGGCGCCTGCGCCCTGATCATGGGCAGCCTCGCTGCCGGCAGAAAAGCCAGTCTCAAACCCCGCGGCCGCATTCTCAGCGCCGCTATCGCTGGCGTGCCACCCCGCATCATGGGCCTTGGCCCGGTTCCCGCCTGCCAAAAAGCGCTGCAACGAGCCGGGCTCAGCCTCGCCGATATGGACGTTATCGAAATCAACGAAGCCTTCGCCGCCCAGATCCTCGGCTGCACCCAACAACTGGGACTCGACGCCAGCGATCCCCGCTTCAATCCCAATGGCGGCGCCATCGCCGTCGGCCACCCCCTCGGCGCCTCCGGCAGCCGTCTCGCCCTCACGGCCTTACGCCAACTGGAGCGCACGGGTGGCCGCTATGCACTGGTCAGCCTGTGCATCGGCATCGGTCAGGGCATCGCCGCGGTTATAGAAAGAGTAAAGTGAAATGACGGCAAACCAGCCATCAGCGAAGAACGCCAGCGTCAAATCCCGGGCAAGCTCTGTCCTTATTGGGACCGCCGACAACAGAAATTCTTGCGTCGAACTTGACCAAAAAGCTTTAGCTCAAACTTCTGACATCGATTCGCAGGTTGGCTGTGCCCTTATTGGGACCGTCGGCAGCATGGATGCTGCCGTCGAGCGTACATGGGTTCGGCCAAGCGATTGTGAAGCAAAGCTTCACGCGCAGGCCGAACGACCGCAATCTGTGATTGCGGGCCGGGCCCCGGAGGGGGATTCACAGCGTGTCCCGATAAGGGCACAGCCAACCTGCAGCCCCATTAGTTCGTTACCGCACCACAGCCACCCAAATAAAGAATGCGCCCCGCAGAAGGGCACCAAGCACACGAATCAAGGAGCCACACCAACCATGAACACCGCCTGGAACGACCTACTAGGTCTGGACGATCAGCTAGACCCCACTGAGCGCCAGATACGCGACAACATCCGCAACTTCTGCGACAACCAGCTCATGCCCGGCATCACCCAGGCCAACCGCCACGAACAGTTCGACCGCACCCTCTTTAACCGCATGGGCGAACTCGGCATGCTCGGCGCCACTACCGCCGAAACCTATGGTGGCCCTGGCCTCAACCATGTCGCCTACGGCCTTATCGCCCGCGAAGTGGAACGGGTAGACTCCGCCTACCGCTCCGCCCTCAGCGTACAGTCCTCCCTGGTCATGTACCCCATCGAACAATACGCCAGCGAAGCCACCAAACAACGCCTGCTGCCCAAGCTCGCCAGCGGCGAGTACGTCGGGTGTTTTGGCCTTACCGAGCCCAACCACGGCTCTGATCCCGGCGCCATGGAAACCCGCGCCAAAACCACCGACGGCGGCTACCTGCTCAGCGGCGCCAAAACCTGGATCACCAACAGCCCCATCGCCGACGTCTTCGTGGTCTGGGCCAAACTCGACGGCAACGTCACCGGCTTTGTCATTGAACGGGGCGCCAAAGGCCTTGAGACACCGAAAATTGACGGCAAATTCTCCCTACGGGCGTCCGTCACCGGCTCCATCTTCATGGACAACGTCTTTGTACCGGAAGAAAACCGACTGCAGGTTGAAGGCCTCAAAGGCCCCTTCAGCTGTCTGAACAAAGCCCGCTACGGCATCTGCTGGGGCGCCATGGGCGCGGCGGAATTCTGCTGGCACGCCGCCCGTCAGTATGTACTCGACCGCCACCAGTTTGGCCGCCCCCTGGCTGCCAACCAGTTGATCCAGAAAAAACTCGCCGACATGCAAACCGATATTACCCTCGGTCTGCAAGGTGCGCTGCGCCTCGGCCGCATGATGGACGCTGGCACCGCCAGTACCGACGCGGTTTCCCTGATGAAACGCAACAATTGCGGCAAAGCTCTGGATATCGCCCGCATCGCCCGGGATATGCATGGCGGTAACGGCATCGCCGACGAGTACCACGTCATCCGCCACGCGCTGAACCTGGAAGCCGTCAATACCTACGAGGGCACCCACGACATCCACGCCCTGATTCTGGGCCGCGGACAGACAGGCATACAGGCCTTTTTCTGAGGAGCCACCATGGACCTGAACTACAACGACAATGAACGGGCCTTCCGTGACCAGGTCCGGCAGTTTCTCAAGGACCGACTGCCCGCAGACATCGCCGAAAAAGTTCGCGGCGGCCGTCGCCTTACCCGCCAGGATCACGACACCTGGCGACAGCGACTGGTGGATCAGGGCTGGTATGCCAGCCACTGGCCAACAGCCTGGGGCGGCACCGAATGGACCCCTATCCAGAAACATATCTTTGACGAGGAATGTAACGCCCACGGGGCCCCCAGAGTGATTCCCTTCGGCGTCAACATGGTCGCCCCGGTCATTCTCCGTTTTGGCAATGATGCCCAGAAACAGTACTACCTGCCCAAAATCCTCAGCGGCGAACACTGGTGGTGCCAGGGCTACTCCGAACCCGGTGCCGGCTCAGACCTGGCGGCACTGAAAACCCGGGCTGACCGGGACGGTGACCACTATATCGTCAATGGTCAGAAGACCTGGACCACCCTGGGCCACTACGCCAACATGATTTTTTGCCTGGTGCGCACCGGCCGTGATGGCAAGCCCCAGGAAGGTATCTCCTTCCTGCTGATTGATATGAATAGCCCCGGTGTCACCGTCCGCCCTATCATCACACTGGACGGCGAGCATGAGGTAAACGAAGTGTTCTTCGATAATGTGCGTGTCCCGGTAGAGAACCGGGTCGGTGAAGAAAACCAGGGGTGGACCTATGCCAAATACCTGCTCACCTATGAGCGCACCGGGCTGGCGGGGATAGGCGCCTCCAAAGCGGCCCTGACCCACCTCAAAGCCCTGGCCAGCCGTCGCATCAGCCAGGGCCGCCCGCTGCTGGACGACCCGGTATTCCGGCGCCGTATTGCAGACGTTGAAATCAACCTGCGCGCCGCAGAAATAAGTAACCTGCGCATTATCGCCGCCGCCAGCAATGGCGGTATTCCGGGGGCAGAAAGTTCCATGCTGAAAGTACGCGGCACCGAGATTCGCCAAACCATAACCGACCTGCTGCGCCGTGCCCTCGGGCCCTATGCCCTGCCCTTCCCCGAAGAGGAACTGGCACTGGACTATGGCGGCGACTACCTGTCTGACCGCTACGCTGCGGCTCTGACACCGCAGTATTTCAATATGCGCAAACTCTCAATCTTTGGCGGCTCCAATGAGATCCAGAAGAACATTGTCGCCAAAATGATACTGGGGCTCTGATCATGGACTTTTCCCTGACTGATGAGCAGCAGATGCTGCAAGACACCACCGAAAGACTACTACGGGAGACCTACCCCTTCGATGTACGGGAAGCCGCTCGCCAGACTGACGCCGGATTCAGTACCACGCTGTGGCAACAACTGGGCGAACTGGGCCTAACCGCCGTCCCTTTTGATGAGCCATGGGGCGGGTTTAGTGGCCAGGGGCTGGAGGTACACCTGGTCATGAAAGCCCTGGGCCGCAGCCTCAGCCTGGAGCCCTATCTGCAAAGCGTGGTGATGGCAGGGGGGCTGATCAGCGCCGCAGGCAGCCCGGAACAACAGGACCAATGGCTGCCCAAGATCGCATCAGCAAGCACCGTATTAACGGTGGCCGCGCTGGAACCTCACAGCCATTATGACCCCCACGCCATCGAAACCCTGGCGGAACGTACACCCAGCGGCTGGTGCCTGCAGGGGCGTAAATCTGTCGTTGTTGCCGGTCATTGCGCTGACGCCATTATCCTCAACGCCATGACCGATGCTGGCCCAGCCCTGTTTATAGTGCCCACAGACAGCCGTGGCCTTACCCGCCGAAGCTATCCGACAGTGGACGGCCGCAAGGGCTGTGATCTGTTCCTGGACGGCGTTAGCCTGCCTGCAAGCGCACTGCTGGGTACCCCCGGCGATGGTCAGCCGGTACTGGACTATCAGCTGGGCCGGGGCATTGCCGGACTGTGCGCTGAAGCGGTAGGCGCCATGGAAGTGGCTACCGAGCTCACGCTCGACTACCTGAAAACCCGCCGGCAGTTTGGTGTGCCCATCGGCAAATTCCAGGTATTGCAACACCGCATGGTGGATATGTGCTCCGAGTTGGAGCAGGCGCGATCCATGGCCCTGCTGGCAGCCAGTGTCGCTGACAGTCCGGCCAGTGAGACACGCCAGCAGGCGTTACACGCTGCCAAGGTGGTGGTGGGCCGAGCCGGACAAATGATTGCGGAACAAGCCATACAACTGCATGGCGGCATCGGCATGACCTGGGAGTACAGCCTGAGCCATTACGCCAAGCGACTCGTAATGATCAACCATGAGCTGGGAGATGACGACTACCACCTGGACCGTTACGCAGCACTGATGTGATACTGAACTCGTCTCCCCCATTGCCTATCGCAGACAAGGAAACTGTAGATGAAACGACTGGTCGCCCTTACCGCCGCCCTGACCCTGTTAGCCGGGTGCAGCGGCACGCCCAATCGCAGTTACGACGACCTGCTGGTTAACGGCCTGCCACCCTGCCCCAGCTCACCCAACTGTTTACGCAGCGATGATCCATCAGAACAGCACCGTACCAGCATGCTGCAACTGACGGGCGACTGGCAAACCCAGCGGGCCGGCATTATCGACGCCGCGCAGGAACTGCCGCGCACGGCGCTGGTGGATGACTATCCCGAGTACCTGCGTTTTGTGGCTACCAGTAAAATGATGCGCTATAAGGACGATCTGGAGCTGCTACACCGGGGCGATGGCCAGGTGCAGATACGTTCTGCCTCCCGCGTGGGTTACCGGGATTTTGGCGTTAACGCAGAGCGGATAGAACAGCTTACCGGTCATCTTAAAGCACGGGGCCTTATCCAATGACACCTTCTGAGCAGGACGGCGGCTCCCCGGAAGAAGCCCTGGCCAGCCTGCTGGACAGTATTCAGCCCGGCAGCCTTGTGGCCGGTGGTAAGCTGGCTCAGCGATTGGCCGTTCACTGGTGCCGTCACAATCCTGACACCCACCTGCTGACGCTTGAAACAGGCAACCTCGCTGCGGCCTTCCCCCTTGCCCGAACCCCTGATCTGGTGCTCCTCACAGAAACGCTGGAGCAGCTTGACAAGGAAAGCGGCACCCTGCTGCTGGGCCAGTTGCGCAACTATGGCAGCCACCAGATCGCTGTCCTGGTGGGCGCTCAAGCCCAGTGGCACCGCAATGATTTCATCGCCCTGGGCTTTCTTCAACAGGCGCACTTTGCCGGGCCGCCTCAGCAACAACTCTACAGTTACAATCTGGACGCCTATAACTTCAAGCGCCGCTGGAACAGCCCTGAGCATTGGGCCAACCCAGAAATGTGGGGTAAAAGCTGGTGGTAAAACGGCTTTGTGGGCCAGGAATGTAAAATAATTTTTGACCTTCGTCAGCTCTCTTTACACCCTGAGACAGACGTCACAGAACTTATCCGTTTTCAAAGCTAAGCATATTCAGCCAAAAACTGGCCAATGCCCGAACACATACATATATATCAATGAGTTAAATAGCCAAAGGTGAGGACCTCACTCACTGAACAGCTCGTCAGCCTTTTATACACAGACGTACCACAAAAAAAATAACCCATTGTTTTTATTGCCATTGTAAACATTGGCACGTTTCCAGCATTGAACGGGCAGTAGTCGGAGCGGCCCGCTCGCTCAGACACCCAGAACAAACTGCCTGAACTATAAATGAAGGAACGTAACTATGATGAAATCAATTCGCTTGGCCGTAGGCGCCGCTGCACTGGCAGTCTCCTCTGCTGCACTGGCTTTCCCGGTCAACCTCACCTCTGTTGATGGCGTATTCCTGAACCCGGTAGGTGGTAGCAGCGTCACTGGCGTTGGCACCAACCAGATCAACTGGGGCACCTCCACTGGCCAGGGCCAAAGCGGTTACCGTTTCGACGGTACCAGCCCACTGCCTTTTGAAATCACTGATGAAGACCCGTTTGTGTTGGGTTCTCTGACTCACATCAACAAGCCCATCACCGGTAGCGCCATCACCGGCGTTGACCTGTCTGTGACACTGGGCTTCAGTGGTTTCGGGGATACGGGTTCTGCTGCAGGCACCTTCGTTTTCAGCCACGACGAAACATTGAACAACGCCCCTGTCGTAACGGGTCAAGAGTTTGTTTGTACCCAACACTTCCTGTGGTGGTGCAAAAAAGGTTACTACCGCGACGTCATTAGCCTGATTGGTGACGTGGATGACATCGTTACTCTGGACGACATGGTGGCAACCAGCTCCGAGTTCCAGCTGGGCAACTTCATCTACAGCCTGTCACTGGTGGGCTTTGATGGCGATATCGATCAGTTCGAAACCGCTGAAAACGCCAACACCTCCATCAACCTGCTGGCCAAGCTGAACGTCACCGCTATCGACGTTCCTGAGCCTGGCACTCTGGCCCTGCTGGGCCTGGGTCTGGTAGGACTGGGTGCTGCCCGTCGCCGCAAGGCTGCGTAATCAGCCCGCAGGCAACAACAAAAACGGCGCGGAACTCCGCGCCGTTTTTGCATTCTCATGCCTAAGGAGCCGGAAAGCTCCCACGATACTGTTTTACACTCCGCAACGTTTACTCAGCAGAGTTGTCATCGCTCACCACATCATCATCGGCTTGCTCGGCTGCTTCCGCCTGCTCACGAGCCTGACGCTCGGCTTCGGCCTTGGCCTCGGCTTCCTGCTGACGGCGTAGCAATTCCGCCTGGCGAGCCTCTTCAGCCAACCGGTCACGTTCTGCCAGACGATGGGCATGCTCGGACCGCAGGGCATTCAACGGTGCATCATCAGCGAACACCATGTTGCCTCTGGCTTCAACCATCTTTACCCATGGGCCTAGCCCACCCACCCCTGCAGCGGCAAACCAGCCCCAAGCGGTCGTGCAAATGGGCTGCGCAACATAGTCACCGTCCGCATGGTTCAACCATTGAATATCAATAACCCGGTTTGCACCCTGTGCATGGGCTGCCGCATTCAGCTGGCCCGCTACGCGGCTGGTAATATCAGAGCATGACTCCCAGACAAACCCCCGGGCAGTCACTGTCTTCTGCCCCACTTCAACAAACGGCACATTGCCCGCCACACTGCCGGAATAGAGGCCTTTCTGGTTGTAGTCCACATAGGTATTGGTGGTAGAACAGCCTGCCAACAGCATGCTTGCGAAGACAGAACCCAGTGCCAGGCCAGTGGTTTTTTTCATCATTAGACTCCATGTTCTCTCGGATAAGTTGTATCTGTTCGTGTGGTTTACGGGCATTCGCTAGTACGGGCCGGGACACCGCTCTGCCCGATCGCTATCAGTGCCGCAGTCGCGTCAGTGACTTCAAAGTCGTCCTCCTCACCGTTGTACTCAAAGGTGAGGTTCCATTGATCCTCGCTGGAGCCTGCGCGCAAGCGCAGTGAAGCAGAATCCTGGAAGGCACCACCGAGCGCACTCAGCGTAATGACTAACAGCCGGTCTGCCGGCTTGGACCATTCTCCGCGGACCAGTACCGTCCCGTTGTCAGAGGAGGCAAAATCGGTCAAGTCCACGCCGTCCAGCTCGCCACTGAGACACAGTGTCAGCGGGCCACTGCTCTGCTCCTGCTCGCTTGCTCCGAAAAATAGTGTGAGCTGCGCGCTATCCTGGGCTTCACCTTTGGTGATGCTCAACTGCTGTTCTTCCAGTGCTGGAAAGGCCAGTGACGACGATGTGGCCACATAGCTTGCCAAATTGTCCTTGGCCTCCTGAAAATTGTCGGCAAGACCTGTAACCAGTGATGGGATGTCAGCACTCTTGACGTCAGGTAGTAATGCTAGATCATCCAACAGCCCACGAGCCTGTGGCTGCGAAATCTGTTGTCCGTCCTGTTTCAGCCCTTCCAGCTCAACCAGTGTCATCATCGCAATGGCAAAGCGCTCAGCTGCCTGGCGATCGTCGGCAGTAAAACTTACAGCGGTTTTATTTGAAGAAAGTGCAGCAGCCAGGTGCGACGCTGAGGGTAGCGTCTGACTCAGGGCTGGTGCCAGACGTTCCAGTAGCAGGTTAAGCTGCGCCTCCAGCTGCTCAGTGCTCAGATTTTGCCACTGCTCAATCACTGTCGTGCCACTACCCAACGATGTACCCAGCGCACGGTAAAGGCCCTGCATCACAACAGCACTGCTGAGCCCATCACCATTGGATGCACGCATGATCTGCCGGGTCAGCTCTGTCACCAGGCCGTGAACAGTCACTGCAGTAACCACCTGATCTTTATCGAACTCCGTACCCGTGTGGTCACCCCAAAAGTCGCCGGAGCCCGGCATCGGCACTTCGATAAGGGAGGTCAGGGGCGTAATCGCCAGGATTTCCCGGCTATCTGAACGCGGCGTGACAATATGACGGCTGATAGAGCCAACGAAAGGCAAACCGGTGAAAATATCGTACCCCCCCTCTACCCGGATGGGGAAAGATGCCTGGGTGGTATTTACCCGCAAGCAATGACGCTCAGGGCCCACCTCGCAGTAATCACGGGCGGGGGCAATAAGCACGCCTTCGCTATCACGAATCTCCGGGCGATAGGAAAAAAAACCAAAGCGATCCGTCATGGCCCGCGGCTCAAAGCTGTCACGGCGGCCATTGCCGTTAAGATCAGCGTAGACACGGGCGCCCGCGATGTAGCCGTCAACAGCGACACCAGACACCTGAACAGCAGACCCGGTACCACGGTCAGGATCTGAGGTGCTATTCAAGCAACCGGCCAAGGCCAGCGAAAGACCCGCCACCAGACTGACAGAACCTAATTTATTCATTGTTGTCCCCTTTCCAGAATGGCGTGTTTTCAGAAGTAGAGTTCAAGACTAAGGCTGGCCATGGCTGCCCGTGGCACCTTGTCGCCGTCCACTTCGACTTCATCCGTCGAAACAGCGGCATCCAGATTCAGTACACGGAAAAGCGTCAGTCCCAGCGTGTAATAGCTCAGTTCTGAGCCTTTCTGATTGCTGCGATAACCCGCGCGAACACCCGGAATCCACCAGCTCTGACTGGCATACCCTGCATGCACTGACCACCACTGATGCTCGTCGGCAACAATGTCACGAGTCGCATTAACGTCGTAGCTGAAGCCGGCAAACAGGCTGCGATTGGCTGTGAAGGTAGACGCTTCCAGTGTCAGCTGCCGCTTCATTTGATAGGTTTCATCGAGGGCAATGCGGTCGCTGAACGATGCGGCCGTGAAGCAGTTGGCTTGTGCAATACCCGAGTCGAGGGAATCACAGTTGCGGCCGATAGTCGGGTATTTCATGGAAGGTTCATTGAGATTACGCAGATAACCGCCGACCTGATAATTTCTCGCAACCCAAAGGGCACCTACATCCAGGCTGGTGACTGAGCGCTTCGCCGTGTTTCGGTCCAAATCATCCCTAACGGCATCACCGAAATCCTCTTCATCGTCGTCGGTATCTTCAAGGGCAATAATCCCCTTGCTTAGTTCCATCTGGTAGTAATTCAGTCGTCCACCCACATACAACTGACCATCGGGGCGATGCAGGGCAACTGCGCTGTAACCGACTGCCAGTTGGGCACCGTAGGCACCTTTTACATATGCAGAGGTACGAGACTGCAGTTCAAAATCGCCACCACCCGTGGGAACAACTTCGATAGGGGCGTCCAGAATACGCAGGCGCGCGCTTCCAATGGCATTAGCCTCAAGGCTGAAGGCGCCACCCCACCCTGGCAAATTGGCACCAAAAGGCGTGAAAGGTAGCTGCGCCGCCGCAGAGAGTTTGACATAGCCGTCACGGCCCAACTCTTCAAGAAACGCATCAAATTCCGCCTTGAGCTCTTCCGCCTGTGCCAGGGTCAGGTCGTCTTTATCCAGGGCTTCTTCCAGATCTTCGGCGCGTTCAATCAGGTTATCCACGTCACCAAATTCAGCACTGACACTGACCGCACCCAGGCCGGTCCAAAAGCCGCGACGACCTGACGCGGCAGGCGCAGCCGGGTTGTTCAGTGTTGATTGCACGGTTCGGGGAGAACTTACGCCGCCATAGGTAATATCCTGCCCCATGGGCAGAGATACCAAGGTGGAGGCAGCCACATGACCTGTTGGGAGAGATAAACCAGCCACGACAGCAGCGGCCAGTATCCCTGAACCACGCAATGGCAAAAGGGGAATGCGTTTGAAGCGAAGGGACATTCGCTGACTCCTGTCTTTGCAATTTCTCAGCGATGGGTTTGACTACACTCATCGCAGCTTAGACAGCCGTCACAGATCAGACCACAGGATATATGTAATATTTATAATGATTCCGAAAGGTTACCGTAACAACCCTGATACGCTTCGTTACACAACCCGTACCAGCTTACCCTTGTGGTACCCGATCCGGCCGGTTTCAACCACCTGGCGACGGATACCGGCCACCGGGCGAATCATAAACAAGTCCCCATTGCGCCCAACCAGTTGTTTGGAAACACCACAAGCCTTGGCGATACCGGCATTGGCGGCCATATGCTCGGCCTCACCATGCACGGGAATGGCCACCTGGGGGCGAACCCACTGGTACATGGCAGCCAGTTCATCGGCTGCGGGATGGCCAGAGGCGTGAATGGGCGCGTCAGCGCCCTCCGCGGTAATGACGTCCACCCCCATGGCCTGCAATCGCTCGATCAATGCCTGGATAGCCTCTTCATTGCCGGGGATGGCGCGAGCGCTGAAAATAACCCGGTCACCAGATTCCAGCTCCAGCTCAGGGTGGGTGCCCGCCGCCAGGCGCATCAACGCCGTACGTGGTTCGCCCTGGCTACCGGTGGCCACTGCCAGCACCTCTCTGGCGGGCAGGTAACCCAGATGCGCAGGGTTAATCAGGCTATCGGCGTTATCCCACAACCCGCTGGCCCGGGCAGCACCCGCCATATTGACCAGCGACCGCCCCAGCAAACCCATGTAGCGACCCGTCTGTCGCGCAATCCCAGCCAGGGTATGCAGACGGGCAATATTGCTGCCGAAGCAGGTCACAATCACCCGGCCCGGCGCCCCTTCTATGGCCCGCAGCAAGCCTGCTCGCAGGGCTGACTCAGAGGTTGAATGTCCGGCTACCGTAGCATTGGTGGAGTCGCAGATCATGGCAGCGACGCCCTCATCACCCAATGCCTGGAATGTCTTCGGCGAGTAGCCATGCCCCACCAGAGGCTGATCGTCCAGTTTCCAGTCGCCGCTATGGAACAGACTGCCCACCGGCGTGCGAATCATCAGGGCATTGGGATCAGGAATTGAATGGGTCAGCGCCAGCCACTCCACCGTAAAAGGGCCGATGCGCCGCTGCTCGCCGACCTCGACGATATGGATCGGCACCCGATCCAACAGGTCAAATTCCGCCAGTTTGCGCCGCAGTATCTCGGCGGTAAACCGGCTGGTGTAAATGGGACATTGCAGCAAGGGCCAGAGATAGGGTACCGCGCCTACGTGGTCTTCGTGGGCATGGGTAATCACCAGCCCGGCCAGCTGGGCACGCCGGTCAGCAATAAACGCCGGATCAGCCATCTGTACGGGAGGTTCACCATGATGGTGTACGGTGCCATCGGCAGCAATGCGGCCGGGGCGTGGGAAAGTCACCCCACAATCCACCATCAGCCACTGCTCATCATGGCCGTAAAGGTTGAGATTCATACCAATCTCACCGCAGCCGCCAAGGGGAAGAAACCAAAGGTCATATTGATCAGGAGTCATGGCCGCTATGATACGCCAAAACGATCCCAGGCAAGCTTTTTTGTCGGTTAGAGAGTCTTGAATCAAGGACGAACGGAAGTCCAGGTTGCGCCGCAAATCTGGATAAGAGCAATAACAAGACGAACTGTTGTTAAGGTGCATTAGCCTATGCCGGTAAAGGTCAGACGGCTATTGTGGACGACGTCAGGTTTTTGTTGGCAGGCTGCGGTTAAACTGACGGCAGATTGTCATTTGAGGTCTGCCGTATGCGTTTCCCGATGTTAACCACGTCGCCCAAACGGGTGCTGGGCGTTGTACTGGCGCTTTTGCTGACCAGCACAGCCAGCCATGCCACTCAGCTTGCCCCTGACTTCTCGCTCACCGATCCCACCACTGGCCAACAGGTCAGCCTTGAGGACTACCGGGGCAAGGTTGTCTATCTGGACTTCTGGGCATCCTGGTGTGGCCCGTGCCGGCAGTCATTTCCGTTTATGAACGAATTGCATGCCCGTTACCAGGATCAGGGGCTGGTCATCCTCGCCGTCAATTTGGATGACGACTGGCGGGACGCAGAGCGTTTTCTTGAGCGCTTCCCGGCGGCGTTTCAGGTCGTCTATGACGAGCATAAAGTCCTTCCGCCCCAGTATGGTGTTCCCGGCATGCCCACGGCCTATTTCATTGGAAGGGATGGGCAACTGATCCAGGAGAAAGTGGGCTTCCGCCAGCGGGACCGGGAAGCTACCGAGCAGCTGATACTTCAGATTCTGGCAGGAGAGTAGCCATGTCAGGCAAAGGTTTTGCTGCCACAGCGGGCAGCGGTGTGCGCACTATGGTTGCCTTGGCCACCCTGCTTGCCCTGGCGGCCTGCAGCAGTGTACCGGCCTGGGAGCGTGGGGCGCTGGCACAGCCCGGCATGGAAATTGACGGGCACCCCGTACACAGTTATTTCGACAATCATATCTATTTCAGCAAGGAAGCAGCCACCGGCGGCTCGGGCGTCGGAGGCGGCGGCTGTGGCTGTAACTAATCACAAACGTATCAGCACGGCCCTGGCCCTGGCTACATCCAGCCTGCTGGGGCAACCCGCCCTGGCCCAACCCTATGCCAATGACTGGCAGGTTAACGCGGGCTTTCTGAACTATCAGGAGAAGGGCCGGGTCAGCGTACAAAGCTACACCGCTCGTGTGCGAGGCCAAATCAGTGACGATGCATCGGTTCAGTTGGGGGTGGTGCTGGATACCATGTCCGGCTCCACACCAACCGGTGCGGTCAAAGACTCCACCGTTGTCAGCAACACAGGCACCTCCGGCGGTGGTTTTGACGTCGCCGGGCAAGGTACATCCATGGCCGACTTTGAGGATACGCGCCTGGCGGTGGATGGTAGCTGGGAACAAAGCCACAGCCGTGAATTCCGTATGACCTACGGCACCTACGTGTCTGTGGAGAAGGACTTCACCGCTATCGGCGCCAGCGTCAAGGGCAGCCTCGACGTCAATGACCGACTGACCACCCTGACCGCCGGCCTTGGGGTAGAAGCGGACGAAAACAGTCAACGTGACGGCACCACCCCCGAACCTCTGTCATCCGTGGGTGACGCCAGTTTCAACCGCCAGGGGCGACGCAACACCTATGATGCCCTGCTGGGCATCACCCAGGTTATTGATCGCCGCACGGTCGCCCAGCTCAACCTCACCTACACCCACTCCTTTGGCTACCACACTGACCCCTACAAGGTGTTCAGCGCCACGGACAGCGACGGTATCGAGTTTGCCCGCTATTACGAAAAACGCCCGGAGCAGCGCCAGCGACTGGCCCTGTTCAGCAGCCTGCGCCAGCAACAGCTGGACGGCAACATCCTCGGGGGCAGCCTGCGACTGTATCACGACGACTGGGGGATAAATGCCCTGACCACCGAGGCGAGTTATCGTTTCAACACCGCGGGTCAGCGCCGCTTCACTGAGCCCTTCGGGCGCGTGCACATGCAAACCGCGGCGGACTTTTACCTGCGCAGCCTGCCCATGGGAGAGCCCTTGCCCACCTACGCCAGCGCTGACAACCGACTGGCCCAGATGCAGAGTTATACATTGGGCGTTAATGTCGGCATTCCGGTGGCGCGCTGGGGGCTCCTGCAGGGGCGGGCATCTTACTTCTATCAAGTGTTCCAGGATGCTACTTACGATCGCAACCGCGCGCTGATTCTCAGCCTGAATTACGAGTTCGGACAGAACAACTGAAAAACCCGGCAACCCTCTGATCAAGCCCCGGACAGCCGGTAAAAGCCAAGGCCGCCCGGGGGCATGACCCCAGCTCAGAACATCGGCGCAATGCCGGCAACCGTCTCATCCAGCGGACCGTCACCCTGCGGGTTGAATAGCGGGTCTGCAGTCATGACCTGAGGGTTCTGAGCACCAAAATAGCGGTACATGGAGGCCGCGATGGCCATGGGCTCCGCCTGATAGCTACTGTCGGTTGGCGTGGTGTACTGGTTGTTGGTCTTGCTGCGCCCTACCCGCTCAGTGGTTCCTACCACCTTACCCAGCGCACTGGCGCCACCAGGGCGAACACCCGCGCCACCCAGCGTGTAGAGGTTCTGGTTATTGGCGTGATCCCAGCCACGGGAATTGTTGAGGTTAACCAGGCGACCAAAATCCCCCCAGACATTGATAATGATGTTGTCGGTGCGGCGCTGCATGCCGCCGGGGGTCTGGCCGGCAGCAGCATTGCGATCAGACAGACGGATATGCTTCATGGCCGCCCGCAAGGCCTGCATGAGCTGGGCCATCCGCTGGCGGTAACGATCCACGGCATTGTTGTGGTCATCCCAACCGCCAAGGCCCGGCGTGCCCACCGACATATACAGGGAGCTGGGGTTTTCCACCGCCAGGGTCACAGCGGCCTGGATCTGCCGGGCAAAGTTGGTATTCGGGTAGCGTAGCCGGCCATCCGGTCCGCGATCCGGGTCATTGGCGGGCACAAAGGGAAGCGGCGCATCACGCACCTGTGACAGATTGCCCACCAGGGTTTCCATGGCCTCCCGCGCCTCAAAACCGTCCACCGCCAGCCGGAACCGGCGCTGATAGGCATTGCTGGCCAGCTGACGCTCCATAACCAACAGATCAATACGGTCATTGATGGCGCTGTTACCGGACAGGCCGCTGTTACGGGTGTATGGGTTGTCAAAGTTGCTGTTGAGGGACAGATCACGCAGCTCAAACGGTGTCGCTAATCCGGGGTCGCGGGCAAAAGCCGTGGTTTGCCCCTCAAAGGTCACAAAAGGCATGGGCAAACTTAACAGGTCACCCACTGCCTGCCCGTTGGCTAGCGGACAGTTGGCCAGCGCGGCCCGGTGGGTGTAGAGCATCAACGCCAGCCGGGTGCCCAGCCCTGGCGAGTTCTCGATATCCAGGCCGCCTTTCTGGTTGATGAAAATGGCCTCCCGGTGCGACCGGGTGGTGTTCTTGCGCTTATTAATGGTGCGGTAAATGGCAAGGTCGCCCGAGGCCAGCATATCCTCCATAAAGGTACCGCCCGCACCTGCCCAGCAACCGTGACGGGTAAGCTGGCCATTACCACCGTTAAACGGGTCCGTCGCCGGATCCCAGGCGCGATCTATGCCGTTACCGAAGGCTGTGCGGTAAGAGTTCTCGGAGTGAAAATCGATATCCTCAATATTGGTGAGGTTGCCGGCCAGCTCCGAGGCCCCGCCATACATGAAGATGTTAATAACCTGCGGCATCACAGCGGGCGCAGTAAAATTCACCGCTGCGTAGTTCAGACCCGCCGCGTGGGCCTTGCCCGCTAACGCCGTGAGACTCAGGGCCGTCGGTACCGCTGGCAGCAGCGCCAGATTACGGATAAATGCGCGCCGCTTCATGAGCCGACCCTCCGCACATAGTAGAACTCTGGCAGGCGGGTAACATACTCAAACACCACCTGGGTAATATCGCGGTAAAAATTGATGCTGTTGGGGCGCACCCGTAACTCACCGTCGATCAGACGAATGTAATCCAGCCCTGCAGATCCATCATCGGTACGCATCATATCCACCAGGGCGGCCCGCTCATCAGGAGTTGCCCGGCGCATCAGGCTGGACAGAAACAGGTAATCGATAAATTCCGCAGCCGTCATGGTCTGCAGTTCCGGCCTCAGCACGGTACGCATCAGCTCGGGGTTGTCCTCTCTGGGTACCGCCTCAAAGAGCAGCCCACGGAACCCCTTGGCCCCGCCACTGAACTCGCCCCCCAACCAGCCGTTCCGGTTCACGATATAGACTTGCTCCCGCATGGCTTTGGCCTGGGAAGAAAAGCTGAGCGTATCCATAGGCACCTGGGGTGTCCGGCCAATCTTGTACTCCATGGCCGCTGACCCCATGGCATACTGGCTCAGGGCGGCGCCGCTGGGCTCCTGCAGACGCCGCAGGATACGACGGCCAATATCGCCCTGATTGCGCTCCAGACTCCAGCGCAGACGGTGGAGACTGCCAAACATGTTCTCCTCAAACCACTTGGGGCGCTCACTGTTGAGCAGGTACTCCCGAGAAAAGATCACGGCGCTGAAAATATCTTCAAAGGTGGTCGGATTGGCCGCCACTACCGCTTGCACAAACGCCAGCCGCCGCTGAACGTCCAGCTCGGGCAGGAAGTAATTCACAATGACTTCCGTCACCCGGGGCATAAACAGCGGGTGGCTGACAATCACGTTGTACAGGTCACTGCAGTCAAGAATGTAATAGCGGTCCAACACCCGCTGGTAGGTGCGGTTTGGTTCACCGCTGCGTACCAGCTGGTACGCAGCGGACTCCGGGGTCAGCCGCCAATCCTGGCAGGCAGTGCCACCGCGACGGGAGTCTTCTTCCGTATCAAACAGCCCAAGAAACAACTCGTAGGCTTCCAGCGCATGATTCTCGGCAGAACGACTCACGCGCCAGCGGGACTGAGTGCCCAGATACTGGCGCACAATATCCCGCACGGGCACCTGATCGCGAATGCTGTTGCGCAGGTAGTTGTATATGAACCCGGCATCTTTGGCGTCGGTGCTCTCCATTTCCAGCGCGGGCGAGAACATGATGGTATTGGTCAGGAAGTAAGCCGTCCACTCCACGAAAAGATCACGACTCAGAGGAAATGCCGTAATCTGGGCCAGGGGCAGCTGCTTGTGCAGATGGGTGGTGTTCTCGTTGCCAATGCCGGCAAACTCGAACAGGTCGTCTGCGCCATAGACCGGCGTGTCATCGGGATTCAGACCAATACGGTCCCGCAGCGCCTGACGGCGGGCTGGCTGCAACGGGGTTCTCAACGCCTGAGCCGTGTTTGACAGGTAGCGACTATCCCGAGGCTGAAGGCGGTTCATTCCCGCCGACAGGTCAAAAAACTCGTCCACAGGCACGCCACGGTAAAAGCTCGCGCTCAGTTTATTGGCGACCTGATACTGCTGCTCCGGCGTCAACTGACGAAACTCGCTATCGCTGAGGGGTGCCGCCGCGCCCGCTGCCGTGAACACAGGCTCATTATCCCGGTAGGGCGTGCCCGGGTCACAACCCACGAGCAGCAACCAGGGCAGCAACAGGCCGCAGAGCTTACCTGCGCCGGTTGCGGGCCGATAGCCAGTGCCTTGTCCATTGCGCCCTGTGACGCCTTGCCACACCCTGGCTGTCCAATCATTACTCGGGCTCATAGCCACCGCCTTGACAAATTCCGGATCAATAGGGGGATACTAAGCGCTAATCACCTGGCCCGGTATGACCAGTGGGCAAAACTGTGAGCCGGTTCCTGCGCATTACAGGGCAGGGTTATCAACCCATCACCCTTGGCACCAAACCCGTGCGCAGCGAGAATGACCAGCAAGCTGTACTGCAAACGTGGGAGCCCTCTGCCAGCATGACCTATGACCTTGAATGGACGCCCGACAGATCCCTCCTCCGTGCCCGCTTTTATGCCATGGGCAGCCCCATGGAGATACTGCTGGACCAACCCCGGCCCTTAAAACAAGAGCATCTTGCGTACCTGTTGCAGGACGCGGTGGATGAAATTGAGCGAATCGAAGCCAAGTACAGCCGGTACCGGCCCGACAGCCTCCTCAGCCAGTTGAATCAAGGGGCCGGAACGCCTTGCCAGCTGGACCAGGAAACCGCGCGGCTGATGGACTTTGCGGACCTCTGTTTTCAGCTTAGCGACGGGCTGTTTGACATCACATCCGGTGTGCTGCGGGCCTACTGGCGCTTTGGCAGTGATGGCCACTCGATTATCCCTGCCGCAGATGATCTCAACGCCCTGCGCAGCAAAATCGGCTGGCAGAAGGTCTCCTGGCAGGCACCCTGGCTCACGCTGCAAACCGGGATGGAGCTGGACCTGGGCGGCATCTGCAAGGAGTACGCGGCTGACCGCCTGCATGATATGCTCGCGACCCGGCTAGATACCCCCTTTCTGATCAATCTGGGCGGCGATATCCGCTGCAACCAACCACGGCAGGGGCAGCAGCCCTGGGTGCTGGGCATCGAACACCCGGTCAATCTGAAGCAGGCCATTCAGGTACTGTCTCTGGACTATGGCGGTCTGGCCACCAGCGGGGATACCCGCCGGTACTATGAACATCAGGGCAAACGCTACGGTCACATTCTTGACCCTCGCAGCGGCTACCCGGTAGAAGGCGCACCCCGCTCAATCACCGTAGCCGCAGGCACCTGTACGGAAGCCGGCATACTCTCCACCCTCGCAATGCTGCAGGGGCCGGATGCAGAGGCATTTTTACAGGCCCAAGGGGTGACCTTCTGGGTGTATCGTTAGCCCGACCAACCATCATGCAGGCAATGGGCTATAGTCCATAGGTGTATCCGACCCATATTGCGGAGATCCTGCCAAGTGCTCTCAAGCCCTCAAAGCCCTGCGCCCGGCTCAGTAAGCTAGCAATAAAGGAGAACAACCTTGAGTAATACACTCACTGCCGCCGAACAGAATTGCGACGCCCTGACATCCCACTGCGAAGCCATTGAGCTGATTCTGGCGCCCCGTAAAACCGATCTGGGCGGCTTTTCTGTGCGCCGCCTGCTGCCAACCGCAAAACGCAAGATGGTTGGCCCCTGGATCTTCTTCGATGAAATGGGCCCCGCCGAATTTCCCGCAGGTCAGGGCATTAACGTCCGCCCCCACCCCCATATTGGCATAGCAACCGTGACCTACCTGTTTACCGGCGAGATCTTGCACCGGGATTCACTGGGCAGCCTGCAGGCCATTCGGCCCGGCGATATAAACCTGATGGTGACCGGACGGGGCATGGTGCACTCTGAACGGGAGCGTCCGGAAGTCACCGCGAAGGATCACACCCTGCATGGCTTACAACTTTGGCTTGCGCTGCCAGCGGAACATGAAGAGACCGAGCCGGCCTTCCATCACTACCCCGCCGCCGAGGTGCCCAGCGTGGATGTTGATGGCGTGCCCGTGCGTATCATGATGGGTAGCGCCTATGGGGCAACTTCTCCGGTTCGGGTTTTCTCGGAAACGCTGTATCTGGAAGCGCACCTGAACAAAGGCCAGAGCCTTACGCTGCCTGAAACCGAGGAGCGTGGCCTGTATGTGGCCAAGGGCGCCCTGATGGCGCAGGATACGGCCTTGCCTCTTCACTCCATGACCGTGTTTGCTCCGCACCCGGGTATAACTGTAACGGCAACGGAAGACTCCCGCATTGCCCTTATCGGTGGCGCGTCGGTGGGCCCGCGCTTTATCGAATGGAACTTTGTCTCCAGTCGTAAAGAACGCATTGAGCAGGCCAAAAACGACTGGCGGGACGGTCGCTTTGCCAAGGTGCCGGGGGATGAGGAGGAGTTTATCCCCCTACCCTGATCAAACATGGCTCCGGGTAAGCCAGCCCCCCGGAGCCATGCTTTGCTACCAGGCTTTGTAAGGGAGAAACTTGCCATTCAGCGTGATCACTACCCGGTCGCCTTTCGGGTTCTCTTCCTTGTCAATATCCATGGTAAAATCGATGGCACTCATGATGCCGTCGCCAAACTTCTCATGGATCAGTTCCTTGATGGTGCCACCGTAGACGCCAATCATCTCGTACAGGCGATATACCAAAGGATCCTGAGGCACCTCCTTACCCCAGCTCTTGTAGGGGCACTGCTGCAGGGCTTCCGCAACACCTTTTTCCAGGCCCAGCGTCTCGCACAGGGCAAACGCTTTGTCCTCACTCATGCTGTTCATACCCAGACAGGCTGACGTGGTATACACCGGCGACATGCCAATGGCGTCAGCCAGCGCCTCCCAGGACATACCTTTACCTACCTTGGCTTCAAGGATTCGAGCGGTCATCAGTTCTTTGTTCATCATGATAATTACCTCGTGTTGACTCAGTCAGGCATTGACCGCGCGGGCGGCCGATTCAGTGTTGCTCTCCTCACAGGCTGATGCCTCAGCAGGGCGCTGCGGGGAGACGGGGGGAAGAAGCGTAGGGTCCACAACCCGGGGTTTACCCTGGGTATCCGGGGTCGCTGTGCCACTGCGATTCACCAGAAAGTCCACCAGATAATCACGCACCCGGTGATAGGCGGGATCCTGGAAGATGGTGGCCCGGCTACGGGGCCGATTGATATTGACTTTGACACTCTCGGCAATGCGGGCGTGGGGGCCGTTGGACATCAGAAAGATTCGATCTGACAGCAGTATCGCTTCATCCACATCGTGGGTGATCATAAAGACGGTTTGCTGGGTCTCACTCCAGATCTTCACCAGCTCGTCCTGAATAACCCCGCGGGTCAAGGCATCCAGAGCACCGAAGGGTTCATCCAGCAGCAGGAGTTCAGGCTGGGTGGCAAAAGCACGGGCAATGCTGACCCGCTGGCGCATACCCCCCGAGAGCTGGCTGGGCTTGCGATGCATGGCCTTGTCCAGACCCACCATGGTGAGGTAGCGCTCACTGTGGGTCCGCACTTGCTCGCGAGACCAGCCTGGCCAGCGGGCGCGAACCCCGAACATGATGTTCTTAAGGGCTGTCATCCAGGGCAGCAAGCTGTAATTCTGGAACACCACACCCCGCTCCAGGCTCGGACCGGAAACTTCTTTGCCATTCATGATGACATTGCCCTTGGAGGCCTCATCCAACCCAGCCAGCACATTCAGGATGGTGGACTTGCCGCAGCCTGAGTGGCCGATGATGCAAACAAACTCACCCTTGTTGAGAGCAAAGCTGACTTCATCAAACACCGTCAACTCGCCCCCCTGACCGTCGGCAAACACTTTGGCCAGGTTATCCACTTCGAGAAATGGTTTACTCATGTCAGGCTCCTTGGTCGCGCCATGCTCACAGCGCGACGCACATTTACTCTTTGAATTCCACCAGGCGCTGCGCCCGGCCCAGGGCCATATCCAGCAACATGCCAACCACCCCGATCATCAGAATGGAGAAGATCACACTGGCAAGGTCCAGGTTGTTCCATTCGTTCCACACGTAGTAACCAATGCCGGTGCCACCCACCAGCATCTCTGCTGCCACGATGACCAGCCAGGCAATGCCAATGGAGATACGCATACCCGTCAGGATGGTGGGGGCGGCGGCCGGCAGTATCACCGTGACGGCAGTACGCAGGGGCCCCAGCTCATGGGTGCGGGCCACGTTGATCCAATCCTGGCGGACATTGGCCACGCCAAACGCGGTGTTCAGAAGCATCGGCCAGATGGAACAGATGAAAATCACGAAGATGGCAGAGCGCTCTGAGTCCTGAATAATAAACAGGGCCAGCGGCATCCAGGCCAGCGGTGAGATGGGCCGCAACACCTGGATGTAAGGGTTAAGCGCTTTGTACATCAACGGCGACATGCCAATCACGAAGCCCAGGGGCAGTGCCACCGCCAGCGCCATGCTGTAGCCGGTAATCACCCGATAAATCGAGTACGCCAACTGAATGCCAATGCCCTTGTCATTGGGACCGTTGTCATAGAACGGGTTGGCCAACTCCGCGATGGCATGACTGATCACCGCAGAAGGCGGCGGCACCCGGGCCACACCTTCATCACCAGCCCCACCCATCAGCAATTCATACTCCGACAACTCTGCGGTACCGCCGCCGCCTGAGGTGGCTGTTGCCAGCTCCCACAAGCCCAGCATCACCACCAGAAAGACCAGGGACAGCAAGCTGCCCCGCATGGCAAGTGAGTTCATGATTACCCCCTGCGGATCGCAAAGCTGTTGATATACCCCTCAGGGTCCCGGTAATCGAAGGTTTTGCCCATGATGGTATGGGTCTTGTAGGTGCTTTCAGGGGCTGGGTAGCCCAGCTCTTCCATAATCTTGCGGGTATCTGAGGCCAGGTAGACCTTTTCAGCAATATCCTGATAATCAATATCGCCACTGACATAGCCCCAACGTTTCATCTGGGTCAGTATCCAGACGCCCATGGAGTGCCAGGGGAAAGGATCAAAATCGATCCGCGCAGGATCATTCTGGACATTGCCAAGACCATCCGCATAGCGCCCGGTCAGCACTTGCTGGATCACCGGTACCGGCTGGTTCAGATAGGCTCTGGGGGCAATCGCTTCGGCGATTTCCACACGGTTTTCCGCCTTCTGTGAATACTGCGTGGCATCAATAATGGCCCGCAGCAAGGCACCGTAAGTGTTGGGATTTTCCTGAGCAAACCGCTGGCTGCAGGCAAAGGCACAACAGGGGTGACCATCCCAGATATCCTTGGTGAGCATATGGATAAAGCCCACCCGTTCCCAGACAGCCCGTTGATTGAAGGGATCGGGGGACAGGAAACCATCGAGATTGCCCGCCCGCAGGTTAGCCACCATATCGGGTGGTGGCACGACGCGAATCTGCACGTCACGATCCGGGTCCAGCCCATGTTCCGCCAACAAGTAGCGGAGCAGGAAGTTATGCATGGAATACTCAAAAGGCACACCAAAACGGAAACCTTTCCACTGTTTGGGATCCCTCTTATCCTGATGATCCATGTGCAGGACAATGGCCTGACCGTTGATATTCTCAACCGCTGGCATGACGAAATGCTCTGCAGTGGAGCCCGCACCCATGGTCATGGCAAGGGGCATAGGTGTCAGCATATGAGACGCATCGTATTCCCGCGACAGAGATTTATCCCGTGCCACCGCCCACCCGGCCGTTTTGATCACCTCCACATCCAGGCCGTAGCGCTGATAGAAGCCCAGTGGATGAGCCATGATGATGGGCGTGGCACAGGTAATCGGCACGAAGCCGATACTGAGTTTGGTCTTTTCGAGCTTGCCCATGGACTCCTTGACGGCCGCCTTCGCCTGCTCCAGCGGGAATACCGAAGCCAGTAGCGCCGCGGCGGCGCCACCCCCCAACAGTTTCATAAAGCTGCGCCGGCTGTGCTCATTGTGGCCAAATACACTCCGCACCACGGCGCTTTCAATAGCCCTGTCCAGCAGGGCTTCGCTCTCATGGGGCACTTGCTGGTCGGTCTCACGGGTCTGTAGGGGATTAGGGGTACCGGCCACCGACACCCGCTGCGGGCTGCAGGTGTGACAATTGCAATCCTTCGCATGCACTAACGAAATATCACCATCAAAGGGATTTCCAAGACTCTTGAATGACATGCTCGCTCTCCTCTCAAAGCTGCACGCGCCGCACCACCAGAGTGCAGGCGCACCGCATTGGTTACCTGATTGTTCTGAGAGGGTAATTGCAGCTACCGTGCCAGCACCGGGAGGTCGATACTTTTTAATTGAATTTCATATAGATAGAAAAATAGAGCTGACATGCCCCTAACTACGATTTTTCGTAGATCACGATATTTCGTGATTAGAGATACGAGATATCGTAGTTGGCACAGGAGTTGATTGAACTCTGGAACCTGCATGACCGAGTGATCACTATGACCACTACACCCAACCTCGACCACTGGTTCGATCAACTCCCTGAGCCCGCGCTGGTTGCCGATGTGTATGGCGATCGCATCCTGGCCATTAACCCCCGCGCAGGCCAACTGATCGGACAACCTTGCGAGCGCCTGTTGGGGCAGCGCCTGACCCTGCTGTTTCGGGGCCAGCGAGGCAAACTCATCGGCATAACCCAGGAGACCCTCGCCAAAGGCCGGGCCTGGAGCACCGAGCTGGCCCTGACCAGCAATTCAGATCGCAAAATCGAGCTGGAGCTGTCCGCCGCCGCCCTGCCCGGCCCCGACACCCCGCACGTGCTGCTGCTGATGCGGGACCGGCGACAGCTGAAGTCCCTGCGGGAAAAGCATGAAGTCAACCACTACCACCGCGGCGGTCTGCTGGAATGGAAACGGGTGCAGCAGCTGTTCCGGGATATGGAGCACGAGAACCAGCTGATCCTGCATGCCGTAGGTGAAGGTATCTATGGTGTTGATGCCGAAGGCCGCACCACTTTTGCCAATCCCGCTGCCGAACGCATGCTGGGTTGGCGAGCCGATGAGCTGATGGGCCGGGTCATCCACCGGGTGGTCCACCACTCCCATGCTGACGGTTCCATCTTCCCCCTCAAAGATTGCCCTATCTACGGCGCATTTCGGGATGGCGTGGTCAAACGCGTAGGTGAGGACTGGTTCTGGCGGCGGGATGGCAGCGGCTTCCCGGTGGAATATACCAGCACACCCATTATGGATAACGGGCACCCGGTAGGCGCCGTAGTGGTGTTCAAAGATATATCCCAACGCCTGGAGGCCGAAAAGGAGCTGCGGGAAGCGCTGGCAGAAGTGGACAGCCTGCGGCACCGGCTGGAACTGGAAAACGCCTATCTGCAGGAGGAACTGAGTGCCGAACACCACTTCCACGAGATCGTCGGCAAGAGCGACGCCATCAAGAGCATCGTCCGCAAGATCGGCCTGGTAGCGCCCACCGATGCCAACGTGCTGATTACCGGCGAATCAGGCACCGGCAAGGAGCTGATTGCACGGGCTATTCATCAGGCCAGCGACCGGCGAGACCGGCCGTTGATCCGGGTGAATTGTGCCGCCATCCCGAAAGACCTGTTTGAAAGTGAATTCTTTGGTCACATCAAGGGCGCATTTACCGGCGCCACCAGTGACCGCATTGGTCGCTTTGAGCTGGCAGATGGTGGCACCCTGTTTCTGGATGAAGTGGGTGAAATTCCGCTGGAACTGCAGGGCAAACTGTTGCGCGTGCTTCAGGAACAGCAGTTTGAACGGGTGGGGGAAAACAAGACCCGCCATGTCAATGTGCGTGTAATTGCCGCCACCAACCGCGACCTCCGGGAAGAGGCACGCCAAAAGCGGTTCCGGGAAGACCTGTACTTTCGCCTTAATGTATTCCCCATCGAGTCCGTGCCCTTGCGCCGCCGGGTGGAGGACATTCCGCTGCTGGCGCAGGAATTCCTCGATCGCGCCTGCAAACGCTTCAAACGTCCGCCATTACAATTGCGCATCAGTGACGTGGAGGCACTGATAACGTACCACTGGCCGGGCAATGTCAGGGAACTGGAAAACGTCATCGAACGCCAGGTGATTACCGCAGGCAAACACCTCAAACTTGATTTGAGCCAGGACGCCCCCCAAGCGAGCCCGCACCCACAGATAACCCCATCACCGCCTCAGATATCCGAGGCTGACCGATTACTGACTGACGACGACCTCAAAGCCCTGGAAAGACAGAACCTGCTGCGCGCCCTGCAACAGGCACAAGGGCGGGTTTTCGGCCCAGAGGGCGCGGCAGAACTGCTGGGCCTGCCGCCCACCACGCTGGCATCCAGGCTAAAAAAACTGAAGATCGATCCACGGTTGATTCGCATGGGCACTGGCCAGACAGAGGATCAGCCTTAACGAAAGCCACAATGCAGAAACGACAAAGCCCGGACCTTTCGGTCCGGGCTTTGTGTCGGGAATTGGTCGGGACGGCAGGATTTGAACCTGCGACCACCTGCACCCCATACAGGTGCGCTACCAGGCTGCGCTACGCCCCGATGCTGTGCTCATGAACTTCAATAAGTTCACTTGCTTAGCGGGAGCGAATTTTACACAAGCTCCCAGTAAAAATAAACAGTTGTTTGCAGGTTATTTGGGGTTGAGGGGATGACTGAGAACGTCAAGTACCTCTTCAAGCTCAGTGATCATCTGACGGATCAGCTGCTTGTACTGAGAGGCATCCTCTTTCTGCTCCTGACCCGCCAGTTTCTGCTTGGCGCCGCCGATGGTGTAGCCCTGATCATACAACAGGCTACGAATCTGACGAATGGTGAGCACGTCGGAACGCTGATAATAACGGCGGTTACCCCGACGCTTTACCGGTGCCAACTGAGGGAATTCCTGCTCCCAGTAGCGCAATACGTGGGCCTTTACCGCGCAGAGCTCGGCAACCTCACCAATCGTAAAATAGCGCTTTCCAGGGATTGCAGGTAATTCGTTGTTATGACTGGGTTCCAGCATAGGCTTCGACTTTCTGTTTCAATTTCTGGCCGGGACGGAAAGTCACTACACGCCGTGCGCTGATGGGGATTTCCTCCCCGGTTTTAGGGTTCCGTCCCGGACGTTCCTTCTTATCGCGCAGGTCAAAGTTGCCAAATCCGGACAACTTGACCTGCTCGTTGTGGCTGAGTGCGTCTCTGATTTCGCCGAAAAAGGCTTCTACCATTTCCTTGGCCTCACGCTTGTTGAGCCCAAGCTCCTCGTACAACCGTTCTGCCATTTCCGCTTTCGTCAAAGCCGTCATTCAATCAACTCCTCAACGTTGCTGCCAACTCTTCCTGTAGCGCTGCTATCACGCCATTAAAGAGCGCATGCACCTCATCCTCAGTAAGCGTACGCTCGGGATGCTGCCAGTGCAGGCTAATGGCCAGACTCTTGTTGCCTGCACCCACATTGTCGCCCACATAGACATCAAAGACCCGTAGCGCTGTCAGGTGCTCACCCGCATGCTGCCTGATCACTTGTCGCACCTCAGCAAAGGTGCGCGCCTCACTGATAATAATAGCCAAATCCCTGCGAACTTCCGGGTATTTTGAAAATTCTTTGAAATTAGGCACATAACCAGTGAGAACCGGATTCAAGCATAGCTCAAACACATAGATCGCGCCATTGAGGTCAAGGTTTTTTTGCACCTGGGGATGCAGCGCACCCACCCAGCCGACCGACTGGCCATTGACGGAGAGTTCCGCGGTCTGACCAGGGTGCAGCGCAGGATGCTGACCTTTGGCGAACACAACCTCTACACCCAGCAGCTCAAACAGGGCTTCCAGCTCGCCTTTGATATCAAAGAAATCAACGGAACGACGGCCATTGGCCCAGTTTTCCTGCCAGGCCTGCCCTGCCACAACACCGGCCAACATCGGCTCCTGGCGAATGTCTTTCCCTTTCTGCAGGAAGCGCAGCCCACTCTCAAACAGCCGGATACGTGGCTGCTGGCGTTTCTGATTGTAGCCGACGGTCTTCAGCAAGCCACTCCACAGGGTGGTGCGCATGACCGACAAATCACTGGAAATAGGGTTCGCCAACGCAATGCCCTGCTGCTCAGGATCAAGTTCCGCCTGCACTTTGGGGTCCACGAAACTGTAGGTCACGGCCTCCTGATAGCCCTGCGCCACCAGAAAACTGCGTACAGCTTCAATTGGCCGTTCCGCCTCTGGTGCATCCCGCAACATCAGCGGTGCTTTGACGTGGGTGACCGGCAGACGGTTATAGCCATAAATCCGGCCCACCTCTTCGATCAGGTCAACTTCCAGGCTGATATCCGGACGATAGCTGGGCACATGGACCAGCCAACCATCACGGGTCAGCTTATCGATGTGCAGGCCGAGGCGCGTCAGTATCTCTTCAGTTTCTGTGCGATCAATGTGAACCCCCAGTACATCGGCCAGACGTTGCGCCCGCAGTTCGATGAGGGGCTCTTTCGGCAAATGGGACTTGCTGACCACTTCAATGATTTCACCCGGCTCACCACCGACGATATCCATCAACAACCCCGTAGCACGCTCCATCGCATCACGAGCGAGCTTGGGGTCAACGCCACGTTCAAAACGGTGTGAGGATTCCGTGTGCAGGCCGTAACCCCGGGCCTTACCGGCGATGGTAATCGGGTCAAAATAGGCAGCTTCAAGCACCAGATCGCGGGTCTTGCCGCTCACGCCTGAGTGTTCACCACCCATAACACCGGCAATAGCGACAGGCTTGTCGTGATCAGCAATCACCAGCGTGCCTTCAACCAGTTCAACTTCCTGGCCGTCCAGCAGCACCAGCTTCTCGCCTGCTTCAGCCATGCGCACCAGGATACCGCCCTGGATTTCATCACGATCGAAGGCGTGCATGGGCTGCCCCAGCTCCAGCATGACGTAGTTGGTAACATCCACCGCCGGATCGATGCTGCGCACACCGGCACGGCGCAAACGCTCCTGCATCCAGATAGGTGTGGCCACATTCAGGTTTACATCCCGCAAAATCCGGCCCAGGTAGCGCGGGCAAGCCTCGGGGGCCTGCACACGAACATCTACCGTTTCAGAGTGCCTGGCGGCCACCGGCTTGATCTCAGGCGCATCCACGCGCAGGCGGTTGAGCACTCCTACCTCACGGGCCAGGCCTCGGATGGACAGGCAATCGCTGCGGTTAGGGGTCAGGTCCACATCCACCATGGCATCATCAAGATTCAGATAGTGGCGCAGGCTGATGCCAACCGGGGCGTCTTCTGGCAGTTCCATCAGGCCGTCACTGTCGTCGGCCAGCCCTAACTCGGCGGCGGCACACAACATGCCATTGGACTCCTGACCCCGCAGTTTGGCCTTCTTGATTTTGAAGTCCCCCGGCAACACCGCACCCAGAGTGGCAAACGGCACTTTAAGGCCCGGGCGTACATTGGCGGCACCGCAAACCACCTGCACCGGGCCGCTGCCTCCCTCCACCTGACAAACCCGCAGTTTATCGGCGTCGGGATGGGGCACCACTTCCAGCACCTCACCAACCACCACGCCGGAGAATGCGCCGGCCACAGGATCCCAGCCGTCCACTTCGAGACCAGCCATGGTGATCTGATCTACCAGCGCCTGGGTGTCAATTTCCGGGTTAACCCACTCACGCAGCCATTGTTCACTAAATTTCATGGTTCTCAGCCTTGTCCTGGTGACAACACGCCAGACCCCACAGGCCCGGCGCCGCAATCAGTGTAGTATTGCAGTGTTAACGGAACTGCCGCAGAAAGCGCAGGTCGTTCTCGAAGAACATGCGCAAATCCTTGACGCCATAGCGCAGCATGGCGAGCCGCTCTACGCCGAGGCCGAAGGCAAAGCCACGGTACTCTTCCGGATCAATGCCGCAGTATTCGAACACCTTGGGGTGGACCATGCCACAGCCCATGACTTCCAGCCACTTGATGGTGCCATCTGCCTCACGCCCCCACTCGATATCCACCTCAGCGGAAGGCTCGGTAAACGGGAAGTAGGACGGACGAAAGCGAACTGCCAGGTCGCGCTCGAAAAACACCCGTAAAAACTCTTCAATGGTGCTCTTGAGGTCGGCAAAACTGACATTACGCTCCACCAGCAAACCCTCAACCTGATGAAACATGGGGGTATGCGTCTGATCTGAGTCGCAGCGGTATACCCGGCCAGGGCAAATCATCCGGAACGGCGGCTTGCCCGCTTCCATGGTGCGGATCTGCACCGGCGAGGTATGGGTGCGAAGCAAGGTACCCGGATTGAAATAGAACGTATCGTGCATCGCCCGTGCCGGGTGGTGACCGGGGATATTGAGTGCTTCGAAGTTATGGTAGTCGTCTTCGATTTCCGGCCCCTGCTCAACGGTATAGCCCGCGCGGGCAAAAAACTGCTCGATACGCTGCAGGGTTTTGGTTACCGGATGCAGGCCACCCAGATCCTGGCCACGACCAGGCAAGGTGACATCGATGGATTCACTGGCCAGCTTTTGGTCCAGCGCTGCCGTTTCCAGAGCATGTTTGCGTGCATTAATGACACCCTGAACCTGCTCTTTCGCATCGTTGATTTTCTGACCCGCTGCAGGGCGCTCTTCGGGGGACAACTGACCCAGGGACTTGAGCTGTTGGGTCAACACACCCTTCTTGCCCAGGTAATCCACTCTGATCTGATCCAACACCTGCAAACTGTTTGCCTGCGCGACTGCTGCCAAACCGTCCTGAACAAGTTGCTCCAGGTTTTCCATTGAGCCTGCTCCGAGTCAAAAATTACTTAAATAAAACGAAAATAGGGGAAGAGCGCGCCCTTCCCCTATCTACGAACGCTGCGTCGGGGTTTCCCTCCGCAGCCTTCCACTCGATCAAGATCGATGAAGAGCCAAGCCTTAAAGAGAGGCTTTTGCCTTTTCAACGACAGCAGCAAACGCTTGCTGTTCGTTCATCGCCAGATCGGCCAGGACCTTACGGTCGATTTCAACGTTCGCCTTCTTCAGACCGGCAATCAGACGGCTGTAAGACAAACCATTGGAACGAGCACCAGCGTTGATACGAGCGATCCAGAGCGCACGGAACTGGCGCTTCCGCTGACGACGGTCACGGTAGGCATACTGACCTGCCTTGATGACCGCCTGTTTGGCTACACGGAATACACGGCTACGGGCACCGTAGTAACCCTTGGCCTGCTTCAGAATCTTCTTGTGACGACGGCGTGCTACAACACCACGTTTTACGCGAGGCATAAATCAATCCTTCTCAAAAAGTAACCGGAATTACTTACCAATCATGCGAACAATGGAGGCAACATCGGACTTGGCGATCAGCTTAGTACCGCGCAGCTGACGCTTCCGCTTGGGGCTCTTCTTGGTCAGAATGTGACTGGTGAAGGACTGCTTATGCTTGAAGCCGGTAGCAGTTCGCTTGAACCGTTTCGCAGCTCCGCTCTTGGTTTTCATTTTGGGCATTTTTCAATACTCCGCATTCGATAGTTAATAAATGTAGGCCTGAACGACGAATCCCCCGCAAAAAACGGGGGACACGCAAGCGCTAAAGGCTTACTTCTTTTTACGGGGGGCGATAACCATAGTCATCTGGCGGCCTTCCATTTTTGGCCGCATCTCTACCGTAGCCAGTTCCGCCATATCGGCTTCCAGACGTTCCATGAGCTTCATACCAATTTCCTGGTGTGCCATCTCACGGCCGCGGAATCGAATGGTGATCTTGGCCCGATCCCCGTTTTCAAGGAAACGTACCAGGTTGCGCAGTTTTACCTGGTAATCCCCTTCTTCCGTCCCTGGTCGGAACTTCAGTTCCTTTAACTGTACCTGTTTCTGCTTTTTCTTTGCAGCCGCCTTGGTTTTCTTTTCTTCAAAGATCTTTTTGCCGTAATCCATTATCTTACAGACAATCGGATCGGAGTCCGTGACCTGGACAAGGTCCAGTTCCGCCTCTTGAGCTCGCTTCAGCGCGTCTTCAATGGTAACAATGCCGACCTGCTCGCCTTCGGCATCAATTAGTCTGACTTCACTGGCGTCAATGTTTTCATTGATTGGAGCCTTGGGGGAACGTCCACCCCGATTCGTTCGCTGTTTAATAATTAATTCTCCGTGCTGGTTCGACCTTTGCGCTCAACATCCTTGGCCAACAGGGCCTCAAAGGCGTCGAGCGAGAATGTACCGAGATCTTCACCCTTGCGGGTCCGTACTGCAACCTGGTTGTTTTCGACTTCTTTATCACCCACAACCAGCAAATACGGGATTTTGTTTAAAGTATGCTCGCGGATTTTAAAACCGATCTTCTCGTTTCTCAAGTCAGCATTAACCCTGAAACCCAAAGAATTCAGTTTATCCGTAAATTTCTGACAATAATCACGCTGTTTGTCAGTAATATTCATCAGTACCGCCTGGGTGGGTGCCAGCCAGGTCGGGAAAGACCCTTCGTATTCTTCAATAAGAATACCGATAAAGCGCTCAAAAGAGCCCAGCACCGCACGGTGCAGCATGACCGGCGTGCGCCGCTCGGAGTTTTCCGCCACATATTGGGCACCCAGGCGGCCCGGCATGGAAAAGTCCACCTGAATGGTACCGCACTGCCACACCCGACCGATACAGTCTTTCAGGGAAAACTCAATTTTTGGACCGTAGAAGGCACCCTCGCCGGGCAGCAACTCCCAATCGACACCTTCGCGGTTCAGAGCTTCCTCTAGGGCAGCCTCCGCCTTATCCCAAACCTCTTCCGAACCTACCCGCTGTTCAGGCCGCGTGGACAGCTTGTAGAGAATGTCCTTAAAGCCAAAATCCGCATAAACCTCATGCAGAAGATCAATAAAGCGAGACACTTCCTGCTGGATACCGTCTTCTTCAACGAAGATATGCGCATCGTCCTGGGTGAAACCTCTCACCCGCATCAGACCATGCAGCGCACCCGACGCTTCGTTGCGGTGGCAGGAACCAAACTCTGCCAGTCGCAGGGGCAAGTCTTTGTAGGACTTCAAACCCTGGTTGAAGACCTGAACGTGGCAAGGGCAGTTCATGGGCTTGATGGCGAAATCATGCTTCTCCGACTCGGTGGTGAACATGCCCTCGCGGAATTTCTCCCAGTGCCCGGACTTTTCCCACAACACGCGTGATACCACCTGAGGCGTCTTGATCTCCTTGTAACCATGGCGACGCAGCACGCCCCGCATGTACTGCTCGATCTCCTGATAGAGCGTCCAGCCATCGGGGTGCCAGAACACCATGCCGGGCGCCTCTTCCTGCATATGGAACAGGTTGAGTTTCTTGCCGATTTTGCGGTGATCGCGCTTTTCCGCCTCTTCCAGACGGTGCAGGTAGGCCTTGAGTTCTTTCTTGTTGCCCCAGGCGGTGCCGTAGATACGCTGCAACTGCTCATTGCTGGTGTCACCGCGCCAGTAAGCGCCGGCAACCTTGGTCAGCTTGAATGCTTTGAGCTTACCGGTGCTGGGCACATGGGGACCGCGACAAAGGTCAACAAAATCCCCCTGCCGATAGAACGATAAATCCTCATCACCCGGGATATCCTGGATGATCCTGACCTTGTACTCCTCGCCCATGACCTCAAACAGCTTCACCGCCTCGTCCCGGGAGAGCACAGAACGGGAAACGGCAATATCCTGCTTGGCCAACTCTTCCATGCGAGCTTCAATGCGCGCGAGATCGTCGTTGGTAAACGGACGCTCAAACTTGAAGTCGTAGTAGAAACCGTTGTCAATTACCGGGCCAATGGTGACCTGCGCGGAGGGAAACAACTCCTTGACCGCCATCGCCAACAAGTGAGCGGTAGAATGGCGAATGACATCCACACCCTCTTCATCACGCTCGGTAATGATGGCCAGATCAATGTCACGATCAATAGTGTAACTGGTATCCACCAGGGTGCCATTCACGCGGCCTGCAAGTGCGGCTTTCGCCAGGCCAGCGCCAATATCAGCAGCGACATCATGAACAGAAACAGGACCCGAAAAACTCCGGTGACTCCCGTCAGGCAGGGTAACAACAGGCATGCAATGACTCCGATTCAGCGGTGATCCCTACGAAAGACCACTTGTTCTAGGGCGATCACGTTACGAGTCGTGATCAATCAGCGCCGCATTCTAACAGCCTAGGCTTCGGAGGGGAATGGGCCACAACAGGCCCAGCCTGCAAATAAACCCCTGATTACCCTGCCGGATCAGGGGCTCAATACATCAAGAACTCGCCACCAAGCCCCGATCAGCATCGGTACGCCGCCGCCACTGACCGCGGGCAATAAAGATCAGCAACAGTAACGCTGGAATGTAGACCAACTCCTGTGGCGGGCGTGCCTGAGGCACCAGCACACTGACTATTTCCCAATCAAAGGACATGCCGGCACCCTCAGCAGGGCTGCCCCACTGAACAAAGTCCACCAGCATGCGGCCGTCATCCTCCCGCAGCTCCAGCCCAACGGCCTGCAGGCGCTCCTCTGGCGTGTCCGCACCCGGCACATAGAACTTCAGGTAGGTGTCCATATCCCGCCCGTCAAAACTCATGCCAGCGGCCCGCAAGGTCAGTGCTTCATCGGGCGCCACCGCGTCCAGCTTCTGATAAATCACTGTGCCAGGCTGCTCGAGGGTTGGCGGATAGACCATATCCCACCAAAAACCCGGGCGGAACAGGGTAAAGGCAATGAGCACCAGAGCCAGGCTCTCCCACTTGCGACTGCGGGTAAACCAGTAACCCTGGGTTGCTGCGGCAAACACCAACATAGCCAGGATAGCGCTGACCACCGTAACAGCCAGGTCTACCCAGCCTGTCAACCCGATCAGCAGCAACTGGGTGTTGAATATGAACATGAACGGCAGAATCGCCGTGCGAATATCATAGGTGAACCCCTGAATACCGGTACGGATAGGATCAGCACTGGATATGGCAGCGGCAGCATAGGCCGCCAGTCCCACCGGCGGCGTATCATCAGCAAGAATGCCAAAGTAAAACACAAACAGGTGCACCGCGATCAGAGGCACGACCAAACCGTGCTGCGCTCCCAGCGTAACGATAACCGGCGCCATCAGGGTAGACACCACGATATAGTTGGCGGTTGTTGGCAGGCCCATGCCCAGCAACAGGCAGATGAAAGCGGTAAAAATCAGCATCAACATCAGGTTGCCGCCGGAAATAAACTCCACAAATTCCGTCATCACCAGACCGATACCGGTCAGTGTCACCGTACCGACGACAATACCTGCCGTGGCGGTGGCAACACCAATGCCCACCATGTTACGGCCACCGGTGGCCAATGCATGCAGCAGGTCGTCAACCCCGCGCCTGACCGCAGCGAGGTATCCGTGGCGACGATAGAAAAAAGCTTTCAGCGGCTGCTGAGTCACCACAATAAAGACCATAAACATTGCTGCCCAGAATGCAGACAGCTGGGGGGACAAGCGCTCAACCGTCAGACACCACACCAGCACCATCACCGGCAACAGAAAGTAAAGGCCGGACTTGATGGTGTCTCCGGCCGGTGGCAACTTTGTCAGGTCCTCATCAGGATCATCCACCAACTCCGGGAAACGTGTGGAATAGGCCACCAAGGCCACGTAGGCAATGGCCATCAAAAAGGCCAATAACCAGCTGGCAGCATCACCAAACCAGACTTTCAGCAAGCCAACCCCGTAGTAAACCACCAGCGTCAGCACAATCAAACCAATCAACAACACCACCCAATTCAACAGACGTTGCGCCAGCGTGGGCTTGTGCAGGCGCTGCACGCCCATCATGCGTAACTTGCAGGCTTCCAGATGCACAATGTAGATCAGCGCCACGTAGGAAATCAGCGCGGGCAGAATCGCGTGTTTGATAACCTCCAGATAGGGAATACCTACGTACTCCACCATAAGAAAGGCGGCAGCACCCATGATGGGAGGGGTAAGCTGTCCATTGGTGGACGCGGCCACTTCAATAGCACCCGCCTTGGTGGCGGGAAAGCCCACCCGCTTCATCAACGGAATGGTAAAGGTACCCGTGGTCACCACATTGGCAATGGATGACCCGGAAATAACTCCACTCAAACCGCTGGAGACGACCGCCGCTTTGGCCGGCCCACCACGCATATGGCCCAGCAACGCATAGGCTACGCGGATGAAATAATGCCCTGCTCCGGCCCGCTCCAGCAACGCACCAAACAGAACAAACAGGAAAACGAAGGAGGTGGATACCCCAAGGGCAACCCCAAACACACCCTCGGTGCCCAGCCACTGATGAGACGCCAGCTTGTTCAGGCTTGCACCGCGGTGGGCAATAACATCAGGCATATAAGGCCCGGCCACAGCGTACCCTATAAACACCATGGCAACGATGGCCAGGGGTAGACCAAGGGCACGTCGTGTTGCCTCCAGTAACAACACCAGGCCGATAAGAGCCACGACCAGATCAGCTGTGCTGGGATTGCCTGGCCGTGTTGCCAACTGACTGTAAAAAATATAGAGGTAGGCTGCCGAGAAGGACGCCGCCAGGGCCAGCACCCAATCGTAAACCGGCACCCGGGTAACCTGACGCCCACGCACCATCGGGAAAGCGGCGAAAGCCAAAAAGGTGGCAAAGGCCAAATGGATGGAGCGGGCCTCGGTGGAATTGAAAACGCCGAAATTAAAGATAAAAGGTAGCGGCGACGCTATCCATAGCTGAAATAGAGACCACAGCAGGGGTACGACAAACAGGATAACACCTGCAGCGCCCACCGGCCGTCGCCCACCCGTCTCCACCTGCATGACCTGATCACTGGTCACGGCGGTACGACTGGGCGAAGTCTCGTTGCTTTGACTTCCCATGTGATTACAACCTGACTATCTGGAATCTGGAATCAAGCCACGGCTTCACTGTTAAACGCAATGAGGCCGTGGCCATTCGGAGGCCGGATTAAAGCAGCCCCGCTTCCTTGAAGTAACGCTCAGCGCCCGGGTGCAAGGGGGCAGACAAGGCATTGGTTGCCATGCCCTTACGGTCCAGGTTGCCAAAGGCAGGATGCAGGCGTTTGAAACTGTCAAAGTTCTCAAACACTGCCTTAACCACCTGATAGACGACTTCATCACTGACGTCGGCGGTGGTTACAAAAGTGGCGGCGACACCGAATGTGGTTACGTCGGCGTCATTGCCCCGATACATGCCACCGGGGATGGTCGCCTGCGTGTAGTATGGGTTGTCAGCGATAATTTTGCGGGTAGCTGCATTATTGACTTCAACAATCACACTGTCACAGGACGTCGTGGCTTCCTTGATAGCACCGGACGGGTGCCCCACGGTGTAGAAGAAGGCGTCAATATTGCCATCACAAAGGGCCCGGGACTGCTCTGCGGCGCGCAACTCAGCCGCCAGAGAGAATTTGGCCGGGGTCCAGTTCATGGCAGAGAACAGAACTTCAGCCGTAGCTCGCTGACCGCTGCCGGGATTACCAATGCTTACGCGCTTACCTTCCAGGTCCTCAAACTTGCGGATACCGGAACGGCGACTGGCCACCACAGTGAACGGCTCAGGATGCAATGAGAAAACCGCCCGCAACTTCTCGTTGGCACCGGCATTCTCAAACTCACTGGTACCGTGATAGGCATGGTATTGCCAATCAGACTGCACCACCGCCAGATCGAGCTCATTGTTGGCCAAGGCGTTCAGGTTGTAGATGGAGCCGCCGGTACTCTCCACCGAACAACGAATACCGTGATCCTTGCGGTTCATGTTGACCAGACGGCAGATGGCACCACCCGCCGGATAGTAAACACCTGTAACACCACCTGTACCAATGGTCATGAATTGCTGCTCATTGGCTGTTGCCTGCACGGCAGCGGTACCAAGGCCAACAGCTGCCACCAGCGCCAGATAAGAGCTTTTGAATCGAGTTGCCATAATCCATTCCTTTTATTATTGCCAAATCACCGGGATGCCGGGGCCATAGGCCTCGGACAGGGACTTTTACACGATAGCCCATGGTGATTGTTAAATAAAGCTAACGACTTGCTTTCACACCTTAAAAGTCAAAAGCTAACCATTTGAATGCGAACAAAAAAGGGGCGTATCTCTACGCCCCTTTCTGTGTCAGCCAGCGGACTGCTGTTTCAGCTGCGCCGCTCGCGCCTTGGCGACCATCTTGTCAGGCCGCAACAGGAAGCGCGCCAGTGCCGGCAGTAGCCAGATCGAGCCAATCATGTTCCAGAGGAACATGAAGAACAACAACAGACCCATATCTGCCTGGAACTTGATGGGGGAGAATATCCAGGTCACGACACCCAGACCCAGGGTCACACCGGTGAACATCACCGCCTTACCCGTGGAGCGCAAGGTTTCGTAGTAAGCGTCCTGGAGTGTCTTGCCTTCAAGCAGGAACTTCTCAAGCTTACTGTAGATATAGATACCGTAGTCCACCCCTATACCGACACCCAGAGCGATAACAGGCAGCGTTGCCACCTTAACACCGATGCCGGATACGGCCATGATGGCCTCACACAAGATCGAGGTCAGACCCAGCGGCACCACGATACATAGCACCGCACGTATAGAACGGAAGGTCAGCAGACACAACAAGCTCACCACGCTGTAGACCATGATCAACATCAGGTTCTTGGCACTGGAGATGACCTGGTTCGTTGCGGCCTCCACACCGGCGTTACCTGCCGCCAGCAGGAATTCATGCTGGTCATTGCTGTAACGCTCGGAGAATTCAGCCACGACATCAACAACCGTCTGCAACGTTTCTGCCTTATGGTCTTCCAGGAACACCAGTACCGGCGTCAGGCTACAGTCAGTATTGATTAGACCTGCCGGCGCCTCACGGATAGAGGCATTGATAATGGTCTGGTTACGGGACAGCTCGTACCACTTCCAATTGCCCTCGTTCAGTGCCCGGGTCACCGCTTTTGACAGGTCAGCCAACGACGCGGTGGACTGCACGCCACGGGTGTTCATCAACTCCCATTGCAGCCGGTCCATCGCGGTGAGCACCGGATACTGGGTGCACTGCTCGGTGGGCGTGCGCACCATAACCACCATGACATCAGCACTGGTGGAGTAATTGCGGATAATGTAGGCGTTATCCAGGTTGTAGCGGGAGTCCGGGCGCAGCTCCGGTGCACCTTCGTCCAGATCACCAATCTGCAGATCCTGTTTGTAATAAAGCCCAAGACCCAGACCGATAACGGCAATCAGCAAGGAGATAGGCGCCACACCAGGATGGGCGAAGTAGGACATGATGCGCCATTTGCGGTCCTGTTTGGGACCATGGTTTTGCACATGCTTGATACCGCCATGGGTGATCCCGATGTAGGACATGGTGAGCGGCGTAAGTACCAGGTTGGTCAGGATGATGATGGCAACACCCAGACCCGCCGCGACGGCCAGGTCACGAATAACATCAATCTCAATAAACAACAGCGTCAGGAAGCCGAAGGCGTCTGACACCAGCGCCAGGATGCCCGGGATGTAAAGGGCGCGGAATGCCAGCCGCGCCGAGGTCATGGCATCAAAACCCTTGCCAGCCTCAATAGCCATGGCGTTGATAACCTGAACACCATGACTGATGGCGATTGCAAACACCAGGAAGGGCACCAGAACGGAGTATGGATCAAGCCCATAACCCAACAGACGCAATGCACCCAACTGCCAGAATACGGCCACGATGGCTGAGAATACCGGGATCAAGGTACCCGCAATACAACGTGAATAGGCGAACAGCAACAACGTGGTCAGTACGATGGTAATGGCTGCGAACCAGGCAATGGCACCGATACCCTCAATGAGGTCGCCGACTTTCTTGGCAAAACCCACAATGTGGATCTGGACGTTCGGGTTCAACTCCTGATACTTGTTGCGTACCTTTTCTTCCAGGTCTTTCGAAAACTGGGCGTAATCCAGCGATTCACCGGTTTCCGGATCCCGCTCGTACAGTGGCGCATAGACAATTGTGGAGCGGAAGTTATCCGAGACCAAACGGCCCACTTCGTTGGAGCGCAGCACGTTCTGCCGCAGATCATCCAGTGCCCGCTCGGAGCCGTCATAACCATCGGGAATGACGGTACCGCCCTGGAACCCCTGCTCTGTCACCTCCACCCAGCGGACGTTGGACGTCCATAGCGACCGCAGACCCGAGCGATCAACCCCATTGAGGAAGAACACTTCATCAGTAATCTGCTGCAGCGTTTCCATATACTCCTGGGTAAAGATGTCGCCTTCCTTCACCGCCACCGCGATACGAACGAAGTTACCCAGGTTCTCGAGATCGTCCTGATGATTCATCATGTTGACGATGTAGGGGTGCTCCAGCGGGATCATCCGCTCGAAGCTGGCGTCAGGCTGGATCTTTATCGCGTTATAGCCAAGAAACAGCGTGATAATGGCGAACAGCGCCAGAATGGGGACACGATTGTTGAAAATGACGCGCTCCAGGAAAGGCTCAGCCTTCGGCGTCAGGAAAAAGTGCTCACCCTTGTCATGTCTGGGGTTAGACATTCAATGACCCTCTTGATTCATTCTTCTGTAGTCACGTCAGGGCGTGATTATTGAGTTCTGCCACGTGCGTCAGTATGCAACACGCCATGCTCGCCAAACAGGATGAGCTGCTCCGCATTAACCGGCACCACCGCCATTACGTCGTCACGGTCATCGCGGAACTGGCCGCGGAAGGACTGACCACTGTTGGTGCTGGTCAGCACAAGCCCGTTATTGCCCACCAATATGATGCGACCATCAGCAGCGACTGCGCCGCTGTTCAGGGTGGCGCGCAGGTCGGAGGCAACAGACTGCCAGTTACGGCCCAGGTCCGTAGACTGGAAGATATTGCCACGCAGGCCGAACACGACAATCTCATTGACGTTACCCGTGCCGGTGACACCAAACAGGGACCCTGAGTAGGGGCTCTCGACGGCAGTCCAACTGTCGCCGTTGTCGGTGGACACATGAATCATGCCAGCCTCGCCCACAATCACCAGGGCTCCGCCACCGATCTGCGCCATCTGGTTAAGGTGGAAACGCTCCGGATTGTCGAGGGTATGCGCCTGATCTGACCAGGTTTCCCCGCCATCCTCAGTGCGCAGCAACATGCCATACGCACCAATCACAAAGCCACGCTGGTCATCTTCGAACCAGACATCAAGCATGGGATTGACCGGCCCCACATCCTGGTCGGCTTCCATATTTCCCAGAGAAAACTGTAAATCGTCCAGCAGGAACTCGAGGTCGGCACGCTCGTCATCGTCGGCCTCTTCGATGCGCATTTCCAGATCTTCGATTTTCTCTTCAAGACCTGCGATGGCCAGCCTGGCAGCTTTATTGCCATCCATCTGCAATGTCCAGCTGGCACCGCCATCGCTGGAATGCAAAATGACCCCACTGTGACCTACAGCCCAGCCGTGGGTTGGCGTCGGGAAGTGCACACCCGTCAGAGTCAGGGACACGGGCACTTCACCCTGAGTCCAGGTTCGTCCCTTGTCATCGGAGAAGATGATATGCCCCCGCGCACCGACAGCAACGATACGTTCGCCTGCCGCAGATACATCTGTAAGCAGATGACTGGGTGCCAGCAGTGTGGGACGAGCCGGCGTTTCCAGCACATCACTGACAGCCACCGCAAACTGCGGGGCAAACGCCAGCGACGCGCTCAGGCAAACCGCTCCGATTGTCCTGTTTGAAAACCAATTAGCCATTCAGATTGCCTTTATGTTTGTTGACTCAGTGATCTGATCAGTCCTGCTGATTCTTATCGCTACTTAAACACAAATGCCAGCCTCCCAACGGGAGGCCAGCATCGTGATTCCTACCAGACGATGAAATCCGCCAAAACGTTCACTTTAAGAGCCTCCCTGCCCACGACGCTTAGCGGATACTTCTCCTGCGCAGAGCGGCAGGAGAAAATTCCCGGGGATTGGGAATAGCATCTGTAAAGATCCGGGTATTCGGCTCTTCTGTGTCCAGCCCCTGAACATGGTAACGACGCGCCTGCAGGTCATGGAACACCTCCAGCACAGTCCAGGTGCCCGGCAGCTCATAGTAGTTCTTGGCAATACCAAAAGTCACCCGCCAAAGTTCACCGCGACCGTCGTACTGGTCCACTAACAGCGTATTCCAGCTATCCGCATCCACATAAAAACGGCGTTTGGCGTAGATATGGCGCGCACCTTCCCGCAACGTCGCTTCCACCACGTGCACGCGATGCAGCTCCCAACGGGTCAGGTCTGGGTTGACATGAGACACACCCAGAATCTCGCGATAAGGCGTGCCTTGCTGGCCGATCCGATAGTTGTTGTAGGGCACGTAGATTTCCCGCATACCCTCGTAACGCCAGTTGTAGCGGTCCAGGGCACCGTTGAAAATATCCGTGTCGTCAGCCGTCCGCAGATTGTCAGCAGCTGCAATGGGAGAGTCATAGCCCAGGTTGGGCGCGCGCCGCACGCGACGCTGACCAGCGTTGTAGCCCCAGCCATTACGCGGGTCAATCTGCTGGTTCATGGTCTCATGCACCAGAATCGCACCGCCCGCCAGACGCGGCGGTGACAAGGTGAAGCTCAGATAATAGAAGATAACGTTATCAATCGTTTCTTCTGACCCTTCAGGGTTGTAGAAATTAAAAAAGACTTCCTGCTGTGAGGTAACCAGGCTGTAGTCACCGTTCCGCTGAACGGCCACTTCACTGGCCCGGCGTGTGCCGGAAATGCCACGCCAACGCGTCAGGTGGTTCCAGATGACCTGATAGGCCTTATCTTCATCGCTACCATGCAGGATCGGGAAGGGGTAGCCACCATAAGCACCGGAAATCCCCGCACCATCTGCGACAACCTGGGCCGTGACGGCATTTCTGCGGGTGTTTTCAGCAACCCAGTCAGGTACCGCATGGGTACGGCGTGACTGGTAAACCGGAATCCGGAAGGTCGTCGGGTAGGTCTCCAGCATCGCCCGAAGGCCATCCGTCAGGTGCTCGTCATGCTCTTGCATGTTGCGGGCATCGACTGTGAACAGCACCTGATCATCAGGAAAAGGATCAATATGATGCTGGCCGGAGCCACGATAACCGGCGGGTGGCGTGGTCAAGCCGCCCGTCCAGGGTGGGATGGTGCCGGCCTCATTGCCAGCCATCGGTGAGCCAAAAGGTGTCAGGTCATTGCCCAGGCGGGCGGCTTCACGAGCCGACACACCAGCGTGAGCATCCGCAGCGGCCAAAGCAAGGGTGAGCAAGCCGCCATAAAGCCATTTTTTGTTCTTTGTCATTGCATCGGACCCTACATGCACGATTGTCTGGGGCCTTACGTGAGACCCCGTTGTTGTATACCACGCGGGATAATGCTTAAGCGTAGCCGATCAAGACTCAAATGCCATCAGTCTAAAGTGCGATTTTGTTTCAATTCGCAACCCGGACGCAAGAATGTCAGGGCTTGCAGGGCGCACAACCCCGCCTCCATCAGTGGCTGTCCAGACTCTTGCTGACCACCTCAAACACATCCTTTGACAACGATGGCTTGGCCTTTATGGATTCCAGGGCGGCACGCATGGGCAGCGCGTGACCCGGCGCGAAACGACGCCAGCGCGTCAGCGGGGTGACCAGCCTGGCCGCGATCTGCGGGTTGCGATCATCCATGTCGGCCACCACTTCAGCCAAATAGCGGTACCCTGAGCCATCCAGCCCGTGGAAATGCACCAGGTTCTGGTTTGCAAAAGCACCAATCACCGCGCGTACTTTGTTGGGGTTCTTCCAATCGAAATCCGGGTGCGCCGTCAGCACCCTGACCCGCTCCAGGCCGCCCGCCTGGACGCTGCTGGCCTGAATGGAAAACCATTGCTCCATCACCTGAGGGTCAGCGTGCCAACGGGCGTAGAAAGCGGCAAGCGCCCTGTCACCCGCTTCCTTGAAGGGGGAGTTCACCAAGGCACGCAAGGCGCCTGACTGATCGGTCATATTGGTGGCGTCGGCAAACTGCTGTTCCGCCAGTTTGCGCCCCTCCTCATCACCAATATGCAGCAGCCACGCCAGCGCGGTATTGGCCAGCGCCCGGGACGCTATGGCCGCAGGTGTGAGGCTGTAGTCACCCGCCTTGCGATTGCGGTGGTAACAGGCTAACAGGTTATCGCGCAATTCCCGGGCCAGCGCCGTCAGAACAAACTCACGGGCCTGATGTATTGCTGGCACGTCCGCCAGCTCCGACATCTCGATCAACAAGGCTTCCGTGGGTAGCTGCATCATCTTGGCCACCAGCGCCTGATCCAGCGAAGCGTCGTCCAGCAGGTAGCGATAGGCCCCAATCAGGCGCATATCCATATCACCCCGGTCGGGCTCTTCCACCATCGTCTGGATCACTGCCAGCGCCAGGGCCTGCCCTGCATCCCAGCGGTTGAAGCCGTCGGTGTCATGTTTCATCAGGAACAGCAACTGCTCTGGCTGCCAGTCATACCTGACCTTTACCGGCGCTGAGAAGTGTCGCAACAGCGAGGGCACCGGACGACATGGCAGGTTCTCAAAAACAAAGTCGTGATGCTCCTCCGTCAACTCCAGGACTCGCTCCAGAGCGTTGGCACCAGACTCTCCGGCGAGCTGCAGAGGCAAAGGGGCACCGTCCTGTCCTAGCAAACCAAGCGCGAAGGGGATGTGCTGGGGCAATTTTGCTGGCTGACCGGGTGTCGCGGGCACCTGCTGAGTCATGGAGAGCCGGTAACGGCCCGTCGCCGGGTCATAGTCATCTTTCACTGTGACGACGGGCGTGCCAGCCTGCTGATACCAGAGCCTGAACTGGCTCAGATCACGACCACTGGCATCTTCCATCGCCCTGACAAAATCATCGGTGGTGACTGCCTGGCCGTCATGGCGTTCAAAATAGAGGTCACTGCCTTTGCGGAAGAGCTCTGGCCCCAGTAGGGTATAAATCATCCGCACCACCTCAGCACCCTTCTCATAGATGGTCAGGGTGTAGAAGTTGGAGATCTCAATATAGGAGTCCGGCCGCACAGGATGGGCCATCGGGCCGGCATCCTCGGCAAACTGGGCGGTGCGCATCAGCGTTGCATCTTCTATGCGCTTGACCACCGGCGATCCCATGTCTGCGGAGAACTGCGCATCACGGAACACCGTGAAACCTTCCTTGAGACTCAACTGGAACCAGTCCCGACAGGTCACACGATTGCCTGACCAGTTATGGAAATACTCGTGGGCGACAATGGCCTCGATACGTTGATAGGCGGCATCAGTAGCTGTGTCCTGACTCGCCAGCACGCATGAGGAGTTGAAAATGTTCAACCCCTTGTTCTCCATGGCGCCCATGTTGAAATCATCCACAGCCACAATCATGAAGATGTCCAGGTCATACTCACGACCATAGACGTCCTCATCCCAGCGCATGGAACGCTTCAGGCTGTCAAAGGCGTGATCACACTTGTTCTGATTGCGCGGCTCCACGTACATCCGCAGATCGACAGTGCGCCCCGAGACCGTGGTAAAGCTGTCTTTCTTCTCAACCAGATCACCGGCCACCAGTGCAAACAGGTAGCAAGGCTTGGGAAAAGGATCTTCCCAGGTCACAAAGTGACGCCCACCTGCCAGCTCACCGGCATCCACCGGGTTGCCATTGGACAGGAGCACCGGATAGGCCTTACGGTCGGCCTCGATGCGGGTGCGATAACGGGCCATAACGTCGGGGCGATCAGGGAAATAGGTGATACAGCGAAAGCCCTCTGCCTCGCACTGGGTACAGAACATGCCGGACGATTTGTACAGCCCTTCCAGGCGTGTATTTTCCTGCGGCTTTATCCAGGTCACCACCTGTAACTCAAAGACGTCTGGCACACCGGGGATACGCAACTGTTCTGCATCAAGTTCATAAGCGGAGGCGGCGAGGGGCTTGCCATCCACAGCGACGGACTCAAGCTGCAAACCATCACCATCCAGCTGCAGCGGCAGATCCTTATCGTTCCGCTCAGGATTACGACGCAGGGACAGCACACTGTGGACCCGTGCGCCGTCCTCGAACAGCTCGAACCGGAGATCCACGTGGTCCACCAGGAAGTCGGGGCTTTGGTAATCTTTCAGGTAAATGGCTTGCGGCTGGCCTATGCGCATCAGTTTGTCTCCGTAACCTGTACACGCACACGATAAGCGGTGTACTTGCGAATATTGATCACGCCGGTATCCAGCATGAGATACTGACCTTTGACCCCCTCCAGCACCCCTTCTGCCACCGGATGCTTGTCAAGGTTGTGGGTCTTGATCTTTTCGGGCCAGACAACAACGGGGTAACTCAGCAGTTCGCCGGTCAGGGTAGGTGCCCACAGGCACTCTTCCCCAAACTCGGCTTTCAGATCCACCAGCGCGGGGGCAACAGCCTCCAGCAAAGCGTCCCTTTCTGCTGCCAGATCAAGCGCGGGTGCCTCACCTTTTAGCATGGTGCGCCAATTGGTGCGATCACTGACATGGGCGCGACAGGCATCCTCCACCAGTCCCGCCAACCGTCGGGTGGACACTTCCAGCAAGGGCAAGGCGGCTACCGCACCCTGGTCAATCCAACGGGTCGGAACCTGCGTACGGCGGGTGATGCCCACCTTCAGACCGGATGAGTTAGCCAGATAGACCACATGAGGCACCAAGCAGTGGGCCTCCCCCCAGGCGGGCTCGCGGCAGGTACCAAGATGGTAATGACACTTTTCCGGACTCATGATGCAGGTGTCACAGGCCGCCAACTTGCGAAAGCAGGGATAGCAGTAGCCCTGATTAAAGCTCTTACTGGTTACCCGATCACAGGCCGTACAGCGGATTTCACCGGTAAATTCAATCCGCAGCCGTTTGCCCAGCAGCTCGTTCAGGGGCAAGGCATACTCACCCACCTGAAACGTGTAGCCTACCGGGGCAGCCAGCGCGACGGGCATCTTGACCAGCGAGCCCTCGACGTCAAACAAAGGTGTAGTCACATCAGCACTCAATTGATTATTCGGACGGGGTCGGCATCATCTTTGGAGCCGCAACTGCTCCCCTCTTTCTTCGGGTTATAGATGTAACCCACCCGCTCCTGCTCGGGGATATCGTGCAGTTTCTCATAATACAGAACCGCCTCCATGCAGATGGCTCGCTGCTCCTTCGATACCACACGACCATCGGGCCACTTGCCCAGCTCAACGGCCAGCTTGAGGTTCTGGTACACAGAAGGGTCCAGGCGTTCGATCAGTTCTTCGTAGGTCACGACAACTCCCGCAAAAAAATTTTAAAAGAGGTTGACCAAGTTAAATGATAATGATTATCATTGTTTCACCAAGTGCGAACTGGTCGTTCCATTTGGTCTCTCTCATCAGGAGCTTTTCAAGCTCATTTATGCCCCGCTCCGCGGGGCTTTTTTTATGGGCGGCAGAGCAGCCAGCGCCAGTCCCGTCAGCAAACCACCCAAGTGGGCCTCATTAGCCATGCGGCCGATACCCAGGACTTCCGGCAAGGCGGTAAAGCCCAACAACATCCACACCACAGCAAAAATCATCAAGGCTGGCGGGAACTGGAACCGAGGCAGCTGTTGCTGGCTCAGCCAACAGTAGCCAAGCACCCCATAAACCACCCCGGACAGACCGCCAAAAAAGGGACCGTTCATCATATATTGCAAGAGGTTGGCGCCGAGGCTGGTAGCCACAAACAGGGTGAGGAAACGCTTTTTGCCATCAAGCCACTCCACCTGACTGCCAAGAAACCACAGAATCACCGCGTTGAAAATCAGGTGCGACCAGCTGAAATGCAGAAAATCCGGCGAAATCAGCCGCCAGATCTGGCCACTGAGCAGCGTATCCAGCAACGCCGACAGGCGGGCATCAAAACTGGATACGTCGTGGTAACGCGGATCCACAATCAGAAACAGAGCAGAGACATTCTGCTGACCGAGGCCCGTCAGCCAGGCCAGCACCGCAGCCACCACCACCATACCCATGACGATGGGTGCATGGGCAGGCTTGGGCTGCCAGCGCCCATTCACGTAGGGGAATCCGGGGTCTTTGTTGATCAACCTGCTACCTCGTCAAACTGTCTTCTGTGGGCAGATCTTCCGGGTTCAGTTCTGGCCGGTCAACATCGATGGATACGAACTTGTCCGCGCTGAGTTCGCGCTCATCATCCATACGATAAGCCACCAGTTTGCCGTATTTCACAGCACTGTAATCCAGACATGCGACATTCTGCTTCAATGGGCGGGGTTCACCCTCCATCCAGTAGTGGCCAACAAATACCGGCAACTCACCAAGGGGGTAAGATAACAGCTTCTGTTTTTCCTTCTCTGACAGGGGGCGGTTGGCAATTTCCTCCGGCAGCGGATCCGGCTGGAAAACCACATCGGCGTAGGTTTGCGGGTTGTCTGCCCAAAAGCGGGTGCGGAAAAACTGTCGGGTGTAACCATCGCGCCCGGTGATAGCGAGCCCATTGGGCAAGCGCAGGTCAGTACCGCGCAGCAGGCGGTCCATGACCTGCCCGGCGAAGGAATCGATGGCGGCGGAGGCGTGCAGGAAATCCTCGTCGATGGTGGCACCACCCTGCACTTCCTTGAACTGCCGGATCAGCTTGCTGTCCCAGCAGGCATGCACCACGCGGAAATTCCGCTCCTCAATGAACAACGGGATGGTATAGAACCACTCCAGAAACTCATTCCATTCCCGCGGGTAATGGTCAAACTGCTCCAGCGTTTCCTTGATCAGGCGATCGTGCCGGGCGTTATGTTCACGCAGGTACTGCTGACCACTGCCCGGCCGGGCACGAGTGCAGTAGCCCAGCGCGTTGTACTCATGGTTGCCCATGACAATGCGGGCCGAGCCCCGCTCCACCATGTCCCGCACCAAGTGCAAGGCTTCACGGATACGTGGACCACGGTCAATGATGTCGCCAACAAAAATAGCCTGGCGGCGCTTATGCTCATAGACGCCGTTGACTTTACGGTAGCCCATCTGCTCCAGCAGTCGTGCCAGGGTATTGGCGCAACCGTGAATATCCCCAACAATGTCAAAGCCCCGGTGGGCGTGCTTGTGAACTGTCATCATCAACTCGCAGCAATGGTGCTGGCCCAGCCCAGCTTGTCTCGGCAGGTGGCGTAGAAATTGTGGTCCTTGGGATGTATCAAGCGGACCTTGAAGGGCTTTTTGACGATGCGGATGGTATCACCTGGCGCCAGGGCGATATCCAGCTGGCCGTCACAGCTTACCTGGGGATAGGTCTCGTTGATCTCGCCAATCACCAGTTTAATCTCACTCTGCCCGCTAACAACGATAGGCCGGCTACTCAGGGTATGGGGAAACATAGGTACCAGTACGATGGCATCCAGTTTCGGGTGCAGCAAAGGCCCGCCAGCAGATAGCGAATAGGCTGTTGAGCCCGTAGGCGTGGAGACAATCAGGCCGTCTGAGCGCTGGCTGTATACGAAGTGGCCATCAATGTAGAGATCGAAACCGATCATGCGGGTGGATTTGCCCGGGTGCAGCACCACGTCATTGAGCGCCGAACCAAACCCCTTGGGCTCGCCGTCACGCTCCACATGGGCATCCAGCAGAAAGCGGGTTTCCTCAATGTACTTGCCGCTGAGCACTTCACCCAGGCGCTCTTCCAGCTCGGCTGGGGAGATATCAGTCAGAAAGCCCAAGCGCCCCCGGTTCACACCCAGCAAGGGGATCTTGGCCTTGGCCAGCTCCCGGGCGGCACCTAGCAGACTGCCATCGCCACCGACCACAATAACCAGGTCGCAGATCTCACCCAACATGTTCTTGCTGGCCACCTGCAGGCCATGCCCCGGCATCATATTGGCAGTATCTGACTCCAGAATAACCTGGTAGTTCTCGTTGACCAGGTAATTCCGCAGTTGTCGCAGGGTTTCCACCACTTTGACACTGCCCATGCGCCCGATAACACCAATATTCCTGAATTGATCCATGCGTGATCCTGTAGAGTCTGCGTTGGGGCGGAGGCTCCGGCCAGCTACCTGCGTCGTTTCCGGACCCGGACTTTATCCACCGCCTGTTTGTGGCATATTAGCGGATAAGCGAGTCGATTGGCAGCAAAGGCCCCTGTGTGCGCCTTTACCTTGCCGTAAATTTCTCCAGCGGACCCTGGCCGGCCATGACACCTTACTCCACACCCCTGTCGCCCGCGTTAGTCCTGCGCCATCTTCACTGGCTATGCCAGGCACCATCCCTGATCACCGGGGACTTGGCCCTGAACATCCCACGTTACCTGCCTGCAGATCTGGCGGATACCATGAGCCGGCTGAGATCAGAGCCGACACGGGTAATGAGCTACATTGACCCGGATACCCGCAGGCTCGGCCACTATTTCGAGCACCTGTATCACCTGTTGTTAGAGCAGGTTCTGGGCTGGCAGGTACTGGCGCGCAACCTGCCTGTCCGCACCGCAACAGGCCATACGCTGGGGGAGCTGGATTTCATCGTTCGCAACCCCCAAAACGGCCAGGTGGAACATCACGAGATTGCCGTCAAATTTTACCTGGGCCTGCCCTTACCGGATCAGCCTGTTCGCTGGTATGGACCAGACACCCGTGACCGCCTGGACCGCAAGGTCAAACGCCTGCTGCAGCATCAGGCAACCTTGTGTCAGCGGCCAGAGGCCCTGGCCGCCCTGAATGCGCTGACAATACCCGCACCTGAATGCAGCAGGGTATTTATGCCAGGCTATCTGTTTTATCCCGACCATCAAACACTCCCCTGCCCTGAAGGCATCAACCCAGCCCACGAGCGCGGCGACTGGCAACGCCTGGACAACAGCGCACCGCCGTTACCCGGCGAACATTGGATCCCCTTGTCCAAGACAGATTGGCTAAGCCCCTACCAGCAGATGAATGAACCACGACAGGCGGACTGTGATGCCAGCCTGGCGCTGGTAGAGACCAGAAACTCAGCCAGGTTGTTCGCCCGGCTGGCATGGCACCCTTCCACTCAGCGCTGGGTTGAACAACAACGCCGTTTCGTGGTGCCAGCAGACTGGGCTAGCGATGGGCCTCACATCGATCATCTACACCCGCGCTGAACTCCGACGGCTGCGAAATGCGCATCAGCGGCTGACCACAGCGCTGGCCGTCGTCATGGGTGTGCTGGCATACCGGATTCTCGTAGTGATTCAGCCATTCCCGGTAGGCTGGCTCGTTGACGCCGCATTTGTCTGCGGCGTAAGCAATCGGGTTGCAGAAATAACCTTCAATATCGTCATATGGCAGGGTCAGGTGGCCTATACCGGCATGGTAGGCAACCAGAAATACGTCCTGATCCTTGAGATGGCGCATCAAGGTATCATCAGCGGGCTCTCGCCGTTGCAGCTCCTCAATCGCGTCCTGTAGCTGAACAATTTTGTCATTGCGCATTTCCAGCTCGCGCTGGCGCCGAGCCAACTGCTCACGCAGAAGCACAATCTCTGCGTCTGCCTGACCAGCCGCCTGCTGGTTGCCCACCGGTTTGGCAATGCTCTCCTGCATGGTCAGGTATTGCTGGTTGCGCTCAGCCAGCTTGGTGCGTAACTGTTCGGTGGTTACCCGCTGGCGCTCATACTTCTGCTCCAGCTCAGACAGCGCACCACGCACCGCCTGCAATTCCAGCCGGTGGCTACGCTGCATGTCCGCCATGGTGTCCCGGTGCACACTTTGCAGGGTTTTGACCCGTAACCGGTACTCCTTGATCATGCGGGCCAGACGGGTTCTCTCTACGCCGAAATCTTCACCTGGCTCAGTCCTGGTCTCTGCTTTGAGAACAGGTATCTCCGCGTCCGCCACGGGCTTGGCCGCCTTGGGAAAGCGCAGGGCGTTGGCTTCTACTGCCCGGCGGATGGCCAGAAAATGGTTACTGCCCGGCGACATGTCCGGGTCCCATAACTCCTGCGCATACTCAGGTTCCGGACATTGACTGCGACATACCAACCGAATGGGGCCGCTACCCAGATCCGGCCCGGCCGCCCCTTGCGCCGCAAGACGCTCAATGGGCACATTCCAGCTGGTATCCGCTCTGCCTTCGTCATCAAAGTAGATGCGAAAGAAAACCAGGGCGTGGATTGAGAGGCTCTCATCCAGTACGGCATAGACTGCACGCACGTCCGTATCCACCAAATCTGTCAGCCCGACATAGCCGTCCAGAAATGCATCAAATTCAGACGCTCGCATCTCCCGGTCAACAAGCGGCCCGTCCATAAAATAGACGGCAGCAATACCGTTCTGAACTGAAGCGGCACCAGCCATTACTGTTCTCCTGTCTCACCCGTGGATAGTCAACACGTGGCTATGCGCCCTGACGTTCCGAACGGCGCCTGAGACCCCGATATTACGCGTCCCAAACACCAACGCCCCTGTCTGCGTAGCACCGGATACCGGGCCTCAGACAAGGGCGTTGGTGAGTGTAGCAGAGCCTTGCAGTTTAGCGTGTGATCAAATCTGCGCTGCGAGGCGACTCCCTTGATTAATGGCACGCTTGGCATCCAGCTCGGCCGCCACATCGGCACCACCGATCAGATGCACCGGCTTACCAGCATTCTCAAGACCTTGTTGCAGTTCCCGCAGGGGCTCCTGGCCCGCACAGATGATGATGGTGTCCACCGCTAGCACTTTGTCCTGCCCTTCCGCAGCCCCTTTCGGTGTCACGGTGATATGCAGACCCTCATCGTCAATGCGGCGGTAGCTCACCCCGGGGATCATCTGGACATTGCGGTGCTTCAACGAGGTACGGTGGATCCAGCCAGTAGTTTTGCCCAGATCTTTACCCACTTTGGAGGCCTTGCGCTGGAGCAGATACACCTCTCGGGCAGGCTCTGGCAGCACCGGCTGCACACCCTTGATGCCACCACGGTGATCCACACTCAGATCGACACCCCACTCTTTCATGAAGTGGGCAGTGTTAAGGGATGGCGACTCGCCCTGATGCACAATAAATTCAGAGACATCAAAACCGATACCACCAGCGCCGATGACAGCCACCTTCTGGCCCACCGGTTTACGACCAAGGATGGCATCCAGATAGCCGATCACCCTGGGGTGATCGATACCGTCAATATCCGGCATCCGTGGGGATACGCCTGTGGCCAGCACCACCTCATCAAAACCCTGCAGGTCCGCCGCACTGACCCGGGTATTGAGGCGCAGATCGACACCATGCTTCTCCAGCATCACCTTGAAGTAACGCAGGGTCTCGTAAAACTCTTCCTTACCCGGAATACGCTTGGCCACATTGAACTGGCCGCCAATCTCCGCCGCTGAATCAAACAGGGTAACCGTGTGCCCACGCTCTGCCGCAACCGAGGCGAAAGCCAGGCCTGCAGGGCCAGCTCCCACCACCGCCAGTTTTTTCGGCGCAGCGGTTTTGACATAAACCAGTTCCGTTTCATGGCAGGCCCGCGGGTTTACCAGGCAGGATGTCAGTTTGCCGCTGAAGGTATGATCCAGACAGGCCTGGTTACAGCCGATACAGGTGTTGATTTCTTCCGCACGACCGGCAACGGCCTTGTTGACCAGCTCCGCATCTGCCAGGAATGGACGCGCCATGGAGATCATGTCAGCATCCCCTTCTGCCAGCACCTTCTCAGCCACGTCAGGCATATTGATACGGTTGGTGGTCACCAGCGGAATGGACACCTCGCCTTTCAGGCGTGCCGTCACCTTGGTAAAGGCTGCCCGGGGTACGGAGGTGGCAATGGTGGGAACCCGCGCCTCATGCCAGCCGATACCTGTGTTAATAATCGTCGCACCGGCCTGCTCAATAGCCTTGGCCAGCTGTACCACTTCTTCCCAGGTGCTGCCGTCTTCAATCAGGTCCAGCATGGAGAGCCGGTAGATGATAATGAAATCACTGCCGACCCGCTCACGAATGCGGCGCACCACCTCAATAGGAAGGCGGATGCGGTTTTCGTAACTGCCACCCCATTCATCGGTGCGATGATTGGTATGGGATACGATGAACTGGTTGATGAAGTACCCTTCCGACCCCATCACCTCAACGCCATCATAGCCAGCTTCACGAGCCAGCACCGCACAGCGGGCGTAAGCCTCAATCTGCTCTTCAACCCCTTCCGCACTCAATTCTTGTGGCTTGAAAGGATTGATAGGGGCCTGAATGGCTGACGGCGCCACCAGCTCCGGATGATAGGCATAACGACCGGCATGCAGAATCTGCATACAGATCTTGCCACCTTCGGCGTGCACCGCGTGGGTGATTACCTGGTGCTTCTGCGCCTCTTCAGCAGTGTCCATCTTCGCAGCATGCTTGAACACAGCGCCGGCAGGATTCGGAGAAATACCGCCGGTGACAATAAGGCCAACACCACCACGTGCCCGCTCTGCATAAAAAGCCGCCAGACGCTCAAATCCGTTTGGCGCTTCCTCAAGGCCCGTGTGCATGGAGCCCATCAATACCCGGTTACGAAGCGTGGTAAAACCCAGGTCCAATGGACGCAGGAGATGGGGGTACTGAGCGTGGTCGGTGTCTTGCTGTGCTGCGGTCATAGGGATCTCCTCATCATGGTGCCAGTCACATCGAAGTCGCTGGCTTTAGTGATCCCTACGTTAATCCCTGCGATTGCCGTCCTCAATATCCTGAGATAACATTCTGATATCCACACAATACTTGTAGGACAATTATGCTTGAGCGCAAACAAGCCTCTGGCAACACACTGGGGGACATCAGCGTCCTCTACCTTACGGTCATGCAGCGGGCACTCACTCACCGAGGCGTTGACCCAGCGCCGCTTTTTGCCCAGTTCGGCATCGACGACCAGCTGCTCAGCGCACCTGATGCCCGCATCAGTATCCCCCGCTTCATGCGACTGGGGCAGTCAGCGATCACCTTGAGCGGTGACCCCTGCCTGGGTTTGTGGATGGGGGATCATACCCGGCCCGCAGATCTTGGTCTGGCGGGCCTTGCTGGCGCCACTGCTGCCAACGCAGAAGCAGCTTTGCGTACGCTGATTCGTTTTTCTCTGCTGACCAGCTATAACAGCCGCGGACAACCCACCTTCATAGCAGAACAAAGCCTGGCTGGCTTCTACTCCATCCGGCCCTACAACATCTTTAATTTTTTTGTAGTCGACTCAGTGCTGGCAGCCTGGGTGCGCTACCTGAGGGATGTGACCGGCGAGCACCGGGTGGCAAAGCGGGTAGATATCGAATACCCGGAACCCCCTCACAGCGAGCAATTCCGGTCCTGGTTTGACTGCCCGGTTAGATTTGGTGCCGAGCGCAACCAACTGGTGCTGCGGCCGGAGATCCTGATGCTGCCATCAGTCCAGGCCCAGCCCGCAGTTCACACACAGTTGCGGGAAATTTGTGAGACCAAGTTACGACGCATCCATGCCGGCTGGAGCATCACAGAAAAAGTCCGGGATGCTCTGGCGCGCATGCTGAGCGGACAAACCCCACAACTGGAATCCGTTGCCAAACAACTGGGGCTGACATCCTGGAATCTGCAGCGCCAGCTGGCCGCCAGAGGCAGCAGTTTTACCCTGCTACTGGATGAAACCCGACAGTCGCTGGCCGCGATCTATCTGCGGGAGACCAGCCTGAGCTTGTCTGAAATCGCATGGGTACTGGGCTTCGCCAACGCATCCGCCTTCCAGAAAGCCTACAAGCGCTGGCACGGAATAAGTCCTGGCTTTCATCGAGATGCCATGAAGTTACAACAGGGTGGAAACTAGCAGAAAAAAAGAGGGGAAAAGTGGCGGAGCGGACGGGGCTCGAACCCGCGACCCCCGGCGTGACAGGCCGGTATTCTAACCAACTGAACTACCGCTCCGCGCGGTGATGACACCCCTGACAGGAAAGCTCCGGTCAGGTTGAGCTCAAGTTCTTGCGAACCGTCTCGGTGACAACGAGGGCGCATTATAAGGACCGCGCCCGAACTGTCAACGTCTTTCTGGAAAAATTTTTACATGGCGTCGACCATGGCATCTTTACCCTGGGCATTCTTGCGATACTCGATAGGCGTCATACCTGACCAGCGCTTGAAGGCACGATAAAAGGTGCTCGGCTCAGAGAAGCCCGTCAGATAGACAATTTCATCGATGGACTCATCGGTGGTTGCCAACAACTGCCGGGCCAGTCGATAGCGGAAATCCGCCAACACCTGGTTGAAGCTGGTTTCCGCCTCCGTCAGGCGCGTGCGCAAGGTCCTGGGCTTAATGTCCAGACGCTCGGCCACCGCATCCAGAGTGACTTCACCGCTGTCCAGCAGCTCCGCCACAATGCGCTCCACCTGCCCCACAATATCTTTCTTTTCAAGCCGGGCAATTTGTTCACTGGCGAAACGCTCATGCAGATCCAGCAGCTCGGGCTCAGCGTGGGGTGACGGGTAATCCAGAATCTTGGCGGGAAAGTAGAGCCGGTTTTCCGGGGCACCAAACACCACCTTGCAGCCCAGCACATCCTCAACATGTTCATGACCGGACTCACGATCATGCTCGAACTCGATCCGCGAACACTCAAAACGATCATCGGTAATGGACTTGAAAAAGGTCACCAGCCCCTGCACAAAACTCTCAGTGAAGTGCCTGAGACGCTTGATCTCATCGGATGCGGCATCCAGCACCATGCAGGCCTCGTCCCCCTCGATGATAAAGTCAGTACGGGCTGCGTCAGAAAGGAGCCGCTGGTAGTTCAGCGCCCGGCGCAAGCCCTCACCGAACGTGGGACTGGACAGAAACAGGTATTCCAGCACCTGACCTTTATAGGCGGGCAGATACTGCCCCAGGTGCAGACCTATATCCGGGTCACCGGAAACATCTTCCACCACCTGCCAAAAATAGAGTTGAGCACTATGGGGGGTACGAAGCTGCGCAGAATAGATGTAATCCTCTGTTACGCCCAGGCGACTGAAGATTTGATCCGTATCTATGCCCATCTTCGTCATGGCCTGATAAATCAAACGAAGCATCACGCCAGCGTCACGAAGTTCCTGCATATAATCCCGCTTTACTTGTTATTTGCCTGATGGTTGACCTTTTAGCCTTGGGCAACCTTTATTCCAGTCAATGTGACTTTGCTGTCCCTTTGCCACACTGGCCAGCCATCTTATTTCATACAGTGACATTTGTACCAGATTTTGACCTGGATCAGTAGGCACTTACTGGCCTAATCTGACTTGTATGATAGATCCTTCGTCAATCTTCTCAACCAATGAGGCAAAAAAAATGCACGCGGAGATATCCTATCGCAATCAACCACCCGGCCTGATGGGACTCTACGGAAAGGCACTCCTGCCCAAGGGCAAGCAGTCCGGTGGTGATTTGGTGATTCCAGCGTTGAGCGCAAGTTTGATTGGCGTTTCCACCGACAACGCCGATCTGGCACGTTACGCCAAGGTGTGCGGGTTCGCCAACAGTCACCACGTACCACTGACCTGGCCCCATATACTGGCGTTTCCCCTGCACCTTAAACTGCTCACCGACAAGCGCTTTCCCCTGCCGCTGCTGGGCCTGGTGCATTTGCGCAACAGCATCACCCAGCACCGCCCCATCGGCGTTGGTGAATGCCTGGATATCCGGGTCTCACTGGGCAACCAGCAGCGCACCGACCGGGGCCTGGAGTTTGACTTGTTAACGGAGGCCCGCGCCAACGGCCAGCTGGTCTGGGAAGAGAGCAGTACCACCCTGTTCCGTCAGAGCGCCAAAAACAGCGCTGAAAAACCGGCCAACAAAACGCCCCCTACCCTCGAACGCTTTGCCAATACCGTGAGTGTTAAAGCGGTCGAGGCGTTGGGACGTCAGTACGGTCGCATTTCGGGGGATCTCAATCCGATCCACATGGCCGCACTGACCGCCAAGGCGTTCGGCTTTCCCCGCGCCATTGCCCATGGCATGTGGAGCAAAGCCCACTGTCTGGCACGCCTGGAAAAGAGACCTGACTGGCAAACGGGCCTGCCCGTGACCATTACCTGCAATTTCAAGAAACCGCTGTTTCTGCCCGGTACTGCGCAACTGAACTGGAAGAAAGCGGATAACCAGATCAGCTATCAACTGCTGAACGGCAAGGGGGACGCGCCGCACCTCAGTGGTGAGATCTGGTTCGGCTGAGGGCGCGGCCTTGCCTGCAGTGGGCAAGGCTCAATGCGTTACCCACAATTACGAAGTCAGACGAACATGACTTACCGGGACGGTCCGCAGCAGGGATGCTGCGATAGAGCCTACAGGGCGGTGTCAACGGCATATCTCGGGAAGTCATATGTACGGACGTGTATAGCGCGCCGTGCCGCGCCCAAGCAGACTAAGCGGCCGGCGCAACCGGCAAGGTAAAGTAAAAGCAGGTACCGCCTTCCGGACGCCGTTCGAACCCAATGTCGCCGCCCTGGGCCTTGATAAGGGACTGACACAGGGGCAGGCCTATCCCCATACCCTCCTTTTTGGTGGTATAGAACGGCAGGAACAACTGCTGCTCCGCATCCTCTGGCAGGCCAATACCCCGGTCGAGCACCTCAATGCGCACCGTGCGCTCATCCTGCAACACCGCCCTGACCTCAACCGGCGCCTTGGTGTTGGCCTCTCGGGTGGCTTCCAGTGCATTACGAATAAGATTCAGCGCGACCTGTTGAACCTGCACGGGGTCCGCCGCAACCGCAGGCAATTCACCGGTAATGTGAATATCGATACCACCGTCGTTGTTACGGGCATCCACCTCTGCAAACTGACGGGTTTCCTCCAACAAGGCTGCAAGATCAACATCCTCTTTACCCGTCGCGGGCTTCTTCACAAAGCCACGAATACGACGGATAACTTCACTGGCACGATGGGATTGCGCTTCAATCTTACCCAGCGTTTCAGACACCAGCTCCCGGTCTATGGGGTCTGCGGCTATCAGGCGCAAGGCCACGCGCACGTAATTGGAGATGGCGGTCAGTGGCTGGTTAACCTCATGGGCGAAGCCTGCTGCCATCTCGCCCATGGTTAATAAGCGGGAAACATGGGCCAGCTGGTCACGCTGCTCCTGCACCGTGGTCCGGGCCTCCTCCAGCGCCCTTTCGCTGTCCAGCTCCTGGGAAATATCGCGAAACATAACGACGGCCCCCAGCAACTGATCACCCTCACGCTTGGGCGTAGCCTGCACTTCCGCCGGGAACAGCGAGCGATCCTGGCGCATCATTTCAATGCCCCTTTCATGCACCGCAATCCCCTGCTGACAGGTTTCAAGCACCGGCAATCCAGCCAGCTCTGTCAGACCGAAATGAAAGGCAAAAAAGTTCTGACCCACCAGCTCGGGTAGCTCGCAACCAATAATACTGGCGGCGGCCGGGTTGGCAAAAACGATGGCCCCCTCGGCGTCCAGCCCGTAGATACCCTGGGTAATGGTGTCGAGAATACGGGCCTGATCTCCTTCCAGCTGTCGGTTGCGGGCCTGTAACTCACGTTCAAGCCTGACAACGCGGGCATGGGTTTTGACCCGGGCGATGACTTCCTGGGGCTGGAAGGGTTTGGCGATATAGTCGGCCCCGCCCAGGCTAAAGCCTTTCACTTTGGCTTCAACATCATCCAGCGCTGACAGAAAGACCACCGCGCCATCGGCGGTCGCGGGATTTGCCTTCAGTCGCTCACAGACCTCATAGCCGTCCATCTCAGGCATCATGATATCCAGCAGGATGACCTCCGGCTGATGGCGCTCCGCCAGGCCCAGGGCCTTCTCGCCATCATTAGCCACCAGCAGGTGATAACCCCGGTCTTTCAGGGTCTCGTAAAGCACCTTCAGGTTGTGGGGGTTATCATCTACAAGCAGGACGGTGGCATCGTACTGCGTGTTACCAAGTTCAGTCATGGTTACATGCCGGTTCAAAAGGTATTGCCATGATGAACGTCAGTTCACTTGCCGTCGATAAGGTCCTTTACGGACAGGACCATGCGAACCAGGTGCGCAAGTGAATGGGTGCCCATTTTATGCATAACCCGGGAGCGGTGAATTTCCACCGTACGCTGACTGATATCCAGCTCAATGGCGATGACCTTGTTGGCCTGCCCGGCAATCATACGATCCATGATTTCCGTCTCACGGGGGGTGAGGGTATTGATACGGCGGATAATGTCCTGCTTCTGACTCAGGGACTCGCGCTGTTCACGATCCGTGGCAAGGGCGGCGGCGATTTTCTCCAGCAGCGCCTCCTCATGGTAGGGCTTTTGAATGAAGTCCACAGCGCCTTCTTTCATGGCTTCCACTGCCATGGGCACATCGCCATGGCCAGTCACAAAAATGATGGGCAGCAGAGAGTTTCTGTCGTTGAGCCGTTTCTGCAACTCCATGCCATCCATACCAGGCATACGGATGTCCAGCACCATACAACCCGCCATCGCGTCGCTGTAATCATCAAGAAACGCGTTGGCTGTGGAGTAGGACTTTACCGGGTGTTGGGCAGACTTGAGCAATAGCTCCAAGGAATCCCTGACTGCCTCATCATCTTCCACAACATAAACCGTCTGACGCACATCACTCATGACGAGCTCCTTCTTGTTTGTTTTGGGTTACTTCCTGGCGTTCCAACTCCCGCAGGGCTTCCATCCTTCGCTGAATGGCGCCAAACACTGTGCGCACCGGATAACTCCCCTTACGGTCCAGCTTACCGGCAGGCTTGCCCAGCAACAATTCAACTGCCTCTTCCACGGTACTGACAGCGTACACACCAAACTGCCCTTTACGTACCGCCTCTACAATATCCTCCCGCAGCATCAGGTTCTGGACATTGGTATGGGGCACAATGACCCCCTGAGTGCCGGTGAAGCCGGTCATCTTGCAGGTATCAAAAAAGCCTTCGATCTTCTCATTGGCGCCGCCGATGGGCTGAACCTCACCGAACTGATTGACAGACCCGGTAATACCCAGATCCTGACGAATGGGAATTTCGGACATGGCCGACACCAGTGCACACAGCTCACCCAACGAGGCGCTGTCACCATCCACCTCACCATAATTCTGCTCGAAAGTGAGGCTGGCAGACAGGTGCATGGGATGGTTGATGGCAAAGTGAGACGCCAGCCAGGAGGTGAGGATCATCACCCCTTTGGAGTGAATATTGCCACCGAGCTTAACGTCCCGCTCGATGTCGATAACGTCACCATCGCCATAGTAACAAGTAGCCGTGATACGGTTGCACAGACCAAACTCAAAGCCGCCGGTACTCAGCACCGACAGGCCGTTGACCTGCCCTACACGGACGCCCTGAGTGGACACCAGCGTGGTGCCGTCACGGACTGAGTCATGGAAGTGATCACGGATGCGGCTGCCACGGTATTCAGCACTGGCCAGCGCCTGCTCCACATGGCTGCGTTGAATCAACTTGGCACCAGCCTGACGGGCCCAGTAATCCGACTCCCGCAGCAGGTTGGCAATATCCGCCGCGTGCAACGACAGACGGTTTTGATGCTCTGCCATACGTGCGCTGTGCTCAATGATACGAGCCACCGCTTTCTGGTCGCAATGCAGCAGTTTCTTCTCTGTCACCAGGCTGGCAATAAACTTGGCATATTGCAGCTGGCTCTCCGGTGTGCGGGGCATTTCATTCTCGAAATCCGCAGTCACCCGGAACAGCTCGGCAAACTCGGGGTCATACTCCTGCAGCAGGCCCCAGGTTTCCCGGTCACCAAACAGCACAATCTTCACATCCAGAGGTATCGGCGTAGGCTCCAGAGAAATGGTGCCTGACAGGGTCAGCTCCCTTTCCAGGGAGTTAATCTGCAGATTGCGCGCTCGCAGTGCCCGCTTGAGACCGTCCCAGACAAAGGGCTGCTCCAGCACCTTGATGGCATCCATCAGCAGATAACCACCATTGGCCTTGTGCAGGCTACCGGGGCGAATCAAGGTGAAATCCGTAAACACTGTACCCTTGAAGGTGACGTTTTCCACGTAACCAAACAGGTTGTGGTAAGTCGGGGTATCCTCAACCACCACAGGTACATCGTGGTCCTTGTGGTGAACCAGCAGATTGACCTGGTAGCGCCTAGGCATCTTCTTGTCCAGCGAAGCGTAGGCCATGGCTGCCTGCTCTTCACCGTCGTCCAGAAAGATCTCCAGACTCTCAGACAAGTCCTTGCGTACCGCCTTGAGATACTCAACCACCTCTTTATTGGCCTGATACTTCTCAATCAACGCTACAAACTGGTGACCGGCAATACCTTCGAGGGTTTCCTCGTTCAACGCCTGCTGTTTGTCAGCATACTCCTGTTCCCAGTCTGCAACTTTCCGCACGGCCTGACGCAACCGTTTTTCCAGGGTTGTAATATCACGTTCAAACTTGTCACGCTGTTCCTGGCTCAGCTGGGCAAAACTCTCTGCCGTGTGGGGATCGTCACCGTTCATGGCAACCAGACGATAACCACCCGGGGTACTGATAGTCAGGCTGACTTTCTTACGACGAGCCTGATCAGCGACTTTCTGCAGCGCATCATCCTGCTTGTCGTTGTATTCCTTTTTCAGCGCCTCTGCCCGCTCCAGGAAAGTGTCACCTTCAAAGGTCTGAGGCACCAACTTCATAAGCCGTGACATCAGGCGATCCATATCCTGCTTCAATGACTGCCCTTCACCCGCAGCCAGCTTCAACACGCGGGGTACCCGCGGGTCCTCAAAGTTCGCCACATAGCACCAGTCATGAATCCTGTGCTCGGTATCCGCGTGATGCTCAAGGTAGCGCAGCATCATGGTTCTTTTGCCCAAACCGTTGCGCCCCACGGCGTAGACATTGTAACCACCGTGCGGCATAGCCAGTGCAAACCTGACGGCTTCCTGAGCACGGTTCTGGCCGACTATCTCTGCCAAGGGATCCAGCTGTCGTGTGGTTTTAAAAGGAAATTCCTTGAGTACGCAGGCTTTGTATAACTGGTTGGGCGGCAGTGACTTCAAAATGTGGTCCTGTGGATTATTCGATGGTTACCGGCATTGTAGATTTTGAGCTCGCGGATGTCGCCTCTCCGTGCGCATTTTATCCAGCAACACGCTTTCTGAGGGTCAAGGGCATCCTGTTAGATGAGGCCAAGCATACGCCCTCAATGTGACGCGCGTCACAAAAAGCCAAACGCTCATTTTTCAGACAGTTGTTCCACCTCTACCATAACCAGTCCTGGTGCATGTAAGGCCTTTAACCCCGAAGCTCCCTGGCCTTCGGTACGCCCTGCAGCCCCGGCTAAAAACCAATAATAATGACAAATCAACGGACGAAAGGTATGGCAGTCTCAACAGGAGAGCGAAGGATCAAGAGCCGCTATGAGGCCCCCTGCCTCAAGGTGAGGCTTCGTGAGCGCGGTTTTCTGGGCATGCAGAAGTCCATGCTTGCTGTTGCCTGTATCGATTTGAACCGCTATGGCATGGCCGTAATATCCCCTCGCCCGATTGAGCCGGGCTCGCGGCTATCACTGGATTTTGACGGCAAATACATCTCCGAGTCTCGCGTATCCGCCCGGGTGGTCAGCGTACAGAAATTCCAGGCCGGCTATCGACTCGGCATCCGCTTCAGTTACTACCATGAAAAAGGCCGCTACTGTCGCACCGTGGATAACGCGCTGTCTCGCATCGAAGGTTTCTACAATCGACTGGCGAGCTGAGGCGTCTCAGAACAAGCCGTTGTCCAGCCCTGCCGCCATATACATGCCCAGCTCGCGGCAGGCCTCTTCAAACTGGGGCTGATACTCCCCCCGGCAAATCAAAGGGGCCTGCACCAATCGCCAGCGTAAACCCGTGGTAATGGAATCTATCGCACGCTGGGTGCCAGTGCCGTCATGACCTGCGCGGATGTAGTAGGCAAACGGCAAGCCCTGGGATTTCTCCAGGCAGGGGTAATAACTGCGGTCAAAGAAATCTTTCAAGGCGCCACTCATGTAGCCCAGGTTTTCAGTGGTGCCCAACACAATGGCATCGCAAGCCAACACATCCTCGGGACCAGCTTCAAGCGGTGCCAGCACGCGCACGTCTACCTGCTCAATATCGGGGTGCCGGGCACCAGCGGCCACGGCATTACGCAAGATGAGGGTGTTAGGAGAGGGCGCATGGGCGACCACCAATAACCGTTTGATCTGACTCATGCCCCTACCCCCAACAAGAGCTATCGACACTCAAAGAGCCCGGTGGCGAAGGCATTCACCACCGGAGCGGCATCAGATCAGCTCGCCGGTCGCCTCGGCGGGCTGCTCGACAGCGTCTTTACGTACCGGCTTTGGCATCAGCTTGTCGCGCACTTTTGCTTCAATCTCGTGGGCAAGATCCAGGTTCTCTTCCAGAAATTTACAGGCATTAGCCTTGCCCTGACCAATCTTGTCACCGTTATAGGCATACCAGGCGCCGGACTTGTCCACGAAACCTTCCTTCACCCCCATATCCAGCACTTCTGCCATATGGTAGATGCCCTTGCCATAAAGAATCTGGAACTCGGCCTGTCTGAAGGGTGGTGACACCTTGTTCTTCACCACTTTTACACGGGTTTCGTTACCAATAACCTCGTCGCCTTCTTTCACAGAACCGATGCGACGGATATCCAGGCGCACAGAGGCGTAAAACTTCAGCGCATTACCACCGGTCGTGGTTTCCGGGCTGCCGAACATGACACCAATCTTCATCCGGATCTGGTTAATAAACACCATCAGGCAGTTGGCGTTTTTGACGTTACCCGTGAGCTTGCGCAACGCCTGGGACATCAGGCGGGCTTGCAGGCCCACGTGAGAGTCACCCATCTCACCTTCAATTTCAGCCTTCGGGGTCAATGCTGCCACTGAGTCGACAACAATGACGTCTACGGCATTAGAGCGTACCAGCATGTCGGCAATTTCCAGCGCCTGCTCGCCGGTATCGGGCTGAGACACCAGCAGTTCGTCCACATTCACGCCCAGCTTTTCGGCATAAATGGGATCCAGAGCATGCTCAGCATCCACAAACGCACAGGTTTTACCCTGTTTTTGCGCTTCAGCAATAACCTGCAGGGTCAGGGTGGTTTTACCAGAACTCTCCGGGCCGTAGATTTCCACAATACGGCCATAGGGCAAACCACCTATACCCAGCGCCACATCCAGACCCAGTGAGCCGGTGGATACGGCCGGAATAGCTTCCCGGGGGTGATCCCCCATCTTCATGACTGCACCTTTGCCAAACTGACGTTCAATCTGGCTCAGCGCCGCGCCCAATGCTTTTTTGCGATTGTCTTCCATCACCCAAACCTCTCGTTACGCTATGCGTTGTGTTGACCCTGAGACCGGGGTCTGCCGCCCCGATTAACTGTATATTTGCACAGTATTAAAGCACAGGAATTTCCCAGTTCCAACCCCCTACCCGCACTCAAGAAAAAACTCTTTGTCAGTCAGTAGCCTGCAAATAATCCAGCAATTGTGCCAACGCATAACGTACGGTCTCGCGCCGCACATCATCACGATTACCCGGGAAGCGCTGCATATCCGCCTGTATGGCCCGGCCCTGTCGCCCCCAGGCAACCCAGACAGTGCCCACCAGTTTCTGCTCACTACCGCCTCCAGGGCCAGCAACACCGCTGACAGCCACCGCCACCTCGGCATCACTTATTTTCAGGGCGCCAGCCACCATTTCGCGAACCACACGTTCACTGACCGCGCCATCCCTCTCCAAAGCGTCCGTCGTCACACCCAGAATGCGCTGTTTGGCTGCATTACTGTAGGTGACTATCCCCCCTTCAAGATAGGTTGACGAACCCGCGCGGTCCGTCATCACTTTTGCAATCCAACCCCCGGTGCAGCTTTCCGCCGTCACCAGCCTGAGTTGCCGCAAACGCAGTGCGTCTCCGACTGCTGCGGCCAACACCGACAACTGACTGTCATCCATTACTCGCCCCCGCATCTATTCATGCTTCACACGCTAATCCAGTCCTCGACAGGACGCAAGGCCCGCGCAGCCCATTGCGCCGGACACCCCTCAGACCTATGCTGTCTGATGCGGGATGCAACGTTATTGACGATCACGCTGGTTTTCATCCTGACGGACACGGCGCCATAACCACAGCGAGGAACCACCAATGGAAGACCGCGAGCTCAAACAACAGAAATTCCAGGCCCGACTGGACGAGTGGAAGGCGGAGTTGGACAGAGTAAAAGCCCATGCCAAGCACGATACCGCCGAAGCGCGACTGGAACTCAATAAACGTATCGAAGAACTTGAAGCCAGAATAGAGGAAGGCAAAGCCAAACTGAGAGAGTTGGCCGATGCCAGCGACGATGCGTGGCATACGCTGAAAGAGGGTGTTGAGAAGTCATGGGACTCCCTCAAAAGCGCCATTCGGGAAGCAACGGACAAGCTGAAGAAGTAACCCAGGCGCCTGTTGCCGCCCTCGCTGCCAACGTGCAGCGAGGGCGGCAACAGCAAGAGAGCACTTAGGCGTCACGCACATCCCAGCCAGCAGAAACCACGGACGGTTCGAGACTGAGGCGGCCAATGACCTTTTCCACAACCGGATCATTACGCTGGTCTGCCAGCAGTTGTGCAGCCACCCGCACACGTATCTGATCCTGCACAGTAATGTTTTCACTTTCAAGGCGCTGCAGCTGCAGACCACTGCCCGTAAGCCCCTGCAACAGCAATGCGCGAATATGAGCTTCCTCGACTTCTTTGCAGATCACATCCATGGTGTATAGCCATAGGGTTTCACCCTGACGATCCTCCGCTGGCGCACGGTTGATCATAATAACCAGAGGGCGCAACAGCACGTTGGTGGCCAGGATCATGCCCGCCACAATGAGCGCTGCCAGAAAGTAGCCCGCGCCTGCCATGACGCCGATAGCCGCTGAGCACCACAAGGTCGCAGCAGTATTCAGGCCACGGATGTTGGCGCCTTCCTTCATGATGACACCCGCACCGAGAAAGCCGATGCCCGAGACCACCTGGGCTGCAACCCGCGTTGGGCTGGCCTCGCCCATCTCGCCATCTACCATCATGCACATCATGGTAAAGCTCGCTGCTCCCAGAGACACCAGTGCATTGGTACGAAGACCCGCCATACGCTGACGCCACTGCCGCTCCATGCCGACAGCTGCACCCAATACCGCTGCGGTTGCCAGGGGCATCGCCAACTGAACATACAAAAATTTCTGACCTTTTAAATCGCCTGCCCAACACGCCTTTTTTAGTCAGCGCGTTTCATCCAGCGCGGGTTTTTCCTACAATCCCCCCACTCACTGATTTGTTGCTATCGACAACCCTGGACCAGCCATGAACGCGCCGCAGACCGACCTCTCTCAGCACACCCCCATGATGCAGCAATACCTTCGCATCAAGGGTCAGCACACCAACGAGCTGGTGTTCTACCGCATGGGCGATTTCTACGAGCTGTTCTATGACGACGCCAAGAAAGCCGCCGCTCTTTTGGACATCACCCTGACCGCCCGCGGACACTCCAATGGTAACCCCATCCCTATGGCAGGCATCCCCTATCATGCTGCGGAGGGTTACATCGCCAGGCTGGTGCGCGCCGGGCAGTCCATTGCTATCTGCGAGCAGATTGGCGACCCGGCCACCAGCAAAGGACCTGTAGAGCGGCAGGTGGTCCGTATTGTGACGCCCGGCACCCTCAGTGATGACGCCTTTCTGGAAGAGCGTCGGGACAACCTGCTGGTGGCGCTGTTCAATCAGAAAGAGCGTTTTGGCATTGCGGCACTGGATATCTCCAGTGGTCAATTCAGTGTCTCCGAACTCAACGGCGTGGATGCGGTGCGGGGCGAACTGCAACGCTTGCGCCCGGCGGAGCTGCTGGTCAGTGAAGACTTTCCCTACAGCGAACTGCTTGAGGGCCTCACCGGCATAAGGCGCCAGGGCCCCTGGCTGTATGAAGCTGACACGGCGCACCGGGTGCTGACCCAGCAATTCCAGGTCCGGGATCTGTCTGGCTTTGGCTGTGAGGATATGAAGCTGGCCATTCCTGCGGCTGGCTGCCTGCTGCAATACGCACGTGAAACCCAGCGCACGGCCCTACCCCATATCCGCAGACTGAACCGTGAACGGCGGGAAGACGCCGTGATTCTGGATGCCACCAGCCGCCGCAATCTGGAAATAGATACCAATCTGATGGGCGGCCATCAGCATACTCTGGCCTGGGTCATGGACCGTACCGCCACTGCCATGGGCGCACGCCTGCTGCGGCGCTGGCTGAACCGGCCGTTGCGGGATACCGGCGTGGTGCTGCAACGACAGCAGGCGGTGACCGCACTGCTGGATGGTTTTCATTATGAACCGGTGCATGACCTGCTTAAATCCGTCGGTGATATTGAGCGCGTACTGGCACGGGTTGCCCTGCGCTCCGCACGCCCACGGGATCTGGTACGCCTGCGCGAGGCCTTTATAGCACTGCCCGACCTGCAGCAGGCATTGAACCAGGTCCCATCTGAGCAGATCCGCAGACTGGCGGAAACCATTGCCGAGTACCCGGAGCTAGCAGCACTGCTGCAACAGGCAGTTATGGACAACCCACCCGTGGTTATCCGGGACGGTGGTGTCATCAAGGACGGTTATGACAGCGAGCTGGACGAACTGCGCAATATCAGCGAAAACGCGGGCCAATACCTGCTGGACGTGGAAACCCGGGAGCGTGAGCGCACCGGTATTTCCACCCTGAAAGTGGGCTACAACCGGGTGCACGGCTACTATATCGAAATCAGCCGCGCCCAGTCTGATCAGGCACCGGTTGACTACATTCGCCGCCAGACCCTGAAAAACGCAGAGCGTTTTATCACCCCGGAGCTGAAAACCTTTGAGGACAAAGCGCTTAGCGCCAAAAGCCGGGCCCTGGCACGGGAGAAGGCCCTCTATGACGCGCTGCTGGAATCCCTGGCGGAACAGCTGGCGCCCTTGCAAGATACCGCGCTGGCGCTGGCGGAACTCGATGTACTCACCAACTTTGCCGAACGGGCTACCAGCCTGCGTTTCTGCGCCCCGGACTTCAGCCCTACCCCGGGCCTGGATATCGTTGAAGGCCGGCACCCGGTTATCGAACAACTGCTGGATGAACCCTTTGTACCCAATGACCTGCTGGTGGATCAGCAACGTCGCATGCTGATTATCACCGGCCCGAACATGGGCGGTAAATCCACCTACATGCGCCAGGCGGCATTGATTTCGCTGCTGGCATATACCGGCAGTTATGTGCCCGCCAGCAAGGCCACGCTGGGGCCGGTCGATCGGATTTTCACCCGTATGGGCTCATCGGATGACATTGCCGGTGGCCGCTCCACCTTTATGGTGGAAATGACCGAGACCGCCAACATCCTGCACAACGCCACCGCCGAAAGCCTGGTGCTGATGGATGAAGTGGGGCGTGGCACCAGCACTTTCGACGGCCTGTCGCTGGCCTGGGCCACCGCCGAGCATCTGGCCCGGGAAACCCGCGCCTACACCCTGTTTGCCACCCACTACTTCGAGCTGACACAACTGGCCGAGCAGTTGGAGAATGTAGTCAACGTGCATCTGACTGCCACCGAGCACGAGGACAGCATCGTCTTCCTGCATAATGTCCATGACGGCCCTGCCAGCCAGAGTTACGGCCTGCAAGTGGCCAAGCTGGCGGGCGTGCCTGAGAACGTGATACGCAATGCCAAAGCGCTGCTCAAGCAGCTCGAAGGTGGTGCGAGCAGCACAAACACCCCTCAGCCTGTGGTCAAGCAGGACTTTCAGGCCTTTCAGGGCGACATGTTTGCCAGCAACGAGCCCAGCGACGTTGAGCGCACCCTGGCGGCACTGGATGTGGATGGCCTGACCCCGCGAGAGGCTCTGGCACTGCTTTATGAACTGAAAAACCAACTTCAGTAGACACAACAGGCCTGTTGGGCATAACCATAGAACCATCCAGAACTTGCGGCAGACAGCCCGGCTCCCTAAAATACCGGGCTCAAAAAATTTACCAGATTCAGTATAATAAGCAGTCAAACGCACCCGCCCGAGTTACTTTATGACGGTGTGCCGAACTGCCACTGATGAGATCGACCAAAAATCCCGGGAGTTAATATGGCATTCGTCGTTACTGAGAACTGCATTAAGTGCAAGTATACCGACTGCGTGGAAGTCTGTCCGGTAGACTGCTTCTACGAAGGCCCCAACTTCCTGGTCATCGACCCGGACGAGTGCATTGACTGCGCCCTGTGTGAGCCCGAGTGCCCGGCCGAAGCCATTTTCTCCGAGGACGAACTCCCGGCTGATCAGGTGCAGTTCGTTGAGATCAATGCTGACCTGTGCAGCAAGTGGCCGAACATCACCGAAAAGAAAGACGCCCTGCCCGACGCCGAAGAGTGGGACGGCAAGCCTGGCAAACTGCAGTACCTGGAGCGCTAACCCGCTCAGGAAACCAAAAAGGAGCCCTCGGGCTCCTTTTTTAGTGGGACTTTTTGGGCCGCGGAATCCGCGGAAGGACGCGGAAAGAAAAAACGAAGGATTTTTGCCACGGACGGCACAGACAATCACGGACAGATACTTCTTAACGTATTGAGCTTTATTTCTTTTGTCCGTGCAAGTCCGTGTCGTCCGTGGCTAATTGTTTTTCCGCGTCCTTCCGCGGATTCCGCGGCTAAAACGTCTTTAGCCTTAATACAACTACCCCGCCAACGCCTTCTTCACCGCTGCGGACTTGTAGAAAGGCGCCAGGTGCCGACGTAATGCTGCTTCCAGGTAGCCTTCTTCCCTCAGCACTTCGACGATGGGCAAGGCAATGCCGTCCACCTCCGCCATGACCACTTCCTGCGTGACACCAACGTCGTTAAGCAGGTCAACCAGCGGGCGCTCTCCGTAGTGGGCGAACAGATGGTTAACCACCGCTTCACAACAAGCATCAAAGTAAGGTGTGGTGCGGAAGCTAAGCCAGAACTCAAAACCCAGAGTCACAAACTCTTTCAGCTCCAGTTCACCGAAACCTTCCGTCAGGCTGGCAATGGTGCGATCTTCAACCGTCATCCAGCCTGCCATGATGCTGTCACGCAGTTCGTCGTCTGTCAGCGCCTTGTGCAGGAACTGCTCGCTTTTACTGATCAGTGTGGGCAGGCTGTCAGAAAGCCACGCTTTGAACTTGCGCTCAAACGCCTCGTCCAGACCCGGCACGGCCTTGTTTGCCCACTTCTTGCCAAACTTCATGACGGAACCGACACCCGGTACATTTTTGGTGATCAGGTTGTCTTCATACAGGTAGTTGACCACGCCGTGATATACCACGTTGGCAATCAGCTCTTGGTAAACCGGGTGCGACATGATCTCACCGATAAAGCGCTCCCGATGGTGGCGAAGGCTCAGGGCTTCTTCGATAAATGCTGCGGCCTGGTCCCGGGACAGGATATCCCCAAGGGTGGTTTCCGCATTCGCAGGCGCATTGAGCACTTCCGCAGCGAGCTCGCCGGCCAGCTCAAGAATCCCGGGGTCCAGCTCCATATTCACCACGATGCGGCGTATAACACCCATGATCTGGTCAGCCGAACTGATACGGTTCAGGGTGATGGTGTCCGCATAGCTCCAGATCTCCTTGACCTCCTTTTCCACAAACGTCCTGAGCTTCTTGCCCTTGAGGCTGGCAAGTTCGTGCTTCACATGCAGCTCAAGCAATTCGGCTGCAAGGTCCCGGGAGCCTTCGGTCATGGTTGCTGTTCCTTTTATGTTTGGATGCCTCAGCCTACCATAGCCCCGGCAGTACCGGCATGTCTGAATGTGCCGGTAAGGCGGGAGCAACACGGCCAATGTCTGATACTATCCAGCCAGACATGGCGCACCAGGTCTGCCAGCGCGCCCTCGAGCAAACCCTGCCGGGCGTCAACTGATAAGCCGTTCGGAAACTCTGGAGGCCTTTGTGCTGCACAATCTCGCCCTGATTCCTCTCGCACCGCTCCTGCTCTGGCAGGGCAAACAGGTGCGTGCCAATACGCCCCGCCTGCCGGAAGCCGCAGGCCCTCGCACGGCTGAGCCTGATCATGTGCAACCCGACCTGAGCCTGCTGATTCTGGGGGACTCTGCTGCGGCAGGTGTTGGGGTTGAGCATCAGCAAGCCGCTCTATCGGGCCGCCTGGTGGATGCCTTGCGCCCGTTGCGAGTGAGATGGCAACTGGTCGCACAAACCGGCCTCGGGGTAAGTGACTACCTTGCTCAGACCCATCGGCTGCCAGACGGGCCAGTGGACGTTCTGGTGATATCCCTTGGGGTAAACGATGTAACCTCAAGACTGCCTGCCAGCACCTGGATACAGCAAGTCGACCAGTTGCTGACCTTGCTGCGTGGGCGTTATCAGCCGCAGCAAGTCCTGTTTACGGCAGTTCCGCCCATGCATGAGTTTCCCGCCCTGCCCCAGCCCCTGCGTTGGTTTCTGGGCGCCCGGGCCAAAGCATTTAATCGCAAGCTGGCAGCCTTACTGGCCACCCGGCCAGGGGTGCAGTTTGTGGACGTGGCGTTTGAAAAAGCCCCGGGAGTCATGGCCAGTGACGGCTTTCATCCCGGGGAAAATGGCTACAGGATTTGGGCGAACGCCCTTGCAGACCGGATACTGGGCGACCGCTGACCCGGGGGAGCAGCCACCCTTCTCACGATTTCATTTGGCCGCTGGCTCAGTGCCCGTATCCGGCGTCTGCTGCCGTGCACCGGGGGCTTCCGGGTCACTGGTAAAGCCGAGGATGCGGGTGCGTTCGATCAGAATGTACAGCAGCGCACCGGTGGCCAGGCCCCAGCCCGCGCCATAGACCGCCAGCACTACACCCATGGTGCCGGCAATGCCACGCTCGGTGTTGTTTTCCAATTGCTCCAGACCCACCATCAGACAGATGTAGCCGGTAAGCAACAGGGTCAGGGACAGGGCGATAGGCAGCACCGGCTGGAAGAAACTCACCAGCGGCAGGGCAAACAGGGCAACAAAACCGGTGATCCAGAAGGTACCGCCGCCGCTGTAGATGGAGTCCATGGCCTTGCGACCATACTTGTAACGCTCCGCCATGGTGGCGGTGACCGCGGTCCAGATGGGGCCTGCCAGGCCGGGGTAAGGCGCAAAGAAGGAGTGCATGCCGTTACGAATAGCGGTAACCAGGTGTACACGGTCGATGCTGGCATCGATGTCTTCATCACGCCGCAGGTGATCCACGCGATCCATCAGGGACTTACCCACAATGATATCGCCAAAGGCAATAACATAGGCAATCACCGCTGTCGGTATGGCATAGAGGAAGATACTGGCATCCGGGAAGCCCACACTGAACGGCAAGTAGTTCCAGAGTTCACCAAAGGCGGGCTGGGTAATCCCCCACTGCACATTGGGCACGTCATACTCACCAGTGGCAAAGCCCACCAGAATTGCCACCACCATCCCAGGCACCATGCCGTAGTTGGCAATCTTGCGAGCGATGATGTTGCGGTCCAGCAGGCCTTTGAAGGACACCGAGAACATCAGGTACAGACACACCAATCCGCCCAGAATCAGGGAGATGGGGGTTTCTGCCAGCCGGCCACCCGCCTGGATCTCACCGGTCAGGGCCGCGATGCCGGCACCAATGATGATCCCCCCTTTCATGGAGCGGGGAATCAATTGCACCAGCTTGGCCCCAAGGCCCGTCAGACCGAGAATCAGGAAGATCAGGAACACCAGAAACTGTAGAGCAAACAGCGCCTGAATAGCCTCCGGGCCGGGTTCATAATCCGAGAGAAACAACAGCACCACGGGAATACCCGGCGTGATCCAGCCCGGCACCAGGGGCACCCCCAACAGCGCCGGCAACATAAACCCAATGCCACAGATCACCACATAGGCCAGGGCAACGTCGTAGGGGATCCCCAGATAGGTTTCCAACAGCGGAATCATGGCCAGGCTCACCACAAACATGATGAGAGCCTGGATCATTTCCGCCACTTCCCAACGGTAATGAACAAACGGCAGACGAATCTTGAAAGGTCCTGCCGGCCAGTAAGGCTGCTCCTGGCCGTCCTTGCGATGATACATTTGCATAGAACTATCTCCGGCACCGCGCAGGTGCACGCTTTTGTTATTGGAATCAAGATATGCGTCAGGTTCCGCGGGCCGCGTCAGAGCTCCCGCGCCTGGTCTCGCAACACAAACTTCTGGATCTTGCCGGTTGAGGTTTTGGGCAGATCGGTAAACACCACCGTCTTCGGCACCTTGAAGCGGGCCAGCCGCTCGCGGCAGAAGCTGATGATGTCCTCCTCGGTGACCAAACCTGCGTCGGATTTCAGGGTGACAAAGGCGCAGGGCGTCTCGCCCCACTTCTCATCAGGCCGGGCAACCACCGCCGCTTCCAGTACGGCAGGGTGCCGGTAGAGGGCATCCTCCACCTCAATAGTGGAAATGTTCTCGCCGCCGGAAATGATGATGTCCTTTAGGCGGTCCTTGATGTCCAGATAGCCATCCTCGTGCCATACCGCCAGATCGCCCGTATGGAACCATCCACCCCGAAAAGCCTCTTCTGTGGCTTTGGGGTTCTTCAGGTAGCCCTTCATCACCGTATTGCCACGCAGGAAGATCTCGCCGATGGTTTTGCCGTCCTTCGGCACGGGCTGCAGGGTGTTGGGGTCTGCCACCATCATGCCCGCCAGGGTCGGATAACGTACGCCCTGGCGCGCCTTGATCACAGCCCGCTCTTCCAGTGGCAAGGCGTCCCACTCGTCCTTCCAGGCACACACTGTGACCGGGCCGTAGACTTCCGTCAGGCCATAGACATGGGTAATGCGAATGCCCATTTCCTCAATGGCACCAATGACCTTGGCCGGGGGCGCTGCACCCGCCGTCATGGCATTCACTTGATGATCAATTCCCGCCCTGGCAGACGCTGGCACGTTCAGCAGGGCATTCAATACAATGGGAGCACCGCACAGGTGGGTGACCTTGTGGTCGCGAATCAGCTGCAGAATCTTCTCCGGGTCTACCCGGCGCAGGCACACATGGGTGCCGGCCAGCGCGGTAACCGTCCAGGGGAAACACCAACCATTACAGTGGAACATGGGCAGGGTCCACAGGTAGACCGGTTGCTGACCCATGGACCAGACCTGGGCATTGCCCATGGCATTGATGAAGGCACCACGGTGGTGGTAGACCACCCCCTTGGGATTGCCGGTGGTGCCTGAGGTATAGTTCAGGGAAATGGCACTCCACTCATCCGCAGGCATCTGCCATTCAAATCCCGGATCACCCTCCGCCAGAAAGGCCTCATAATCCAGCTCGCTGAGCTGCACGCCTTCCCCGTACTCTGGGTCATCCACATCAATCACCAGGGGTTGGCTCGCCAGCCGGCTGACAGCCTCCCGAATCACGGTACCGAACTCCCGGTCTGCAATGACCACCTTCGCTTCGCCGTGTTCCAGCATAAAGGCAATGGCATCCGCATCCAGGCGCACGTTCAGGGTATTCAGTACCGCGCCGATCATAGGCACACCAAAGTGGCATTCCAGCATGGCCGGTATGTTGGGCAGCATGACCGCAACCGTATCGCCTTTGCCAATGCCCCGGCCACGCAATGCGGACGCTAACCGGCGGCAGCGATCATAGGTCTGCTGCCAGTTACGACGCACCGCACCGTGAATCACCGCCGGGTAGGATGGATAAACACTGGCCGTACGGGCAATAAAGTCGATGGGCGACAATACCGTATGGTTGGCATTCACCGGGGCCAGGCCCTGGTCATAAATTGAGGTCATGATGGCCTCCTGGGGGTCAGTTGTTTTTGTAAAAATCCCTGAAAAGCACGGGTAGGCTTCTCAAACGCTCTATAATGAATCCTGCTCACATGGTATGGGATAGAAGAAATACCAGAAACTATCCCATGGTATTATGGTACTTTTACTATATAAACTATGAAAACCAACCAACCACAGCCAAACCTGATGGCCGCCCTGCACCATGACCCGGATGCCTGCCTGCTGGTGGATGCCAAGGGCCAAGTGCTGGCTCACAACCCCGCTGCAGCGCCCGACATCACTCTGCCGGTTAACCATGGAGCACTGGTACAGGCCGCGCTGTCACAACAACGGACCGTTACCGATGTGGAAGCCCGTGACGGTGACCTGATCCGGCTCTGGAGCTATCAACCGGTGGCGGGTGCTGAACAGGTACTGGCCCGGGGACGGGATGCCACCCACAGTCAGCAGACGCTGCATGAGGCCGTGCAGGCCAACCGCCTGTACCGCCTGATCACAGAAAACACCACCGACCTGATTTCCCGACATGCCCCTGACAGCACATTCATCTACGCCTCACCGGCCTCCTTCCGCCTGCTAGGGTATTGGCCGGAGGAACTGCGGGGCAAGCGCCTGGCCGACTTGGTCAACCCCGCCGACCTGTCCCACCTGATGGGCCCGGTCAGAGAAAAGCTCCGGGACGAGGGCTATGCCACCATGACCCTGCACCTGCGTCACAAAGATGGCCGGGACATCCCCTTTGAAACCGCCAGCCGGGCTATCCGGGAAACCTATACCGGAGCCATTATCGAGGTGGTGAGCGTATCCCGGGATATGACCGAGCGGGAGCTGCGGGAACAGGAACGCCAGCGTCATCAGGAGGAAATGGCCCATACCGCACGGCTCGCCACCCTGGGGGAGCTGGCCAGTGGCATTGCCCACGAAATGAACCAGCCGCTGGCGACCATCGTCAATTACGCCAGCGCCAGCCTGCGTTACCTCAACCAGGCCAATACCCAACCAGAGTCCCTTGCCAAAGTGGCCGATGGTCTGGAGCGCATTACCCGGCACGCCAATCATGCTGCGGAGGTGATACGTCGGCTGCGGGCGTTCCTGCGCAAGGGGCAGAAGCGGATGACCCGGGTGCCCCTGAATGAGGTGGTGCGGGAATCCCTGCGGTTATGCCAATGGGAAGCCCGCAAGCATGAAGTGATGTTGACGGACCGGCTGGATGAACCCTCGCCCGACGTCTGGGTGGATCCCATTCTGCTGGGACAAGTCATGATCAACCTGTTGCGCAACGGCATTGAAGCCAACAGGGACACCCATCCCGGGCAGGAAAGCGAACTGCGGGTGCAGACCGGCACAGATCACCAGGGCCAACCCTACGTCAGCGTGGAGGACCAGGGCCCAGGATTGGACGCCGAGGCCCGCGACCACCTGTTTACCCCTTTCTATACCCGCAAGGCCGACGGACTGGGCCTTGGCCTGTCCATGAGCAAATCCATTATTGAAGGATTTGGCGCCAGTCTGGAGGCGCTTGACGCCGATTGTGGCGGCCTGCGCATGACCTGCACTTTCCCGGCTGAACGTAATGAACGCACCCCATCCCATGACGGACACTGACACCATGACAACACCTGAGGCGCCCCTGGTCTACGTGGTCGATGACGACCCCGGCATGCTGGAATCCACCCGCTGGCTGCTGGAATCTGTCGGCCTGCAAACCGAAGCCTACAGTGACGGCCGTCGGTTTCTGGCGGCGGTCAAACCGCAACACAAAGGCTGTGTCATTCTGGACGTGCGCATGCCCGGGCTGGGCGGCCTCAATGTGCAGGAAGAACTGCACAGCCGGGGCATCCTTTTGCCAGTCATTTTCGTATCCGGACATGCCGATGTGCCCATTGTGGTGCGGGCGTTCAAAGCCGGTGCGTTCGACTTTATTGAAAAGCCTTTCAATGAACAGCTGCTGCTGGACAGCGTTCAAACCGCACTGGAAACTGAACGCCAGCGCTCGGAGGGGAACCACGGCCAGCAGGCGGCACTCCAACGTATCAATACCCTGACGCCCCGGGAGCGGGATGTCTTTCTGCCCCTGGCTCAAGGCTATACCAGCCGCGAAATTGCGGAGCAGCTGGCCGTAAGCGTCAAAACCGTGGATCTGTACCGGGCCAGAGTGATGAAGCGACTCGATGCGGAGCGCTTGCCGGATATCGTCGGGCTGGCTATCGTGGCAGGTATGCTGGAGCCACTGGCGTTGCGTAAGTAACAACACACAGATACAGACAGGTAAGCGGCCATGCCCGCTTGCCTTCGCACGGATTAAGTACACAAGAAGGAACATGACGATGAATGACAAGTCAGTATTCGATGGCCTGGAACGCAACCTGCGATCTGGTCGCATCAACCGTCGGCAGATGCTGGGGCTGATGGCCGTGGCGGGAGGCGGCATGCTGGTAGGCTGCAGCGCCAACCCCGTCACCGGGCAGCGCCAGTTCACGCTGATGACGCCGTCGCAGGAAGTGGCCATTGACCAACAGCACGCCCCGGGCCAGCTGTCTGCTGACTATGGCATCACGCAGGACCGGCCGTTACGCCAGTATGTGGAAGGGGTCGGGAAAACCATCGGCGATGCCTCGCACCGCCCCGGCATGCCCTACTCCTACAATCCGGTTAACGCCAACTATGTCAACGCCTATGCCTTCCCCGGCGGCACCATCGGCGTCACCCGGGGCATCCTGCTGGCCATGGACAGCGAAGCGGAGCTGGCCGCCCTACTGGGTCATGAGGTGGCCCATGTCAGCGCCCGTCACACCGCCCAGCGTATGTCCACCCAGACCCTGACGGGTATTGCCGTGGCGGGCGTTGGCCTGATCCTGGCCACCCAGATGGACAGCGACCGCGCGGCCCTGGCCATGGGCCTGGGCGGTCTGGCCGCCGGCGCCCTGCTGGCCCGCTACAGCCGCTCCGATGAGCGCCAGGCTGACTCGCTGGGCATGGAGTACATGCATAAAGCCAACCAGAACCCTCAGGGCATGGTGGCGCTGATGGACATGCTGCGCAGCACCTCCAGCCGTCAGCCCAACATGATCGAACAGATGTTCTCCTCCCACCCCATGAGCGGCGAGCGCTACGACAATATGGTTCAGGAAGCCCGGCAGAAGTACGCCGCCAGCGCGAACCGCAATCTGTTCCGTGAGCGTTACATGGATAACACCGCCAACCTGCGGCGTCTCAAGCCTGCCATCGACAAACAGCAGGAGGCCGAGTCCGCCCTGATGGCCAAGCGCCTGGTGGATGGTGACCGGCTGCTGCAGGAAGCCCTGCGCCTGGCACCAGAGGACTACACCGGGCTGGTCCTGATGGCCAAAGCCAAGATCATGCAGGAAGACCTGCAGGCCGCCATCCCTTATCTGGACCGCGCCATCGCCGTCTACCCGGAGGAAGCCCAGGCCCAGCAACTGAGGGGCGCCATTGAAACCAAACTGGGGCACTGGGAAGAAGCGCTGGAACATTTCAGCCGCTACGCCCGCATCAACCCGGACAACGTCAACAACGCCTTCTTCCTGGCCCTGTGCCACGAGGCGCTGGGGAACAACCTGCGGGCCAAACTGGCGTACGCTGACTTCCTCAGCCAACCGGTGGCCGGCCCAACGGCGGACTATGCCCGGCAGCGGCTGCTGGCTTAAAAGAGGATTAGCCGCGGAATCCGCGGAAGAACGCGGAAAGAAAGGATTAAAGACTTTAGCCACGGACGGCACGGAAAAACACGGACAACAGATTACTAACTTATTAAAAGATAGGTTTTTGTCCGTGACAGTCCGTGTCGTCCGTGGCAAATCAGTGTCTTTTTCCGCGTTCTTCCGCGGATTCCGCGGCAAACAATCTCTAATCTTTTCCCCGGCCCCAAGCGTTTCGGCTACCGATCAATACCCCAGCATCCAGGTATACAGCGGAATCCCCACGATGACGTTAAACGGGAAGGTAATCCCCAGGGACGCCAGCATGGCGAGGCCCAGGTCGGCCTGGGGAATGGAGCCGCGGACGGCGACGGGGGCGGCGATGTAGGAGGCACTGGCGGTCAGGCTGGCCAGGATCACCGTCGAGCCCACCGGCAGGCCCAAGAGGACTCCTGTAGCGAGGCCTGCAAGGGACAGGATCGGCGGCGCCACCAGGGCGAACACCACCACCCGCCAGTGACTGCGGCGGATATTGGTCAGCGCCTCGGCGGCGGTCAGCCCCATCTCCAGCAGGAACAGAGCCAGTATGGCCTTGAAGCCAGCCATCAGCAGGTCTGTCACCATGGCCCCTTGCTGGGGCCCGTACAACCAGCCAATGATGACGCCCCCCACCAGCAGAATCACACTGCGGCTGGTCAGCGCGTGGCGGATCACCGGCCAAGCGCCGGACTGCTTGGCGGTGTCACCGGCAAAGCGCCGGAACAGGATAATACCCACCAGCAGTGCGGGCAGCTCCAGCAGCACCAGATAGATGGTCGCCTCCCCGCCCACCGGCAGCCCGCGGTTCTGGGCAAAGGCCAGGGCAACCGCGAAGGTACCGGCACTGACGGAACCATAGTGGGCAACAAAACTGGCGCTGTCTGCCACCGACAGCTTTACCAGTTTGCGCAGGACGGGATACAGCAACACCGGCAGTACAAACCCCAGCACCATGATGGCGAGCATCTGCAGCGCCATACCGCCGGTAACATTACCGTGCAGGGCAATACCCCCCTTAAGGCCAATGGTCAGCATCAGCAGCAGGCTGAGCACATCGTAGGCCGCCTTGGGAATGGTCAGGTCAGAGCGCACCAGACCAGCCACCACCCCCAGCAGGAAAAACATCACCACAATATCAGGCACTAGGTAATTTCCCTCTTATCAATCCGTTAGCCGGCTCACTGCCACAGATGGCAGCAATCGCCGGGTGAAACAGGCCGCCGGGACGGGTCAGCGCATAGAGCTGATCTTCCACATCCTCCAACTGGCCCACCGCCTCCACCTGATACTGGCGGCAGACTTCGTCAGCAATGACCGTGGGGGCAGCGAAGACCCCCAACCCCTCCCGACCGAATACCTTGATCAGGGCACTATCATCCACTTCAGCGGCCTCCCGCACCGAAATGCCCCGCGACTGGAACCATTGCATCAGGCGGCGATGGTAGGGGGCATCCAGGGCATTGGCGAGAAAAGGCATACCGTTCAGGCTTTCCGGAAAACCATCCCTTAACCTGGCGGCCATGGCCGGCGCGGCAAACAGACTGATGGAGGATTTGCCCAGCGGATAAAGATCCCACTGGAATTCATCATCGATGGCGGGAATCCGGTCCGTCAGCACCACCTGCAACTCCTGACTGCGCAGGCTGCGAATCAGGTCGCGGGGCGCGCCAGTATGGCATTGCAAGACCACCGGAGGCTGCAGCGCCAGCGCTGGCTTGATCATCTCATAGGCAAACATCTTGTGGATGGAGGCAGAGATACCAACGGTCAACCGGGTCGGGCGTGCCTGCTCCGGCGCTCCGAGAAAGGTTTCCAGCTCGTCCACCAGATGGAACATCGGCTCAGCATAGCGAAAAACCGAATGCCCGACACTGGTGAGTTTGAGTGCACGGCCACGCCGCTCAAACAGCCGGGTACCAATGGCCTGCTCAAAGCTGGCCAATTGCCCACTGAGGGTTTGCGGGGCAAGACTCAGCACCTCCGCCGCACGGGCGATGGAACCCTCCCGGGCGACAACCCAGAAGTAGTGGAGGTGCTTGAGGTTTAGGCGGTTGGCCACCGGTTTGCTCCTGTCTGACTCGCCGTTGCCAACACTATACACAATCAGGCCGCACTGGAGTCAGTCTGGCCAGCGTCACTGCCATGCCCGTCCGGCCAGGTGGGCTGCGGGTGATCCAGGCCAAGTCCGGCCCGGCTATAGCGCCGAACGTCTGCCAGCAAGCTGGCGTCGGTTACCAGCGATTTACCGTATGACGGAATCAGCGCCCGCAAGCGATGGCCCGCAACCCCGGTGGTGAGTTCCGGCAGGCAACGCTCAATCACGCTCAGCATGGCGGACACACTGGTGGAGGCGCCGGGAGATGCACCCAGCAATCCCGCCAGCCGACCATCAGCACTGGCCACCACTTCGGTGCCAAACTCCAACACCCCCCGGCCCTGCTTATTGCGTTTGATAATCTGTACCCGCTGACCCGCTGTCACCAGACGCCACTGGCCGGCATCCGCCTCCGGCAGGAACTGACGCAGCTGCGTCATTCGGTCCTCAAACCGGCTGGTGCCCTCCCGCAACAGATAGCGGGTCAGCGGCCACTGGCTCAAGGCCACGTCCAGCATGGGGCGCAGGTTGTGCGTACGGAGCGAACTGACCAGATCCGTGGTTGAACCCTGTTTCAGGAAGCGGGTGGTAAAGCCCGCAAAGGGGCCGAACAACAACGCGGGCTTGCCGCCGATCAGGCGGGTATCCAGGTGCGGTACAGACATGGGGGGCGCACCGACCGGCGGCAAACCATAGACCTTGGCGTGATGGGTCATGGCCAGGCGTGGATTGTCAGAGGCCAGCCACAGGCCCGATACCGGGAAGCCACCGTAACCACGGATCTCCGGTATGCCGGATTTTTGCAACAGTTTCAGGGCCGCGCCGCCGGCACCGACAAACACAAAGCCCGCATCCAGCTCGGTCATACCGCCGATTGCCGCGTCCTGATAACTGACACGCCAGCCACCGGATTGCCGACGCAAACCGGTTACGCGGCAGTCTGTGCGAATGGTGACGCCGTTGCGATGGTCCAGCGCTTCACCCAGGGCACGGGTCAGAGCGCCGAAATCCACATCCGTTCCGTCGGCCACCCGAGTGGCGGCACAGGGCTGCTTTTGCGACACCGCAGACTGCATCAGAGGCAGCCAGCGGGCCAGCTCTGCCGACCGGTCACTGAACTGCATATCAGCAAACAAGGCGTGCCCGGCCAGTGCCTGTTGACGTTTACGCAGAAATTGAACGCCCTCTGCACCCGTCACCCAGCTCAGGTGCGGCACCGCGTTGATAAAATCCGCTCCGGCGGGCAACACGCCCCGGCGAACCAGCGAAGCCCAGAACTGCAGGGACACCTCAAACCGGGCATTGATATCCAGCGCTCGGCTGATATCCACCGCACCCAGGCTATCCATCGGGGTATAGTTAAGTTCGCAGTAACCGGCATGACCGGTACCCGCATTGTTCCAGCCATCAGAGCTTTCCAGCCCCAATTGACTGGCCTGCTCCAGCAGCACAATACGGCGGGAGGGATCAAGACTGTGAATCAGCATGGCGAGCGTGGTGGACATAATGCCACCACCGATCAGAACCACATCCGCTTTTGGCGTACGCATGGTGTTACCTCCGCTGTTTGGCGTTGGAAAGGAGGCGCTCCTGGTAAGGAGCATTAAGGCCAGTGTACGACAGCGCAAGGCAACCAAAAATACGATTTATGGATATTTACAGATCGGTTTTTTCGATGCTTAAAAACACTGATTGAGCCGCGGAATCCACGGAAGAACGCGGAAAGAAAGGATTAAAGACTTAGCCACGGACGGCACGGAAAAACACGGACAACAAATGACTAACGTATTAAAAGATAGGTTTTTGTCCGTGTCGTCCGTGGCAAATCAGTGTCTTTTTTCCGCGTTCTTCCGTGGATTCCGCGGCAAATAATCTTTGTCTTTTCCCCAGCAAAAAGCACTGGCCTCAGGTCCCGCAAAAGGTCCGCACCACCTGCTCATGGGGCTGGGCCGGGGCGAGCCATTGCAGGTCTTCCGGGGTGACGTCGAAGGGCTGGCGGAGGATGCGCTGCAAGCGCTGGAAGTCGTCCAGTTGGCCGGTTTCCGAGGCTTGGGTGATAGCCTGTTCGATACGGTGATTGCGGGGAATGACCTGGGGGTTGGTGGCCAGCAGCCGTTCCCTCGCCCCTGTTTTCACCGGCTCCAGACGCTGCAGCCAGCGCTGAGCCCAGGCCTGCCAGCCGCCGGTATGCCGGAACAGGGTGACCGGGCCTGCAGGGCTTTCTGTGTCCGCCAGGGCATAAACCAGGCGGCGGAAGGCTTCGGTGAAATCAATCCGTTCCTGCGCCAGCAGCGCCAGGAAATCGTTGATCAGCACCTCATCATCCGGATATACCTCTCCGAGGCCAAGCTTGGCGGTCATCACGCTGAGCCAGGCTTGCTGATAAGCGCCCGGGAAGGCGTCGATAATGTCCGTCGCCATTGCTACCGCCTGCTGGGAATCCGCCGACAATAGCGGCAGCAGGGTTTCGGCGAAACGTGCCAGATTCCAGCGGATCAGTTTGGGCTGGTTATCGTAGGCATAACGGCCGTGGCTGTCGATTGAGCTGTATACCTTATCAGGCTGAAAGCCCTCCATGAATGCGCAGGGGCCGTAATCAATGGTCTCGCCGGTGATGGCAGTATTATCCGTGTTCATCACACCGTGAATAAACCCGAGCCCCATCCACCGGGCTACCAGCGAAGCCTGCCGCAATGCCACCTGCTCCAGCAGGCTAAGCACAGGGTTGTCAGTATCTCTGGCTTCCGGGTAATGGCGGTCAATGGTGTAGTCCACCAACTCCCGCAGGCTGTCGGTATCGCCGCGGGCGGCAAAGTACTGGAAAGTGCCGACCCGAATATGACTGCTCGCCACCCGCGTCAGCACGGCTCCGGGCAAGGGGTACTCCCGGTATACCGGCTCCCCGCTGACAACCGCCGCCAGCGCCCGGGTGGTTGGCACACCCAAAGCATGCATGGCCTCGCTGACCAGATACTCCCGTATCACCGGCCCGATAGGGGAGCGTCCGTCGCCGCTGCGGGAAAAGGGGGTGCGCCCTGCCCCCTTGAGCTGCACATCTCGACGCTGGCCCTGCGTGTCCAGCACCTCAGCCAGCAAGACGGCACGGCCATCCCCCAGTTGCGGCACAAAGTGCCCGAACTGGTGCCCGGCATAAGCCGTGGCAACCGGCGTTGCCCAGTCTGGCACCTGATTACCGGCAAACACCTGCAACGCGTCCGCCCCGGTGCCTGGCAACATACCCAGCTCCTCCGCCAATGCCTCATTGAACGCCAGCCACTGGGGTTCGGCCACTGGCGTGGGTTCACAGGCACGGAAGAAGGCCTCAGGCAGGCGGGCGTAGGAGTTGTCGATATGCTTGAACATGGTGCCTCAGAGTTGACTATCTATTATTTGCCGCGGAATCCGCGGAAGGACGCGGAAAAAGACAAAGATTATTGACCACGGAAGAACACGGACAAAGGTTTAGGTGGAAATAACTCGCTATCAACACGCAGATGTCCCTTGAAGCCTCAAGCCTGTGCTGTCTTTCAGCTATCATTTTGGTCCTTATTTCCGCGTCCTTCTGCGGATTCCGCGGCTAAAATGCTAATTTTTAGGGTTTCAGCGTCGCACGGATCACTGGTTTCAACAAGCGGCCGCTGTTGCGAAGTTGTTGCCATAACAGCCCCCAGCTTTCCTCCCGGCGGCGCTCTGCCATGCAGCGCAGGTAACGGGCTTTTTCGGCGTCGTTCTGATGCGCCAGTATGGCCGCCCAGAGAGCGTCTTCCACGTTGTACAACTGCCCTTCCGCCAGACAAACCGGTACGCAGTCCTCGACCGGCACCTCAAGCTGCGTGCTGGCGGCCAGGGTGGCATCCCGGATGGCGGCGGCTTTCGGACGCGCTGCGGATTCCAGGTCATAAGGCGGCTGCCACTCCCGTACGGGCCGAAGCCGGTCGATATGGCTCAGTACCAGCAACACCGGCGCTGGCCGCCTGTGCTTGAGCCCTGCCCGCCAGTCGCGGATGGCCTGCAGCCAGGCCAGTTCCTCAGCCCGGTCAGCCTGGTTGGCGGGGCATACCAACAGGATAAGGTCAGCGTGGGAGACGGCCTTTTTGAAGGCCTGCTTACTGATCAGCGCTGCATCAAAGCCGGGCGAGTCAAAAATCAGTGCCTCGGTATGCCCTTCCCGTTGCAGGCGGAAGGCCTGCAGGTCGCTGGTGGTGTCTGGCAGCAGGTCTGCGGCACTGGTCAGTTCACCGAACAGGGCATTAATCAAACTGGATTTGCCCGCATTGGTGCGCCCCAATACCAGAATACGCAGGGGCTCCTCCGTCAGGGCCTGCTGTTGATCCGCCGCCTGCTGGCTGGCTTTGCGGCTGGCGCGGGTCAGCCGGTCAGTGGGTGCCTCATCACTCAGCAGCAGCTTGCCGCTGTACAGGTCAATGGCGTAGTAGCCCACCTTGCGGATGTATTCCTGCAGCAACCAGGTCTGGATGCGGTCAGAGCCGTACCCGACAATGCGGTTGCCCATCTCCCGGCGAAACTCCCGGAACAGGGTGCTGGTGGGGTCCACCACCGCGTAGCCGACCCGGTACAGATTCTCGTAGCGGCTGAAGGTGTCTTTCCACTGTTTTGCGCGGGTGATGTCGCCGATGGTCAGCTGATGGCTCAGGGGGATATGGTCCGTCACTAGCCCGCGCAGCTCGCGGCTGGCTCTTTCGATAATCAACAGGGTGTGGGGTACCGTCAGTTCCAGCAACGGGTTGTCCCGCTTCGGGTGGTAGTGTTGGGCGACCAGCCTGAGGGTGTCCTTGCCCAGTTCCCAGAGCCTGGCCCCCTCACTCAGCGGATACTCTTCCAACGTTATGGATTCGGCAAAGTCATCCACCGCCTGCCAGGGGGTCCCTGCTTCAGGCGGCCAGTTGGGGTCTGGCTGGGTGCTGGATTCATCACGCTTGCGCTGATCCCGCTGGCTGGCGAGCCAGTGCAAACCATAACCACTGGCACCTGCCACCACCAGAAACCCGAGCCAGTACCACAGGCTGCCCACTTGCCAGAGCCAGAGGGCGCCCAGCACCGGCAGCACCAGCAAAGGCAGTACTGTGAGCACCAACGCAGCCAGCCGCAGGCGTCCGAAGCGGCGTACCAGCGACAACCGGCTCATGAGGATTCCCGCTTGTCTGAACCCAGGCGCTGGCGCAGTTCAGACAAGTCCCGCCCCCGCGCCAGCGCCTCACTGAAGACCTGTCGCAGGTGATCACCATCCACCGTCAGGCCCTTCTGTTTGCGCCCCAGGTAGTAGCAGGCGGCTTTGCCGAGGGCAAAGGTGAGCGCGCCGCTGCTGGTTGCGCCCCACACCGCGCCCACCGTCTGGCCAAAACCTGGCACCAGCTTCACCAGGCTGCGCCCCGCCAGCCGCAGGCCATAACCCGCCACCATGCTGGCACCGAGAAAGCCAAAAAACTCTGTGGTGTTGCGGCGATTCCAGTCCTGCTCATAGATGGAGGCCAGGGTATGGAGTAGTTTCAACTGGATGGCGGGCACCCCGGCCATATCCACCAGCGGCAAGGCCCCAAGGCCGGCGGATGCCAGTGCATAGCTAATGATATGGGGGTGTGCAGCACGGCTGTAGGCATCCTTGATGGCAGGGTCAGCAGACAACAACGCCTGCAGGCCAAACGCTGTGGCTTCTTCTATGGCTGCCCAGAGGGCGTCAAGGCCGTAAAGAGGATCTGCAAAGCCGTCTTCCAGCAGGGTAAAGTCCAGCGGCACCCACCAGACCCCGGCGCTGCCGGGCAATCGGCCCAGCCGCTCCCGCTGTGAGCGCAAGGCCCGTACCAGGTCATCTGCCGGAGCATGGCCCAGATCAGCGTAGGGATAGGGGGTGGGATGCTCCCACTCTGTCGGCTGACACTGGTGCAGGGTGGTCTGGGCAATCACCACTGGCCAGTCAGGATGACGTTTGCGAACCGCGTGCAGTACTTCATGAATGGACTGCTGGCCGGGGTCTGCCGTGCGCATAACGGCAATCACCAAGTGTGACTGCCCCTCACAGTAACGAATATCTTCGGCCGGGTCATAGGCCACTTCCCCCAGCCCGCGGGTGTCCAGAAATCGCACCAGTGGCAGCTCAGCCGGAAAATCATAGAAGCGAGCTGTGCGGGTGCAGGGCTGAAAACCATTGCCGATTTCCGCATCCGGGCTACCGGTCAGGGCCCGGATAAGGGACGTTTTGCCAGACTGTGTCTTGCCCAGCAACCAGAGTACCGGCGCTGGCTGGCGCTCAGTGGCAGCCTGTAACGCCATCTGCAGCTGCTGCTTATCCACCTTGGGCTCCAGCAGCAGTGCCTTGAGTCTGTTCAACGGGTTCTTGCTGGCAGTCATCACTATGTCCACAACCGGAGGTTAGAAGGAGCATAGCGGGCTTGGCGGTGTTGCGTCCACACCGCAGCCCCTTGCACGCGGTACTGGCGGGTCAGACCGGCAACGGCTTGGCAGCCACCTGCATGGCACTGTCCGCCAGTGCCAGACCCGCCTCCTCGTAAACATGAAACACCGCATCGGCGCCACGCTGGCGAAGGGGCTCTATCTCATCCGCGTACTCAACGATCGCCGCAATGCGACCATGGAAGTGGCGGCCACGCAGCTCATCCAGTGCCAGCAGGTTGCCTGAATAGTTCGGCATGGCCAGCAGCACCAACTGCACACCCTCAGACACCACCAGCTTGTCCCAGAAGTCCGAATCCATGGCATCACCTTCCAGCAGTTGGTATCCCTGTTGGCTGTAGGTCGCCACAGTGTTGGGGTTGTTATCAACCCCCAACACCTCCAGTCCATAACGGGCTTGCAGACGCTGATAAGCGCCGCGGCCAATCTTGCCCATACCCAGAATCACCGCCTGTGCACTGCCCAGTTCGATAGGCCGGTCATCGGGGTGCAGTTTGGCGGGTATCGCTTCCCGCATCAGCACTTTGAGCCTGCGGTAGAGGGATTCTTTGCGACTGTTCAGGATAGCGGAGAGGACAAAACTGATGGCGGTTGCCAGTGACAGCACCACCAGCCATTCCGCATCCAGCCATTGTGCGCTCACGGCCACCGCCGCAACAATCAGGCTGAACTCTGAATAATTGCTCAGCGCCAGGGTCGCCAACACAGCGGTACGCCGGCGTAACCGGAACCGGGGCAGCAGGGCCAGAAACAGCACGGTCTTGAGAGGCATCAGTACCAGCAGTAACAAGGCAAAGCCCAGATGCTCCCAGGGTGGCAGGGCAATCAATCCGATGGACAGGAAGAAACCCACCAGCATCAACTCTTTGGTGTTGAACAGTGCCTTCGCCAAGGCCGGAGCGGCAAGGTGAGGCGCCAGCAGCATACCAACAATCAGTGCGCCCAGGTCACCCTTCACGCCAAGGGCCTCAAACAGCGCATACCCGAGCACCAACGCCAGCAGGAAGCCAAACAGCACCTGCATCTCACCATGACCCAGTTTATCCAGCAACCGCCGTAGCAAAGGTGCAGCAGGAATCAGCAGGAACAGCCCCAGTGCCCACACCGACGGCAGCTTGCCGGTTGACGCTGTAAGGAACAGCACGGCAAAGATATCCTGCATGATCAGAATACCGATGGCGATGCGACCGTACAGGGCGTTACTCTCGTTACGCTCCTCCAGCACCTTGATGGCAAAGACCGTACTGGAGAAGGACACAGCAAACCCCAGCACCAGCAGTTTCTCCCAGCCTGCGCCCTGAAGCATGGCCAGCCCGACGAACTTCAATCCCGCCAGTACCACCAGAAACAAGCCCGTAGAGGCCACCATATGCAAGGACGCCACACCCCACACTTCCGGCCGGAGCAGCGAGCGCACATCCAGCTTCAGGCCGATGGTAAACAGCAGCAGCGTAACACCGAGATTGGCAATGGCCTCCAAGGTCGGCGTCAGGGTGTAGCCCATAAAGTTCAGGGCAAAGCCAGCCACAAGAAAGCCAGTCAACGGCGGCAATCTCAGCGCCATGGCGCCTAGACCACCGATAAAAGCCATCAGAATAAATGCGGGTTCCACGATACCGTCCCTGCTCAGGTGCGACAAAACAGCACGGCAATGTAGGCAAGTGTCGCGGCCGGGTCAATCAGATTGAGTGGCCCGCATCCCAGCAGTGCCCACCATTGTCGGGACCATGTTCACCAAATGTCCCAGTGACCCTTTACAGGCAGGAGGAAAAAGGTATGTTGGCAGGCCGCCGGTGTGAACAGACTGCAGCGCAGTGTTTGTTCCGTCTATCAGGAAAGCCAACCTGCGTCGCTGGGTATTTTAAGGAAGGAAAAAGAAATGAACCTAATCTTGCGAGCAGTGCTTCTGGTTATCTTGGTTACACTGTTATCGGCGTGTGCCACGACATACCGCCCTGCAACGACGGGAGGCCTGGCGGCTGCACCCCAGGTGGAACCGCTCGATCAGAACCGGATGTTGATCTGGCGAGCCTGGCTCTCCCTGGAAGTTACCAGTTTGAGCAGCGCCGTTTCGCAGATCAGTGCCCTTGCCAAGGCGTCGGGTGGCTATGTGGAAGCCACGGTTGATTCCGGTGATGCACGGGCGGATCTCACCCTGCGAGTGCCAGCCAGCTCCCTCAACACAACCATGGCGTCCCTGGAGTCCTTTGGTAAGGTGGTCAGTCGACGCGTCTCATCAGACGATGTGACGGAGCAATACGTCGACATTGATGCCAGGCTTCAGACGATGATAGCGCTACGCGACAGGCTGCGGATACTACTCGACCAGGCACAGGATGTCAGTGACGTGCTGGCCATCGAACGCGAGCTGAGCCGCGTGCAAGCGGACATTGACGCCATGCAGGCCAGACTAAAGACTCTCAACGGCCAGGTAGAACTGGCGACCATCAACGTGTCGATCAAGCGAAAACGCATCCTCGGCCCCCTTGGATACATCTGGAACGGCGTTTGGTGGACAATCGAGAAACTGTTTGTGATTCAGGATTAAGCGCCTCGCACAATGCCTGAGACATGACTCAAGGTCGTCTGCCCCACTTTAAGTAGGCTCTGGCAACCTAATCCACCTGCACCCGCACGCCCTCGGCAATCTGGTCGCCCGGGTGGGTGATGACGATTTCACCCGGTGCCAGGCCGTCCAGGATTTGCACGGTTAGGCCACTTCTGCGGCCGGGGGTGACCTGGCGCAGACGGGCGCGATCCTGGTCAATGAGATAGACCCACCACTGGTTACCTTGACGGAACAGGGCACTGACGGGAACCTGCACGACAGCGTCGTGCTCCCAGAGGACAAACTTCGCTTCCACCCGATAGCCGTCCCCCAAGCTGCCCCAGGCATCACGGGGCGTGGTGATTTCAACCAGTACTGGCACCCGCTGTTCGTCCACCCCCAGGGCAGAAACCCGGGTGAAGCCAGCGGGCTCCACCCGCCGGACCTGGCCGGTCAGTTCGCCTTCCCCGCCCCAGCGTTCCAACACCACCCGCATGCCCGGTGTCACGCGCACTGCGTCCATACTCAACAGGTCCACCTGCACTTCCAGTTCAGCCAGATCGCCAATTTCCAGCACCGGTGTGCCTGCCGCAATCACACCTTCACAGCAGCGGTGGCGACGCAGTATGGTGCCCGATACCGGGGCTTTGACTGACAGCAACTCGCCCTCCGAGCGGGTGCCCTCAGTAACCGCCAGTACGGCCCGGGCATTCTCCACCTCATAGCGCGCCGCTTCAGCTCCGGCAATGGCAGAGCCCTGCTGGGCGCGGGCCCGGTTCAATTCAGCACGCAGCCGATCCACGCTGGCCTGGGATACCGATCCCCGCGCAAACAACTGTTGGTGCCGCTGATACTCGGTGTCTGCCAGTTCAACCTCGGAACGGGCCTGTTCCAGCAGGGCTTCAGCCGCGCGCAGGCGCGCACCGGCCGCGGCCAGGGTTTCACGGGCCTGCTCCCGACTACGGGCATCCAGAGCGGGCGCCGGGGCAGGCTCAATGACAAACAGGGTGTCCCCCGCCGCAACCACCTCGCCAGGCTCCAATTCCACCCGCCGCAGGAAGCCGTTAATGGGCACCGATACGTTGTAGCTGTTACGCAGGCGCGTACGGCCTTCCTCCTGCACCGTCTCCACGAAAGGGCCTTCTGTAACAGCGGCCGCCGAAACCCACAGGGGCCCGGGACGTAATGCCCATACCAGAACCACGACCAGTATTAGCGCCAGGACCGGCAACAGGGTTTTCTTGAGGTTATTCATTGCGGCCTCATCCTTATTCCGTTTTAAGGGCGCCCACCATATCCAGGCGCCGTAAATGTCTCAGCATCAGCAAGCCGGACAGCAGCGCTGCCAGCAACACCCCCAGTGCGGCGAAAGCAAACACCTGCGGAGTGAATATCACCGGCAAGCGAAACATGTCGGTACTGAGAGCTTCCGCCACCAGCAAAGCAAAGCCCACCCCCAGCAACCAGCCCACAGGAATCGCCAGCAGGGTGAGCAGCAGGATTTCACCCATCACCACCCAGCCCACTTCCCGCTGACTGAGCCCCAGTACCCTTAGCGTGGCCAGTTCACGGGCACGTTCCGCAAAGGCGATACGGGCATTGTTGAATACCACGGCAAAGGCACTGGCCGCCGCGAGCAGGAGCAGCACCCCCATGAACACCAGCATGGTGTCATCCAGATAGGCTGTCAGCTTCTCGCGGGCTTCACGAATATGGCCAATGGCTGCCACCTTGGGCATCTGCCAGAGGCGTTCGAACAAGGCGGTACTGTCCTCGCCATCCACCATCAGCCAGGCGCCGTTGATGGCGGGCCCTTCGCCCAGCAACCGGTTCAACTGGCGCCGCTCCAGATAGACACCCACCCCCACCGGCTCCTCGATAACTCGCGCCAGTGTCATGGTCAGCCGGGGCTGAGCGCCATCCATCACCTGTACCTCCAGGCTGTCACCGGCGGCCAGGCCCAGATAGTCCGCCAGGTAGTGGGTCATGACCATCCCCTCGGTGGGCAGGGCCACAGGCTGATGCTGGCTGTCGATCAGGCGACGCAGTTGCGGCTCAGGCTCCAGTCCCTGAATACCGGTCAGATACTGGCGCGTGCCATTGACCAACCGCACCGGCACACTCCGGTAACCTTCCACATACTGCACGCCCGGCAGTGACCGCAGCTCTGCCAGTGCCCGCTCCGGCACCGGGCCGGTAAAACTGAGATGCAGGTCCATGGTATGAATGAGGCGATACTGGATATCCACCAGTTTTTTAACGGATGCCCACTGATAGCTTCCCAGCACCAACAGGCCCACGGATAAGGCGATGCCCAGTATCGACAGCACCGCTTTGGTACGGTGACGGGTGAGATTACGCAGAATGATGCGGCTGGGCTGGCTGATCACCCGGGCCAGTGCCGACCGCTCCAGCCACCCCGGGCTAAAACGTTCCGGTGCTGGCGGCCGCATCGCCTCAGCCGGTTGCTGCTGCACCGCCTGCCACAAGGCCCGGCCCGTGCCCGCCATGGCCGCCAGGGCGGCAATGGCCATAGCGAGCACGGCCAGTCGTGGCTGAAACTGGTAGCGCAGGTCCGGAAAACGGAAATACTCGGCATACAATGCGACCAAGCCATCGGCAAACCAGGCCCCAAGCACGGTACCCAGTAACCCGCCCAGCACCACCACCAGCAGCGTAAACTGGGCGTAGTGCCAAACAATGCTGCCATTGGCATAGCCAAATGCCTTGAGCACGGCCACCTGCTGCCGCTGGGTACGGACAATCCGACCCATCAGAACACTCAGCAGAAAAGCGGATACCCCCAGGAAAATCGCCGGCAACACTGTGGCCGTGACCTGCAGCTGTTTTTTCTCTTCCGTCAAGAAGTGATGGGACACCTGATCATCCCGACCGAAGGCGCCAGCGGTGCCATAAGGTTCCAGCAGCTGATCCAGAGCTGCGATGACATCCTGTTCAACGGCGCCAAGCTGCAAGGTCAGCGCCAGGCTGTTGAAAGCCCCCTGCATATCCAGCGCCCGCGCCAGGGTGCTGCGGTTCATCCACAACACACCGTAATCCCGATAATCCGGCAGGATATCGGCCGGACCTATCTGGTAGATGAATTCCGGCGACAGGCCGATTCCGGTCACCACCAGCTGCTGCTCCCGCCCTTCGATAATGGCGGTAAGGGTATCGCCACTGCGCAGCCCGTGAGCCTCGGCAAAAGGTTCATTCAGCACCACACCGTAGGGCTGGGCGCGGTCCGGCAGGCTGCCCTCTCTGAGGTGAAGGCGGTTCAGGCGTGGTTGCTGGCCATCCGGCAGAGATAACAGCAGCCCACGTACTGGTTTGTCATAGCCAGGCACCGCCATGCGCACCGGCGTGCGCAGGAGGCTTTCCACCTGGCTCACCCCATCCATTGCCTGTATCCGGGGCAGCAGGTGCTCGGGTGCCCGGGATACATGGCTGAACAGCTGGGCAAACTGATGAGAGTCATAGAAACGCTGCTGCGCCTTGCTGACCGCCTCCAGCGACGCGGCCCCGAGAATCATGATCATCACCCCGGTGGCAATCACCACAGCAATGGCCAGCACCTGGCCGCGGAAGCTGCGCAGATCCCGCCATAGCTTCAGCGTCAGGGGGCTCACCAGTGCAGCTCCGCTGGGGACAACCGCTGACTGTTCTCATGTACCTCGGAAACACGGCCGTCACTCAGGCGGATCACCCGATGGGCCATCTGCCCGATCACTTCATTATGGGTAATGACCGCCGTGGTGGTGCCCAGAGTTTCATTGATATGGCGAATCACCTCCAGCACCTTGATACCGGTACGGGAATCCAGGGCACCGGTAGGCTCATCACACAGCAGCACGGCCGGGCGCTTGGCAATGGCACGGGCAATAGCCACCCGTTGCTGCTCGCCGCCGGAGAGCTGGGCCGGGAAATGATCCATGCGGTTTTCCAGCCCCACCAGCGCTAGCGCCTCCTCCGGCGTCATGGGGTCCGGGGCAATATCTGTCACGACGGCGATGTTTTCCCTGGCGGTAAGACTGGGAATCAGGTTGTAAAACTGGAAAACAAAACCCACATGATCCCGGCGGAAACGGGTCAGCACCCGATCACTTGCGCCGGTAAGCTGCAGATCACGATAGCGGACATCGCCCCCGGTGGCGGCATCCAGCCCTCCCAGAATATTGAGCAGGGTGGACTTGCCAGACCCTGACGCGCCTAACAGCACCACCAGCTCCCCAGCGTAGAGTTCCAGATCCACCCCCCGCAAGGCATGGATCGTGACCTCACCCATGGTGTACTGCTTGGTAAGGTTGCGGCTTACAAAGATCGCTTCCGGCTGCACTGCCACCCCTGAAACTCCCCGACGTTTTGAGCTTGAGTCTAGCACCCTCACGGAGTCCGGGATTGATCCTGATCAGCTTTCCAGACGCAGCACAACCGGAGGAAACCTTTTTATAGCATCGCCGTTAAACACTTCTATCTGTCATGTTATTTGCCGGATGTAACAGTTTGTTAACAAGATCACATTATTGTGTCCGACAATTCTTGAAACCACGACATGGGAAGCAACATGAAACGGCGTGAATTTATCAGCAAGAGCGCAGTAACTGGTCTCTCAGTTGGTCTGTTAACGGCCTGTGGCGGCAGTTCGGAAAGCACCGGCGGGCAAGTGCTGGGGCGTAGTGAGCAGAGCACAAACACACAAACCGATCCCGGCTATGACGGCCCCAATCCCTTTCAACACGGTGTAGCCAGTGGCGATCCGACAGCGCACCAAGTCATCCTCTGGACCCGACTGACTGCGGAGGGTCTGGATGAAGTGCCTGTTCAGGTCACCGTAGCCACCAACCCCGATTTACGGGATCCGGTCTATCAGGGGGTGGGTTATGCCCGATCCGCGTCGGACTTCACCATCAAACTGGACCCGCTGCTGCCCGAGGCCAATCAAACCTATTACTACCAGTTTTCAGCCCTTGGTCATCGTTCCGCCGTCGGTCGCACGCGTACCACGCCAGAAGCCAGTGCAGAGGTGGATCACCTGCGGCTGGCGGTGACGTCATGCTCCGCGGCCTCAATAACTAAGTGCAACACCCTCTAATCGAGTATTGTGTTGCCATGAAAAAACACTACCATCACCTCAGCACCACCGAGCGTGTCACGCTCATGCTCATGCAGCGTCAGGGAGCGA
>JAIUMV010000010.1 GCA_022565395.1 Marinobacter sp.
AGCCTGAGCTGGTTCATGAAATGCCTGAATGAATCCATCGCCCGGGATGCTAATCGAGAAGACGCCTGTACGGGCCACTTCTGGGAGTCGAGATTTAAATCCCAAGCCTTACTGACGGAGCAGGCTTTATTGAGCTGTATGGCCTATGTGGATCTCAACCCCGTGCGCGCCGCCATGGCCGAGACACCGGAAACCTCAAACCACACCAGCATCAAAGAACGCCTGACACCGAGTTTTAACCTTCGGGATGCCATCCAGACCCAAAGCCAGCAAGGCTTTCTCCATCAGTTCAACCTGCCTCTCAAACCCCTGCTGCACTTTGAGGGCAACGAAACCAATGCGCCTCAGCAGGGTGTGCTGTTCAGCCTGATGGATTACCTAAGCTTGTTGGACTACACCGGCCGCTGTATCCGCCCCGGCAAACGCGGTCACATCCCCGACACACAACCGCCCATCCTGAACCGCCTGGGCATCACCACCAGCGACTGGCTTACCCAGGCCACCGAGTTTGAAGTCCGTTACGGCGAGATCACCCGAGGCCACCGGGACCATCGGCGAAAAGCCGTATAACCATCTCCCATCGACACGACCGACCAATACGTCACTGCAGGCCGGGCCTACCCATGCCTGAAAACCACGAAATCCGGCCAATACGCACCCCATTGCCGAACCTCACGCACTAACGCGCACGTTCAGCCGACCAGAAACGCCAGCCCCAGCGCTGTATGGGCGATTTTTTCTTAGGCGTGCCTGTCCCTGTTATTACCTTGTTCCAGCGCTTAGGCGTGCCTGTCCCTGTTGTCCTCCTTCTTAGGCGTGCCTGTCCCTGTTGTCTTCCTGTTCAGCCTGATGGATTACCTGAGTTTGGTGGACTACACCGGCCGCTGTATCCGCCCCGGCAAACGCGGTCACATCCCCGACACACAACCGCCCATCCTGAACCGCCTGGGCATCACCGCCAGCGACTGGCTTACCCAGGCCACCGAGTTTGAAGCCCGTTACGGCGAGATCATCCGAGACCATCGGCGAAAAGCCGCTTAGCAACCTACCTTCGACACGACCGACCGATACGACACTACAGGCTGGGCCCACTCACGCCTGAAAACCACGAAATCCGGCCAATACGCACCCCATTGCCGAACTTCATGCACTAAGGCGCACGTTCAGCCGACCAGAAACGCCAGCCCCAGCGCTGTATGGGCGATTCTTTCTTAGGCGTGCCTGTCCCTGTTATTCGGTCCCTGTTATTCGGGCAACCGGAGGGTTCTTAGGCGTGCCTGTCCCTGTCCCTGCCAGGCGTGCCTGTCCCTGTTGTTATGCCCGGAACAGGCGGAGGATTGGGGCCGGGATGAGATACTGGAACGCTGGTGCAGCTTGTTCAAAGGCTCACGACTCGTGCAGCGCTATCTAGCGGGAGAAAGGCTGGGAGAAGCCGAGGACAATGCAGTAGAAGACGCCGTACAGGTATACCGCAAGCGCCTGTGCAGCCTGAGCTGGTTTATGAAATGCCTGAACGAATCCATTGCCCGGGACGCCAACCGGGAAGATGCCTGCACCGGCCACTTCTGGGAGTCGAGATTTAAATCTCAGGCACTACTCACCGAACAAGCCCTGTTAAGCTGCATGGCCTACGTAGATCTTAACCCCGTGCGCGCCGCCATGGCCGAGACACCGGAAACCTCAGACCACACCAGCATCAAAGAACGCCTGACGCCTAGCCTCAATCTTCGGGATGCCATCCAGACCCAAAGCCAGCAAGGCTTTCTCCATCAGTTCAATCTGCCCCTCAAACCCCTGCTGCACTTTGAGGGCAACGAAACCAATGCGCCTCAGCAGGGTGTGCTGTTCAGCCTGATGGATTACCTGAGCTTGGTGGACTACACCGGCCGCTGTATCCACCCCGGCAAACGCGGTCACATCCCCGAGACACAACCGCCCATCCTGAACCGCCTGGGCATCACCGCCAGCGACTGGCTTACCCAGGCCACCGAGTTTGAAGCCCGTTACGGCGAGATCATCCGAGACCATCGGCGAAAAGCCGCATAACCATCTCCCATCGACACGACCGACCAATACGGCACTGCAGGCCGGGCCTACCCATGCATGAAAACCACGAAATCCGGCCAATATGCACCCCATTGCCGAACTTCACGCACTAACGCGCACATTCAGCCGACCAGAAACGCAGGCCTCAGCGCTGTATGGACGATTTTTTCTTAGGCGTGCCTGTCCCTGTTGTTTTCCTGTTGTTTTCTTGCCTTCATTTCGGCAGGCGCAGGAAAGTATTCAGTAGAATTCTCAGGCACCATGTTGGCTGTTTCTTGTAGCGCTCCCATCGCGATTTTGATGGTCTTTGACTCGAATGAACTGAAAAGTCCCATCTTTTACTCCTTGCTCGAATTCTACATGTGCAATTTAACGTCGCAATCACGCGCTTGTCGCGTGCATTGCCTTGTATGGGCGATTCTTTCTTAGGCGTGCCTGTCCCTGTGATTGTGTGATTTGTCCCTGTGATTGTGTGATTGGCGTGCCTGTCCCTGTGATTGTGTTTTTTCATAAACACCGATTATGGGCTTCCCAAGTTGATGGGCGGCTTTTATTTCCCAGTTAACCCAGTCTCTTTGGTGAGTTTCTTTACCAATAATCACTATTACCTGACTTGCCCAACGCATTTTCATTCGAAGTAACCGAGCTATCGTTTTGTCACTAATCTGCTTTTTGTCTATGCGCTTCTGATTTTCCGGTTTCACTCTGATAGAACTATTTCTAAGTTGATATCCTTTCCCAGAAACCATGGATGTCAGACCATCAACGCTCGCATCATCCTTGTGGTGATGACTCAAAAACACATTTTTAATTATATCAGTCATTCGGTTCTCTCTCTGCTTTCTGCTTCAACAACGTGTTTCGTGTGAGTAAGTAGCATCATTGTTAGGTAATCACGCAATGTCCGCTAAGTGTCGAAAGTGGACTTGCTAGCCCCACCGTATAACGCCTGCAGCATGCGCGCCCATGAAATGGAGCCGAAGGCTCAATGTATTGGGCGTCGCCGTGCCTGCATTGGTTATGTTTTTGAATACGGCTTGCCACCGTCCACCGTAGGCCAACCATATACTTTGACATGATTTATAAGCCTGCCTTTTTCCGACTGCTGTTCGGATGACAACTCGTTGCCACCCCACTCGTTGGTGAAATAGTGCTCATGGGGAAAATCCCCAGTTTTCGCTTTTCCAGCAATCTCGAGAAGCTGCTTTGCAAAATACTCTAGGCCCGCTGGATCTCCATGAACAAAGACCTGCTCACCTTCCTCGTCAGTTTCGAATGTCAGTAGGTAATCGTCCATACTTCCTCAGAAAACATAACGCAAAGCTAAGCGGCGCCCTGACAAGGGCGTCCGGTGGAGGCCAAAGGCAGGAACGAACTTGAGCGCCTGGTTAGGTGTGGCTACTACGACCATTTACCTTCAACTCCAACACCTGCTGTTTCATCAATATAGAATTTTGCCTTATTTTTCTTGCACCATTCTTCGAGTTCTTGTTTTAACTCGACATATTGATTTCGTGCCCATTCAGGGGATTTAGCTTCCCAAGCTGACTCCGTTGGCAAATAAGCAGAAAGCACACCCATTGGAAGCTCAAGTATGAATTGACCGCCATCCCCCGTAACGACAAGCTCTTCTTTCCATCGAGGCTGAAACTGAAACTTGCTCATTACTGACACCTAACGCCAAGCACAGCGGAGGACTTTCGCAACGCGAAAGTCTTCCGCTGCTGCGCCTTGTTCAAATTTATTTTTGCTTTAACTCAACACTTACCTCAAGGAGGCAGTCACTTCCATGAAAAGTTGCTTTTTCCCACCCTTCTTTTTTTGCCTGATCTACATACCACTTCTTTACAGAGTCTACGACCCTCTCCTTTTTCTCGTTTTTATTGTGCGCGTTGTAGTAACCCAAAACCTGAGTGCCGCTGGCAATACAAGATGGTGAGTTTACAGATCGGTCTTTTGGATCAGGCATTGAATGTGGCTTTGCCATAAATTAACTCCTTACTTTGGTTTATGAATTTGAACGTCGCATTCAGCGGCTTGTCCGCTGCAATGCTTTGTTAGTGCTTTTTTCTTCCAGGCCTCATTCTCTCAAGCATCTCTTCCCGAGATCTTATATCGTCAAGATCATCCTTTATTGTGTCGCCAGGAACGAGAGTCAATATTATTGACCAAAACTGAAGAAGGGTTAGAGATGCAATAGCTCCAAAGCTTGCTGCACGAAAAATTTCTTTGTATGGATGCAAATAGGAGATTTGCTTCGCCATAGGCACAGCAAATGAAACGCCAATGACGACCATTAGAATAATGGTGGAGTAAATCATAGGACGAAACAACCTATTAATTTGCTCAATGTCATCAGCTTTCTCTTTATATGGCTTTTTCCCAAAAGCCTGAGATAGCTTTCCAGGATAAAGCAAGGCAATCCATGCACCCATTACCGCAAAGATAATAGCCGAAGTGTTTCTCAAGCCATCATAAATTGGCATCTGCTCATTAAAAGTAACTTTTCCGCCAAGAACCACGGAAGATATTATGATTCCTGCCGCTGCGGCAATAAATAACAGCCTTATATAATTGTTCATTTAGGCCTCATTTAGTTGAGCAGACCCAGAATTAAATCTCTTTTGTCAGTAAGCTTCTCCAAGAGACTTCTAGCATCTACGATTTCTTCATCAACTCTCTTCACGTCTAGTTCAAACTGATCTCTAGCCAAGGAATTACTCAGCCACCTAGGGACTTGCTCGCCTTTAAGCGTAAAACCAATATCGTCCCATTTAGAATCATGGTTTTTTTCCCATTCGGCAATCATTTCCTTAAGCTCAGGCTCTGATGGTTTAAATGAAAACTCATATGAGAAATTTACTTCTGAATTCATATTTCTTTGTTTCTTAAGACCCAAATTCAACAAGGCTTTTTGCCAAAATTCCTGACACTCAGCAATCTTTGGCGACAGTCTGTTATGCCTAGTTATTTTCCTGATCTGGTTCTTTTGTTCGAGAATATAGTCTATCTGACCAGGCTTCCTAACTATTGATGTCTTGAATTGCGAATGAAGATTAATTGGTTCATCACCATCCTTCTCCGAGTAACCAGCAACATTGAAATCAGCTTCACCGTTGTCATCTAGTACTACATAATCCGAAAATTTTGAAATGAACTCTTTCAAGTATTTATCTAGATTTTTCTTTCCATTCAACCTGTGCTGGAATCGTATCGTCGCAAAAACATTTTTTGATGGTATAAACCAAAAATAAGTGGCATACCCAGGAATGCTATCTTTGGGAAGCTTTGTGAATTCGACTTTGGCACTACCGACCTTTGACTTTGCTTGAACCGCCGCCACCCTTCCTTCGTAGGAAGGCGTTTCATTCCAAGTCGTTAGCAAAAAATCACCTGTCATCCCATTAGCTATTAGGTCATAGCAAAAAGTTCGATCAACATCCTCACTTTCTTCTATTGCGTAGGTACAGGTTTCATCTAAAGGCTTGTCATTTTTATTAACCCAATCTTTAAGCTGATTAAGAAAATCAGTCACATTTCCAAGCTTTGGAACGTCTGCTCCATACTCGTATAGACCGCACTTCTCTATCTTGTAAAAAGTGACTTTTGCTTCTTCCATCTTTCAGCCTTTTATTGGAGTTGATTCGAAGTGCCATACGGCACTAACAGCTTGTTAGATAGCACGCTCCACGAACGCACAAATTTGACTGCGCCACTATTACAAAACGACGCCCAAACAAAAACCAAAAACTCATTCTAGAACAACCACCTAACGCCACGCCTGCAAACACCCCACGTATTCCCAACGCACGCTAACCAACCCCGCCCAATCATACTGTACAAATCCTCAGGCAACAGCATTCAGCGCCGGGCCAAGGCCCAACCATGCCGCCAAAAGGGTTCTAAAGAGGGGATAACACCGGCAAAAACACGCTACCGCCCCGCCGGTTACCTGACACCCAATCCCTGGCTAAGACCTGCACAGCCCACTGAATCGTCAGTACTCAGGCTGTTGACTGTGTTTCAATCTAATACCTTACATACACCTTCGCAAGCCACAGAGGTCATTTTGAAAGTGCAGGTTGGGCCAGGGTTAGATCCAGCTACTCTTTAAGCTCCGCCAGCCCCCTAAACAACTCCAACGCCTCAGGATTAGCCAACGCATCCTTATTCTTAACTGGCTCCCCATGAACCACATTCCGTACCGCCAGCTCCACAATCTTGCCACTGATGGTGCGGGGAATATCCGCCACCTGCACGATGCGGGCAGGTACGTGGCGAGGGGTGGTGTTGGCCCGGATGGTCTGGCGAATACGGTCCTGAAGAGCCGTATCCAGCGTCAATTCATCCCGCAGGCGCACAAACAGCACCACTCGCACATCGTCCTGCCATTGCTGGCCAATGGCGAGGGCTTCCAGTACTTCTTCGATTTTTTCAACCTGGCGGTAGATTTCCGCCGTGCCGATGCGTACGCCACCGGGGTTGAGGGTGGCGTCGGAGCGGCCGTGAATCATTACGCCGGTCTGCGCGGGGTGGTCGTTGCTGGCGGGGTGAGGGCAGAGTTCGCCGTAGTCACCGTGGGCCCAGTGGCCGGGGAAGCGGCTGAAGTAGGCGTCGCGGAACTTCTCGTGCTGTGGGTCGTTCCAGAAACCCACCGGCATGGACGGGAAGGCGTTGCGGCAGACCAGTTCGCCCTTGCCGCTGGCCAGGGGCTGGCCCTGCTCGTCGGTAAACACCACATCCATGCCCAGGCCGATACATTGCAGCTCACCCCGATACACTGGCAGGCAGGGGTTGCCCAGGGCGAAGCAGGAGACTATATCCGTACCACCGGAAATACTGGCCAGGTTCAGGTCCGCTTTGACCTCCCGGTAAAGGTAGTCAAAGCTTTCATGGGCCAGCGGGCTGCCGGTGGAAAACAGGGTATCCAGAGCCGCCAGGTCATGATCCCGGCCCGGTGTCAGGCCGGCTTTTTCGCAGGCGGCATAGTATTTGGCGCTGGCGCCAAACAGCCTGACGCCTTCGGTCGCGGCGATGTCCCACAACACCGGTTGGCGGGGTGCGAAAGGCGAGCCGTCAAACAGCACCACGGTGCCACCCAGCGCGAGGCTGCTGGTTAGCCAGTTCCACATCATCCAGCCACAGGTGGTGTAGTAGAAGATCCGGTCACCGGCTTTGAGGTCACTGTGCAGGCCGAGTTCCTTGAGATGCTGGAGCAGAGTGCCTCCAACACCGTGCACAATACATTTGGGCACGCCGGTGGTACCGGACGAGTAGAGGATATACAGCGGTGCGTTGAAGGGCATGGCGCAGTAGGCAGTCTCTGGCGCACGGCTTAACGCTGCTTGCCAGGGCGTTGCCGTGGGCAGCGCTGGCCAGGGCAGGGGGTTGTCTGCCAGCTGGTTATCGACGGTGATCAGCGCCTTGAGGCCCGGCAGGCGCTCCACAATGGCCTGTACCCGTTCGCGGGTATCTACCGGTTTGCCGTTATAGTGATAGCCGTTAATGGCGATGAGCACCTTGGGCTCAATCTGGCCGAAGCGGTCGATGACCCCCTGCAGGCCAAAGTCCGGCGAGCAGGAGGACCACACGCCCCCCAGTTGTGCGGTGGCGAGCATGCCCACCACGGCTTCAATACCGTTGCTGACAAAGCCTGCCACCCGGTCACCGGGTTCAACACCCTGGGCCTTGAGAAAGCCGGCCAACTGCTGACTTTGCGCCCGTAGCTGTGCGAAGGTCAGTTCCCGGCGGCGGCCGTCTTCCCGGTGCTCGATCAGCGCAATCTGATCCGGGCTGCCCTTGGCCAACAGATTCTCAGCAAAGTTCAGCCAGGCATCGGGAAAAAAACGCTCGCCCTGGGGCAATTCCGCAATGCTCTCACGGGACCGGGCACCGCGCTCGCCGACCACCTGAAAGTAGTCCCAGACAGCGCTCCAGAAGGCATCACTGTTGGCGATGCTCCAGGCGTGCAGAGACTGATAGTCTGTCGCCACCCCCGGGTGGCGTGTAGCGAGAAAACCGCTGAAATCCGTCAGGCGGCTGGCGGCGATCCGCTGCGGTGAGGGTGTCCAGAGTGGCTGGCTCATGCTGTGATTCCTTGTTCCCGGTGTCAGTCCGCGTGTCGGGCCGCCAGGGCACGACCTGCCCCTGACGGGTTACTGCGCCCCAGTGCCTGGCAGATGTCTTCACCCACCCGGGCCACGGCGGCCAGATCAATGCCGGTGCTGAAGCCTTCACCTTCCAGCAGGTAGAGCACGTCTTCGGTTGCTACGTTGCCGGTTGCGCCCTTGGCGTAGGGGCAGCCACCGAGGCCTGCCACGGCGCTGTCAAAGATGCGGATGTCCCGTTGCAGTCCCGCCATGATGTTGGCGATGGCTTGCCCCCAGGTGTCGTGGCAGTGCAGGGCGAGCTTGCTGGCAGGCAGTAGCGGCAACACGGCATCCAGTAACTGATGAATCTCCCGCGGGCGGGCAACGCCGATGGTGTCGCCGAGGGAGATTTCGTCACTGCCCAGCTCCAGCAGGGCTTCCACCACCCGCGCCACCTGACCCGGGCTTACCTTGCCTTCATAGGGGCAGCCCACCACGCAGGACACATAACCCCGTACCCGGCGGCCGTCCGCCTTGGCCTTTGCGGCGACGGTGCGGAAACGGGCGATGCTCTCATCAATGCTGCAATTGATATTGCGCTGATTGAAGGTTTCGGAGGCGGCCGTAAAGATGGCGAATACCTCGGCATCGGTCTTCAGCGCCGCCTCCAGGCCTTTTTCGTTCGGTACCAGCACCTCAGCGGTGACCCCCGCAGGGCGCTGGATGTTGGCCATCACCACATCAGTATCCGCCATTTGTGGCACCCACTTGGGGGACACGAAACTGCCGGCTTCGAGGCGCTGTACACCTGCCGCCACCAGGGCGTTAAACCAGCCCGCCCGTTGCTGGGCGGTGAGGGGCGTTTTTTCGTTTTGCAGGCCGTCCCGCAGGCCCACTTCAACCAGGGTTACCTTGTCCATCACGTTGTTGTTCCGTCGTTTGGCTCCAGTTCGATGACTACCTGGCCGGCAGCCACAGAGGCATTCACTTCACAGTGTACCGCCTTGACCCTCGCGTCCGCACCGGCACGCAGGGTGTGCTCCATTTTCATGGCTTCCATCACCAGCAATGGCTGGCCAGCGGTGACCAGATCGCCCGGCTGGCAGTGCAGGGCGGTGACACGGCCGTGCATGGGGGCGGTCAGTTCGGTGTCGTCAGTAACGGCGCCCGCCTGCAACTCGGGGTGGTTGACCCAGGCATGCCATTGGCTGGCATCGGCGAACACCGCCAGCCGGGCGCCCCGCAGGGCCCAGTCAAGGCGCACCTGATGGTGGCGGGGGCCTTTCAGCTCCACCGTCACCGCGCCGTCGGTTGTAGCGGCCCAGCTCAGTTGCAGGCTGTCGTCCCCCAGTTGGAGGTGAGCGGATCGCTGGTCAGCGGCCAGGGTGTAACGGCCACTGAGGGCGCTGTCTGCCAGCCGTACTTCGCAGGGCTGGGGCTCTCGCTGGCCGTTTAGCCGAAAGCCGTCAGCCATGCCCCAGGGGTCGTCATCCCCGGTCAGCGCTGTTTCCAGATACCAGGCCAGCCAGCTCAGGGCTTTGCGCTCCAGAGGCGTAAAGGCTGCCGCCCTGAGGTCAGCAGCGTAGTTGTCTACAAAGCCGGTTGTCAGTTCTGCGGCGGCAAAGGCGGGGTGGCCAAGCACGTCGTGCACGTAGCCTGTGTTCAGGGTAACGCCGTCTGCATGATAGCGGCGCAGGGCTTCCATGAGTCGCAGCCGTGATTGCTCGCGGTTTTCGCCCCAACTGATGACCTTGGCCAGCATGGGGTCATACCAGGGGGTGATCTCCTGGCCTTCGGTGACACCGGTGTCTACCCGCACCTGGGGCAGGGTGTTAGGCTCCCGGAGGGTGTGGAGCACGCCGGTCTGGGGCAGAAAATCCTGCGCCGGGTCTTCGGCGTAGATGCGGGCTTCCATGGCATGGCCACGGCAGGTCAGTTCAGACTGCTGCCAGGGCAAGGGGGTACCTTCAGCCACTTTAATCTGCCATTCAACCAGGTCCAGCCCGGTTACCAGCTCAGTGACGGGATGTTCCACCTGCAGCCGGGTGTTCATTTCCATGAAGAAAAAGTCTTCGGTTGCCGGGTCATACAGAAACTCGACCGTGCCTGCGCCAACATAGCCAATGGCTTCACCACTGCGCACCGCCGCTTCACCCATGGCTTGGCGGGTACTGTCTCTGAGCCCGGGTGCCGGTGCTTCTTCGATGATTTTCTGGTGGCGGCGCTGTACGGAGCAGTCCCGGTCAAACAGGTAACGGCCTGCGCCGTGCCGGTCAAACAGGATTTGCACTTCAACGTGGCGGGGGGCTTCCAGGTAACGCTCCATCAGCAGGTGGTCATCACCAAAGGAGGACAGGCCTTCCCGTTGTGCGCCGGCGATGGCTTCGTCCAGTTCGCTGAGCTGTCGTACCACGCGCATGCCTTTACCACCACCACCGGCACTGGCCTTGATCAGCAACGGAAAGCCAATGCGGGGTGCCTCGGCCTGAAAACGCTCAAGGCGCTGATCATCGCCGTGATAGCCCGGTACCAGCGGAATGCCGGCCTGTTCCATCAGGGCCTTGGCGGCGCTTTTTGACCCCATGGCAGCAATGGCGCTGGCGGGTGGGCCGATAAACCGTATATCAGCCTGTTCACAGGCCTCAGCAAAGCGGGTGTTTTCGGACAGAAAACCGTAACCCGGGTGCACCGCATCAACCTGCTGCTGCCGGGCGACAGACAGTATCCGCTCTACATTCAGGTAACTTTCACTCGGCGCGGCAGGGCCGATGGCAATGGCGGTATCCGCTGCAGCCACGAAGGGCGCCTTGGCGTCCGCCTCCGAGTAGACCGCGACACAGTGAATACCCATGGCCTGGGCGGTTTTCATGATACGCAGGGCGATTTCGCCCCGGTTTGCCACCAACAGTCGTTGTATCTTGCTCATGGTGCTAGTCCTTGGCCCAGGCGGGGCGGCGCTTGTCGAAGAATGCCTGCAAGCCCTCCTGGCCTTCTTCACTGGTGCGCAGGCCTGCAATAACCTCCGCGGTGTAGTCCGTCAGGGCGTCGTCCGGCTGGTTATTACCCGTGCGGGCTATCAGCGCTTTGGTGGCGGCCATACCCTGGGGGCCATTGCCTAGCAGGCGGGTGGTCAGGCTGTCTATCCAGCTGTCCAGTTCTGACTCGGGCACAACCTCATGCACCAGGCCCAGGGCCAGGGCACGCTCGGCACTGATTTCTTCTGCGGTTTGCATGTACCGACGGGCCTGGCGCTGGCCGATGGCCTTGATCACAAATGGCCCGATGGCCGCAGGGGCAATCCCGAGGCGTACCTCACTGAGGCAGAAGCGGGCGGTATCCGCGGCGATGGCCACATCACAGGCGCAGATCAGCCCCAGTGCGCCCCCGTAGGCGGCGCCCTGGATGCGAACCAGTGTTGGTTTAGGAAGGGTGTCCAGGGTCCGCATCAGTTTTGCGAGCCGCAGGGCATCCTCTTTATTGGCAGCAGGTGACAGTTTGGCAGTACCTTTCATCCAGTTGAGGTCAGCGCCAGCTGAGAAGTGCTTGCCGGCACCGGACAGGATGACCACACGGCATTCCGGGTCACGGGCGGCGGCTTCGAAGGCGGCCGTAAGCTCCAGGATGACCTGGTCGTCAAAGGCATTGCGGACATCCGGGCGGTCCAGTGTGATGCGGGTAATGCCCCGGTGGTCCGTCTGATAGGTAACAGGTGCAGTCATGGGGCTCTCCTACATGCGGAATATGCCGAAGCGGGTGTCTTCCGCCGGGGCGTTAAGGGAGGCAGACAACGCCAGACCCAGTACCCGACGGGTGTCAGCCGGGTCGATGATGCCGTCATCCCACAGCCGGGCGGTGGCATACCAGGGGCTGGACTGGGCTTCAAACTGGTCTATCACCGGTTGTTTGAAAGCCTGCTCCTGCTCCGCTGTCCACTCGACGCCCTTGCGGGCGAGGCCGGTGCGTTTGACCTCGGCCAGCACACCAGCGGCCTGCTCGCCGCCCATGACAGCGATGCGGGCATTGGGCCACATCCAGAGAAAACGGGGCTTGTAGGCTCGGCCGCACATGCCATAGTTACCGGCCCCGAAACTGCCCCCGATAATGACAGTAAACTTGGGCACGCGGGCACAGGCCACAGCCATCACCATCTTGGCGCCGTGCTTGGCGATGCCTTCATGCTCGGCCTGTTTTCCCACCATAAATCCGGTGATGTTCTGCAGGAATATCAGTGGGATACCGCGCTGACTGCAGAGCTCTATGAAGTGCGCGCCTTTCATGGCGGACTCTGAAAACAGGATGCCGTTGTTGGCCACAATACCCACTGGCACACCGTAGAGGTGCGCGAAACCGCATACCAGGGTAGTGCCGTAGTTGGCCTTGAATTCATCGAATTCGGAACCATCCACCAGCCGTGCAATGACTTCCCGCACATCGAAGGGCGTGCGCAAATCGGCCGGAATAAGCCCATAGAGTTCTTCCGCCGGGTACAGGGGCTCTCTGATCGCCCGCTGGGAGATATCGGCGGGCTTGTAATGGTTGAGGTTGGCGACACAGCGGCGGGCCCGCTCCAGGGCTTCCTCTTCCGTATGAGTGAGGTGATCCGCCACGCCGGAAATGCCGCAATGCACGTCTGCGCCCCCCAGCTCTTCCGCTGTTACCGTTTCCCCGGTGGCGGCTTTAACCAGAGGCGGCCCGGCGAGGAAAATGGAGCTCTGGCCTCGCACCATGATGCTTTCGTCGGCCATGGCAGGCACATAGGCACCGCCCGCCGTGCACAAACCCAGCACCACGGCGATCTGGGGTATGCCCTTGGCGGACATATTGGCCTGGCGATAGAAGATATGGCCGAAGTGTTCGGCATCCGGAAACACTTCGTCCTGCTGGGGCAGATTGGCGCCGCCGGAGTCCACCAGATAAATGCAGGGCAGGTGGTTTTCTTCGGCGATGGTCTGGGCCCGAATGTGCTTTTTGACGGTCAGCGGGTAGTAGGTGCCGCCTTTGACGGTGGAGTCATTGGCGACGATCAGGCATTCGGTGCCACACACCCGGCCAATACCGGCGATCACCCCTGCAGCAGGAACGTGATCGTCATAGACGTCCTCGGCGGCCAGCGGCGCAATCTCCAGAAACGGCGAGCCGGGGTCCAGTACGCGGTTGATCCGCTCCCGGGGCAGCAGTTTGCCGCGGGCTTTATGGCGTGCCTGGGTCTCGGCACCGCCGCCGTCTGCGGCGCGCGCCAGACGCTCCCGCAGCGCCGCTACCAGCGCCGTCATATGGGCATGGCGAGCCTGGTAATCCGGCGAATGCGGCTGTACTTGGGTTGATAGAATTGCCATGGCAGCCTCAGCGGGTTTCCCGGAACAGTTCGCGACCAATCAGCATGCGGCGGATTTCCTGAGTGCCGGCGCCGATTTCATAGAGCTTGGCGTCTCGCAGCAGACGGCCGGTAGGGTAGTCGTTGATGTAGCCGTTGCCGCCAAGAATCTGGATGGCCTCAAGCGCCATTTTGGTGGCTCGCTCTGAGGTGTAGAGAATGGCACCGGCGGCATCCTTGCGGGTTGTCTCGCCACGGTCACAGGCCTGTGCCACGGCGTAGAGGTAAGCGCGGGAAGCGGCCAGTTCGGTATACATATCCGCCAGTTTGCCCTGAATCAGCTGGAACTCGCCGATGGGCTGATCGAACTGCTTACGCTCATGGACATAGGGCACGACTACATCCATGCACGCCTGCATCAGCCCGATGGGGCCGCCAGACAGCACCACGCGCTCATAGTCGAGGCCAGACATGAGCACCCGCACACCCTGATTTTCACCCCCGAGCACGTTTTCAAGCGGGACTTCGACGTTCTCGAAAATAAGCTCACAGGTGTTTGAGCCCCGCATGCCCAGCTTGTCCAGCTTGGGGCCGCGGCTGAAACCGGCCCAGTCCCGTTCGACGATAAATGCGGTGATACCTTTGGGGCCGGCATTCACATCTGTTTTGGCGTAGATCACATAAGTGTTGGCATCCGGGCCATTGGTGATCCACATTTTGCTGCCGTTGAGCAGGTAGTGATCACCTTTCTTTTCCGCCCGCAGTTTCATGCTGACCACGTCGGAGCCCGCATTGGGCTCACTCATGGCTAGGGCGCCAATGTGTTCACCACTCACCAGTTTGGGCAGGTACTTTGCTCGCTGTTCCGGGGTGCCGTTCTTGAAGATCTGGTTCACACAGAGGTTGGAGTGGGCACCGTAGCTGAGGCCGATACTGGCAGAGGCGCGGCTGATCTCCTCCATGGCCACCACGTGGGCCAGATAGCCCATGTCGCTGCCGCCAAACTCCTCGCTCACGGTCATGCCCAACAGGCCGAGATTGCCAAATTCCCGCCAGAGTTCGTTGGGGAAGGCGTTGGTGCGGTCCACTTCTGCGGCAATGGGCGCTATGCGGTCACGGGCAAAGCGGCCAACCTGGTCCCGCAGGGCATCCACGGTTTCGCCCAGATTGAAGTTGAGTTGGGGGTAGCTGATAGTCATGGGGTAATCCTCTTGTTCTTGTTCAAGTCATGGTGCAATGGATATTGCGCTCAGTGATCGGTGGCGGGCTGGGTCAGGTTCAGGGCATCCCGGCAGCGTTCTTCCGCGGCATCAAGCTCGGCCTGCATCAGGTGTATGTCTTCCAGTTGCCGCTCCAGCTGTTCACGTCGTGCCTGAATTTTCGACAGTAACGCATTGAGCTGCCTGGTATTGTCAGAGTTAGGGTCATACATATCGATCAATTCACGGGATTCAGCAAGGCTGAACCCCAGGCGCTTGCCCCGCAGAATCAGTTTGAGTTTCACCCGATCCTCGTCTGTGTAGATGCGGGTCTGGCCGTTACGTTCCGGCAGCAGCAGCCCGGCCTCTTCGTAAAAACGAATGGTTCGGGTGGTGATATCAAATTCCTGGGCCAGATCGCTGATGGAGTAGTGCGGTTTGGTGCTCATGGTGATCTTTCTTGTAAGACGTTTACGTTAACGTAAAGCAGGTGATCCATGGCTGTCAATGCTGATGACAGGCATCAAGGTGTCGGCGGGCTATCGCAGGGTATCTACCAGGCGCTCGTTCAGGTCCATCCAGCGACTGAGCCGTGTGGGATCACCCACCAGTCGGGACTGACCATCCATACGGTTGAGCCAAAGGCCCTCGCCGTTAAAGCTGTAGACCGGCTCAAGGTCCGGGCGCCGGGAGGCAGGGCGGATGTCATTGATCAGGTTATCGAGAATCAGCGGTTCGCTATCGGGGGTTTCGTACCAGGCCAGCACCATATGGGCCTGGTTGAGTTCCAGCGCTTTGACATAGGTGATACGCAGCTGGTCGTCCGGCACGCCCATGGCCCGCAAAGTGACGTACTTGGCGATGGAATAGTCCTCGCAATCACCGCCATTGGTTACCAGCAGCTCAACGGGTGTTGCCCAGTAGTCCTCCTGACCCCAATGCTCCAGGTCGCTGACGAAGGGGATGCGGTTGAAGAAGGAGTTCACCAGCTGCAGCTTGCGGTCGATGGGCGCATGACGGGCCATACGGGTGAGCTGTTCCCACTGCTCCAGCCGGGTGCGGGCGTCATTGCCGTACCTTTCCTGAACGTAGCTGAGCAGCCGAGAGCTGAGCTCGAGTGCGGTCACAGTGCTGATAGTGGTTATCAGGCACACAAGCAGCAGCATGCACCAGGCAGGCCTGGCGGTACTGGCTTGCAGGCAGTAGCCCATGGTTCAGCTCAGTTGGTGTTGGCCCTGAGACGCTGGCGCAGCTCTTCAAGGCGTTGGCGAATTTCCTCGCGACGCTCATCGGAAACCTGACCGCCGGGACCTACCGCTGGCTGGCTTTGCATGCCGGAGGCTGCTGTTGGCTGTACTGGTTGTGTTTGTGGCATACCCATGTCCTGGTCCGGTGTATGGGCCGCGAACTCCAGCCCTGAAGAATCATCCAGTTCTGGGAAGTATAGATTCTCCAGCCGACCTCCGCGCTCAAGAATCACCCGGTTTGGATGAACTGAACGCAGGCGTGCATTACCCGGCAGTTCGTCGCCCACCAGGTAAGCCTCAGTTTGACCGTTGCCGCCTTCGATCAATGCACTGGCAGGGAAGTCGCCGGTTGCAGCCAGCACACCCCGCAGGAACAGGCGCAGGTTGGTGGTTGGCAGGTTTTCAGTAACAGGGGGCGGAGCCGCATCCTCAACAACGCGACCAAACAGGGACACCTCCGCCAGGTTGATCTCGGGGCGGGTCTGTTGTTGGGGTTCGGTACGCACAGTAGCGGTGGCCTGACTGGCGTCCGCCCGCTGTTGCTCAGCCTGCAGGAAAGCATAGCCCTGCCATGCCAGTGAGGCGGACATCACCAGGCCGAGTCCTATGGCGGATACCAACGGCAGTTTCTGTAAAATGGCTGTCATTATTGTCCTTAAAATAGTGTTCCCGCACTTAGGACCACTGCCGAGGCCGGGCGGTTCCGGTTATCAGGAAAATCGCCGGGCTATAAGGTCCGATGCAATGAGTATAGTGTCACCACCTTGGGCGGGGAACTCAAGTGATGCATTTCGCTTTTCGCGCAATGAAAGTGGGGCCATAATGGTTTGATATTGCTTTTTTTATCAAGGGCTATGGTAGGCTTGCTATCGTAAAAGCCACTGAAGGCACGTTAATAAAAAACGGGGATTATCTTGAGTACAGAAACCGAGCAACATCCTCAACTGGCACCCATGGCGCGCTTGCCCTTTACCTTTGCCAAACGCAATGGCGTTATCCTGACACGGGATGATGAGCAGCACCCTGTGATTCTGGTGCGCCCGGGCGCCGACCACGCGGCTTTGGCAGAGGCCAACAGAATCTGTGGTGGCCAGGCACGTTTTGCCTCTATTTCACCCGATGAGTTTGATGAGGCCCTCAATAACGCCTACCAGAGTGATTCTGCCGAAGCGATGCAGATGGTTGAGGGCATCGGTGATGACATGGATCTGGCGTCCCTGGCAGATTCAGTGCCGGAGACTGAAGACCTGCTGGAGCAAGAGGATGATGCCCCCATCATTCGCCTGATTAACGCCATCCTTACCGAGGCGGTAAAAACAGCGGCCTCCGACGTACACATAGAAACCTATGAAAAGCAGCTGGTGGTGCGCTTCCGCATTGACGGCGTACTGCGGGAGGTGGTGCAACCGAAACGGGCACTGGCCCCTTTGCTGGTCTCCCGCATCAAGGTTATGGCAAAACTGGATATAGCCGAGAAGCGCGTGCCCCAGGATGGCCGTATTTCCCTCCGGGTCGCCGGCCGGGAAGTGGATATCCGGGTGTCCACCATGCCATCGTCCAACGGCGAACGTATCGTGCTGCGTCTGCTGGACAAGCAGGCCGGGCGGATCAGGCTGAGTTCGCTGGGTATGAGCGAGGGGGACCTGAAAACCCTGCGCAAGCTGATCCACCGGCCTTACGGCATCATGCTGGTGACCGGCCCCACGGGTTCGGGTAAGTCAACCACCCTCTATTCAGCCTTGCAGGAAATCAACGACCGCACCCGTAACATTCTCACCGTTGAAGATCCTATTGAGTACAACCTGCCCGGCATCGGGCAGACCCAGGTGAACACCAAGGTTGACATGACCTTTGCCCGCGGATTGCGGGCCATTCTGCGTCAGGACCCTGACGTGGTGATGATCGGGGAGATCCGTGACCTGGAAACCGCCGAGATCGCCGTTCAGGCCAGTTTGACGGGTCACCTGGTGCTGTCCACCCTGCACACCAACACTGCGGTCGGTGCCATTACCCGCCTGATGGATATGGGCATAGAACCCTTTCTCATCTCGTCCAGTCTTGTAGGCCTGGTGGCCCAGCGCCTGGTGCGGGTGCTGTGTGAGAACTGCAAAGAGCCTTATACACCCAGCGAAGAGCAATGTGCCTTCCTGCAACAGGACCCTGCCAACCCGCCCACCATCTACCGGGCCAAAGGCTGCAGTGAGTGCAAGCAGCTGGGTTACCGGGGGCGTATGGGTATTTATGAGGTAGTGGAAGTCACAGAAGCACTCAGCACCCTCATTCACAAGCGCGCGGGTGAGCTGGAGCTGGAGCAGGAGGCTCGCAAGTACAGTCCCAGCATTCATGCGGACGGTGTTGCCAAGATTCTGTCCGGAGCCACGACTATTGAGGAAGTATTACGCGTGACGCACCGGAGCTGATCCATGGCAGCATTTGAATACAAGGCACTGGACGCCCGGGGCAAGCAAAAGCAGGGGGTTCTTGAGGCTGACAGCGCGCGGGCTGTGCGTCAGCAGCTGCGGGAAAAAGGTATGGCGCCCCTGGCGGTGGAGCCCGCCAGCGAGAGACAGCCCCGTGGCAGCAGCTTTACCCTGGGTAACCGGGGCTCGCTGAGCGCGCCGGACCTGGCGTTGATCACCCGCCAGATTGCCACCCTGATTCAGTCTGGCATTCCGGTGGAGCAATGCCTGTCCGCTGCGGCCCAGCAGTCCAGCAAGCCGCGCATTAAAAGTATGCTGATTGCTATCCGCGCCAAGGTCATGGAAGGCTATTCCCTCGCGGACAGCCTGGGGGAATATCCCAGAGCCTTTCCACGACTTTATAGGTCAACGGTGGCGGCGGGCGAACACGCCGGGCACCTTGATCTGGTTCTGAACCGTCTCGCCGACTACACCGAGCGGCGTCAGGAAGCGCGTCAGAAGATTCAGCTGGCGGCCATTTACCCCATTATCCTCACGGTAGTGGCCATCTCCATCGTGGTCTTCCTGCTCACTTATGTAGTGCCGGATATTATTGAAGTCTTTGTCAGGCAGGGGCAAGAGTTGCCCGGGCTCACCCAGGCCATGCTGTCTGCCTCAGATTTTCTCGGGAACTACGGCTTTTACCTGTTGGTCCTAGTCGCAGTGGCGGGCTTCGTTTTTAAGCTTTCGCTGCGCAAAGAGGCGAACCGCCTGAGATTTCACCGGGCCTTGCTGCACCTGCCGTTCGTGTCTGGCATGACCCGTGGCGTCAATACGTCACGTTACGCCAGTACCCTGAGTATTCTGACATCGTCCGGGGTGCCGCTGGTGGAGGCGATGAAAATTGCCGGCGAAGTGTTATCCAACGACTTTCTGCGCAAGAAGCTGCGTGAGGCGGCACAGATGGTCAGTGAGGGGTCGAGCCTGAACCGCTCTCTGGACCAGACGGGCTACTTCCCGCCTATGATGTTGCACATGATTGCCAGTGGCGAGGCCAGCGGTGAGCTGGACGATATGCTGGAGCGTACCGCCCGCATGCAGGAAAATGCACTGCAGGCCAAGATAGCAACGGTGGTTGGGCTGTTCGAGCCGCTGATGCTGCTGGTTATGGGTGGGGTGGTGCTGATCATTGTATTGGCCATCATGCTGCCAATACTGAATATGAGTAACCTGGTGGGCTGAGCCAGCCAGTTCACAGACGTGATCACATAAAAACGGGAAAGCGACGATGAAACAATCCATTCAAAAAGGTTTCACCCTCATAGAGATTATGGTGGTGATGGTTATCCTGGGGCTGTTGGTGGCCATCGTGGCACCTAACATTATGGGCCGGGGTGACCAGGCCAAGGTTACCGTGGCCAAGACCCAGATGAGCAATATTGCCAATGCCCTTGACCTCTATCGTTTGGACAATGGCCATTACCCGTCAACCCAGCAAGGCTTGCAGGCGTTGGTCACGCGCCCCAGTGGCTCCCCCGAGCCCCGTAACTGGAACGCTGATGGCTACCTCAAGAGCGTGCCGATTGACCCATGGGGCAATGAGTACCAGTACATCAGCCCTGGCATCGAAGGCCCCTATGACCTGTTCTCCTACGGCTCTGACGGCCGTGAGGGCGGTGAGGGTGATGCCGCTGATATCAGTGTCTGGGACGTTAACCGGTAATACGTTTCATGGCTCCACAACCCTCCCAGTCCGGCTTCACCTTCATTGAGATCCTGGTGGTGATCATTGTGGTAGGCCTGTTGGCGGCCTTGATGGTCGGTAATATGGGAGGGAGCACGCAGCAGCGGGAACTGGAGAACACCGCCAGGGAGCTGTTTCTTCTGATGCAGACCGCATCTGATCAAGCCGTGCTGAACAACGCTGAACTGGGCCTGATTTTGGACGATGATGGCTATCGCTTCGTTCAGTTTGATGACGAGCAGGGTGCCTGGGTGCGGGAGAGGGAGCGCCTGTTTGCACCCCGGCAATGGTTTGAGTGGCTGCAACTGCGCCCGGACATCGAAGACAACCTGCCACGGCTCACCAGCGCCGAAGATACCTTGAAACCGGACATCGTCTTCTACTCCAGTGGCGAGACCACCGCTTTTGAACTGGCCATGACCATCGGCAATCAACCGGCGCCGCGTCACCGCCTGCGCTCAGACGGTGTCAGTGGCATTGTCTGGCTGCAGCCCGGGCAGGAAGAGGATGACCTGCGATGATCAGCCTCCATCGCCAGGCCAGGGGATTCACGCTGGTGGAAGTGCTTGTGGCACTGCTGGTATTCGCACTGGTAGCCACCGCTGCTGCCGAAGTGGGAAGCCAGAATATGGCGACCTTCGAGCGGGTCAGGGAGCGTACCCTTGCGCAGTGGGTTGCCGACAACAAGCTCAATGAACTTCGTCTGGAAGAATCCCTGCCCAGCCTCTCCGAGAATCGCCAGGATGTTGAGTTTGCCAACCGTCGCTGGCAGGTTCATACCCGGGTGAGCGGCACGGAAGAGCCCTCCATCCGCCGGGTTGATGTCACCGTGCTCAAGTATTCCCAGACCCAGCGCGATCCCCAGCAGGTTCATGTGCTGTCCGGTTTCCTGGGAGCCAACTGATGAGCACTCCGTTACCCCGCAGCCAGCGCGGATTCACCTTGATGGAGGTGCTGATCGCGGTCACCGTGACGGCGGTCATTGGCCTGGGGGTATGGCAAGTGGTGGGCAATATCGCCTTGTCCCGTGACCGGGTGCAGTCGGCAGCGCTGGAATTTGACGGTGTACAACGCACTATGCTGTTACTTGAGCGAGATTTCAGCCAGCTGATCAATCGCCCGGTACGGGATATTTACGGCGATCCACAACCCGCGCTGACAACCCGGGATGATGACTTCATGGTGACCTTTACGCGTCAGGGCTGGCGCAATCCGACCGCGGCACGCAGGAGTGAGTTGCAACGGGTCGCTTATGAATACACGGGGGACCAGCTGCGGCGACGTTACTGGGTCACCCTGGATCAGGGGCCGGAAGACAACAGTCGTGACCAGCTCTTGCTGTCAGATGTAACGGCCTTTTCCATTCGCTTTGTTGATCATGAAGGCAACTGGCAGGAAACCTGGCCGCCCGATGCGGTCCTGCAGCAGGTGCCTGACCAGCTCACCCAGCTTGGCCTGCCAAAAGCAGCAGAGATTACCATCGAGCATGACCGCTATGGGCAGCTAAGGCGCCTGTTCCTGCTGCCGGATTTTGATTTCAGCGCCGTACAGCAGGCGTTCAGTGGCACTGGTGATCAGCCGGGCGGGGAGGGCGACGGTACGCCGCCGGAAGAGGGGGGCGCGCCATGAAGCAAAGCGCTGCACCCTGTTTGCCAGGCCATCAGGCCGGCCTTGCACTTATTATGGTGCTGCTGGCCCTTGCGCTGGTGGTCTCCCTGGCGGCTGGCATTGCCCAACAGCAAAATTTAAGGGTGTTTAAGGCCGGGCATTATCTGGGCCAAAGCCAGGGCCAGAGTGTCGCCCTGGGTGCGGAAGCGCTGGCCCGTCAGATACTGTTCCGCGACTTTGAGGATGACCGGGAAAAGGGGCTGATGATCGATAGTCCTGATGAAGTCTGGGCACAGTATTCCGCGATCTTGCCCATTGATAGCGATGGTGTGGTCGAAGTACAGATCAATGATCTGGGCGGTCGCATCAACCTTAATGACCTGATCCTGGCCAGCGGGCAGGTTAATGAGGTGACACGGGCGCGGGTAAAGCGACTGCTGGAAATCCTTGATATTCGTGAGGTCCACGCTGACGCCCTGATTGACTGGATTGATCGTGATGAGCAGACAATCAGCGCCTACGGCGCCGAGGATGGCCAGTATCTCCTGATGGAGCCGCCGTACCGTGCGGCCAACCAACCCATGGCAAGCATTACTGAGCTACGCTTGCTGGAGGGAATGACCGAGGAATACTATCAACGGCTGCTGCCTCATGTGGTGGCGGTGCCGGTATTTGGTATGCCGATCAATGTTAATATGGCATCCATGGAGGTTCTGCAGTCGCTGCACCCGGAACTGACCCAGGTACAGGCTGAGGCCATAGTCAGCCGCCGCGATGAAGACCGCTTTGAAGATATGCAGGCTTTTCTTGCGCTGCCCGAGTTTGCGGGCCTGGGTCTTAAAGCGGACGGTTTGGCACTGCGCACGTTTTTCTTTGATGTTGCTTCACGGATTACCTTTGATAATCGGGTATATCATCTGGTGAGTCGTATTTACCGGAGTCCGGATGGCGAGTTTTCCGTGCTGCACCGAGACGCAGGCCAACGCAACGTGATAACCAAACAGCCATTTGCAGTTACTGAAGGCTGATCTGACAATAAAGGATCACACGCATGTCATACCGACTTTACCTACGCCCCCAGCCGCCCTTTCTGGAGGGTGCAACGGCTCTGGATGAGCAGGTATTCAGTTGGGTGCTTCTTGATGCAAGCGGCGATATCAAGGCCCACGGCCAGGACAATCGCCGCGAACAGATTGAACATACGTTGCAACAGAACGATCTTGAAAAGGTCCGCCTCATTGGCCTCGTGCCGGGTGATCAGGCGTTGTTTTGTGTAGCGGACATCCCAGCCAAACAAACGCGTTATGTACAACAGGCGCTGCCCTTCGCGGTGGAAGAACAGATAGCCCAGGACATTGATACGGTTCACCTGGCGCTGGGGCCACGTCAGGAAAAAGGTTTTCGGGTTGCCGCCATCGACCGGGCACGCATGGCCTATTGGTATGACATGTTCAGCGACTGGCAGGGCATGCAACTTGAAGGGCTGTTTGCTGACTCAAGCCTGTTGCCCATCCGGGATACCGACTGGGCACTGTGCCTGGATGGTGAGCATGCCCTGATGGCCAGCCGCGACGGCGAATGGTTCCGGGTGCGGGCAGAAAATCTGTCTATCTTCTTCCAGAGTATTGCCGCACCGCCTACCGAGGAGGTGAGCGCTGAGCTGACTGTCACCCTTTACGGTAGCGCTTCAGAGCTGGAAGTCCATCAGCTGGTGGTCGACGACATCAAACAGCAGTCACGGATCGCCGCCACGGTGGAAACCCTGGACATCATGCCCATTGAATTGATTGCACTGAGCCATCACAAGGGCCTGTCGTCACCCATCAACCTTTGCCAGGGGATCTTCATGCCCCGTGGACAAGGCAAAAGTCCGTTGAAGGCGTGGCGGGCAGCCGCTGTTATTGCCGGTGTCTGGTTCGTGTTGCAGCTGGGTGTGGAAACAGGCCTCGGCATCTATCATGGCCAGAAAGCAGCAGAAGCGGAGGCTCAGGCCATGGCCGTCTACCGGCAGTACTTCCCGCAGGACCGTCGTGCAACCAGTAATAATGTGCGTCGTATTCTCGAAGGTCAGTTGCGAGCGGCTGGCACTCAGACTCAGGACGCTGACTTCCTGACCCTGATGAAGCATACCGGCCAACAATATGCGAGGCTGCCCGGCCGAGATCAGGTTCACTTCAATAACATCAGCTACAGCCGCCAACGTGGTGAACTGATCGTGGATGTTCGTGCCGACAGCTTCGATAAGCTCAATGCCTTGCGAACCGGGCTCGGCAATAGCGGGCTGGAGGCTCGCATTGGCTCGGTGGTGAATGAGCCCAGCGGTGCACGCGGGCGGCTTACGGTAACAGGAGGCTAAGCCATGATGGACCAACTTCGTAAACTGCCTGCGGTGCAGAAACTGATTGCCCAGTACGACCAGTTGCCTTCTCGCGACCAGAAAGCATTACAGGTACTTGCTGTGGCCATGGCCATCGTCCTGCTGTTCTTGTTGGTGTGGCGGCCCGTCACCGGCTTCCATCAAAGTGCGGTTGCCGATCGGGAGCACGCGGAAAATCTGCTGGCCTGGATGGAGAGCAATCGTCCGCGACTACAAGGTTTGGCGGCGGCGGGGCAACCCGGCACCACCAGTTCCAGCATCACTGACAGCCGTATGCTCATGTCCACAGTTACCCGCAGCGCGGGCGAGGCCGGGCTGTCTTTGCAGCGGTTTGAGCCCAGTGGCGAGCAGGCCATTCGTGTCTGGATGGAAAGGGTGCCATTCAATGCCGTTGCGGCCTGGCTGGAGCAACTGAACAGCCAGCACGGCATTGTCATTGACCAGGTGGCGATGGACCGGTCCGACACGCCAGGCATCGTTTCTGTCCGTTTGACCCTGCAGATATAAGCAGGCAATGGCGCGGCGTTTCTATGCTATGGTTGATATTGGTCAATCAAATGAGATCAAGGTATGAGCACCGCCGTAGCACACAACAACAAAAACAGTGCCGAGCCCGTCATTGTGCGGCTGGATGAGACCGCTGCCAGTGAGGCCAAGTCCATTCTGTTTCAGGCCTATCGCCACGAACCGACATTCCAGTACCTTTTCGACCACCGCAAGCCGGGATATGAACAGCGTGTTCGCGCCACCCTACGCGAGCTGGTGAAGCTGTATTTTGAATTGAACCAGGATGTTATCGGCGTGATGCTGGACGAAACCCTGGTTGCCGTAGGGTTCGTCGGCGAGCCTGATCTGCGTCTGGACCTTGCCAGTCAATTCAACTGGCGATTGCGCATGATACTGACGGCGGGCTTCTCATCCACCAACCGCTATCTTGATTACCATCGCCAGATCATGGCGGCCTTGCCAGAGCAAAGTATTCATTCGCTGCCGCTGCTGGGGGTGCATCCCAAGTACCAGAACCGGGGTTTTGGCCGGCTGTTGCTGGAAACCATAGAGCGCCTGTGCCGGGACAACCCGCGCAGTGCCGGGCTGGTGCTGGATGTGGGTAACACCCGCTACCTCAACTTCTATGAGTCCATGGGCTTTACCGTTATCGGCGAAGTGCAGCTGGGTTCTGTCCGTGAAATGATCCTGTTTCGGCCACTGCGCGCAGGGGATGACGCCTAGGGAACCTCTGAAAACCCAGCCGAGGCCGGCGCAGCAAGGTAAAAACAGGCGTAAGAGCGCGTTTACGTGGTGTAAGTGAGCATTTTGAACCTGTTTTTAACACCACTGCGGCAACGCAGGCAGTTTTTCAGAGGCGCCCAAGAAGGCACGTGGTTTTATACGCTTATATAAGGGGGAAGGGTGACGCAGCAATTTGACTATGACCTGGTGGTGATCGGTGCCGGCTCGGGTGGTGTGCGCCTGTCCCGTATGTCGGCCGGGCGGGGCGCCCGGGTAGCGGTGGTAGAAAACCGTTATTTGGGAGGCACTTGTGTCAATGTAGGCTGCGTCCCCAAGAAGCTGTTTGTTTACGGCGCCCATATCCATGATGAACTGGAAGACGCTGCCGGCTATGGATGGCGGCTAAGCACTGACCATGGCCAGTTTGACTGGCCAACCCTGGTGGCCAACAAAAACACCGAGATTGAGCGTCTCAATGGTATCTACCGCCGTCTGCTTGAAGGGGCCGGCGTTGAGATTATTGAAGGTACTGCCAGACTGACCGATAGCCATACCTTGGTGGTTGGTGATCGCGTGGTAACCGCTGAGCGGATCGCCATTGCAACGGGCGGCTGGCCCTTTTTGCCCAATATCCCAGGCAAGGAATACCTGCTCACCTCCAATGAAATGTTCTACCTGCCCCAACTACCCGGCGAAGCAGTGGTGTGGGGTGGCGGATATATTGCTGTCGAGTTTGCCGGCATTCTGGCCGGCCTCGGCGTCAGAACGACGTTGATCTATCGCGGCGATCTGTTCCTGCGTGGCTTTGACGACGACGTGCGCCAGTTTGTCGCAACTGAAATGCGCAAGAAGGGTGTGGACCTGCGCTTCAATGTGAATATTGAGTCTGTCGCACCGGGGGAGCGGGGCTACCATCTATTGTTGTCCGACGGTTCAACCTTGGACACCGGTCTGGTGATGGCCGCCACCGGTCGTCGCCCGCTGACAGACGGCCTGGGGCTTGACGCGCTGGGGGTGGCGATGGATAAGCAAGGTTACATTCAGGTCAATGATGATTTTCAGACCAGCATGCCGTCCGTCTATGCACTGGGGGACGTCATTGGCACGCCGCAATTAACGCCTGTTGCCCTGGCCCAGGCCATGGTCCTCAGCCGCCGCCTGTACGGTGATGGACAAGGCAGTATGGACTACAAAATGATTCCTACGGCGGTGTTCTGTCAGCCGCCCATTGGCACCGTCGGCCTGACGGAAGCTGAAGCCCGTGAACGCACAGACAACATCAAGGTGTTCAGAACCGAGTTTCGCCCGATGAAATACACCATGAGCGGACGGGATGAGCGCTGCCTGATGAAGCTGGTGGTAGACGGTGACAGTGACAAAGTACTGGGCGCCCACATGGTGGGGGCCGATGCTGGTGAGATTATTCAGGGGCTGGCCGTTGCCATTAAAGCCGGAGCGACCAAGGCAGACTTCGACGGAACCCTGGGCATTCACCCCACCTCCGCAGAAGAGTTTGTCACCATGCGTGAGCCGGTGGCGCCCTGAGGCGCCGCCCCGGCTTCCTCAGGTCTGCTTCTGTAACCAGCGGCTGACGGTGCTTTTCAGGCGATCTTTGCTGACCGGTTTGGACAGGTAATCATTCATGCCCGCTTTTTCACAGGCGGTCTCCGCTTCCAGAGAGGCATCTGCGGTAAGGGCAATAATGACAACAGGCTCCCGCTGACTTAGCGCCTCCCAGTCACGAATGCACCGGGTTGCCTCATAGCCATCCATCACCGGCATCTGGCAGTCCATTAGAATAAGGTCATACATGCCATTGCGCGCGGTCACCAGACCCACGGCGCGTTGGCCATCTTCCGCAGTATCCACGTTGAAACCCATACGGCTCAGCAGTGTTCGCGCCACCTGTTGATTGACAGGGTTGTCTTCCACAACCAGGGCGTGCAAGCCCGCAGCATTCTCCTCCGTCAACTCCGGAACAGACTGCTGAGGCGTGGCTACCAGCCTGAAAGGAATCTCGAACCTGAAGGTTGACCCCATGCCCGCTTCGGACTCGACATGTACATGTCCGCCCATCAACTCCACCAGATTCTGTACCAGTGACAGCCCAATACCAGCACCACCAAACTGGCGGGTATTGGACATATCACCCTGAGAGAAGGGCCGGAACAAGGAGCCCACCTGATTGCCTGGTATGCCGCGTCCGGAATCACTGACTTCAATAGCCAGTGAGAGGGTATGCTCATCCAGCTGGCGTGTGGCAGCTTTTACCGTGATTTGCCCTTCATGAGTGAACTTGATGGCGTTGTCGATCAGACTGGCCATCACCTGCCGCAACCTGGCCCCATCCCCTTCAACGGTGTCATTGTTGCTCCAGGATGGTTCGAGATTGAGGCTTAGCGTAAGGCCGGCTTCCTCGCTTTCATGGCGGAAGGAGGAGACACAGTTCTCGATCACATCCCGCAGGCAAAACTGCTGCGTGTCGAGCTTGAGCTTGCCACGGTCCAGGCGTGATACATCCAGAATGTCGCTGATGACCGTGATCAGGTCACTGGCGGACTGTCGCGCTGTTTGCAGGTAATCCTTTTGGCGACTGGTCAGTGGCTCTTCCTGCAGTAACTCAAGCATGGCAGAAATGCCATTCAAGGGCGTGCGCAGCTCATGGCTCATTACTGCGAGGAATTCCGACTTGGCAACACTGGCTTCCTGCGCCCGTTTACGGGCGTCGTCAGCAGCCGTAAGGTTAGCCTCTCTCTGTTTACGGACATCGGCCAGATGCACTGCGAGCTTTTCCAGATGCTCCCCGAGGGCCCGGATTTCCTCTGGGGCGCCGCCTTCAAGTGCCCGCAGTTCACTGCGATCATTAATCAGCTGGCTGATATTGCCCGAAATCACTGAAATTGGGCGCAGGATGCGGTCCGCCAGCTGACGAATAATCAGCAGCGAAACCAATAGCAGTGACAAGCCTACAATGGTGGACGTCCACACAATCTCCCGACGCTTTGCCTGCAACAGGCGTTCTGACACAGCAACCTGCACCTCGCCCAGACGATAGGCACTGGGCACTGCGGTGAAATCCGGCTCAAACCAGCCGAACCCTTCTCCCGAGGGCATATGTAAAGGCTGCTGAAGAATATCCGCGGTAAACAACTGGAAAGTCTCAGTACCACCATTCCAGGCCAGCCCCGGCCGCTTGGCGAGACCGAGCTCGCGGCCGGTGGTATTGGCAATCCGAATATACTCAGCGTGGCTACGTTGCAACGCGTCTTCCAGCAATCGCTCCAGGTTGCGGGTGTTACCGGACACCACCGCATACTCAACAGCAGGCGCCAGATTATCTGCCAGGCTCTGGGAGCTTTGATAAAGGTCGTTCCTGGCGTCGTCAAGCCTGAGTGTGGTAAAGAAAACCAGCAGTACCAGAAACATAACGGCGGCGGGGAGCCCGCCCAACCATAGTAACTGCTGGTTCAGTGAGCGCTGCCGCTTTGTACGGCGGTTACTCTTCATCGCGTTCACCCTTGTTTTCGTGCATAAGACGCCGCAGGCGGGTCTCTAGCTGTTCGTTGGGAGGCACAGGTACATTCAGCGACTGCGCAACCTGGCGGTTTACATCAATGGCAAAGCGCTCTGGCCAGCCGGGGGCTGGGAAGGCGCCATGATCCTGGTAGTGACTCAGATAGCGAAGGGTTTCATCAAACGTTACCGATAATGGGGTATAGCTTGAGGCCAGCGCACCCGCACTGACAAACGGCCGGCTGGGACCGACAACAATACGATTGCGGCGATAGGCCGTCAGCAATATGTGCTTGATGGTTCGCGGGTTGTAGATCTCATCGTCTGGTGTACCGAGAATGAAGTCGCCGAAAAGCAGGGCTCTGGACAACCCGGAGATCAGATTACCGGGACCATCCACCACAAAGAGCCGGGTCTCAAACCCTTTTTCTGCGAGCTGAGCAACGGTTGACTGGTAGCGGGGCTCATGCCCAGGCTGCACCAGCAGAGCCACCCGTGACGCTTGGGGCAGTATGAGCCGCCCAAGCAGTGCCTGCTGAAGCAAAGGTGGATCATGAAAGATGGCGGAGCGGTAGGGAACGTCCAGATTCACATCATAAAGCTGATCGCTGGTGGCCATCAGAGCCAGCAGATGGGCGTCCGGATTTTCGGCAAGTGCGCTTGCCACGGCTTGCCTGCCAAGCGCGATAACCACAACGTGTACATCAGCTTTTCGTGCCGCCAGGGCAGGGGACCACAAAGCAACTTCAATTTTGGGTCCTGCCCGGCGGCGTAGCTCGTCAATAAAGTGAAGATTGAAAGCAGTATTTTCTGAGCCAACAACCAGCACCTGCATGGCAAAGGCTGGCGTAAAGTCATTGCGACTGTCGGCGGACCCCATGGCAGGTGACGACAGCAGGCACAAGAGTAAAGGAAGCATGAGCAGCCAGCTTGCCGCCTGCTTAGGCCCCCTTTGACTTTGTGTTCGCCAGTTCGCCGTCATGCCAACCCTGGTTCTGTCGTTTCCATTCGATTTAACAGAAGTGCTAAAACCGCACTCCCAACTGTGCGTACAGTTGATTCCTGCTGTCTAGGTTGTTACTGGCACTCAGTAACGGGTTGTCATTGCGATAGTGTTGAAGAACGAAAGCCACATCATAACTGAAACGCGGCATATGAAACCCTTTTGCCACTCTGAAGTCCCAACGGTTGAAGGAGCCCTCTTTGAACTCCTCCACGAAGTAGTAAGCTGCAGAGGTCGTCACATCGCCCGGATAGCGCTGTATCCACGCGAGGCTACCCATATGGCGTGCGGTCAGCCGAGTTTCAAAGCTGATAAATTTCTCTTCCTCGCTGGGGTCACCTATGGGTGTGCCGGTGTAATCACCCCGTTGATCCATATAGCCGTAGTTAACCCGCAATTCAGTCTGGTTGACATGCAATGAGGTTTCAAGCTCCACGCCCTGTTGATCAAGCGCCACGTTATTCTCCAGATCCCAGCGGTCAACATTCAGGCGCCCACTGATCAAATCCCTGACGTGATCATAGAAATAGCGAACCTCCGTTGATAGCACTGCGCGACCAAGATGAAACTGACCAAAATAGCTGACTTCCCGTGACCGAAGCGTTTCCACCCCATAACCGCCAGGAGACTGGAACTCAATCAAACGCTGACCTTCAAGAAAGCCATAGGCATCCGGTTGAACACCTTCTGCACGATATCCCCAGTCGGCAAACTGCTCCAGGGCATCCGGTGTGCGTACCGCTTTGGAGTAGACAAAGCGCAGGGTCTGGTTGGGCGTCAGGTGGAAGTTGCTGGCGACCCGCGGTGAGAAGAAAGTGCGATCCAATGCTGCTGTGCGTTCCCAGTTTGCTCCCACGTTCAGCGTTACCCAGTACCAGGGCGTGTATTCAAGGTTGGCAAAGACCCGGGACTGGTAATTGTTTTGCTCACCATTAAAGTAGGTGTCCGATTCAACACTGTCCTCCCGGTAGCCCAGGCCTGATACCAGCCTTACATCGGGGGTGAAGCTAACGGTATGCTGGAGTTCGAAGTCCAGTTTTTGTTCATCGAAGCTCTGATTGGCGAACGAGCAAAAACCCGGTAACACGGGTATATCCGGGCAACCGAACCAACGTTGCTCCCGGTCAAAACGCTGGTAGCTGCTCTGCAAGTGGACAAAGTGATCATCACTGAAGCGGTAGTTCCACCGTAGCATGGCATAGTAATCCTCGCCCTCTACATCCGGCTGGGTTACCGCACCAAAGCCCTCACCAAAACGGAAGCTGTCTTCCTCATCAAGCACATCGGTGTAGCCCGCCCGCAGCTCCAGGGATTGCCTGTCATTAAATGCCAGGTTACTGCTCAGGTTGATGTTTTTGAATACATAGCCATTATGGAAATCCGCTTCTTCACGCCCGCTGCTGAGAAAGCGAACCTGGTAATCAAAGCCATCCGCTTCGCGGCGGTTATAGGACAGCCGCCAGCTGCTGCTGTCGTATACATTACCGACGGAGGCGTAGTAATCCTTGTGCCCCCGTGACCCTGACGTCACCCTCGCACTCACACCGGCGGTGTCCTCGGGGGCCTTGGTTATGATGTTGATGGTGCCGAGAAAGGCGTTAATGCCATAGGCGGCGGAATTTGGCCCACGACTGACTTCAATGCGTTCAATTTCCTCAAGAGGCACCGGCATGGCATTCCAGTCCACATCCGACAGGCTGGAACGCACGGCTGAACGGCCATCTATCAGCACCTGGAGCCGGCGCTGATAATAGGCCACCGTACCGTGGTAGCTGGTAACCGGCTGGTTGCTGCCCACGTAGGCCACCGTCATGCCGGGAACCAGGCGGAAGGTTTCCACCAGAGTCAGTATCCCCAGCTCACGAATGGTGTCACCGGTAATAACCGTGGTAGTACCAGGCACGCGGGACTTGGGCTGACGCAGTCGGGCAGTGGATAATACCTCGGGCATGGGCGTATCGAACGACAACGCGAATGCCGGGTCAAAGTCTTCAATCCCTGAAGCCAGACCGGGGGCAGCAATCAATGCTGCCGACAGGGTGAGGGAACGCGAGCACCTTAAAAGCGGCGCAAATGAACAACCGGTAAGCCTATATACAGCGCTAATCACAGGCATAAGAGACGCTATTTGTTTTAGAATGACACTATTAGGTATGTTTAGGGCCTATCATAGGCGAGCGATCAAGGTTTGTCTCGTTTTGTTAACGGGACAGCAAGGTGTTTTGAGGAGTGGTGGATGAGCTGTTGGACGATTCTCGGTATTGAGCCGACGAAGAACCTGAAGTTAATTGAGCAAGCATATGAGCAGCAAAGAAAGTTCATCGCTGATACCGACGTGCAGCAACTGCACGAGGCCTATCATGAAGCCCTTGCCCATGCGGGTTACGGTGACCGGATTGCCACTGCCCCTGTGCAAGCGGAGGTCACGGAACGTCAGGACACCCGGGATGCGGCCGTTGACGAAAATCCTGCGGCGGTGAACCGGGAGTTAACCGCCAATGAACAGCAGATCGTACGGGAAACGGTGATTCAGATCCGTGCCCTGTTAAACGATAACAGCCGGGTCGGTGACCCTCAGGTTTGGCACGCCATTGTTTCCGAGCCCCCCGTAGACGACCCTGCTTTGCGCGCAAGCCTGGGTGAAGCGCTGGCGTCTGATGTCAGGCCCATGGCGGAGAATGGTAGCTTGCAGCCGGATGTCGTGGCCTTCCTCGGTAACTGGTTCGACTGGCAAAGTGTCAGGCCGGCACCTGAGCCCGAACCGCAGCCGTTTGCCCAGGACCAGCGCGACCTGACGCCCGAGGAACTCAGAGATCGGGAGGCGCTGCAAACCAGTGTGCAGAAGTCGTTCTGGCCAGCCATTATTGGCTGGAGCGTGGTATTGATTGTACTGACCAGTTTCTTCAGCCGCATGGGCTAAATGGGATAGTGCCCGCCCCGGATACTCAGAGGCGGGAACAGCACTGACTTAACTGATGGCAGTTTCCCGCAAGGTTTTTGCGGCCGCGACCATGTTGTTCAGCGCCGGTAGCACTTCCGGCCACTGACGGGTTTTCAGGCCACAATCCGGATTGACCCACAATCGCTCTGCCGGAATGCGCTCCGCCGCTTTTGCCATCAGCTTGACGATCTGCTCCTGGCTGGGGATGTTTGGGGAATGGATATCGTACACGCCCGGACCAATTTCATTGGGATAGGCAAACTCCTCAAACACGTCCAGCAGTTCCATGTCAGACCGTGATGTCTCGATAGTGATGACATCGGCGTCCATATGGGCAATGGCCTCGATAATGTCGTTAAACTCCGAGTAGCACATGTGAGTGTGGATCTGGGTTTCATCCTTCACACCGTTGGCGGTAATGCGGAAGGACTCCACCGCCCAGTCCAGATACCCTTGCCACTCTGACCGGCGCAGGGGTAGGCCCTCACGCAAGGCAGCCTCATCAATCTGGATAATATTCACCCCCGCAGCCTCAAGATCCAGCACCTCATTGCGGATGGCCAGCGCCAATTGCAGGCAGGTATCCCGGCGTGGCTGATCATCCCTGACAAAGGACCAGTTCAGAATGGTGACAGGGCCGGTCAACATGCCTTTCATGGGCTTGTCGGTGAGAGACTGAGCGTACTTGATCCAATCCACTGTCATCGCTTTTGGACGGCTGATATCACCAAACAGGATGGGGGGCTTGACGCAGCGGGAGCCATAGGACTGTACCCAGCCGAACTGGCTGAACGCATAGCCATCCAGCTGCTCACCGAAGTATTCCACCATGTCATTTCGCTCAGCCTCGCCGTGCACCAGTACATCAAGACCCAGGGCTTCCTGTTCGCGCACGGAGCTTTCGATTTCCGCCTTCATGCAGGCATCGTACTCCGCTGCTGTTATCTCCTGTTTCCGGAAGCCCAGCCGTGCCTTGCGGATATCTGCTGTCTGGGGGAAGGAACCGATCGTGGTGGTCGGGTACAGGGGCAGGTTCAACTGCGACCGCTGCTTGAGGGCCCGCGCTGTATAATGGCTCTTGCGTTGGCCCAGTTCCGGAGCAAGCGTACTCACGGCATTTTTTACCGCAGGGTTGTGTACCCGTGCAGATTCTTTACGGAGCTTGATGGCCACCCGGTTGGCGGTCAGTTCCGCCGCCACGGCGGCACGCCCCAGATTCAGAGCTGTGCCAAGCACCTGTAGCTCAATCAGCTTTTGCTTTGCAAATGCCAGCCAATTGACAATTTCACGGTCCAGCGCAAGCTCACTTTCCAGGTCCACCGGCACATGCAGCAACGAGCAGGACGGTGCGACCCACAGCCGTTCCCCCAGTTTGGCAGCGACAGGCTCCAGCCAGTCCAGCGTCGTGTTCAGGTCCGTCTTCCAGATGTTGCGGCCGTCAATCGCACCCACTGACAACACCTTATGGGCTGGCAGCCAGTCAACCACCTTGCCCACTTCTTCGCGACCGCGAACGGCGTCAATATGCAGGCCGGCAACAGGAAGGTTACAGGCCAGTTGCAGGTTGTCTTGCAGGGTTCCGAAGTAGGTCGCCAGCAGCAGGCGAGGGCGGTTGGCCTTTAAGGTGTGGTAGGCCACTTCAAAAGCGTGCTTCCAGCTGGCGTCGAGATCCGTTACCAATGCGGGCTCATCGATCTGCACCCACTCAGCACCCGCATCCGCCAGTTGCTCCAGCAGCGCGCTGTAGAGGGGCAGCAGTTTGTCCAGCAGGTCGAGACGGTTGGAATTGTCCTTTTCCTTACAAAGCCACAGATAGGTGACCGGGCCTATAATGACGGGCTTGGCATGAACTCCCTGTTGGCGGGCTTCTGCAAACTGGCTCAGCAGGCGCTCAGGGTTGAGGCTGAACGCTGTCTCTGCCGTCACCTCGGGCACAATATAGTGGTAATTGGTGTCGAACCATTTGGTCATCTCACCAGCGTGAATGCAGTTGCAAGCTGAATCGTTAGCTGAGCGACCACGGGCCAGGCGGAAGTAATTGTCCAGCTCACTGCCTGCCAGCCCGGCAACCCGCTTGGGCAGGTTGCCCAGGGTGAAGCTCATGTCCAGCACCTGGTCATACAGAGAGAAGTCACCCACCGGTACCAGATCAAGAGCCTGCTGCAGTTGCCAGTTCCCGCTGCGAATGTCTGCGGCCGTTGCCAGCAGTTGATCTGCGCTTGCGTCGCCTTTCCAGAAAGCTTCCTGGGCAAATTTCAGCTCCCGCTTTGCGCCAATGCGGGGAAAACCCAGGTTATGAATCAGTGCCATGTCATTATTCCTTTAGTCAAAATAGAGCCCGAAGGTGGTCGCTCGACCGATCTGCTTGCTACGTTGAGGTACAGCATAGGGAAGGTGACTCATGATGAATAATGGTTTAATCTCATCTATCCATTACTTCTGCTCATGGATTGACTAATGATCGAACGCGCCCACCTACGGATCCTGCGGGAGATTGACCGTAAAGGCTCCCTGACCGAAGCCGCCAAAGCCCTGCATCTGACCCAATCCGCACTGAGCCATACCATTCGCAAGCTGGAGGATGTGCTGGGAACAGCACTGTGGGTGAAAGAAGGCCGCAACCTCAAGCTGACCCAGGCGGGTGAGTACCTGTTACGGGAAGCTAAAAGGCTGCTGCCGCAACTGGAACGGGTGGATGAGGTGCTTGGGCAGTATGCGCGGGGGGAGAAGGGCGCCATACATATCGGGATGGAATGCCACCCCTGTTATCAATGGCTATTGCGGGTGGTCAGCCCGTTTCTGGAACAGCACCCCGGCGTGGATGTGGACGTCAAACAGCAGTTCCAGTTCGGGGGCGTCGCCGCCCTGTTCAACCATGAGATTGACATTCTGGTCACGCCAGACCCTGTCGTTCGGCCGGGCATCCTGTTCGAGCCTGTGTTTCCCTATGAACAGGTACTTGTGGTCAGTACCCGGAACCCGCTGGCAGAACAGGCTCATGTCCTGCCAGAAGACCTGCTGAATCAGATACTTTACACCTACCCGGTGCCCATTGACCGGCTGGACATCTATCAGCAGTTCCTGCTGCCGGCCCATTGCCAGCCGAAAAAGCACAAGGCTCTGGAGGCCACGGAAATGATGCTGCAGATGGTAGCGGCAAATCGTGGCGTGGCTACGTTGCCCCAATGGTTGGTGGAGGACTACGCCAAAACGTTTCCTATCGTGCCGGTGAAGTTGGGGCCAGACGGTCTGCATAAGCATATCCACCTGGGTACCCGTGTGGCTGACGCTGAGGACCCGCACTTGCGAGCCCTCATTAGCGTTGCCCGTGGTAGGTAATGCGCCTTAGAACACCAGCGCCATGCTGAGGGTAGGCTGAAATACAGGCGATTCCAGACCAGTGAGGGACTCGTCCACGCCCGCAATCATCTTGACGGAACCCCCAACGGCAAAATGCTTGGCGAGTTTACGCTCGTAGCCGATGGCGCCCACAAAACCAAGATCATCGTCCTGATCTGTTTCGTAGTAACCAATGCCGCCCTGGAAGTAGACGCCATTGAGTCGCCCACCGGCATAGTGTTTATAGCCAGCATCCAATACGGTGAGGTTGTCGCCGCTGGCATACCCCAGCATGATGGCGCCCCCACCACGGGTCGGGAACTGGACCCAAAGGTTAAACATACCATCATCCTGATTGCGGTCGACTAGGCGAACGAGGTCTATACCCAACGCGTAGTCAGCAGCCTTTACCACTGGCGCTTGAAACATCAAGATTGACGTAACGACAAGAACAACCCACTTCATGCATTGTGCTCCTACAAGTCATTTGGCGCCGACAGCCTCGCAAAAACAACGAGGCTTAACAAGCCCCATAATCCGGCACAAAAGGCGCATGAACGCGTTATTGGCTGTCCGCACCGTAACCTCGCGCCTTTCAGACCACCCCGAACAAAGTGTGCCCGCGTTGTGGACGGAGATTGTTCGCCGTGCGTCTGATGCTTGATGTAATTGGAGCCGGGCATACTTGATACAGTAGCCGACCAGGCACTGCCTAGCGCAGGGGGAATTGCCCGAAAGAGCTGACTCGAATGTTTGAGAATCGGATACTCCCTGACGCCTGGGCGCCCGAAACTCTGTCTTTGCAAGAAAAAATGATCAATCGAAGTCAGGGAGTTCTCGCTTCACTATTGGCTTGCCTGCCTCCTGCCATGCCTCAATGCCTCCAGCGATAGACTGTACATGGATATACCCCATTTCTTTCATCGCCTTGGCCGAGAGTGCAGAGCGTCCGCTGTTTTTGCAGTAGATGACGATGTTCAGTCCACGATTCTCGAGTGCCGGATCATTAGTGAGTTTAAATTCCAGAATACCCCTGGGAATATTCACTGCGCCGGGAATGTGGCCTTCCTGGAATTCGTCGGCCTCTCGAACATCGATTAACAGGTCCGCTTCCCTGATGGCTTTTCCCGACTGATCCATAGGCACTTCGCGGATATCGGCTTTAGCAGCTTCAACCATGTCATGGACGGTTTTCATCTTGAACGACCTCATTTAGCAAGCAAAAAGCCCGCTACCGAACAGGCCGGTAGCGGCTCATAAGGCGACAAGAGAGTCGCCGTATTTCAGTCAGTTACAGCGATTTAGTGCAAAAGTAGAAGTCTTTGCATTCATAGTCGCCAGAATTGATCCGGGCATTTGCGCCCTCTGAAGTCTTCGCAGGCGGAACAATGACCTTCTCACCTTTTTTCCAACCTTCCGGAGTGGCTACGCCGTGCTCGTCACTCGTTTGAAGGGCTTCCAGCAGACGGAGAAACTCCGGAATCGACCGGCCATTGCTCATAGGGTAATACACCATGGCCCGCATGATACCGTTGGGATCGATAATGAAGGTGGCGCGTACCGCAGACGTGTCGCCGGCGCCCGGATGAATCATGCCGTAAGCTCGGGCCACGTCCATCTTCAGGTCCTCAATGATGGGGAATGGAATCTCAACTCCCCAGTTCTGCTTGATATTACGTATCCACGCTATGTGAGAATGGATGCTGTCAATGGACAGACCAAGCAGCTCACAGTTCATCTTGCTGAACTCCGGAGCGGCCTTCGCGAAAGCCATGAACTCCGTAGTGCAGACTGGGGTAAAGTCCGCCGGATGTGAGAACAGGACAAGCCACTTGCCCTTGTAATCGCTAAGGGACTTCACGCCGTCAGTCGTAAGCGCGGTGAAATCCGGAGCCGGCTCGTTAATGCGCGGAAGGCCCGCGATAGTTGTTACTTGAGTTTCCATAGGGGTGTCCTCTTTAGGTTCGATCGTCAGTTGACGTTATCAAGGTATATTCACCGCCTAATTCCAGCAAGGAATAACTATATATCGAAGTGATATAAGATCTCTATCGTTACCCCTGACTAAGAGGAGAGTGCCGACCGGGCGCTCTAAGATCTGCAAGCCGCCAGCGTCAGACCCAGCATTGGATAAGCGAGACTATCATTTGCGTTTGGCCAGGCATCCACGTATCCGTGCTGGAGCCCTGGTGGCTAGAAAGGACCCATTTGTTAAGTCCGTAGGTAATTTGGTGCCGATTGTCTATGTGAGGCTCAATTGGCAGCCCAAGGACTGTCCGCTCATCGAAACAGCCAACCAGAGACAGTGCGGACGACCCGCGGCATGATCAGGTACACCACCAGCGCTACAACGGTGGCTGCAATCAAGCCATGACGAATGCCCCAGGTTGCCAACGGCGGTACCAGGTTAAACAGTGGCTGATAGAGCGCTGGCACGACCATCGTCAGTGGCCATATAACAGCTGTCGTGATTAGCCATTGTTTCCAGCGATTGGGCTGCTTGGCTTTTGACGCTGGCGGCGAGAACCAGTAGTCAATACCAGAGCGGATCTCGATCTGCTCAGTGGTTGCCAGCGCCGGCGCGATATCTTCCACCAGCTCCCGCCGTACATCGGATGCGAGCCAGCCTTCTGCCTCATGGGCGCCGGAAAAACGTACCGTTATCTCGAACGTGTCCTCGCCTTCTGGCGGCCGCATAATATGGACGCCCTGATGACCAGGAAAAAGCGCCGCTGCAGCGATAATCTGTCTTAACCAGGTTTCATAACGGTCTCTCTGATTTCGCGCCACCTGATGGCGGATGACAATGGAACGCGCCGGGCTATCGCCCTCCTGCCGGGAAGCTTGCTCAATCCCGTTAGCCATAACTACGACTCCGAATCGGATACAAAGGATAGGGCCCACGCTCCTTGTGGGCCAGGCTGTCAATGGACCATTCAGCCTTTTTGCGCGGTATAGCTCTGAATCAGGTTGGCGTAATGGGGCAGGTGGCCAGCCAGTATGCCACCAAAGCCTTCGATGTCGTTGCGCCAGTCTCGGTGCAGCTCACAGCCTACGCTGAACCAGTTCATTAGCTGCGCGCCAGCGGCTTCCATACGGCTCCAGGCTGCGTCGCGGGTGGTCTGATTGAAGGTACCTGAGGCGTCGGTCACCACGAACACTTCGTAGCCTTCCTCCAGCGCAGAGAGGGTAGGGAACGCTACGCATACGTCCGTTACCACGCCCGCGATTATGAGCTGCTTCTTGCCGGTCGCCTTGACTGCTTTGACGAAGTCCTCGTTATCCCAGCAGTTGATCTGGCCAGGGCGGGCGAAATAGGGCGCATCCGGGAACATGTTCTTCAGTTCCGGTACCATCGGGCCGTTGGGGCCATCCTCAAAACTGGTGGTGAGGATGGTCGGCAAGTTGAAGAACTTGGCGATGTCTGCGAGTGCCAGCACGTTGTTCTTGAAATCATCCGGCGAGAAATCCCGCACCAGCGACAGTAGACCCGCCTGATGGTCTACCAGCAGAACGGCTGCGTTATCTTTATCCAGGCGGTGGTACTTAAAAGCCATGTCTATCTCTCCTCATTTCTGTTTTAAAGCGGGCTTAAACTGCGGCCAGCTTGACTAGAGAACGCGTTAACCTGCGTTCTACGGGTTGAGCACGCCGAACTTTCCATCCCGAAAGTCCATGATGGCCTGCTGAATCTCTTCCTGGGTGTTCATTACAAAAGGACCCTGGCCGGCAACCGGTTCGTTGATGGGCTCGCCGCTCAGCAGCAGCAAATGGGCGCGGTTGTTGGTCTCAATGGTGATGTCCTTGCCTTCACGTGCCAGACGCGCCAACTCAGCATCACGAAGCACTTCGGACCCATTGAGATGGACCGTGCCCATCAGTACAACCAGCAATGCGGTGTGCCCTGCAGGTATCGGCAGATCCAGTTTGGCGCCGGGCTCCAGGTACAGGTCCCACACATTGATTGCCGTGAAGGTCCGGGCCGGACCCACAACCCCCAGATAATCACCCGCCACAACCCGGAGATAGCCATCACTATCACCCAGAGTGACGGTGGGGATGTTGTTCCGTAGCAGGGTCTGATAGGCCGCTGGCGTGCCCTTGTCCCGGGCCGGCAGGTTGATCCATAGCTGGACCATCTCCAGCGGGCCGCCCCGCTCCGCAAAACGACGGGAGTGGAATTCCTCGTGAACAATGCCTGCGCCCGCTGTCATCCATTGCACATCGCCTTCGCCAATCAGGCCGCCAGCGCCGGACGTGTCACGGTGCTCGAGTTCGCCCTGATAAACGAGGGTTACTGTCTCAAAGCCTCGGTGTGGGTGCTGGCCAACGCCCCGAATCGGGGATGACGGTGGGAACACAGCCGGCCCGGCATAGTCGAGCAGCAGAAAAGGCGATACGTTGGCGGCGCCCATTCGGCTATAGGACAACAGCGTACGCACCGGGAACCCATCACCAACCCAGTGACCGTGGGGTGGGCTGTAAGTTGTCAGGATCTGCTTCATGTGTTGCCTCCAATGCAGGTGGTGCTGTGCTCACCTGTCTTGGGTCACAATAGGGCAGTAGAAATAGTTTGAGTAGGCACTTAAAGTTATACTCAGTGTTCTGCTGATAGGACGGTGATATATGCAAGATCTAAATGACCTCTATTACTTCGTGAAGGTGGTGGAACATGGCGGGTTTGCACCTGCGGGCCGCGCGCTGGGGCTGCCCAAGTCAAAATTGAGCCGCCGGGTCGCAGAGCTTGAGCACCGGCTTGATACACGGCTGATTAATCGCTCCACCCGGGTGTTTGCGGTTACCGAGCTGGGCAAGGAGTATTACCGGCACTGTCTGGCCATGCTGGTGGAGGCCGAATCTGCACAAGCCGTCATCGATAACGCGCGGGCAGAACCGAAAGGTTGTGTGCGGTTGAGCTGCCCGCCGGGGTTGATCTATTTCCTGGTGGCGCCCTTAGTGGTTCGGTTTATGCAGAAGTATCCAGAGGTCAAAATCGAACTCCTGGCTACCAGCCGACGCGTGGACGTCATCAAGGAAGGCGTTGATGTGGCGTTACGTGTACGTTTCCCGCCGCTTGAAGACAGTGGTCTGACCATGAAGGTGTTATCCAAGAGCCCTCAGTGTCTTATGGCGTCGCCGACATTTTTCCAGGACCACCCGCGCCCGGCATCGCCGGACGACCTCACACAGTTGCCAAGCATCGATTTTGAGCAATGGGATGGCCAGCATATCTGGTGCCTTGATGGCCCGGACGGCGCCTCGGTTCAGGTGCATCATCAGCCAAGACTGGTGACGGATGACGTGTTTACGCTGCGTGAGGCCGCCATGGGTGGCTTAGGGGTGGTCAGAATGCCTCTTATTGTGGCTGGCAGAGACCTGATCGAGGGGCGCCTGGTGAGTGTGCTGCCTGACTGGCGCCCACGGGGCGGGATTTTTCACGCAGTCTTTCCCTCACGGCGGGGCTTGCTGCCCGCCGTAAGGGCGCTACTCGATTTCCTCGCGGACTCACTGGATGAAGTGGACTTTGAGATTCCGGAGGAGCTGAACCACCCGTAACCCTATGACAGCAGTTGATTGCGAATTATCCTGATGGTATCAATGTCCGCCGCAATATAAGCCTGCTGAACAAAAAGATCATAGGGTAAACCATCACCTATACGCTCAAGGTAGCGGGCGCAATAGGTGAAGCGAACGAAGAGGGCGCCGGGCTCGGGTTCCTCGATTTTCATGGTGAGGCTGCCACCCGCTATCGACGGTGTTGGCGTTATCTCATAGTGAACAACGTCATGGTCATGCAGGGTAACCTCATCCTCAACCCTCACGCCCGGCAATGCCAAAGAGCGTTTCAGGCGTCGCTCACCCAGCCATTCCAGTGAAAAATCCTCCAGCCCGATCACAAACAGGTCAGGTGAGGTCGCTCGCAAAACCAGTCCCTGCCAAAGCTGCTGACGTGACATTCTGGCGATTGCAGGGTTGTCCGGATCATTGACCTGTACAATATGCTCAAACTCCATGGTTCTTCCTCTCTGTGGTCGCTGGCGAACTGGCCTGCTGGTTACGGACCCAAATGCCCAGCACCAATGCCAGGGCAATACCTTCCAACGGCATGAAAGCGGGCGTGGCAGATACCGCCAGTGCGGTAAAGAGCAAGGTATGCCTGCCAGTGCCTGACAGCACGAAGCGATCCCGCACCCACCACAAACCGAACAGGTAGGCGCCGACGGGCAGGGCGACCGCGTATAGCTCCCAGCCTGCAGCCAATGCCGTATCCATTGACGCCGAACCAATAACGACTGCTAGCCCGGCACCCACTGCCGCCCCCGCCATGTAGATAAGCAAGTGGCCGTAACCCCAAACCAGCGCCAGGGACAGACGTTTGCGTGCGATGGACTCCTCTTTGGAAAAGTAGACCCACCACAAGGCAAAGACAATCACCAGCGAGGCGCCGGCAATGCGCAGAATCCCCTGAGAATCCTCAGTCGCTGGAAGACGCTGGAGCGCCAAAGCGCCTGCCAACAAGGATTCTCCCAACACAATAATGTTCAACAACCCGTAGCGTTCAATGAGATGGCGCCGATGCCAGGGTGTAACTCGTGCGCTTTCAGCAAACACGGGCACCGATAGCTCCAGCAAGGCACCGGTGGCGAACAGCCAGTAAAGGGTTTCAACAGGCCAAGGCTGAGCCTGCATCACTGATACCCAATACACCTGAACCAGGCAAATGCCTGCTGCGTAGCGCAAGGCGGTTTGCCGGCGCTCCGTATCGGCGAGGGCAGCCCGCAACCAAAACAGAACCATGGCAAACCGCATCACCACAAAGCCCACCACAATCATATCGATACTGGCGGTAGCGAAAAAAGACGGGATGCCGGCCGCCATAATCAGTGAGCCGGCCATGATCGAGAGGGTGAGCAGCCGGTGAAGACTGTCGTTATTGTCATAGGCGGATGCGTACCAGGTGTAGTTCATCCACGCCCACCAGATAGCAAAGAAGGCACAGCAGAACTTAAGTAAACCGCCAGCGACGTCGCCTAAGGTCAGTGACTGGTACAAACCTGCGGCTGCCGCTGAAACAGCGATGACCGTGACCAGATCGAACAGCAATTCCAGTGTTGTGGACACACGATTGGGCTGATCCGTGTCCCGGGGCAATAATGGCAGCACACCGAACCGGGTGAAACTCAATGGTGACGGCCTCCGCGAAGCTCAAAAACCCAACGGTATGCGACCTTTGCTGGCAGGAGTAGTCGGTAGATCAAGGATGATCTGTTCTACAAATAGGACGATGATCAGCATGATCCGTCAAATTCAGGGCCAAGGGCTCTGGCAAGCCGCAACACAGAATTGCCTATAATGTATATTATGTTAAATCGGTATTTACCTGCGGCAGGTGGCCCTCCTGTGGAAACGGAGGCTTAATGCCTGCACGATACACGCTCATAGTGAGCACTGCCCAGATTCTGTGGCCGCCATACTCGTAGATAGCACAACCTGCCGGATTTTGATTTGACCAGAAGAATGCCGGGTTGAAAACTGGTACTAACGTGATATGCTCGTTGGCAATTTAGGGACGAACGATAAGTAAAAGGAGTTTACCTTGAGACTAAAGGACGATGTTTATACGGCTGTGACGCCGGAAAATCTGTGGAAAGAGTATGCCCTTCATAACGGCCTCTACCGATGCGGAAGACCCTCACACCCAGGCCTGAACAAACTAAGGCTCGGAAAAGATCTCCATTTCGCAAGTGATCCGTTCATTGAGAACGAACTGATTTTGCCGCACCCTAGGATGGGCATATCATTTGCTGATTCGATAGCGACGCTTCGTCGACAACCCGTCAAAGGCGTAGCGTGGATTTTGCGCAGAAATCAGATGTTGCCGGAAGGACTTGTGTTTAACTACAAAGATAAATACCACCCTCTCTTAAACGTTTCTCGTCCAACTCCTGCACCCAAATTGCTTGAACTCCTGAATGAGCTTTCATCGTTAATGCAGAGCACTGAGATAAGGGTATGACCATGAGCAAAAGCTACTTTTTACCAGCTCCGTTCTTTGATGAAATCAAAGCCTTTGCCGAAAAGGAAGGTTTTCCGGAAGTGCTCAAAGTTGTCTCCAAGCACCAAGACGGCGATATCATTCTTGAATCTTGGGAAGTGGGTCTGTTACTGAACGTTGCCACCATCTGGCGGTGCGAAGCTGAGTTGAAGTTTCCGTTTTGGGACCCAAACAACCCAAACTACGACCCAGAGCATGAAGAAGGTTTCTTCGACGCACAAGAAGATCATTTTGGGAAAATACTGGCCACGTTTTCAGATCTAGGCGAATAGTAGATCATCGAAACATGCTTTTATTTCACGGGCCTTAGACGTCGATCCGAAACAGATATCGGTGGTTTCGCAGTAGAGTTCCCCCGCTCACCGTCGTATTGACCGGCGACCAAGCTCTGAGCGGTCGCCCTCAAAAACACACTCCAAAATACCCGGATTGTCCGTTTCAACGGCGCCCAGAAACTGGGTGTGGTGCATTCCAGGGTTGGCACTCTGTTCGGGGATGTCCATGTGAACAGTGTCAGGTATGGGCATCCACCCTGCGATAGTCACCCCTTCAGGTATGTTGAACCAGGTGCCGTTATAGGCGTAAGCATCGGTGATTCCGCCGTTTCCGCGTCGCGGCCAATGGCCCAGATACAATGCAATGACGACCACCAAGTCCTTTGGCATCCGATCCCTGCAATCAATCCACATGCTTGTCGCACTCCTTTGATCGTTCTTCGTTGCTGCAGACGTAACAACGGGGTCTGTTCAGACCCCGTTTTCTGACCGGTGGCTTTCACTATGCCCTGGCATTAACCCGCTGCGCCACCCAGCGGTCTACCGACACAGCGCCACCTCCCCGGATGGCCAGCGCCACACTGATAGCCAGCAGCGACAGGCCGAATTCGTAGCCGTTGTTGCTCATAAACAGGCCGTTACCGATATGCACCGCAAGAATGGCAACCACCATGGTAATAGCCAGTACCGCCGCCGCAGGCCGTGTCAGCACACCTAACAGCAAGGCAAGACCACCAAAGAACTCCGCGGTGCCGGCTGCCAGCGCCATCAGGAAGCCCGGTTCCAGGCCGATTGAGCTCATCCACTGGCCAGTTGCTTCCAGGCCATGGCCCCCGAAGCTGCCAAACAGCTTTTGCGCACCGTGGGCGGCGAAGATAATGCCTGCTGGAATACGCAGGGCCAGGCCCGCCAGGCTGTCGTCAGTACCGATAATGCGATTGATCAGTGTGTTGTTCATTTTAAGCTCCTCGAAACCAATTTGTTCAGTTGAGTTGTTCGATGGAGCTACTTTATAAAAGGCTGTTTAGACTTGATAACGGAATAAAAAGGATATAATCATCAAATTAACTGAACAAGGTGCCTTAGCGCTGCTCATAAGCAGTAACCAGCTCCTGCAAGAAATGCATACCCGCTGAACTCAGGAAGTAGCGGCCTGCGCCAGTTTTGAAAATCAGGTTGCGCTTATCAAGATAATCCAGGGCGTCCGGCAAGCCCTTTTCGAAACGGGCGGCCCGCAGGATATCGCGGTACTCATCGTCAGCGGCCAGAGCCGCCAGGTCCTCATCATTGAGCCCGGCATCCGGACGCCCCAGATACTCCAGGTCACGGCCAGTACGGGCGAAGTAGCGGCCAATCAGCAGCAACACCACCTGCACCCGAAAGGCGTTTTCGTCGTGCTCTTCGTTCTCATCGTCACTGCTTTCTTTCAGGTAGAAGAACGCGCCCTGCTCGTTAAAGCTGAGCTCGCTGCCAAGGTGCTCATAGAAGGTCCGGAAATGACTGAGGTGGTTGTACAGCAGGTTGTATAGCGGGTTGGCGACCAGCGCACTGCGGTTGCTGTCCCAGGTATCACGCACGACCACCCTGCCCGCCTGAAACTCCCGGTAAATGGCCGCACTCTGGCTCGGTAGAATCTGGGCAAAGGTGTCTGCGGTTTGCTGCTCTGGGGTATGAGTATCAAGCATGCGTTTTCTCTTCTGCGGTAGCCTGGGTGGTAGTCGCCGCCAGGCGACGCTTGCGGTAGACAAATTGTTGCTGTGGGTCCTGGCCGGTGCTCAGGGTGCGGAAGCGGTTGCTGGTAATCACCTGAAAGCCCGCCGGCGGGCTGTTGACCAGTCGGTTCAGGGCCGCCAACAAGTCAGGTGCCCGGTAGCCATCGATAAAGCCATCAAGGCGCCCGTGCAGCTCCTGCACCAGATCTTCAGTTGGGCGCAGCGGTAAGGTTTCCAGCCATTGATAGAGCTTCTGAATACGCTCCACGTCCACCCGGGAGTCTCGGCTGGCGGCGCTCAGGGATGCCAGCTGTGGCACTTCGGCAGCGCGCTTCAGGTCAGCGAGGCGCAGGGATAGTTCGCTGAACAGCAATTGGTAATAGCTGGTGGAAGCACCAAACGCATAATGCTTGGGCCGCTGTTGCGCCCGCAGGCCGATCAGGAACCCGGTGCCCCTGGCAAAATCAGCGCCTTCCAGCCATTTACGGCGCAAGCTGAGGGTTTCGGTTTCGTCTTTCAGGGTACGCAGCTGGCCGTAAAAATGCTCCATGGCGTTGTATTGCACCATGCCCTGGCGGGTTTTGCGGAGGAAATGCTCCACTTCCTGGGCAATGGTCTGGATGGGTTTGTACAGCGCGTTCAGGCTGATGGCAGAGCGAAACAGCTGGTCGGCCAGCTCGTGGTGATCGTTGCGCTCAAGTTGCTGCACCATGCCATTCAGCGTCTCGAACAGGTTGCTGCCATCCGGCAGGCGGCTGTCCGGGTTCAGAAACACCAGGGTCGGTTTGATATGCCGGTCATACAAGGTCACGATCTGTTCGAACAGATTCTGCCGAAACTCCAGAAAGCGCTCCGGGGCCCGGCTGGCATCGCCGGACAGGTCCGCCAGTTGAGCGCTGACGGTCTGCATGCGCAGCACGTTCTGGCGCAGTAAGCCGATCAGTTGGCTTACCCGCTCATTCAGGTCATCCCGCAGTTCGGTGAAGTCCGGGTCGGCATTATTGAAGCTGCTGACCTCAAGACGGTTGCGCACATCCCGCAGAGTGACCAGGTGCCCCCGCAGTCTAGCGTCCGTCAACTCCTGATAGAGGGAGGCATTGCAGGCCCGCATCAGGTTGATAAGGGCATCCTGAAACACCAGCCGCCGTTCACCCTCCGCCTTGACGATGTCGATGACCAGCCCGCTGCGGAACAGGTTGTCCGTATTCAGTGCCAGCCGCAGCCGGTCCTTGTCGGCTTTGCCAAGGGGTGCGGAATAGCTCAGCACTTCCTGCAACAGGTCGGATTCCAGAATATAGCGGCTTTCGTGCCGGTCCATCCGCTCAATCAGGCGGAATAGAATCCGTGGATGCTCAAACAGGAGACGTGTGGTATCCAGGGTGCTGAAGCGTTTACTCATCCACCGTCTCCAGCAGGCTGTGCTGGCTCTGGTCCGCCCAATGGGCCAAGGGTTCGCCACCGGTAAAGCCCTCAGCACCGCCCCAGAACACCAGGCTACGCTGGGTGCTGTAAGGATGCGCGGTACGCATCTGCCCTACTTCCAGATGGCGGCCAACCAGGTAAATCACCTCGGCACTGGCACTGTGGGTGGCGGCAGAGAAGAGTTTGAAGCCCTGGCTCTGCAGGCGCTGCAACAGCGCAGGTACCTGACTGATATCGACACTGGCCAGCTCATCCAGCACCATGGGGAAGGACAGCCGAATGCCTGGGTACAGAGCCTCTTTCAGCAAGCGGTACACCAGTTCCAGGTTAATCAGGGCGGTGGTGGAGGTGGACTGGCCCTTCTTGTCCAGGCCAGTGGCGCCATCCTTGCGGGTACGGTAGGAAATGCCGGTGATCACTTTGTCCATGGTCAGGCGTTTGGTGTCGCCCTGCTCACCAAAGAAATCCGCCACAAACACCCGCAAACGGTCATAAAAGGCGTCTGATTGCAGCTGCTTGCCGTAGGGGTCGATATTGATGGCCTCTTCCACCAGGTTGCGGAAGCGTGGGTCGGTATGGATATCTACCCGGATTTCCACCAGATCATTAATCCTGACCCCGTCCAACTCCCGGTTCAGGCGGGCTTCGAAACGGGTGATATGCTCATGGTTGGCCTTCAGGGCCTGGCGGTAACTGGCGACCGTCTCATTGTGTACGGCCACCTGCTCTTCCAGCAATGCCCACTGTTCTGACATACCGGCAAACAGGTCCGCCAGCTGCTTGTAGGCATCGCGGATGGCACCACTGTCAGGGTTGTCCACTTGCAGGGCCCCTTCCCTGTCCTCGAGCACGCCGAGGTAAACAAACTGCCGCAGGTGATCCAGGTTTCGGTGGCGCAGGGTTTCCAGCTCATCCAGGTGTGCCTGCAGGCTTTCGAAGGCTGCCGTAGTCACCTGCTCCGCCGGAAGGGGCGTTTCCGCCGTCGCAGACTTCAGGTGTGGGAAGCGATGCTCCACGGTGGCCAGGCTGCGGGTCAGAGCAATCAGGGCCTTCTCCCGCTCTTCCGTCTGGTCTTTGTCCGCTTTGGTTCGCGCTGCTTTCTCCTGCACCGCCGTCATTTTCTCGTGTTCAACCCGGGCCTGCTCTTCGATAGCCGCGAGCTGCTCCTGTGCCGCATCACGGTCTGCCGTGGCATTTCGAAGTGCCGAATTGGCTGCGGGAAAGCTTTGCAAGGTCTCAATATCTTTCTCTAAGCCCTTGATTTCTTTTTCGGTTCGAGTGATCAGCTGGGGGCGATTCTGGGCCTGTTCCCCTGCCGTGCTCAGCTCTGTCAGCTCTTTCTCCAGACCGTTAACCTCTCCTTGCAGCCGGCGCCGCTGTTCGGCGAAATCCTCCTGCCGCGCGGCCTGCGTTGGGTATTCCACGTCAAACCAGTCAAAGCCTGCCTCGTTGGCACTGAACAGGCGGGCGAAAGCGGTAATGGCAGCCTTGCTGTTCTCATCCAGCGGCTGGCCGGGGCTGGCCATCATCAGGCGACTGTCTACAGCCCGCAGCGGTGCGCTGACGGCCTCGTCCAGCTGGTTTTGCAGCTGCCATTTCTGGCGGCTTTCCCGCTCTGACAACAGCCCAAGCTTACGCTGAATGTCAGCAATCTGCTGGTGAATCCGAGCCTGGCGCAATTCCGCCTGGGCGGCATTCTGCAGTGCAGCAAGGTAGCCTTTACGGTCTGCCAACTCCTCCTGCAGGATGTCGCCAATCTCCGCCAGGGTCATGTCGCCATAGCCGGATACCAGCAACTCCCCTTCCCGCTGGGTTTGCTCGGCCCGCTTCAGGTTGCGTTCGGCAGCCCGTATCTCCCCCTGCAAACCATCTGCCTGTTGCTGTAACTGCTTCAGACCTTGTGCCACGTGTTTGAGGGTTTCATTCTGATCGTGCCAGGCGGCAACGGCGACAGACCGCTGCGCCCCGGCGGTCTGGAGCGCTTCCGTCAGACCGTCTCGGAAGGCGGCGAAATCATGTTGGCGGTGCAGCAGGGTCTGGTATTGCTGGTAATCCCGGTTCAGTTTGTCGAAACGGGGCCGCTCCTTCTCAATCCGGTTCAGTTGCACCTGCTGCTGTTTCAACTCTTCATGACGGGCAAGGAACTGGTCGATATTGAAGTCAAAGGCATCGTCGGCAAACTTTTTGTCCGCCTCAATAATACTGGCCACAGCGTTCGCCATAGCCCGGTCATCCGCCTTCATCTCGAACAGCAGTAGTATCAGGGTGCGCAGGGATTGCACCCGACGCTCATCCTGCTCTCCCAAGGGCAGCACACTGTATCTTACGGCGTCAGCATTCATCAGTTCGCTGTTGTACAGCATGCTTTTCAGCTTGCCCGGATCGCTGGTGAACACCGTATCGCGGGACAATTTTTTCAGTGCCTCAGACACCCGTCTAACAGATAGCTCCGGCACCGCCCGACCGATACCATCCTCATCATCACAGTGCCAGAACAACGGCCGCAGCTGGTCATAGGCGACTGGGACAAATGCTCGGCCGTAACTGAGCTGGCTGCTGTTCTCCCGATAAAGAATCTGACAATGGGTGCCGGCGACGTTTTCCACCTCCATGATCAGGAAGCTGAACTGGCTGGGGAAATAGTGCTGATAGCTTTCCTCATTGCTGTAAAAGCTGCCGGCACTGGCGTTGCGGAAGGCGAATTTGACCCGGCTTTTACGGAAGTTGTTTTCCGGCAACAGGAACAGGCGCAGCGAATTCAGCAGGCTGGATTTACCCAGGTTACCAGGCCCAAGGATCAGGGCATGCTTGTCTACGGGAATCTCCACGTAGCAGAACCCCGCTGAATCCACCAGCACCAGTCGCTTGATACCAAAGGTAAACGGGCTGTTGCCTGCCGGTTGGTCAGTCATCCAGTATCATCTCCTGTTCCATAAATTTGCCGGTGCTGCTGAACATGGCCGCCAGGGCACCAAACCCTAAATCTTCCGCCAGGCGCACCGCCTCTGTAAACCTTTCTGTGCTTTTGGGAGCCTTGCGGAACGCTGCGCGCCAGGGCTGCCAATCCTTTGGTTGTACCCAGTGGACCTTATCACCCAGTGCTTTAACGAGACTGGCGTAGATGCGCAGCCCACCACCATCGTAATCAAAGGCGGTGTAAACAGCCTGATACCCCGCCAGCCAGCGCAGGCTGTTCTCGCTGCTGATGCGGGCGCCGCCGCCCAGTACCACGTCGCAGTTGGTCAGGCTGAGGTGGCGCCCTATGCAGTCCGAAGCAAAGGCCAGCATGGTTTTATAGTGAAAAAAGTTTTCTTCGTTCTCGATCACCAGAACGGCAGGCTTGGCAGTAAAGCCCTGCTCTGCACCCTGGCGTGAAAGTATCACCACATCTGGGCGCAGAGCCTCCTGTTGACGACGATGCTGATGCGTACTATTTCGGTAAACCAGCAGGAAACTGTGGCTGTTGCGCTGCCGATGGGAGTCGCCCTGGCTGGCCGCCGCCACCCGGTCCGCTGGAGTGATGGCCCGTTGTTCAAGCGTGCGGAATGTCGCCTCATCGAGAATCGCCACCCGCCAGCGTTGGGCGCTGACTCGGGTGGTCTGGAACAGCTGGCTATGACGCCTGGCAATATCAGCGGGCAGCGCTTTGAGAAAGGCCGCGTAGTTGATGGGCTGGCCAGCGCGTATTTTTTGCAAGTAGTCTTTCAAGCGTGGTTCCAAAACAGGTTGAGGCAGTTGAACCCATCAAAGTCAGGCGCTAGAGTGCCCATCATTAAAGCCATCGCCTTGTGAGTCGTCCAGCATGAAGTACCAGATTATTCCTGTCACGCCGTTCCAGCAAAATTGCTCACTGCTGTGGTGCGACGTAACCCGTAAAGCGGCGGTGGTCGATCCGGGCGGTGATCTTGCCCGCGTTCATGACGCCATCAAACAGGCTGCCGTAACGGTGGAAAAGATTCTACTGACCCATGCCCATATCGACCACGCGGGTGGCACAGCAGAGCTGGCCCGTGACTTGGCGGTGCCCATCATTGGCCCGCACAAGGAAGACAACTTCTGGATTCAGTCCCTGCCCATGCAAAGCCAGATGTTTGGCTTTCCTGCGGCGGAGATTTTCACCCCGGATCAGTGGCTTGAAGATGGCAACCAGGTGAGCTTCGGTGAGGTGACGCTGGATGTCATCCACACGCCGGGCCATACCCCAGGCCATGTGGTGTTTGTTCACGCGCCCTCACAACTGGCCATTGTGGGTGATGTACTATTTCAGGGCTCCATTGGCCGCACGGATTTCCCCAAGGGCGACCATGGCACGCTGATTCGCTCCATCAAGGAAAAGCTCTTTCCCCTTGGTGACGACATTCAGTTCATCCCCGGCCACGGCCCCATGTCCAACTTTGGCCAGGAACGCCGTACCAATCCCTTTGTATCTGACCGCTGGGGTTAGAACGCCGCCACGCAATTGCGTTTAGTTATTGGCCTTATCCAGCGCTGCGGGGGCTCAGGCTGAACGGGGCTTGTCCAGACATTGCCTGATGAAAGCACCGACTGCCTGCACCTCTTCCAGGCAGACGCTGTGCTCCATGGGCCAGACTTGATACAGCGGCGAAAAACCCATGGCCTTGAGACTGTTGACCGCTTGCTTACCGAGGAACTCAGGCACCACCGCGTCATAGCTGCCGTGGCCGACAAATACCGGCAGCTGCCTGTTGGCCTCGCTCACTTCGATACTGTTAGCCGTGGCGAAGTAGGTGGACAGGCCAATCACTGCGGCCAGGGGTTTGGGGTAGCTCAAGGCAACCTGGTAGGCCACCGCGCCGCCCTGGGAGAAGCCAGCGATAATAATGCGCTCACTACTCACCCCACGGCTGATTTCACGTTCAATGAGATCGCCAATCCGCTCAGCAGAAGCCCGCAACTGGTGCTCATCCAGCGTACGGTCGATATCAATGGCGGTGATGTCGTACCAGGCCGGCATGACAACGCCGCCGTTGATGGTTACCGGTATGGCGGGTGCGTGGGGAAACACAAAACGAATCGCTGCACCCTGGGGCAGCCCGAGCTCCGGCACCACCGGTTCGAAATCATGGCCATCGGCGCCCAAGCCATGGAGCCATATCACAGCGGCGTCCGGGTGGGGGGCTGTTTCAATCTCAACGCTGGGCAAGTAGCTCACAGACACCTCTTTTTTGACTGTAGGGGTTGAAATATGGTCGAGTGTACCGCACTACCGGGTCAGGGCTTTAAGCAGTACCATAGACCTATGAAACCTCTGAAAAACTACGCGTGACTGACTTGCCCGGGTTTGCAGAAGTTCCCTAACTATTTGTCGTCAGGAGAAAGCCATGACATCCGCACCGCCCTCGCATCCCAGGGCTGACCAAAGTGTTTCAGTGGGTCAGGATACCGCATCACCTTCGGCAGTGCGCACCGGCGGATGTCACCGGCCCAACTGGCACCTTGGCCAGGTCATTGAAGGCCTGCGTCAGGCGCGTCATGACTGGCGTGAACAGCATGGCCGCGAATTGGAGATGGGTAGTCGTGAGCTGCCCTCTCACGATGCCATCCACAGGTTCATGGACACCCTGTGCGGCGTGTTGTTTCCCATGCGTCTGGGGCCACCCGATCTGAACAAGGAAGGTGAAGATTACTTCGTCGGCCACACTCTCAATAACGCACTGAATATACTCTACGCCCAGGTTATTCTGGAACTTGAGTACAAAAAGCAGGCTCCGCCCCAGGAACTCGAAGGCCGTGCCCGCGAGGTTGTACGTGCCTTTGCCCATGAGTTGCCGGGCATCCGTCGGATGCTTGATCAGGACGTAACCGCGGCCTACCGGGGCGACCCCGCAGCCACCTGCGTGGATGAGGTCCTTATCTGCTATCCCGGTGTGTATGCCATCCTCCACCACCGTATTGCCCATGAATTCTACAAGCTGGGCCTGCGCCTGATTGCGCGCATCATCGCAGAGAAAGCCCATTCCGCGACCGGTATCGATATTCATCCCGGCGCCACCATTGGCCGTGAGTTCTTCATCGACCACGGCACCGGTGTCGTCATTGGCGAAACCTGTATCATTGGCGACCGGGTTCGTCTGTACCAGGCGGTGACACTGGGCGCGGTGAGGTTCCAGGAGGACGAGAGCGGCTCCCTGAAGAAAGGCGAGCCACGACACCCCATTGTTGAGGATGACGTAGTGATCTACGCCGGCGCCACCATTCTGGGCCGTATCACCCTGGGCAAGAGCTCCGTCATCGGCGGTAATGTGTGGCTGACTCGCAGCATTCCGGCTAACAGCCAGATATCCCAGGCCAGTTCCCGCAAATCCATGGACTGCGTGACTGAGGATTGCGTGACGCTGGGTGACAAGGCGCAACAGGGGAGCTGACACGCCCCTTTCAGTTGCCGGCTTTACAACCCGCGGGCCTTGAGCCAGTTATCGACAGGGTTAGCGTAGCTTGCCAGCAGAAACGGCTGTTGCGCCGCCGTGCATTGCGCGAGTCGCTGATCCAGCACCTGCTCAGCCTGCGTCAGTTCTTCCTGGGTATGGTCTGCCAGCATTTCCGGCGTTAGGCTCTTACCGGTTTGTCTGGCCCAGGCCACCAGGTTGGACGGGAACAGATGGTAGTGGGCATGCATCTCACGGTCTATTGCCTCCGCCAGCGCCTTGGGTGTATCAGGCAGGTCATTACCCAGTGGCTTGCCAAAGTACAGGTGTACCCTGCCCTTCGATCCCGTCAGGCCGCGGATAATCTGCTGGGTGTCGTCACCCGGCTGTTTCTGGTAGCTGCCAGTATCCGCCCGAATGGCCAGTTCCCGGGCCTTGTCCTGATCACAGGGGTCGTATTCATAAGCGATGGAGACAGGCACGATTTTCAGCCCCGCCAACGCCTCCGCAAAAGATTCGCCATTTCGCTTGCGGCTCATATACAGCATTTTGATGATGGCGGGGTCGGTCTCGTCCCGCCCGTCTTTCGCCCGTCCTTCCCGCTGTGCCAGCCAGACACTCTGCCCTTCCTCCCGCACTGAGTGGTGAATGAAGGCGGAAAGGTTCAGGAAGACGTCGCGCATTTCACGTGGGCTGCTGATGTTTCTTTTCACCACAAAGCTCTTGTTGAGCCTCATCAACTCGCCAAACAGCCGGTTCTGCAGCAGATTGTCGCCAATGGCAATACGGGTGGTATCCAAGCCCTGCCGGTGCAGCAGGTAATTGACGCTCATGGGGTCAAAAACAATATCCCGGTGATTGCAGATAAACAGGTAGCTGCCGGATGGTGCCAGCGTATCGAGGCCGGTGGCAGTCACCTGAGCCGTACGCTGTACCAGATTGTCCACCAGTGGGTAGATCTTTTCCTGCAGGGCGCGGACTGTGCTGAGGGTGCCAAACTCGCTGCTCAGCCACTGTGAAACCTGAGCCGTGGTCATACCGGCGCCAGTGGCAGAGAACTGCGTAATCAACTGGAGAAAGGACTCATCCCCCAGCAGTCGACCAATGACCGGGCCAACTTCGTCATCGTTATAGGGTCGGATATCGTCAAACGAGTGCATGCTCATTTTTCTTTGGTTCCAATACAGTCGCGCTATTGTAAACAGATTCTGGACGCTGCTTAGTCCGGCACCATATCAGCCAACGCCATCGCTGGCTATTATCTGTTATGCTTGCCGGCCTAATCGACAGGTATCCCCACCACCGACAGGTTCATACATGCTGACGGAAGATCTCGCGCGCACCACGTCTTCAACCCAAACCAGAGCCCGCCCTGCTCCGGAACAGGTGCTGCGTCAGGTGTTCGGGTATGAGCATTTCCGCGGTCCTCAGCAGGCTATTATCCAAACGGTCGTTGACGGGGGTGATGCCCTGGTCATTATGCCTACCGGTGGCGGTAAATCCCTGTGTTATCAGATTCCTGCCCTGGTGCGCCCCGGGGTTGGCATCATCGTGTCGCCCTTGATTGCCCTGATGCAGGATCAGGTGGCCGCCCTGCAGCAATTAGGCGTACGCGCCGCTTTTCTGAATTCAACCCAGGATTTTCAGGAAGTCCGCGGGATTGAGGAGGCGCTCTATCAGGGTGAGCTGGATCTGCTTTACTGCGCCCCCGAGCGCCTGCTGCAATCCCGCACCCTGGATCTGCTGCACCGTTGCCAGCTGGCGCTGTTTGCCATTGATGAGGCGCACTGTGTATCTCAGTGGGGCCACGACTTCCGCTCAGACTATCTGGGGCTTGGCGCACTCAGCGAGCAGTTTCCCGATGTGCCTCGGATTGCCCTAACCGCCACCGCTGATGACCGCACCCAACAGGAAATAGCCCAACGCCTGCAGTTGGTAGACGCGCAGCACTTTATCAGTGGCTTTGATCGCCCCAATATCCAGTATCGCATCGGCCAGAAGAACAACGCCAACAAACAGCTGCTGGCCTTTATTAACGCAGAACATCCGGGTGAAGCAGGCGTGGTCTATTGCCTGTCCCGCAGCAAGGTGGAAGCCACTGCAAAGATGCTGTGTGACCACGGGTTTAATGCCCTGCCCTACCATGCGGGCCTACCCGCTGACGTTCGGGCCCGTCATCAGGAGCGCTTCCTGCGGGAAGATGGCGTGATTATTGTCGCCACCATCGCTTTTGGTATGGGTATCGACAAGCCTGATGTCCGCTTTGTTGCGCACTTGGACCTGCCCAAGAGTATCGAGGCCTACTACCAGGAAACCGGGCGCGCCGGCCGCGACGGCCAGCCGTCTACCGCATGGATGGTGTATGGCCTGCAGGATGCCATCAAACTTCGCCAGATGCTGGAGTCCTCCGCCGGTAACGACGAGTTCAAGCGGGTTGAGCGCCAGAAGCTGGATGCCATGCTGGGTTTGTGTGAGGTGACCGCCTGTCGCCGCCAGGTCTTGCTACGGTATTTTGGCGAGGAAGCACCGGAACCCTGTGGCAACTGCGACACCTGCCTGACCCCGCCAGAGACCTGGGACGCCACCGACGCCGTGCGTAAGGCACTGTCCTGCGTCTACCGCACCGGGCAGCGCTTTGGCGTCAACTATGTGATTGATGTGCTGCGGGGTGTCAGTAACGAGCGCATCCAACAGTTCGGGCACCATGCCCTGTCAACCTTTGGCATTGGCGGAGAGTTGAGCACCACGGAATGGCGCTCCGTGTTTCGTCAACTGGTGGCCAACGGGTATCTGCGGGTGGATGCGGAAGGATTTGGCGCTCTGGCGCTGACGGAAACCTGCCGGCCGTTGCTGAAGGGTGATGACAGCATCCAGCTCAGGCGTGACCGGAGTGAGCCTAAATCTGCCAAACGTTCCAGCGGCAAGTCGGCCCGCGACCGCCTGTCTCAGGATCTGAGCCCGGCAGATCAGCCGCTATGGGAAGCATTACGCGCGCGCAGAAAAGAACTGGCGGCAGAACAGGGCGTACCGCCCTATGTAATATTCCATGACGCCACCTTGCTGGACATCCTCCATCGCAAGCCACGTTCGCTTGCCGAACTGGCGGAAGCTAACGGCGTAGGTCAGGCCAAGCTGGAACGTTATGGCCAGGCCTTCCTCGATGTCCTGATGTCTGTTGTAACAGATTCAAACACAATTTAACCCCCAGGCGCAGGGACAGAGCTGCTTAGCCCGGCTAGACTGTGAGCATTCAATGACCAGGGATGATCGATGGGCGGACTCCTGAAACAACTCCGGCAATACTTGGGCACAGGGCTGCTGACGCTGTGTTTGTTGCCAGCTTCTCAGAGTATGGCGGAGGGCGCCGTTGCCTCACCTGTGCCAGTACTGGCACCCCAGTCTGTTATCCTCTGGCACCGTAACTATGACAGCCCTGCGGTCCGGGCACTACTGACCCTCGCCCTTGAGAAAACCCCTGAATACGGCCCTTACCGCATCGTGCGGAGCATTGAAATGGGCCAGGGTCGGGCGCTGCTTGAACTTATGCGCAACAACAGCGACCTGGTTACCGTTGCCAACGTTGCCGCCACCCTGGACAGAGAGGATGATCTGGTTGCCATCCCTATTCCCATCGACAGTGGTCTGCTCGGCTTGCGAGTGTGCCTGGTTACCCCAGCAAACCAGAATCTTTTTGAGGGCGTGACCTCTGTCGCTGAGCTCAGAAAGCGGGGCTTGCGCATCGGCCAGGGCGTCCATTGGCCTGATACCGGCATACTTCAGGCCAACGATGTTGAGGTTATTACCCATCCACAGTTCGACATACTCTTCAGGATGCTGGTAAATGACCGGTTTGAATGCTTCGCACGAGGGGTGAGTGAGGTGCTGTACGATCTGGATCAGCAGGGTTCTGATGCCTTCATCGTGGAGCCGCACCTGCTGGTTGCCTATCCCTTCCCATCCTATTTTTTCGTCAGCCGTGCAGATCATGAGACGGGTCAGCGCATTCAGCTGGGCATGGAAAGAGCCATAGAGGATGGCAGTTTTTCTGAGTTTCTGGACGACTTCTATGCGCGTCCGGTGAGAGAACTGGGGCTCGACCAGCGCCAGGTACTGACACTGGAGAACCCCTTTCTATCGGAAGAGTCGGCCAAAGTGGTAAGCCGTGCCCTGCAGTTTCTGCAACAGTTCATTGAGCGCCACGGCAAATCCACGGAACCGCTGAACGGCATGCTGGAACAGCCCGCCGTTACACCTTGAAGCGGCCCACTTTCTCATTAAGTTGCTGACCTACCTGATCCACCTTCTCACTGTAGACATCGTTTTCACTGGCGGCGGAGGCCGCCTCCTGACCTTGCTCGGCAATCCGGGTAATAGACGCATTGAGCTCTTCCGTCACCGAGGTCTGTTCTTCTGAAGCGGTGGCAATCTGCGAGGTCATGTCGCTGATGGCACCAATAGCCTTGGCCACACGATTCAGCGCATCCATGGCGTCATGAGCCTTCTCCAGACTTACATTGGAGACAGCCCTTGATTCCTGCATGACCTGCACCGCATCGTGGGCACCTTTCTGGAGGCGGTTAATCATCTCATTGATTTCTTCGGTGCTGTCGTGGGTGCGCTTGGCCAGATTCCGGACCTCATCAGCAACCACCGCGAAGCCCCTGCCTGCATCACCGGCCCGCGCTGCCTCAATGGCAGCATTCAGCGCCAGCAGATTCGTCTGTTCGGCAATACTCTGGATCACTTCCAGTACGCTGGAAATGTCTGTCACATCCTTGCCAAGCTTGTCGATTACCTCTGCCGCTGCAGACACCTCGGTAGACAACCGCTCTACCGCATTGCTGGAGGCCTCAACGGTTTGCAAAGACTCCCGCGCGCTTTCATCTGCCGCTGTTGCCGCATCTGCAGTTTGCTGAGCATTCCCGGCAATCTCGTTGGCAGCCGCAGACATCTCATTGATGGCCGTGGCGATCATATCAATCTCAGATTGCTGCTTCTCGACACTGGTACGGCTGACACTGGAGGTTTGTTTCAGTGAGGACACATAGCCGGTAAGCTCACCTGCCCCCTCCTTGACATCGCCTACCACGTTCTGCAGGTTTTCCACGAACTGGTTAAAGCTGCCTGCCAACTGGCCGAGCTCATCGTTGGAATCCACTCGCAGTCGACGGGTCAGATCAGCATCACCACTGGCAATATCCGCCAGCGCAGAGTTGAGACTGCGTACCGGCGCCAACAGCACCTTGACGCCAATATTCAGAACGACCAGCGCGATAGCCAGCGCGATTACCGCCACCAGGGTTCCTGTAGTTCGGGCAGACACCACCGGCCCCATGATCAGGTCATCATTGGCAAAAAGCCCCAGATACCAGTTAACGCCCCGGGCATCACCGATGCGGTGGAAGCCTACCCGCCAGTCAGTGCCGTTGATGTTGATCAATCTGTTCTGGCCATCCAGCCGTGGGTCTCCGCCAATCAAACGGCGCACATGTTCACCAACACGCTCCTGCTCAGGGTGGAAGAGCACAGTACCCTCGGAGCTGATCAAAATGGCGTAACCGGTTTCCGCCAGATTCACATTGGCCAGCAGGCGCTCAATGGCACCCAGGGTAATATCGCCACCGACAACACCCGCATAAGCACCCCGCGTTACCGGTGCCAGCGTAGAAATAATGGTGTTGCCACTGCTGGCATCCCGATAAGGCTCTGTAAAAGAGGCTCGACCCAGCTGCTTGGCCAATTGGAACCAGGGCCTGGTGCGGGGGTCATAGCCCGCTGGCAGGGCCTGTTGGGATTGATCATTTGGCATAAGCATGTAACCGTCATCACGGCCAACATACACATCGTCAAATCCCCCGCCTACGGTAGCCGTCACCAAAATGCGCCGGGCATCCTGGTCATTAACGGCAGTTTGCAACGTGCGAGCTGCGGCTTCCGTCAGACTAAGGCGGGTATTCAACCAATCCGCTATCGCCGCGGTGCTCTGAGTTACAGCGTCTGCCATCATGGCATCCACATAGGTGTCGGTTGTGTTCACAAGGCGTCGGTCGGCCATGACCGCGTATACAGCAATGATAAGTACCAGCAATGCACCAAAAGCGACCAGCAGCTTCTGTCCAAACGACAAACTTTTCATTCTTGTTACTCCGGGCCGGGACAACCTGAAGGGCCGTTATTACAGCCCTGCCAATTCTGTAGAGTTTGCAATTAAATAATAGTCAACACTCCGGATTTCGGCAGCTAACAGGAACTCTTTACACTTATCTGTTAAAATCCGTCACTAAATCAGTGGTCTGCCCAGACATATCTGGCTGGATATCGCTCATCATTCAAAGCTAAGGCGTTAAAGGAGTAGTTTGATGGCTCATGAAGAACTTCATCTCAGCCTTCGTAACCTGACGCTGGATGACTATGACCAGCTCTACCACCTGATGGAGCTGATCTACGACGATATTGGTGGCGCCTGGCCCCAAGCCACCATCAAGGCCCTGGTGCAACAGTTCCCTGACGGCCAGATCTGCATTGAGGATCATGGCGAGCTGGTGGCCGTTGCCTTAACGGTGCGCGTCCAGTACGACCGTTTCAGTAACCCTCACACCTACGACGATCTCATCCTGCGCAATGACAATATCTGGCATAACCCCAAGGGTGACTCCCTGTACGGGCTAGATGTGTTCATTCACCCTGAATACCGGGGTTACCGCCTGGGGCGGCGCCTTTACGAAGCGCGCAAGGAGCTGGCCCGTACCCTGAACCTGAAGGCGATCCTTGCCGGTGGGCGTATCCCCAACTACCACAAGTACGCGGACCAGCACACACCGCAGGAATACATACGACGGGTTGATCGCAAGGAAATCTATGACCCTATCCTGACCTTCCAGCTGTCCAACAACTTCCAGGTCAAGCGGCTACTGCACAAGTACCTGCCAGAGGACGAAAAATCGCTCGGCTATGCCACCTTGCTGGAGTGGGCCAACATCATGTACACGCCGCCCACCTCGGTGATTGGCGCGCGTAAGACTCAGGTACGCATGGGCGCCGTGCAGTGGCAGATGCGGGAATTCACGTCCGTTGAGCAAGTACTCAAACAGGTGGAGTACTTTGTGGATGCCCTGTCAGACTACAAGAGCGATATCGCTCTGTTTCCTGAGTTTTTCAACGCCCCCCTGATGGGCCTGACGGATCAGATGGATCAGACCCGGGCGATCCGTTTCCTTGCGGGATTTACCGAACAGTTCCGTAACGAAATGTCGGAGATGGCGGTCAGCTACAACATCAACATCGTCACGGGCTCAATGCCACTGATCGAAAATGACCGGGTGTACAATGTGTCCTACCTTTGTCACCGTGATGGGCGGGTTGATGAGCAGCGCAAGATTCATATCACACCGCACGAGCGCCGGGACTGGATCATCGAAGGTGGCAACAAGTTTGAGGTCTTTGAAACCGATTCCGGGCGGGTTGCCATCCTCATCTGTTATGACATTGAGTTTCCCGAACTTGGACGTATTGCTGCAGACCAGGATGTGGATATCATTTGTGTTCCCTTCTGGACTGACACCAAAAACGGTTACTTGCGGGTGCGTCATTGCGCGCAGGCACGGGCCATCGAGAATGAATGCTATGTGATCATCACCGGCAGTGTCGGCAACCTCCCCAAAGTGGAGAACCTTGACGTACAATATGCCCAGTCATCGGTGTTTTCGCCGTCGGACTTTGCCTTCCCTCACGATGCCGTTATGGCAGAAACCACGCCAAATACCGAGATGATCATGTTCTCAGACCTGGATCTTGAGAAACTGATACGGGTGCGAAACGAGGGCTCGGTGACCAACCTGAAAGACCGACGCAAGGACTTATACAAGATAGAAACCCCTTGGGACAGCAAAGACTAGGGCTATGTTGGCCCGCAAAGAGCAGCGGGGCCTCTTGAACCTTTCTATGAGGAGTTTATGGTACTCTGCTGATCATATTGCGAAAATGCACTATAGTGACTATTGTTTGATCAGCATGGTTGGCTAACAGACTGTAGCCCAGTGGTACCCTCAACATCATGAACAGAAAATTGCCATCAGCAAGCAGTAACTCACAGGGTTTCCGGGAGCCGTTGCCCGACCTGATCGCACGCTTGCGCATCAGGCACAGCTTCTTTAAGCGGGAAACCGTGGAAGCCCGATTGTTTGAGCTGGATCAGTATGGCTGCGTCTTCAAGACTGATAAAGTTTTTGAGCCCGGCGATACGGTCGCGTTTGACCTTATTATGGCCATGCCTTTTGATTCCATTCGGGCAAACGCACTGCAGGGGCTGGTTGTAGAGCGTACAAAGCACTGCAGCAACTTCTTTTATGCCATTGACTTTATTGATAGAAGTCACGGCCAGGGCGCCGATATAAAAGAGAAGCTTGAGCGTATCCGTGATGTTCTGGAAAAGAAAAAGTCTTTACGTTCACGTCGCACCGGACAGTCGTTCAACTCGCTGGCTTGAACACCCAAGGCACCACACCGACCGCACCTGACGAACCAAGGAGATGCCCCATGGCAAAGAAAGATAAGCCCAATCTGGACAACATTGTTCAGCGCGTGAACAAAGAGTTCGAGAAAACCTCACAGCAGCTGGAAAAGCTGATCAGTGAGGCTTTCAAGCAGTTTGAGTCCCTGCAAAGCCAGATTCAGGAGCCTGTCAAAAAGCTCTTCAAGGAAATCGACGAGATGCGGGAGCGGGAAATGAAGCGCTTCAACGAAGAGCTGGAGCGCCGCATGAACGAGTTCCAGGAACTGCAGGACAGCCTGCTGGAAAAAGTCGGCATGCAGCCACGCAAGAAGTCACCCGCAGCCAAAGCCAAGGCAACAGCATCGGCAGCCGCCGCTGACGCTAAACAGGCCGCAAGCAAGGCAACCAAAGCTGCCAAGAAAGAAGTGAAGAAAGCAACGACGCAAGCCAAGAAAACCGTTGCAAAAGCGCAGGAAAAAGTCGCCAGCGCGCAGAAAGCCGTAACCCAGACAGTGAAAGATACTGATCTGCAAAAAATCAAAGGTGTTGGCCCGGTCACCGTTAAAAAACTGAAAGAGGCGGGCATCACCACCATCAATCAGATTGCCAATCCATCAGTGGATGACAAGAAAAAGCTGGCTGCCTTCGAAAAGACCCGGGGCTTTGAGACCTGGGCTGCCGAAGCCAAGAAGCTGCTCAAGTAACAACGGCCAGCTTCATATTCCTGTACAGCCACCGTCCTGTGACGGTGGCTGCGCTCCCAACTCGCCAACACCCCCTTCACCCCCATCATCACAGGATTGCCAAACGCTAGGCATCAGGTTCCTGAGGCCGCAGTAAGCCGTTCACTATTTGGAATCTGTATCACAGCAACAATCCGTTACACTTCGTATCATGCCATTACATTGGAGCATGACTTGAAGGGAAACCATGATTAGCAGTGTTGTTGTCGCTATTGAAATAACGCTGGCCGGACTGTTGATGCTGTTGGCATTCCGCATTATCAACCTGGCCCGCGAGCAGGAGGCTGCGTTGAGCCCGGAGGGCACCCTTGTAGCGGATGTCCTACCTCAGAGACGAGCCCCTATGAACCTTAGCCCTGCGAGTCTTGCGCCCTCAGCGACGGGAGCTGGTGTCTCTGAACGTCAGGAACTCACTGCCAACCTCCATATTCTCGCCAGTCTGCAGCTTCGCGACAGCCGTATGCGTGGCCTTGATATAATCGCCGCGCCCCTGCCTGTTCGGGGCTATACCGCTGCCTGGTTTTATGGCGCCGCCTGCGCCTTACTGTCTGGTCGCGGCTACTCCCACGATTCCGTCATTGAACTGATAAGCCCTTTCCTGGCGCGCACGCTGGGCATGGGTGAAATGGCAGTGGGTCAGAGCCTGCATACCGTCACCCACTGCAGCAGTAAACTGGGCTGCTTTCGGCTGGGTGTTGATGGCGCCAACACCTGGCTGCGCAAGCACTATGTGACGGAAGACCACTCCCTCTATAGCGCTGTCACCACCCAGGCTTTTGTGTAAGAAACCCCTGACTCACGCCAATGAGTCCGGGAGGCGGTGAGGAATCACAGCGCTTTGCCCGCCGCAGTAAATACAGGTAAAAATGGCAATATGCGGGATTGCCCGTCAATCATAAGGCCGATCTTCCAGCGCATCGTGGGGTCAACCGCACAAAACGGCGCCGTAAAGCTCGCTGACCACTGACCGTCCGCCGTTGGCTGCAAAGGTACCGGATAGCGGCCAAGGTACATGGACTCGCCTTCCAGCACCACCAGCACCCTGCCCGCACGCTCCGGGCCTTTCAGAGTAAGATGAAGGTGGTCGCCCTGACTGTCAGCCAGCTCTCGCTTCGCCACCAGCGTCCACTCACCCTGGTCATCAGACCAACTGCAAGATTCCGCCAGCAAATCACAGTGGGAAAGCAGACTGGCGCCTCCGCCAGACAAGAACATCAGCCACCGCGGCCCAAATACCGCGAGGGCGACACCGCCGACAATCAAAACGACAACAAGACTCTGTCTGAACAGGACATTCACTGGGTAAAGCTCCAAAAAAGGAATCAGGGCAACATGCGGTGACTGGATATCCGGAATACATCCGTTATCCGCTGTCCATCCCAAACGTAACGCAGGTGAGGTCCTTGCCAGGGAATACCCACCGCCGTTGGCCGAAAGGCTGCAATGCATTCAGCACCGGGGTGACGCACGCTGTTATACAGCAAACCATGACTACCTTGGCCCCGGCGGTCAGCCGCCCATTGCTGGGATAGGGGGTAACTGCCAATATCCGGATCATGCAGTACCTGAAAACCCGGCCCGCGAATGTCATCCATTGGCAGCACGACACGGTTGATATAGCAGCGCATGGTCAATTCCATGGGAGGATCCTGTGTTGCAGCAAGGAAACGCTCACGATGGTATGCCGTTTCCCTAATGGCCGCATCCAGCGAGCTGGCGGCGTAGTAAACGCCGTAACTGCCATCGGTAAAGCGACTGCCTTTGCCGACATGGGTAAATGCCGCCATCACGGGGCTGGAGCCGGGCCCAAACACGCGATCTTCATTGGCAACCCGACTGATATCGCCAATCTCATCCCGTAAACGATCATTGGTAAGCCCTTCAATCTCGGCGGCCAACTCAAATTCATCAGCCGAGAGTACGGTTTCAAAAATGTTAATGGGGGGAAAGTGGGACGGCACCATCCGGTAGGCCTGCCAATCCGGAAGCGCCGGCGCAGGCTCTGGCAGTTTAACCATCACCACCCCCGCTGGGCATCGAGGTAACGACGAGTTTCCGCAAGGTGAATAATGCTGCCCCGCGTCATGAACTCAAGCGCACTTGTGCCATTGAAGGGCAGCGCCTGGTTGGGCTGGTGTACCCAGCGATTAGCCAGTTCCCGATTGGGGTAAAGGATATTCAGTGCCTTATAGATACCCATGATGTAACTGATGCGCTCAATCACATCGCGGTTAAGCCTGACGGCAGGCAGCTTCGCATAGTTATTGAGCGTTGAGCGTGCCACCTCGCCCAGCAGTTTCTGCCGATCAGCACTGGAGCAACCCCACTCCTGCGTGATGTTGAAAAACGCCTTCAGGGCCACCTGCCCCTTGCGTTCCTCAGCGTTGGGTATTTTGGTCGCGCTGACCTGCATCATGACTCTCCTGCTCCGATACCCATAGATACGTCGTGTAGATGTATTCGTATACAGTATACCTGACACAAACACATTTGGACACTTTATGCATTAATGGCCATGTTTGTGCGATAGGTCTAATTCACACTTTATAACCGGCTCAATAACATGCGATTATTGCGCCCTTGTCTCAACAACCTGCATGGTGCTTTGTGCAACCGCATATTTCCGTACAAAACGTCAGCAAAATTTATGACAGTGGCTTCCAGGCTCTGAAAGGGGTCAATCTGGATATCCGTCGCGGGGAAATTTTTGCCCTGCTCGGACCCAACGGCGCTGGCAAGACAACGCTGATCAGCATCATCTGTGGCATTGTGAAGCTGACCCATGGCCGTGTAGAAGCGGATGGTGCTGATATCGTCAAGAATTTTCGCCGGGCGCGGGAAATCATCGGCCTGGTTCCGCAGGAGCTGAATACCGATGCCTTTGAAACCGTATGGGCGACGGTAAATTTCAGTCGCGGGCTATTCGGTAAGGCACCCAACCCCGCCTACATCGAAAAGATACTCAAGGCCCTCTCCCTCTGGGATAAGAAAGACACCCGTATCCTGGCCCTGTCCGGCGGTATGAAGCGTCGGGTCATGATTGCCAAGGCGCTGTCCCATGAGCCCGAAATTCTCTTCCTGGATGAGCCCACAGCAGGCGTGGATGTTGAGCTGCGCAGGGATATGTGGGAAATGGTACGCGGCCTCAGGGATCAGGGGGTTACCATTATCCTGACCACCCACTACATCGAAGAAGCGGAAGAAATGGCAGACCGCATCGGCGTGATTAATCAGGGCGAAATTGTCCTGGTGGAAGAGAAAGCCACCCTGATGAAGAAACTTGGCAAGCGGGAGCTGCGCCTGCACCTGACCGATGCGCTAGACGCCATACCGGCGGCACTTCAAGACAGCAACCTCAGCCTTGCCGGCGATGGTTCTGAACTGGTATACACCTTTGACTCACAGCAAGAGCAGGCCAGCGTGGCGCGTCTGCTCCGCGCCCTGGAGCAGCATGGCATTGAGTTCCGCGACCTTCAGACCCGGGAGAGTTCACTTGAGGAAATTTTCGTAGGCCTGGTGCGTGAGCAAAACAACAGGAGTTCAGCATGAACTGGTACGGTGTTCGGGCCATCTACAAGTTTGAGATGGCTCGCATGTGGCGCACGCTGATGCAGAGTGTGGCGTCTCCGGTGATCTCGACGTCCCTGTATTTCGTCGTCTTCGGCTCAGCAATTGGCTCGCGGATGGGAGATATCGACGGCATCAGCTATGGCGCCTTCATTATCCCCGGGCTGGTGATGCTGTCATTGCTGATGCAAAGCATCTCCAACGCCTCCTTCGGCATCTACATGCCGCGCTTTTCCGGCACCATTTACGAAGTATTGTCAGCGCCCGTATCCTATATCGAGGTGGTGCTGGGCTACGTTGGCGCAGCCGCCACCAAGGCGACCATTCTGGGCGTCATCATTCTGCTAACCGCAAAACTGTTCGTGGACTACCAGGTGCAGTATCCGTTCTGGATGCTCACGTTCCTGGTGCTGACCGCAGTGACCTTCAGCCTGCTGGGTTTCCTTATTGGCATTTGGGCCGACAACTTTGAGAAGCTGCAGATAGTCCCCCTGATGGTGGTGACACCACTGGCCTTTCTGGGTGGAACCTTCTACTCACTGGATATGCTGCCGCCCCTGTGGCAAACCATCAGCCTGTTCAACCCGGTGGTATACCTGATCAGCGCGTTTCGCTGGTCATTCTATGGCATGGCGGATGTGAACCTTTACCTGAGCGTGGCCATGATTCTGGTCTTCATGGTGAGTTGCCTGGTAATGATCTGGTGGATCTTCCGGTCCGGCTTCCGATTGCGCGCCTGACCCCCAGGCTCTGAACGGAGTGACCTGGCTTACCGCCAGGTCACTACTTTGGATTTGTCCAATCGGTATTGTGGCCCGTATATGCCCTTCTCTGCCCGGCGCCCTGCCGCCAGGATCATGATCACTTCGCCATCCTTCGGGATATTGAGCAGTTTATTGACCCGGCAACTGTCAAAACCTTCCATGGGACAGCTGTCATAGCCATGAGCCCGCAAGGCAAGCATCAGGTTCTCCGCAGCCAGCGCCGTTGATTTAGCCGCCCAGACCTTCATGGCGGCGGGCGAATAGGGCCAGCGTGGCACTGGCCGACGCAAACCGGCCACCATACCCATCGCCCGCTTGGCCACACCATAGAGCCCTAACGGCCCCTGGTTGTAGTGAATGGGCGCGATCTTCGAGTAGTAGCTACGGACGATCTTAGGCACCTCAGGTTCAGGCCAGTTATCAAGTACCTGCCGGCTGTGTTCGCGCCATGTACCGGTGCGCGCCACTATGGCAATGAGCACCGGTGCGGTGCGGGCCGCGTTCTGGCCCAGGCAGGCGTGAGCCAACGGCTCCTTGAGCTCAGGCGACTTCACCACGTAAAAGGACCAGGGCTGCAGATTGCTGGAATTGGGTGCCAGCATGGCAAGGTCAAGACAATCTTCCACCACTGCGTCCGGGATGGCTTCGTCAGTGAAGCGCCGAATGGAGCGGCGGCTACGCACTATGTCTCGAAAGGCTTCAAGCTGACTGTCAGCGGGTTGCTGCTTGGCGGGCTGCGTCATAGTGTCCTCATGCTAGGGGGTGTCCACCGGAGGGGCCGAAGGTTCGGCAACTTCCACCCGGTTGCGACCGTGTTGTTTTGCCAGATACAGTGCCTTATCCGCCAGGGCAAGTAAATCCTTCGGCGTACCCTGGGTTCGGGGCCAGGAGGCCACACCAAAGGAAATAGTGACACCCCCAAGGTTGCGACCCCCATGCAGAATTTTGATATGGCTGATCCGCTGTCGCGCATCCTCCGCTCGCTGGCAGGCATGTTCGAGATCCGCGCCAGGCATGATGATGACAAACTCTTCACCGCCAAACCGACAAACCGCGTCGGTATCTCTGAAGCTGTCTTGCAGCGCAAAAGCAACCTGTCGCAGGGCTTCGTCACCTGCCTCGTGTCCCCAGGTATCGTTAAAGGTTTTGAAGTGATCAATATCAGCAATGAGTACCGACAGGTCTGAATTCATGCGCTGGGCAACACCGCTATGGTGTGTCATCAGCTCATCAAACAAACGTCGGTTCTTCAACCCCGTGAGGGAGTCCTCATAGGAGAGCTGCTGAAACTCCTCCATCAACCGTATTCCAGACAGGGTAACGGTAATCTTTTCAATTGCGCCTTTAATGTTGTGATACAGCTGACTGGCAGTGAACGCCTGGATATCCACAACAGGCACTTCCGACACAAGCAGGATCAACAGGCCTTCGATTGAGCTGCCCCTGCCGGCATGCTGGATACTCAGCGGAAAATGCCATTGATCACTCGCTGTCATGCCCCGGCTGACAGAAGGGGGCGGGCTGGCTTTAGGTGCCTCATCAAGTACGTGAGGTAGAAAGACCAGGTGATCGTTACGCTCCAGATCGATGCCCCACTCCGCCAGCCGATGAAATTTTCCGTCCTCTTCCAACTGGAAGAAGGCGCCGGGAATGGGGTGGCTGAGTTCGGGCAAGCGGTGACAAAGCACGGCAATCGCCGTGGTGTAGCTGGAGGCATCCTGAAGCTCCGACACAACATCATTAAGAATGCTGGCCTTCAGATTCTCAAATGCAAGCGCCTTGGCCCTGAGGCGTTCCCGGTCTGCCAGTTTCTCAAGAGCCGCGGTGCGCTCAAAAACTTTCGATTCAAGGGACAGGTTCAAATGCCGCAAGGCCTTCTGGGTGTCGTAGTACTGACGGAAGGCAATGGTGACCACCAGAACGGAAAATGCCAGTGCGCCCCAGGTGACCGGCACACGCTGCCAGGGCAGGAAGCCATGGGCAACCGCCATATCAATAATCAACAATAACCCGAAGATACCGAACGCAATTGCCGCCCGGCGCTGTAACGGCTCAACATTTCTGAAACGCGCCACAACGATAAGGGTCAGTATGCTGAGGGTGACAACAAACAGCGCATCAAATACCGGAAAGGTTGAAGACAGGTTGATGGCGCCCACCGCTGACAAACCAAGAGCACCCAACACATAGGCCAGGTGAAACTGCCATAGGCTGCGAATAGTGCGGCGGAAGCGGTCACCAAACCAGTGTTCAAACAATAGCCCCATAGCCACCGGGAGCATGTAATAGGAGCCGGCCGTGATGAAGTCCCACACCAGTGGCGCATGCATGATCAACTGGGCGGTCTGGCTTTCTGCCAGAATCATCAACCCTGATGCCAGCGAAAAAAGGCCAACACTGCCAAACAGGCGCCGGTTTTCCTGCACCAGGGCAAAAATCAGCGCCAGCACGGCGATGAGCAAGGAAAAACCGCTGACCACTAAACGATCGAGGGACTGCTCCAGTACGTAGAGGTAGAAATCAGGCCGGTCCATGATTTTGACCTCACCCCAGAGGCCAATGTCGCTGTAGTTGGACCAGATACGGAAGTAGATTTCCTTGCCGGCATAGTCCGGCGGTAAGGAAATCATGTGCCAGGGCCAGCCTTCAAAACGCCCCGTTCCCTCAGGGGTAAAGGTGCCGTAGTGATAGATGCGCTGACCATCCAAGTAGACTTCGGTGATCAGATCCACGCTGAAGATATAGAGCACCGGATCACGCCATTCGCCCGCCGGTAAGGTGGTGCGGAACCAGGCATTCTGCTGGCGGGCGCGGCCAGGAGGATTGGAGGGGAAGCCTATGGACTGCCATTGGTCATCCTGATGCAGGGATTGCGTCCAGAGAGGCACGCCCTTCTCGTCAAAGGGCGAATCGCCCCAGCGATACTCCCAGCCCGTCGTCAGATGCAGGGGCTCGCCTACGGCAAAAGCTTGTGGTGGCAAACACATTGCCAGCAGCACCAGACCCAAAGCCGCAGCGCGCAACATAGTCATTCAGGAAAACCATCTGATGAGAGTTACAGGGACAACCCAAGTGACTGGTGGCCCCTTTCCCATCAAGATAACGCAACTCCGTTAACTTTGCGTGATTTCTTTGCGAATCTCAGCGATACGCTGGTCTTTCTCTGCCCAGAGCTCATTGACCCAGGTCTGGAACTGCGCACGGAAGGCTTCATCATTCTCATAGTCACCCGCAAAAAGCCTGTGTTCAATCGTCCGGGCCCTGATGTCGACAATAACCCGATCCACCTGACCACTGATCAGCGCCCAAAAGCCCGGTGTCTTAGCCTGAGGATAGACGATAGTTACATCGAGCAATGAGTTCATCTGCTCGCCCAGCGCTGCCATGACAAAGGCAATGCCGCCAGACTTGGGTTTCAGCAGATAGCGGTAGGGTGAACCCTGGGCCGCGTGTTTGGCGGGCGTAAACCGTGTACCTTCCAGATAATTGACCACTGTGACCGGAAGGTCCTTGAACTTTTTGCAGGTCTGTTTGGTTATCTCCAGGTCCTTGCCTTTGTCCTCGGGATGCTTCTCCAGGTGAGCCTTGCTGTAGCGTTTCATAAACGGGTAGTCCAGGGCCCAGAATGCCAGCCCCAGAAACGGCACCCAGATCAGTTCCTTTTTCAGGAAGAACTTGAAATAGGGTGTCCTGCGGTTGAACGCCTGCACCAGCGCGGGAATATCAACCCAGGATTGGTGATTGCTGACCACCAGATAGGAATGGTCCCGATGCAGCGCCGCGTCGCAGCGGATATCCCACTGGGTCGGCGTTAACAGCGCGAAAATCCCTTTATTGATCTCGGCCCAGCTCTCGGCAATCCACATGACGGCACTGGCACAAAAACGCTGGAACGCTTTGATGGGTATGACCAGGCGCAGTAATGCCAACACCAACATCGGCCCTATGCCGATCAATGTGTTGACCAGCACAAGTACACAGACAGCAACAGCAGTAAGCACTTTCAGCATGGCGCTCAGTATCCTCGGCAAGCGGGTGACGGGATAGCATACTGTGCCAGCCTGCAGATTCAAGGTTTGTTGAGGCTGCTGATCCACTGCTGGATGCCTTGGGTGGCTGTCTCCCTGATCACCCGCGCATTGGGCAGTGCACGGGTGGCGGCCGGATCTATAACGGTGACCGGCACCTGGAGTCCCACCAGATCAACCAGGCCCGCGGCTGGGTACACCTGTAACGAGGTGCCAATCACCAGCAGATGATCGGCACTGGCAACAAGCTCTGCGGCATGGGCAATCAGCGGTACATCTTCGCCAAACCAGACGACATGAGGCCTCAACTGGCTGCCCAGTTCGCAGGTATCACCCAAACGGATATCGCCATAACCTATCTCATAGACCAGATCCGTGCGGCGGGAACTGCGGGCCTTGATGATTTCACCGTGCAGATGGAGAATGTCCGCACTTCCCGCCCGTTCATGCAGGTCATCAATGTTCTGGGTGACCACCGTCACCCGGTAGCGGCTTTGCAGGTCCGCCAGCGCACGGTGTGCGGCGTTGGGGTCCACCTGCTGCAGTTGCCGCCGCCGCTGATTGTAAAAGTCCAGTACTAAACCGGGGTTGCGCTTGAAACCCTCAGGAGTGGCAACATCATAAATGCTATGCTGCTCCCATAGCCCGTTACTGTCGCGAAAGGTGGAAATACCACTTTCCGCGCTGATACCGGCGCCGGAGATCACAACGATATGCTCTTTGAGTTGAAACATGGAAAAGGCCCTGATGACATCCCTTTCAAGGCTAGCGCGCCCCCTCATGGCTAGCAAGGCAAGCGTTGCAACAGCCGCCCTGATGCTTTGGTTGGTGCTTGCGGTATGGGCACAGCTGCCGGCGCCTTTGCGTGACTGGCTGGCGTTACCCTGCTGGCTGATATTGCTTGGTTTTTGCTGGCGAAGCATGAACGAGCAGGCACTGTTGCGGCGGCGGGTATGGCTGGATCAATACCTGCAACCTGACGCTCCCTTTCATCGCTGGTTGCGGGGCGGTATCTTGTTGAGGCTTTTTAACCTGGTGGTGGCGGTACTATTGTCCGGCTACCTGCTGGTGAAAATGCTCAGTTTGACGCCGTCAACCTGGTACCTGCTCCTTGCCAGCGCGGTTACTTTCACCTTGTGCCTGTCCGTGTTCGAGCGCGGCCTGCGCCCCTACATTCAGCCTTCCCGGCTGGCGCCTCTGACCCGACGCCTTGCATTGCTCACGACCGCCGGTGTGCTGATCCTCAGCTATTGTGTCATCGTTATTTACACACCCCAGCCATTATTGATTGCCAGAGAACTTACCGAGGCATTGGCCTTACACCGCCCTCCCCTGGCGGACAATGCCTCCCTGTTGATGATGGCCGACCAGCTTGTCCGCGGTAGCGAACTTTTTGGCTGGTGGGCACTCCAAAACAGTCTCGGCAGCACAAGCAGCGGTGGTACCCTGTCACTGATAGGCTGGGCTGTGTTGCTGCTCTCAGGTGCCGCATTCCTGTGGACCTGGTGTCATATCATGCAGGGTATAGCCAGTGGGCTGGAGCGAGCAAAGGTATGAAAGGGAAAATCACCCCCCTCAAGATGCGACTGCTAGGCTGGCTCTTGCTGGCGGCCTTGTTACTGGCCGTTGTGCTCGCCGCCTCCCGCTATCTGGCAGAGCAGTCGCAACAGAGCCCATGGGTTGCGGTGATTCTCAATCAGCAAACCTACCACCTGCCCCGTACACAGTTGCCCGGCCTGGCTGAGGCTTTTGGCCAGCTGTCAGCGACAGAACTAGCCAACCTTGAACAGCACCTGGACAGCTGGACAGAAGCGGCCCTTGCCACCACCTTCGATAAAGCCAATACCGGTATAGACCGCTACCTGGACTGGTATTACTCCATGCCGGGTAGCTATATGCGCCTGCTGTTTGCGTTGCAAAGCAATCTGGATGAGCTCACCAGTCAGAAGCTCACGACCTATGTCTTGGAGGACAGTGGATTTGGCGATGCCCTGACAAACTTTGGTGCGGACTATGAGTTGGCGCTGGTGTCTGGGTTAGCCGCGTCCGGGCAACGCATCGCTGCACAACTTGAGCGTGGCTTGGTGGCCCAGACGACGGATGAGACTGGCTCGCCGCAGTCCATACTGGATCTCGATACCGTTTTGCGTCTCAGCTTCACACCGTCGCCACAGGATGTGCAACGCTGGCAGACCAGTGCCGCAACGACAGGCGTGGTCGGTGCGGGCGCTGTTGCCATGCTGACCTATCGTGCGGTCGCGCCGCGCCTTGCCCAGGCGGGTGGCAGTCGGGCGGCACAGCGGGCAATTTTGAGCTTTGCCGCCCGGCTCGCACCCCGCACCGCAGCCGCGGTGGCAGCCGGAGGTGCGGCCGCAGGCGTTGCCGCACCCAGCGGGCCTGGCGCGCTGGTTGTGGGAGGCATCATGACCAGTGTTACCCTCGCGACCTTTGTGGCCACTGATTTTGCCTTATTGAAAGCGGAAGAAGCAGCACTGAGGCCCGGCAAGGAAGCCGGTCTGCGCGAGGGCATGCAACATATGGAGGTCGAACTACGTCAACAGTTGGCAGCTGGCCAGGCCGAGGTATTCAATCTGCTGGGGCAGCAGCTGCAAACAGGTTTGGACGAAGCCTGGGGAGCTGCGGGTGAACAAGCACAATTCCATATCCTCGGCCCTCGTTCGTAGCCACCGGGACCTCCCCATAAGGCAAAGCCACGATAGCCGTTCTGACCGGACTCGTGTTTAATGCCTTTTTGATATAGATCAGCCGGCAACACGTATCCCGTCTGTATAACTGCAGCCCGCAACCGCCCAACACCTCAGCCACTGGAACAGACTTTTGAGAGTTACCCACTCCATGCCTACAACGGCCACCACGGCGCTGCCTGATAACCCCGAAAGCCTTGACCGCCTGCTGGCACTGGTTGCACTGCACACCTCCAATGGCGTGGTAATTACCGACGTAAACGGGCGCATACGCTGGGTTAATCATGGCTTTGAAACCATGACGGGGTTTACCGCCGGCGACGTCCTGGGCCGTAAACCCGGCGACCTGCTGCAAGGACCTGATACGGACCCGGCCACCGTTCAGTATATGCGGCAAAAGCTTGCGGCTGGTGAGGGGTTCGAGGTTGATATTCTCAACTATACCCGCGACGGACAGCGCCACTGGGTACACATCAATTGCACTCCCATACGCAAGGACGAGGGGGTTGAACCCGGCTTTCTTGCAATCCAGACCGATATCAGCGTTCGGGAACAAAGCAAACACCGCCTGCGGCTGGCTGCCAGCGTGTTTGACTCCAGTCACGATGCCATCATGATCAGCGACCAGCACAATCGCATCGTTGACATCAACCCCGCCTTCACACGAATCACGGGTTATAGCAAGGACGATGTCATCGGCCAGAACCCCCGCATTCTGAGTTCCGGCCGCCAGGGACGGACGTTCTATGACAAGTTCTGGCGTACCCTGAACAGCGAAGGCTACTGGTGCGGCGAGATCTGGAATCGCCGCAAAAATGGCGACGAATACCCTGAACTGCTCTCAGTCAAACGGGTATTGTTGGGACCAACAGACCAGGTTCATTATGTCGCCATTTTCTCTGATCTCACCACCCTGAAAAACCAGGCGAAAGAGATGGAGCGCATCGCACACTATGACGATCTGACCAATCTGCCCAATCGTCAACTACTGGCGGAAAAGCTGGACAGTGCCATCACTCATGCCAACCGCACGGGTAAGCCCATGGCGGTCTGTTATCTTGACCTGGATGGCTTCAAGCAGCTCAATGATCAGCTTGGGCGTGCCGCCGGTGACAAGCTCCTGAATACCGTTGCCGACCGTTTGAAACGGGTCCTGCGGGATGATGATACGGTTGCGCGGGTCGGTGGCGACCAATTCGTTATGGTGCTGAGAGATGTCGATCGTGATGAAGGTGTTTATCAACGCATTCTGGATACCATCAGCCAGCCCGTCACCAATGGCCAGCAGGTTCTGAAGCTAAGTGCCTGCATGGGGGTTGTGGTATTCCCCCTGGGCAATGATGACGACAGCCACCGTCTGCTCCGCCACGCAGACCAGGCCATGTACACAGCCAAACAGGAGGGGCGAAACAACTATCGCTTCTTCGATCCCGCCCTGGACGCTCACCGCAATCAGCGTCGACAACAGCTGTCAGAAATAAGCCGAGGGCTTACCAATCAGGAGTTTGTCCTGCTTTTTCAACCTCAGGTACGCACCAGGGATCTAGCGGTCACCGGCTTTGAAGCACTCATTCGCTGGCAACACCCGACCCTTGGGCTGATTGCTCCCGGTAGTTTCCTGCCTTTCGTGGAAGGCAGTCATATGGAAATTGCGCTGGGTGAATGGGTACTGAAGGCAGGTATCACTGAACTTGGCCGCTGGCACGCCGCCGGCGAGCAGCTTACACTCTGTGTGAATATCAGTGCGGCGCATCTGGTTTCCCCCACGTTCGCACCTTTTCTTGAGGGCCTGTTGCGCCAGTGGCCCCGGATTGACCCGGCCTTTCTACATCTTGAAGTGCTGGAGTCCACCGCCCTTGATGATATGCAGCATGCTCGCCAGGTCATTTCCCGTTGCCAGCGCCTCGGCGTTAAAGTGGCGCTCGACGACTTTGGTACCGGATTTTCCTCCCTGGCCTATCTGCGCGCACTGCCCGTAGATATCATCAAGATTGACCAAAGCTTTATCAGGGACCTGCCAACCAATACCGAGGACCGGGCAATCGTAGAGAGCATTCTCATTCTTTGCTCCCGCTTTCAGCGCCCCGTTGTGGCCGAAGGGGTGGAAACCCAGGCCCATATTGATGTGCTGTCTGAGTTGGGCTGTGATCTTATTCAGGGCTACGCCATCGCCCGGCCAATGCCCGGCACCGAGGTGAGCCGTTGGTTATCGGCGTGGCGCACAACTCCCATCAAGGTGCAGCATGGCTGACCGACGCTGCCCTGGCTGCGGCATGCACCATGCCCTGTGCCTTTGCAGCCACTGCCGCCCTGTTGCCACGGCTCTGCAGCTCGTGGCATTGCAACATCCGAGTGAAGTTACCCAGGCAAAGGGCACATTGCGACTGGCCAAACGGTGTCTGGGGGAGAGTCTCGACATTTTTACGGGTGAAACACCGGAGGATTTCGCCAGCCTGACGGCCCGTATTGACCAGCGTTGGGGGCTCGTCTTCCCAACCGCTGGAAGCCAGCCACTGGAGCAGGCCGCAGGGACGCTACCAACCCACTGGATTGTCATCGATGGCACCTGGCGCAAGGCACGCAAAATTTTTCACGCCAATCCGTGGCTGCAGCGCATACCCGCCTACCACTTCGCTACGCCGCCGCCTTCCCGCTATCGTATTCGCAAGGTGCCAGGCCCAAACAGCCTGTCCACCATTGAGGCCCTGCACTACCTGCTGCAGCATGCTGACCCCGACTGCCAGCCCGAGGGACTGAACCAGGCACTGGAGGCTATGGTGGAACGTTGGCTGGCACAGGTGCCAAGCGATTACCTGCAACGCTACACGCGCTGAATCAATTGGCTGAACTCACCTTGTCACGTCCGTCATCCTTGGCACGATAGAGGGCGCCATCGGCCCGCAGTAGCAACTGACTCAGCTTGATCTCTCTGCCCGCCTCGGTGGCAATACCAAAACTTGCCGAGCATCTCAGCGTATGACCGTGATATGGGACCCTTATCTCAGCAATAGCTTTACGCAAGCGTTCGGCAAGCGCCAGTGCCTGGTCATGGCAGGCCTCTGCCATTGTGACAGCAAATTCTTCGCCGCCGATACGCCCCAGCACATCGCCGGAGCGGATCAGCGGATGAATGACTCTGGCCACCGCCTGAAGCACCTTATCACCCGCTTCATGGCCCCATTGATCATTGATTTGCTTGAAAAAATCCAGATCAAAAACAATCAGGGATACGACCCCGCCGGAGCGGCTGGACCGTTTGAGTGATTGCTCCGAATATGCAAGAAAGGCTCTGCGGTTATTCAGCCCGGTTAATTCATCGGTATGGGCCAGTTCCCGTGCGACACGGGTTGCCTCATGCAGCTGCTGCTCCATCTCCTTGCGGTCGGTGATATCCGTGGCCACTTCAAGCCGTACAAGGCGACCGTCCGTCCAGCGGATCAGTTCGTCCCGACACTGATACCAGCGGTGCGTCAGGGTATTCTGGAATTCCCAGACATAAACGCCATTGGGATTCCCCTGTTTATCGGCCAGGCACGAATTTGTGCAGAACTCACAGGGGCCAGCCTGTGCCGTTTGCAGGGTTTGCCAGCATTTGCGGCCATCGGCAGCGCCAAACAGGCGCCTTCCGTAGGCGTTCAGGTAGAGAAGGTCATGGGTTTTCAGGTCGGCGACATAGACCAGCGCATCCAGGCTATCAAGAATAGTGGTGAGAGCTTCCACCGAGTGATTATCCGACATCCGCCATTCCCTGTGATCGGTCATGTTTTACTATATCAGACCAAAGGCAAAACTCGACATTGGCCTATTGGATAATAGGTTTGTCTTGACCCTAATCATTGATCATGCACTACACTTTGAATTTCAGGAGCCCGTTCATGACCGATCAGCCAGCCATCGCAGCCAGTCCCGATCATCGCTGGCACTTTACAGCCGCAAAGCCCTCCCTCGAGGACTACCCGACAGACATCGACGACGATGATGCCGATGATAATCTGGAGGCGAGCCTGGAAGACATTGGCGAACACCAGCGTAGGCTCTGGGCCAATCGGGAAAAGAGTCTGCTGCTCGTTGTTCACGGCCTCGATGCCAGCGGCAAGGACAGCCTGATTCGCACACTCGCCACCTACATGGACCCTGCGGGCTTTCATGCTTGGTCTTTTGGCCGGCCTCAAGGCGCAGAGGCGCGACATGACTTTCTCTGGCGCATTACGCCTTTGCTGCCGGCATTTGGTGAGGTGGTTGCCTTCAATCGCAGCCATCATGAGGCCGTCATTGCCGAGCGTGCCTGGCCGGTGCGGGAGCCAGACCACTACAACTGGCCCCTGCGTTATGCCTCCATCCGCAGCTTTGAGCAACACCTGGCACATGAAGGAACCACCATCATCAAGTGCTGGCTGCACCTGTCGGAAGAAGAGCATCGCCGGCGTCTGCTGAAACGCCTGGACAAACCCCGCAAGCGCTGGAAGTTTGACCCGTCCGATATTGACGCCTGGCACAAACGTGGGCAGCTGATCCAGTATGCCGAAGAGGCTCTGGCAGCAACCCACACGGCTGAAGCCCCGTGGCTGATCATACCCGCAGATCGCAAACCCGTCGCCCGTCGCATTGTTGCCCGGCTGGTTGCCGATTGCCTGAAAATCCTGGCCCCCAACTACCCGCCGGAGGATCCCAAAACCCTCAAACAATACCGGGCAATGCTGGAGAAGGGTTAGGGAGCCGCTGTCGTCAGGGTAGCCAGGGCAGCTCCTCGCTGTCGGGTACCCGAACCTCAAAACCGGCTTTAAGTACCAGCGTCTGCCCAGGCGCCAGGCTCCGGTCCCAGGCAATCACACCGGGCTTGTTGTCGATGTTCTCAACATAGCCCGGAGTCACGTCCTGATAGGTCACGCGAATGTTGTCCTGTTGCGAAACTGGCAGGCGATCAATGACTCGCAATGCAATAGGTGCATCCGCATGGCTGGTGACTTCATAGCGGGTCAGGCGCTGATGATACTTCTCCGTACGCACCATGCCGCGGGTGCCGGTTTGATTACGCTCCCGGACAACCTCTACGGATACCCGCTCATCTACGCCAAAGGGCAAACCAAAACCGGTGTTGGTCGCTATGCTGTCAAGGTGGGTCTGGCCCGTGTACCGGTTGTCCTGATAGAGATTAACCCGGGCGGCAGGTAGCAGGGTCTCCCCCTCGTATCGAGCCGCGGCGTGAATATAGCCCCGTTCACTCGCTGCGGGTACCAGGTGAGTCGTTATTTCCACCGGCATATCCAGCTGGATGACGGCCAGGCGTAATTGGCGGCTACCATCCGCCACTGTCACCGTGCCAGGAATGCGGAAACGCTGGGTCAGGCCCTGCTGCTCCAGTGTCGCCAGTTCGGGGGCCGCTGCGGCTTCAGCCATCACGGCACTGTCCATCGCCGGCGCCCGCAACAACTTTGCCCTGGGGGTGGCTGGCGTCAGTATCCAGGGTGGCAGTTGCGGCAGCTGACCACCCAGGTCCGCTCTGGCAGTAGACAGTCTTAAGGTGACATCGCTCCAATCCTCCCCCGTTGCCTGCTGCACCACGGCATAGTGAGTCAGTTGCAGGTTGCCGTCATGAGTATTGAGGCGGGCATCATACTCACTGCGCCAGTTGGCGTTACGGGTCTGGTAGGTAACCTGGAGTACCACCTCACGGGCCTGGTCGGAGCGATAGTTCACTTGCAGCTGCTTCACCGCCTGCGTGTCACGTGCCAGGTGGGAAAGTTCCCGCTGCAATCGCTCCTGTTCACGGGTCAACACAATATGCTGTTGGTCCAGTTCACGAATCTTGGCCAGTGTTTCCCGCGCCTGCTGGTATATGCCCGTAGCCACTGAGTCCAGATCCGCCAGGGTCATACGCTCACCCGGGGTGCGGGCCAGGCTCTCTAATAGCTCCAATCGGTAGCGCCAGGCCTGGGTGTCATCAGCCAGCACCCGCAGCTCGCCATTCACTTCATCGAGCTGCTGCTGCAGCGCCTGAACCCGCTGCGCAGTTGGCCCGGATTGCTGAACTGTCTGCAATCGGGTTTGTCCCAGGCGCACACCATCCGCCCCCAGCAACGCAACCCGCACCGACCCGTCCTGCAGTGCCGCCGGCAGATCAGCTACGGTTAACATGCCCTCCCCCGCAGTCAGGGTATGGCTGATCTCACGGGTAATGCTGGCCTGATCAGGGAACAGGGTGACTTCCGTAACCCGCGCAGAGACAGCGACAGGTAACAGACATAGTACAAGAACAAAGCGAAGCGGCGTTGCCATGGGAGCATCCTTCAGGCCGTTAAAGACAACCCAGAGCATAGCAACCTTTCTGTAAATGGGAATCAATGCCCGCTATACGTTTACGTAATCCTGTCTCTATTCACCGCTGATCCCGATAAATAGTCTCACGCCGCTCGTTCAACGCCTTGACCTCCGCCGATAGCTCAGCGGTCGGCCTTACCAGCAAACGAGCAATACCGATGGGTTCGCCGGACTCCAGGCAGTAGCCGTAATCACCCAGGTCAATTCTGCGCAAAGCGGCATCAATCTTGGGCAGCAGTTTACGTTCACGGTCCACAATACGCAGTGCAAGGCGTGACTCCTCTTCATACTGCGCCCGGTCAGCATCGTCATTGGATTCCGGCGGATTCGCCAACTGCTGTTTCGCCTGCTCAATGTTATCCATAGTCTCCTGGCGCAATACCAGCAACAACTCACGAAAATACGCTAGCTGGTCAGCATTCATATAGTCCTCTGGGGACGCAGCGAGTAACGCCTCTTTAGTCAGCATGGGCTTATGACTCCTCATTCAGGCCTAATAGCAATGTTATATCATAGCACTCATTGCCCATCATGAATCAGGTGCTGCTTGTGCTATTGAAGCCAACCCGCCGCTGAACTAACATGCTGCCTTCATCTGAGACAAACTCACCGGAAGTCGCAATATGCAGCAAGGGACTGTTTGGGGGCCGCAAAGGTGACCCAGGAAAAATCATTCGGACGTATCTCCGCATCACCAACCAACCCTCACCCTCGTCAGCAGGCTCGCGATTTTGATATCAGTACGCTGATTGATGGCCCTCTGCAAGCTGCCAGCGAGAGCGAAGTCCAAACTGCTGCACTGGACGAAAAGTTACGCCAGGCTTACTTCTGGATCATTAACCATGCGGTGATCAGCCCCCACTACGATATCGAGTACAACCAGCAGCCACCCCAGGTGATGTACTTTGGTGATAGCCGCACACCGCTGGTGCTACCGAGTGATCAAAGCTATTCCAGTTTCATCCTGTTGCCTCTGCTGACCTTTGCCGCCCGCCGCAAGTGTCTGTTTATTGGTGGCCCGGGGCGAGGTAAAACCGCATCAGCACTACTCATGGGGGTGCTCGCCGGGTATTCACCGAAGCAGGTGAAACAAGGCATGCAGCATGGCCACCCGCAGATGACCGTAGCCGATTTGCTCGGTAATCCCATGCCCCACGATCTGATGAAGGCCGAGGTGGAATCTGATATCCGCATTTCCTGGCGCCAATGGCTGGATATGGGGGTGAAAATTGTTGATGAGTACAACCGTATTCCCACCCGCACTCAAAGCAGCCTGTTGACGCTGATGGGTGATAACTACGCTGAAATGTTCAACCAGATCAAAGAGTGCCCGCCGGCTGCCTGGTTCCTGACCGCAAACGATGATCAAGGCGGCGGTACTTATCAGGTCATTGAAGCACTCAAGGACCGTATTGACGTGGTGGTTCAGGCACTGGGGTTCAATCCGCGGTTTCTGGATGAATTGTTGCTTCGTATCGAAGAAGGTGTGGACCCTACCGACTACCTGCCGGAATCCCTGCGCTTCACCCCTGAAGAGCTGGACATCCTCGAGCGGCAGATACGGGCCGTCAAGGTGCCTGATGAGTTGCGCAGGCGCATAGAGTTCTTTGCCAGCCAGTTCGAATTCAGCGAGTATTCTGGTCAGCAGTTCGAATACAAGAGCAAGGACACCTCCCGTTTGGCAGGCATCCCCAGCCATCAACTGGCGATATATGAAAATGGCAAGGACCGTCTGGCGGATCTTGGTTGCCAGACAGTGAACGGCCTGTCCGTCCGTAGCCTCATGTCCCTGTTGGTTTACGCCAAAGCCATGGCGTTTTTCCGGGGCAATACGGTGGTAGAGCTTAATGACATCACCCAGATGCTGCCCTTCGTATTCCACTCCAGACTGTTCCCGGACCTGGATGCCCCCTTCTTCCAGCAAGCGGAACATGCGGCCTTTCGCAGCGACCGCATCGGCTGGCTGCGGCACCTGTTTATCACCTGCTGCCAGGAGTTCGAGCGTCAGGGCCTGCATCGGGAGGATCCTGCGGCCGCACTGAAAGCGGAGCTGGACCAGGGCCTGGACGGCGTGTCTCTGAGCGAATGCCGCCAGCGCCTGCAACGGATCGAGCAACAGCTTCTGGCCCTTAGCAAGGGCAACAAACTCACCGGCGCGGTATATGACGACGCCCTGCTGCTGAAGTATCTGCACCAACGCTACAGCAATTATCTGCGTTGGCTGACCAGTCAGGGTTAATATGCCGTCCTCCTGGCTTGCAACACAGCTGCGTGCCAGAGCTGACGTGTATAACCGTCAGTTCCGCATCGCCCGTCATCAGACTGCCACCGTGTCTGCAGAGGACATAGCCTGCTTTGTCCAGCAATGCCTGGCACCCTTGTTTGACGGGCTGACCCGGGCACCCCAGCCCTGGAGCGATGCGGAACTGGCCGATCTGCTGGACGACTGCTACCGGCATGGCCTTGCTCTGTGCCGGGGTCGTTGGCTTACGCCCAATACCTGGCCCCTGCTGGGACAGCTGTTTGGGCGTGTCCTGCCTCAGTGGCTGGCCCCCTATCCGGGCCAGGCCAGTACCCTGCTGACCCGGCTGCTAAACACGCTGCTCAAATTACCCGGCACCAACGCCTGGACGCCATTCCTCGCCCGCTGGCAGATGCTGATGCCAAAACCCCCGCAAGTTGATGACGCCCTGTTGATGCTGGCATGGCTTGGCGGGCTCGCGGAATACCGGCATGCCGCCTTGCAGCATTACCAACGTGATCCTGACTGCTTCGAGACTTTACTGCCCTTCCATCCCCAGCGCGTTGGCGAGCGTTGGTGGAGTACCCAGCAGGGTCACTGGGTACAGACACCCCAACGTATCGGTGCATCAGTGATACTGGGCGGCGACTTTACCAACCCGCCAACCCTGTTTGGGGATGATCGGGCGCCGGTCATACGCAGTGGTGACATGGTATGGCATCTCTATGCAGACGCCTATGGATTGCGCCTGCTGCCCATCAAGCCAGGCGCTGCGAGTACGCTGGTCCGCGCCACAACCGGCAGTGGCCCTCTGTCAGATATGAAGGACTTGAGCGGCTGGTCATCAACGCTGGCGCTGGATGACTACGATTTGTTCACCACGCCCCAGAGCTATGCGGTCATTCTGATACCAAGGCCGGAGTCACAGCATGGCTAACCGCAAACAACTGGCTATCTGGGAGGCCGCCTGGGCTGACGCACTCGCGTTGTGGAGTAATCACCTGCAACTGAGCATGCCGCTTTGGTGCTTTTCCCTGGCCGAGGCTCACGCACAGGGCCTCACCCAAAGCTTTGCCGCCATTCGTCTGAACACCCAGCAGGTGATGGTCAATCTTAAACAGGCCCAACGTCTGGAGCTGGACGAGCTTGCGCTGGAGGTACTGGCCCATGAGATCGGCCATCATGTCTACGCGCCAGCCAACATGACCCGCCATCTGCAGATGCTGGCTATCACCCGCCGCTCCCTGCCAACGGCTGAAGCCCTTGCCCCACTGGTGGCCAACCTCTATACCGACCTGCTCATCAATCAACACCTTCAGCGCCAGCACAACTGTCGCATGGACGAGGTCTACCGCCGCCTTCGCAGCCCCTCCTCCAGCCTGGTATGGCGCCTGTACATGCGGATTTATGAACGCCTCTGGCAGCAGCCCAGCGGCAGCCTTGGCGGTCATGACCTGGACGAATCCCAGCAAGGTGATGCCTGGCTGGGTGCCCGAATCATTAAGGTATACGGCAAAGACTGGCTGACGGGCGCCAGCCGCTTCGCCATGCTCCTGCTACCGTATCTGCTGGAAGAAAAAGAAGACCTGAGCGCCACCTTCGGCCTGCTGATGGACACTGAGCATGCGGGCCGTGGCTATAACGGCGGTGGTGCTCTGGACCTGCCAGATATTACGGTGATCCACCCCAGCCTTGACGAGCTTTTGGGTGCCAACCTGGGTAGCAGGCCGCCGCAGGAAAACCCGGGGGAGCCCCGTGAGTCCGATCGAACGGGCAGCAAGAGTCAGGCGGTTGAGCCTCAGGAATTCTACGAAGTCATGCGTGCGGCAGGCCTGGATCTCAGCCGCCATGATATTGCGGTGCGCTTCTATCGGGAGCACGTGCGTACACTCCCCCTGAGCTACCCCGACAAACCGACAGCCAACGCAGTAGAACCCGAGTTCGAAGGTTACGACATCTGGCAACTGGGCGACGACCCCAGCCAGATTGACTGGCTTGCCAGCGCCATGTTCAGCCGGGAGCCGATACCCGGCATCACCACCCGCATGAAAGTGTTCAGCGAACCTAGCGGACAGGACCCCGCCCGGCAGCCTTTTGATCTTGACCTGTACGTTGACTGTTCCGGCTCCATGCCCAACCCGCAACTGCAGCTATCCTATCCTACACTGGCGGGGGCGTTGCTTTGCCATGCGGCTATCAAGGCGGGTGCCAGTGTGCAGGTCACCCTTTGGAGCGGTGCCAGGCAATGTATCACCACGGAGGGGTTCATTCAGGATGAAACAGCGACTTTGCGGGTGCTGACGGGTTATCTGGGTGGCGGTACCAGTTTTCCCCTTCACATACTGAGAGAGACCTACCGCGAGCCACGAGCACGGCCAACCCATATCGTTATCCTGTCCGATGATGGCGTTACCACCCTGTTCAATAAGGACGACCAGGGCCGGGAAGGCCGAGACATCAGTGCTGAGGCGCTGAAAAACGCGGGCGGTGGCGGCTACTGGGTACTTGACCTGTACTTTGACCCGGATCAGCCGGCACCAAGCAAATGGCAGCAGAAAACGCTGAATGAGCTGAATGAGGGGCGCGAGCAAGGCTGGCAGCTTCATCGGGTACAGGGCCTGGAACAGTTGCTGGGTTTCGCCCAAGCCTTTTCAAGACAACACTACCGTTGATGATCATGACCGCCGACCAATCCGCTCCCGCCATGGTGACACTGCACCGCCGCCTGCTGGCCGCGCCCCTGCCGCTGTTGCAAGGCCCGCTGGAGATAACCGCGTTAGCGCATGATCTCATCTTTCAGTTTGACAGTGCGTTCAATGCCAGTCTGTTAACCAGGTTTGATCAGCTGACCAAGTCCCAGGCATCCCTCGCCGGACTGCTGATCTGGCTGCTGGCAGACACCACCTTTAGCCGGGTGCGGCTCTCTGCCAGTGATCTGGCCCAAGCCATTGGAACCGTCAGCATCAGGGATGACCAACAGATTGATCTGGCGGGGATTCTGGCGGATGAAGATCTGCGGGAAGAACTGATACGGCTGCTACTGAGCGCCCTTTGTCTGTGCCCCGAGGGCGAAACCGCGGCCCAGGCGGAAGACCGTCTGCTGATGGTGAGCGCAGCCGAACGGGACCGGGTACTGGCCGCGTCGCGGGCAGCGGAACAAAGGGCTGCGGCGATCCGTGAGGCCCTGGCCGAACAACGGGCCCGTGAAGCCGCCGACAAGTACACCCGGGAATAGCCATGACGCCTGACCACTGGCACGATGATCTGCGCCTGCCTGACCTCACAGAGTCGGGCATCGCACGCTTGCGCCTGATGACTGAACACCCGTCGGCACCGGCTTTCAGCGGTCGTAGCGGTCACCACCTGAACCCCCAGGACCTGATGCAACTTCTGGCAGAAAAACCGCTATTGCAGGCTGCGCCAGACACCAACACCAGCCCTGACTGGCTGGCGCCCTATGTCGCTGACTGCCTGGCCCGCGTGCCAGCCTACCGCCGTTATGGCACTTGCGAGGACTTTCAGGCACTGCCCTTCACTGACCGCCAGCAGCTCAGTAAGGATATTGCCGCCTTTGTGCCGGACGATCTGCCCCTGGGCCGTATGATCGCCTATGAAACGAGCGGCACTACCGGACACCCGCTGACCATTCCGTCACACCCCCGGGTCGCCGCACGCTATCACTGCTTTCACGAGCAGGCGCTGGGCTGGCATGGCATTTCCCTCGCGCATGCCGAGGGCGATATAGGGGTTATGCTGGCAGGCGATCAGGAGCGTTGTTTTACCTACGTGTCCGTGGTGCCCTATTGGCAGCAAAAGGGCCTCGTCAAACTCAATCTGAACCCAGCCGACTGGCCCTCTGAGGCGGATCGTGGGCGTTATATCGACAGCCTGAAGCCCATTCTGATTACCGGTGACCCGCGCAGTCTGGCAACCCTGCTGACTCTTCCGTTCAGCCATTGCCCGGTGGCCATTCTGTCCACGTCCATGACCTTGCTGCAGGGCCTCAAAAGCGCCCTTGAAGCACGCTTCGGTTGCCCTGTGATTAACCTCTACTCGATGAATGAGGCCGGCCCCATCGCCGCCAGTGACGGCCAGTCACCCGGCCTGCGACTGCTCCAGCCCCGCCTGTACGTGGAGATCATCGGCGCCGATGGCCGCCCAAAAGCCTACGGTGAGCGGGGCGAGATCTGTATAACCGGCGGCTTTAACGACTACCTTCCGTTGTTACGCTACCGGACGGGTGACCATGCCAGCCTGCGGCAGGAACCCAACGGTGCTCTTTACCTGGACGATCTGGACGGCCGACCGCCGGTGCGCTACCACACCCAGTATGGCTGGCTCAACAATGTGGACATGACCCACAGCCTGCAACCTTTCGCGCTGGCACAGTACCAGCTACACCAACAAGCCTGTGGCGCAGTCGTGCTGCGGGTGCGTGGCAGCGCTGATCAGCAGGCGCTGCATGCTGCATTAGCCGCGCGGTTTGGTCCGGCTGTGGCTATCACCGTTCTAACTTTTCAACACCTCGGAGACAAAACCGTGCAATACACCAGTGACTATCCGGAGGCGATGCGCTGATGGACCCGTTAACCCAACTGGAATACGCGGCCAACGGCTTTTTTCTGGTCAGCGTGTTTCTCGCCGCCCGCAACAGCATTCACACCTGGTGGCTTGGCATTATCGGTTGTGTATTGTTTGGCGTGCTCTTCTACAAGGTGCAGCTCTACGCGGAAACCACCCTGATGCTGTTCTTCATTGGTACCAGCGTGGTGGGCTGGTACCAATGGGGGCGTAATCAGGGAGCGCGCCCCATTACCCGTACCCAACCCTCGTTGCTGGTGGCTATGGTTATTCTCGCTATCACGATCACCCTGCTCTATGGCTGGCTGCTGAATTCTCTGACGGATGCTTACGCACCCTTTGTGGATTCCGCCGTGCTCATGTTCAGCGTGCTGGCACAACTGCTGCTGATGAACCGCAAGCTGGAATGCTGGTGGTTCTGGCTGGTGGTTAATACCATTGCGGTGCCACTATACCTCTCACGTGACCTGAACCTGACCGCCCTGGTTTACGCCGGGTTCTGGTTCAACGCCTGGTATGGTCTTTACACTTGGCAAAGGAAGCTGACAACACCATGTCAAAACGCTATCGCGCCGGCCTAGTGGTCGGCAAGTTTTCCCCCTTGCATGATGGCCACCGCTGGCTACTGGACACTGCTCAGGAGGCTTGCGAACAACTGATCATCATCAGCTATTCGCGGCCGGAATTTCCTGGATGCACCGCCGAGCTGCGCCAGCGCTGGCTCGCTGACGCCTATCCTGCTGCAGAGCGCTGTGTTGTCGATGCCGCCACTTGGGCTCGGATCTGTCAGGGGCAGCCAGAGGCACCACGGATGCCAATGAATGATGCGCCTGACCAGGAACAGCGGGCGTTTTGCGCCTGGCTGCTGACCCGTTACCTGCGCCGTAGCGTAGATGCCGTGTTTACCAGCGAAGATTATGGCCCAGGGTTTGCCGACTACCTGAGCGCGTCCCAGGGCAGCCGGGTTATGCACGAGTGCCTGGGCCCTCAAAGGCGCCAGCTGCCCGTCAGCGGCAGTGACTTAAGGCAACAGTTGGCAGCAGGTGCGGCCTGCACCCATTTGAACAAGAGTATCGGCGACGACGTACAGTGCCAGCGCGTTGCACTGATAGGTGCTGAATCCAGTGGCAAGAGTACACTGGCAGCCTGGCTGGCAAAGCAACTGGACCTGCCCCTGGTTGAGGAGTATGGCCGGGTCCGTTGGGTGCAGCGGGACGGGCAACTTGAACGGGAAGATCTGCTGGCCATTGCCCGGGTGCAGAGTGCGGCGGAGGATGAAGCTGTTAACCTCGCCCGACGGCGAGGCAAAAGCGCCGTCATATGCGACACCACGCCGCTGACCACCTTACTTTACTATCGTGCCATGTTTCCCAACGAACCTGTCCCCGATGAGCTGCTCGCCTGGGCCGAGCGCCCCTATCACCAATGGTGGTTCTGCCACGCCGACTTCCCTCTGGTACAGGACGGCACCCGTCAGGACGAAACCTTTCGGCAGGCCCAGCAGCAACACTATCTGACGGAAACAAGGGCGCGCGGACTAACGCTGAAACACCTCCACGGCCCCCTGTTAGCCCGCCAGCAACGCCTGATGACGGATTTCGCGCCGCTGGCCAAGACCCGCCAGCATCACCCCATGGTGGATGCCCGGTAAGGCAAGGCGGCCAGGGCCGCCTCCCGGTAGGCCATAACCTGTGCAGCTTCCTCTGCTGCAAAGCGCGCCACCGCTGGCTGAAAGCCGGGGTTTGCCACCCAGTGCCAGGAGGCCGTGAGCATGGGCTCAAACCCCCGAATTAATTTGTGCTCGCCCTGCGCGCCTGCATCGAAGCGCTTCAGGCCCAGCCGAATGGCCAGGTCGATGCCCTGGTAATAGCAGGTTTCGAAATGGAGTTTGTCATAGTGTTGCAAACATCCCCAATAACGACCATAGAGCGTGTCGCCACCCACCAGAAACAAGGCACCAGCCACCACAGTGCCATTATGCTCGGCAAACAGCAGGTAAGTGCGGTCTGCCATCGTCTGCCTGAGCAAATGGTAGAACTGACGATTCAGATAGGGCTGCTGGCCACGTTTCAGATAGGTGGCCTGGTAGAACGCGTAAAACTGATCCATCGCCTGGGCAGTAAGCTCCGCGCCGGTCAGCCAGCGAAAGCCTATGCCCTGCGCATCAATAACCGCCCGCTCCTTACGCAAAGACTTACGCTTGCGGGAAGTCAGCAGAGCCAGAAAGTCCTCAAAGCTGCCGTAGTCACGGTTAAACCAATGGAACTGACAGCCTTTTCGCTCTATGCGTCCAGGCTGCGCCAGTAGCGCCTGATCCTGAGCATTGGGAAACAGCAAGTGCCAGGAGTGCAGCCCCTCATCGCCTGCGTACTGATCCAGCGCCCGGTGCAAGTGGCTGCCCGAAAGGCGATGGCGCGCAGCATCCGGTACAAGGATCCGCGGCCCCTGCACCGGTGAGAAAGGAACAGCCATGAGCAACTTCGGGTAATAAGGCTGACCGTGCCGCTGCCAGGCATCCGCCCAGGCCCAGTCAAAAACATATTCCCCCATGGAGTGGCTTTTCCGGTAGGCCGGAATCGCACCAATACACTGGGTATCCGAGTAAATCAGCAAGTGGTTGGGTTGCCAGCCGGTCTCGGTGCTGACACAGCCGCTACCTTCAAGCGCCGCCAGAAAGCCATACTGGACAAAGGGGCTATCGCGCCCCGCCCAGGTATTCCAGACGGGCTCATCCACCTCAGTTATGGACGTCAGGGCCTTTAGTCTGATTGCTCCCGTGGTACTCATCTCCGACACCCTGCCCTTAAGCCTCAACCCGGACGGCATGCACAAGCCCGTAGCGCAGCAACGGACGCTGGGAGAGATAACGGCACCAACGCGCTGTGGCCAGCACCTTGAGCCAGGACAGGGACGTCCGTTGGCGCCAGTCCAGCATGTCATGACGCTGGCTGACCCAGTCACTGAAGCCTTTAAATACCGCGTGTTCCAGGTACTGTACGGACATTACCTCCAGCCCACGCGCAGCCAGGGTTTGCCTCAGATCCGCTTCAGTCACCAAGCTGGCGTCAGGAATTCCAGCCATGCGTCTTAACTGTTGGTGCCAGAAGGGCTCTGCACTGTGAGCCTTGAGCAACGTGGAAAATGCAGCAGCACCACCCGGCGCCAGCGCCTGCGTCAGGGTATCGGCAAAGTCTGCGACTGAGGGCGCATGGTAGGCTGCGTCGACACAGATAACCGCATCAAACCACCCTTGCCACGGGGGCGTTCCCTTGCAAAGCGCAAAAGACCGCTGGCTTACTCGCGCTGCAGGCACCCCCTGCCGGTTCACCAGGTGATCCACACACTGCTGGCGTAACTCCAGAGCATGATAATCGGTAATGCCAAAAGCCCGTTGCCAAAGCTCAAGTCCGGCGCCATAACCGCAGGCCAGCTCCAGTAAGCGCTGTTGAGATTGCAGTGACAACACGTCGGCATGGAGGAGCGCCAGTTGCTGGCATGCGGATGCATAGCAGGATGCACCCGGCCAATAGCCAAGATTGTTCCACCGCCAGTCCGCGCCGGGTCCTGCCAGGAGCTGCCCGGGGATGTCAAAGGGTGACACCTGCTGCGTATCAGTGAACGCCATGCAGGGCATCAACCGCAACACGTGCTGAACGCACGGCAGACTCCAGCAAAGGCACCCCTTGATAGGCCCAGGCCCCGCAATAAAACAGCCTTCGCCCGGTTTGAGCGTGCCACTGGTTCAACTGCGCATGCACGTCATTCGTACCCTCGTGGACAACGGCACGCTGTAGTGGTACCCGTGCAACAATACTCCCGGGCGCCGGTTCGAACTGGGGGTTCCAGGTCTGGAACACGTCCGTTTTACCCTGCAGACTGGGTTCAACGGCATTTACCCAAACGGTAAACATGGGTTGAGACAGTTGCCGGTCCATCTGGAAGCTTAACGCCGTCCAGTCACGTCGGTATCGTGGCATGAATCGCGCGTCCTTGTGCACCACCAGCTCACCGTCATCAAACCTGATAGCCGCCAGCACCGCCCGTTCGTCACCAAACTGACTGTTATCCAGAAACCCCAACTGGTTAGCCTGGGTCGCGACGATAACGGCATCATATACACCGCCCTCGCCTCTGGCGTTGAACACCTCAACGCCATCGTTAACCTCAACGACGCGGGTGACAGGGCTACCACTCAAGGTATCAAGCCCTTCCGTCAGACCATTGACCAGCGCGGAGGTGCCGCCTTTGAGACGCACCAGTTGGCCGTTGTGAAGTATGGTGTCCAGCAACGACAGCAACTGGCGGGCTGGCCAGGCGAGTAGATGTTGTTCGCCGCAGGTGCAGATAGTGGTCAGGAGTGGCAGCACAAGTCCCCGCCAGAACAGCGGATCAAAATCAGACTGCTGCAGAAAGTCTGCCAGCGTCAGGTTTTCCGGGTAGCGACTCCAGTTGCCCAGCGCCTGATGCAGTTTGAAGAGACCAACAGCCATTTTGAGCGCCTGAGGGTCCAGGTATCGCCATGACCCCACAAACGGCCAGCCCGTAATGGGCAACCGGCCGCTGCGAAACCAGGTGGAACCATCGGCCCAACTGCAGGCAGTAAAGGTATCCACATTAAAGGTGGCAACCCCTACTTCCTCCGCCAGGGACAGCACACTGGCCCAGGCGGAGGGATTCATAACCCGTAACGGCACATCCACCAGGCCGCCTTCCACCCTGAGGGTGTGAGCATCCATGCCGTGGCGGGCGTGGGCCTCGAACACAGTGACTCTGTCGCCCCGTTGCCGACAGCCATGGGCAGCGGTTAATCCAGCCATGCCGCTACCAATGACAGCTACAGAACGTGACATCAGAAGTTCCCCCAGTTTGTCGGCGCGCCCCTACTCAAGGGGTTTCAGTACCGCACGATTATTTTCAAAACCTTCAACCCTGACCCGTTGGCCTTCCCGGCGCAGCGGCTCGGCGATAACCTCAAGGTTAGCGGGCTGCCAGTAGGTGCCGTTGGCCAGCACCGTGAAACGACCATTGGCATTCAATGCCAGTTCGCCGTCCACGCTGCCCTGAAAGGTGGTCAGCGTAGATGGCTGGTTCGGCAGCCGGCTTCTGAAGCGCTTGCGAAACAGTGCCAGATACATCGCTCCCAGGCCCACAGACAGAGCCAGCTGAACACCGATGTTCAGCTCAGGCACCAACAGCCCAAGAAACGCAACGGTGATAAAACCAAGTCCAAACCAAAGCAGAATAAACAAGGTCGCGAACAGCTCGGCCATCACCAGCAACAGGCCGATAACCAGCATGACCCATGTCGGTATACTCATGTCGAACATACCTAAGCCTCCTGATACGGATTGCTGAATTAGCTGGATTTCTTGACCAGATCCTGCAATGCCGTCAAACCACCAATCAGCTGGGTAGCCTCGTAAGGCACCACCACTTTATTCTGAGAATCGCTGGCGGCAATACCTTCCCAGGCCTTGATGCGATCTTTTGCCAACAGGAACTCAGCGGCATCAGGATTGTTGGCCATGGAATCACTGATTACCCGGATGGCTTCAGCCTGACCATTCGCCAGTTCAATCTGTTCATTTTTGAGTGCGATGGCGGTACGCTCGATGGCCTCAGCTTCAAGAAACGCTTTCTGACGGTCACCTTCAGCGCGGGCAATGGTGGCGTTCTTGTCGGCGGTTGCGCGAGTCTCCGTGGCACGACGCTCACGGGCAGCCTGCAGCTGCAGTTCCATCGCACTTTGCACCGCCTGGGGCACGGAAATATCAGAAATCTCTACCCGCGTTACCTTGGCACCCCAGCCACCAGAAGCATTATCCAGTGCTGTCAGGAGCGCAGCATTCATCTCATCACGACTTGACAGAGTCTGATCTAGATCCATTTTACCAATTTCAGAGCGCAGCGTGGTCTGGGCCAGCTGGGCCAGCGCATGCTTGAGATCAAGAATTTCATAGGTGGCTTTCTGGGCGTCGTTCACCCGCAGGAACACCAGACCATCGATGGTGATGGACACGTTGTCCATGGTGATCACATTCTGCGGCGGAATATCAATCACCTGCTCCTGAGTGCCGAAAGCTGAGCGTTTGGCGTCAATAAAGGGAATGATAAAGTTAAGACCCGCGTCCAGCGTGCGATGAAAACGCCCGAGGCGTTCGATAACCTGAACCTCGGCCTGGGGTACGATGCGGACCCCCTTAAACAGCGTGAACACAATCAATACGGCGAACACGCCAAACACAATCATGGTGGGTTCCATATCACTAAAACTCCTGATAAATTTTTGATGTTTTACCGCCAACCTGTTGCTAATAAAACATTAATCGTAAAAAAAGTAATACCGTAACAGGCTAACGATGGGCGGGTATTGTGCCCCATCACCATGCAGAAAACACCCTTTTCGCCGTGCATCATCTGAGCAGCAACACCTTAATAAGGTGCAAGCCGACGAGACTCTGCCAGGATCCACGAGAATCCCAACCCACCAACCACCGCATGGCGTCGTTCCACCAGCGCACTGTCGCGAAACACAGCGCCGCTGAAGTCATCAACACTGACGTACAAACCAACCCACACTTGTTTGAACCTGCGCGCGGTAGCAAAGCTGGTGCGAAACCCACTGTAGCCGCTGGGCGCCTCAAAAGCCGGGCGTTCCGGCAGAACATCCTGCTCCGCCACACGGTAAAAATAGTTGTGCAGTTGCCGGTCCGAAAACACCGGCCCTAACGCCAGCGTACGGTGCCACTGACCACTGCGACCAGCCTGACGATCCTCCAGATAGAGGTCGGGCGCCAGACGCCAGCCCTGACTGGCGGTTTGCAAGCCGCTGGCCACAGACACCGCCGCGCGCACGGGCAGGCGAATCTGCACGGAGCGGTCGTAGTGAGCCGACCGCCACACCATCACATTCAAAGAGGGGCCAAATTCAATCAACGGGTTGAGCTTTGCCATACCTGCACGAAGGTTGCTATCGCTGTTGACCGGTAAGGTGGCATCAAAACTGAAGTCGAGCTCTACCCTGTCGGACCGATACAACAACCCTCTCAGGCCGTCCCGATCCAGTTCCAGATATTCACCCCGATACACCCAATAGGGAATGGGCAGCGCCAGCGTGCGGTATTCCGCTGATCCCGGGTAGTGAGGATAGGCTGCACCGCCGAAACCCAGACCGGCTTCCCAAAGGGGCTGTTGGCCGGCCGCCCTGACTTGCGCGGTCGCGCCGGTGATCAATATGACGAGCAACATTTGCCAAAAGGCTGGCCAGCCCTGTACTAGAAATCGTTTTCTCATGACGGTCCTACGGGCCCGGCCCTTAAAACGCCAGGCGCGTCCTGCTGTGGGTTGCGGCATCCCACAGGCAGGACTAGGTTAATAGATAGCGGGGCACACCTCTACCCACGCACACAGGAGTCACACCATGTCCAACCATCACACCTACAAGAAAGTCGAACTGGTGGGGTCATCCACCACCGGGATTGAAGATGCCATCGACAACGCCCTCAGCGAAGCCAGCAAATCCATACGTCACATGGACTGGTTTGAAGTCACGGAAACCCGGGGCCATATCGTGGACGGCAAAGTAGCTCATTATCAGGTTACGTTGAAAATCGGCTTTCGTATTGAAAACAGCTAGATCAAACGGGCGCTTGGGCGATTAACCGGTTTTTGGCACTTCGGTTCAGTCGCTTGATGGCAGCTTCCCGCCGGGTCGCCTGCACGCGGTCGGCGTGAGGCTCACTCCAGGCCAAAACAACAGGCCGCCGGGCACGGGTGTAGCGCGCACCGGTGCGATTGCACTCGTTGTGCTCCCGCAATCGACGTTCAATATCAGTGGTCACACCCGTATAGAGGGACTGATCTGAACACCGCACCATATAAACATACCACTCAGACACCGACGATCTACCTCTCGCACCTTGTCGTGCCGTTATCTCCGTTACTAGCCGTTACTATAAGTACAAATCAAGCGTGGCCGCGTGATTTCATCACTGCTAACCTTACATCGAGCATGGTATTGGCCCAGGCTCCGGATGCCGACTTGTCACTACCGAGGCTAGCCTCTCAGGATCACAATGTTGAAACATAAAGCCACGTGTTGTTCCAGGCTGACGGTCTGGCTGGCAAGCCTGTCTCTTATGCTGATGGCCACCCTGTCCCATGGGGACCCGCAAAACAAACTTACGCTTTACCTTGGTGGCAATAATGCCTCCGGTTACCTGGCGGATCTGTTACAGCAAGCGCTGCAGGCAACCGGTCATGACGTTGAAATCGTCACTCGCGGCACTTTCCCTACCACCCGGCTGGAGCGCATGCTGAGCGAGGGCACCATCAGCGTCATGATGCTTGGTGAAACCAGCATACGCAACCGCGAGTTTCTGCCGATACGCGTGGGCATGACGAACAATCTGGTGAACCACAGGATTCTCTTTGTGCCAAACGGACAGGAGGAGGCCTACATCGGCATACGCACACTGACAGACCTGATCGAGCGCCAGAAGGTTGCGGGGGTTGGCTCATCCTGGCGAGATTACGGCATCTGGAATGCCAACGGCTTACCGGCCGTGGCCATCGATGGCGACTGGAAACGGGTCTACAAGATGGTGGCCAGCGGTAACAGGGGCATAGACTACCTGCCACGAGGCGCTCACGAAATCGCTATGGAGTGGCCTCACCACCCTGAGCTAAGTGTGGAGCCCTCCCTAGTGCTGGTGTATGACCGGGACCACATTCTGTATGTCTCGCCCAACCACGCTGATCTGTATCCGGTACTGGCCGAAGCCCTCCTTCGAGCCGAACAATCCGGCCTGCTGGCAGCCGTCGCCCATACACACTTTCAGGCCGTGTTTGAGCCACCGATCAATCTTCACTCGCGCCACAGGATTCAACTCCAGCTGGATGAGGCGCCGGTTGCGTCCGAGCCCGTGGCAACCCGTTGAGAAACCGTTCAGGCGCGGTATAAATTTGTGTAAAACCGGCTTGTCGTATACAACTTAAGGAGCCATCGCCCATTCAGGAGATAGATACCCGATGCCATTCTCACCTGATCATATTGCTGAACTGAACTTACTGGCCCTGTTTCCAACCACCTCCATTCAGGAAGGCATTAAAGTTCATGCTCACAGCGCGCCGCTGGAAACCGTATCCGCCGCCGAGCGGCTGTATCAGAAAGGTCTGATTACCCAGAAAGACGGCGGCTACCTCACCAACCTTGGCTGTGAAACCGTTGAGCATACGCAAAAGCTGCTTTCTATCCTCGCGGCTGAAACCGCCCCATAGCTGCCTGCACGCCATTGACCCAGGCCTTTGGCGTAGAGTCACTGGCCTTACTCTGTGACATAGTTCACATATTTGACGAAGCCCACCGGCTCCATTACCAACGCAATGACACCTCACGTTTGGTTATTCTGGCCAAGCCGTAACAGTCCGTTACATACCAGCACAAACAATAACAACAGAGGTCGTCATGGCGCGTATTCGTAATGCGTTCGCATTTGCCGTTGCTGCAAGCCTTGTTGCTTGCGGCGGTTCAGAGAGCTCACCAACAACACCTGCAACAGTCACACCACCTATCGGCGATGTCGCATCAGAAACAGAGGGTGCGGCCGAGATTCCAGGCACCGGTGAAATCCGCGTCCTGTCAAATCGGCCGGACCTGATCAGCGGTGGCGATGCGTTGGTGGATATCCTTTCCCCCTACCTTCAGGGTGCGAAGATCACCCTGAATAACCGCGACATTTCATCCAGCTTCGAGGCGCTCGCGCCGAATCAGCTACGGGGACTTGTTGAGGGCATGACACTCGGTGAGAACGAACTCAGAGTCGTGCTGCGAGGCGGCGGCGTGTTACGGCAGACCATTGTCAATCACCCCAAGGGCGGCCCCCTGTTTTCAGGCCCCCAGGTTCAGCCTTGGTCCTGCAACAACGCCGCGCTGGACGAGCAGTGCAATCAAGCGCCTTCTTTCAGCTATAAATACGTGCCTGCCAACACGCTCTCGCGCCTGTTCACGGAGTTCGATCCCAGCGATCCGGGCTTGCCTGACGCTTTCCTGCCTTACGACCCCGAGAATCCGCCTGCTGACGGTGAGATAGCAGAGGTCACTACTGATGAGGGCGTAACCCTGCCGTTTATCGTGCGCGTTGAGATCGGTGTACTAAACCGCGACCGCTACCAGATCATGTCCCTCTTTCAACCCGGAAAGTCATGGACCGCCCTTGAGCCCCAGCACCAATGGAATGGCAAGGTCCTGATACATCACGGCGGTAATGTAGGTGTCAGTTACGGTATGGGCAGCCCGCCCAATGGCGACATATCCGGCGCTACCAACGGCAATGAACTGCTGCTCGGCGACAGCATCTCCGTCGCCCTGAGCCGGGGTTTCGTGACACTCTCAACCCGTCAGGCCAATCTCGGGCATAACGTCAACCTTGTTACTGCGGCGGAATCCCTGGTGATGGCCAAGGAGCACATCATCGAACGGTACGGTCCGATCCGCTACACCATCGGCACCGGGTGCTCTGGCGGAGCGATCGCACAGCAACATATCGCCAATGCCTACCCCGGTATCTACCAAGGGCTGATCGTTCAGTGCGCCTACCCGGATGTGTGGACGACGGCCACGCAGTTCGCAGACTACAACCTTATCAGCAACTATCTCGGCCTGCAGATGCCAGATAGCCCGGCAGGCCTGTTCTCCTTTCTCGGTGCTTTGCTAACCAACCCGATCCTGCCAACTCAGTGGCCGTTTATCTACGGCCACCTGCCCATCAACCCTGTAGTTTCAGATATGGCGTTCTTCCCTGCCGCAGCCCCCGACCAAACCAGCTGTCGCGGACTGCGTAACGACGTCGCAGTCTATCACCCAGACCATCAGCCGGACGGCCTCCGTTGTGGCCTGATTGACTACATGATCAACCAGTTCGGAGAGCGTCCACCGGAAGTCTGGTCCGAGAACGAGCAACTATTGGGACGAGGTTTCGCCGGCATCCCCCTGGATAATGTAGGTGTACAGTACGGCCTCAAGGCATTGCAAAACGGCCTGATTACCGGCCAGCAATTCCTGGATCTGAACCGTAAAATAGGCGGTTTCAATGTTGATATCCGGTATCAGGACGCACGTACCGCTGGCGATCTGCAGGCCATTGAAAATGCCTACCGTACCGGTGCCATCAATACCGCCGAGAACTTTGCGGGCATCCCGATCATTGACTTGCGGGGGCCAGACCCCGGCTTTGCCCATGATGCCTTCCATTCCTGGCAAAAGCGGGCCCGCCTTGAGTCAGTTCAGGGGCATGCCCTCAATCACGTGATCTGGTTCGGCCCCTTCCCTATTGCCGGCGACACAGTCTTCGCCACCGAAGCGCTTCTCACCATGGATCAGTGGCTGGCAGGTATCGAAGCGGACGAGCGTCAGGACCGTCTCCCGGAGAAGGTCATCCGTAACCGACCCGCGTTCGCCCGTGACCGCTGCCTGTCCCTGTCAGGCGCGACAGCTGAGTGGGGCGTAATACTACCAATGACCGGCGGACTCCTGTATCCGGAGCCGGTGGTGCCTGGCCTGGAGTACCTGCTTGCACCTCGGCTGCCTGCTGTGGTCGGTGAGATCCTTGACGTTGCAACGGGGCAGATCTGCGGCCTGGACCTGGGCGCACTAGGGCTGCCAAGGCAGCTGGCGGATCTGCTTTCCCCGCTTACCGCCCCCATCGTAAAGGTGCAGGAAGCTGTCGTTCAAACACGTTTCGGTACGCCCAGAACCGTAGCCGGTGACGATATCCGAACCCTCAACAACAAGTGTCAGCTCAAGCCGGTTGACCCTAAAGACTACCCCGTCAACCTGCTGCAGGGCATTCTCAACAGTGAGAACTTTGCCCAGAAAGTCGCAGAGATATTCCCGGATGGTGTCTGTGACTACGATAAGGCACCCGTTCGCCAGGCACCCACAGTAACTTGGATGCACTATGGCGACGCCAACCAAGTCGTAACAGGCGGCACCCCTCTACCAATAAATGACCAGCGGGTGCACGGTTGGGCTTCGCCTGCCTTTGAAGTGGACCTGAGCAGCAACCTGCCGCAACACTGACTCTGTATAAGGTTGCCGCTGAAAGCATCAGCGGCAACCTGGCTCCAAACCCTTTAAATCCTCTAAATCCTCTAAATCCTCTAAATCCTCTAAATCCTCTAAATCCTCTAAACCATGAAAAACCCAGCGCTTAGTGAACAATATTCACTTGGCGCTTATCGTCAAAAATGGGGCGTGTATTGTCAATCCGAAGACCCCATTGTTAGGCACGATAGGCTATACGCCAACAACAAGAGGCCGCACCATGATCGGATTTCCCATTGCCCTGCTGTTTGCCAACGGGTTTGAGTGGTACGCCCACAAGTACATCCTGCATGGCACACCGCGGCCTGGCCAGCCACGCTACAGTCCTGTGCCCAAGTCCATGAAAAGCCACTGGGAGCATCACAAGATCGTGCGCACCACAGACTATCAGGATCATGGTTATGAGGAAGGTCTGAGCAACTGGCGCACCCGCAATGAGGTGGGCTCACTGCTGGCGCTCACAGCGGCTACCTCCCTGCTGCTCCCGGTAGCCCCTTTCTTTACCCTTGGCACTTACTACGCCGCCGGGCGTTACTATTACGTGCACCGCAAGTCACACCTGGACCCAGAATGGGGCAAGAAAGCCATACCCTGGCATTTTGATCATCATATGAACACCAATCAGGATGCCAACTGGTGTGTAACCCGCCCCTGGTTTGACTACATCATGGGAACGCGGGTGATCTCCAGCTCCGACCTGGCCGAGTCCAACCCGCTGGGTGTCCGCATGCCAAAAGTCATCGAAAAACCTTTCAACAAAGCCTGCCGGGCCCTGTTCCCGAAAGCCTTTGCGCGGCTGGATGAACGACAGCAAGAAGAAGCAAGCAAACGCAGGAAAGTGCAAGCCCCTAAAATGAAACAGGCCGCCTGATACCCTTTCAGGCGGAATCCATGGGCGCCCTGCTCCGGCGCCCATAAACCTACCGGTACACCCCGCCAGGACAAGACCGAAGAACATACCGTGTCGTAAGCTATTGACGATATACTCTCAATAAGTCAACGCTTGGAGCATGTTATGCAAACGGACGACCCTACCCGAGGCATTAGCAAGACCTTTGCCTTTATTGCCTGGTTTCTGATCATTGGCGCCCTGTTTTATTACTTTCAGGGTTTGCTGGATAAGCGCCATAACCCGAACCAGCAGTTGCAAAGTCTCGTCACCTCACAAAGCATCGAAACCGTGCTGATCCGCAACCGGGCCGGTCACTATGTAGGCAATGCAGTAATCAACGGTCATTCCATTGAGTTTCTGCTGGACACTGGCGCCACCAGCGTGGCCGTCAGCGAAAGGGCCGCCCGGCGCCTGGAGATGCCACGCAGGGCACCAGTGCAGATCCGCACGGCAAACGGCATCGCCACCGGCTACCTCAGTACCATCGACACACTGCAACTTGGGGCTATTACACTCAATCAGGTACCCGCCACCATTGCCCCAGGACTGGAAGGGACCGACGTACTTTTAGGTATGAGCGCACTCAAGCAGTTGGATTTCCGCCAGCAAGGGAACGAACTGACATTGATTCAGGTGCGCTAAACAGGGAATGGTGCCTCGGGCCGGAATCGAACCGGCACGGCCTTACGGCCGAGAGATTTTAAGTCTCTTGTGTCTACCAATTTCACCACCGAGGCGGAGGCGGGTCTTCAGGGTTGTGCATTCTATAAGGCCCTGCCGGTGAACGCAATTCCGCCCAGGGCTATTTCAGGGGTACCGCCTCGCCGTAGTACATGTAGCCGGCAATTTTCGGCGTGTTGCGGATATAAAGCTGCTCCACTTCCCTTACCTCAAACCCCATTGCTGTGAGCATATCCAGGGTATTCCGGTTGAGATGACAGCCGCCAGCAAAGGTTTTCCAGACCGGCGTGATGCGGTCCTGCCATTTACTGACACCGTGATCCGGCGCGCGGCCATGCTCGCAGAATAGCAATAGCCCCCCAGGCTTCAGCACCCGGTGCATTTGCTGCAAAGCTGCCTGCCAGTCCGGTATGGTACACAAGGTGTAGGTGATCAGTACCGTGTCCACGCTGTTGTCATCCAGGGGGATCTGCTCGCCCGGCAGATCCAGCCAGCGTACCTCCACCGGCGACTTCTGCAGGTTGCTGCGCGCCTTTTCCCGCATACCCTGTGACGGCTCCAGCCCCCAGACAAAGTCAACCTGCTCTGGGCGGTAATAGGGCAAATTAACCCCTGACCCCATACCGATCTCCAACACCACACCCCGAGCCCGTGGTACGATCTGCTGTCGTAGCTTCATTATGGGACCGATGGTGCAGGCCTTGTTGATCAGGTGAGGAAGAACTTTCTCATCGTAGAAGCGCATGAATATCCACCTTATTACTTTTTGATCTAAGCATATTCCGCTTTCTATTGACGGAACTCAAGAAGGGCGTAATATGTCTACCCGTTACCGTCAGTAACACTTGAAAGCGCATGATTGCTTTCGCCATGATTCGATAGTAACACCATCGGCAACAGGAACATGCCTCGGTTTTTTCCGTTGAGCTCTGGAGGCCCGCTGTGGAACTGGATCCTATCCTTTTATCACGCATTCAATTTGCATTTGTCGTGTCCTTTCATGCCATATTCCCGGTGTTTACCATCGGTCTGGCATCCTTCATTGCCCTGCTTGAAGGGCTTTCATTCAAAACCGGGGACCCGATCTGGGAGCGGCTGTCAAAATTCTGGATCAAGGTCTTTGCCGTTGTTTTCGGCATGGGTGTGGTGTCCGGGATTGTCATGGCATTCCAGTTCGGTACCAACTGGAGCAACTTCTCTCAGGCAACGGCCAATTTCCTGGGGCCGGTACTGAGTTATGAGGTCATAACCGCCTTTTTCCTGGAGGCTGCCTTCCTGGGCGTACTGCTGTTTGGCCGCGACAAGGTCCCCAAAGGGGTTCACCTGTTCGCCGCCTGTATGGTGGCACTCGGCACCTTTATCTCGTCTTTCTGGATACTGTCGGCCAACAGCTGGATGCAAACCCCCGCCGGCATCGAGTTCGTCAATGGCGTGGTGTATGTAACCTCCTGGTCAGAAGCCATCTTTAACCCTTCGTTCTACTATCGCTTTGCCCATATGGCATTAGCTTCCTTCCTGACCGGCGGTTTTGTGGTTGCGGGGGTCAGCGCCTGGTACCTGTTACGCGGCCGTGAAGTGGAAGCGAACCGCAAAGCGCTGTCCATGTGCCTGTGGATGCTGATGGTCGCCGCACCGCTGCAACTGTTTGTTGGCGACCTGCACGGCCTTAACACCATGGAACATCAGCCGGCCAAAGTGGCAGCCATGGAGGGTAACTGGGAGACCAGCACCGGCGTGCCGCTGCTGCTATTTGCTCTGCCAGACCAGGCCAACCAGACCAACCGCTTTGAAATTGGTATTCCAAAACTGGCCAGCCTGATTCTCACGCACGAGTGGGACGGCGAGGTACCCGGCCTGGATGTTGTGCCGGTTGATGAGCAGCCGCCGGTAGCCTGGGTGTTCTGGTCCTTCCGCGTGATGGTCGGGCTGGGCATGCTGATGATTTTCTTTGCCCTGGCTGGACTGGTGTTACGCAAGGGCGGTAAGTACGCCCGGTCTCGCTGGTTCCTGCAGGGGCTGCGATTCATGAGCATTACGCCCTTTATCGCGGTGCTGGCAGGCTGGTTTGTCACTGAGATCGGTCGCTCCCCCTGGCTGCTTTATGGGTTGATTGACTATCAGGCAGGCATTACCCCCTCCCTGACCGGTGGTATGGCCCTGTTTACCCTGATTGGTTACGTTCTGGTTTACGCGCTGGTATTCACCGCCGGTGTTTACTATCTGATGCGGCTCCTTTATGCCGGTCTTGAGAGCGAAGAAAGTGACCATCCGGACGATGCCCACGACCGGGCCAAGCGCCCCTTCTCCGCGGCCCACGTTCCCTTTGAAGTGGACCCGAAAGAAGTCGAGCGCCTGTCCCGTATCTCCCCCCTTGATGGAGGCCGCTAATCATGGAACTGTTCGATCTTGCGTTGATTTGGGCTCTGATTATTGGTTTCGGGGTCATCATGTACGTGCTGATGGATGGCTTTGACCTGGGTGTCGGCATCCTGTTTCCCTTCGCGCCCAGTGAGGAAGCGCGGGATGTGATGATGAATTCCGTAGCCCCCGTATGGGATGGTAACGAGACCTGGCTGATCCTTGGCGGTGCCGGTCTGCTCGCGGCTTTTCCGTTGGTATATACGGTATTCCTGCCGGCGCTCTACATTGGTGTCTTCCTGATGCTGGCGGGCTTGATTTTCCGCGGTGTGGCCTTTGAGTTTCGCTTTAAGGCCCGTAGCTCCCGCTATCTTTGGAACTGGGCTTTCGCCGGTGGCTCGCTGCTGGCAGCCTTTGCCCAGGGTGCCGTTGTTGGCGCCTATATTCAGGGTTTTAACGTGGAAAACGGCGTCTATGTGGGCGGCGCGCTGGACTGGCTGACACCCTTCAGCATTCTCACCGGGCTTGGTCTGGTGGCCGGCTATGCCCTGCTGGGCAGCACCTGGCTGATCATGAAATCCGAGGGTTATATTCAGGAATGGGCCTATCGCATTACGCCACCGCTCCTTTTTTCGGTACTGACAGTCTTTGCCATGGTCAGCCTGTGGACACCATTTGTAGACATCACCGTGTTCGAGCGTTGGTTTGACAAGATCCACGTGATCTGGGTACTGCCTGTCCTAAGCCTGTTGTGCGCCTGGAAGATTTTCTCAGCCGTCAGCAAGCGCAAGGAAGGCATGCCCTTTGTCGCCACCATGGGCCTGTTCATTTTCACTTACCTGGGCCTTATCGCCAGTCGCTGGCCCTATGTGGTGCCGCCTAACTACACCCTGTGGGATGCCTCATCCGCCTATGGCTCTCAGCTGTTCCTGCTGCTGGGGCTGCTGTTTGTCATCCCGGTGGTGTTGATGTACACCGCGTGGACCTATTGGGTGTTCCGCGGCAAGGTCAAGGCCGGCGAGGGTTATCACTGAGTGACAAGCCCCGCTGCAACAACAGCGGCCGCCAAAGTCTGGCTCGCCGGGCGTAAAGCACCCGGCAGCCAGGCCATCCGGCTAACTGCCCTGGCAGGCACCGGGGTCGTGCTGTTTACTCTGGTGCAGTTCGGCTGCATGGCATGGTTGGCTCATGCCCTGCTGATTGCCGGCGAACCTCTGGCTAATCAACTGCCCGTCATCCTTGGCGGAGTCCTGGCCATAGTTCTGCGGGCACTGTGTCAGGCTTTGCAGGGCCGGTACGCCGCCAACGCCAGCGACGCCATCCGCAACCGGGTACGGCAGGATCTCGTCCGGCAGTGGCACCAACGGGGCCCTGTGGGTCTGGCGGGGGTTTCCGCCGGCACGCTGACAACGGAATGGCTGGACCAGGTCGATGCGCTGCACGGCTATTACGCCCGCTTTCTACCTCAATTGACCATCTGTATGGTCGGACCACTGCTGATCCTGCTGGTTGTTGCCAGCATGGACTGGCTGGCCGCCCTGTTCCTGCTGCTATCCGCCCCCCTTATTCCTCTGTTTATGGCACTGGTAGGCATGGGCGCTGAGCGCCTGAATCAGCAGCATATGGAAACCCTGGCGCGGCTGTCTGGACTGTTTCTGGACCGGGTCCGCGGCATTACCACGCTGCAGCTGTTTGGTGCCATCGGTCAGGGGCAACGGGATATCGCCGCAGGCACCGAAGCTTACCGGCTGATAAACCTGAAAACCCTGCGTATCGCGTTTCTGTCCTCCGCCGTACTGGAATTTTTTTCCTCAGTCGCCATCGCAGTAGTGGCCATCTACGTGGGCTTTGGACTACTGGGGTACATTGACTATGGCCCCGCCGGCGAACTGACCCTCTTCACCGGCTTGTTTATCCTCATGTTAGCGCCTGAATTTTTTCAACCCCTGCGGCAACTCGCACAGCACTACCATGACCGGGCTGCCGCGCTGGGTGCCGCTGCCGAGCTAGAGAAACGGCTGGATGAAGTAGCAGTAACTCATACCATTCAACAGGCGGTACAGACGTCCACCGCCGGGTCTGGCTCGGCTATTGTTGTGGATAACGTTTCCCTTCAGTATCCCGGCGCTACAAACACCGCGCTGGAACAGGTCTGCCTTGCGGTGCCGCCAGGTGAAATGATTGGCCTTTCAGGGGTTTCCGGTAGCGGCAAGAGCACCTTGCTTGCCGCTTTGGCGGGCTTTATCTCGCCAACCACCGGGCAGATCCGTGTCATGGGCCATCCACCCGGCGCTATGCCCATTGGCTGGCTGGGGCAGCAACCCTTCCTCAAGCATGGCAGCTGGGCAGAGAACCTGCAGCTGGCAAACGCCACCGTGAGCGAATCCGCCATGCTCGACGCCCTCAGACAGGTAGGGCTGGACAACCATGTGCTGTCACGGCGAGCAGGGTTGCAGTCAGCCATCAGCGAGCAAGGCCAGGGCGTGTCCGGCGGGCAGGCCCGGCGGCTGGCAATGGCCCGGTTGCTGCTGGCGAACTACCCGGTTGTGCTGATGGATGAGCCCACCGCTGGCCTTGATCAGGACACTGAGGCCGTGATCGTTCAGGCCATTAAGTCACTCAAACGCCAGGGATGCACCCTGGTGATTGCCAGCCACCACCCCTCATTGCTGGCCACGTGTGACAGGGTATTGCGGGTGCAGGAAGGGAGAGTTCAGCATGGGTGAGCTGACGCCCTGGTTGCGGCTTATATTACGCAGAAAACACCGGCTGACAGCGGGCGGGCTGTTAATGCTGGCAACCCTGTTATCAGGCATTGGATTGCTGGCATTGTCAGGTTGGTTTATTACTGCAACGGCATTGGCGGGTGCGCTTCTGGCCGCGGGCTACGCCATGACGCTGGATGTTTATGTGCCTGGAGCCGGTATCCGCTTCTTTGCCCTTACCCGCACCGTAAGTCGATATTTTGAGCGGCTGTACAACCACGACACCGTACTCCGCCTACTGGCGGACATTCGCGTCATGGTGTTTGCAGCTATGGCCCGCCAGCCCTATCGGCAACAGGCAAAGCGAAAAAGCGCCGACTGGCTGAGCCGTCTCACGGGGGATATCAACGCCCTGGATAACCTCTATCTGCAATGGCTTGCACCCAGCGCAGTCGTCTTATTGGCCTTCAGCCTGATCACCCTGGTGCTGGCAAGTGTTCAGTGGCAACTGCTCTACGCCCTGTTACCCCTGGCACTGATTCCCCCGTTGCTCTTTGTTTTATTCAAAATATGCCGAAAAGCCACTGCGGACAGCCAAGAAGGCTTGTCAGTGCTGAGAAGTGCTGCGCTGGACACCCTCAGTGGCCAAGCGGAGTTGATGGCCGCCCGGCACTGGCAAGCACACACAGACACCCTGGTGACCCACAGCCATGAGTTGCAGGAATTGCGGTCCCGGGTTGACCGCAATATCAGCCTGGGGCAGAGCATTACCACCTTGCTGGTGCAACTCAGCGCCTTTCTTGTGTTGGTAGGCGGTCTGAGCATCTGGCAGTCTGGCGGGCTGAGCGGCCCGCTGGTCGCCCTCTTCACACTGGCCGTTATGGCACTGGGGGAAGGCCTGGCCATGCTACCTCAAGCCTACGGCCAATTGGGGGCAACCCTTGTAGCAGCAAAACGACTCAACGAAGACCGGCCTCTGGCCACCGCGGCCACCGCCATCACCTGCAATGACAGCAGCCTGTTCCGGGATCAGACCCTGATGGCAGAGGGGCTATCCCTCAGGATTGAAGCTACCCCCCTCCTCCGGCCCTTATCCTTCCGGCTGGCGCCGGGTGAGCGGCTGGCGGTACTGGGCCCGTCAGGCTCAGGCAAGTCCACTCTGGCTGACCTGGTGGCGGGCCTGCTGCCTGATTACGAAGGTACCCTGAATACCCTGCCAGGGCACGCTCTCCCTTCTCAGCCCCGGTGGGCCGCCAGTATCAGCTACCTGCCACAACAGAGCTGGCTGTTTGCCGACACCGTACGGGCCAACCTGTTGCTTGCCCGCAGCGAAGCGGATGACGAAGCACTGTGGCAGGTATTGCACGCGGTAGCGCTGGACAAAGTCATTCGCCGCCTGCCCCAGGGGCTGGACAGTTTTATAGGCGAACAGGGCCAGTATCTATCCGGTGGCGAGGGGCGCCGACTGGCGCTGGCAAGAGCCCTGTTGCGCCCTGCCAGCCTGTTGATTCTGGATGAGCCCTTTACAGGGGTGGACGAGAGTACCCGAGCCCTCGTTACCGAGCGTATGGCGCCCTATCTTGAGAGTAAAACTTGCCTGTTTCTGGGGCATGCCCGGAGCCACTTACCGAACACTGATCACCAACTTTCGCTGGGTTAAGGCGCTTCAGATTAAGTTATTGAACCTTAACACCATGAAAAATTCGGGATTTTACGCTACATTGAGCTGAGTCAAACCAGCCGGCATTGAGATTTGTTAGTTTTTCCACTGACCGGTCAGCCGTGGCTTGAAACGGAATTGCGGAGCCCATACTCTGTTCAGCCCGCCGCTGAATTCAGGAATCCGTGGGCCTTTACCGCGCCTGTTCATTCAAACTATCAACCTGCATGCCAAAAGGGATCTCGTGGTTTACCTGAAAGCCTTCTCCCATGCCTTCATGCATGCCTTGAAGAACCTGCTGCCCATTATTGTCGTGGTGGTGTTTTTTCAGGTCTTTATTCTACAGCAGATGCCAGACGACACCTTCAGCATGGCCATCGGCCTGTTGATTGTTGCCCTTGGGGTAGCGTTGTTTCTTCAGGGGCTTGAACTGAGCATCTTCCCCGTCGGCAAAAGCCTCTCCAACCAGTTTGCCCGCAAGGGCTCTGTACCCATACTGCTCAGTTTTGGTTTCGCCATCGGTTTTTCCGCCGTAGTGGCAGAGCCTGCACTGATCGCCGTCGCCCAGCAGGCGCAGGATATCAGTGAGGGCCGCATTAACGCCCTGACACTGCGACTACTGGTGGCGGTATCTGTCGGTTTTGTGGTGGCGCTGGGAATATTCCGGACCATCTTTGGCTATCCCCTGCACTGGTTCATGATCATCGGCTACATGCTGGTGGTTGGCGTAACCTACTTCGCCCCTGAGGAGATTGTGGGTCTGGCTTATGACTCTGGCGGTGTCACAACCAATATTGTCACTGTGCCACTGATTGCCGCTTTGGGTATCGGCCTGGCCGCCTCAATCCGGGGACGTAACCCACTCACGGACGGTTTTGGCCTGGTGGCCCTGGCGGTGATGGTGCCCATGATCACGGTGCAGATCTACGGCATTATTGTTTACAGCAGTCCGGCCAGTGACGTTGACCTTACCCTGAACCTGGGGCAAGACGAAGCGGTGCCTGCGGGAGCGATGAAAATGCTGCTGGAGCTGGCCACCATGGTGCGGGATGTACTCCCCATCATCCTCACCATTATTTTCTTCCAGTACATTGTCCTGCGGCGCAGCCTGAGCAATCCACGCAAGGTCGTGTTCGGTTTTATACTGGTCATTTTCGGCCTCTACGCTTTTGTAGTGGGGCTGAAGCTGGGTCTTTTCCCCATTGGCACCAGCATGGCAGAACAGCTGATCGCTCTCGAACGGTTTGGTTTTATTTACCTGTTCGCATTCATGATTGGATTTGCCACCACCATGGCGGAGCCTGCATTGATAGCAGTAGGTCAGCAGGCGGAACAAGCCGCCTCCGGCAAGCTCAACGGTAACGCGATCCGCCTTCTGGTGGCCCTGGGAGTTGCCATAGGCATCAGCATCGGCGTACACCGGATTATTGTCGGCGGCTCCATGCACTACTACATCATGGGCGGCTATGTATTGGTGATTTTCCTTACCGCCATTGCACCACGCTATATCGTCGCCCTGGCCTATGACCTTGGCGGGGTCACCACCTCAGAAGTGACTGTCCCGCTGGTTACTGCGCTGGGCATTGGCCTTGCCATGAATATCGAGGGTCGCAGCGTATTGATTGACGGATTTGGACTTATCGCATTTGCGTCAATCTTTCCTATTGTTACGGTAATGCTTTACGCCATCGTCATGCAGTTTGTCACTGCGCGCAAAGAGGTGAAATCATGAAATTTTCAGTGCTGGTAACCATCGCCCCGGAAGATCTGGAGCAGGAGTGTATAGACGCCGCACGGGAGTTGGGGGCTGGCGGCATTACCGTGCTGTCTGGCCGCGGCATCAGTAATAACACCAAAAAGACCTTTTTCGGTCTTACTTTCGACGGCAGCCAAAGTGTGCTGCTGATGGTGCTGGAGAAGAAGCTGTCACTCCAGGTACTCAAGGCCATTCAGAAAATTCTGATGCCCAAAGAAACTGACTCCCAAGGCCTGGTTTTCACCCTGCCCCTCGAGCATCTGGGCGGTATTGATATGTCTCAATACCAGAAATTTGAACAACACCTGAAAGAGACTCTGTGAGGACAACCGCCATGATGACAGTGAAAGATGTGATGATCCGGGATGTTGTCTGCATCTCTCCCTTCGCGAAGATCCGCGAAGCCCTGAGCCAGATGAAGAAACACAACATTAAATCCCTGGTTGTTGAGCGCCAGAATCCTCACGACGCCTGGGGTTTGATTACCTATACCAATATCCTGAAAACCGTTATCGCTGAAGATGGCGATATCGATCTGCTGAACGTCTACGATGTTTGCGCCAAGCCCGCGCTGGGGGTTGGCGAGAGCCTTGCAGTGAAGCATGTAGCCAGCCTGATGACTGAGCACCGGGTCAAGCGGATGCTGGTGCTGCGGGATAATGACTTGTTGGGCTTTGTGGCCATGGATGACATCATGGGCGCACTGCTTGAGCAAGTCGACTGACGGGAGAGCTGCCATGGACTTCAAACTAGTTATGGTTTTTGTCGATGAAGATAAAACCGACAAGGTGCTGGACGCCTCCAGAGGCGCAGGCGCAACCGGGGCGACCATCATCACCAACGCCCGAGGCCAGGGACTGAAGAAATCCATTGGGATCTTCGGACTGGAAATACTCAATCCACGGGATGTACTGCTGATACTGGTGGAATCTCGCCGCGTTGATACTGTACTAGCCGCAGTCACCAAGGCAGGTAAGCTGGATGAAAGCCTCAGCACCGGTATTGCGTTAACCCTGGACGTCGATAAAGCCATTGGCCTGGCGGAGCATATCAAAACACTAGAGACAACCAACCCGTTCTGATACGAGGCTGCGGATGGTCCGGGGGCTACGTGTATTATTGAGTGACTTGCGCGACAGCCTTCGGGATTTGCTACCCGTAGTGCTGGTGGTCGCCTTTTTTCAATTTGTGGTAGTCAGGCAACCTTTACCAGATACCTTACCGGCAACGGACCTGCTAACGGGCTTGTTACTGGTCATACTCGGACTGACGCTGTTTATCCGTGGCCTCAAAACAGGCCTGTTTCCCCTTGGCGAAACCCTTGCCCACGCCTTTGTTAGGCATAAGTCTGCACCTGTGCTGTTGATCTTCGGATTTGCCCTTGGTTTTGGGTCGACCTTTGCGGAACCTGCCTTGTTAGCCATATCCACCAAAGCAGCAATTACACTGAGTCAGGCCGGTTTGATCGAGTCATCTGAAGGTGCGATCAGCCAGTTTCAGCTTACACTCAGAAGTATCGTGGCCGTTGCTGTGGGTTTCGCTGTGGTGCTCGGCGTTATCCGAATCCTCACTGGCTGGCCACTACACATACTGATCATCGGTCTCTACGCCCTGGCACTGCTGTTAGCGACGCAAGCACCGGTGGAGTTGGTGGGCATCGCTTTCGACTCAGGCGGTGTCACAACATCAACCATTACCGTGCCACTGCTGGCAGCACTTGGCGTGGGTCTTGCCAGTACCCTTCATGGCCGTAACCCGTTGCTGGATGGCTTTGGTTTGATTGCCTTCGCCTCGGTGATGCCGATAATCTTTGTGCTCAGCTATGCCCTACTGGCTTTTCAGGGTACGCCATCATGATTATCGAAACCCTGCTATCTACCACCCGGGACATTATGCCCATTGCCGCCATTATTTTTAGCTTTCAGTTTCTGGTACTACGTAAACCCCTGGCCCGCCCTGTTCCAATGATCACTGGCTTTGTCATGGTCTGGATCGGCCTCAGCCTGTTCCTCGTGGGCCTGGAAGTCGCACTGTTTCCCATTGGTACCCTGATGGCGGAGCAGCTCTTGTCCGTGGACGTTCTTCCATTGGCTGATGATCACCTCCAACGGCACTGGAGCGACTACTACTGGGTCTACCTGTTCGCCTTTTCCATTGGCGCCGCAGCAACCATTGCCGAGCCGGCCCTGATTGCCGTCTCCCTCAAGGCTGGAGAGGTTTCCAGCGGCGCTATCAACCCGTTGCTACTGAGGATTGCCGTTGCCACAGGGATGGCCTTTGGCATCACCCTCGGTACTTGGCGGATTGTGACGGGTCTGCCGCTATATGGTTTTATCATCGCGGCCTATCTGGTGGTCATCATACAGACCCTGAGGGCACCCAAGAATATTATCCCCCTAGCCTATGACTCCGGAGGAGTGACTACCTCAACCATCACCGTGCCCATTATTGCGGCTCTTGGTATAGGTCTTGCCAACGTCATTCCTGGCCGGGATCCGCTTGTTGATGGCTTTGGTATGATTGCCCTGGCCTGTCTGTTTCCCATTATTACCGTCATGGGCTATGCGCAACTCGCAGCCTGGTACGCCCATCGAATTGAAGCCCGAGTTTCCGAACCGTCCGATCACAAGGATTGACCACGCGCCATGACAGAACACAGCTATCTGGGTCTCTTTGACGAATTCGCCATCATGCTTGCGGTGGCCGTTAGCATCGGTTTTCTTGCGGTGCGCCTGAGGCAGCCACTGATAGTCGCCTTCATAGCGGTCGGGATAGTTTTGGGTCCAGCCGCACTGGGGCTAATTGAGCACAGCCACGCGATGGAACTGCTGGCAGAATTTGGTATCGCACTATTGTTGTTTGTGGTTGGCCTGAGGCTCGATCTTAACCTGATTCGCACCATGGGCCCGGTGTCACTGGCAACGGGGCTTGGGCAAATCACTTTTACGTCGCTGTTTGTGTTCCTCATATGCAAAGGACTTGGCCTACAGACGGTACACGCCCTTTATATCGCCGCTGCGATGAGCTTTTCCAGTACCATTATCATCGTCAAGTTACTAAGTGATAAACGTGAGATCGACGCCTTGCATGGCCGCATCGCCATAGGCTTCCTGATTGTGCAGGACATCATGGTGGTAGTGGCGATGATCGTCATTACCGCTTTTGGCACTACCGGACAAGATGCCTCCCTGACCGGCGAGATTGGCGCAGTATTCGTCAAAGGCCTGTTGCTGGTGATTCTGACCGGGCTGATGATCCGCTTTGTGCTGCCCAGGCTCCTTATCCATGTTGCGGGGTCCAGTGAATTACTGGTGCTGTTTGCTATTGCCGTTGCCATCGGCTTTGCGGCTTTCAGTGACTGGATAGGTTTCAGCAAGGAGGTTGGCGCCTTTCTAGGGGGCATCGCCCTGGCTACCACCGCCTACCGGGAGGCTATTGGCGCGCGCCTGACCAGCGTTCGGGACTTTTTACTGTTGTTCTTTTTCATATCCCTCGGCGCGCAACTCAATCTGGACACAATTGGTGCCCAGGTGCCCATGGCTATACTGCTGTCAGCTTTCGTACTCATAGGCAACCCCCTCATTGTCCTGACCATCATGGGAATCATGGGGTTCAGAAAGCGCACGGGCTTCCTTGCCGGGCTCGCCGTTGCCCAAATCAGTGAGTTTTCGCTCATACTGGCGGCACTGGGTCTGGCAGTAGGCCATATCAGCGAGGAAACGGTGGGACTTATTACGCTGGTGGCGCTGATCACCATTGCCACCTCTACCTACCTCATTCTCTATTCTCACCCACTATTTGAACGACTTGCCCCATTGCTAAGGTTTTTTGAGCGCAAGCATCCTTTTCAGGAAGAGAGACTGGAAAGTAACGTGGTTACAGCATCGCCTGACGTCATTGTGTTCGGCCTTGGACGTTTCGGGCATCGACTGGCAGCCGGACTCCAGGCGAGCGGTCTGAACGTACTGGCAGTGGACTTTGATCCGTTGATAATCAAGAACGGCAATATGCTGGACCTGGATGCGGTGTACGGTGATGCGGAAGACCCGGAGTTTTTGTTGTCGCTCCCCATTCACAAGGTGCAATGGGTGGTGTCGTCTATTCCAGAAGAACGCATTAACAAGACGTTGGCCGCAAGCCTGCTATCAGAGAGCTACAAGGGGCAACTGGTGGCCACCACACATCACCAATCCAGAGTAGAAGAACTTAAAAAGGCTGGCTTTCATCTGGTGTTGCTGCCTTATCTGGATGCAGCGGATCAGGCGGTTGACCGAATCTGTCACTGGTCCGATAGCCAGGAAGCCTGAGCCAAAGGCCTCTGATTCATACCTGAGTCAGAGGCCCGCTTTAGGATTACTCAACCAACTCAAAGGTGAGCCCGGCTTTCTCCTTCAGCCGTCCGATCAGCACATCACCAAACAGCGAAGCTGGTGTCCAGAACCCACCTGCCTTGTCGTCCTTGGCCATGTCGAATGCCAGACAAACGGCAGCCTCACCCAGCATCTTCGCTGTTGAACCGTAGCCTGGGTCGCGGTCACCCGTTACCTTGGTACGAATCTCTTCCCCATGCTCGGTCCTGCCCACAAACCGCAGGTCGTAGAAGCCTTCCTCCTGCGCCTTCGGGCTCGGGCCTTCGCCAGGCTTGGGTACAAACTTTTCCAGTATCCAGCGGGTTGGCTTGATGGCGGATCCTGCCAGGAAGGCCCCCATGGCGGCGGTCATACCAAAGGCCGTCAGTCGGCCTCGCAAGCCTTTGCCAACCATCATGCCCTCGTTATAGGTGAACTCAGGGCCGTAGGCTGCCTTCATCATGCCATTGGAACGGTGCACAATCCGCTCGTTAATGGCTGCCATCACAAAGGGCGCCAACCAAACGCCAAAATCGGCATCGTACTTGGCGGCCCGTACGGCAGGCTGACGTTTTGTGGACTTGTGCCCGGCAGGGGAAATGGAAAAGGGATTGGCCAGTTCTTTACGCAACGCAGGGTCAGCGGCAGCTTCCTTGGCAACATTCATCATGCTGGCTACGGTACCACCGGAGAAGGTACCCCGGATGGTCTTGACCCGCATGCTGACCTCACTGCAGGGAGCGCCAAAGCTCTGCCTGGCCTGCTGCTGCAGGAAGTAAACACCCAGGTCAGACGGGATGGAGTCAAAGCCACAACAATGCACGATACGCGCACCGGACGCCTTGGCCTGGGCCTCATAACGCTGAATCATCTTGCGAATCCACTGCACCTCACCTGTAAGGTCACAGTAGTCCGTGCCTTCTTCACAGCACACCTTCACCAGAGGCTCGCCATACAGGGCATAGGGGCCCACCGTGGATACCACAACACGGGTCTGCTTGCACAAATCACGCAAAGCGCCCTCATCACCGGCATCAGCCACCTCCAGAGGCAAGTCTTTGGCGGCTTTACCCAGACTGGCCTTGAGGGATTCCAGTTTGTCTTTCGAGCGCCCTGCGGCCGCCCATTTTACTTTGCCGCCCACACCGTAGGTCTTGAGCAGGTACTGGGTCAGAATCTGGCCCACAAAGCTGGTAGCGCCGAATACAACGAGGTCGTAATGAGGCTGGTTCATTGGAGTTCCTTCCTTTTGATTAACTATTTGTTACGGGTGGTCGCAACCAGCCAGGACAAGACAGTTTCATCTATCACCGGGCTATCCCATTTTCAGCAGTTTTCAGGGCGCGACGGCCAATCGCTAAAGGCAAACCTTGCGCCAGACTATAGTCCATGGGGTATCGGTGCAACAGCAATTCAAACCAATCTGTTTAAAGCTGCTGTCGCAGCCCCCGGACAATAACAACAGCCGTCCAGCGCGCTCCTGATACGCTGGCCGCCGAAAATCAGACCAGAGAGAAACCCTATGCTTTACCTGACCGCCACACTCTTGGGCATTGCGCTAGCTGCCACCGTTTGGCTGCTGGTTCAGGTGCGCCGGCAACAAACCCGGCTTACCTCTCTACAGGGACGCCTGGACAAGCTGGCAGATATTGATATGACGGAAGAGCCCGACATCCTGCTGACCCTGCGTGTAGTTGACCCTCTCGCCCTGGCGCGCCGGGAATCCCGTTCCGCCCGGGTACTGGGCGACCGGCTGCCCATAACGGTCAAGAAGATGGTGTACCAGCAGGTGATGCGAGAAGTCGCGGAGGAGCTTAAACAGCGTAATGTAGAAGCCATCATCCAGATGGAATACCGGTAGCATCCCGTTGAAGGCCACACCATGACGATGAACCTTTTTATTGCGCTCTTTACCACCGTACTGGTCGCTATCAGCGCCCTGCTGTTCGCGAAACTACGTCACCAGCAGCTCCAAGTACGGCGCTGTGAGGCTCGACTGGCCCGCCTGGAGGATGATGCCGGACGCGAGCGCTGCCGCATACTGGAACTGAATAACAAACGCGAGCTGCTTGCGGATGCCGTGCAGGGCGGCACCACAGCCGTAGAGAGTGTGCACCGCCTGATCGCACGCACAACCTTTGATCTGCTGGAGCGAATCGCCGAAGATGACAAAAGCCGTGAAGGCTATCGTCAGGCACGGCAGTTTCATGATGAGGCATCTGCCGGTATCTACCGTGCCATCCGCACCACCAATACACAGGTACATGCTATTGCGGAGGGTTTTATCCACCTTACCCGCAAGCGACGCCAGTCCACACCCGAGCGGCCGCGCCCGCCCCGTAACCCTGTGACGCGGCTGCCCCCCAAGGACGATTGAGGTGCAATAGCTACAAATACTTCTCCTCGCAACACAAGCACACTAAAATGCCGCGCGCATGTGCTGCCGAGGAGTTCACCATGTCCCATACTACGATTGCCCCTTCCCTGCTTGAGCAGCTAAGGCGTGTTGAATCCAGCCGCCTGTTTCAGGGGGCGGTGATTACCATCATTGTTCTTTCGGCACTCACCATCGGGGCCAAGACCTACGCTTTACCCCCTCTGGCCAGCCACGCGTTGCTGGTGATGGACTACGCCATCACCCTGTTCTTCCTGCTTGAAATAGTGTTCCGGTTTTCCGTTCATCCGGATAAGCGACGCTTTTTCCGTGATGGCTGGAACCTGTTCGATACCCTGGTGGTGGCAGGCAGCATGATACCGATGGACAACGCGGAAGCGGTGTTGCTGGGCCGCCTGTTACGGGTTTTCCGGGTACTGCGACTGATTTCGGTGGTACCGGAGCTGCGATTTCTGATCAATTCGCTGCTCAAGGCGATTCCGCGGATGGGCTATATCGCCCTGTTGATGTTTATCATCTTCTACATATACGCCGCGATGGGCTCCATGTTCTTTGCCGATATCGACCCGTTTCTCTGGGGGGACGTAGCGATAGCCATGCTGACATTGTTCCGGATCGCCACGTTTGAGGACTGGACTGATGTCATGTATGACACCATGGTGGTGTATCCGCTGAGCTGGGTCTACTACATCACCTTCATCTTCCTGACAGCGTTTACCTTTCTGAACATGATGATTGGCGCCATTCTCGATGTGATGACCACTGAGCAGAAACAGCGGGAGGCGCAGGAAGCCCACGAAGAGCGGGAGGATATGGCGCGGAAGCTGGATCAGGTGCAGGCCCAGCTTGATCTGGTATTGCGCAAACTGGAGCAAAAACGCTAGCGACGCTCACAAGGGTGCAGGTGCTGGTTGAGCGGCGCCTGCATAGTCCTGATCCTCTGCTGCCGCCTCCGGCAACCGCTTCATAACCGATCCTGCCAGCCACGCCCGCCTGTAGCCCGACCGTAACCCGGCACGGTAGAGCGCTTCTGCGGTCCAATTGTTACAGGTATAGAGTATGTGATAACGGCGGTTGGCCGGGTAGTAGTGGGTGCGCTGCCCACGCGCCCTGAGTGCTTCAGGCTCCGCCTCAAGGCTGACAAACGTATCGGCGATGAACTGCGCAATGACGCTGAATTGGGCGTTGCTGACCTTTAACGGGTGGCTCTCTTCATAGTAGCTCCGCGCTCCCCGCACCTGGGATACTTCCATCACCGAATGGGTTGGCAGGAACAGAGCCATCAGGGCGGTACTGGTACCGCGATCATCCACCCCGAAGTAGCGGCCATCCCCCCACCCAAAACGTAGCCCGTCGCTTCCAGGATTGGCAAACCGGGCCAGCTCCGGCACTTCCCTTGCTAGTTCCGAAACCGGCAGCACAAAGGCGGTGTGCAATCTGTCACGCTCGACACGAATCAGCACCTCGCCCTGCACCCGGGGACTCGTGGAGAACAAGAGCATGGCGGCAGCCACCAGGCACCAGAACAGCAAACGCCCATTTACTGAAACCGGCATAGCATCCCTCCTGTCCGTCAGGCTTTGTCAGTATGGCATGAAACTAGCCCTGCAAAGGCAGTCGGCGTATGAGATTACACCAAAAAAACCACGCCAAAAAAAAGGCGCCCGAAGGCGCCTTTGTAACTGAATCAGATCCTTACAGGACTTTCTTCAGTTCGGCTTCAAGCTGGGGAACCGCTTCAAACAGGTCCGCAACCAGGCCGTAGTCGGCTACCTGGAAGATCGGTGCCTCTTCGTCCTTGTTGATCGCTACGATCACTTTGGAGTCAGACATACCTGCCAGATGCTGAATCGCACCAGAGATACCTACAGCGATATAAAGCTGCGGTGCAACGATTTTGCCGGTTTGACCAACCTGCATATCGTTAGGTACGAAGCCTGCGTCAACAGCAGCGCGGGATGCGCCAACCGCAGCGCCGAGCACATCTGCAACCTGCTCCAGCATTTTGAAGTTGTCGCCGTTCTGCATACCGCGGCCACCGGAAATAACGATGGACGCTGCAGCCAGATCAGGACGGTCAGATACAGCTTTTTCTTCGCCAACAAAGGCAGAAACACCTGCATCCTTAACAGCGCTGACAGCCTCAACTGTCGCGGAGCCGCCTTCACCTGCAACCGGATCGAAACCGGTAGGACGAACAGTGATCACTTTCTTGCTGTCGCTGCTCTTAACGGTCGCAATTGCGTTACCGGCATAGATGGGACGCACGAAGGTATCGGCATCTTCTACACGGATAATGTCGGAGATCTGGGCAACATCCAGCAGTGCAGCAACGCGCGGCAGGAAGTCTTTGCCAGTGGTTCCAGCGGCAGCCAGGATATGACTGTAGTCCGCGGCCAGCTCAACAACCAGGCCAGACAGGTTCTCAGCCAGGAAGTGGCCGTAAGCAGCATTGTCTGCAACCAGAACCTTGCTTACGCCTTCGGCTTTGGCGGCTGCTTCAGCAACGCCACCGCAGTTCTCACCGGCAACCAGAACATTGATATCGCCGCCGATCGCCTTTGCTGCCGCCAGTACGTTCAGGGTAGCCGGCTTCAGGGTGCTGTTGTCGTGTTCAGCAATTACCAGGATGCTCATTTAGATCACCTTCGCTTCGTTCTTCAGTTTGTCGACCAGTTCAGCCACATCAGCGACCTTGATACCCGCCTGACGGGTAGCCGGAGCTTCAACCTTCAGGGTGGTCAGGCGTACGGCAACGTCAACGCCCAGGTCGGCTGGCGTAGTGGTGTCCAGCGGCTTTTTCTTGGCCTTCATGATGTTAGGCAGAGAAGCGTAGCGCGGCTCGTTCAGACGAAGGTCGGTGGTTACAACGGCCGGCAGGTTCAGGGCAACAGTCATCAGACCGCCATCAACCTCACGGGTAACGTTAACCTTGTCGCCATCAACCACTACTTCAGAAGCAAAGGTGCCCTGGCCCATACCCGCCAGCGCAGCCAACATCTGGCCAGTCTGGTTGTTGTCGGTATCGATGGACTGCTTGCCCAGGATAACCAGCTTGGGCTCTTCCTTATCAACAACTGCTTTCAGCAGTTTGGCAGCTTCCAGGGACTGGACTTCAGCGTCAGTTTCGATGTGGATACCACGGTCAGCACCCAGTGCCAGTGCAGTACGGATTTGCTCCTGGCAGGCCTTCGGGCCAATGGAAACAACCACAATCTCAGTAGCAACACCCTTTTCTTTGAGGCGAACTGCTTCTTCAACAGCAATTTCGCAGAAAGGGTTCATCGCCATCTTGACGTTGGCAAGATCTACACCGGAATTGTCCGGCTTAACACGTACCTTGACGTTGTAGTCGATAACTCGTTTTACAGCGACCAGAACCTTCATAGATTCCTCGTTCTTCTACGATGGGTTAATGACTTGCAATCAATTACAAGGGCAATTAAAAGCGGCCCCTAATACTGAGGGCAAAGCCGTCAATAATCAATAGCCCAAAGGGGTATGACCAGGCCAAGAGACCAATAGCTTGCCGCTATCGCAACGTTGCGAAGCTAACAATGCCACTGCTCAGGCAAAATTTCAAACAAACGTTTGTTTGAGATTCGCTTTATTATATCCTAAAGGGCCAGAAGCCCGTGCAATCTGTAGTGAAGGAGTCGTTTCAGGCTCTTGTTTCCGCTATCATTACGGGCCGTTAAGAAAGGGTGTTGCATCCTTCCATCTAATTAGACGTTTTTGAGGAGACCAACGTGGAACGCGAATCCATGGAGTTTGATGTTCTGATCGTCGGCGGCGGCCCCGCGGGCCTCTCAGCTGCCTGCCGTGTCATGCAGCTCGCCCAGGAAGCGGGTGAAGAGCTGACGGTGTGCGTCGTCGAAAAGGGCTCCGAGATCGGCGCACACATCATGGCGGGTACCGTATTCGAACCCACCGCCCTCAATGAACTGTTCCCGAACTGGAAGGAACTGGGCGCACCGCTGAATACGCCGGTCACCCGTGACGACATTTTCCTGCTGCGCAGCGAATCCTCCGCCTTCAAGGTGCCCAACGCCTTTGTACCGCGCAACATGCACAATCACGGCAACTACATTATCAGCCTTGGCAACCTGTGCCGCTGGCTGGGCGAACAGGCTGAAGGCCTGGGCGTGGAGGTCTACCCCGGCTTTGCCGCTGCCGAGATGATCATCGAAGACGGCCAGGTCAAAGGTATCATTACCGGTGACATGGGCGTAGCCCGTGACGGCAGCCAGAAAGACAGTTACATGCCAGGCATGGAACTGCGCGCCAAGTACACTCTGTTCACCGAGGGCTGTCGCGGTCACCTGGGTAAGCAACTGATCAGTCAGTACAAGCTGGATGAAGGCAAAGATCCCCAGCATTACGGCATCGGCATCAAAGAGCTGTGGGACATTGATCCCGCCAAGCACGAGCCCGGCCTGGTTGTACACACCACCGGCTGGCCGCTGAACGAAAGCGGCTCCACAGGTGGCTCCTTCCTTTATCATCTGGAAGGCGGTCAGGTGTATGTCGGCCTGATCACAGACCTGTCATACAGCAACCCCCACCTGAGCCCGTTTGAAGAGTTTCAGCGTCTCAAGCATCACCCGGAAGTGAAAAAGTATCTGGAAGGTGGCAAGCGGGTGGCCTACGGTGCACGTGCCATCTCCAAAGGTGGTTTCAATGCCCTGCCGAAGATGAGCTTCCCGGGCGGCCTGCTGCTGGGTTGCGATGCCGGCACACTGCACTCCTCCAAGATCAAAGGCTCCCACACCGCCATGAAGTCCGGCTTGCTTGGTGCTGAAGCCGTATTTGAAGCCCTGAAGGAAGGCAAGACCGGTGAAGAGATCACCAGCTTCGCTGACCGTTTCAAGGACAGCTGGTTGTACAAAGAGCTGTTTGACGAGCGCAACTTCGGCCCGGCCATGCACAAGTTTGGCAACATCATCGGCGGCGGTATTGCATTCCTGGAGCAGAACATCCTGCGTCGCAGCCTGCCCTTCACGCTGCACGACACCACGCCTGACCATGCCACACTGAAGCCAGCGTCTGAGTGCAAGAAGATCACCTATCCCAAGCCGGACAACAAGCTGACCTTTGATCGCCTGACCTCGGTGTTTATCTCCAACACCAATCACGAGGAAGATCAGCCGGTTCACCTGCGCCTGACTAACCCGGATATTCCTCTGAAGGACAATCTGCCGAAATATGACGAGCCCGCCCAGCGCTACTGCCCGGCAGGCGTCTACGAGGTTGTTGCGGCGGATGACGGCAGCGGTAATCGCTTCCAGATCAATGCGCAGAACTGTGTCCACTGTAAGACCTGTGACATCAAGGACCCCGCCCAGAACATCACCTGGGTAACGCCGGAAGGCGGCGGTGGCCCCAACTACCCGAACATGTAAGTTCGGGCACAGACAAAAAAAGCTGCCCTCGGGCAGCTTTTTTTGTGGTCTGTGCCAGATTCACTTAGTGAACGTGGCCATGCTCCACTTCTTCTTCGCTCGGCTCGCGAACGGAGATAACTTCCACATCAAAGTGCAGCTTTTCACCGGCCAGGGGGTGGTTGGCATCGATAGTGACAGTCTCTTCAGTCACTTCAACAACGCGCACAATCTGGGGGCCGCCGGGCGTCTGGGCCTGGAACTGCATGCCCGGCTCGATAACGTCAACGCCTTCAAAGGCAGAACGGGGAACAGGCTGGATCAGCTCGTCATTCTTTTCACCGTAAGCTTCTGCGGGCTCAATGGATACTGTGAGCTGGTCACCAGTCGCCTTTTCTGCCAGAGCGCTTTCCAGGCCGCTGATGATGTTGTGCGCACCTTCGAGGTAAGACAGAGGCTCTCGACCTTCCACGCGGGAAGAGTCAAGTTGCTCGCCCTGATCATTGGTCAGGGTGTAATGAATGGTGACAACGCGCGGTTGAGCCATGTGATCTCCTTGCTGGTCATACTGACTGTAATGAATAAACAGAGGCAATCGAAAGTTTGCGTGCACAGTCAGGCTGCACAGAGGGACTGACGACCACCGGATCTCGTTATCGAGCCGGGCTCATTAACAAGTAGCGTCCAGCCCAACCGACTTACGCCCGTGTTAAAGGTAAATACTCCGGTCAGGCTACATGAACAGTCTAACAAGGGAAGGCGGGCAGCAAAACCCCTCGCCCATGGCTTTGAGACATTAAGGGGCGGCAGTTCTGCGCTTTCTGCGGTTACGATAGCCAGGAGGCTGACTTATGCGCCCTGCCCCAGCACAAAGAATTCACCCTGACTCCAGACGCCGTACTGCCCGGTTTCGCCCTGAGGCTCAGCAATCGCTGCCAAATCGTAAAAGGCGCTGGTCAGAATCTTCGCTTCAAGGCCGCGACGGACATACACCCAGGGCCTTGGCTCGGCCGTATTCGGACAGTGCTCCACCTGTAACGGATGGGCCCTGGATATGGCCAGCCGCTCGCCAATACTGGTGGTCAGGTAGAGTTGCTGGCCCGCACCCTCATCCACGCGTTCCAGGCTGTGAGCCACAAACGGGAGGTCATCGACCTGAATACGCCATTTCTCAACCGGCGTAATCAGGTAATAGCACTGGTCATCTTCACGGCGCAAAATGCTTGCGAAAAGACGCACCAAAGCCTCCCGGGCCATGGACTCCCCCAGGTAATACCATTGGCCATCCCGCGCGATGCGGATATCAATGTCGCCGGAGTAGTCCGGGTGCCAGTTCTCGATGGGAGGCAACCCGCTTGCATCGTCCATCAACGACTCAATACGCCCGGCCAGCTCGTCAGGATTTTCATTCATCAATCCCACTCCTCAAAGCCCACGCTGCCATTCCTGGCGCAGGGGCACCGCGCCGGGTTGATTGATGGCAAGGTCCAGCTCCCTTAACAAGCGAGGCTTGTCTTCAGGCAACTGCCCCTTCAGCACCAGGTAGTTGGAGGCGTGATCACTGCGAAACACCGTTGAGGTCAGTTCAAGATGGGCAATCAGCAGACGTATTTCTTCAAACAACCCCTGCTGCCCCAAAGGCACAAAGCCCTCTCCAAAACCTTCCCGAAAGCGCTGGTCCCCCATGGGGAAGCTGACCACCAGAGTGGACAGGTAATGGGGCTGGGTGTCATTACACAACCTGGCCGTGTTGAGTGCATGCTGCTCACTTAACAGTTCACCACCGAGGCCATTCAGCACCATGACGGAACTGGTCATGCCTGCGGCATGGATTTTCTCCAGCGCTGAACGGGTGGACTCATAGGTTTCACCTTTGTTGATTCGGCGTAGCACCTCATCATCACCAGACTCCATACCGACATACATCAATTCAAGCCCCGCCTCCCGCAACGCCGTCAGTTCGGCAACGGTTTTGCGGGCCAGGTTTCGCGGTAGGCAATAGCTGGAAATACGTTCCAGGTGAGGAAAGGCTTCCCGCAACCACCCCAGCACCTCAAGCAGCCGGTGAGCGGGCAGTACCATGGCATCGCCATCTGCGAGAAAGACCCGGCGCACGCCGCCAAGGGACTGGCTGGCACGCTCAATATCCGCCTTTATATCTTCAGTTTTGCGGGCACGGAACTTCTTCTGGGGCTGGGTGTACATTTCACAGTAGGTACACTTGTTCCAGGAGCATCCGTTGGTCAGCGGCAAAATCAGGGAACGGGCTTCACTGGGCGGACGGAACACCGGTTCGATGTAATCAATAGGAAACATGGTCAGGAAGACTCCTGCGGAGAATAGGTTACGGCAGAAACTGGCCTTTCAGATCGGCGCATCCGGGGCCCGCAATGGGCAGGTCGAGCATAACGGCTTCACTGGTCATGAACGGCAGCCCACGGCGGTGGCCGTCCACCAGCAGGGTGGACAGAGCGCCCACCAGCGGCATGTGAGACACAATCATCAACCGATCAACCTGGGCGTCCAGTAACAGGTTCAAACAATCGCCCGGGTCATCATCCGGTGTAATGTGATCCTTGAGCACAACCGGGCAATTAAGCACTTCGGACACGATGGCTGCAGTTTGCCGGGCACGGACCAGGGGGCTGCTCCAGATCAGCTTCGGCCGCCAGGGGGAGGCGGCAATATCGCGAGCAACCTTGGCGGAGGCCAGTCGTCCACGCTCCGTCAGTTCACGGTCAAAATCGTTGGCATTCATGCCCGCTTCACCGTGACGCATGATAATCAGCTGCATACCACCTCCGCTACCCGGACACCTTTGCCTTAACCATCAGACGACAGTTCGGGGCAAAATGAATTCCACATCGGAATTCTGGACGGACATCATCAGACTGCTGATAACCGCCTTGATGGACGAGCTGCCGTAAAGAATCTCATGCAACCCCTTGACCAACGGCATGTAGATTCCGATCTCGTCAGCCTTTTCCTTGACCAGCAGCAGGGTATAAATCCCCTCCGCCACCTGACCAAGCTCGGCTACCGCGTCTTCCAGCTTAGCCCCCTTGCCCACCGCATAGCCAATGCGATAGTTACGGCTTTTTGATGACGTACAGGTTACCACCAAGTCCCCTACACCCGCCAAGCCCAGGAAGGTCATAGGATTGGCTCCCATACTGACCGCAAAACGGCTCATTTCAGCAAGCCCGCGGGTGATCAGCATGGCTTCCGCGTTCTCGCCCAGATCCAGGGCTGCGCCAAGGCCGGCCACGATGGCGTAGATGTTTTTCAGTGCACCGGCCAGTTCAACACCGTAGACATCAACATTGGCGTATACCCGGAAATACTCACAGCCCAGCAGTTCCTGCACCGTGCGGCGAACCTCAGGGTCCTTGGCAGCTATAACCGTTGCGGTGAGATCCCGGTTGGCGATTTCAAGGGCAAGGTTGGGCCCGCTCAGCACGCCAATCTTGCAGCGGGGTATTTCCTCCTGCAGGATTTCGCTCATCAGTTTGAAGCCATCGCGCTCAATACCCTTGGTGAGACTCACGACGATCTGACCGGCCTGAAAATATCTGGCATTCTCCCGAATGACACTACGGAACGCCTTGCTGGGAATGGCGACGAACACCACTTCCGCCTCTTCAAGACATGCAGGCAGGTCGGTGGTAGCGCGGATATCGCCGCTCAGGCTGATCCCGGGCATGTAACGAGCGTTGGACCGTTTGTTGGTGACTTCACTGGCCTGGGCAGGGTCGCGCATCCAGAAGTGCACCACGTGGCCGTTCTCGCCCAGCACTTTCGCCATGGCGGTACCGAAACTGCCACCGCCAAGCACCGCAACGTGGCGACCCGTGGCGGGTTTTTGCGGTACATCGGTTGCGTTGTTTTTTTGCATAGGAAATCCGTTAGCTGTTGCAGGTCCTGGCGTGATACATAGCGTGTCGTACTAACTGCCGCAATCCCCTGGCGGCCTGCTCTGGACGTGCCAGGCAGACGCTACGACTGTGTTACCGGCTATTAGCTCGGATCTTCACACTCGAGGGCTTTGACCAGGTTCTTGAACTCTTCACGGTTGCGGCTGTTCATACCCATCAGCACGCGATGGGCATCCAGCACCTGGTCCCTTACCTCCTGCTCGCTGGCTCTTAGCACCGGAATTTCTTCCAACTCTTCAATGCGGCTTGCCGGCTCTTTGACAATGATAAAAATCTTGTCAAAGCCCATGGAGGACACGATACGGGTAACGTCAGGGTTGGTGGAGATCAGTGTGGGAAGAAAATGGCTCCGCTTTTCCGCGGCCAGGGCTATTTTGGCCAGCAGACCAAGGGTCGTACTGTCGACAATATCTGTCTCGGTGAGGTCAACTACCACGGTTTTGAAGGCTGGATCGGAGGTGATTGTCTCCACCAGATTGTCCAACGTGGAGCAAAGGTTCAGGCGGATCTCACCCACAAATTTGAGGATATAGATACCCTGTTGCTCTGCCTGCAGAATTTTGTAGCTAGCCATCTTCAACACGCCACTAAGTCAATACGACGTCGGTTACAGACACAATAGCGATATCATCCGGCAGCTCTGTAATCTCGGAGAGATTCAGCGCCTCGCTTAAGGATGCGATAGTGTGACGACCTCCCGAGACGAGTTCAAGTAGTCTTTGTTCCTTTTCATCAAGGCCCTTGGCCGGAATAACCTCCAGAATGCCGTCGGAAAACGCCAGAATATGGAAGGGCTTGTCCAGCGACACCTCATAGATTTCCCATTCCGGGTTCTCAAACAGCCCTACCGGCAGCCCGCTGCCTTCCAGAAACGCGGTGTCTCCACCTTCAAAGCATAGTATAGGCATGGGGAAGTGGGCCCCCACGGCATAGGTTAATTTTCGCTCAGATATCGTAATAATTCCGACGAAGACAGTAACATGTTTGCCCAGACCGGTATCCAGCAACTCGGCGTTGATCCGCTGCAGGAACTTTTCCGGGTACAGAATATCGTCACTTGAGCGTCGGCGCAGATTGCGTTGCAGGCGGTTAGTCAGATTTTTTAACAACACCGTTACGAAGGCAGAGCTGGCACCGTGGCCGGACACATCCGCTATATAAAAGAGCACCCGGTCATCGTCCAGCTTGATGTGATCAAGGAAGTCACCGCTCAGATACAGGGAGGGCTTGATCATATGGTCAAGCCACAGGCCATTGGCCTCCCGCGCGTGCTCTGGCAGCATTTTCAGTTGCACCTGCCGACCCGCGCGCTGATCCGCCCGCAGCTCGGAAATACCGGCGCGAAGATCACGGTTGGCTTCTTCAAGCTCCAGACGATACATCTGATTCAGGCGGTTAACCCGTACCCGATCAAACAACTTGTTGAGCACATCTTCCAGAGCGCTGATGTCCGTCAGCGGTTTAAGGGCCACATCCACGGCGCCGGCACGCAGCAGGGCGATCACATCGGTAGCGGTGCTGACCTTTGCCCAGGCAATAACGGGAATATAGAATTCCTGCCCCTGCAACCTTGTGGTCAGTTCACGTAAAGCATGAGGCGATAAGTCAGCAAAAATGGCATCGGGTGGGCGGTCGCCGAACAGCTCTTTGGCGGAGGCAAGGTCAGTATAACCGCGAACATAGAATCCCTTGGCGGCCAAGTGGTTATCCAGCTCTTTTCTGGCACTATTATCGGGATCAATGATCAGGATGCGCTCGGTGCGCGTTGTCATAGAAAATCTTTTGACCTTTCATGGGGTGCGTTAGCACTATTCTGGCATGCCCCTGTGATATAACAAGGTTTTATGCAATTTATAGGGGGTATTTCGATGCGAAGCGCCATTAACGACTTGCTGGGGGCCCATGACAAACTGGTTATGGACCCGGTGCATGGCGGCATCCCTCTCTATCGACACGAAATCCGCGTAGTCGACCACCCGCTATTCCAGCGGCTGCGCAACATTTGCCAGAATGACATACTCAGCCTGGTGTTCCCAGGCGCCACCCACTCCCGTTTCCTGCACAGTATTGGGGTTATGCATGTGGGTGGACGCATGTTCCGGGCGATGATCGACGCCTATCTGCGGGAACGTGAGCTTAGCGAAAACGCGACCCTGACGTTGCAACAGCTGGATGCGCTGGACTATCTGGCCAAGACTATCCGGCTCGCCTGCCTGTTGCATGACAGCGGCCACAGCAGTTTCTCCCACCAGTTCACCCAGGCCCGTAAAATACAGAACCTGATGGCACGGCCGGGCCGCTTCCATGAACTCTGGCGCGATATTGACATCAGCCACCTGTACCCCTCGCCACCCGAGGAGCTGGAGCACGAACACTATTCCGTCAGAGTGGCCTGGGACATACTGGCATCCGTTCAGCTTACAGAAACTGCCGGCATCCATCCTGAAGATGTACTGGGGATCATGGAAACCACGCAAGTCACACCCAGTGATACCTTTTGCCAGCATGCCCGCGCTTTCTGGGCCTTTATCGCCGGTGAAGACGCTACCCGCGGCGCCCTTGACTCAGCATCAGTACCGCGGCTGGTGATGAATCTGCTGTCATCCATTGTGTCCGGCGAAATCGATGCCGACCGCGCCGACTATATGCTCAGAGATGGATTTCACTCCTCCGTGACCATCGGTGGGTTCAATCTGGATCACCTGCTGAGCAACCTGCGTTTTGGCTGGGCTACCCAAGAGCCGTGGCTGGGACTCGCCATCACCCATAAAGGCCTGGGGGCGTTGGAAGACTTCGTTTACAGCCGCCATCAGATGTACCGCAAGGTCTATGCCCATAAAACAGCACTGGGATTTGATTGGCTCCTGCGGGAGGCCATCAATGAAGTACTTGAGGATACGGAGACCTTTGACTGGGTCGACACTTGCCTGAGTGAAATGGCTCACTTCGCCGACCTTACGGATGCATTTTTCTGGGAAGCCTTCCGCCGCCATGCCAGACGCAACCCGAACAGTTACTCCCGCTGCATTGTAGACCGGATAAAGCTGGATCACCTCGACACCCGGGAAAACCTGGCTGGTGCGGACATTGAACAGCACTGTCACTACCTCGCCACCGCCCTGGGCCTGAATCGTGAGGATGTCGTCACCTGCACCATGCGCGCACGGTTTTCAAAAATCAGCCAGGATTTCAATGGTATCAAGGTGCTGGTCCGGGACCCCATAACCCGGGCCCGGACACTCAGACGCATCACCGATATCAGCGCGTTCTTTACCAAGTTCGGCGACGGTACCATTACCCACTTTTACCATCGCCCCGAGATACTGCGCCAGCGTTAAGGCGCAGCTATCACACCGTGTTCACGCCACTGCTGAATCAGCCCGGCTGCTGACAAATAAGCGCCCTCAACGCGGCCTCCCGCCAGCCAGTCCCCTGCCACGGCAATCCCTTCTTCAGCAAACCAGAGGTGCCCCGGGCCGGCTTCGGTGTCAGCACTGCGGGCATAGAGCCAGCGATGAACCACTGTCTCAGTAACCGACACCTCATCCGGCACAGCGTTTTGTGCCCTGAAGGCGTCAACAAGCACACGCTGAACCGTTTCAGGCGCTGCGTCCTGATGTGCTGCAGACCACTCGGGCGTTGCATGTAGCATCCACCACTCACTCGCAGCCTTCCGCCCGGGCTTACTGCTGTCCCGCGCCAGCCAGCCCAGCGGCCCCGCTGCCGGCTGCAAACCGTCAAAATTCACAGCCAGAGGTGCTGACAAGCGAATACCTACCGCCCAGCAGGGCAACATCACCGCAGCGGCTAGCACCTGTTCATTGTTCAGGGCATCCAGGCCACTGTTTGCAAGCAGATCGCGGGTCTGTACCGGCGGCGCGGTGACTATCACCAGATCGAAGGGGCCATACTGCGTGCCTTCGGTATCCTCCAGTGACCAGCGGCCCGTGCCGTCTGGTTTCGACAATTTAGCGACACGTGTTTCATAATCAATACTAAGCTGTTCTGACAATGTTCTTGATACCGCAGTCATTCGTGGCACCCCAACATACCGAGCGTCTTCGGCAAAGGGCTGCAACTGGCCCGCAGGCCGCTCCAGAACGAGATTAGCCTGCCACGGTTGAAAGCTATCTGGCGCATACTGGTCCAGCAACGCCCGGAAACCCTGATCGCGAACGGTGAAGTACTGGGCACCGATGTCAACGCCACCCTCGCTGGTGCGTTTTGAGGCCAGTCTCCCGCCCGGCCCGCGGCTTTTTTCGAACACCTGTACACTAGTACCTGCTGCGTTCAATAAGATGGCTGCCGTCAAGCCCGCGACTCCTGAACCGATAACAGCGACGCGACGTATGTGATTGTGGTTTTCTTGCGAACTTTTCATGGTTCCCTGTGCATCCAATTACCAAGGTTTCAGCGTATACCGGTACGCAGCATTCATGAAAGCCTGTCCGATAGACGAAGTAAAATAAAGGTTTAACCCGTATGTCCCGTGCGCAACATTTGCTACACAGTATTCTGCGATGGTTCGATTCCAATGCGTATTCGGATCACCTGGATACCACATCACGCCAGTTTAATGTGGTCCGAGTGATACCTTTTATCCTTCTACACCTTGCATGTCTGCTGGCGTTCTTTACGGGCGTCAGTACCTTTGCGCTGGTGTTTGCTGCAGGTTTCTTTTTTCTGCGCATGTTTGCCATTACCGGCTTCTACCACCGCTATTTCTCTCACAAGACCTTTAAGACCAACCGTATCTGGCAGTTCGTGTTTGCCGTGCTGGGGGCCAGCGCTGCACAACGGGGGCCGCTCTGGTGGGCGGCTCACCACCGCCATCACCACCAGCACTCAGATGATCCGCAAGACCTGCACTCTCCCCATCATGGTGGCTTCTGGTGGTCCCATGTGGGCTGGTTCACCTGCGATGCCGGCTTCGCAATGAACGAGAAACGGGTCCGGGACTGGATGAAGTTTCCGGAACTCCGCTTCATCAACCGTTTTGACGCACTGGTGCCTGCTGCCGCCGCAGTATTGATCTTTCTGCTGGGCGAGGCGTTGGCACTCTGGGCACCCGGCCTCGGCGTGACAGGCTTGCAATTGCTGGTGTGGGGATTCTTCATCTCAACCGTTGCCCTGTTTCATGCCACGGTTTCCATCAATTCCATCGCCCATGTGTGGGGCAAGCGGCGCTTCGAAACCAGCGACGACAGCCGTAACAATTTCCTGCTGGCACTCGTTACCCTCGGTGAAGGCTGGCACAACAATCATCACCGCTGGCCCCAGTCGGCACGCCAGGGGTTCCGCTGGTACGAAATCGACATAACCTGGTACCTGCTCTGGATGATGGAAAAAATAGGCATCATTTATGATCTGAATCCGCTTCCCGCCCATATCAAGGAGGAAGCACGCCAACGGGATGCAGCGAGAAAGGGTATGCGTTATGAATGAAGTGACATTGTGTCTGGCCAGATTCAAGGATTTGTTCAACGGTATGTCGGCACACAACGCGGGCGATCTTGGTAATGTCTACGCCGAGCAAGTCATGTTTACTGATCCGTTCACCACGGTACATGGCTTGACTTCCCTGCAAACCTACCTGGCTGGTGCATACGGCAATGTGCTCGCCTGCAGCTTTGAGTTCGAACATGAGGTCGTCGCCGGCCAACAGGCCAGCCTGACGTGGACGATGCATTTGCAGCACAAGCGTATCAAACGGGGCGCGAAAATCCGCGTGGACGGCATCAGCTACCTGCAGTTCGAGCAGGGCCGGGTAATCCGGCACCGGGACTACTTTGACGCCGGTCAGTTGTTGTATGAAAACCTGCCAGTTCTGGGCACAGCGGTCAAATGGCTGCGGAGACACGCAGCATGATGAACAGCCCGCAAACACTGTGGCTTACCGGGGCCAGTTCCGGTATCGGTCTAGCCCTGGCCCATGCACTTCAGGACCGCGGTCATCGACTGATTGTCAGCGGGCGCAATGCAGATACGCTGCGCCCCATCGTTGAACGCGCGCCCGCCACCACCTGGGCGGCGGTCACCGATACGACGAACCCGGCATCCATGGCTGATGCCCAGACATTGTGGGACCAGCATGGCCCGCTGCAAATGGCCATATTGAATGCGGGCACCTGCGAATACGTTGACGTCGACCAATTTGACGCCAGCATCGTTGAGCGCAATATGCACACCAACTTTGGCGGCACGGTGCGCAGTGTGGCGGCCGTGCTGCCTGCCCTGCGAGCCGCCCGAAAGCAAGGCTTACCCGCGGAGTTGGTGATTGTCAGCTCGTCCGCCTGGTGGTTTCCATTTGGTCGAGCTGAAGGTTACGGCGCCTCCAAGGCAGCGCTCACCTATTTTGCCCACTCCCTGCGCGCGGACCTGGCCGCAGAAGGCATTGGGGTTACTGTTGTCTCACCAGGTTTTGTAAAGACACCCCTGACCGATCGTAACGACTTTCCCATGCCATTCATTATCAGCGCTGAGGAGGCGGCAAAACGTATTGTGCGAGGGCTTGAAAAAGGCCGCAAGGAAATACACTTCCCCCGACGCTTTACCTGGACGCTGAAACTTCTTGGCGCCCTGCCCCAGCGCTGGATTGACGCCATTGCCGCCCGTATGTCACGTAATCAACAGGAATCCCGTTAATGAGTCAAAGGCAACGTATTGCAATCGTGGGCGGCGGTGTTTCAGGCCTGACGGTGGCCTGGATGCTCGCACCACATCATGACATTCAGCTGTTTGAGGCAGCCGGTTATGCCGGTGGCCATACCAACACTGAGGCGGTTGAGTCTGGCGGGCGGACCTGGCACATCAATACCGGTTTTATCGTGTTTAACGACTGGACTTACCCCAATTTTATCAAGTTGATGGAAAAGCTGCGGGTACCGTCAGAGGTCAGCAGCATGAGCTTCAGCGTCCAATCCGGCGCCAATGGCCTGGAGTATAACGGCACCAATCTGAATGCATTGTTCGCGCAACGCCGCAATCTGCTGAATCCCTCGTTTGTGCGTATGATTCTGGAAATACTGCGCTTCAACAAACAGACGCGGGCTGACCTCGAGGAGGGTAAAGTTTCAGATGAGGAGACTCTGGGCAGCTATCTGAACCGCCACGGATTCTCACGCTATTTTCGAGACCACTACATTGTGCCCATGGGCTCGGCCATCTGGTCTGCACCCGAGATTGTGCTGGAGCAGTTTCCTATCCGGTTTTTCCTGCAGTTTTTTAATAACCACGGCATGCTCTCCGTGGATGACCGCCCTACCTGGCGCGTCATCTCCGGTGGTTCTGCACGCTATGTGGACCGCATGATGGAACGCATCGGTGGCTGCGTTCACCTCAATAGCCCGGTTCACAAAGTACGTCGTGAAGCTGATCGTGTAGTGGTGGAAGTTAACGGCCGCGAGGAATATTTCGATCAGGTCGTCTTTGCCTGTCATAGCGACCAGGCGTTGGCCATGCTGAATGAACCCACTCCAGCAGAGGAAGCGGTACTTGGCGCCATTCCCTATCAGGACAATGACGTGGTGCTGCATACCGACACAGCCATGCTGCCGACTGAAAAACGGGCCTGGGCGGCCTGGAACTACCATATTCCAAAACACAGCAACGATGCAGTCTCAGTAACATACAACATGAACATTCTTCAGAACTTCCATGACTCTGAAGAGGTTTTCTGCGTGACCCTCAACCGCAGCAAGGACATAGACCCGAGCAAGGTAATCCATCGCTACCAGTACGCACACCCGGTATTCAGCATGGAGGCCGTTGCGGCACAGGGTCGCTACAACGAAATCGGAAACAAGAACCGTACCCACTATTGTGGCGCCTATTGGTTCAACGGGTTCCATGAGGATGGCGTTCGCAGTGCAGTAAGGGTGCTGAACGATTTTGGTGTGAGCCTGTGACCATGGGCCCGGACCGGCTTGCGAACAGCCACTGGCTGACAGGGGAGGTACGCCACCGGCGCATGAGCCCGGTTGGGCATCAGTTCAGTTACCACACGGGCATGCTCGCTCTTGAACTGGACGATTGGTTCCAGTTGCCTGAGATCAGCCGTTGGGTATCCCTGGAGTCCTTCAACTGGATGTCATTGAAACGGGCAGACTATCTGGCCCCTGAGACGCCCTGCCTGAAGGAAGCTGTGCGGGACCAGGCGGAACGCGCCACGGGCTGGCGCCCCGACGGCGCCATCCAGTTGATTACTCACCCCCGTTACCTTGGGTACGTGTTCAACCCCGTCAGTTTCTATTTCTGCTACGCCCACGGCCATTCACCTGCTGACGGCGCCCTGCCCAAAGTGATACTCGCCCAGATCACCAATACGCCGTGGAAGGAACGCCACGTCTACTGCATGGATGACGCCGTGCCATTTACCAGTGCTCAGGGCTGGCAGAGCCTGCGCTTTGCCTTCAGCAAGCGCTTTCATGTCTCCCCCTTTAACCCCATGGATCAGCAGTACCAGTGGCTGTTCAGTTTCAAAGGTCCTGAAATACGCATTCACATGAACGTAAGGGATCAGGAAAGCAAGGTTTTTGATGCCACTTTGATGGTCCAAAGAACCCCACTTGAACGTACAACGTTGCATCAAAGCCTGCGGCAGTTTCCGCTAGAAAGCTTCAAAGTGATCGGCGGAATTTACTGGCACGCGCTGAAACTGAAACTCAAAGGCGCCGTATTTTACACGCATCCCGACAAACTCGAGCCTCTGGTGGCAGCAGCCAACGGGCGGGATGATCAGGGCCTTCGAGTTGATATGTCACAACCAACAAGCGGACGGGTTAGCTCATGGAGAACGTGAACACTTCATTATCCACCAGCCAGAACAGCACCAGCGTGACCAGTGACTGGGCAAGACGTCTGGTATGCAAACAGCTCAGCCTGCTTGGTGCTGGCGTGCTGAAGGTTGTTGAGCCGGGCCAACCCGATCAGATTTTTGGTGATGGTGACGAACGTCATCCGGCCGCAGCACTGCATATTCACCATGCCAGCGCCTGGCGCGACCTGCTCACAGGCGGCAGTGTGGGTGCAGCAGAATCCTACGTTGCCGGGGACTGGTCGACGCCGGATCTGACCGCGTTGTTGCGTTTCTTCACTCGCAACGTAGATCGCATGAATGACTTTGAGGATCGCTTTGCCTGGGTGACTAAACCAGCCTTGCGAATGTTGCACTGGATGAATCGAAACAGCAAAGAGGGTTCCCGAAAAAACATCTCTGCCCACTATGACCTGGGCAACGACCTGTTCGAGACCTTTCTCGACCCCACCATGATGTATTCCTCCGCTGTTTATCCCCACCCGGATGCCAGTCTGGAAGAGGCCGCTGTCTATAAGTTGGACCGGATATGCAAGAAGCTTGACCTCAAGCCGGGTGACCAGGTCATCGAAATCGGCACTGGTTGGGGCGGCTTTGCCATCCACGCAGCAAAACATTACGGTTGTCACGTTACTACCACGACCATTTCCCGCGAGCAGCTGGAAATGGCGCGCCAGCGGGTTGACGCCGAAGGTCTGAGCGATCGCATCACCTTGTTGTTCGATGACTATCGGGATCTGAAAGGCACCTACGATAAGCTGGTATCCATCGAGATGATTGAGGCCGTTGGCCCCCAGTATCTGGACAGCTACCTGCAGCAAATCAGCAACCTGCTCAAGCCTGATGGACTGGCCCTGGTCCAAGCCATCACCATGCCTGAACAGCGCTATGATCGCGCACTCAAGAACGTTGATTTTATCCAGCGCTTTATCTTTCCTGGCAGTTTTATCCCCTCCTTCGGCGCCATTCTGGGCTCTGTTCGCCGTGGCTCTGACCTGACCCTCGCCCACAGTGAAGACTTTGGCTTCCATTACGCCAGAACGCTCCACGACTGGCGCGAACGCTTCATGGCCGCCACAGAGCAGCTTGAGGGGCTCGGCTATGACCTCGCGTTCCGGCGCCTGTGGGATTTCTACTTCTGTTATTGCGAAGCCGGCTTCAGCGAACGGGCCATTGGTGTTTCCCAGCTCGTGCTGGCCAAACCCGGCAACAAGCGCGCAAATCTGATGGTGCTGTAATGGACGCAGGAACTCGCCGCAACCTGGCCAACCTGGTGATGTTCCAGACCGGTTGGTTCCTATGTGTGCTGTTTCCCGGTATTGCCACGGCATTTATTGGTTTTGGTATTGTGCTTGCCCATTTATGCACGCTGAGCAAGCGCCCGAGGGAGGAGTTTAATTTTATCCTGATGGGAACGCTGCTGGGCACCCTGCTCGACGGCCTGTGGTTTCAGGTGGGGGTCATGCAGGACCCCGCCAGCCAGGTGCAATGGACCCCGTTCTGGCTGGTGGCCATATGGGCGCTGTTCATGACCACCTTGAGCCACTCGATGGCCTGGCTCGGTCAGTCTCGCTGGCTGCCCTGGGCGCTGGCACCGCTGGCAGGTCCGTTTGCCTACTGGAGCGCCAGCAAGCTTGGCGCAGTGGCCTTGCCTGACCTCAGCGTTAGTCTGCCCGCCCTGGCCATGGGTTGGCTGGTGCTATTCCCGCTGCTACTGGGTCTTCGCAAGCGTTTCTTCCCTACCTTAGCGGTGGCCCCATGAAGTACCTGATGTACAGCCTTGTTCTCGCGATTTCCCTTACGACGACCAGTGCGGGAGCAACCATGAAAATTACCTTTACAGGCATTGCCGAAAGCCTCACCGGCACACCTTTGTACGAAGAGCATCATCAGGTCATCGGAGAGTGCAGAGGCAACCGCTGGCACCCCACCCAACACAGTGTCAGCTATAAAGACCCAGGCACCGCAGAAGCCTTTGCCAGCAAGGAACTGACCTACGATCTGGCCACCAGCCGTCCTTCCTTTATCTTTGAGCAGCCCAGGTTCGATGAGCGCCTTTCCGTGCAAAATAGAGAGGATCGCCGTTTGGCTATAGAGTGGCAATCACCGGAAGGTCGCAGTGAACGGTTTCGGGTGGATATTGATCAGCGGGTGGTCGTTGACGCCGGGTTTGATCAGTATATCCGCGACAACTATCAGGCCCTTGCGCGGGGCGACAGTCTGCGGCTCCGTTTTCTGGCACCGACCCGAGGCGCACACTATGCATTTATTGCAGAGCCAGTCCAGGACCGCAGGGTGGACGCACCACTGACCGTACAGATACGTGCATCCGGACTGCTCAGTCGCTGGTTTGTTGACCCGATACTGCTGGGTTATGACGAGCAGGGCTTTCTGACAGACTACGTTGGCTTGACCAATGTGCGGATGAACAACGATGAGAATTTCACCGCCCACATTCGCTACCGGATCGATCAGGCGGCACCGGGCTGCGATTAAGGGCTGCCCGGCCCGGTCCCTGTGTTAAACTCTGGCACTGCCCGTTCTAACCACCGGATCAGTGCCCATGATTTTTGTCTCCTTCAACGTCAACAGCGTCCGTACCCGCCTGCACCAGCTACAAGCAGTCATCGATGAGCTGCAACCCGATATCATTGGCCTGCAGGAAACCAAGGTCACCGACGCCGAGTTCCCCGAAGCTGAAATCCGTGCCATGGGCTATCATGTGCATTTTCATGGCCAGAAAACCCACTATGGGGTTGCCTTGCTTTCCCGTGAAGAGCCTGTTGCCGTGCAGAAAGGTTACCCTTGGGATGATGAGGAAGCGCAGCGGCGCTTTATCGCCGCACGCTTTGTCGTCGACGGCGAACCGTTGGTGGTCATTAACGGTTATTTTCCCCAGGGCGAATCCAGGGATCATCCCACCAAGTTTCCGGCCAAGGAAAAATTCTACGCCGACCTGATGCGCTATCTGGACACCGAGGTAACAGCCGGGCAAGCTGTAGTCGTCATGGGTGATATGAATATCTCCCCCCGTGACGAGGATATTGGTATTGGTGCGGATAATGCGAAACGCTGGTTACGCTCGGGCAAGTGCAGTTTCCTGCCGGAAGAGCGCGGCTGGATGCAGGCGCTGGAGGCCAAAGGCCTGACCGATGTCTTCAGGCACCTGCATCCGGCTGAGTCGGACACCTTCAGCTGGTTTGACTACCGCAGCAAAGGCTTTGAACGGGAGCCTCGACGCGGACTGCGTATTGACCTGATCATGGTCAGCGATGACCTGCTCGGTAAAACCCGAAATGCCGGAGTATCCTATAGCATCCGTGCCATGGAGCGCCCGTCTGACCACGCCCCGGTATGGGCCGACCTGGACCTTTGAGCGAGTTGCATGAAGATAAAAACCCGGGACAGGATTCTTAACACCAGCCTGGAGCTGTTCAACACGGTGGGGGAGCCCAACGTCACCACCCTGTTGATATCGGATGAGCTGGAAATCAGCCCGGGTAACCTCTATTACCACTTCAAAAGTAAGGCAGAGATCGTCAACGAGCTGTTTGCCGCCTATGAAACAGAGCTGATGGACATGCTGTCAGTCCCTGAAGAGGCCGACATCAGTCTTGATGATCAGGCCCTGTTCCTGCATCTGGTGTTCGAGGCTATCGCCCGTTTCCGCTTTATCTACCAGGATCTGGTGAATATTCTTACCCGGTACGACAACCTGCAGAACCGCTTCCGCCGCATCCTGCGAGCCAAGGAAAAAGCCTTCATCGTGATTGCCGAGAGCCTGCAACGGCAGGGCCTGATGCAACTGGCAGATCACGAACTCAGCGCCTTGTGTGAGCAGATGTGCCTGACCATGACCTACTGGGTGAGTTTTGAAAGCCTGTCACACTTGGACAACCGGGATGAGACAGACCTGGGACGAGGGGTATTTCAGGTGATGAATTTGCTGGCCCCCTACCTGACAGGAACCGCGCGGCAACAGGTTGTTGCCATGAGCGAGGCCTACTTGTAGTGGGTCAGGGGCGCCCCACTATAAGGGGCGCCGGCGCATGCCTTACTTGCGGGAGTTGCGCAATGCCTGCAACTCTTCTTCGAGGGCCGCAATACGCCGCTCCAAGGCGTCAATCTCTTCACGGCGGTGAATGCCAAGTCGCTTCAACGCACCGGACACTCGCAGGTCAAACATGCTTTCAAGTTTGTTCCAGGTGCCACTGGCCTGCTCCTTGACCTCTTCAACCCGCCCCTCAACATTCTTCACGTGGCGCTCTACCATGCCACGGGTTTTTGATTCCAGCTCTTCGCCTTCACGCACCAGGCGGTCAAAGAACTTGCCGGCATCCTCCTCCGCCTTGGTGTAGGCGCCGAGCCCGGCCAACCAGATCTGACGCGCTGAGTCCTTGATTTTCTCCGCCAGCTGTCCATCGTTATCCGGCTTGTTCCCGTTTTCCTCTGACATTCTTTACCTCGTACAAATCAAGCGAGTTAGAGCGTGATGATACTACATTCCACGGCATGTCAGCACCTTAAGCCGCTATCTCATGCACACAACAACGGCGGATGAGGCAACTGAGAATAAGCCGCCTGTCCATATGCAAAATTGAACTTAAAGAATGCTGGCGAAAACTTGAGATGCACAAAATTTGGTCAATACTGTAGACACCGGTAACCGTCAGGAAGCCGGTTTGTCTGGAAGTCTTTCATGGATACTACTCGCACGCCTCTGCCCGGCCACCAGTGCCGGGCTTTTTTTGCCTTGCAATCCACCGCAGAGTCCGTACTTTCCTCGATAACTCTTCCTTTATTCAAAATATCATTATATATTTTATTTAAGCGTAAGCAGGGTAACGCGTATGAACATTGAAGTTATGCATCAGGCCGCTGGCGAAGCCAGCCAGTTTCTCAAATCTCTGGCTAACCAGGATCGCCTGTTGTTGTTGTGCCAGCTGAGTCAGGGCGAGCTCAATGTCAGCGCGCTGGAGGAGGCAACAGGTATTCGCCAACCCAGCCTTTCGCAACAGCTGGGCGTGCTCAGACGTGAGCGTCTGATCAAACCCCGCAAGGAAGGCAAGCAGGTGTATTACAGTATCGCCGATGATCGGGTGCTGGCCCTGCTGCAACAGCTCTACAACATTTTCTGTGCAAACGATTCAGGAGACTCACCATGATCACAATTGACTGGGCGGCTTTCACACCCTGGTCCGCTCTGGCCGGTGGTGCCGTTATTGGTCTGGCCGCTGCTGCCTTCGTGCTGCTCAACGGCCGTATCGCCGGTATCAGCGGCATCCTGGGCGGGCTGCTCCGTCCAGTCAGCGGTGATGTAGGTTGGCGCCTGGCCTTTCTGCTGGGCATTATCGTTACGCCCCTGATCTGGCTGGCCTTTACCAGTCTGCCAAGTATTGAAGTGAATGCAGGCACGCCGGCACTTGTCATCGCCGGCCTGCTGGTAGGCATCGGCACCCGTTACGGATCAGGCTGTACCAGCGGTCACGGCGTCTGCGGTCTGTCGCGCTTCTCGCCCCGCTCCCTGGTTGCCACCCTGAGTTTTATGACTGCAGGCTTCGTAACCGTATTTGTTATCCGCCACCTGCTCGCCATTTAAGGAGGCCATCATGAAATATAACCTTTCAGCATTATTCGCAGGCGTGTTATTCGGCTTAGGGCTGCTCCTGTCGGGTATGGCCAATCCCGAAAAGGTACTGGGCTTTCTGGATATCGCGGGCGCCTGGGATCCGTCACTGGCCCTGGTTATGGCGGGTGCCATTGGTGTGGGCGTTATAGCCTTTGCCCTCGCAGGCAAACAGCAGCGCTCCGCACTTGGCGCTGAAATGAAACTTCCCAGGGCGCGCCATATCGACAGACGCCTGGTGATTGGCGGCCTGCTGTTCGGTGCAGGCTGGGGCATCGCCGGTTTTTGTCCCGGCCCTGCCCTGGTGGCACTGGGCGCGGGGGAAGGCAAGGCGTTTATTTTCGTAGCCGCAATGGTCGCCGGTATGGGACTGTTTGAAGTGATTGAACGCAGCCGTCAGTCGGCAGGAGGTAAAGCATGACTACCAATATACCTGACATAAAAGCGTTTTTTGACGAACCAACCAACACCTTCAGTTATGTGGTGCGGGACCCTGAGTCCAAGGTCTGTGCCATCATAGATTCGGTACTGGAGCTGGACTACGCCGCCGGGCGCACGACCAACACCGGCGCCGACCAGATTATTGAGCATGTACGTGCAAACGGGCTTGAAGTCGCATGGATTCTCGAAACCCATGTGCATGCTGACCACCTGTCTGCTGCGCCCTATCTCCAGCAACAACTGGGGGGCAAGACAGGCATTGGTGCCAACATTCGTGTCGTGCAGGATGTGTTCGGCAAGATGTTCAATGCCGGCACCGAGTTTGCGCGGGATGGCAGCCAGTTTGACCGTCTGTTCGCCGAGGGTGACACCTTTACCATCGGCAACCTCAGCGGGCAAGTGCTGCACACCCCCGGTCATACACCGGCCTGCCTGACCTATGTCATCGGCGATGCCGCATTTGTCGGGGACACCCTGTTTATGCCTGACTACGGCACGGCCCGTTGCGATTTTCCCGGTGGTGACGCGCGCACACTGTACCGGTCAATCCAGAAGATCCTCGCCCTGCCGGATGACACCCGCATTTTTCTGTGCCATGACTACAAGGCGCCGGATCGCGACGCTTACGTTCATGAAACCACGGTGCGAGAGCAAAGAGAGCGAAATATCCATGTGCATCAGGGCATCAGCGAGGATGATTTCGTCAAAATGCGCACTGAGCGGGACGCCACTCTGGACATGCCACGCCTCATCCTGCCCTCTGTGCAGGTCAATATGCGGGCTGGCCACTTCCCCCCGGCTGAAGACAATGGTGTACGCTATCTGAAAGTGCCCATCAATCTTATATGATGGGCCTCCATCTACAGGAGTGAGCCATTTCATGACCGAGTTCAGAAAGATTGACGACAACTTCTATGTTGCGCCGCAGATCACCGTTGACGATGTTGCCCGTGCCGCAGCCATGGGCTTCCGTACCTTGATGGCGAACCGGCCCGACCATGAAGAACCCGGGCAGGTGCCTATGGCGGATATTGAGGCAGCAGCCAAAGCTCACGGCCTGGCCTGGGTCTTTCTGCCCGTGCAGTCCGGCAACATTACCGATACCGACGTCGAGCGCTTTGCACCCGAGCTGCAGCGCGCCGAAAAGCCGCTGCTGGCGTTCTGTCGCTCCGGCACCCGTTGCAGCGTCCTGTGGGCGCTGGCCAGTGCACGTAGCCAGCCCGCCGACGTGGTGCTGATACGGACCCTGAATGCCGGCTACGATCTGGGCGCACTGCGCCCCAGACTGGCCCAACAAGCACAGCTGGGGCAGGAATAAGCACACATCATGAAACAACGGCTGATCAGCTACCTGCCCTGGCTTACCTGGGGGCGCACCTATAACCGCCAGCTGTTCAGGCAGGATCTGATCGCCGCTTTCATTGTCACCGTGATGGTGATTCCCCAGTCACTGGCCTATGCCATGCTTGCGGGCTTGCCCGCTGAAGCCGGACTCTATGCCAGCATTTTACCGTTGGTAGGTTATGCCCTGTTTGGCACCAGCAGCGCCCTGGCGGTTGGACCGGTTGCCGTTATCGCCCTGATGAGTGCCTCCGCGGTCGGTCAGGTGGCGGAAGCCGAAACCGCCGGGTATATCATCGCCTCTATCAGTCTCGCCCTGCTGAGCGGTGCGATTCTGATGGTAATGGGCATCTTTAGACTCGGTTTTACCTCAAATTTTATCAGTCACCCGGTGATTTCCGGGTTTATCACTGGCTCTGCTCTGCTGATTGCCCTTAGCCAGTTCAAGCACTTGCTCGGCGTCAACATCAGCGGTGAAAACCTGCTGGAGCTGGTACCCGCGCTACTGGGCGAGCTACCCCGCACCCACGCCACCACCCTGCTACTGGGGGCCAGCGCCTTGCTGTTCCTTTGGTTTACCCGCAACCATATGGCAAACCTGCTGGTGCGGCTTGGCATGCCCAAAGGGGTAGCCCAGCAGCTTGGGCGGGCAGGGCCGGTTATGGCAGTAATCGCTGCCACATCAATCGTTGCCATCTACAGCCTGGATGACAAGGGTATTGCGGTCGTGGGCACCATTCCTGCGGGATTACCGCCCCTGCAATTGCCGGCGAGCTCCCTTGCCCTGCTGCAGGAACTGTTTGTGCCCGCCATGCTGATCAGCCTGGTGATTTTCGTGGAGTCGGTTTCCGTTGCCCATAAACTGGCACTTAAAAAACGGGAACGCATAGACGCCAATCAGGAGCTGCTTGGCCTGGGGGCTGCCAACATGATGTCCGCATTTGCCGGTGGCCTTGCTGTCGCTGGGGGGTTCTCACGCTCAGTAATCAGTGACGATGCGGGGGCTCGTACACCAGCCGCAGGGGCCTTCACAGCCATTGGTATCGCTGCTGTGGCGCTGTTTTTAACACCATTGATGTATTACCTGCCCAATGCCATCCTTGCGGCCACCATCATTGTCGCCGTACTGTCGATGGCAGATTTCCGGGCTATCCGCCAGAACTGGCGCTATTCAAGCCATGACGGCGCTGCGCTGGTGGCCACGCTGGTGATTACGCTTCTGCTGGGTGTTACAGAAGGTATTATGGCCGGGGTTGCTTTGTCGCTGGCACTCTACCTGTATCGGACCAGCCAGCCTCACAGCGCCATTGTAGGCCTGGTACCCGGCACTGAGCACTTTCGCAATGTTAATCGGCACACGGTAAAGACCTCTCCCCAGGTGTTAATTGTTCGGGTTGACGAAAGCCTGTACTTCGCCAATTCCCGGTATCTGGAAGAACATATCAACGCCCTCGTGGCTGCACGTAAAGAAGTCAGGCATGTGGTACTCATGTGTCCGGCGGTCAACCATATCGATGCCTCCGCACTGGAAAGCCTGGAAGCCATCAACACTGAACTGTCAGACATGGGCATCAAACTGCACTTGTCAGAGGTTAAAGGCCCTGTCATGGACAGACTGCGCAAAAGCCGCTTCCTCAGCGACCTGAACGGTGAAGTGTTCCTTACGACCTATCAGGCATGGACCCGGTTAGCCGCCGCTGCTACAGTCGAAAACCGTTGAATAACAGTCCGTTCCCACGCACACTGCGTACAACACTGCACCTTTCATAACACCCGGAACCAGACAGTCATATGAAATACCAAGGCACGGAAAATTTCCGCCATGATCAGGAAGAGAAAATTGGTGTTCTGATTACCAATCTTGGCACCCCCGATGCCCCAACACCAAAAGCGTTACGCCGCTACCTGGGGCAGTTCCTGGCTGATCCCCGGGTGGTGGAAGTACCGCGCCTGCTCTGGCGTATTATTCTGCACGGGGTCATTCTGCGTATCCGCCCTGCCCGCTCGGCAAAGGCCTACGCCAAGGTCTGGCAAGCCTCGGGTTCTCCGCTCCTCAAGCACACCGCTGATCAGGCCGAAGCCCTGAGAGCCCGCATTCAGGCCAGCTATGGCAAACACGTAGTGGTCGCCTTTGCCATGCGCTATGGCAGCCCCTCCATACCCTCGGTGGTGGAGACGCTGATGCAGCAGGGTGTGCGTAAACTGCTGGTCCTGCCTTTGTACCCACAGTATTCCGGCTCCACATCGGCATCCACCTTTGACGAACTCGCCCGGGATTTCAGCCAGCGTCGCTGGTTACCAGAGCTGCGTTTTATTACCCATTATCCGGACTTCGAGCCCTATATTGGCGCTATGGCCCAACACCTCAGCGATTATTGGGAACAGCACGGGAAGCCGCAAAAAGTCCTGTTCTCCTACCATGGTGTTCCCAAGAAGTACCTGCTGCGGGGAGACCCTTACCACTGCGAGTGCCACAAAACCTCCCGCTTGCTGGCAGAGCGCCTCGGCCTGCAGGCCGATGAGTATATGACTACCTTCCAGTCCCGTTTTGGTCGTGAGGAATGGCTGCAGCCCTATACGGATGAAACGCTTAAGGCATTGCCTCAGCAAGGAGTTAAGCGGGTGGACGTGTTCTGCCCCGGTTTTTCTGCAGACTGCCTGGAAACCATTGAGGAGATTGACGAGGAAAACCGCCATTACTTCATGGAAGCAGGCGGTGAGGCGTTTCGCTACATTGAGGCGCTCAATGCCAAGCCTTGCCATATTGAAGCACTGGCAAGGCTGGTTGAGCTCAACCTGATGGGATGGTCAGTACCGAGAAACTCCCCTGAGGAGCTGTTACAACGCCAGCAGCGTGCCGACGCCCTCCTGACCTGATGACATCAGGGCTTTCTCGATATTCTGCATCAGCACAACCTGGTCGATATGATAATGGGGCTGGTCTTTCAGTCCCAGAAGCTTACGCAACCACGGCAGGTGGGTTACATCTGCCTGAAAGGTCAGGCCGGGAATCCAGTGGCGCTGCTGCCCGTCTTCACGCCAACGGACTACGGGTGCGAGGTGGTAGTGACCGGCAGGGTCCAGCTGTTTTTGCTCGTCAAACTCAGACAACCAGTGGATGACCAGATCATCTACACCCGTTTTCATTTCCAGCTCGCGCTCTTCACTCAGGCCTACAGCACGTTCGATTACCAGAGTCATGATATATCTCCTTGAGATGCGTTCAATTGGATAGTTCCAACAGTGGGTCTTCCAGACCTCATTTGTTCTCACCTCTAACTATGTAGCCGCACTGGGATTTTCGGGAGTGGTAAAACTACCTACTGACCCCTTATGACATGAGTTTAGCTCATATTTCAGCCTGAACGGCCCGTTATGACATGCAAGGGAAAAATGGATGAGGCTAAAGCATCAATATTGTTGACGGAAAATGGCAATCACATTGTCGCCACACGACACCCACTTTGCCTGACCAACCGATAGAATACGGACAACTTGACCGACTCATTACGGAGACTGACGCACCATGCGACGCTGGAACGGCTGGGGTGACGACCAATTTAATCTTGAGCTGCCGCCTAACGGCAAACAGTTCCTTGCCGACCTGATAGGCACGACCGCGCCCTTACAGGACGTTAGCCTCGCCGACGTCATGAGCAAAGTCCCAGCCAGCCGCCTGCCCGATCACCCACTGATTACCACCGATGCGGAAACACGTATCCGCCATGCGCGAGGGCAAAGCCTGCCAGACTGGCTAGCCATGCGCAGCGGCGATTTTGGCCTGTTTCCAGATGGCGTAGCCTTCCCGGAAACAGATGAACAGGTGCGGGAGCTGCTGGATTTTGCCATTAGCAATACCATTCATGTCATTCCCTACGGGGGTGGCACCAGTGTGGCAGGGCACATCAACCCTGAAGACCATGGCCAGCCCGTGCTGACCATCAGTATGAGCCGCATGAACCGGCTGCTGGACCTGGACACGGAAAGCCAGATCGCCACCTTTGGCGCTGGCACACCCGGGCCCCTTGTTGAAGCGCAACTTAAGGCGCACGGCTACACACTGGGACACTTCCCGCAGTCCTTCGAACTTTCCACTCTTGGCGGCTGGGTTGCCAGCCGCTCCAGCGGCCAGCAATCCTTGCGCTATGGGCGTATCGAGCAGCTGTTTGCCGGTGGCACAGTGCAAACACTTAAGGGTGCCTGGGAGCTGCCCGCTATACCCGCCACCTCCGCAGGCCCAGACCTGCGGGAATGGTTTATGGGATCAGAAGGGCGGCTGGGCATAATCACCACCGTCAAGGTAAGGGTGTCTCCCGTTGCACCGCAGGAAAGCTTTCATGTGGTCTTCTTCCCCAGCTTTTCCGCCGCTAAACGGGCGACCCGCACACTGGTTCAGTCCCGGGTGCCGCTTTCCATGCTGCGAGTGAGCAACGCCACCGAAACCACCACGCAACTGGCATTGGCAGGGCACGAATCTCTGATCCGGCTGCTGGAGCGTTTCCTGAATTTCCGCGGCGCTGGCGAGGGTAAATGTATGGTCACCTTGGGCCTTACAGGCACAAAGGCCCAATGCCGAAGCGCCCTTCATCAACTGAAAGCCATTGTCCGTGACAATGATGGCGTTTATACCGGTACCCATTTGGGCAGGAAATGGGCGGAAAAGCGCTTCACCATGCCCTACCTGCGGGAAGCGCTGTGGCAACTGGGCTATGCCGTAGACACGCTGGAAACCTCCACCAACTGGGCCAATGTTGATAGCCTGATGGAGAAAATTGAAGGCAACCTGCGTGCAGGCCTGAAGAACAAGGGCCAGTCCGTGCACGTATTCACCCATCTCAGCCACTTCTACGGCCAGGGTTGCAGCCTGTATACCACCTATGTCTTTCCCGTGGCCGGCAGCTACGATGAAACTTTCGCTCACTGGCAACACCTTAAGCACACCACGTCCGAGATCATCGTCAACAATCAGGGCACCATCAGCCATCAACACGGTGTCGGCAAGGACCACGCACCCTATCTGCCGGTCGAAAAAGGCTCTCTGGGCATCTATGCCATTGAATCGCTGGTGCAGGCTTTTGATGAACAGGCCCTACTGAATCCAGGCACCCTGCTACCTCGCAAGGAGTCATAAGCGGCATGAGTGACGCTATGCTTGCCAGCCAGGAGCGCCTCCGGGCGTTGGGGCGGATCACGGCACCCGACGCTGATCTGGATATCCTAATCGTCGGCGGTGGCATTACCGGCGCAGGTATTGCCCATTTGGCGGCCAGTCTTGGCCTCAAGGTCGCGCTGGTGGAGCAGCGTGACTATGCGTGGGGCACGTCCAGCCGCTCCTCCAAAATGGTTCATGGCGGCTTGCGCTACCTGGGCAGCGGCCAGCTTCGCCTGACCCGAGATGCGGTACGGGAGCGGGAGGCATTGATGAGCGCCCTACCCGGGCTGATCTACCCGCTGCACTACCTGTTTCCCCATTATCGCAAGCGCTTTCCCGGCCCCCGCTTGTTTGGGCTGCTACTGACGGTCTATGACTGGATAGCCGGCCGGCGCAATCACGAGTTCAAGGGCCCGGGGGAAACGCTGCAATGGGCGCCGGGACTCAACCGTCAGTCCCTGCTGGGCGCCAGTCGTTTCGGCGATGCAGGCACTGACGATGCGCGTCTGGTAATGCGCATCCTGCAGGAAGCGCGTGCGCTTGGGGCTATCACCGCGAACTATGTGCGTGTGACAGGCATTGGCAACGGTGCTCCAAAACAGGCAACCCTGCTTGATGAAATCACCGGCACCAGACACCTGGCGTTTGCCAAAGTGATCATCAACGCCACCGGTGCCTGGACTGACGAGTTGCGTACCCAGCTTGGCGGTAAACGGGAAATCAGGCCTTTGAGGGGCAGCCATCTCACCGTGCCCTTCTGGCAACTACCGGTTTCCTGTGCGGTATCCCTTTTTCATCCTCAAGACCGGCGCCCGGTGTTTATCTTTCCCTGGCAAGGCGCAACCATTATCGGCACTACCGATCTGGATCATCGCCCGAACCTGGATGAAGAGCCTGGCATTACTGACGACGAGGTGGACTACCTGTTTGCATTGATGGATCACGCCTTCCCCGGCCATCAGGTCACCCGTGACAGCATTGTGTCCAGCTGGGCGGGCGTGCGCCCCGTTGTAAGCTCGGGTGATGACAAGGCGCCCTCCAAGGAAAAGCGGGAGCATGCCCTGTGGGATAATCAGGGCTTCATCAGTATTGCTGGCGGCAAACTGACCACCTACCGGCTGATTGCCCGGGAGGTGTTGCTCAAGGCCATGCCCTACCTGCCTGACCTGCAACGGGTCACCGCTTCGGCCGAGTTCACGAAGGTGCCTCAGCAGCTTTCACGCCCCGCCAACATCCCTTACCGCACCTGGCAGCGCCTTTGCGGTAGCTACGGCCCCGCACTGCCGGGTGTGCTGCAGGCAGGCTCCCCACAGCCTGTACCCGGCACCGACACCTTGTGGGCAGAGCTGTGTTGGGCTGCAAGCCAGGAAGATGTAGTGCATCTGGATGATCTCCTGCTCAGACGCACCCGCCTGGGGCTGATACTGCCAAAGGGTGGGGAGGCCCTGTTGCCCGCCCTGAAAGCTCATTGCGGTAAGGCACTCGGCTGGACTGAGAGCCAGTGGCACACGGAGACTCAACGCTACCGACACATCTGGCGCCAGGCCTATCACCTGCCCCAGTCTGCACAGGTAAAGCCCCATGGCTGAGCCGTTGATTCTGGCCATTGATAACGGCACCCAAAGCGTGCGCGCCCTGCTGTTTGACCTTCAGGGAAATCTGGTGGGCAAAGGTAAGCAGGACATAGAGCCCTATTTTTCCGACCATCCTGGTTGGGCGGAGCAGCATCCCGACTATTACTGGACCAGCCTCGGCCATGCCTGCGACAAATTGTGGGCCAGTTGCGATGCCCGACCTGCCGCAGTGCAAGGGGTCACAGTGACCACTCAACGCGGCACCGTGGTGTGTCTTGATGCATCGGGCAAGCCCTTGCGGCCTGCCATTATCTGGCTGGACCAGCGTCATGCCGCTGTTGACGGACCGATTGGCGGCGGCTGGGATCTGCTATTCCGGGGACTAGGGCTCACCGATACCATTAACCGTTTCCGGGAAAAGACCGAGGCCAACTGGATTCAGCAGCAGCAACCTGAAATCTGGCACCAGACCCGTCACTATCTGCTGCTTTCAGGCTACCTCAACTATCGCCTCACGGGCCGGCTGGTGGACTCCATTGGCAGCCAGGTTGGCTATCTGCCCTTTGACTACCGGCGCCATCAATGGGCCGGTAAGCGTGACTTCAAGTGGCGTGCCATGCCGGTGCAACCAGATATGCTGCCACAGCTGGTACAGCCTGGCACACCGATTGGCCCCCTCACCCAGGAAGCAGCGCAACATATGGGCCTGCCCGCGGGCCTGCCGGTCATCGCAGCGGCCTCTGACAAGGCGTGTGAAATTCTTGGCTCGGGCGGGCTGACGCCGGATATCGGCTGTATGTCCTACGGCACCACCGCCACCATTAACAGCAACACCCGCAAGTACATTGAGCCGACCCGATTCATGCCACCCTATCCGTCTGCCGTACCGCATCATTTCTGCACAGAGGTGATGATCTACCGGGGCTTCTGGATGGTAAGCTGGTTCAAGAAGGAATTCGGTTTACGGGAGCAGCATATTGCAGACGAGCGGGGCATAGAGCCTGAGCAGCTGTTCGACGAATTAGTGACCACAGTCCCGCCGGGCTCCATGGGTTTGATGTTGCAACCCTATTGGTCCCCCGGCGTACGGCAGCCCGGGCCGGAAGCAAAAGGGTCCATTATTGGCTTTGGTGATGTGCACACCCGCGCCCATATGTATCGGGCTATCCTGGAAGGCCTGGCCTATGCACTGCGGGAGGGCAAGGAGCGGATTGAGAAGCGCTCCGGCGTGGCGATGACCCGCCTGCGGGTGGCTGGCGGCGGTTCCCAGAGCGATGCGGCCATGCAACTGACAGCAGATATTTTCGGACTACCCGCAGAGCGACCCCACACCTATGAAACATCGGGGCTGGGGGCTGCCATAGATGCCGCCGTGGGCCTGGGGCTACATGGGGATTTCGACCAGGCGGTGGCGGCCATGACGCGGGTGGGCCGGGTCTTCAACCCAGACTCTGGGACACAGGCACTCTATGATCGACTGTACCGGGAGGTCTACCTGAGCATGTACGGCCGCTTGCAGCCCCTTTATCGTAAGATCAGGGACATTACCGGCTACCCGCGATGACAAGCTCCGTCATCAACGAATGTACCCGAACCAGCCAAACGCTGGCTGATTCGGCACATTCTGAATGTGTTAGAAGAATACCGTCAGACCCAGGGAAATGCCGTCCAGCTTATAGTCGCTGGGGTCCACGTAGCGCATGTACTCAAGATTGGCAGACATCTCCCGGGTCAGCGCCAGATTGACACCAAGCCCGTAGGAAAAGTCGGATTCATCATCCTTGGTGGTGCCGGTCAGCGTCGGTGATTCCACCTCCACCCGCGTGAAACCCAATACCGCGTATGGCGTCGCCGGCGATTCGTTGACAAAGTTCAGGGTCGCATAACCACCAAAGAAAGAGGTGATCTCAACATTGGAGTCATCCTTTACCCCAACCCCGGCACGCGCCTCAACGCCAAAAAACGGCGTGACCATAGCACCTACCTTGGCGGACAAGGTCCCGAGGTTCAGATCACTGCCGCCGGAAGGCTTCAATTTGAAGAACGTGTAGTTACCGCCGGCATACAGCCCACCAACACCGGACTTATAGATATCTGCCTGCACAGGCATTGCCAGGGTCGCGGCTACCGCCGCCAAAGCCAGCATCTTGGGTCGCATATTCATAAAAACTCCTTACTCTGAAATGAACATTACCAGTGGACTCATCATTGCACCAAGCAGGGGCAAACTGCCACTAACCATAGCCTGTTTACGCTATTTTTACATCGCCGTTCTACTTCTCCCTCGCTTTCCGTTGGTTACAGCACCGGTTATCCTTGATCCATGGAGGTACCAATGAAACTGAACTGCGATTTGGGTGAAAGCTACGGCCCCTGGGTTATGGGGTGTGATGAAGCCGTAATGCCCTATATTCATCAGGCTAATGTGGCTTGCGGCTTTCACGCCTCAGACCCTGACACCATGGCCCGCACCGTCGCCCTGGCCACCCGCTACGGCGTAACCATAGGGGCACACCCCGCCTATCATGACCTGGTAGGGTTCGGACGGCGCTCCATTCCCCATACGGGAGCGCAGGTGCAAGCCCTCATCTGGTACCAGGCCGGCGCCCTGTCAGGCATTTGCCGGGCCCAGGGCGTGGACATTGGCTATATCAAGCCCCATGGCGCACTCTACAACGACATGATGAGAGATGAGCCACTGCTGCGAGCAGTGCTAGAGGCGGCCGCGATGTTCCGCAAGAATTTGCCAGTGGTGCTGGCCGCCACTCCCCGCTGGCAACAACACCAGACCCTCGCCGCCGAGTATGGCGTGCCGGTATGGTTTGAAGCCTTCGCTGACCGGGCCTACGACGATACCGGTGCGCTGGTGCCACGCACACAACCTGGCGCCGTATACCATGACCCGGAAGCAATACTGGAGCAGGCCCTGAGCCTGCACCACAAGAAAGGACTTCGGAGCATTACCGGTACCTGGCTTGAGCTGCCCTCAGACACCCTCTGTGTGCACGGCGACAACGAGCGATCCGTCGCTGTTGTCGCAAGAATACGAAGCGCCCTGGAGGGCCGGCCTTGAAGGTAGAGCGGCTGAACGAAGACAGCCTGCTGATCACCTTGGGTGACTGTATTGATGAGACCCTGCTGCCCCGTATAACGGCCATCGCCACACAATTGCGTCAGCAGTGGGGCGCGGCCCTGGTGGAGCTGGTGCCCGCCTATACCACCCTGTTAGTGGTGTTCGATCCCTGGCTGGCAGATGCGGACATGCTGACCGCCAGTATCCGCCGCTACGACCACCAGGCCAGTACCCGGCCATGTGAAGAACGTACCGTCGAACTCCCCGTTTACTATGACTCCAGCGTTGCCCCCGACCTGGAAGATGTAGCCAGGCGCTGCCAGATGGACATTGCCGGGATCATCGCCCTGCACAGTCAAAGCACCTACCGGGTTTTCGCCATAGGCTTCAGCCCGGGATTTGCCTTTATGGGCACGCTGCATCCGGCCCTAAGCCTGCCCAGGCTTGCCACACCCAGGGCACAGGTACCAGCAGGCAGTGTGGCCATCGCCAACCAGCAGACCGCCATCTACCCCCAGTCGACGCCGGGGGGCTGGCACATCATTGGCCGCAGCCCTGCGCAGCTGTTCTCTGCTGACCGCCTGTCCAGGCTGCAGGTGGGTGATCAGGTGCGCTTTCAGCCTGTGGATAGGGCAACCTACCTGGCCTTGGGCGGTTTGGCATGAACTTTCTGAAAATCATCAGCCCCGGCCCTCGTACCAGCGTGCAGGACAACGGGCGCCATGGCTACGGCCACCACGGGCTGGCCACAGGTGGCGCAGCAGATCGGCATGCCTACGGGTGGGCCAATAAACTGTTGGACAACCCCGTTAACGCGGCTTGCCTGGAAATTACCCTTGGCCCCTTCCTGGCAGAATTCCAGGCCCCCACCACCATCGCCATCTGCGGTGCACAGGCTGCTGTCCACCTGAATGACCACCCCGTGCCCTGCTGGCAAAGCATTCCTGTTAACGCCGGTGACAGACTCGCTCTGGGCACTGCAGAATCCGGCTTGCTCACTTATCTCGCGGTACAGGGCGGCTGGCAGACCCATGAATGGCTCCGTAGCCGCAGCGTCGTCGCCCGGGAAGCACTGCCACAACTGCGCCTGATCGCCACCGGCGATGAGCTTGCCTACAACAGTACCACCAGCCCCCAGCCCCGGCGCGCAGTACCAGCGGACTACAGACCTGACTATTCGTTGCCCCTGACGTTAGGCTTAATGCCAGCTTATCAATACAACCGCTTTACCGCTGACAGCCAGTTGCAGCTGTTAAATCGTGAGTACCGGGTGTCGCCCCGATGCGACCGCATGGGCTATCAGCTTCTCGGGCCGCTGCTCGAGGCGGACCCTGCAGGCATCCTTTCAGAGGGTATCGCCTATGGTGCCGTGCAGGTGCCGCCTGACGGCCAGCCTTTCATCCTGCTGCGAGACCGGCAGACCATCGGCGGATACCCCAAGCTGGGCTGTATACGCGCCCTTGATGCCGACCAACTCAGCCAGCGCCGGCCCGGCCAGGCAATCTATTTCAAACTGACACACCCCAGGGATGCCCACGCTGCGGCCCTTCTACAACATCGCTTCTTTACGCAGACCCACTGGCAACCCGACGGCACCCTGCGCTGGCGCTGACCCTTTTTCGAGGTTCCCCGGCAAACTGTTGAACGCCCCGGCCCTGGCCTTTAAGACCGCAAACAAATTGCATTCAAGGTGTTGCGAATCCCCCGGAAAACCATTAAAGTTTGCGCCCTCAGATCAAGTCACCGATCTGAACGGTTTCAGGAGAGGTGTCCGAGTGGCTGAAGGAGCACGCCTGGAAAGTGTGTATACGTTAATAGCGTATCGAGGGTTCGAATCCCTCCCTCTCCGCCAATACAAAACCCCAGCAGCAATGCTGGGGTTTTTTATTGGCGCAAGGGTGGGTAGAAGAACCCTCGCGGGTTCGACCGGAGGCTGCAGCGCAGCCGGAGGAACGTCG
>JAIUMV010000011.1 GCA_022565395.1 Marinobacter sp.
GCACTTACGCCTCTTTATCGTCTGGAAATATCTGCGACTGAAAGCAAAAATGCCCCGGACGATGTCCGAGGCATTTTGTGGGCCTGCTCAGAAACTGTGTAAATCGAGTTTTTACACAGCCTCCATCGCCCGGCTTTTTTATGCCCGGTGGCAACGGTTGGCTGGTTCTGAACGTGTTGTTTTGCGTATATGTGCTTTGGTGACAAAGACGTCTGCTGCATCTGGCAGGGGCGCCAACCCGTAACAGAGGTGCGGGTCCGGACTTAAACAGCGATTTCTTAAATTCGAGTGATGTTATGACATCGGATACCGCACAGGATGAGATGGTTGCCTTGCTGGCCAAGGTCGCCAATCAGGATCGTCAGGCTTTCCAGCGTCTGTATCAGCGGGCAGCCGGTCAGATGTTGGGGGTATGTGTAAAGCTTGCCGGGCAGCGTGAGCTGGCGGAGGAAGCCGTGCAGGATGCGTTTATCCGCATATGGCATCACGCCAGCGAATACCACCCGGAGCGGGGCAAACCGTTGACCTGGATGCTGACCATTGCCCGCAACAGAACGCTGGATCTGATGCGCGCGCGCAAAGTGCGTCAGACCGACGGCGATGAAGCGCTGGCAACGGTTGCGGTGGATGACGACCCGCTGGACAGCGCGCTGCAGGCCAGCAGTAGCGACATATTACAGGGGTGTATGGGTGAACTGAGTGATCAGCAGCGGGATACCATCATGCTGTCCTACTACCGGGGCTTTACTCACGATGAGTTGGCGACCGCATTGAATACCCCTGTTGGTACGGTTAAAAGCTGGATCCGGCGTGGGTTGCTGGCCTTGAAGAGGTGCCTCGAGCGATGAAGAAAACCCCGGAACGGATAGAACAGCTGGCAGCAGCATATGTGCTGGGCACCCTGCAGGGGCCGGCCCGGCGACGCTTTGAGCGCTGGATGATGGAGTCCTGGCGGGTACGCCAGGAAGTGTGGGCCTGGGAGGCCAGGCTGGGTGAATTGGCGGCCAGAGTGCCCGCTGAGACGCCGCCACCCCGCCTTTGGCAAGCCATTGAACGGCGCCTTTGGCCCTCGGCTGAGCGCCCGGATCGCCCCCGCTGGTTTGGCTGGTGGGTGCCGGGTTGGAGCCTGGCGTTGGTGGCAGTGTTTGCATTGGTCACTTTGATGGTGCGGCAACCGGCGGTGGAGCTTCCCGAGCCCCTGCTGGCAGGGGCTGTGGTGCAGCAGGGCGTTGACGAGCCCCTCTGGCTCATCAGCCAGACTGCCACAGGCACGGCCCTACAGTTGCGGCCGGTGGCTGCAGCCTTGCCCGAGGCGGGGCGTGATTATGAACTGTGGGCGCTGCCGGTGGAGGGTAACCCCGTGTCACTCGGACTGCTGGCGGCGGACCAGCCCCTGGTGACTTTGCCGTTGTCGCAGCATCAGCGGCAGGTGTTGGCGGATAATCGTACGCTGGCCATCAGCCTTGAGCCCACCGGCGGCTCGCCTACGGGCGTGCCCACCGGCCCGGTGCTGCACCTGGTGCGCCTGCACAGTTCCTAGTGCCTCAGTGGCGTGCCAGCAGTGCCAGGCAGAGCTGGGCATGATGCACGAAGTGATTGAAGCCTTTTAGCTGTTCTTCGTCGGGTGGCGGGCCGTCAAGGCCGTTGTCGGCGTATACCATGCCTGCCAGGCGCCCTGCTGCCCGCAGTGGTGCAACCAATGCCGGGAGCTGGCCTAGACCGGTCTCCCGGTCGCTGGACAGTCGTTGTCGTGGCGGGATGAAGTAGCCGCCGCGCTCGCCAGGCAGCAGACCCCCCAGTGTTCCCCCGCCGTCAGCGGACACCTGGAAACTGTCTTTCCAGCGCCTGACCAGTTGTGGGTCCCCTGCCAGCCGCCTCAGGGTCATAACCTGGCCGGATTTTTCCAGCATCAGCAGGGCGACCCGCTGCAGGCCGACGGCATGATGTATGCCATCCACCACTAATTGGAAAATCGCATTGATATCCGGCTGTTCCGCCAGCAATTCGGTTAATTCCCGCAGCAGGGTCAGTTGCCGCTCAGGATCAGGGCGGGCTGGTGGCCGGCTGGCGACGGCTGGACGATTGCCGGGGATGAGCTGGCTCGCATCTGGAATGCCGAGAGACTCGGCGACCCGTCCCGCCTCCTGGGCGTTGAGGCGAACCTGATCTCGCACGGCTATGACCGGCAGCTCAGTATCAGCCGCCAGCGTGTCCAGCACCTTGTCCATGGCGGCGCCTTGCCAGCCCTGTTCCGACAGGGTAGCCATCTCCATGGCGTGGCGGACCAGATTGGCGGCAGCTGAATTGGCGCGGCCGGCTGCCACCACGTCGCGAATGAAAGGCCCCAGTGACCAGGCCTCCACCAAACCGCGGGTGATTTCGGCAAAGGTCGCGCTGAGTATCTCCTTTTGCAGGTCCACAGGATTGTCATCGCGGCTATCCAGCGCGTCTGCCAGCTCCTGAGCCTGGGCGGTATCACAGGCCCAGAACGCCAGTTCACCAATGTTGATGAGCAGGCCACCGATAAAGACCTCCTCCTGGGTGCTGGCGGACTTGCCAGGCCAGAGGCAGCGGGCCTGCACGGAAGCATGCACCGCACGAGCCAGGCAGCGTATCAGGTGTGGGCTGTTACTGCGGGCCAGCAGGGAGTCCACAATCAATGAGGAGATGGCCATGGATTTGACGGACTCGAAGCCAATCAGGGTAATGGCTCTGCTGACGGTGGTGACCTGTGCCCGGGTCTGGTTATAGAACACGGTGTTGGATAGCCGCAGTACCTGAGAAGTCAGTTGGGCATCATTCAGAATCACGCTGGCCAGTTGCTGCACGGTGCTGCGGGAGCTGTCCGCCATTTCATGGATGCGCTGCAGGGTGTTGGCCAGAACCGGCAGCTCAATGCGGCTGAGGTAATCGACCCAGGCGCGGGGGGTGTTCATACGGCTTATTGATGAGTTCAAGGGGCGTCAGGCCTGCATCAGGAGAAACTGGAGATCCATTGCGATCAAGGCATCCCTTCACCTGCAGTTTAGTCCATTGTGGTTAAGCTGCTTGTTGAATACATCAACGTCAGGAGGTGATGGGTAGGTAGTTTCATCGGTTCAGGACAACACCTATTCTCGACTATACTTGCAGGCTTTTAGCCATCACTCACAGGGTCGCGTTTTGATTCAGTTTGAGGACGTCCACAAGGCCTATCAGGTGGCTGGCCGCGCCGTACCAGCGTTGCAACCCACCAGTTTGACCATTCACGCGGGCGAGGTGTTCGGTATTGTCGGCCACTCCGGGGCGGGCAAATCGACCCTGGTGCGCCTCATCAACCTGCTGGAGCGCCCGACCGGCGGTCGGATCATTATCAACGGTGAGGATGTCACCGGCTTTGATGCGGACGATCTCCGCGCCTTCCGCCGCAAGGTTGGCATGATCTTTCAGCACTTCAACCTGCTGTCCTCCAAGACCGTTGAAGACAATATAGCCTTTCCCATGAAGTTGGCGGGCGTCTACAGCCGTGCCGAAATCCGCAGCCGGGTTGATGAATTGCTGGCCCGGGTCGGCCTGACTGATCATGCACACAAGTACCCTGCCCAACTGTCTGGTGGCCAGAAACAACGGGTGGGTATCGCCCGGGCGCTGGCGTGTCGCCCCAGTATCCTGCTGTGTGATGAAGCTACCAGTGCTCTTGACCCGCAAACCACCCAGTCTGTGTTGCGCTTGCTGGCGGAAATCAATCGCGAGTTAGGGCTTACTATCGTGCTGATCACCCATGAAATGGACGTGGTACGCCGGGTCTGTGACCGGGTGGCGGTGATGGACGCAGGTAAGGTGGTGGAAATGGGGGCAGTGACAGATGTGTTTCTACACCCGCAACACCCCACCACCCGCGACTTTGTATTTGAAAGCGAAAACATCGACCGGGAGGAAAGGCAGCAGGATCTTGCCCATGCGGAAGGCCGTATCTTGCGTCTGACCTTCCGGGGTGAATCGACCTATAAGCCCCTGCTGGGGCAGGTGGCTCGGGACTCCGGTGTGGATTTCAGTATCTTGTCTGGCCGCATTGACCATATTAAGGAAACGCCTTACGGCCAGCTGACCTTATCCCTGGTGGGGGGTGACCTGGCGCGGGCCATGCAGGCGCTGGATGCGGCCGACGTCCACGTGGAGGTGCTGCGCTGATGGATGCTCTGCTGACTAACGTAGACTGGACCGAAATCGGCTGGGCCAGTTGGGACACCCTCGTCATGGTGGGATTGTCTCTGCTGTTCAGCGTGTTGCTGGGCCTGCCCATTGGCGTCATGTTGTTTCTGACCAGCAAACGCCAACTGCTGGAGCAGCCGGTGGTCTATGCCGTGTTGTCTTTTGTCGTCAACGTGCTGCGTTCCGTGCCCTTCATTATCCTGCTGATTGTGATGATTCCGGTGACGGTGATGCTCATTGGCACCTCGTTGGGGGTGGCTGGTGCCATACCGCCCCTGGTAGCAGGGGGTGCACCTTTCTTTGCCCGACTGGTGGAAACCTCCCTGCGGGAAGTGGATCGTGGCATCATTGAGGCGACCCAGGCCATGGGCGCCAATGTCCGCCAGATCATCTTCGGCGCCCTGTTGCCAGAGGCCCTGCCGGGGCTGATTGCCGGTATCACGGTGACCGCTATTACTCTGGTGTCCTACGCGGCCATGTCAGGTGTGATTGGCGGTGGCGGCCTGGGTGATCTGGCCATCCGCTTTGGCTACCAGCGTTTTCAGACTGACGTCATGATCATCACGGTGGCGTTACTGGTGATTTTTGTGCAGATCCTGCAAATGGTAGGGGATCGGCTGGTGCTGTATTTCAGCCGTCGTTAATGATGATTGCATCCGTGCTATCGCTGAGGAGACTATGATGAAGTTCAAGAACGCCCTGGTTGCTCTGGCAGCCTTCGCCAGCTTTTCCGCCGCCCAGGCGATGGAGAAGATTTCCATAGCGGCAACGCCTGTTCCGCACGCGGAAATCCTCGAATACATCAAACCCTCATTGCATGAACGGGGTATTGATCTGGACGTGCGGGTGTTCACCGACTACGTCCAGCCCAATATTCAGGTGGACCAGAAGCGCATGCACGCCAACTTCTTCCAGCACCAGCCCTACCTGACCAACTTCAATGACGGTCGCGGTACCCGGCTGGTCAGCATTGCGGGTATCCATATTGAGCCGTTTGGCGGCTATTCCTCGCGGATCAAGCATATCGATGAGCTTGCCGAGCGGGCTACGGTGGCAATCCCCAACGATCCCACCAACGGTGGCCGTGCCTTGTTGCTGCTGCAACAGCAGGGGTTGATCACCCTGAAGCCGGAAGCGGGTATTACCGCCACGCCACGGGATATTGCCGAGAACCCCAAACGCCTGCGTTTCCGTGAGCTGGAAGCAGCGACCCTGCCGCGGGTGCTGAACCAGGTGGACCTGGCGCTGATCAATACCAACTATGCCCTGGAGGCAGGCCTGCGGCCCTCCGAGGATGCCTTGTTTATTGAAGGTGCTGAGTCACCCTATGTGAACATTCTGGTGGTGCATGCAGACAACGCTGACAACGCCAGTCTGCAGAAGCTGGCGGACACCCTGCGTACCGAGGAAGTCCGCCGGTTCATTAAGGAAAAGTATCAGGGTGCCGTTGTGCCGGCCTTCTGATTCTCCGGATTGTTGGCAGTCTCAACCCCGCACCCGGTGTCACCGGCTGCGGGGTTTGTTGTACACAGGGTGCACTCGCCGTTGCTGACGGCGTCACCTCCTGACTCCACATAACGCACCTTGTGGCGCGCCTTGCCGCGATTGAAGGACACGTCAAACCGCCGTTGCTGGCGCTGATCCGTCATCACTGTAACCCTCCCGTCACCTTGTCTTGCCCGCTTGGATACGCTGCCGCTCGAAATGTTCCCGGGTCAGGGTAAATACTACCGGGCTCAACAAGGCCAGAGCGATCAGGTTGGGCAGTGCCATCATGGCGTTCAGGGTATCGGCCACCAGCCAGACAAAGCCCAGGTCCAGCGTCGCACCGATGGGGATGGCCAGTATCCAGAGGACCCGGTAGGGCACGATGGAACGCACCCCCAGCAGGAACTCCACACAGCGCTCACCGTAGAAGGACCAGCCCAGAATGGTGGTGAAGGCAAAAATCGCCAGGGCGATGGCGACAATGTAGTTGCCAATCCCCGGCAGTGCGTCACCAAACGCCGCAGAGGTCAGGGAGGCGCCGGATTCGCCACTGATCCACAGGCCGGAGGTGATGATTACCATGCCGGTAATGGTGCAGATGATGAGGGTGTCGATAAAGGTACCCAGCATGGCCACCATGCCCTGATTGATGGGGTTATTGGTTTGGGCTGCGGCATGGGCAATGGGGGCAGAGCCCAGCCCGGCTTCATTGGAGAAAATACCCCGTGCCACCCCGAAACGAATGGCCGCCCATACTGCGGCGCCGGCAAAGCCACCTTCTGCGGCGACTGGCGTGAAGGCATGGGTAAACACCAGCGCGAAGGCGGCGGGCAGTTCGGTGGCGTTGATGGCCAGTACCACTAGGCCGGCCAGCACGTAGGAAATAGCCATAAAGGGCACCAGCGCGCTGGCCACCAGGCCGATACGGCGGATACCGCCAATCAGCACCAGCGCCACCAGCGTCATCAGCACCAGGCCAGTCACCCAGGGGGGAACGCTGAAGTTGGCCTGCAGGGCATCAGCGACGGAATTGGCCTGTACGGTGTTACCGATGCCGAAACCGGCGATCGCGCCAAACAGGGCAAACAGGATGCCCAGCCAGGCCCACTTCTTACCCAGGCCGTTCTTGATGTAATACATGGGGCCGCCCACATGTGCCCCGCGTTCATCCACTTCGCGGAAGCGCACCGCCAGCACCGCCTCCGAGTACTTGGTGGCCATGCCCACCAGCGCGGTCAGCCACATCCAAAAGAGCGCGCCGGGGCCGCCCAGAAACACCGCCGTGGCCACGCCGGCGATATTGCCGGTACCCACCGTGGCTGACAGGGCTGTCATCAGTGCCTGAAAGGGCGGAATCTCACCCCGTTTGGCAGCATCCTCACTGACCGTCCGGCCCTTCCACATCTGCCGGAAGCCTTCCGGCAATTGCAGAATGGGCATCATCTTCAGGCCAATACTGAGGAACAGTCCCACCCCCAGTATCATCACCAGCATGGGCGGGCCCCAGACCAGGCCGTTCACGTTTTCAACAAAGCGGGTAATAGCTTCCATGGCAGTCTACCTTGTGTGGATAACTCATTGAGTCTAGACGTTAATTCAGACGTGTAAAACGGCGATTTCGGGCCTCGGGCCGACGTCTGTCAAATCTGACCGGGACCCTTGTCGTTTCGGTCTTTGGCTTTTGGCCGGCATGGCGTAGTCTTGAGGCAGGAGAGGAGACGTTTTATGTCGGTAGCAGAACTGATTGATCAGCCCCCAGGGCAGTGGGTCGCGGCCAATGGCCTGCGCCTGTGTATTGAGGAGCGAGGTAATCCCGCCGGTGAGGCGGTGATTTTCGTCATGGGCCTGGGCTCACAAATGACCCTGTGGCCTGAGGCTCTGCTGGATCATTATGTGGCCGAGGGCTACCGGGTGATCCGTTATGATAACCGGGACATTGGCCTGTCCACGCACCTGCGTGACCGGCTCACCGGGCATCCGTTCAAAGTGATGGCCCGTCACCGGCTGGGGCTGCCGGTGGAGGCGCCTTATACTCTGCCGGATATGGCAGAGGACCTGCGGGGCCTGATGGAGGCCCTGGGGCTCGCCAGCGCCCATCTGGTGGGGGTGTCCATGGGGGGTATGATCAGCCAGCTGTTTGCGGCCCGTTATCCCGGCCGGGTGCGGAGTCTTACTCTGATCATGACCTCTACCAACAGCCCGCGGCTGCCGATGCCGGCGCCGAAGCTGATTTTCCGCCTTGCCGGTGTGGGGCCGAAAGGTCATGACGAAGCCACGGTGGTGAACCGGTCACTGGATTTCTGGCGGGCGATCCAAAGCCCGGCCTTCCCGCCGGATGAGGATGAGGTGCGAGCCCGTATTACCCGGGACTTCCGCCGCAGCTATCACCCGGCCGGGATTTTACGCCAGACCCGGGCGATTCTGGCGACGGGCAGCCTGGCGGATGCCACCCGTACCATCCGGACACCGACGGCCATTATCCACGGCAAGGCGGACCCTCTGGTGCGGGCGGAAGCGGCTCGTCAGCTCAAGTATCTGTTGCCCCATGCCCGTCTGGAACTCATTGATGGCATGGGCCATGACCTGCCCGCCCCCCTGCTACGCACCTTTGCCGACATCAGCCTCGACGTGATGAACTGATCACCAGCTGCCGGTGTTGCCCATGCTTGCCCAGGGCTCCTGGGCAGGGAGCGGGTCGCCTTTCTGCAGCAACTCCACAGAAATGCCATCCGGTGATCGAACAAACGCCATGTAACCGTCCCGTGGGGGGCGGTTGATGGTGACACTACCTGTTTGCAGGCGCTCGCACAGGGCGTAGATATCATCCACCCGGAACGCCAGATGCCCAAAGTTGCGCCCGCCCTGATACGCCTCCGGGTCCCAGTTGTAGGTCAGCTCCAGCATGGGGGCCTTGTCTTGCTGAGCGCGCTCCCGGTCATGGGGGGCGGCCAGAAAAACCAGCGTGAAGCGGCCCTGCTCGCTGTCTTTGCGGCTGATTTCCTGCAAGCCCAGCAGGTCACAGTAAAAGTGCAGCGAGGCGTCCAGGTCACTGACCCGGACCATGGTGTGGAGGTATTGCATGGTGGCGTCCTCTGTTAAGGGGTGTTGGTTGGGAGACTCTCAGAGTGCATGACCTGCGTCAATGTTGGCAAAGTCGTATGGAGAAACACTGGGCATCTGCCATTCCTTTGCTAACCTTAAGGATAGTGATGCATACAGTTGCCAAATTGGAGGTGGTAATGATTCGTTCGTTAAAAGTAGCCGACATTATGTGGAGCCACATAGAGCCGGTGCGCCAGGGGATGCCGCTGAATCAGGTGGTCAAGCACTTGCTGGCCAATCATGTTACCGGCTTGCCGGTAGTGGATGCCGAGCGCCGGGTTATTGGCTTCGTCTCAGAGCAGGATTGTATCCACTCCATGCTGGTCAGCAGCTACCACTGTGAGGGGGACCCCATTGTTGACGATGTCATGTTCCGTGAACCCATTGCGGTAACCCCTGACATGGCCATGGTGGATCTGGCCCAGCAACTGATCAAGGGCAAGCCCAAGGTGTACCCGGTGGTGGATCATGGTGTGCTAAAAGGCATAGTGACCCGTTCAGCGATCCTTTCTGAGATGGCGCGGGTGGGCTGCGGTATTGATGTGCCCCGCTATGCCATGGAGGATTAGTCAGCGGCGCCCGAGAACCAGGGGTTTACTTCAGATCGTATCCATTGATCGGTTTGCGGATGGCGCAGGTTAAGCTGGCAGATGGTGAGAAGCAGGCGCTCGCTGGCGCCTGCAGCTTCTGGTGTGCCGGATACTACACAAAGCCCCAAAGCTGGTTGAAATCGAGCCCTGGCAAATCCGCATCAATCACCTCCTCCTTGATCTGAAAAGCAGGAGCTTCCCGGCTGTTACGTTTCAGCGACCCCAGATAACGATTGCCCTTGGGGCCGATAACCGCCTGGGCGATAGCGCCGGAGCGTCGGCTGACCCGATGGGTGACCACGGCAATCTCTTCGTTTGCCAGTTTGACCAGTACACCCGGTGGGTAGGGTGTCAGCATCTGCATCAGGGCTTCGTGGATGGGGGGCTGCTGGTTCGGTTCGGCCTGGTTACGCAGCCGCAGCATGGCGTCCCGTGCACTCAGGCGGCTGCGCTCCCGGTAACCCCGTTTGGAAATGAGTGACAGGTAGCTTTCCGCCAGGTTAAGAATCCGCGCCTCAAGCAGAATTTGATCGCCCGTCAGTTGTGCCGGGTAGCCCTGGCCATCCACACGCTCATGATGCTGGGCAATAATGGTCAGTACCTTTTCGTCCTGCAGCCCGGCCTCACGCAGCAAGGCAACGCTGCGCATGGGGTGTTGCTCGATCAGTGACCGCTGCGGAGTCTCCAGGTGATGTTTGGCCTGGTTGAGTTTTTCCAGTACCGGCAGTAACGCCAGGTTCGCCACCAGGGATGCCGCCATCAGCTGCTGACGGCTTTTTACATCAATGCCCACCCCTGTTGCGATGAAATGACAAAGCGTGGCAAGCCCCAGCATCTGATCTCTGACATCCGGCTGGATACTGAACAAATGCACCAGCGCCAGAGCCGGATCCGGTGCTTCAATGCAGATGCGATCCACCAGGCGGGCTAACCCCATGATGCGCTCAGGGGCGCTGTCAGCTTTATTGCTGATGGCCTGATAACAGGCCGCTACACGTTCCCGCAGGTCGGGATAGTCAGAGAAGGGGTTGCGGGCCCGGATATCGGATACCGGCTCTTCTTTCTTGGCTGGCAGGTCACCGGCGCGGGGCACAAACAAGCCGCGGTTAAACAGCTGTTCCAGTTGCAGCTCGTTATGAATCACATAGCCTTCCTGCAACAGCAGGTTGCCATCGGCATCAAATACAGACCACGGTAACGGATTACCAACAACCAACGCACCAGGTGCGACTCTGACCATACTCATCGCGCTTGACCTTGCAGCGAGTGGCACCAATACCACTCACGTTTCTCATTATTATAGTAGGGGCAGGCTGGCACCGTAGCCAAAGGCCCGCCATAGCATCAGCATCCAGTCTAGTGCATAAACACGTTTGGGTAATTGACTGAGTTCCCTCCCATATCTCGTAACTACGGGCAAGACGGCGCCTGCACTGTGTAATTTTTTGTATCCCCTAACGCTTTTGCCCATCAGTTTGGCTAAACTCTGATCCTTATAAATGTAAGAGTCAGTGTCACGTCTGTGCAAGTTTTGATCGGCTTGCGGGCGTCCACAGGAAGGGCAAACTGACCATGCTTCAACGTTTACGCAGCAATTTCCGTCTCTCCATTATTACCTTGCTGGGCCTTTGTGCGGTGCTGGGCATAACGCCGTTTGCCATTTATCGGTTTTGGCAGGGCAATGTTCTGGCAGGGGTTGCTGACCTGCTGATACTGCTGGCGATCTGTGCGGTGGTTATCTATGCCTGGGTTACAGATGACACCCGCCGCAGTGGCTTGGTGATGGCAGTGGTGGCTTGCAGTGGTGCCGTGGTGGTGGCCCTGTTGTTGGGAGTGGTGGGGCTGTTCTGGATGTTTCCCCCGATCGTGACCAGTTTCTTCCTGACCTCTCCGCGTCTGGCAATGCTAGTGAATGCGGTGGCCATGGCCATCCTGATGAATTTCTACGCCCAGTTCCAATCCCTGGAAATGGTCCTGTCTTTTGTGGCCACGGCGCTGGTGGTCAGCACCTGTGCCTACCTGTTTGCCGTGCAGCATGAGACCCAGCGCAAGCGTCTGGCCAACCTGGCGACCCTCGATCCGCTCACCGGTGTACGCAACCGCAGGTCCATGGAGATGGAGCTGCAGGCGGCGGTACAGGCCCACCAGCGCAACGGTATTCCCTTTGGGCTGGCCTTGCTGGATCTGGACTATTTCAAGCGCATTAATGACGATTTTGGCCATGCCGTAGGGGATGAAGTGCTGGTGAACTGTGTGGATGTGCTGGTGCGCAACATCCGGCAGGCCGATCAACTGTTCAGGTTTGGTGGCGAGGAGTTTGTGTTGCTGCTGCCGGGTGTGGATGGCCCTGGCATGCAGAAGGCGGTGGCCCATTTGCAACGGGCTATTCGATCCGAGTTGCGCAGCCCCGGCGGGCCGGTGACGGCGTCCTTTGGTTTAGCCACGCTGCGTGATGATGACACGGCCGACAGCTGGATGGAGCGGGCTGATCAGGCCCTCTACCAGGCCAAGGAGCAGGGCCGTGACCGGGTAGTGGATGCCTCCGTCACACTGGCTTCGGCTTTGCCCGCGTAAATCGGACCAGCCGCGTTGCCAGTAGCAGGGCTGCGGTGGACAGGCCGCCAATCAACCCCATCCAGAAACCGGTGGCTCCCATGGCTGGCGTCAGCCAGTCGGTAAACGTCAGGATGTAGCCCAGCGGCAGCCCTATGACCCAGAAGGCCAGCAGCATGATCAGCATGGGCTGGCGAGTATCCTTGTAACCTCGCAAGCCGCTGATGGCGGTCACCTGCAACACGTCAGCAATCTGGAACAGCGCCGCATAGCCCAGCAGGGCGACGGTCACCGCCTGCACCTCCAGATCACTGGTATAAAGACGGGCAATCAGTTCCTTGCCGCCAAACAGCAACAATGCAAACAGCAGCGCGATGCCACCCCCCAGCACCAGAGAACTGCGAGCGAGCAAGCTGGCGGTCATGGGTGCTTTTGCGCCCACCAGAAAACTGATGCGTAGAGTCAGGGCCATGCCCAGGCTCAGAGGCAGCATAAACAGCAGTGAGACCGCATTGAGGGCAATCTGGTGCCCGGCCACCACCACCGGGCCCAGCGGTGCCAGGAACAGGGCAATAACGGCAAACATGCTGGCTTCAACAAAATAGGTAAAGCCAATAGGCACGCCGATACGCAGTATCCGGCGAATGGCCACCGGGTTGGGGAGAACCCGCTCACGCCAGAGGTGGAAGCGTTGATAAGCGACACTGCGGTTCAGATAGATCAGCAAGGTCACGGCCGATACCGTCATGGAAATGGCGGTAGCCCAGCCACAGCCGATACCGCCCATGGCTGGCAGCCCAAACTTGCCGTAGATGAAAATATAGTTGAGCGGCAGGTTAATGGCTGTGCCCAGCAACGACACCGCCATGACGACTCGGGTATGACCGAGGCCGTCGGTAAGGCCGCGCAAGGCGACGATCAGCATCAGCGCAGGCACACCCCAGACAAAAGCGCTCAGGTAGCCCTGGGCAATACGCGCAGTCTCGCTGTCGAGCCGAAGGAGCTCGAGCACGGGTTGTACGTTTAACAGCAGCACACTCATCAATACAGCGCTGGCAGCGGCGATGTACAGCCCCTGCCAGGTGTCCGGCATGATGCGTTGTAGTGCCTTGGCACCCCGGTGTCCGGAAATGATAGGTTGCAGGGCGCTGAGAATCCCCATAAACAGCAGGAACAGCGGCATCCACAAACTGCTGCCGATACCAACGGCGGCCAGATCAATCGCCCGATAGTGCCCTGCCATTACGGTGTCTATTACGCCATTGGCCATTTGCGCGAGCTGGGCGATCAGGATGGGGCCACCCAGCACTGCCAGGACTTTCCACTCCTGCAGAACACGGGTCAGGAGTGGTGCCTGGGGGGCGGGAAGCTGTTGGGGGATATCGCTCAAGGTTTGACCTTTGACTGTAACGGGTTGAAATTCGCCTGAAAATCTCCACGGTATCGTATAGGCTTCATGAGTAGAATCAATCAGTGAAACTAGCGATGGTTCCCGGTGCGGGCATGACATGGGCTCACCGGGTCCGCGAGACGCTGGTTTCCGGCAAAAAAGGACCTGCATGCTTCGATTCCTGGCGGTACTGCTAGTCTGGTGGATTTTGACCGATGGCGAAGCGTCGGCGCTGGCCTTTGGCGTGGGTGTTGCCGTGCTGGTCATGCTGGTGAGCGCGGTGCTGTTTCCGCGCAGTGGTTACCGACTGGTGTGGTACCGGGTGCCTGGCTTCCTGTGGTTTTTCGTCGTTCAGTCTGCGGTTGCCGGGCTTGATGTTGCCCGCCGCCTGTTGGCTCCCAGTTTGCCCATAGCGCCGGGGTTGCGCGCGCTGACGGTGCACCTGCCGGAAGGGGCACCCCGTTGGTTGCTGGCCAACGTTCTCAGCCTGCTACCCGGTACGCTGTCCGTGCGCCTGCAGGACAATCAGCTACTGATGCACTGCCTGGATACCGGTATGCCGCTAGAGGCACAGGTGCGTCAGGCAGAACGCAGGGTCGCGGCCTTGTTCGGTGTAGATACGGGAGTGGCGCTATGAGCCTGGTATTGGCGTTGGTGGCCATTTTTCTGCTGTTGACCCTGATGGCCGGCCTCTGGCGTATCTGGCATGGCCCCAAGGATGTGGACCGGATGCTGGCCGCTCAGCTGTTTGGCACCACCGGGGTTGCGTTACTCCTGGTGCTGGCGGAAGCCATGGCGACACCGGCGCTGCGGGACGTGGCCCTGGTGTTGGCGGTACTGGCCATTGTGGCCACGGTCGCCTTTGTTACCCGGGTTGCCCAGATTGACCGTCCCTCCGCCGACCGCAAGGAGGGCGCTGATGACACTCCTTGAACTGGCGCAAGCGGTGCTGCTGCTGGCGGGCTGTTTTTTCTATGCCATTGGTACGCTGGGTCTGTTCCGGTTTCCGGATACCCTGACCCGTATTCATGCCTTGACCAAGGTGGACAATCTGGGGCTGGGGCTGATTGTATTGGGACTACTGCCATTTGCGGCCCATCTGGCAGCCGCGGCCAAATTGTTGCTGATCTGGTTGCTGGCGCTGGCGGCCAGTGCAACGGCGGCGCACCTGGTGGCCTTGGCGGTGCGACAACAGCAGGAGGGCAACCCTCATGATGACTGAACTGCTGCTTGACCTGTTATTGGTGGTTTCCCTGTTGCTGACGGCCCTTTGTGCTTTGCTGGCACAGGATCTGTTCCGGGCAGTGGTGATGTTTATGGCTTTTGGTCTGCTGATGGCCCTGGCCTGGGTGCGCCTGCAAGCGCCGGATATTGCCCTGGCTGAGGCAGCCCTCGGTGCAGGCTTGACCGGTGTGTTGCTGCTGGATGCGGTCAGTCATTTCCGCCAGTCTGATAGCGGAGCCGGCTCAGGAGAATCCTCATGAAGCTGTTGCTGGTGCTGATTGCGGCTGTGGTACTGACGGTTGTGTTGGGGCAGACCGCTTGGCAGATACTGGCGCAGCCCACCCCTGTTGATTTGCGCGAGCTGGTGGCTGAGGCCATGCCGGATAGCGGTGTAGCGCACCCCATTACTGCGGTGCTGTTGAACTTTCGCAGTTATGACACGCTGCTGGAAATCGGCGTGCTGGTGGTGGCGGGCATGGCCGGCCTGTCCATGCGGGCGGTCGCGCCCCTGGAGGCGCCTGCCATGCGGACGTCAGATACCCTGTTACAGGCCCTGCTGCGCTGGTTTGTGCCCTTCTTACTGGTACTGTCCGCCTACCTGCTGTGGGCGGGCAGTGACCGTTCCGGAGGGGCCTTCCAGGCGGGGGCAGTACTGGGCGCCACGGGTGTGCTGTTGCGACTCGGTGGTGTGCCCCTGGATTTTTTACGGCCGGGTTTGATGTTGCGTCTTGGGCTGGTGCTTGGGTTTGCCGTGTTTTTGCTGGTGGCGGTGATGGGGGCAATCCGGGGTGATATGTTCCTGGCCTATCCCCAGGAGTGGGCGGGGCTGTTGATTGTGGTTATTGAGGCGGCGCTGACTCTGTCCATCGCCATGGTGTTGGTGGGTTTGTTCGCCGTCGCGCCGGCCCAGGCGACGGAGCGGGACTGGCCCAGTCGGGAGGGCAAGCGATGACGCCTGTGCAGCTGTATGTGCTGGCCGGGGTGCTGCTTTGCGGCCTGGGCTTCGCCGGTTTCCTGCTCACGTCGCATCTGCTGCGCAAGCTGATGGCCTTCAACATCATGGGCTCAGGTACCTTCCTGCTGCTGGTGGGGCTGGCGCAGCCGAACAATACGCCTGACCCGGTGCCCCAGGCGCTGGTGCTGACCGGCATTGTCGTGGCCCTGGCAGCGACCGCCCTGGCGCTGGTGCTGATGCGCCGCTGGTATCACCTCAGCGGGCGTACTGATCTGCAGGGAGGGCCGGGCGACTGATGCTGGCCTTACTGATTCCCGGTTTACTCTTTACGCCGCTGGCCCTGGCGGTGCTTTGCCTGCTGGTGAACTTCCGTATTGGTCGTCTGTTCAGCTGGGTAGGGATTATTGTACAAGTGCTGGTTGCGTTGGGGCTGTGGGCAACAGTCGCCGATCAGGGCGGCTTGTACTATGACCTGGGCGGCTGGGCTGCGCCGCTGGGTATTGAGCTGCGGGTGGACGGTCTGGCGGTGACTTTTGTGCTGCTGACCGCGGTTGTGGCGTCTGCAGCGGCGTTGCACGCGGGGGCCTACCTTGATCCCCGCAAGGGCTACCAAAGCTATTTCTGGCCGCTGTTGTGGTTCTTGTGGGCCGGACTGAACGGGGTCTGGTTGGCGGGCGACTTGTTTAACCTGTATGTCGGCCTGGAGTTGATCAGCCTTGCAGCTGTGGGGTTGGTGGCGCTGGGAGGGGAAGCGCCGGCGCTGCGGGCAGCCTTGCGTTATCTGTATGCTGCATTGCTGGGGTCGCTGGGCTATCTGTTGGCGGTTGCCCTGGTTTATGGCAGCTATGGCACCTTGTCCCTCTCCGGGATTGCGGAACTGGCCGCCGACCACCCACCTGCGCCGCTGATTCTGGTACTGGCGGCCCTTGGTCTGGCCTTGAAAACGGCGCTGTTTCCCCTGCACTTCTGGTTGCCCGCGGCCCATGGCATTGCCAAGTCACCGGTGAGCGCCTTGTTGTCGGCGCTGGTGGTCAAGGCTTCGTTCTATATCATGGCCCGCCTGTGGCTGGAGATGGGGGAGCAGGCGGGCAGCATTTGGTTAGCGCAGGGCTTGGGTGCCCTGGGGGCTGCAGGGGTTGTGGTGGGAAGCTGGCAGGCATTTCGTCAGTCCCGGCTTAAAATGGTGGTGGCCTACTCGTCAGTGGCCCAGATCGGCTACCTGTTTTTGCTGTTCCCCCTGAGTTGGGGTGTGGCGACCACCACGGCAGAGCTGGCTCAGCAGGGCATCACGCTGCACCTCATCAGCCACGCGCTGGCCAAAGCGGCCATGTTCCTGGCGGCAGGTAACCTGATTCTCGCTGTGGGTAATCCCCAGGTTTCGGCTTTGGCTGGCGTTAGCCGGTTCCTGCCGTTTTCGCTGTTTTCTTTTGGTCTGGCCGCGGTATCCCTGATGGGGCTGCCGCCCTCCGGTGGTTTCGTGGCGAAATGGTTGTTGTTGCAGGCCAGCCTGGCGGCCGGCCAGTGGTGGTGGATAGGCGTGCTGCTGCTGGGTAGCCTGCTGTCCGCCCTGTATGTGTTCCGGATCTTCCGGGCATCGTTCCTTGAGACCGGCAGTGATGATCCTTTCTATCATCCTCCCAGGTCCCTGGAGGTCATCCCCATGGCGCTGGCGGTAATGGCCATTGGCCTTGGATTTGTGGCGAACCTGCCACTGACGGTGATGGCCCTGCCAGTAGGTGGGGGTGTGCCATGAGCTTTGCCAGTGCCTTGCCCCTCTTGACCCTGATGACCTCGCTGGTGGCTGCGCTGGTGATCTTTATGTTGCCGGAACAGCGCCAGGGCCTGCGTACCCTGCTGAACCTGACGGCGGCGGTAGTCAAGCTGGGTCTGGTGGCCATCATGGTGGCTGGTGTCTTCCGCGGCGAGGACTACAGCATCAGCTATACCCTGTTACCCGGGGTTGAGTTCATTTTGCGAGCGGATGCCCTGTCAGTCATGTTCGCAGGCCTGTCGGCGGTGCTCTGGCTGTTCACCACCATCTATGCGGTGGGGTATCTGGAGGGCGCGCCTAATCGCAGTCGGTTTTTCGGTTTCTTCAGCCTTTGCGTCGCCAGCACCATGGGTATTGCCTTGGCGGGCAACCTGTTCACCTTTCTGCTGTTCTACGAAATGCTGACCCTCTCCACCTATCCACTGGTGGTTCACCGCGGCACCCGCAAGGCGGTCAGGGCGGGTAACAGTTACCTGGCTTATACCCTGACCGGTGGCGTAGTGTTGTTACTGGGGGTTGCCTGGCTGCACACCCTATTTGGTGATCTGCCCTTCGCGGCAACCGGCCACTTCCAGCAGGTTGATCCCGCGCTGCACGGCACCCTGGCGCTGATTTTCCTGATTCTGATTACCGGTCTGGCGGTCAAGTCGGCCATCTTTCCCCTGCATGGCTGGTTGCCTACGGCCATGGTGGCGCCAGCGCCTGTCAGTGCCCTGCTGCACGCGGTGGCGGTGGTGAAAGCCGGTGCCTTTGGCATCGTGCGCGTGGTCTATGACATCTACGGTATTGAGTTTGCGTATGCACTGGGGGTGCTGGAGCCACTGGGTTGGCTGGCGGCCTTTACCATCCTGTACGGGTCAGTAAGAGCCCTGTCCCAGACAGACCTGAAGCGCCGTTTGGCGTTCTCCACCGTCAGCCAGGTGTCCTATATCGTGTTGGGGGTTACGCTGTTTGGTCCCATAGGAACCATTGGTGGCCTGGTGCACCTGCTGCATCAGGGGGTCATGAAGATCACCCTGTTCTTCTGTGCCGGCAATTACGCAGAGACCCTGGGCGTGCACCGGATCGATGAGCTGGATGGTGCCGGGCGGCGCATGCCGTTGACCAGTATTGCTTTTACCCTGGGTGCGTTTGGAATGATGGGTGCCCCACCTCTGGCAGGTTTCGTTACCAAGTGGATGCTGGGGAGTGGCGCGCTTGCCAGCGGTATGCTGTGGGTCATTCCTGTACTGGTGGCCAGTACGCTACTGAATGCGGCCTACTTTCTGCCGATTCTCTATCGGCTATGGTTTGCGACCCCCAAGGGCTGGTCCCAGGAGCGCCGCTGGGGGCGCTTGGAAACCCATAGCTGGCTGCTGTGGCCACCCTTGCTGACAGCAGCTCTGACAGTGTTGCTTGGCATACTGGCCAGTGCGCCCTTTAGCCCTCTGTCCTGGGCTGAACTGGTGGCCGCCAGGGAGTACCTGCCATGAGTGCGCTGATTTGGGGGGCGGTGCTACTGCCCTTGTTGCTGCCTCTATTGGTGGTATTGCAGTTGCCTGCCCGAGGCTTGCGGCTGGTTTTGCCCTGGTTACCCGTACCGGCTCTGGTGCTGGCTTTGAGTTATGAAGCCCCCTGGGCATTGCATCTACCCTATCTGCTATTGGGTGCCAGCTGGGGCCTGGATGATGTACGCCAACTGATGCTGCTGGCGGCCAGTCTGCTGTGGTTGTGTGCCGGGCTTTACGCCAGCGCCTACATTCGGGCTGAGGGGCTCCGGCGATACAGTGCCCTCTGGGGGCTGACTCTGGCTGGCAATCTGGGGTTGATTCTGTCTCTGGACCTTGCCAGCTTCTACACCTTTTTTGCGTTGATGACTTTTGCCGGGTATGGGCTGGTGATCCATGACCGCACCAAAGAGGCCCTCTGGGCCGGCAAGGTCTATCTGGTGATGGCTATAGTTGGCGAAATGGCGGTGCTGTCCGGCTTACTGTTGGCCAGTCATCAGGCCGGTAGTCTGCAGCTGGCCAGTCTGCCGGAGGCCGTGGCAGGTGCCGAAAACGGCCTGTGGATTTTCGCACTTCTGTTGGTAGGGTTTGGGGTAAAGGCGGGCTTGCCGCTGTTGCACTTCTGGCTGCCATTGGCTCATCCGGTAGCGCCGACCCCGGCCAGTGCGGTGCTTAGCGGCGCTATGATTAAAGGCGGACTGTTAGGCTGGGTGTTGGTGTTGCCCCTGGGGTTGCCGGGCTATACGGGGCTGGGTCAGGCCCTGGTGGTGCTGGGGGCCTTAGGTTCATTGGGGGGAGCGGCGCTGGGGCTGTTGCAGCAACGGCCGAAAACCGTACTGGCCTATTCCAGCATCAGTCAGATGGGACTGATGACCCTGTTGGTGGGCAGCGCTATTGCCGCGCCACATCAGGCGTCACTCATTGTGCCTGTGATTGCCCTGTATGCCCTGCACCATGGGCTTGCCAAGGGCGCTCTGTTTCTGGCAGTTGGCCTCAAGTGGCCGGATAGCGGCTGGCCCCGATGGCTTGGCTGGGGGCTGGTGATGCTGCCGGGGCTGGCCCTTGCGGGCCTGCCTTTTACCAGCGGAGCCGCAGCCAAAACGGCCATGAAGGGGGTGTTGCAGCCTGACCAGCTGGGATTTGGTCTCGCGCATTTGCTTCCGGCATTGATGGCAGCGGGCGCCATGGCCACGACTTTGTTGATCCTGCGTTATCTGGTATGCCTGCGTGACACCATAACAACGGGGTACAACACCGGCGCCATCCTGGCGGGCTGGGGAGGGCTCACCTTCATCAGTCTGTTGCTGTTCTGGTGGTTGCCCTGGCCCCAGGTAGGTGAGTTGGCATCCCTGGCCCGGTTGGGTAGTCTCAAGGATGCCTGGGGGCTGACCTGGCCGCTGTTAGCCGCCGGTGCTGTGGCCTGGCCCTGGTTGCGGCGGTTGCGGTCAGGCCCGCAGCCGGGTTCGCACACCCCGTGACGTCATCACCGCCAATACTTCCGCCAGGGAGAGCAAACCCCGGTCATGCTGACGTGGCGGTTTGCCTTTACCCATACGGGTAATCTGGCGGGTATACCAGCTCACTTCCATCAGCGCCATTTTGTCGATAGCTTTGATGCCGGTTTTGATGGGGCGTACCGCACTGACGGCAGCTTCGCCGCCAAGGATGCGCTTGGGCAGGTCCGGCTCCACCACCAGAGGGCGGGCCAGGCCAATCAGGTCGGTAGCGCCGGAGGCTAGGGCTTCTTCCATACCGGCGGCGGTACGGAACCCGCCGGTCACCATCAGGGGCACATCCACCCGTTTGCGCACCTGCTCAGCAAAGGTCAGGAAGTAGGCTTCCCGGGCGCGGGTACTGTCGCGCACATCATTTTCGCCGCCCGCCATGGCGGGGCTTTCGTAATTGCCACCGGAGATTTCCACCAGGTCGATACCCAGGCCTGCCAGCGTCTCGATAACGGTCAGGGATTCTTCCTCGGTAAACCCGCCCCGCTGGAAGTCTGCGGAGTTGAGTTTGATACCGATATTGAAGTCGTCACCGGTCGCTGCGCGAATGGCGTGATAGATGCTGATCACAAAGCGCATGCGATTTTCCAGGCTGCCGCCCCACTGATCGGTGCGTTGGTTATGGTGTGGCGACAGGAACTGGCTGACCAGGTAACCGTGGGCGCCGTGAATCTGTACGCCCGTGAACCCGGCTTGTTTGCAGAGGGCGGCGCTGGTGGCGAAACGCTGGATGATGTCGAGGATTTCCGGTTCGCTCAACGCCCGCGGTGTGCCAAACATGCCCCGCAGCTCTTTTTTGAACGGGATGGCGCTGGGGGCAACAGTGGCGGAACTGATCAGCTTCGGTACCTGCTTGCCCGGGTGGTTAAGCTGCACCCAGTGCTGGGTCGCGTGGCGTTTGCCCGCTTCGGCCCAGGCCTTGAGCAGGGGCATATCACGGTCATCCTCAAGGGCGACGTTCTGGGGCTCCCCAATGTGCTGTCGGTCCACCATCACGTTGCCGGTGATCAGCAGGCCGCAGCCGCCGTCAGCCCAGGTACTGTAGAGGGTAGCCAGGGCCGGTGTCACCCGGTTGTCCATTGTGCCCAGCGTTTCGCTCATGGCAGATTTGGCGAACCGGTTTTTTATGGTCGTGCCATTCTTCAGAACCAGAGGGTTGGCAAGCAAGGCCGTGCTGGACATAAGCGCTCCATATCGTTTTTGTCGGACAATGATCCTAACAGGTTTTATGCACCAAGACAGGGGGGCAGAGGGCCACTTTGGGTCAGCGGCCGGTGATCTTAATTGGGTCATCTGCTGGTTTTGTGCACCGTCTTGCGCCGTCGTTAACGGTAGGCAGGTCCGTAGCCCGTCGGCCTGAAACAGATATTCGTTCGTTCAAACAAGGAGTTGACTGCATTTTTGTCGTTCTTTACGTGGTGACAGATGTACACCTGGCACAGTGCCTGCATTAGCCCTGTTGTGTGCGAGCCTGCCGATAGCGGGCCAACTGATGATCAAATGACAATGGCGTCCATGAATCCGAGTGAGTAACTCGGCTTTCCTGGGCGCTTTTTTTTGCCTGTAATTTGCAGGCCCGCAACGGGAGTTGGACGATGAACCAGACCTTTAGCAATCTACTACGTCGACTGGCTGCCGTCGGTTTGCTGGTGACGGCAACCGCCAGCGCTGCCGATCTTGGCTGGCCAGAAAAGGAAGAGCTTACCTTCGGCTTTATCAAGTTGACGGATATGGCGCCCCTCGCCATTGCCCAGGAAAAGGGCTTCTTTGAGGATGAGGGGCTGTATGTCAGCCTGGAGGCACAGTCCAACTGGCGGGTGCTGCTGGAGCGCACTATCTCCGGTGAGCTGGATGGCGCCCATATGCTGGCGGGTCAGCCGTTGGGAGCGACTATTGGCTATGGCACCGAGGCCCATATCATCACCGCGTTCACCATGGACCTGAACGGTAACGCCTGCACCGTATCCAATGAGGTGTGGAACCTGATGAAGCCCGGCCTGGAGAAGAAGGATGGTAAGCCGGTGCATCCGATTCCTGCGTCGGCTCTGTTGCCAGCCATCGAGCACTCCCAGAATCGTGGCCAGCCATTTCGTATGGGTATGGTCTTTCCAGTGTCCACCCACAACTACGAGTTACGCTACTGGCTTGCGGCAGGCGGTATTCACCCCGGCTTCTATGCGCCTCAACGTGGCGATACCAGTGGCACCCTCAACAGCGATGTGAACATTTCGGTGACGCCGCCACCGCAGATGCCGTCCACTCTTGAAGCAGGCACCATCAATGGTTACTGCGTTGGTGAGCCCTGGAACCAGCAGGCCGTGTTTCGCAACATTGGTGTACCGGTCATCGCTGACGAGGCGATCCGAAACAATGTGGCGGAAAAAGTATTCGGTGTCACCAACGGGTGGGCTGAACGCTACCCCAACACCCACGTACGGGTGGTGCGGGCGCTGATCCGGGCCGGGCACTGGCTGGACAAGGATAACAACGCCAATCGCCAGGAGGCTGCACGCATTATCGCCCAGTCCCGTTACGTGGGAGCGGATTACGAGGTGATCGCCAACAGCATGACCGGGGTGTTTGAGTACGAGAAGGGGGATGTGCGACCGGCGCCGGATTTCAATGTGTTCTTCCGCTACCACGCGACCTACCCCTTCTACTCTGATGCTGTCTGGTACCTCACCCAGATGCGTCGTTGGGGGCAGATCCCTGAAGCCAAGCCTGACAGCTGGTATCTGGATATGGCGAAGAAAGTTTTCCGCCCGGATATCTACCGGCAGGCGGCTGAATCCCTGATAGCGGACGGCCTGATGACAGCTGCGGATTTCCCGGACTTTGCCTCTGAAAGCGGCTTCCGCGCCCCGGATGCTACCCGGTTTATTGATGGTATTACCTTTGATGGCCAGTCACCGAACGCCTATCTCGAGCAGTTCAGTATTGGTCTGAAAGGCAATGACACTCCCTGATTTCCAGAGTGAGAAGGGCTATGAATACCACGACTTTGATTCGCCAGCTGAGCAGTTACCGGCCCTCCCTGGACCGCGACAGCCTGCTGAAGTTGTCACGCCGAATACTGGGTGCCCTGGGCGCCCCCCTGTTAGGTCTGGCCATGTTCCTGTTGCTATGGCAGCTGGCAGCGGCCCGCATTGACACTTCTCTGGGTAGCTTCCCCGGGCCGATGGACGTTGCCGGACAGGCCGCCAACCTCTATCAGGAGCATCGCGCAGAGCGCGAGAGGGCGGTTGTTTTCATGGAGCGCCAGGAACAGCGGATTCAGGCGCGTCTGGCACAGGACCCGGACTGGGAGCCGGTGCGCCGGGGCTATACCGGTCCCCCCACATTCTTCGACCAGATTGGTACCAGTCTGCTGACGGTACTGGCGGGTTTTGCCCTGGCTTCTGTCATCGCTATCCCGCTAGGCATTGTGATGGGTCTGAGCCGGTTTGCCAGCAATGCAATCAACCCGCTGGTGCAGATCTTCAAGCCGGTATCGCCGTTGGCCTGGCTGCCAATAGTGACGCTGGTGGTGGCTGCCGTCTACGTCAGTGACGACCCCATGTTTTCCCGCTCCTTTGTGGTGTCCATGATCACCGTCATGCTCTGTTGTATCTGGCCGACCCTGATCAACACCTCGGTGGGCGTCACCACCGTGAGCCAGGACCTGAACAACGTCAGCCGGGTCTTGCGGTTGGGCTGGTTCACCCATGTCCGCCGCATTGTGTTGCCGTCGGCAATACCGATGATGTTCACCGGCCTGCGGGTATCCCTGGGCATTGCCTGGATGGTGTTGATCGCGGCGGAAATGCTGGCTCAGAACCCTGGTCTTGGCAAGTTTGTCTGGGACGAGTTCCAGAATGGCAGTTCCGATTCCCTGAGCCGCATCATGGTGGCCGTGCTGGCCATCGGCCTGATCGGATTCCTGCTTGATCGCATCATGCTCATTATCCAGCGCCGGGTTGACTGGCAAAAAGGAGCTGTCTCATGAAGCCACTGCTCGATATTTCCAGCGTATCCATGCGGTTTCCCACCCCCAAGGGTGAATTTGAAGCCCTCAAGGACGTGAACCTGAAAGTTAACCAAGGGGAGTTTGTATCCCTGATTGGTCACTCTGGCTGTGGCAAGTCCACGGTGCTCAATCTGGTGGGGGGGCTGTACCAGGCCACCACCGGCGGCATTATCCTGGACGGCAAAGAGGTTTCTGAGCCAGGTCCGGAGCGGGCCATTGTGTTCCAGAACCACTCCCTGCTGCCCTGGTTGTCGGTATGGCAGAACGTGGAGCTGGCGGTCAAGGAAGTGTTCCGGGGCAAAAAGTCCCGGGCGGAAATGCGTGACTGGATCGAGCACAACCTGGATCTGGTACATATGCTGCACGCCAAAGACAAGCGTCCGGATGAGATTTCCGGTGGTATGAAGCAGCGTGTGGGTATTGCCCGCGCCCTGGCCATGCAGCCTCGATTACTGCTGATGGATGAGCCTTTCGGTGCCCTTGACGCGCTGACCCGTGCTCACCTGCAGGACACCCTGATGGAGATTCAGCGGGAGCTGAACAACACCGTCATTATGATCACCCATGATGTGGATGAAGCGGTGTTGCTGTCTGATCGTATTGTCATGATGACCAACGGACCGTCCGCCACCATTGGCGAAATCCTCAATGTTGAGTTGCCGCGCCCTCGTAACCGCATTGCTCTGGCGGATGATCCCACCTACAACCACTACCGCCATGATGTGCTGAGCTTCCTGTATGAGAAGCAGCGCAAAGTTGAGCCTTTCTCCCGGCGCCGTAAGGCGAGTGCTCCGTCAGAGACCTGTACCGCACAGGCCTGACAACTACGGGCGCTTTATGGGCGGGGGCAACCCCGCCTTTTTTGTTTTTGAAACTGCGCTGTTTGGGCGCATCGCGGGATCATTACGGTGCCCGCTGCCTGCCACTTGTCGGTGCATGTAAAGCAGTAAGTAAATAACGTCATATTTTTCATATGGATAGTCTGGTTGCGCTGCACGCATTTGGTCCGTAGGAGATTGGCATAGGGGATGCATGGGTTTAGTCGTGCAAGCCTGCTATGGCAGCAGGTCTTTAGTGTAAAACGAATGACAATGGCGTCCCTGATCCGCGATTTTTTATCGTTCGGTCAGCGGGCGCTTTTTTTTGCCCGGCAGGAAGGAGATTCCCATGGCAGATCAAGACAGCATCAAAGTGAAGTTGGAAGTACCGTCGGCCAGCCGTCGGCGTTTTCTGCAGGGTTCCGCCGCGCTGGTGGGTGGTGCCGCCATCATGAGCACATTGCCGCAGGTCACCTGGGCATCCAGGGGAACCGGGCTTGAGACTACAGCGGCGAAATTGGGCTTTATCGCCCTCACCGACGCAGCGCCTCTCTTTGTCGCTCTGGAGAAAGGCTTTTTTGCCAAGCACGGTATGAGCCGGGTTGAGGTGCTCAAGCAGTCCTCCTGGGGGACTACGCGGGACAACCTGGTGCTGGGCTCTGCCCGCAACGGGATTGATGGCGCCCATATCCTGACCCCCATGCCCTATCTGATGGGTACCGGTACGGTGACCAACAATCAGCCGGTGGCCATTAACATTCTGGCGCGCCTCAACGTAGCCGGCCAGTGTATTTCTGTCGGTCGCGAATATCAGGACCTCAAGGTGGGCGTGGATGCCACCGAGTTTGGCGCCGCCGTCGCCGCCAAGCGTGCAGGCGGAGCCGCCGTCAATGCCGCCATGACCTTTCCGGGGGGCACCCACGATCTGTGGATTCGCTACTGGATGGCGGCTGCCGGGATCAACCCGGATCGCGACATTAACACCATTGTTGTGCCGCCGGCGCAGATGGTGGCCAATATGCGGGTGGGCAGTATGGATACCTTCTGTGTCTGTGAGCCCTGGAACGAACAGTTAATCAACCAGGGTATCGGCTATACCGCCAACACCACCGGTGAGTTGTGGCACAACCATCCGGAGAAGGCGTTTGCCCTGCGGCAGGATTATGTGCAGGCCAATCCCAATGCTGCACGGGCGCTGACCATGGCCATTATTGAGGCGCAGATCTACTGCGAACAGCCGGAAAACATCGAAGAAGTGGCAACCATCTGTGCTCGCCGTCGCTGGATCAACGCACCCTATGCCGACATCATCAACCGTATGAAGGGCACTTTTGACTACGGCACTGGCCGTGTGGTGGAAAACCATCCGGACCGTATGCGCTACTGGAATGATCATGCCTCCTACCCCTTCCAGAGTCATGATCTGTGGTTCCTGGTGGAAAACATGCGTTGGGGGACCCTGCCCACCAGTCTGGATACCAGCAGCCTGATCAGCCGGGTGAATCGCGAGGATATCTGGCGCGAGGCGGCGACCGCACTGGGTGTCGACAGCAAGGATATTCCGGACTCCACCTCCCGGGGTAAGGAGACCTTCTTCGACGGCAAGGTGTTTGATCCAGAAAACCCCATGGCCTACCTGGATAGCCTGGCCATCAAGCGGCCCGTCGCGTAACTGGCGGACGGCGAGGAGACTGAATTATGAGCTTACAATCTGCGACCTCCGGTGTGCGCTATTTTCTGGCACGAAAAATGGACCGTGATGCCCACGACCGCGGCAGTCGGGTCATTCAATACCTGGTCTTCAATGTCACGCCGCCAGTGCTGGTGACGGCGTTGTTACTGGGGCTCTGGGAGCTGCTTTGCTCCGGCGCAGGTGCCGTATTGCCACCACCCTCCCAAGTGGTGTCGGATACCTGGGAGCTGATCACCAATCCTTTCTATGACCATGGCGGTAACGATGTGGGCATGGCCTGGCAGATCCTCGCCAGTCTGGAACGGGTGGCCTATGGCTATACCCTGGCGGTGATTGGCGGGGTGGCGCTGGGTGTGCTGGTGGGGCAGTCCACCTGGGCCATGCGTGGCCTTGACCCTCTGTTCCAGGTCTTGCGCACGGTGCCTCCGCTGGCCTGGCTGCCCATTTCCCTGGCCGGGTTTCAGGACAGTCACCCGTCCGCCATTTTCGTGATTTTTATCACGGCTATCTGGCCCATCATCATCAATACGTCGGTAGGTATCCGCAACATTCCGGAGGACTATCGCAATGTCGCCAAGGTGCTGCGCCTGAACGGCTTTGAGTATTTCCACCGCATCATGCTGCCGGCCGCCGCGCCCTACATTTTTACCGGTTTGCGTATTGGCGTTGGCCTGTCCTGGCTGGCCATTGTGGCGGCGGAAATGCTGATTGGTGGTGTGGGCATTGGCTTCTTCATCTGGGATGCGTGGAATGCCTCTCTCATCAGCGACATTATTCTCGCACTCGTTTATGTCGGTATTGTCGGCTTCATTCTCGACCGGTTGGTAGCCTTCATTGGCGTTCGTGTCACCCGTGGCACTGCAGAGGCGTAAGCCAGGAGCAAGATCATGAGCAAGCATTATTTGACCATTGAAAAAGTAGACAAGACATTCAGCAAGGGCGGTGTTTCCAGCCGGGTACTGGACAACATCAACCTACAGGTGGATCGCGGCGAGTACATTTCCATCATCGGCCACTCGGGCTGCGGCAAGTCCACCGTGCTCAATATCGTGGCGGGCCTTCTGGATGCCAGTTCAGGCGGTGTCATCCTCGACGGCAAGGAGGTCACCACCCCCGGCCCGGATCGCGCCATGGTGTTCCAGAACCACTCCTTACTGCCCTGGCTGACGGTCTATGAGAACGTTGCCCTGGCAGTGGACAAGACCTTTCGGGGCAGTAAAACGGCCAAGGAACGCAAGGAGTGGGCGCTGCACAACCTGGCACTGGTGAGCATGTCCCATGCACTGGATAAGCGGCCGTCGGAGATTTCCGGTGGTATGAAACAGCGGGTGGGCATCGCCCGGGCACTGGCCATGGAGCCCAAGGTGTTGCTGCTGGATGAGCCCTTCGGCGCCCTTGACGCCTTGACTCGCGCCCATCTGCAGGATGAGGTGATGCGTATTCAGGCCGAGTTGCACAACACTGTCATGATGATTACCCACGATGTGGATGAAGCGGTACTGCTGTCAGACCGCATCGTTATGATGACCAACGGCCCCTCCGCCACCATCGGGGAAATTCTCACCATCGACCTGCCCCGGCCACGAGACCGTATTGCCCTGGCGGACGACCCCAAGTACAACCACTACCGCCAGGAAGTGCTGCGCTTCCTGTATGAAAAACAGCGCAAGGTGGAGCCCATTGACAGCCGTCGCAAGAGTTCCAGCAAGGAGCAGGAGAAGGATGCTGAAGCCTGCGCAGCCCAGGCTTAGGGTGGGAAAAGGAAGTAAAAAAAACCGGGCTATCAAGCCCGGTTTTTTTGTTATTGCCACATCTCCGCCATGGAGATCACCGCCTTGGCCACCTCGCCCAGCCGCTTGCCTTCGTTCATGGCAATGCGGGTGAGCAGGCGGTGGGCCTCGTCTTCACTCATCTGTTTCTGTTTCATCAACAAGGCCTTGGCTCGTCCCAGCAGTTTGCGCTCTTCCAGCGCCTGCCGGGCTTCCGCCAGCTCGTCGTTCATTTGCTGCAGTCGCGCTGACTGGTTTTGCACCAGTTCCAGTACCGAGCGTCCCAGGCGTGGTGACAGCCCCTCATTGGCCAGGCTGGCAATTTCGTATTCACCGGCCAGTTCATCCTTGCTGAGCATTACCACGAAAGCATCATGGGGTTCGTGCTTTTGCAGGTCACGGATCAGCACCTCGTGCTGGCTCAGGGCCTGGCGCGCTTCGGCAAACTTGATGGCACAGAGGTGGTGGAGGTGGGCTTCCAGCGCTTCTTCCACCACCTTCAGGTCGTCGATGCGTGACGACATCAGCTCAAACCACTGGCAGGTGTGCTCATCCCGAATCAGTGCCTGATTGCTGTTGGAGCGGGCGACACCCCGCAAATAGCGAATAGGCTCCTGATAGGGTTTTTCCAGACAACGCTGGTAAAGCGCCAGTGACTGCTCATCGGCAAACTCGCAAAACAGTTCGAAGCAACGCTCCTGTGCTTCAAGCAGGTGCGTCATGCGCTCTTGTAGTGCGCGGGCAAACTGTCGGCCGGCAAAACCCACGGAGCCCGCGGCCCGCTCCTGGCCCGCCAGTTCCTTGCCATGCATGAGGTTGAACATGGCGACCAGTACCTTGGCAATGCCGGGGTCTGCGGCGGTATCGGCGGCCTCGAACACCACGGACAGCAGCACACGAATCAGTTCGATATAGATGCGAGTTGCAGCGTCTGCACTGATCTCCTGGCGCAGTACCTGGGCGCGCAGTGTCTCAATGCCGGACAGGCCGTGCAGGGCCGAGGCGATGCGCGACAGCAGGCGACTGCTGCCGTGGTCGCTGCCCAAGGCTTCCCGGGCCTGCGCCAGAGCGGCATAGAAGCCGTTGAGCTGGTCATCGGAGGCCTGACTGATGCCTTCCAGCTCATCACTGAAACGTTGCCCGCCGGAGCCAAGAAACAGGTTGGACGCACCCCGTTCCCGCTGCAGCGCGTGTATCAGGTTACTGATGGCGACCACCAGTTGGCCCAGTTTCAGGAAACTGGTGAGATCCTGTATCTCGCATTGCTTGGATGCGATCAGAAAATCGGTGGCGTCGGGCTTGATAGCTGAAATAGCCATTGTTCTACCTACAGTATGGGGCATTCATGATACGTATTTAATCGCAATTATCAGGCCATGAGGCCGAAAAACCTTACTTTCCTTCGGTGTTAATGTGTTGCGCGCTGTGGATAATAGACCGGCGTTGTATGGCGTGAGTGTTACTTCGAACTGCGTCCTACAGGTCCATTGCTGCTCGATCAGCGTAACATCGCGTAGCGCTGCCAAACCTGGAGACAGAATATGTTAAGTCGAGAAGCTCAAGCGGTCAGAGACGCTCTTGTCGAGCAGGGCCTGGAAACACCCATGGTGGAAACGCCCATGACCGCGGAGCAGAAGGTGGAGCGCATCACCGGCCTGATGGCTGAGGTGGCGGCCACCCTTGGGCTGGATTTACGGGATGACAGCCTGATGGATACGCCGCAGCGGATCGCCAAAATGTACGTGCATGAGATCTTCGCCGGCCTGGATTACGCCAGTTTCCCCAAAATCACCCAGATTGAGAACAAGATGGGTGTTGATGACATGATCCGGGTGCGGGACATCGAGGTGCTCAGCACCTGTGAGCACCACTTCATCACCATTGACGGCACCGCCCGGGTCGCCTACATCCCCAAGGGCAAGGTTATCGGCCTGTCCAAGATCAACCGTATTGTGCGCTTTTTCAGCCAGCGCCCCCAGGTGCAGGAACGCCTGACCCAGCAGATTTTGGTGGCATTGCAAACCTTGCTGGAAGTGGAGGACGTGGCGGTGCAGATTGAAGCCATGCACTACTGCGTGAAAGCACGGGGGGTTATGGACAGCGGTTCGCGGACGGAAACAGTGGCGCTGGGTGGCGTGTTCCGCACGGACACCCAACGCCGACGGGAATTCCTGGCCTGAGGCCAAGCCTCAGTAGTCGTCGTCCTCGTCATCACCGTCAAAGTTCATGATGTCCTTAAGCTTCTGCAAGTGTGGCCTGACGGCCCGCTGGTCGGCTTCAGGCGCATTCTGCATGGCGGCAATAGCGCTCATGCTTTGTTCCATCATGGCGCGCATCTGAGCCTTCTGTTCCGCCGTCATGAAGTCTGATGCTTCCAGCTCTGCCAGGGTCGCCTCCATTTCCGCCTGATACTGTGGCCGCTGGTTGGCGATTTCCAGGGTGATCATGGCGGCAATCACCTTGTCGGCGACCTGGGCCCACTCACCGCTGTCCTTGAAGCCGTGTTTGCGTATTGCCCGGTCAACCTTGCCGTATATCTGATGGCCGCGCATGGCTTCAATCACATTGGTCATGGAACGCCATTCCTGATCGTCGATTCCGGTTTCGGCCTCAAAGGCGTCCAGCTCTGACTCAAGGGGTTTCAGTTCTTCCATAGTGGCAATAAAGTTGCGTACCTGCCGGTCGGTCAGGTTCTGCGCCGTGGCCAGGCTGCTGCCCAGCAGTAATAGCAACATCACAGTCAGATATTTGACGAGTGGGTGTATCATAGTGCCTCCATTCATGGGTGTTTGCGCCCTGGCGGACGCCGGGTACAGATTATCCGGTCACCCTGAGTTTGTTGAAGGGCGCCAGACACTGACATCGGCCAATAGTGTAGAACAGACATGGCAAATCACATACTGGTGCTTGGGGGCATTCGCTCCGGCAAAAGTCAGCTGGCGGAGACGCTGATCAGCCAGTGCGCTGGCGCCGTCAGCTACCTGGCAACCGCCACTGCCGGTGATGGCGAAATGCGCCAGCGCATTCAGCAACACCAGGCCCGCCGACCGGCCCAGTGGGGCCTGGTGGAAGAGCCTCTGAAACTGGGTGAAACACTGAACAGCCTGGCCAGTGGTGAGGCGTCTGGGGTGTTGGTGGACTGCATGAGCCTGTGGCTCAGCAATCTGCTGCACGCTGGGGATGCGGTGTTCCACCAGGAACGTGCAGCTTTTCTGAATGCGCTGGCTGACTACCCCGCCGATGTCGTGATTGTCAGCAATGAAGTGGGCCTTGGCACCATCGGCATGGACCCGTTGACGCGTCGATTCTGTGATGAACTGGGCTGGCTCAACCAGGATCTGGCCCGCCAGTGCCACCAGGTCCACCTGTCGATCGCCGGCCTGCCCCAGCGACTCAAGTGAACCGGTGTGAAAACCGGTGCATGAAACCTGTTGCCTGAGGCCGCGATGCCACCCCACCACCGACGCCCGACGGTGTCCGTGCCTATGAACTAAGAATTATTTTTCTTCCGTGTCTTCCGTGTTCGTCCGTGGCTAAAGAATTTTTTCCGCGTTCTTCCGCGGATTCCGCGGCAAACAAGTTCCCCACCGTACCCGCGCCAAACTTGACAGCCCGCCAGGCACATTAGACCATCCCTGCCTTTCCCCTCTTGCATGGACAGATACTCATGGCATTGCCCGCTGCCTGGCTCAACCCACCACCCGCCCTGGATGAAACCCGCATTGCCAGCGGTCGTGCCCGCCAGTTGGATCTCACCAAACCCCCTGGCTCACTTGGGCGCCTGGAGGACGTGGCGGTAGCGCTCTGTGCCCAGCAAGGCACCGACCGCCCGGCCGTTGACCGGGTGCAGATTTCCATTTTTGCCGCTGATCACGGTGTTTGCGAAGAGGGCATCTCGGCCTTCCCACAGGCGGTAACCGCCCAGATGATTGCCAACTTTGCTCATCAGGGCGCGGCCATCAGCGTGCTGGCCCGGCATCTGGATGCCACCCTGGAGGTGGTGAATCTGGGCACCGTAGTCCCCGTGCCAAAGCTGCCGGGGGTGCTGGACCGCGTTATTGCCCCCGCGACTGCCAACTTCGCGCAACAGCCTGCCATGACCGCTGAACAGGTCAGCCGGGCTCTACAGGCGGGTGATGAGGCCGCCGCCCGCGCCTGTGCTGCCGGTATGCAGCTCTTTATCGGTGGTGATATGGGCATTGGCAATACCACCAGTGCTGCGGCCCTGGCCTGTGCGTTACTGCATGAGCAGCCTCATCACCTGGCTGGTCCGGGCACGGGTCTGGACGCCAAAGGCGTCGCCCACAAGGCCGAGGTTATTGCCCGCGCGCTGGATCGTCATGGTGCAGATCGTGAGCCGTTGGCGGTGTTGGCCTCCCTCGGTGGTTTTGAGATAGCCGCGCTGACAGGGGCTATCATGGGGGCGGCCAGCCGCCGCATACCCGTGCTGGTGGACGGCTTTATTGTGTCGGTCGCGGCGCTGGTGGCGGTACACCAGCAACCACAAGTGCGCCACTGGCTACACTTTGCGCATCGCTCCGGCGAACCCGGCCACGGCCGGGTATTGGAGGCGCTGGCAGCGGAGCCCCTGCTGGATCTTGGCATGCGTCTGGGTGAGGGTAGCGGTGCGGCGGTGGCGGTGCCGCTTTTGCGGCAGGCCTGTCAGTTGCATAATGAGATGGCCAGTTTCAGCGAAGCAGGGGTGAGCAATGCACTTTGACGACAACCCCACCCTGGTGGATTTGATCCGCCACGGGGAACCGGAAGGCGGTGCCCGTTTTCGCGGCAGTCAGGATGACCCCCTCAGTGATCTGGGCTGGCAGCAGATGCGGGCCGCACTGCTGCCCCAGGAGCATTGGGATCGGGTGGTAACGTCGCCTCTGTTACGGTGTCAGCAGTTTGCTGATGAAGTCGCCACCCGGCTGGGTGTTCCGCTGCATCTGGAACCGCGGCTGCAGGAAATCGGCTTTGGTGAGTGGGAAGGCCTCACCGCTGAGGAGATCCGCGCCCGGGACGGGGAGCTGCTTGACCAGTTCTGGCGGGATGCCGCCGCGGTGGTGCCCCCAGGCGCTGAGTCCATGGCGGATTTTACCCGACGCGTACAGTCCGCCTGGCAGGACTGGTCCCATGAATGTCGCGGTGAGCGGGTGCTGATGGTTTGCCATGGCGGCGTTATCCGGGCCGTACTGGGCCATATCCTGGACCTGCCACTACAACGCACCCTGTCCGCCTTTGCCGTGCCCTATGCCAGTCGCAGCCGGATCCGGCTCGATGACACCCCCCACGGCACCTTGACCTGCCTGTTGTCCCATGGTTATCACGACTGAATCCCGGGCCGTTGGCCTGCTGCCGGAACCCCCGCCATGCTGACGGCCTGGCTGGTGTGTTGTCTGGCCCTGGTGCTGGACCGGCTGCTGGGCGAGCCCCGTCGCTGGCATCCGCTGGTGGGTTTCGGCAGGCTCGCGGGGGCTCTCGAAACCCGTATGAATCATGGTCGGCGCCGTATCATGCGGGGCGCCATTGCGGTTGTGCTGCTGGTGTTGCCGTTGCTGATGCTGGGGCTGTTAGTGCGCTCGCTGCCGTGGTTGCCGCAACTGGTGCTGGAGGTGCTGATACTATGGCTGGCGCTGTCTCTGCGCGGCCTGACTGAGCATGCCCGGGCAGTCATCGCACCCTTGCAGGCCGGTGACCTTGATTGGGCCCAGGCCATGGTGGGGCGCATTGTCAGCCGCCGTGCCGATCAGCTGGATGCAACCGGCGTTGCCACTGCTGCTACGGAGTCGGTGCTGGAGAATGGTGCCGATGCGGTGTTTGCCTCGTTGTTCTGGTACCTGCTGGCCGGCCCGGCCGGGGTTCTGGTGCACCGGGCGGTAAACACGCTGGATGCCATGTGGGGCTACCGCAATGAACGTTTCCTGCGATTTGGCCGCGTGGCTGCCCGCCTGGATGATCTGCTGAACTGGATACCCGCCCGCCTGACGGCTCTGACCTATGCCCTGTTGGGGCGCACACAGCTGGCGCTGCAGTGCTGGCGCCGTCAGGCGCCGGGCTGGGACAGCCCCAATGCAGGTCCGGTCATGGCTGCGGGAGCGGGCGCGTTGGGTGTGCAGTTAGGGGGTGTCGCCCCCTACCGCGACGGCATTCATGATCGGCCCTTGCTCGGCGCCGGCCCGCAAGCGGATGCGGGCAGTATCGTTGCCGCACTGGCGCTGGTGCGACATGGGGCAGGATTGTGGATGGTGATCGTGGGCGCCGTCGCCCTGATGCTGGCTTTCAGCCTGTGACCCGGCCCCAGCACGGCGGCCGGTTGCGTGCCGCTGCGGCACGCTGGAACATCCCGCTGGCCAACTGGCTGGACCTGTCCACCGGCATTAACCCCCACGTCTGGCCCATTCCCGAGCTGCCCGCCCAGGTCTGGCAGCGCCTGCCGGAAGACGAAGATGGCCTGGCGGAGATTCTCCAGCACTGGCTGCAGGCACCTTCCTCCCAGCACTGCCTGCCGGTTGCCGGCAGTCAGGCCGCCATTCAGGCCCTGCCTCGGTTGCGCGCACCCTGTCGCGTGGCGGTGCCGGTGATCGGTTATGCGGAGCATGGTTGGGCATGGCAGCAGGCCGGGCACCAGGTGCTGCCACTGACCTCCGTGCAGATGGCTGCGCAACTGGATCAGCTCGACGTGGTGGTTTGGATTCAACCTAATAATCCAACCGCCGAATACCTGCCGCCTGAGGTGTTATCGGACTGGCAGGCCCGACTGGCGTGCCGGGGTGGCTGGTTGGTGGTGGATGAGGCTTTTCTGATGCCGGGGCAAACGAGCCTGGCACCTCAGGTGGACAGGGAGGGTTTGCTGGTGCTGCGCTCGCTGGGCAAGTTTTTTGGCCTCGCCGGTATCCGGGCTGGCGCCGTGGCGGGACCGCCAGCGGTTCTCGCGGCACTGGCAGACGGGCTGGGTCCCTGGGCGCTGAGTGGCCCGAGCCGCCATGTCATGGCGGCAGCTGTGCAGGACACTCGCTGGCAGCAGATGATGGCGGGGCATCTCATGCGTCAGAGCCAGCGTCTGGAACAGTTGCTGGCTCACCACGACCTGCCGGTTACCGGTGCCACCCCGTTGTTTGCCTACATACAGGACGAACGCGCGGGGCGACTGGCGGAGCAACTGGCCCGGCAGGGGGTGCTGGTAAGGTATTTTGACACGCCTCAGGCCCTGCGCTTTGGCCTGCCAGGCAGTGAGGATGACTGGCAGCGCCTGGATGAGGCTCTCAGTGCCACTCTTGACGAAACACATTGACCCCTGTGTGGTCACTTGTTAGCCTTGCGCCACTTTTTTCAGGTGTCCTTTCTGTAATGCGCAGAGGGATGAAACGGGAAGTCGGTGCATCCTTTCGGATAAACCCGACGCTGCCCCCGCAACGGTGATTGAGTCAAACGCTATCGAAATGCGCCACTGTGCCGCTGGCATGGGAAGGCGATAGCGCAGGCCGAACAGGCCGCTCATCAGCCCGGAGACCGGCCTGAAAAATGCCAGGCATTGCGGTGGGCAACAGCATGGCAGGTTCGGTTTACGCTGCCATCAGGCCCACCGATCACCTGCCCCTTCCAACGTAATGCATATCCGAGTTCCGTCGTGCGGGTGAAGCGCGACTACCGAGGTTACAAACGATATGCCATTTTCCAGGCCCCTGTTCGCCGGGTTGCTGCCCGGTGCTCTGCTTTCCCTTGTTGCCCTGCCTGCCCAGGCGGGTAATGTTGACGCGCCAACCCTTGACCCGCTCGTGGTAACAGCGACCTTGGGCGTTAAAACCCAGGGCGAAAGCCTGTCCTCTGTAACGGTGATCGATGAACAAACCATCCGTCGGCAGCAGCCGCGGGAATTCAAGGATCTGTTGATAGGGCAGCCGGGTATTGACGTCACCGGCAACGGTTCTTTCGGTAAGAACACCAGCGTCTTCATGCGCGGCACAGGCAGTGAGTCCACGGTGTTTCTGATTGATGGTGTGCGCTTGCGTTCGGCAACGGCAGGTAGCCCCCCCTGGCAGTACTTTCCGCCGGAGATGATAGAGCGGGTCGAGATCGTTCGTGGGCCACGTAGCACGCTGTACGGTTCAGACGCAGTCGGTGGTGTGATCCAGGCCTTTACCCACAGCCCTGCAGACGGCCGTCGTGGCTGGGTTCAGGCAGGCGGTGGCAGCTTCAACACCCAGGCCTACAGTGCCGGGGTTTCCGGTGTTGAGGGGCGCACCCGCTACAGTGTCAGTGCCAGTCACCGCGATACGGACGGCACTGAAATTCTGGCTGGTGAAGGTGACAAGGGGTTCCGCAACTCCTCTGGACTGGTCTCTCTGGCGCACCGGTTTGACAATGGGGGTGAAGTGGGGCTGGTGGTCCTGCGGGCAGAGGGTAATACCGAGTTCGTGGGCGGTGAAACAGACTTTGTAGTTCAGACCGTCGGTATGCGTCTTGATACCCCGGTCAGTGACTATTGGCGCAGCCGTATCCAGTTTGCGGAGTCCGCCGATGAGCAGGACAACCAGCAGGGGAGCAGCACCAGTCGTTTCTACACCAAGACCCGCAGCGCGCGCTGGGAAAACCTGATCCTGGCAGGGCCGCATCAGCTTATCGCCGGGGGCGAGTTGCTGGTGGATCAGGTCAAAAGCAGCACGGCCTATGATGAAAGCAGTCGCACGAATGCTGCGGTATTTGCGCAGGCCCTGTTGAATTTCGAGCCTGTGGACTTGCAATTCAGCGCTCGTGCCGACGACAACCAGGCCTACGGTCGTCAGGAAACCGGTTCTGTTGCCCTCGGTGTTGCGATGGATGATCATCACCGCTTCCGCGTCAGTTATGGCACCTCTTTCCGGGCGCCAACCTTTAATGACCTCTATTTCCCGGGCTTTGGCAACCCAGACGTGCAGCCGGAGAAAGGTGGCTCGTTGGAAGTGGGTGTGGGTGGTCAGTTCACTAACTGGTTCTGGGATGCCGTGATCTATCAGAACGACGTTAAGAATCTGATTGCCTTCACCAATGTGGGCGGAGTCTTCGCGCCTTTCAATGTGGCCGAGGCGCGTATTCGCGGTGCCGAACTCAGTGGCGGGTTTAACTGGCATGACTGGACTTTACGTGCATCCGGGGCTGTGCTTGACCCCCGAGACCGGGAGACTGACAACCGCATCCGTCGCCGCAGCGGCAAGCAGCTGCGGGTGGACCTGGATCGCCAGCTGGGTCAGTTCGACCTCGGCGGTTCGGTCAAAGCTCAGGGTTACCGCTATGATGATGCTGCCAACCAGATTCGTTTGCCCGGTTTTGCCATTGTGGACCTGCGGGCTGGCTGGCAGCTGACCCCGCAGTGGTCTACTCGTTTGACCGTGGAGAACGCGCTGGATAAGAACTACAGCACGGCCCGTCACTTTTCCGGCAGAAACTATATCAATGCCGGTCGGATGGCTATGCTGTCAGTCCGGTATGACTTTGACTAGTTTGAATGGCTGAAGGCCGGATGCTGCTCATGAGACCTATGCTGCTGGTGTTAGTGGTGATGCTCGTTCCAGCCATGGCGCAGGCGTCGCAACGCTGTGCCGTGGACGATACCGGGCGTGAGGTGTGCCTGGCTGCACCGGCTCAGCGCATTGCCACGCTCTCACCCGGGGCTACGGAACTGACCTGGGCTGCGGGTGCAGGGGAGCAGGTGGTGGCGATCGTGGCGTACAGTGACTACCCGCCACAAGCCCAACAGGCCACCTCGGTAGGCAGCCATACGCGCATTGACCTGGAGCGGTTGATGAGTCTGGCGCCTGACCTGGTGGTGGCATGGGTGACGGGTAATCCGGCAGAGCAGGTGGAAACCCTGCGTTCGCTGGGTTTGCCGGTGTTCTCTATAGAGCCTCGGGAGTTCGAGGATGTTGCGTCAGTAATCGAACGCCTGGCCTATCTGGCAGGTACCGAGGTGCCCGGTAACGCTGAAGCGAATCGCTTCCGTACAGGTATGGCGGCCCTTGCCGACGAGTACGCCCATCGCGACCCGGTGCGGGTGTTCTATCAAGTCTGGAATGAGCCACTGATGACCATCAATGATCAGCATCTGATTGGCAAGGTGGTCACTCTCTGCGGCGGCGACAACGTGTTTGGCGAACTGCCCAGATTGGTCCCCCGCATTGATCGGGAGGTGGTAATTGCCGCCAATCCCGAAGCTATATTGGCCGGTGGCATGGGGGAAGAGAACCGCCACTGGCTCACCTACTGGCAGCAGTTTCCCGGCCTGTTGGCCACCCGGCAGGACAACCTGTTTTTTATTCCGCCTTCGCTGATTCAACGGCCAACCCCCCGAATGCTGGAAGGCACCCGTCTGTTCTGTGAAAAACTCGACCGCGCTCGCGCACGTCGCTGACAGCCGGACGCATACCATGCCTCGTTTATTATTGCCCCTGCTGACGCTCACCATCGCTGCCCTGGCGGCCATGGTGCTGTCCGTCAGCTATGGCAGCGTGCCGGTGCCGGTGGCGGATATTCTGGCGGTGCTGCAGGGCCAGGGTAGCGAACTGCAACGCACCCTGATCATGGATCTGCGCCTGCCCCGCACCCTCAGCGCCTTTGCCACCGGAGGGCTGTTGGCGGTAGCCGGTGCCCTGATGCAGGTACTGTTGCGCAACCCCCTGGCGGACCCCTATGTACTGGGATTGTCCGGCGGAGCTGCGGTAGGGGCGTTAACCATGATGCTGCTGGGGCTGGGGGGGCTGTTTATTTCCAGCGCCGCCTTTGCCGGCGCCCTTCTGGCCACCTTGCTGGTGTTCGGCCTTGCCCATGGTATGGGCAGCTGGACGCCATCCCGCCTGTTGTTGACCGGCGTAGTGGTAGCCGCTGGCTGGGGAGCCTTGATCACCCTGATGCTGGCGCTGGCGCCGGCGCAGCGCTTGCCGGGCATGCTGTACTGGCTGATGGGGGACCTCTCCTACGCCCGCACCCCCGCGCCCGCTTTACTGGTGTTGTTGCTGACCTGTCTGCTGGTGATTCCCCTGGGGCGCAGCCTTAATGTGTTGGCGCGGGGCCCCATGCAGGCCGCGGCACTGGGGGTTTCCGTACAACCGCTGGAATGGACCGTGTATGTCATGGCCAGCTTGTTGACGGCGGTAGCGGTGACAACGGCAGGGAGTATTGGCTTTGTGGGTTTGGTGGTGCCTCATATGTTGCGGTTGGTGCTGGGTAATGATCAGCGCCTGATTCTGCCTGCTTGCGCCCTGGCGGGGGGCACCCTGCTGGTGTTGGCGGATACCCTGGCCCGCACCCTGATCGCACCGGAGCAGCTGCCGGTGGGCGTTATCACCGCCCTGCTGGGGGTGCCCACCTTCCTCTATCTGTTGTCGAGGAGCCGCTGATGGCGGGGCTGATACTGCAACAGCTGGTCATCGATGTGCCGGGCCGCGCGTCCGGCACACCGCTGGACATTCACGTCCAGCCTGGTCAGGTGTGGGGCGTGCTCGGCCCCAACGGTGCGGGCAAGACCACCCTGCTGCACACGATGGCAGGCTTGCGCCCGGCCCGTAGCGGCCAGGTAGTGCTTGCGGATCAGCCCTTGGCAGGCTGGCGTCGCAAGGCGCTGGCAAAGCAGTTGGGGCTGGTGTTTCAGGAGCGGCAGGATGGCTTCCCGGCCACGGTGCTGGAAACCGTGCTGATTGGCCGCCACCCCTACCTGTCACCCTGGCAAATGGAAACCGCGCAGGATCTGACGGTGGCGCGGGAGGCATTGCAGGCGCTGGATGTTGCCCATCTGGAGGAACGGCTGGTCAGCACCCTGTCTGGTGGTGAGCGCCAGCGGGTGGCCATTGCCACATTGCTGACGCAGGCCCCGGCCATTTGGCTGGCGGACGAACCCACTAACCATTTGGACCTCCATCATCAGGTTGCGGTCATGCAGTTACTTACACAGCAGGCAGCTGCGGGCCGGGCCATATTCATGTGCCTGCATGACCTGAATCTGGCCGCTCGCTGGTGTGATCACATCCTGCTGCTCTACCCCAACGGTGACGCTTGCTGGGGTCCGGCAGCGCGCATGTTGGTGCCCGCCGCGCTGGAGCGCCTGTATGACCAGCCGCTGGTGACAGTAGAGGTAGAAGGTGCGCCGTTTTTCGTGCCCAGAAAATAGCTGAAAGGAACAAAGCCCGGCCACTCGAGGGCTCTCACTCATATCGCATGGACATACCGCAATGAAACACACCATACCTGCCGCCATGATTTCCGCCCCCGGTTCAGGCCAGGGCAAGTCCATGGTGACCGCCGCCCTGGCACGCCTGCACCGCAACGCCGGGCGTAAGGTCCGGGTGTTCAAGCATGGGCCGGATTATCTCGACCCCATGGTGCTGGAAATCGCATCCGGACAGCCGGTCTACCAGCTCCATCCCTGGATGACGGGAGAGGCTGAGTGTCGCTGGCGCCTGCTAGAAGCTGCACAAACGGCGGACCTCATTCTGGTGGAAGGTTCCATGGGATTATTTGATGGTGATCCCAGCAGTGGTGATCTGGCCAAGCTGATGGGCATCCCTGCCTTGCCGGTTATTGATGCCTACGGTATGGCTCAGACCTTTGGTGCTGTAGCGCTGGGGCTGGCCAGCTATGACCCCCAATTGCCGGTTCATCAGGTTATTGCCAACAAGGTTGGCAGCCCCTACCACGCGGAGTTGCTGCGGCAGAGTATGCCACCGGGTATGGAGCTACTGGGTGCCATCCCCCGTAACGACGCCATGAATATCCCCGATCGGCACCTGGGGCTGGTGCAGGCCAGTGAGCTGCACGATCTCAATGAGCGTTTGGACCAGGCGGCAGCCGTGCTCAAGGAGGCAGGGCTGGATGCTTTGCCAAAACCCGTCACACTGACCGGCGATGCGCCGCCACCGGCTGAGCCCTTGCTGGCCGGACTACGCATTGCGGTAGCCCGGGATGCGGCCTTCAGTTTTATTTACCGGGGTAACCTGGATGTGTTGACGGCCATGGGGGCGGAACTCTGCTTTTTCTCGCCCCTGACGGATGAGGCGTTGCCGCCTGCGGATGCTCTCTGGCTCCCGGGCGGTTATCCCGAACTTCATGCCGCCACTCTGGCCACCAACACACCGATGCTGGAGGCTATTCGTCGCTTCCATGGCGCGGGTAAACCCATTCTGGCGGAGTGTGGTGGGCTGATGGCCTGCACCGAGCAATTGACCGATAAACAGGGCCAGACCCATCAGTTGCTGGGCCTGTTACCGGGGCATGCAGCCATGGCCAACCGTCTGGTGGCGCTGGGACTGCAGAGTTTGGATACAGCACTGGGCCAACTGCGCGGCCATACCTATCACCATTCCACACTCGATACCCCTCGTGAACCCGCCGCCCGCGCCTGCAAAAAAGCGGGTTCTCCGGGTGAGGCGGTCTATCTCGACAAAGGACTGGTGGCGACCTATTTCCACGGCTATTTCCCCAGCGCCCCGAAATTGGTGGCGGCCATCTTCCGTGGCCAGCCCCTGACATTCACCTCCAACGGCAAGGATTCCTGATATGCGAGAAAACGCCAAAACTCCAGAACGCCATGCCCAGCGCATGGCGGCCAAGCAGAAAATCATGCAGGAGCGCATCGCCCGTGCCCAGCAGGAGCAGGGCGTGTTATTGGTCCTTACCGGCCCCGGCAAAGGCAAAAGCAGCTCGGGCTTCGGTATGGTGGCCCGGGCGCTGGGGCACGGCATGAAAGTGGGCATTGTGCAGTTCATCAAAGGCGCGTTCAGTACCGGTGAAGACGCCTTCTTCCGCACATTGCCCAATGTGGATTACCACGTGATGGGTGAGGGCTACACCTGGGACACCCAGGACCGGGAGCGGGATGTGGCCTGCGCCAACGCAGCCTGGGAAATCGCTGCCGCCATGCTGAAAGACCCCAGCTATGACCTGATCCTGTTGGACGAACTGAACATCGCCCTGCGTTACGAGTATCTGGATCTGGACCGGGTACTGGATGATCTGCAGGCACGGCCGGAGATGCAACACGTGGTAGTGACAGGCCGCTATGCTCCCCAACAACTGCTGGATCTGGCGGACACGGTGACGGAGATGAAGGTGGTCAAACACGCCTTCAAGGATCAGGGTGTGAAAGCCCAGAAAGGCATCGAGCTCTGACATGCCCACCCTGATGATCCAGGGCACCACCTCGGATGCCGGTAAAAGTACCGTGGTGGCGGCCCTGTGCCACTGGCTGGCCAGTCAGGGGGTATCGGTTGCCCCCTTCAAACCCCAGAACATGGCCCTCAACAGTGCGGTGACGGTGGATGGTGGCGAGATTGGCCGCTCCACCGCTCTGCAGGCTCTGGCCTGCGGCCTTGAGCCCCATAGCGATATGAACCCGGTGCTGCTCAAGCCGCAAAGCGATTGCGGTGCCCAGGTTATTTTGCGAGGGCAGGTGTATGGCAACATGCACGCGCTGGATTATCACACTTTCAAGGCCAAGGCCCGGCAAACCGTGCTGGAGGCCTGGCAGGCACTGTCGGCCCGCTACGATGTGATTATTGCCGAGGGCGCCGGTAGCCCGGCGGAAATCAATCTGCGGGCCAACGACATCGCCAACATGGGCTTTGCCGAAATGGTGGACTGCCCGGTACTGCTAGTGGGGGATATTGATCGTGGCGGCGTATTCGCTCAGTTGGTGGGTACGCTTGAACTGCTGTCTGCCAGCGAACGGGCGCGAGTGCAGGGCTTTATCATCAACCGCTTCCGGGGGGATCTGAGCCTGCTGGAACCGGGGCTGGACTGGCTGGTCCAGCGCACCGGTAAGCCGGTACTCGGCGTACTGCCTTATCTGCACGGACTGATACTGGACCAGGAAGACAGCATCGCCAGCCAGGGCGACCATGACGACGACGCCTTGCGGGTGATTGTCCCGGTGCTACCCCGCATCAGCAATCACAACGACTTTGACCCCCTGCGCCTGCACCCCGGGGTCAACCTGCAGTTTATTGGCCCTGACCAGCCCATTCCCCCCGCGGACCTGATTATCCTGCCCGGCAGCAAGAATACCCGCGCCGACCTGGCCTGGCTGAAACAGCAAGGCTGGCCGCAGGCCATCCAGCGCCATTTGCGCTATGGCGGCAAGCTGCTAGGCATCTGTGGTGGATTTCAGATGCTGGGAGACAGCATCAACGACCCGCAGGGGCTGGAAGGCCCGGCAGGCAGTGAGCCGGGCCTCGGCCTGCTGGCCATGACCACCACGATGGTTGCCGGTAAGCAACTGCACCGGGTGGCCGGCACCCTGACCCTACCTGGCCAGCCCCCGGTGACCGGCTATGAAATTCATAACGGCATCTCCCAGGGCCCGGCGCTGGAAGCGCCTCTGGTCACACTCGGTGATCGCCAGGACGGCGCCCTCAGCCCCGATGGCCAGATCACGGGCACTTATCTGCACGGCCTGTTCGACAGTGCTGACGCCTGCACCGCCATCCTCCACTGGGCGGGCCTGGATACCTGCAGTCACCACCAGGCACTGGATTACGCCCGCCAACGGCAAAAAGGCCTGCAACGGCTGGGTGCCATGGTGGCGGAACATCTGGACCTGGGAATGTTGAAAGGGCTTTTGTAAATTGAGGCGCGCCTGTGTGGGCGCCTCTTGTTCTTTCCATCGCACCAAAGCCGGGCGCTGCAGTCATGAAATTGAGGTGATTGTTATGAACGATGAAGAAAGGAAAAAAGCCTTGGATGAAGCCGAGCGAAAGGCTGAAGCGCTTTTGCCGGGAATAAGAGCGCGGAACAGGAAAGGTGTCGAGCAAAGCCCCGAAGAGCCTGACCATTTACGATCTGGCTCTCCAGATCATGTAGGTATCAGAAGAGCAATTAGGGAGCAAAATGATGAAAAGTGAATTGACATGCAGCGACATCGAAAAGGCGGTGGATATGGCTTTTGAGCGGGTGAAGACCAAGGAACACTTGTTCAGAAAAAGCACAAAAAGCGCAGCTGCGAAACGAAGAATTGTTTTCCAAGCCGAAGCTAATTCCAATAAGAGTTGAAAGTATGTAGCAACCGCTGGGCAGGGTAGTGCCCATAACTCCGAGGGGGGGGTGTTCATAATTCTGGGTCAGCCAAGTCACAGAACGGCGCCCTCTGCCCCGATGGCCAGATCATGGGCACTTTCTGCACGGCCTGTTCGACAGTGCTGACGCCTGCACCGCCATCCTCCACTGGGCGGGCCTGGATACCTGCAGTCACCACCAGGCACTGGATTACGCCAGCCAACGGCAAAAAGGCCTGCATCGGCTGGGTGCCATGGTGGCGGAACATCTGGATCTGGGGATGTTGAAAGGGTTGCTATGAGCCCAGTGCCAGCAGAATCTGCCCGCTCATTATGAACAGGCAGCCAATACCGATGGCATAGAAAACGGTGCGCCAGGGCTGAATCCCCAGCAAATAGCTCAGGGTGTGCAGGTAGCGTGCAGCGGTAAACACGATGAAAAGCCACGCGCCCCATGTGAGGGAAGCTTCCACCCAGATGTAAGCCACGCCAAGGGCCAGAAAAATCGGGATGTTCTCCAGATCATTCAGCCAGGCCCGCGCCGCCCGCTGCACCTGCGGCAGCTCCTCACTGGCTGCGGCTTTCCCCACGAAGGCAGCGTCTTCCGGCGTCTTGAAGGTTTGCTTACTGATACGGTGAAAGCCCTGGTAGGCGGAGAGGGCAAACATCTTGAAAAACAGCAATACCGCGCTAAGTGCATACCAGTATTGAAGCTCGTCCATAGTGATTCCTCGCGTGTATTTGGTATGGCCAGATCTGGCTCATGTCAGGCGGGTCAGAGATTCTGCTGAACGTAAGCCTGCACATCAAAGGGCGGGTTGCCTTGCCGGTAATGCCCATCAAGTTGATAGGCCATGACCTCCAGCGGTGCATCCTGATAGCCATGGCTCAGGATCTCGCTCATGTAGCGCGTGATGAACCCTTCGCGCTGCAGGTAACTCCACTGGAGCACATGCACCAGTTCATGAAAGTGCAGCCCCCTGTCCCCTACAAAGCGTCGCTGGACATAGTAGGTGTCATCGTAAGTGATACCGGCAGCTTCCATGTCCATGAAAGCACCAAAGCCTGCGGCCCGAAGCTCAGGGAAATCCGGCTTGGGAATCCTGTCCACAACAACAAAGTAAGCCGACGCCAGAAAATCCGGTGAGTAAAAGCCATCGAATGCATCCTGAAAGGTCACACAGGATTGCCGCAGTGGCGCATGCGTAATGTTTACCTGACGAATCCATTCTGCAATGACGTTTTGCATGTTGTCTGTCCTGTTCGTTGACCAACGGCTTGAAACTACAAACAGTCGGAGCATAAAATTGACAGTCGATTGGTTGCGTGATAACTAATTCAAACCCCTCAAGTCAAATGAACGATGGACTGGGTCTCTCATACGAGACCGCCACGAAACAAGGATGAACCAATGAAAAAATCATCGCAGTATGTCGTATTGTCAGCACCAGCTCGCCCTGAGAATCCGACACCATTGGAGCTTGCCATTTATAATTTTGAAAAGAAGTGTGCGGCTTACCATAGCAAAGAAAGGCTCCTGAACGTAGAGACACTCCCCCCAGAGCAACAAGCAAAGCACGCAGCCTCACAGCGAGCTGAGTGGCAACATCTACAGGGCCTAAAAGCTGCTCTAATCGCTCACGAAATTCACGTTTCAATGCAGAGTGACCTCGCGAAGTACAGGGCTGGGAACAAAAACAAATCCCCAATGGAGCTTGCCCGCGAAGAGCATCATCCGACCAAAAAACTGGCAAATAATCTACTGGCCAATGGTGAGATTATGCCGAGCCCAGCACACGCTGCGCATCATATCATTATGGGAAAGGGCAAGTACCTGAAAGTACAGATGATGGCTGCCCGGCTCAATCTTCATATACACGGCGTCGGTATAAACGATCCTGACAACGGCGTTTGGCTTGTTCACAATCGATCAGGCAGCGAAACCTGGAGAACAAAAGAGTCTTCTCCGGAGAAACCGAGACATTGGGCGACGCCTGATTCTCCGGTGCATCTACCTATGCACACTAAAAACTATGAGACATGGATTTCAACGCAGTTTTCTCCCAGGGGTGTTCCAGCTGAGTCATTTAAAAGGAAACTCAACTCTGTGAAGGCACAGTTGAAAACAGGTAGTTATCCCCGTCAGATTGAGGAGCAGTATGATCCATCCTGGGAGGGCAAGGTTTGATGTACCAGTTAAAGATACTTCCCGACCAGTATAAGCTTCTGGATCTGGACATTCTTACTTTGGCAGACAAGTTAGGTGATGAGCAGGCTGCCATGCAGGTATTTGGCCAAGTGGCGACCAATGAGTCGCTCAAGGATATCTGGCAAGACATTGCTTGCACAACCTACGACATGCCTGATGCGAATAAGCCGGAGATGCCGGATATTTCGCTCTGGATGGATGTATACCCATTTATGAACGAGCGAGCTTATGACGCCCTCAAGTCGCACTTGTCGGATTTGGGAGAGTTTTTGCCCATACAAGTTGATGGCGAAAGGTTTTATGTTTTCAACTGCATGACCTTTGGCACAGAAGACCCGTCACGGGTGCGCTACGTCTACGACGAAGACGTCGCTATCGGTGTCGAAGAACTAGCATTTCTGGACGTTTCTGGTGAAACGAACGTCCTGTTTAAATCAAACATCAGCTTCGTGGGAAGCCTGTTCTGCACGGAACGGTTTAAACAGCTTTGCGAGGAGCACAAGCTCAAGGGCTTGCGGTTTGAGGAAGACTTGCTGGCAGTGTTTTAGTGCCGGCGCCAGTGAGGGGAGCCTATCCGGAATTATCGAACCACTACAGATCATTATTCAATGCCCCGGATACACCTTCCCCGCCTCTGGCCGACGGTAGCGGGCGAAGGCGTCAATTTCCCAGGGGCGCATGGCCAGCATGAGGCTGACGCCGAAGCGCTGTTCCAGCGGCAGGTTCAGGTCTTCCTGATGGCTGTGGCGGAACTCCAGCGCCAGGCGGCGCAGTTTCTGCTGCAGCAACTCGTTGGACTGGGTGGACAGCATGCCGCTGAGAAACAGCCGCAGTTCGCCGGGCTTGTTAAAGCGGCAGTTGAAAAAGTCCTGCTGCACTTCGGACTCAAAGAAACGCTGGATGGGGCCGTTCTTTTGCCAGGTGAAGTCATGGGTGATCAGCGGTTTGATGCGGTTGCCCGGTAACAGTTCCAGCAGGCCCATACGGTCCAGCTGTGCCAGGTGGCGAATCAGCTCTGGCGCGTCGAGGGTATAGCTGGCCAGCATCTGCTCGAAGGACCAGCGGTTCAGTGCACACACCGCTACCAGTAGCAAGCGGGTGTCGGAAACCAGTTCCTGTTCCTGCTCACGGGTAAGGTGCTGCACCCGCGCGGCGGGCTCCAGGCGGCGTACCAGGTCGGTGATTTCCAGGCCCATCAGGGCGCAGATCTGATCCAGTCGCTTCAGGGAAAACTGCCGTTCGGCAAACAGCCTTTTCACGCTGGCCTCGGACAGGTCCAGTGCTTCGGCTACCTGCTGGTAGGTGAGGCCGTGTTCCTTTAACAGCCGTTTCAACACATCGACGATTGCACTGGTTTGTGCCATAGCCACTCCTCCATCAGAGTCTTATAAGGTATCACTATTTGATGCCTGTGGCAGATCGGGGTGCGACTTTTGTGCTTTTGCTCGCAGCTTGTGGGTCAGTCGCGGCACAGTGGGCTCCGTCAACGGTCATGTCATGAGGAGCATGAAGATGGATAACGAATTTAGCAGTAACTCAGCGTCCTGGGTGTTTTTTGTCAAGACGTCCTTTGCCATTGCGTTACTGGCAGCGGCCACCGGGGTGGTGCTGGCGCCGGTGGATCTGGTACTCAAGGGCTATATGGCCATTAGCGCGCTGTTTCTGGTGAGCACCACCATCACCCTCTCCAAAACAATGCGGGATGAACATGAAAGCAAGCGCATCCTGAACCGAATTTCAGAGGCGCGTACCCAACAATTACTGAAAGAATACGCGGAGTAAGGCCATGAATGTCTGGCGCAAAATAGGCACCTTGTTCCGGGCGTCGGCCCAGGAACCCGCGATCCGGTTGGTGGATGCCAATGGCATTCGGATATTCGAGCAGGAACTGCGGGATGCAGAGCAGGGTATGGCCAGGGCCAAGCAGGAACTGGCCGCCCTGATGGCAGAGAAAAAGCGGTTGGAACGGGACAATGCGACGCTGCAGGAGGCTATCCAGCGGCGTGAAGGTCAGGCGCTGCAAGCCCTGGATAAACAGGAAGAAGATCTGGCCACCGAGTTGGCGAGCCTGATTGCGGAGGACGAAACCCTGCTGCAACGCCAACAGCAGCAGGTGGCCCGGCTAGCGGCTCAGGAGACAACCCTGCGGCGTCAACTGCGGGAGTCTGGTCGCACTCTGCGCCACTTTTACGGCGAGTTGCGGATGGCCAGGGCCAATCGCCATGCGGCAGCGGTTACCGGTGCCTTGAAGGGGCATGCCCGTGGTCTGAACAGCCAGTTGGAGGATATGAAACACTCTGTGGCGCGTATCCAGGCTCGACAAGCCCATTTCACGGACATGGATGAGGCGATGGATGAGCTGGAGCAGGAGGGCAGCGGCGCCGACCTGGACAGCCGCCTGCGTGCGGCGGGTATCGATCAGGGGGCACATGGCTCGGAACAGGTGCTGGCCCGCCTGCGCGCCCGGCAAGAGACGGGTGGCGCGCCCTCTGCCACCCCATAGCTAGTGTCTTGGTGACGCGCCTCCGGTACCTTGGTTTGCAGAGGTGCCGGGGGCTTCTGTTTTTCGGCGGTATGGTAAAGCTGCAATAGCTTATGAATTAACCGCTATACTCATACTGTCAACTCTCAGGATATGGATCTGTCCATGTGGTACTGCTGAAGGGGGCAGGCCTATGTCCAATACCCACCCGCTGGCTGCAGGCTATCATAGGTCGCTGATGGGGCTGCTCCTGCTGCTTTTCGTCGTTGCGAGCGCCCATGCCGGTGAGCAGGTACGGCTCACCAACGGTGAATGGCCTCCCTACCTGTCAGAGCAACTTCCACATTATGGCTTGGCGTCACGGATTGTGACCGAGGCCTTCCAGCGGGCAGGGATTGAAGTGGAGTATGGTTTCTTTCCCTGGAGCCGCTCACTGTTTCTTGCCGAGAATGGTAGTTGGGACGGTTCAGTGGTGTGGCTGCGTAGCCCTGAGCGGGAGCAACGCTTCCACTTCAGCGAGCCGGTGATCACCAGCGGCTATGTGTGGTTCCATCTGGCGGACCGGGCTTTTGACTGGCAAACCATGGATGACCTCACGGGCATGGTTGTAGGCGCGACACTGAAGTATGACTACGGTGCGGCCTTTGATGAGGCTGAGGCGAGCGGCATTATCTCGGTGCAGCGAGTGCCGCGGGATGAGTTGAACTTCCTGAAGCTATTGCATGGCCGCATTGATGTCTTTCCCATGGACCGCATCGTGGGCCTGGATATGTTGCGCAGGCATCATCCGCCGGAGGTGGTAGCCAGAATCACCTATCACGATCTGCCCCTCAGGAACGACCCGCTACATCTCATCATGTCCCTTGATATACCTGAGAATGCCGATCGTATCAGGCGATTCAACGCCAGCCTCAAAGCCATGCGTGAGGCTGGCGTAATCGAGCGCTTCCTGCAAGAGGGATTGGGCAACCGCTAGGCAGGACAAGGGGGCAGCCTCCTAGCGGTGCATCACCACCGATACCGTCAGACCCTGGCCCTGTAACTGCCGTCGTATCTCACGGCGCAGCTGGCGCAGCTCAAAACGGGAGCTGGCCATCTTGCTTGCATCCAGAATCAGGTGGCTGCCCACCTTGCCCATGGGGGCGTCCGCCAGCAGCGGATCGAGTTGTGCTAACCGGGCCCGGATATCTGCGGCCAGTTCGGGTGCCGGGCTGCCCACGAAAATTTCCCGCCAGGCATCACGGACCATGCACAAGGGCACCCGAATGAAATAGCCTGCTGCGGCTATCAGCATCAGAGGGTCAGCGTAAACCGCCAGGTGAGCGGCCGGGCTGCGCGCAACCAGTGCGGTAATGCCAAAGCCCATCAGCACCGCAGCGCTGATAACAGTGTCCATTTGCCATTGTCGCCGTTCCGCCGCCAGCAAAGCGGTAGGTTCGGCACGGTGGCAGCGGGCCAGGTAGTGCCAGGTCAGGGCGCAACCTGCCACGTTGACGATTCCGAAAAGCAGCGCCATATCTGCAGCCACTTCGCGGCCGCCTGTCATCAAGGCGTGGCTGGCGCTGACCAGCGACACCAGACAAACCAGCAAAATAATCAAACCCTTGACCGCTATCGCCAGGGGTTCTGCAAGCAGGCGTCCAAAGGGAAAGTCAGCATCTGCAGGCTGACTGACCAGCCGCAAGGCCCCCAGCGACAGCAGCGACAGGCCCAGGCTGAGCAGAGAGTAAGCGCCGTCGAACAGAATGACCTGGGAGCCGAGAAAAGCGCCGGCCAAAAGTCCGGCGGTGGCAAACAAGGCCGCTGAGAGCGCTGAAATCATCAGCGCTCTTTTCTCCTTGTTTTGTGGGAGTTTCATGATTAGCCTCAGATAATGTTATACAGGCCGCTCATTCTAGGGGTGCGCCACTGGCAAGTGTAAATCGCAGAGCGACGGAAAAACCGTCTTTGAGGTGTTATGCGGGTAGAACATGCGGCCTGGTTTCTGGTAGTGATGGAGTCAGGCTCTCTGGCAGCCGCAGCGCGACGATTGGGCCGCAGCCGAACAACCTTGAGTACGGCGCTGGCAGCGTTCGAGGATGAGTTGGGCGTGGTCCTGTTTGAGCGCCGGGGCAGCACCCTGACGCCTTTGCCTATCGCAGCGGCGATTGAGGCGGACTGCCGCCGGCTGGTGCGGCTGGAGGGGCAGATCCAGGCGCGCTGCGAGCAGTACCGTAGTGGTCAGGAGAGCCGCCTGCGTATCGCCAGGGATGATGCATTGCCGGAAACCTACTGGCACCAGATCATGGCGGAGTTGTCATCCCGCTTCCCTTTGACCGGCGTCTCGGTTTACCTGGCGCCGCCTCAGGAGCTGGCGGAGTTTGTCCGTGAACAGGTGGTGGATATGGCCTTCGGATTGCAGCCCCTGGCCCGCAGTGACAGCCGGTTGGCCGTGGCCAACCTGGCCACCGTGCCGGTGTTACCTGTGGCGGCTCCCACGCACCCGTTGGCGGCCCTGAGCAGTGTCAGTGAGGATGACCTGGCACAGTATCCCCGGGTGACCCTGGCGCACGTGAAAAACAATCGGCTGATTCCGGATCAGGTTTCGGGGCCGGCCTATCTGGCGCTGACCCAGTTTGAGCTGATTCGTGATGCTGTCATCGGCGGCAGCGGGTGGGGGCAGCTACCGGAGCCGTTGATAAGGGATGCCTTGCAGGCCGGGCGTCTGCAGGTGTTGCAGCCACCGGCAGCGCAGGAAGTACAGGCCTATCAGGTGGTGACGCCAGCCGGTGAGCTATTGGGGCCGGTGGCGGCATGGCTCAGTGAGCGGGTGCGGCAGCGGTTGGGAAGGCTTTAGCCTCTGGCCAGGTCAGAGGCTCCGGCATGGCAGTATGTCAGTTCTTCGGGCCGAACAGTAACCAGGCAATAAAGCCCAGCAGTGGCAGCAGCAGAAGTGCAACAATCCAGAGGGCCTTGGCCAGCGGGGTAGCGCGACTGCCTGCTACCCGGATGATGGCCCAGATAATGACGATCAGCCAGATCAGGCCAAACAGCCCGGAAATCTCAATATTCATTCAATATGCCTCCAGTTACGGCGTCGCCTGTTCAGCGTGAGAGATCCCCGGCATTTTCCGGCTGGTAGTCAATGCGGTCAATGTGTACCTGGGTGGTTTTGCCGGGCCCTGTGGGCCAGTCGATACTCTGACCTACTGATAGCCCAAGCAAAGCGGTGCCGACAGGGGTCAGTATGGAGAGCTTGCCCTCCCCATCGCCCATTTCCCGCGGGTACACCAGGGTATAGGTGAAAGATTTGCCGCTGTCCGGCAGGGTAAAGGTGACCGTGGAACGCATGGTCACCACATCTGCGGGCATGTCCTCGGGTGCGACAATGCGGGCGCGGTCAAGTTCATCCAGCAAGCCTTCGGTGGCCGGGCTGCTGGGCAAACTATCCAGCATCGCACACAGGCGCTCGTAATCGGTTTTGGAAACCAGGATGCTGGGTTGTGACATGGTGTGCTCCTTAAAAAGTAACTGACCCAAGCACCATGTGGCGCTGGGTGGGCTGGATCGAAAACAGGGAAACAGGTTTGAAATACAGAATGGAATAGCCCGATCATAGGCCAGCCAGCGCAGCCGGGCAAGTGCACAGGTGTAAGGGTAAACGCTGACGGTTATCGCCGCTCGCGTTATCATCATGGAAATTCCATTGGAGCCCCGGCATGACGCTGCTGACCTGGCTTGGTATTGTCCTGTGTATTACCCAGTCGGGCACCTTGTCCGGCCTCAACCTGGCCTGTTTCAACACCAGCCGCATGCGCCTGGAGCTGCAGGCTAAAGCGGGTAACCCGCGCGCTGCGCAGCTGTTGAAGTTGCGCGAAGACAGTAACTTCCTGCTGGCGACCATTCTGTGGGGCAACGTGGCCGTCAACGTGATGCTGGCGCTGCTGTCCGGCTCGGTGATGGTGGGGGTTGCTGCTTTCCTGTTTTCCACAGTGGTTATCACTATTGTGGGTGAAATCATCCCCCAGGCGTATTTCTCCCGCCACGCCCTGACGGTGGCAGCACGGCTTTACCCCGTCTTGCGCTTCTGGCAGTTCACCCTGTACCCGGTGGCCAAACCGACGGCGCTGGTGCTGGACCGCTGGCTGGGGCCAGAGGCGATCAGTTACTACGGTGAGGATGACCTGCAGGCGTTGCTGGCCATGCATGCCAGCGCGGAGGGTACCGAGATTGACCGGGTTGAGGGCCTGGGCGCACTGAACTTTCTGGCTCTGGATGATGTGCCCCTGGCCGGCGAAGGGGAGCCATTGGACCCGCGCACCCTGTTAACCCTGCCTTTTGAGGAGGGGCGCCCGGTGTTCCCCTCACTGGATAGTCCGGCTGAGAATGAATTTCTGCGCCATCTGGCGCGTTCCGGCCTGAAATGGGCGGTGATCACCGATCCGGAAGGTCAGCCCAAACTGGCGCTGAACATTTTTTCCCTGACCCAGGATGCCTTGTACGGCACCCGGCCTGTAAATCCCATGCGCCACTGCCACCGCCCGGTGATTGCCTACGACGGCCAGTTGCCCCTGGGGCAGGTGATTGGTCGCTTTAAGGTGCACCCTGAGCGCGCCAATGATGATGTGATCGACCAGGATGTCATTCTGGTATGGGCTGAACGGCCAAGAATCATCACCGGCTCAGACTTGTTAGGGCGCTTGCTCCGGGGTATTGTGCAGAACCGCATTTTTCAACAGGACGCGCTGGCAATAACGGATCCGCTGAGCACGACCGCCGATAACCCTCCCAGTTCGTGATAGCCACATATGCCATTGTTATTGTTTGTGACCTTGTTATGGGCATTTTCTTTCAGTCTGATTGGTGAGTTTCTTGCGGGGCAGGTGGATAGCGATTTTGCTGTGCTCAGCCGCGTGATACTGGCCGGCCTGGCATTTTTGCCCTTTACCCTTTGGCGCTCAGTGCCCTGGCAACTGCGTTCCGGTGTGACGTTGGTGGGGGTGCTGCAGTTTGGTATTACCTACCTGTGTTTGTACCGTGCGTTTTCCTACCTGACCGTACCTGAGGTGCTGCTTTTTACCATTTTTACGCCGCTCTATATCACCCTGATGGATGATGCGCTCCGGCGTCGGTTTACACCGGTTGCACTGGCGGCAGCAGCATTGGCTACGGTAGGTGCGGGCATCATTCGCTACGATGGCATCAGCAGTGGCTTTGTCACGGGCTTTTTGCTGATTCAGCTGGCCAATTTTACCTTTGCCGCCGGCCAGATCGGTTACAAACACCTGCTGCAGCGCTACCCGACAACGGTACCGGGCTACCGTTTTTTCGGCTATTTCTATCTGGGTGCACTGTTGGTCGCCCTGCCAGCCTGGTGGTTGTTTGGTGACAAAAGTATGATGCCCGCCACGGCAACGCAGTGGAGTATTCTGGTCTGGCTGGGCCTGGCTGCGTCGGGTCTGGGCATGTATCTGTGGAATCGGGGTGCTTGCCTGGTGGATGCCGGGACGCTGGCGGTGATGAACAACGCGCTGGTGCCCGCCGGCCTGCTGGTCAATCTGTTGATCTGGAACCGAGACGCAGATTTGTTGAGACTGGCCGTCGGCGGTGCGGTCATCCTCATGTCGCTCTGGGTCAATCAGCGGTTTCGGCGGCCGTTATTTGATAGAGTAGCGGCCTCATCCTGACACAGACCTGCTGGAGCGTTTCACCCTATGGATTGGTTGCAAGTCATCATTCTTTCGGTGGTACAGGGACTGACCGAGTTCCTGCCCATTTCAAGTTCTGCCCACCTGATTCTGGTGCCGGTACTGACCGAGTGGGAAGACCAGGGGCTAGCGTTTGATGTGGCGCTGCATTTGGGTAGCCTGATGGCGGTGGTGGCCTACTTCCGTAAAGATCTGCTGGCCATGACCCGCAGCTGGTTTGCCTCCCTTCACAGTCGCACGCTGACCCCCGATGCCAAACTGGCCTGGGCGGTGATTCTGGGGACTATTCCGGTAGGTCTGGCTGGCCTGGCCTTCAAGGATGTGATCGAGACAGTACTGCGGTCACCGGTCTACATCGCGATAGGTTTGATTGCCTTTGGCCTGCTGCTGGGCTGGGCGGACTGGCGTCACCGCGGCACCCGCAGTGAGCATCAGATGAACTGGAAGGATGTGGCCATCATCGGCTGCGCCCAGGCGCTGGCCCTGTTCCCCGGCACCTCACGTTCTGGCATCACCATGACTGCGGCGCTGATGGTGGGTATGAGTCGTGAAGGCGCTGCCCGTTTCTCGTTTTTGCTGTCTATCCCGGTCATCGTGCTGGCCTGTGGGCTGGAAACCAAGACGCTGATTGAAGCCGGTTCAGCGGTGGACTGGACCGCTGTGTTGGCGGGTATTGTACTGTCCGGGATAACCGCCTACCTGTGTATTCACTACTTCCTGGCCTTTATCAAACGCATCGGCATGATGCCGTTTGTGGCCTATCGCATTGTTCTGGGCGTCATCCTGCTGATGATTTTTGCCTGACGTCAAGGGCCCGCTTTTGGCAGCGCGGGCTTTGCCGTACCACTGATCTGAGTCAGTGCGAATTGGTGTAAGTTTGACTAAGCTAACGGTCAGTTACCCATTCCCTGAGAGAGTGCCCATGTCTGTATCGCTGTCTTCCCCGGAACAGCTCCGTGCTGATTTTGCTACCCAGTCCCGACGCAAGTTGCGGATGCTGGGTCAGGTTCTGATGGATGAAGGTTTGCTGACGGAGCAGCACTTGGGTGAAGCACTTATGGTGCAGCACCGTGAGCATACGGGCGAACGGCTGGGGGAAATTCTGGTCAGGCTGGGGCATGTTGAGCGGGAAGATATACTTACGGCGCTATCCGGTCAGCTGGGTATCCCGGTGGTAGAAGCAGACAACTTTGATGTTGAAGAGTCTGCCCGCCAGCGCATCCCCGAGTCAGTGGCGAGGCATTACCACGTCATGCCGCTGATGATGCATGCTGATTGTCTGTTCCTCGCCACCACGGACCCCACCGACGCGGAGCTGATGAAAACCCTGCGCTTCGTAGCTGAAGCGCCCATTGAGCCGGTGCTGTCCACCCGTGGTGCCATAGATCGTGCCATCAGCCGCTACTATGGCGGCGTGGATGAGTTGGAGAGTATTCAGACCAACGCCGAAGAGGAAATCTCCCCTGGTGCGGTGGAGCGTATCCGCCGTGCGGCGGAAGATCAGCCCACGGTGCGCTTTGTTGACCGGCTGATTGATGACGCCATTCGTCAGCGTGCGTCTGATATTCACATTCGGCCCCGGCCCAGGGATGCCGGTATTTTCCTCAGGGTGGACGGTACCCTGGTGGAGGTGCGCAGTATCAGTAAGGGCGTGTTGCCGGCCGTGGTCAGTCGTATCAAGATCATGGGCAACATGGATATTGCCGAGCACCGTTTGCCCCAGGACGGCCGTTATAAACTGCCGTTTGATGGCCAGACCATCGATTTCCGCTTGTCGGTGATACCCACCGTACACGGCGAGAGTGTGGTTATCCGTATTCTGGATACCCGTCAGAGTATGGTCAGTATTGATCAGATCGGTTTTACCGAGACGGACACGGGGCGTTTTCGGGACATCGTCAGCCATAACCAGGGTATTCTGCTGGTCACCGGGCCGACCGGTTCGGGTAAGACCACCACGCTTTACGCCGCCCTGCATGAGATCCGTAACCGCAACCTCAACATTATTACTGTTGAGGACCCGGTGGAGTATCAGGTCGAAAATGTCCTGCAAATCCAGATCAAGCCCAAGATTGGCTACACCTTTGCCCGGGCCTTGCGCCATATTCTGCGTCATGACCCGGATGTGATTATGCTGGGGGAGATCCGTGACCCGGAAACCGCGCTGATGGCCATGGAAAGCGCCCTGACGGGCCACCTGGTGCTGTCCACCCTGCATACCAACGGTGCTGCCTCCACCATTCTGCGACTGCTGGAAATTGGTGCCGAAAGTTATCTGGTCAACGCCACCCTGCTGGGGGTGCTGGCGCAGCGCCTGGTGCGGAAGAACTGTCCCCATTGCCTGGTGGAGGAAGAGATATCCGATGATGTACGGGCCATTATGGGCATTGGCCCGGAAGAGGCTTTCTATGTCGGGAAGGGCTGCAAGGAGTGCAACAATCGTGGTTTCAAAGGGCGTATGGCCGCTTATGAGTTGTTGCAGGTCAGCCCGGAGATGCGCAAGCTGATTTTGCCCGGGGCACTGGTCCAGGATATCGAGGCCCAGGCCCGGCAGGATGGCATGGTGCCGCTGACCGACCATGCCCTGGCTCTGGCCCGGCAGAAGCTGATCCCGCTGGCAGAGGCCTACCGGGTCCGCCTTGACTGATCAGCGGCGCCCTATCCCTGCGTGAGGTAGAACTGCCGGGCGGTGCGGCCATTACGCACGCCTTTCTGGGTGGCAAACTGGATGGCCGCCCGGTGCAGGGCCTGACGATCATCCACGTCGGGAAAGAGTGCATCAACGGCCGCCAGGTAGGTGGCCTGGTCAAATCCGTAAAAGCCCATCTGCAAACCGAAACGGTCTGCCAGAGAAACTTTTTCCTCAATGCTTTCTGCCGGGTGTATCTCGCCATTCTCTTGGTTGGTGGCCAGGTTGTCCGCCATCAATTCCGGCATCAGGTGGCGGCGGTTGGACGTGGCGTACACCAGTACATTTTCGGGCGGTAACTCCAGCGAACCTTCCAGTACGCTCTTGAGGGCCTTGTAGCCGGTTTCACCGCTCTCAAAAGACAAGTCATCACAATAGACGACAAACCGGAATGGCCGATCCCAAAGGTCATCCACGATCTCCGGCAAGTTCACCAGATCATCCTTGTCCACCTCAATCATTCGCAGTCCCTGGCTGGCATAGCGGTTCAGCAAGGCTTTGATCAGAGACGACTTGCCGGTGCCCCGGGCTCCCCATAACAAGGCGTGGTTTGCCGGCTGGCCCGCCAGGAAACGCTCTGTATTCAGCGCCAGCGCCCGTTGCTGTCGCTCAATACCCACCAGGGCCTGCCACTGTATGGGGTCACGGCGGCGAATGGCCCGTAACCCTTCACGATGCCGTTGCCACACGGCAGCTTCTACTGTTTGCCAATCCATACCGGTTCCCTTGCGCATTGAACGGAGGCCAGGGTTCATTCTAGCAAGTCCCGGGCATGGGTTCATGGCGCGCTGAGGGCCTCAATGGCCTGGCGCAAAGCCTGCAGGTGTTGAAGGTCCTGTGCTGTCAGTGGTTCGTTGTCTGTACAGCGAGGGTCTGCCTTTTGCAGGACTGCTGTCATTTCTGCTGTCAGCGGAATCGGGTCGCAACCCCGGCCGGTTTCGCAAATCATGTCCCATTGGGGCTCAGCTTTGAGGTGGCACGCAAAGCAGTTTCCGCCAAACTTGTTTTCAACATCGACAAACCCGCGTTTCGCAATACGGCTGCCCGAGCTATCCACCTGCAGTTCGAAGAACTCCCAGTCCCGTGTGGCCGGGCTGAAGCCCTCCGGGTGCTTGACCATCACCTCGGTGGGCACCAGCTGGACCACCGAGCCCGGGGGGTAACGCCCTCCGGAGTCCGAATGGGCAACCGCGAGGGTGGCGTCCAGATCCCCCAGCAGGTTATCGACAAAAAAGCCCCGCACGGGGGTCATGTCACGGATGCAGGTGAAGGTGTCGTCGGTGATGGTTAAAGGCTGGGTCGGTGATGTGGCCTGTGCGGGCGCGATAAGGCTGAACAGTAGAAAAAACGCACAGAGGGTCGTGGTTGAGACGCGTTGAGTCGGCATAACGATAGCTCCTGATTAATATTTTTAAAAATTAAATTGCGCACAATGTAATTGGTCGAAGTATGGGCCCTGTTATAGGCAGCGCGCCCCTAAATGGCGGTGGCGCCGCCGTCTACAGGTAGGGCTATGCCAGTGGTGAAGGCGGCTTGGTCAGAGCTCAGATAGAGCACCGCTGCGGCAATTTCACTGGCCTGACCAATACGGCCAACGGGATGCATGGCCATGGCGAACTCGGCCTTGCGGGGGTCGCTGGCAGCTGCGCGACGAAACATTTCGGTGTCGATAACAGCGGGGCATATGGCATTAATGCGTATACCTTGCTTGGCATACTCAATGGCAGCGGATTTGGTCAGTCCGATAACGGCGTGTTTACTGGCGCTGTATATGCTCATTTTGGGCGCTGCACCCAAACCGGCCACAGAGGCGGTGTTAACGATGGCGCCGCCGCCCTGCTGCTGCATAACAGGCAGTTGATGCTTCATGCACAGCCAGACACCCTTCACATTGATATCCATAATACGGTCAAAGGTGGCTTCATCGCCGTCGGCCAGTTTGCTTTGCTCAATTTCGATGCCGGCATTATTGAAGGCGATATCCAGACGGCCATAGACCGCCAGCGTTTCCGCTATCAGCGCTCGCACTTGTGCTTCGTTAGCCACGTCGCAGGCCAGGAATGTGACGTCGCCGCCGCTGGCGCGAATATCCGCCGCGGCCTGTTCGCCTGTGAGGGTGTCGATGTCAGACAGCACAACGCGGGCACCCTGCTGGGCGAAGGCCTGGGCGGTAGCCTTGCCAATGCCTGCGGCGGCGCCCGTGATCAATGCCACTTTGCCGGAAAAAGGTAAGCTCATACTCTGCTCCTGATAGGCCTTGTCTGGGATGCCATCATCCTAGGGCAGCAAGCCGATCAACAGAACTGAGCTTTCTTGATACCCTGCTATTAGTTTTGCTTATGGTTGGTGAGGTCTGCTTCTGCCTGGTTCATTGCGTTGACGATGCCTTCCGGGTCTTCTGCCTGCCGGGACACGACTAGTGCCACTTTATGCAGTGCCAAGGTGCTGCTGTTGAGGTCGCGCATGCCGATGCGGGTCAAGGTGGCGCTCATGGGGGCATCATAGTCAATCAGATAATGGCCCCGCCCCATTTGCAGCATGCGCAGCGCAGACAGGTGATTGGGTGCCACCAGTTTGATGGTGTGCGGGTGGGTCAGGGCTTGGTCCAGTACACCATGGTAAGTGTAATTCTGGATCAGAATCAGTCGATGCCCCTGGAGTTGGTCGGCGTGCTCAACGGGCGAGGTCTGGGGCAGGTGGTAGGCCCGCAGGGTTATGTCCGGGAGCGTCAGAGCGGCCTCAAGGGTGAACGGCTTAAGCACCGATAGATTGCTCAACCCAGGCCAGATATCCACCTCACCGCTGCGAAGGAAATGGTGTACCCGGGCGACGGGAAGCTCTTGCCACCGGACAGTGAAGCCTGCACGCTCGGCAACCCGGTTGATGTGATCAATGACAGTGCCGGTGGCTTGCCCTTCGTTATTCAGGTAGGTCAGGGGAGGGAAGTCCACGAAGCCGCCAATCAGAACGCGTCTGTCAGCCGATGGTGAGCTCGCGCTGGCCCCCAGGCTCATGAAGCCGCACAGGACGATCGCCAGTAGGTAGCGTAAAACGAAACGGGGCGGCATGGTTGTTGTAATTCCGACGACTATTCTGATTGAGGAGCCTCTGATTAAGCATGGTCAATATGTTGGCGCTTGTAAATCTAAACTGGATTACCATTTGGGGGATTGCGATCAGCGGGGACTTTTGATTGCAACGCCGGGCTTCACCGCACGGAGAGCCCAGCGTTGAGGGTCGGGCAGCGACGCTTCAGAACAGGTAGTTTACTTGCAGGCCGAGGTTATGCAGGGTGCCTTTGGAGCGTCCTTGTGCGCGATGCAGAGTGCCGGCAGGGTTCTCGCGGGCATTGACGTCAGCTTCTTCGATAGTGATATAGCTATAGGCCGCATCCAGCCCAAGGTTATCACTCATCTGATAGCTCATGCCCAGGCCGAAGATGGTGCGATCGGCATCCGGGCCCCGTGGCGTTCGGAAGTCAGCATCCTTGATGGGTGACTCATCAAGACTGAAGCCTGTCCTCAGGGTGAGATCATTACTGACTTTGTAAGCCGCCCCGACACCAAAGCGCCAGGTGTTTTCAAACCGCAGCGGCTGTACCAGGTCACGACGGCGTACATCGTCGCCAGTCTCTGTGATATCGGCACCACCCCGGTCGGAAAAGTCGGTGTATTCCAACCGGATTTCCTTGAACACCTTCCAGTTGGTGTAGGTGGCGCTGGCCATCACTGCGAACCGGTCACTGACCTCATGGTGCAGGCTCAGGGTGGCCAGCTCCGGAAACACCACCCGTGAGTTAAGCGGGCCGCCCAAGGCACCGCGTTCGTCGAAGGCCTTGGCCAGATTTTCTGCGGCTTCAGCCGGGTCGAGTCCGGCGTCCGCCGCCACTTGGGCAATAAACTCCTCCTGAAAACCCGGCTGGTTGAGTGTATCCCGGCGTGCGCGACCTTCTGCCAGATGGTTGGTGCGGCTGCGGTAGTTCAGGCCGACCCGGGTGCGCGAGGTGGGCTCCCACAGCAGGCCGAAGCTGAAGCCGTAGCTCCAGCTGTCGATCTGGATGTCGTTCTCAACCTGGTAGTCTGGATTGGAGCCGTACTTGCTGATCAGCTCGCCTGCCACATCGGCGGCAACCTCCGCACCTTGTTGCTCAACCACCTGTTCCAGCACCGCCTCGGCAACCAGATAGCCCACGTCAATCTGGTTGGTCAGGGTGGCGTCATAGGACTGAATCACCACGCCCATGCCCAGTGACCAGCTATCGTTGAGACGAAAGGCAAAGGTCGGGTTGATATTCACGGTGGTTTGCTGGGTTTCCTCGGAGTGATAGCGGCCTGCCCAGCCTGCCGGGTACTTGCTACCGGAACCGAAGGGGGCGTATACCCCGATGCCGACGGCGGCATCGTCATTCAGTCGGTGGCTGAAATAGAGGTGCGGAATGGGGGTGATTTCCTTGCTGGTGGCCCGGCCAGGGCCATTGACCCGGGAGGTGGGAATACCATAAATTGCCTCTACCCGTTCCGTGATCACTTCCACGTCATATTCCAGCTGGGCATAGAGGGCGGACAGACCGCCACTGAACTGGGTGCCCTGCAGCCGCATCAGGCCTGCGGGGTTGTGGGCGATGGCGGAGGCGTCCTCCAGCAGGGTGGCGGTACCGGCGAAGCCGTGGCCCATTTCCTTGACGCCGTGCTGGGTCAGTTCCAGGCCCGCGGCGTTAACCTGACTGATGGCGGTAGCCAGCAGAGCGGCGGGCAAAAGCAGTCGATTCAGGCGCATGTTGAGTGTCCCGTCAAAGGTTTGTAGTTATTGGAAAGCGGTGGTAACTGAAAATTGTTGTGATCTGACATGCCCCGGCAATCCTGCGACTGCCGGGGCATCAGATCAGTGGGGTGTCAGCCAGCCGGTGTCTATGGCTTCAATGCGCTGTCCCCGGTTCTTGAGGAAGTTGCCTACCTGACGCTGCATCTCAAAGTGCGGATCGAGGTCGGAGATGCGGTCATTGTCGATATCCGACCGCGGCAGCAGGAAGGAGGCATGGTCACCCACCATAAAGTTGACGGCCACTTGTAACTGCGGGTCCAGGGTGCCGTCCTCACGCATCTGCGGTGTCAGGGTCACCAGTGGCTGAGTCAGGTCATCCCGGCCATTGGGGCGGAAGTCCAGGCCCATGGCGTTGATGAAAGGTGTGCTGCCCGCCAGCGGGCGGCCGTCGACAGTGGGTGGCAGCACCAGGTCAGCGGGGTTGTCTACCGGGTTGCCGCCAATCTGCGCAACATACACGGGGCGCGGTACCAGCTCACCCTGGCTGTTGCGGCCTACGGGGATAGCGGCCGCATGATTCAGCGGCTCCACGCTGTCGATGGCCGCCTGCACGGCAGCAAAGAAGCGGTAATAGTCCTCGGTGCCGGCAACCACGCCAGACGCCCCCAGTCCTTCACTCAGGCGCGGGCCCACGGTGTCAGAGCCCTCCAGTGTACGCATGATGCCGCCGGTGGGGGCCAGCATGGTCACCGAGCGTATGCCCTTGTCATAGGCCAGAAAAGGGGCGGCAACAATATTGCCGACCGAGTGCCCGACATAGTGAATCTCGTTGAAGTTGACGTGCTGGAACAGGTTGATATTGAAACGGCTGGCGTCGCAGGTTTTCGATAGCCCGATTTCGCCCGTGAGAGCGCCTGCCATGCCACACAGTTGCATCTGGCCGCGACGCAAGTAGTTCATCAGGGCGACCAGATCCAGAGCGCCTTGCCGCAGCGTATCCCGCTGAGTTAGCGGCTGTGACGGGTTCAGGAAGTGCGTGCCGGAGCTGTCAATGCGGCCATCCTGCCCAGGATTGCCATCGCCGTCCACCAGGTCGAGGTAGAAGGTGCGCTCCATTTTCAGCGGAATGATATTCCGCGCCGCACTCAGCGCTGAGTTATACAGCTGATCGTTGAGGCTGCCTGCGTAGAGTGCAACCCGGGCGTCGTCGGGATCCAGATCGCCAACTACCAATCCGTGTAAAGGCATATCGATGGCCACCACGGCAAATCCCTGCATGGCCAGGGCGTCTGCAAACGCCAGGGCATTGGTGCGATCCTGCTGGATGGCGTGCTGGAACACCACCAACGGATAGCCACCGGCTGGGCGTGGCGGCACGCCAGCGGCACCTGGGCGAGGCGCGGCAAGCACTACGGGGTGAGTATTCCAGCTCAGCAGCTCAGGGCGTTCGGGGGCGCCGTCCAGGCCGTAGGCCTGATCACTGTTACAGCTGCCGCTGCTGCAGCCCCAGCGTCCAGACAGCACCACGTCATCGCGACTGGTGGCATTGCCAAAGGCATAGTTGCCATTGCGGAAGTTGTTCATTTCTGCGGGCACGGGGCTCAGGGCCGGCAAGCGGATAGTGCCGGGCCAGATCTGTGCTTTGCCGCCGGGTGTTTGGGGTGCGCTCTGGCCCAGCAGAGAGCCGACGCTCAGGAAACACACTGGCTGGTTGCAGGTGGTGCCGCCAGGAATGCTGGGTTGCCAGATGTTCTGACTGATGGCATCGGCCGCTGCGCGGAACGTGGTGTCCTCGCGTTGGGTGGTAACCCCCCAGGCCATGATCATATTATCCCTGCTCAACCCGAAGCGGCTGTCTTTTTCCAGCGGAGTAACCGCAAAGTGAGTGACGCATTGCAGCAAGGCCACTTCCGATTTGGCCGGGTCGTCACAGGTCGTGGGGACATTGTCGCCGTTCAGGCCGAGGGCGGAGGTGCCCTTGGCAACGGACCAGGTGATGGGGCCATCCACCTGACGGCCATCGGCGGCCTTGATGCCGTTGGTCAGTACCGCAGTAAAGGTCTGGTTGTAGCCGAGGGACCGAGTGGGCACAATCTTCAGGACCCGGGTGTCCGGGTTGTAGTTCAGGCTAAACTCGTGGTTGGGCAGCAACTCCCGATCTACCGCCCGGGGGCGAATACGGTCCGGGTAGGCGTCGCCATTGTTGGCCATGCGAAATACCCGTACGGTCTCACCAGCCACCAGAGAGCTGGCATCAAGCTCGCCGTTAAAGGCCACACGCCAGGCCTCAATCGTGGAGAAACCGTCCAGGTCATTGAGGGCTTTGACCACGGCGGCGGATGAAGCGTCCGGATCGGCAATGGGCACATTGAGGGTGCCGTCCAGGTCGCTGGCGGAGGTGGCCGCGGCCTCGAACAGGATATTGTTAGGGAAAGGTAACACTTGATTCTGCGGGTCAAAGGCAACCCGCACACTGGAGCGATCCTGCACGCCGGCGACATTGCCGTTGCCGTTTGCGCGGCTGGAATCCACGGCATCCGAGCCAGTATCCAGACACCCTGCCAGGGAAATAAGGGTTGCACCTAATACCGCCTGTTTCAGTAGGTACCGATTTGCCACGATATGCTCCTTGCTTGTGCCGGACCTGGAAAGCCCGGCCTTATAGTTTGTTTTTAGATAGGGACGAGAGTAGTTGTTATGTAATTTTTCGTAATTGGCCCGAGGTGCACAGGTGTACGTCAAAAAGGCCTAAGAAGCGTAAAAAGTACTTTGTTTTTAATGTTTTGAGAGGTGCGTCACATGGCGTCAGTGGATTTTGACCAGGCTTTGGACAGATCAGGCACCCACACGGTGAAGTTTGATGGCCGCAAGGGGTACTTTAACGATGAGCGGGTTTTACCCATGTGGGTTGCGGATATGGACTTCGCTGCGCCGACCGTTGTCACTGAGGCATTGATCGCTCGGGCGCAGCACCCGGTTTATGGTTACACCCTGTTCCCGGACAGCCTGTATGGCGCCATGCAAGCCTGGTTCAGTCGTCGCCATGGTTGGCAGATAGCGCGCGACTGGATCCTGATGGCGCCGGGGGTAGTGCCGTCCTTGCATGCGGCGGTCATGGCCTTCAGTGAACCGGGGGATGCCATTGTGGTGCAGCCACCGGTCTATTTTCCGTTCTTTTCTGCTGTGCGCAAAACCGGCCGCCGGGTGGTGGAGAACCCGCTGCGCCAGGAGGGTGGTCGTTACGTCATGGACCTGGAGCACCTGGAACATTGTGCCCGGGAAGGCGCCCGCATGCTGATTCTGTGCAGCCCCCATAACCCGGTAGGGCGGGTCTGGGAGATGCAGGAGTTGCAGGGCCTGCTCGCTATTGCTGAGCGCTATGACATGCTGGTGCTGTCCGATGAGATTCATTGCGATCTGGTCTACCCTGGCGCCCGGCATCAGGTGACAGCGGGCCTGCCCCATACCCCGGGCCGAATCATCACCACCGTTGCACCCAGTAAGACTTTTAACATTCCGGGCCTGGGGCTTTCTGCTCTGGTGGTAGAGGACGCCAGTCAGCGCCAGGCGCTGCAGCAGGTGTTTGGCAGCCTGAATATGGTGCAGAGCAACCCATTCAGTGTGACGGGCTTTGAGGCAGCTTATGTGGGCGGTGAAGCCTGGCTGGACAGCCTTTTGATGTACCTTGCGCAAAGCCGGGATCGGATTCTGGACACCGTAGCCAGGGATTTACCCGGCGTGCGCGCCATACGCCCGGAGGGTACTTACCTGTGCTGGCTCGACTTCAGCGCGTTGGGGCTGGCAGATGCCGCCTTGCAACAGTTACTGGTAAAGCAGGCCGGGGTGGGGTTGAGCGCCGGTTATACCTTTGGCAGTCAGGGTAGCGGGTTTATGCGCCTTAACTTTGCCACCCCCAGAGCGCGGGTGTTGGAGGCCTTGAGTATGATCAGTCAGGTGCTGCCCCGGTAACGGGTGGCAGCCCCCTCAGAGTAGTGCCAGCAACGCCAGCTCGCAGAACACCACGCTGGCCCCCAGGGTGTCTCCGGTGTAGCCGCCCAGGCGGCGCATTAGCAAGCGCCCCCACAGCAAGCAGGTTAGTCCCACCGCGCCAGCTGCCAACAGCGTCAGGTAGGGTGCCCAGGGCCAGCAGGCCAGGGCAATGATCAGCACCAGGGCGTGTGCGACCAGCAAGCGGATACCCGAGAAGCCCTCCGCCACCGGTTTGGTTTTGCTCTGGTCGGGATCAGTGATATAAGGCAGCCGATACATCAGCCACAACGGCGCCAGCCGCGCGATGGCCGGCGCCACCAGCAGGGCCAGCCAGATCAGCTGTGTATCCAGCAACAGAGCGACTTTGAGGGCCAGGGCCATTACCAGCGCTGCGGTGCCATAGGTGCCGATACGGCTATCCTTCATGATGCGCAGCCGGTCCGCCACCGTCAGACCGCCGCCGATGCCATCGGCACTGTCCGCCAGGCCATCTTCGTGGAATGCCCCCGTCAGCCAGAGGTGAAAGGCCACGACCGCCACCACCGCCGTTACCGGCGAAAAGGCCAACACCAGAACACTGTAGAGAGCTGCGTAAATCCCCCCCAGCAGCAAACCCACCAGCGGGAAATACACACTGCTTTGGTTCATCAGGGTCTGGGAGTAGTCAATCCTCACCAGCATGGGGATCCGGGTCAGAAACCCCAGTGCCAGCCAGAAGGCTTGCCATTCACGGCGTATGGGGTGGGTCGGGGTCATAGTGTGCCTGCCTGGGGTTGTTGGCGGGCATTGTAGCTTATTCGTTGCCGGTGATGGTGCCTGCGGTGATGACCCATAAAAAAGCCCGGCCATTGCTGGCCGGGCAAATGCCCCTGGCATGAGGCGGGAACTGAATTGATGTTTAGCGCACGCCGGCCCGACGCAGGGCGGCGGGGGTGAAGTCCTGGGAGCGACGAGTGATGCCGAAGGTATAGGGGGTGTCTTCCTCGTTGGTCAGGCCCATCACCAGGTAGCGGCCGGACAGCAGGTCATAGAGGGTTTCAAACGCGTAGGCCGGGATGTCCAGGTCATAAGACTGAATCATGTGAGCCTCAGCCACCCGCCACAGCTCGCCGCGGCCGTCGTAGTGATCGACGATGGCGATTTGCCAGGTATCTTCGTCCACATAGAAATCACGCTGGGCATAGATATGGCGTTCCCCATCTTTCAGGGTGGCACGTACGTGCCAGACCCGGTGCAGCTCATAGCGGGTCAGTTCCTGGTTGATATGACCCGCTTTGATGATGTCGCTGTATTTCAGCTTGCGGTCCGCCAGGTCGTAGGCGTTGTAGGGAATGTACATTTCCTTTTTGCCAATCAGCTCCCAGTTGTAGCGGTCCGGGGCGCCGTTGTAGAGGTCCAGGTTGTCGGAGGTGCGCTGGCCATCTGCGGCGGTGCCGGGGCCATCATAGGCTACTTGCGGCGCGCGACGGACCCGACGCTGGCCGGAGTTGAAAATCCACGCCCGACGTGCTTCCGCCACCTGATCGATGGTTTCGTGGACCAGCAGCACGTTACCCGCCAGCCGTGACGGCGAGGTGGTGGTCTGCTTGAAGTAGAACAGGACGTTTTCGTGGTCTTCCGGTTTGTAATCTTCCAGGAAGGTGGGGGTGACAATTTCTTCGGTGAATTTCACCGGGCTGAAGTTGCCATTAGGCTGCGGCGTAACCTGGGCGACGTTGCGGGCAATGGCGCCGCCCCGGTAACGGGTCAGATGGTTGAAAATCACTTCCACACCGCTCTGGGGGATGGGGAAGGGCACACCAATTTCGTAATTCACCAAGCCATTGCCACTGGGTTCCAGTGTGACCGTGGTTGCATTCTGTTTGGTCCGATCCATGATGTTCTGGGGGTAGACCGCTGTCCGGTGGGTGGGGTAGACCGGAATGAAGTAGCTGTCATAGCGCTGGATCATGGCCACCTGGCCTGGAGACAGGCGATGCTTGTGCTCATCCACATTGCTGCGGTCGATGCGGAACAGAGGCTGCTCATCCGGGAACGGATTAGTGTAGAAGTGGTTGCCCGGGTAGCTGGCGGGGACTTCCCGCAAACCACCGGTCCAGGCCGGGATTTCGTTGCCGTTACCGGCGCGTTCCGCACCAATGGGCGTGAGGCTGTCACCCAGTTTGGCGATCTCGCTGGCAGGCACAGCGGCCTGCAGGGGCGCTGCGGTCAGTGCGCAGGCCATCACGCCAGCGGCGATCAGGGTTTTGTTGAACTGCATGGTGGTCTCCTTATTATCAGATCAGCTGTTGTAGTTAGAAGGAATAAGAGATGCTGGCCGCCAGGAAGTCGCGGTCAGACAGCTCGTTAAAGGGTTTTCCGTCGAAGAAGTTGGTGTAACTGATGTCTGCACGCCAGGCGTTCTGGTAGGTGGCCTCTACTCCAATGGCAAACGACTTGTTGCCTTCGTTGAAGTTGCCGCCAGGCTGCGGCGAATACCCCTTAACGTCATGGCTGAAAAGGATGCGAGGCATCAGGTTCATGCCAAACAGGGCGTTGGGGTAGTCCCAGGCAAATGCGGTGCGGTAACCCCAGGAAAAGGGTGTGACATAGCCATCGTTGCGGCAGTAGCTGGGATTTATATTGAGTCCCGGCTCACTGTCGGGACCTGCGGCACAGAAGTCGCCGGTAAAGTCATCACCGTCCAGTGGCACCGGGCCTACACCAAAGGTGCCGCTACGGCCGTACCGGGCTTCACTTTTGTCTGGCAGGTCATGTACATAGGTTGCGCCCACCTCACCCACGATAATGAAACGGGAAGCCCCCATGACCTGATCAATAAAGTGAATAAAGGTAGCCTGGGCCTGGGAGACCTTGTAACGGTCGTAACCTTCAATAATCTGGCCGGCGGCATTCAGGTCCGGGTTGGCATCCCGCAGGCGCTGCTCCAGTTTACTGATGATCTCGCCGTTGGGGCCGCGCTGCTGCACGCCACCGTAGATCAGTTCAAAGGTGTTCCATTGCAACGGCAGATTGGGGCGGAAGCTGTACTCCGCGCCCAGGGAGGTGCCGGTGGGCAGGGTGGTGTTGAGGCTGATGCCGTAAAGCTCAATACCCTTGGGGTAATCAATAAAGTAGCTGGGGAACCGGGTGCTGGGCAGGTCCGGGTTGAAGTCAACATTATCAATGTTATTGCCATCTTCGGGGTTGTTCACCTTGCCGCTGATATAGGGCAACCGGCTGTGGTAACGCACGTAATAGAAACCGAACTCCGAGTCCAGCGCGGAGGAGTAGTAACGCAGTGCTGCCCCGAACTGATCCCGGTCACCGGGCTCTCTATCACCGATGCGAGGTGCAAACAGCCCCTCTTCCAGGGCCTGGGAGTCGGGGATCTGGCCTGCCAGCAGCACGGGGCCGCAGCCATCGGAGGCCACGTCCGCGGTTGAGAAGAAGGTGCCGCAATCGTCCACCTTGAACTTTTCCCACTTGGTCTGCACATAGGCTTCAAGGGTGATGTCCGGCGTCAGGCCGATAGAGGTATAGAGCATTTCCACCGGTAGCAGTACATCTTTTAACTCAGCGCCCGGCGTCCGGAAGGCGCGCACGTCCACCGGGTTGGTGGCATTGATGCCACCAAGAATGAAGGTGCTCTCGCCCCAGCTGATCACCTGGCGGCCATAGCGCACTGCTATGGGTTTGTCGGCAATGTACCAGTCCGAGAAGATGTAAGCGTCCAGCAGGTCAACACCCGCCTGATTGTCCCGCGCCTGGCGGTTCAGCTCACGGCGCTGGCCGACGGGATCTTCGGCGCGTTGGTTCTCCCGCAACTCATAATCGTAGTAGTAGGTTACCCGCCCCAGAGCGCCGAGTCGGGTCAGATAATCACTGTTCGGGCTATAGTCCAGGAACAGCTCAGACCGGCCACGAAAAATGGTGGAGTAGGGGCGTCCCTTTTTGAAGTTCAGGTTGCCGTCATCAAAGTTGTTGGACGAGGCCCCCGTGTTACTGAAGGCAAACTCGGGTCCCAGGTTGCCTTGGGAAATGAAATTTGGGTCCGGGTCCGTCATGCGAATGCCGATGCCCGCGGTCAGGGTCGTGTCAAAGGACGCGCTGACGGGACCTATGTTGAAGTCAATGGCGCTGACAGGTGCGCTCAGGATGGAGGCGACAGCAAGCGCCAGCGGTGCTTTCAGTGGGCGATAATTTTTTGTTGTCATGAGAACGGCTCCCAAAAAGGTGCCTTGTCCCGGTCACTCAGTGACCGGGCAGGCTTGTTATTCTGTTGGTTGAGTGCAAGGTGCGGCTCAGCGACTGCCCCACAGGCTGTCCAGGGCGGCCTGGAACGGACTCAGAACGATCTCCTCAAAGGTCTGTGCCGCGTCGCTGAAGGTGCCTGTCCAGTTCTCAAATCCCGCATTATTCTGGCTGACGGCGCAGGAGGCGCCGGCGGGGTCACTGTCCTTCACCACATGGCAGCGGCGCACAGTGATGGTGCCGTCGGTATACAGCTCAAGCATTTGCTCCAGCATCTCGTTGAACACATCGGCGGAGCTGCCCGGGTCTAGGTCGGCCTGGCCGCCAGACACGGGGTTGCCGTGGGAGCCTTCCAAGTAACGGGTCAGGGTCGGCAAGCTGCGATTATTGTTCGGTGCAGGTGCTGCCACGCCCATCAGGTCTGCCAGGGGCTCGGTGCCCATCAGGGGTGCCGGCTTGCTGGCAATGACAAAACCGCTGTCCGGCAGGACTTTTTGCAGTGGGCCCATGTCATAGTCCTCGCCCAGTTTGCTCTGATGTACCTGGTTATCTGCTGCATTGGGTACAGTGCCGTCAGCAGCAGCGCCCCCCAGTTCAGGATCAAAGGGTGGTGTACCAACGATGGCCGTCAGCAGGGTAGGAGTACCTTGATAGAAGCTGGCGTAGGCTGAGGGGTCTACCGAATCCAGCAGACTCTGGAGCACATTCAGATAGATGTTCAGCTCGGTACGACCCTGCGCGAGCAATCCGTCGGATGCAGCATTCAGAGTGGGCAGCAGCAAGGGCGCCAGTGCCTTGGAGTTTTCCAGAGTCCGGGTGAAGTGGCCGCCGGTGTTCAGGAAGGTTTGGCCAAGGATGGGGCGGAGCGCGGTGTTGCCTGCTGCTCTCGCCTGATTGTTGACATGGGGGAAGGCCATGCCGCCCACGCCACTGAGGGAGTGGGACAGGAAATACACTCGGTTGGCGTTGAGGCGCAGTTGCTCACCGTTGTTACAGCCACTGCAACTATTCAGTGCGGCTTCAATGGCCGGAATAGAAGCACTGATATTGAGCAGGTCTATGGCTGCCTGGCGCAGATTGCCAGTGGTGTTGGGGAAATTGGTGAAATTGAAATACAGGCTGCCGGAATCGGGTGTTTCAAACTCATCAGCAGGCAGCGCTGGGCCGCCAGGCAGACCGGCATAGCCAAAGTGCCGTTCCCGCGAGCCTTCGGAAGCGCCCGCCTGGGTTTCGATGGGGGTCAAACCAACCGCACCCTCATCAAAGATGCCGTGCAGCGGCAGATCCACCCCGATGGTGACAAAGCAGTCAAAGCTGTCGTCGGCACCGCATAGCAGGCCTGCCGCAGTAGCTGCCGGCAGAATCACTGAGCGATCCTGGGTAGCCGCGTGCTGGTAGATGATCACCGGCCAGCCTTCCGCAGGTACCGGAAATGGCTGGAGAACCTCAAGGTCGGGCAGCAGAGGCAAGGGGTTCTCAAGCGTAACTCGCAGTGGAAAGTCTGGGGTGGTTACCACCAGCGGCACGGTGACATCGCCTTTTTTCTCAGCAAACGGGAAGCGATAGGTGACCCGGTCCGTTTTTGCGTTGGCCAGTTCAGGGTCGGCACTGAAATCGGCGGCTTGCCAGTTTTCCAGCTGAATGGGCGAGCCATCGGTGCTCAGTGGATCAGGTATGCCCTGATAGTAGGGCAGGGTGATCTCGCCCTGGAATACCTGAATATCCACGTCAATATTACCAACCACAGGTACGTTGGTGCTCTGACCCAGCGCGGGGTTTACATCTCTGCCCAGGGTACGGCTGAAGATGCGGGTGGTACGGGATTTCGGGGTGTCCAGCAGGGCCTCCGCCTGGCCGGCCAACTGGGCGGCCTGGTTGTCCAGTGCTGTAGCCAGCACGTCGCTGGCGGCTTCGGCAGCGGCGGCTTGTAACAGCAGTGCCGTATCCGGTGTGCCAGCATTAACCAGGTCGTTGTAGCGAACCAGCAGACCTTCGGCGTTTGCCTCTTCCAGCAACAGGGCCAGGTCAGGATCGAACAGGTCAATGCTCTGCTCGTAGAAGGTCAGCTCACCGGCAATCGTCAGCAGTTCATAGATGCGCTGGTTGATGGCCTGATCGTCGGCGCTGGCATTCTCGCTCAAGGGCTGGTTGGTCAGGTTGAATGCACCACTGATCAGCCTGCTGACAGCATCCTGTCGAGCCTGAATACGGGTTTGAGACCGGAAGTAAGTGACCGGCGCGGCGTTGGCCAACAGAATGTCGTCTATACCCGTGGTGGTGAAGGTGGTGGAGAACACCACATCGGCAAAGCCGGGTATGGCAGAGGCCTCATTCAGTGCCTCGGTTTTGAACTGGAAGTAACGGGCGGCCAGTTGGCGGGCTGGAACCATCACATCTCGGAAGGGTTGGAGGGCCACGTTGGAGATGGCTTTGCTGGGATCGGCAATGCTCTGGTACTGGGGCGCGCCAACCAGCTTTTCACCCTGTGCGGTGCGGATGCCGTTGGTCAGGGCGACAGCGTACTGGGTTTTGGCCTTGAGGGGCTTGATGGGCAGGATGCGAATAGCATTATCGACACCGCCATCAACACTGATCAGCTCGATACGAACCTGTTCCTGCTCCGCCATCAGTTCATCCAGTATGGCTTGGGCTGCGGTCGGGTCACTGTCCTTCAACCGTTGCGCAAGGCGATAGCGGTCCATGCGGGAAATGCCGGCCACCTCCCCTTGGGCCCGGAACAGCGGGTCGGCCCCGGGATAGGCCAGGGGGATCAGCAGGATGTTCTGGTCAGGGTTGGGCAGTATCTCGCCATCCACGTCAATGAAATCGCGGGCATCCAGGCTCTCAGCGTCCAGACTGGCACTGATCTTGATATCAAACGGTGCCAGTACGGAATTGCCGTCCAGATAACCCAGGCCGGCGGTGACCGGGTTGTAGTCCGGCTGGGTGGGGTCGGTGAAGTTGCCGTTCAGCATGGTGCCGTCGTTGGCTTTGTTCAGAAAGAACAGCGCATCGCTGGGCAGCGGGAACTCAGAGTTCAATGGACGGAAAACGGGGTGTGGACCCTGCACAATACCGGATGAGCCAGAGGCGCCACCAATCAGGTATTGCGGATTGCTGTTGTTGTCAGTGAAGCCGCCACTTTCAAGGCAGCCAGCCAAAGCAAAGCTGGTGATGGCAGCACTGAGGAGTGCCTTTTTGGGTGTGAGCATGTCAATCACCTATTATTGTTGTGTCTGCTTTCGATTGGATCTTGCTGCTGGATAAAACGGACAGATGTTCGGAAAGGTTCCCAAAAAAGACACAGATTGTTACAGGGGGAGAAGGGCGAACAGGGGCGACGAATCATCGCCGCCCCTTGCTATTCAGGGCAGGATGGGCAGGGAGCCAAACCAGTTGCGGATGCCGTCGAACCAGCTGTCTGGATTGCCGGGCAGCGCGCCGCCCCCCGCGTTGCCACAGGCATCGCCATTGGCATAGTCACTGGTGACCACATGGGTGATCCAGTGTTTAAGCAATGCGACGGCCTCATCATGGTTCACGCTCTTGGCGATGGGCGGCATCTTCTTCTGCGGATCATGAGCGTTGTCCATTCGGCAGGTGAGGATGGATGCGTTGGCGTCTCCGGGCACGACCACATGGGCGAGGCCGCAAGACCCATTGCCGGTGGCAGTGGGACGTTTACAGATGCCGTAGCTGGCGTTCACGTCCCGGAAGTGATCCAGATAATAGCCCGTGTTGGAAGCGGCCCCCTTGTCGTTATGGCAATGCTGGCAGTTAACTTCGAGATAGGCGCGGATACGGGACTCAACATCAGCCGCTGAATGGGGTGTTGCACCGCCGTCTCCCGGCAGGTTCCAGTGTGGGAGCCGTTCTACGTTAGTGGCCACGCCGCGGCCGTCAATCTGCAGGCTGGGTGCGTTTGCCAGCAGCCCCATGTCGATCCAGTACTGTAGCTGGTTGACGCGGGGATAACCGGCCTGGCCACGGGTGCCCATGTGACCGGACTCAGGTGCATAGGCACGATTGAGGTTGCGCGGTTTGGGGCCAATCGGTGCGCTGCCGGATTCCAGGTCATCGTTGGCGTGGCAAGTGAGACACTGATTGGCATTGGGGATGCTGTAATGAGAGGTGCTACCCACCAATAGCTCCCCGGAGTCGGCATCGCGATAGTGCCAGCTGGCAGCCGTGCTGCCGCCACTCATGGCCAGGTGGGCCACCTTGTTACCCTGCGCATCGGTTTCCCAGATATAGGGCAAGCCATCCCAGAAGGCTTTGCCGCTCTGACTGGTGCGCTTGATAAGCAGGCGGGTTTCGATAACGTCCTCGGTGCCAGCCTGTTCATCGGTAAAGGCAAAGCTTTTGGCGATAACGGTCCCGTCCGGGAAGATGATGCTGCCATTAACATTGCTGCCTTGCTGGCCGTCCTGCCAGATCGCCTGTTCGCCGGGCGGTATGAAAGCGACCCGGTATTTGGTGGCATAGTCAGAGAACAGTTTGCTGTTCATGACGAACGGCACGCCGCCTTCATTTGGTTGGCTGCGAGGGTCTTGCGGGTCGGCAAAAAGATTGTACTGGTCCAGGCGCGGGCAATTGACGGCCAGCGCAGCGCGATTGACCTGTCCCGGCGGTGTTGCGACGCTACACAGGCGTTTTACCTGCTCCGCCGAGGGGGCCGGATCAAACTGACCGCTGCGCTCAAAGGGTGGGATAACGACCCTGGGCAGGGGTGCCAGCGTGCGCCCGAACCGGGCCTGGCAATCGTGGTCCTGCAGACGGGTGTCGGCAGGAAAGTTTACCAGACCCGTGATGACAGTCCGCAGGCCCTCGGGGCTGAGCAGGCTGGTATCCTGTTCCAGCGCCGCAATCAGCAACTCCAGACCGCTGGTGCCATGGAAGTTTAGATAGGGTTGCCCGTCCTCAAACACATTGCTGTGAATGCAAGAGCCCCACTCGGGCTGTTTGCGCGCACCCTGAGCGTCGAACTTATAGGCATTGTAGTGGCAACTGGGGTTAGGGTGGTTGTTGTCGAAATCTGGTTTGCCACTGGGCAGCGCTGGCACCGGGTTGCCCTGGCTATCCAGCGGGTAGGGGCAGTCCTCGTGGAGGTCGTCCAACAGACCGTCCCAGACAATGTGGGCACCCTGGCCGGGTCGCTGCAGGTTCTTAAAACCGATCAGTGTGGGCAGTATTGTCTCGATGTCGCCGTTCAGTACCCGATCAATGTCAGGCGGCGGCAGGCTGTACCCGGAGTTTCGGAAGATGTTGTTGTGGATGTGCAGTCCTTCCGTGTAGGGGTCCAGCTTGCGGTCGGCGGTGCGCCCCTTGCCATCGATGAGCTCATAGCTGGTGTAGATAACAGCCGCGGTACTGTGGTCCTCAAACAGGTTGTTATAGATCTCGATATTGTCGTAGCCGAGGGTAATGAAGCCAGTCCCCCTTGGTACTGCGCCGACAATGCCGCTGGGTGCAAAATTGTAGGTGTTGTTGTTGCGTGCCACGTTGTCGAGCATGACGGAGGAATCACCATACTGGGTCAGGTTTTCCAGATCGTAGATCAGGAAACCACCGGTATTACACTCAGCCAGATTGCGGTCGTACTCGCCCCCCTGTACGTTCTCAATTTCAAAGCCCATGACGTTGTAGGCGGCGCGACTGGTGCGAATAATCGCGTTGTTGGTTTGCCCGACATAGATACCCGCGTCGGAGGCACCAACCGATTCGCTGTCTTCGACGAGAATATGCGCTGATTCGACAGGGTATATCCCGTAGCGACCGCTGGCTGGGTTAGGCGCGTAATCCGGGCTGGTATCCCAGGGGTTCATGGGTGGGGCGGTACAGGGTACGTGTAGCCGGTTCTGGTAGTTGGCCTCGGTAATGGGCTCGCCAAGGCCAGACCACAGTGCCCGGACTCTGCGCAAGGTGCCCCATTTAACGCCCTTGAGTTTGAACGCATCGCCCGGTGAATCCAGTATGGTCAGGTCTTCCACGGTAATGCCGCGCACGTTCAGGGCTTCAAGTCCGGTGACGTTTTCGCTGTTGCGGAATGAAAGTACCGTTTCGTCTTTGCCGCAGCCATGGATGCGGACATCCTCTGTCGCCTGTATCAACAGACCTTGGTCAATGTTGAAGAAGCCACAGCCAAAGGCAAGGGTATCGCCGGGGCGCAGTTGGATCATGGCGGCGACCATATCAGCCGTGGCCTGGGGGCCTTGTTGGACATGGAAGGTACGGCCATGGACGGTGCCAGGCGGTGTAATGGGTGGCTGGGGATTTGTGGTATCGACGGGAGATTGCTGGCCATCACCAGCTTCCTGGCCGGCCTGCCGTGAGGTGTTGCCGGAGTCGCTGCAGCCGGTAAGGGCAAGTGTTAGGGCCAGCCCTGTGCTGTATAAAAGCGCGTTTATTCTCGGGTTCATTGTCTGTCACTCCTGTTGTTTTGGTTATGGAGCGTAAGGAGGACCTGGCAAGACGTACCCAGGTCCGTTCGTCGTTGTTCAGCGCATCGCCGCTTCAATGCGCTCCCACATACGCAGGTAGGCTTCGGCCGAGGTGAACAGCTGGTTCACCGCATCCTCAACCTGCGCTTTGGGGGCATTGCTGTGGAGCACCATGTCGGCAATCTGGTCGGCGTACAGACCGTAGTGGGCCACGCCACGACCGTCATACAGGCCGAACTCGCGGTCCCCCGTGCGTTGCTTGCCAAACTGCACCCGTCCGTCGATGGAGGTGAAGGGGTAGAGGCGTGCGTCATCCTCGGCAGTGCCGCTGTTACCGGCCAGGTTGGCAATGCCGTTAACATCGGAGGCAAAGCCGGCACCGCCGAAGGGGCCTACTTTGTAGTCTGCCGGACGTGGGCGGTTACCATCCCGGGTCAACTCACGAACCCAGCCGTCGCGGGTGCCCCCGAAAGAGGCGGTAACGCCACCCTGAGCGGCAATGCGGTCCCGCAGGGCTTCGGTGCCGCCCCAGCCACCGTGGCTGTTGATCACCGGATAGCCGTGGGGTTTGGTGATGTCGAGAATACGAGCCGCGGCTTTGCGGCTGATATGGTCCGTCTCGATCATGATGCCCCGTCGCATCAGCTCCTGAATCAGGAAATCGCCCAGGTCAGTAAGGCCACGGCGGTTACAGAGGTGGTCTGTGCCTCTGCGTGGGTCCAGTGCCGCCAGCTCTTCCGGCGTCTCAGGGAAGCGGTCACCGACATAATCCAGCTGAAACAGCATCTGGTCGATCAGGCCGAGGGGTTGCAGGCTGGCGTTTTGATCGGGTTCCGAGCCGGTATATTCGCTACCCTCCGGGCATTCCTCAAACTCCACCGGATGGCCGGTGGCCAGCAGGTTGCCGCCATAGAGCACGGCGCCAATACCGACGCCGCTGGACAGATCTGGCAGATGACCGCCAAAGGCATTGTCAAATTTGTGTACCGGGAAAATGTTGCGCACGCCAAGGCGATAGAGGTGGTCCAGGCGCTCAACGATCTCTTCCCGTGTGCACTGCGCCACGTCCTGGAATTCGCTGCAGCGCATCAGCCGGGACATCTCAATACCCAGAATCACCGCCAGCTTGCCCTCACCGATGACCTCTCGCGCTTCTGCCGGGCTGGTGACTATGCGGAACCAGCCAGCACCGGGGCCGCCATGCTGTGCGTCGATATAGTCCTGCATCTCATACATGCGACGTATCTGCAGGTCGATGGCTTCAATAGGGTCACAATCGTTCTGCTTCTGAGGATTAATCCGGCAGAGAATTTCGTTGTGGACCAGATGGTTCACCAGAATCTTCATGCCCGCGAGGTGAGTACGTTCCAGCCAGCGGTAATAGCTCTGGTGGTGCATCAGCTCATTGTTTTTGGGCCAGTCATTAAAGGTGGGCCAGCCCTGGGTGTCATGGGCACCGCCGGCCGTCACCCAGTTGACAAAACCGGTGGCGCCCCAGGGGCCGTGATTGGCGGAGCAGTCTTTCAGCGCGTGGGTGATGCCAAAGCGGTGGAAGGGAGCGCCGTAATTGACGCGGCCACCAATGAATTCATAGGCAGAGATGTGAGAATGGGTATCCACGAACCCGAACACCGCCTGCTCATCGATACCCGCAATGCCCTGAAAACGCTCAACTTCATGCAGATAGATGGCTGGGCCGCGTTCATCCATAACGGTGGCATTCAGTTCCGCCTCCGGGTACTGGGCACAGTCTTCTGCGGGGGTGAGAGTGAACTGACTATGGCGGCCTGCCTCAGCGGGGCCAACAAGGGCCAGGCCCTCATGGGTTGCTGCCAGTAGCTGGCTGGTTACCCGCGACTGCAACTGAAAGCGGTCATCCCCGGCCGGGTTCAGTTTCCAGACGGCCAGATCATTGGGGCTGAAACTCATGCCCAGTTGCGGGTAAACAACCGTGGCGCTGACGCGGTTGCCCAGCAGGCCAATGGTTTCGCCCGCGGAACGCAGCAGGTTACCTAGCGGCAGTATGGGGTCGAGCACCAGGTTTACGGTGTCCCCTGCACCTGAGACCAGGTAGCCCGCTTCGCCAATAAAGTTACCCAGTTCGTCCAGCAAGTCCCCGGCAGGGTCTGTAATACCCAGTAGGTTCATGCGTCCGATCTCCCCTGGGCTACGTTGGAAATCAGACATCAGCAGATACGCACCCAGCTCAGTGGGGCGCAGGTAAAAGGCCGCTGCCTGTGCAGCGCTGGCTGTCAGGTCATAGCTGTTGCTGCCCGGGTTGGCGCGTACCCACTGCTCGCCTGTACCCAGGCGGTAGCACCCATTGGCAAAGCTGTAGCGGTTGAGCGGCAGGTTCTCATCGGTATTGTCGGTAGGCGGGCCGGGTCGTGGATGGTCTGGCTTGCCGGGCGATTGGTCCCGATTGCCCAGCTGTTGGCCGCTATTGGCACTGCTGTCGGAGTCATTGCTGCCAAAGCAGCCAGCAAGCAGAAAAAAACAGCAGAGCATGGCCACCAGGCGAATGCCGGTAGCGTGAAGGGATAATGTTCTCATGTGACTCCCACCTTGTTGTCATTGTTGGTGTGTGGAACCAGGGACTTTTTTACTTCCAGGAAAAACACGACAAACTGTGACAAAAGGTTTCATGAAGTTACAAAATAAGTGTAAGAAACCGCACCTGGGTTAAGGATTTTAAGCGTCAATGCGTTTTAATTGATTGAAATCAATAGAAGATTTTAAGATGCTGGTGACCATTCTGGCTTCGGGGTATGGCAAGCTGGCCAATGTCGAGTTGGCGGCGGTATGGGAGGGTGACGCCTTCAGAGCCACAACAATTAAAGAGACCTCACCATGAAAAGGATGATCACTCCGTTACTTTGCCTGTGCCTGCTGTTGCCTGCGGTAGCCTTCGCTGAATCTGGCTGGGACCAGATCCGCAACCCCTCTGACCGTAGTGAAGTGCGTACCTTTGTGCGCAGCGTTGAGGGCAGCTCCATCAAGCAGTTCAAAGGCATAGTGGAAGTACCCCAGAGCATGCTGACGGCCATTGCCGTAATCAGCGACGTGCATAACTTTGATAACTGGGTTTTCAACTGTCAGGGCACGGAAATACGCCGCGAGGAGTGGGGCACAGACTACCTGCGCATCAAGATCAACGGTATCTGGCCCGCATCGGACCGGGATGTGGTGATACGCAGTAGCTACCATCAGGATCCGGACACCCGGGCTATTACCGTGCGCTCCCAGGCCGCCGAGGGTTTGCTGGAGCCCCAGCGCGGCTTTGTGCGGATTGAGGCCCTGGATAACTTCTTTGTGGTGGAACCCCTGGCGGATGGCTGGACCCGCATTACCTTTCAGACCTTTGTTCATCCAGGTGGCTCGTTACCGGCCTGGATTGCCAACTTTGTCGCTACCCGTGCGCCGGTGCAAACCCTGGAAGGGCTCAGACAACAAATGGCCCGGGACGAGTATCAGTTGAGCTCGCCCGAGCAGCTGCCATCGCCCTTGCCGGGAAGCCCTCACCTTGAGTTTCCTGAAGGCACGCTGATGTCTGGTGAGCGAGTCGGAGATGACACGGCGGATGCGGCCTGAGCATGAGCGCTCGCTTGGCCGGATGTGTAAAGTAGATTCTGAAGCACCCGGTCTGGTGTCAGCTTTTTTATCACACATTTGTACATAAAAACTTCAGCCGTTATTTCTTTATAGTTAACTTGTTGTCTGGAAAGGCCAAATGGTTATCTTTTTGGGCTGGCACTGTTTTTGCTGGTCTTGGGCGCAACCCCTTACAACATGGATGAAATAACGATGAATAAGGCAGTAAGAATGTCCGCAATGGCGGTCACCCTGGCAGGCGTATTTGGCGCTGGTCAGGTGATGGCGGCACCGATCTTTGACGATGGCTTGCCTGCGGATTGGAGCTGTACCGGCAACTGTGGCGCTTCTGGCCCTGACGGTGTTGTCACTCAGGCGCCTATTGGCGGAAGTCAGTATGGCTGGGTGTCCACCAGTGGTGGTGTTTATGGTACGGCGTTGCCAGGCATTGGCGGTTCCGGTTCGCCGCAAAACGGCTCCAAACTGGTGTCCAACTTTTTTACAGTGGATGCTGCCACCGAGCTGGAGTTTGCGTTTAACTACGTGACCTCTGATGGCGCGGGCTATGCTGACTATGCCTGGGCGCGTCTGCTGGACCAGGATATGAATCAGGTCGCCCTGCTGTTCACTGCCCGTACCACACCTGGCGGTGATACTGTGCCTGGCTTTGCCATGCCAGACCCGGAAGCGACCCTGAACCCGGAGTCTACGCCGATTATTGGTGGCGCACCGGTGTGGTCCCCGCTGGGAGGCAGCTCCGGTTCATGCTGGAACGCCAATGGCTGTGGTTACACCGGCTGGATTCTTTCCAGTTATGAGATAGTCCAGGCTGGTACTTACGCGCTTGAGTTTGGTGTCGTTAACTGGAACGACACGAGCTACCAGAGCGGTCTGGCCTTTGATGGCATTACCGTGGGTGGCCAGGCCATTACCCAGCCTAACCCGGTGCCTGTGCCTGAGCCTGGTACCCTGGCATTGCTGGGCCTGGGTCTGCTGGCATTGGGTGGTCGTCGTCGCATGATGAAGTGATGGCACGCCTGCTTTAAGAAGGCCGGTAGTGGTGCTGCGCGCCGCTGCCGGCTTTTCTGTTTTTCACCTCCCGTTTTGCATTTGGTTGCACTTGCTCATATTTTTTACCCGCCTGACTACTTACTATACGACCGAATGGTCGCGGCTGTTGTATGTCCGCCACGGCCCGGCAGCCCGCAGAGGCTGCGTTAATAACAACCATAAGTTCAGAGCGGATAACCCCATGATCATCAGGCTTCCTCTAGTCCTGTCAGTGGCTTTGCTGCTGGCGGCCTGCGCCCCCGAACAACCGGATAGTCGCCAGGGCGAAACGGTACCCTTTGTCAAAACCCTGTCTGTACAAACTGCTGATGTGGCAAGCCTGTCCCTGTCGGGTGAGGTTCGTGCCCGTTTCGAAACGCCGCTGGCATTCCAGGTGAGCGGTCGGGTGATCGCCCGGCAGGTGGATGCGGGGCAGACTGTGGAAGAGGGTCAGGTACTTTTCCTCATTGATCCTCGGGACCTGGAAGAGAGTTTGCGCGCGGCGGAGGCGGAAATGGCCGCAGCGGAGTCTGCCCAGGCCCTGGCCAGAGCCGACTTGGAGCGTGACCAGCGCCTGTTGCGGGACAACCATATCAGCCGTCAGGCCTTCGAACGCAGTACCTTGTTGGAGCGGGAAGCCCGTACCCGTCTGGATGCAACCCGTGCCCGGGCAGAGCTGGCTCGCAACGCACTGACTTATGCTGAGCTGAAAGCGCCTGCCGCCGGTGTGCTGACGCAACTGAGTGGCGAGCTTGGCCAGGTGGTGGCAGCAGGCCAGACCATTGCCACACTGGCCCATCAGGGGGAGCGGGAGATTGAGGTGTTTTTCCCGGAGGGGGCGGCACCACCAGAGCAGGGGCTGCTGGTCACCCGGGCCGGCGATCGGCTGGTACTGGCGCGCCGTGAAGTGGCGGGTGCCGTCGACCCCTTGAGCAGAACCCTGCGGACCCGGTACCGGGTCACCGAACAGGCAGACAGCCTGCCGCTGGGCTCTATTGTCCGTACCAGCTTCCGTATGGAAGCCAAGGACATCGCGCTGCTGGAGGTGCCAGTGTCAGCGTTGGATGAGCGGGGTGCGGGGCCTCAGGTCTGGTTGTTGGTGGATGGCCGGGCTCAGGCGGTGCCTGTGCAGCTGGTGTCGCTGGCACCGGAAACAGCGCGGATCCGGGCTGAATTGCCGCCTGATGCCAGAATCATTGCCCTGGGTACACACCTGTTGCAGCCGGGTATGGCGGTGCGGGAGCTGGCGCCATGAGTTTCCCTAACCTGTCTGCCCTGGCGGTCAGGGAGCGGGCGGTCACACTGTTCTTCCTGATCCTGACGTTGCTGGGCGGTTTGTTTGCTTTCCTGTCCATGGGGCGTGCTGAAGACCCAGCCTTCACCGTCAGGGTGATGGTGGTGTCGGCAGTGTGGCCCGGCGCCACGCCCGCCGAGTTGCAGGACCAGGTGGTGGACCGTCTGGAAAAGCAGATCCAGCAGGTGCGCAACCTGGAAAAACTGGAAACCACCATTCGCCCGGGCCGCGCGGACATGCGCGTGGTGTTCCAGGACTACACCCCCAGTCACGAGTTGCCGGAGCTGTTCTACCAGGTCCGTAAACGGATGCAGGATGTGGCGCCCCAGTTGCCGCCCGGCGTGATAGGCCCCCTCGTCAACGATGATTTCGCTGATGTGTATTTCAGTCTGATGGCCCTCACCGCGCCGGGCATGCCCATGCGCGAGCTGACCCGTGAGGCGGAAGCCATACGCGACCGTTTGCAACGGGTGCCCGGTGTACACAAAGCGCTGGTGCTTGGGGAGCGCCCGGAGCGGGTGTTCCTCGAGTTTGATAATGCCCGGCTGGTTAATCTGGGGGTTTCACCCCAGGCCATTTTTGATGCCATTGAGGATCATAACCGTCTGGTACCGGCTGGGCGCCTGCAAACCCAGGGTCCACGGGTGTATCTGCGGCTGGATACCGATGTGGCCGACCCCGCCGACCTGGCGGCGGTGCCTATCCGGGTGGGTAACCAACTGGTACGGCTGGGAGACCTGGCGGATATTCGCCGTGGCTATGAGGATCCACCCAGCTATCTGATTCGCGCCCAGGGTGAGGATGCGGTGCTGTTGGGTGTGGTGATGCAGCCCGGTGAGAATGGCCTGACCTTTGGCGATCGCCTGCAGGCTTTTGCGGACAAAGAGCGGGCCCGTCTGCCCCTGGGGATGTCCCTGACCACACTGGCCAACCAGGCAGAGGCCATCTCCTCCGCGGTCAATCTGTTCCAGGTGAAATTTCTGGTGGCGGTCATCGTGGTGGTAGGGGTCAGTATTCTCGCCATTGGTCTGCGTGCAGGGCTGGTGGTGGGTATTGCCATTCCCATTACCCTGGCAATGACCTTCATGATCATGAAAGTCATGGGCATTAACCTGGACCGTATCACCCTCGGAGCACTGATTATCGCCCTCGGTCTGCTGGTGGACGATGCCATCATCGCCATTGAAATGATGATCGTGAAAATGGAAGAAGGCTGGGACCGGGTACGGGCTGCCTCCCATGCCTGGAGTGTCACCGCAGCGCCCATGCTGTTTGGCACGCTGGTAACGGTGGCGGGTTTTGTGCCTATTGGCTTTGCCCAATCCGGGGTCGGTGAGTATGCCGGAAATATCTTCTGGGTGCTGGCCATCGCCTTGCTGGTGTCCTGGCTGGTGGCGGTCACCTTTACTCCCTACCTGGGGGTCAAACTGTTGCCGCAGTTGGCGGGTGCAGGCCATGGCACCGATCTGTACAGCACCCCCGCCTACCAGCGCCTGCGCAGCCTGGTTACGGCCTGCGTGCGCTATCGCAAAACGGTCGTGGGCGCGACCTTTGGCTTGCTGGTGTTAGGCATTATTGGCCTGGTGGGCGCGGTGCAGAAGCAGTTCTTCCCGGGCTCTGACCGGCCGGAAGTGCTGGTCAGTGTTTATCTGCCCCAAGGCAGTGAGATAGGCGCGACCGATACCGTGAGCAAGCGCCTGGAAAGCCTGTTGGTGGAGATGCCGGATGTTCGCAATGTAGCGGCCTATGTGGGTGCCGGTGCGCCGCGCTTCTTTATTTCAGCCAATCCGGAGCAGCCCGATCCTGCCTTCGCCAAGCTGGTGGCGGTAGCCGAGAGTCCTCAGGCCCGTGACCGGGTGATGGCAGAATTGCAACAGCGGGTGGCGGACGGCGAGTTCCCTGAAGCCCGCATCCGTGTCTGGCGTTTGCTCTACGGCCCGCCGGTGATCTGGCCGTTAACCTTCCGGGTGGTGGGTGAGGACCCGCAGGTATTGCGGGAGATTGGCGAGCAGGTCCGGCTGGTGATGGCTGCCAATCCCCATGTACGTGATGCCCATCCTGAGTGGAACGAACGGGTGCCCGTATTGCGTTTGCAGATGGACCACGATCGCCTCAACCTGATTGGTCTGACACCTGCAGAGGTGGCGGCGCAACTGCAGTTCCAGTTTGATGGCGTGCCGGTTACCAGCCTGCGGCAGGATATCCGTTCCGTTCAACTGGTCGCTCGTGCAACCCAGTTAACCAGCGCCGATGACTTCGCGGTACTGGAAGTGCGGACCCGGGATGGCCGCAAGGTGCCCGTTGCCCACTTGGGAGAACTGGTGGTGGAGTACGATATGCCCGTCATCACCCGTTTTAACCGCGAGGCGGCCCTGTCCGTGGTGGCGGACGTTGCCGGTGCTCAGCCAAATGACGTCACCCTGGCGGTATGGGAGGCCCTGGCATCGCTGCGGGCCAGCCTGCCGGATGGCTATCGCATTGATATCGGAGGCTCCATGGAGCAGTCCGGTAAGGCCAATGATTCCATCCGCAAACTGCAGCCGTTGATGGTGGCGCTGATGTTGATGTTTATTATGTTGCAGATGCGCTCCTTCAGTGGCACGTTCATGGTTGTGGCCACTGCGCCGCTCGGTGTCATTGGTGCAGTGCTGGCGTTACTGCTGTTTCAGCAGCCGTTTGGCTTCGTCGCGCTGTTGGGGCTGATTGGGTTAGCGGGCATCCTGATGCGGAACACATTGATTCTGACGCAGCAGGTAGCTGACAATTTCGAGGCCGGTATGGTGGCGCGCGTAGCCGTGATTGAAGCCGCCGTGCAGCGGGCGCGGCCCGTGTTGCTGACGGCACTGGCGGCGGTACTGGCTTTTGTGCCGCTGACCCAGGACAGCTTCTGGGGGCCGCTGGCCTATGTGCTGATCGGCGGCGTGGCCGTTGGTACCCTGATTACCTTGCTGTTTGTGCCGGCCCTTTACGCACTGTGGTTCCGGATACGGTTCGAGGAGGCCTGAGCAGGCTTCGCCAGAGAGGAAGACGAGCGATGAAACACGGGTTAATGATGGCGGTATTGCTGCTGATACTGTCAGGCTGTGCCATGGTGCCGGTGACGGAGGAGACGACCATTGCCACCCTGACCAACACCTACTGGAAGTTGGTGACCATGCAGGGTGAGCCGGTGGTGGTCAGTGATAACCAGCGCGAGGCACACCTGATCCTGACGGATGACCTCCGCATCCATGGCTTCTCCGGCTGCAACCGTTTTATGGGTGAATACCGGCTACAGGGCACGCAGCTGGAAGTGCAGTCCCTGGCCAGCACCCGGATGGCCTGCGTTGGCGATGTTACCGAAGGCCCCTTCCTGCAGGTGCTGGCCAACACCGCGGCTTACTGGCTCTCGGGTGACGAATTACGCCTGTTGAACACTGACGGGGAAGTCCTGGGTAGTTTCAGGGCCGTATACCTCCGCTGAGGCAATAACAACGGGGGCGTTATGGGGTTGAGTGAAGGGCTGTTTGCCCCCTGGTTACTGTGGCTCACCACGGCTTGCTTTCTGCTCGGGTTGGCCTGGGCTGTGCGTGATGCCTTGTGGATGCACCTCAATCTGGAGCAGCCCCTGCAGCACACGTTTTTTGGTGCCGCGGTGGCGCTGGCGCTGTTGTGGCAACTGCGCGCAGGCCTGTCCCCGGGGCTGGTGGTGCATATCTTTGCTATTACGGTGGTGACCCTGATGCTGGGTTGGGGTCTGGCGGTAATGGCAGGGTTGGCGGCGCTTGCCTTTACCTGTTTGACCGGCAAGGAGCCCTGGAGTCTGTTTGCGGTGAATGGCCTGGTGACCGTCATCGTACCCGCGCTGGTGTCTCATGGCATTATGCTGTGGGAGCGTCGCCAGGGTTTCCGTAATTTCTTTGCCTACCTGTTTTTCTGCGGTTATTTCGGTGCTGCCGTGGCGGTTGGCGTGGCCGGTTGTGTCATGGTGGCCCTGTTATGGGCCAGCGGCACCTATTCGTTTGATCATCTGGTGCATGATTACCTGCGTTACCTGCCGCTGATCATGTTGCCGGAGGGACTGGTGAACGGCATGGTGGCTACGGGTATCATGGTGTTCCACCCGCAGCGCCTGCTGACCCTTGAGGAAAGTCGCTACCTGCAGTGACTCAGAAACGCACGCCGAGTACCAGTTGATCGGGTAGCAGCGCCCAGTGGGGGTAGACCGGCAGGGCAGCCTCCCCGACTCTGAGGTGATGGCTGGGCATGCGGCTGAAATGCTGAGGCTCGGTGCGTATCCGTAGCTCACTGGTGATCATGCCGGTCAGGGCGGCGGCAAAGCCGTCCCGTGGCCGGTTATCCTCCACCCCGATGGCCAGTCCGGCTGCTGTGTTTACTATCAGCGGGCCTATGCGTCGCTGCCAGCCCTGCCGGTGTCGCTCCAGGGTCGCAATCTCCTCGGCCAGGGCCTTGATGGCATCCTCCTCCAGCCCGTCCATGCGCGCCTTACGGTGCGGCGGCGGATACAACAGAGTGTCCAGCAGCCCCAGGCTGGCGCTAACGGCCCTTACCCGGGCGCTGTAGCGTTCAGCGCTGCTGCCGGAGTTTGCCGCCAGGGCCAGGCTGGCGGTGGCCGCCGTGCCATAGATGGCGACCCAGGCCTGAGTCCAGCGCAGGGCATAGTCCTGACTATCCTGCAGCGTGGTCAGGTAGAGATTGTCTGCGCTGGCAGGGCGTGCCAGCAGGCTGATAGCAAGGCAGAGGATAAGCAGGCAGTGGCGTAGGGTCATGGCTGAGGTTTCGTTGGCGTTATTGTTGGCGCACCTTAGCACTGACGTGCCAAGGTGTCACCTTGCTCCGGTTGGCCTGACCCTATTGGCCAATCGGGTATCTCAGCGCTTTTTCATCAGTTTGAATACCAGCTCCGGCGCCAGTCTTTTCAGCCACAGGGCGGCCATTTCCTTGCCATCCCCTACCGGTATCTCCCGTTTGCGCTTGCCAAGCCCCGCCAGTATGACCCGGGCACACTGGTCCACATCCATACCGCCGGCATTGTCCGGGTCGTCCTGGCCAAAGGGCGAACCGTCGGCAGAGAGGGAGTTGCGGGCGATGGGGGTGGCGATAAAGCCCGGCAGGATGGTAGACACAAATACCCCCTCATCCTCCACTTCGGCGCGCAACGCGTCAAAGAAGCCAATTACGGCATGTTTGGCGGCGCAGTAGCCGGTACGCAGTTTGACGCCCACTTTGCCCGCCACGCTGGCGGTCACGGCGATATGGCCGGTCTTGCGGGCGAGCATATGAGGTAGTACAGCCTTGGTGAGGGCAATCTGTCCCAGCACGTCCACATCCATCAGCTTCTGATAAACGCTGATATCTGTATCTTTGCAGAGGGAACGTTGCGACAGGCCTGCATTGTTAATCAGCAAATCCACCTGGCCAAAACGCTCGATCACGGTATCCGCCTTGCCAGCCAGGCTATCCAGTTCGCTGACATCCAGCGGCAGCACCAGCACCTGCTGTCGTGGCAGCCCGGCGGCCACACAGCGGTCGGCGACCCGTTTCAATTCTGTTTCACGCCGGGCAGAAAGGACCAGCTGCACGGTGGCTTCCTGTTCTGCAAAGGCAACGGCGAGTGCTTCACCAATGCCTGAAGATGCCCCGGTAATCCAAATAACGTGCTTGTTGAACATAGTGAGCTCTTTCCCTGTTGTTGTTAGAACCCTCTGAGCAAACGCAGGTTGTTTCTCAGTGGTTCCTTATATTGATTCAGGCGGGTTCCTGAGAGGTGTGCAACCCTGAGCAGATTTTGTCCCAGGGTTGCACAAGTGTACAGGTCAGAGTTGTTAGAAAATGTTGTGAATTACGGGTGGAAGATTTCACGGTAAAAGTGCAGGGTGCCTTCCCAGGCGCGGGTAGCGGCTGCTTCGTCATAGCCAACCGGCATGCCGAACCGGCTCGCAATGGTGTCAGCCTCAGGGTTGGTAAACGAGTGCAGGACACCGGGGAAGTTGACCAGTACGTAGTCAGCGGCAGCGTTCTGCATCTCTTGTGCAAACCCCGCCACCTGTTCAGCGGGCACCATAGGGTCTGCGCCGCCGGTATATACCTGGATTCGGGCGTGGATAGTTCCGGGCTCCGCATTGATAGGGCTTCCCAGGGCGCCGTGATAGCTCACTACGCCTTTCAGATCCAGGCCAAGGCGGGCCATGTTCAGCACCACCGCACCGCCAAAGCAGTAGCCTTGGGCGGCTATGCGGCCGGCATCCACGGTTGCGTGGTTTTGCAGTACGGTCATGGCTTTTTCAAAGCGCTGGCGGATCTGGGCGGGGTCGCCAGTGGCTTCGCGCATAAAACTCATGGCATCGTCTGGATGGTCCGCCAGTTTGCCATCCCCATACATATCAAGGGCAAACGCGGTGTAGCCGGCCGCTGCCAGTCGCTCTGCCTGCTGGCGGGCAAAGTCATTGTGGCCCCACCATTCATGAACTACCAGCACGCCGGGGCGAGGGCCGGTAATGGCATCGTCATAGGCCAGATAACCGGAAAAGGTGGTATCCCCCACCTGGTATTCTATAGTTTCAGTTTTGACGGCGGCGTTTGCGCTATTGAGGCTCATAACGGCAACCAGCAAGGCAGTGAACAGGTTGATAGATTGTTTGTACATAGGGCTCTCCTTAAACAGTTTATCCACAGCAGGTCTCCAGCCGCACAAAGCCGAGGCCAGTGAGGCACCGCCCTGGGGCCTGCGTCTTGCAGCATAAGCCAGGTCACGGATACGTCGCCAGTATGAGAACGGATATTGTTGCCTATTCGGGGGCTTAGTCATGGAAAACTCCACCATCAAGCTGTGGGATTTACCCATCCGGTTGTTTCATTGGCTCTTGGTGCTTGCCGTTGTCGGTGCCATCGTGACGGTGAAGCTGGGTGGCAACTGGATGATCTGGCATGAACGCTTTGGATTAACCGTGCTGGGCCTGATCGTCTTCCGCATCATGTGGGGATTTGTGGGGTCCAGCTATGCCCGGTTTAGTCAGTTTCTGGTAGGTCCCCGCCGCACCCTGGCCTATCTGCGGGGTGAGTGGCATCAGCCCGGTCATAACCCTCTGGGGGCCTTGTCAGTGATGGCGATGCTGTTGATGCTGGGAGCGCAGGCCACCAGTGGCCTGTTTGCCTATGATGATATTGCGTTTGGTGGCCCCCTGCGACGCATGGTAGCCAGTGGTATGAGCGGTAAGATTACCGGCTGGCACCAGCAAGGCGAATGGTTGATCTATGGGCTGATTGCCCTGCACTTGTGCGCCGTGCTTTTTTATACCCTGATTAAGAAGGATAACCTGGTCGGACCTATGATTACCGGGCGCAAGCAGCTTGAGGTTAACGGCGCTCAGTCGGCGACAGGCGGTGGCTGGGTCGCCCTCAGTGTTTCACTGCTGGTAACCGCCGCGGTAGTCTGGGTGGCGAATGGCGGTTTGTTGGCGCCACCGCCGCCACCGCCACCAAGTTTGGGTTGGTAAACTGCCCGCGGACGGTTATTCCGGCAGGCGATAGTTGGTGTGGCAGGCCCGGCAGGCTTGCCCTACCTCACCAAACTGGCGTGCGATAGCGCGCCGGTCTCCCGTGGCGGCAACCTCCTGCAACTTGTTGGCTTCTGTGATGAAGCGAACAGCAATATCGCGCACGCGCTCTGGCTCATCAAAGAACTTCGGGTCCAGACGAGTTTGCTTCCAGCCAATACCTTGCGCGGTGCCGGGTCCGTAGAGCGCGCCCATGCCGGAATTGGCAACCGCCGCTATGGCGTTCGCTGCGGCTTGCACCTGAGCGGGATCGAAGGGGACATTGCCGTCAATTACCTGGGCACGAATATTCTCCATATTCCACGCTGCAAAGGTATAGGCGGATTGCCGTGTCTTGATCTGGTTTTCAACCGACATTTGAGCCACGGCCCCGCCAGCGACAGCCAGACTGAGAGTGGCTGCAAGTAGTGCTCTGCTCCAACGTTTGTTCATGGTTTTTACTCCCTCAACTTTTTATTGCATGTCTTTAAACACAGATTCCTTAATTTAGTGCCTGTGCTTGCTTCTTGGAAGCAACTCGGGGCTTAAACCTGGCCTCCTCAAGCACAACGCCGCTGATCTATACGTATGTAGACGGCCAAAAAGATGCAGTAGACGGCTTTACGTCTCGCTCGCGGCTAGCGCTTCACGTTCTTTCAGCTCCTGCGTGATGTAATGACCGATCATCGCCGCCAGGCCATCGGCCAGCTCGTCGAAACTGATCATGGGATCAGGGTCCGACAGGTGGCGGATGACCGCAAAGATGCCGCCATTGATACCGATGTAAGCCATGGCCGGTATGCGCCGGATTTGCAGGGTTTCCGGGTGGCTCATCAGGTAGCGCATGATCACCTCATTCAACACCTGGAACAGCGGATCCAGGTGCAGTTCAAAGTCCACCGCCATGGCATGCCGTACGCACTTCAGGTAGCGGCCATCGTTCATTTCCAGAAAATCCTTGAACTCATTGAGCAGGGTTCTTATCGCTGCATCGATAGGCATCCGAACAAGGGTGGGTGTCAGCGGTTTGATCATGGCTACGGTGTCCTTGATAAAGCGCTGACTCATGACATTGAAGATGGCTTCCTTGTTCTCGAAGTATTCATACAGGGAGCCGACGCCAACACCTGCAATTTCAGCGATATGGCGCGTAGTCGTGGCAGCAGGGCCGCGCTGACTGAGGGCGATGAAACCGGCCTCCACGATGGCATCCACGGTGGCACGGGCGCGGTCCTGACGAGGTGTTCTGGGCATGATTTTTCCGAATTGAATCCGAACAAGCGTTCGCTCTACTCTGGCCTCATGTTTGACGGAGATCAAGCGTGGCGCGGCCTGCAGGCCTATCAGGGATGATTCGTGACCCATTCTGCATGCTGGCGTTCCGAGGCGGCCCCGCTAGGGGCTGGAAAGCTCGAAGGAGCCTCAGATAAAGGTTAAACCATGTTTGGAAAAAAATTGAGTGACAAGGCCTGCGCGGTCGTGACTGGCGCAGGCAGTGGTATTGGCCAGGCGCTGGCACTGGAACTGGGGCGCCGGGGTGGTCGGGTCATATGTGCTGACATCAATCTGGCCAGCGCCGAACAGACCGCAGCCCAAGTGACCCGGGTCGGCGGCAGAGGCTGGGCGGTGGCCTGTGATGTTAGCAAGCTGGAGCAGGTTGAAAAACTGGCGGCAGAAGCGGACCGGTTGTTGCCGTCGCCCGTTAACCTGGTGATCAACAACGCCGGCGTCGGTATTGGCGGCCAGCCTATCGGCGAAATGTCCATGGCGGACTGGGAGTGGACGGTGGGTATCAACTTCTGGGGTGTGGTGTATGGCTGCCATGTATTTACCCCGAAGCTAAAGGCCCGTGAGCGGGCCGGGATCATCAATGTTGCCTCCACGGCCAGTTTCTCCGCCGCGCCGCTGATGGGGCCCTACAACGCCACCAAGGCCGCAGCATTGGCGGTGTCTGAAACCCTGGCGGCAGAGTTGGCGGGCACCGGTGTGCGGGTGACTGCGTTGTGTCCCACGCTGGTGAAAACCAATATTTCCGCCAATGGCCGTATTCGGGGCCGTTCCAATGACCTGTTCAACCGCCTGATGAACCGGTTTGGCATGTCTGCTGAGCAGGTGGCACGGGTGACACTGGATGGCCTGGACCGAGGCCAGCTGTATGTTCTGCCCCAGTTCGATGCCCGCATGATCTGGCGTATGAAACGCCTGATCCCCCGCAGCTATGCCCTGGGAACGGGCCTGATAAACCGTTTTATTGCAGCCAGGCTGACCGAGTCCTGAGCTTGACCCTGACCGAGAGTGAGGAGAATAACCATGGCGAGTATCGATCTCGACAAGATGCTGGAAAAGATCAAGAACACTCAGTGGACCCTGTCTGATGTGGACTGGGATGCGCCGGGCGCAGAGATGATCACCGAAGAGCAGTGGCCGAAACTGAAAGCCTTCATGGCCGACCTGATGTGGATTGAGCATGTGGGTGCCCGGGCATTCGCCGCTATGGCCAAAAAAGCCCCCAACGATACCCTGAAAGAAATCTACACCTACTTCCATGCCGAGGAGCAGCGCCACGCCAATGCTGAAATGGCACTGATGAAGCGCTGGGGCATGCTGGAAGACAATGAGCTGCCGGAGCCCAACAACAACCTGCGGCTGGTGATCGAGTGGCTGGACCGTTTCGCGGATGACCAGCCCGTGTATGTGCTGGGCACTGTCGTACCCATGCTGGAGATTGCCCTCGACGGCGCGCTCTGCAAGTTCCTGCTGGATACGGTGAAAGACCCGGTCTGCCACCAGGCGTTTGATTTGATCAACGCCGATGAGGCTCGCCATCTGGGGGTAGGCTTCTCGGTCATGGAAATGCAGGGTCACGGCAAGACCTACATGCAGCTGGTACGCATGGCGGCTCAGCTGATGGACCCGCGCCTGATTCTGGGCATTGCTTCTTACTTCCCGCTGCTCAACAAGATGCGTGACAACATCGTGGAAATGGGCCTGCCGGAAGAGAAGCTCTACGAGGCCATGAAAAAGTTCGAAAAGATCGGTGGTCGTACCGAGGATGGTCGTCGCAATCCCTGGTTCCAGATCATCAAGCAGCATGGCCGGGTGGTGATTGACCGTCGTAATCGCTTCTATCACAAACCCATTGATGCACTGGTGAAGGTAGCCGACCTGATCCCCCGCAAGGCTTTCCCCGCGGTACCCAGCTGGGTGCGTGAGATCACCTACCGACCCACCGCCTGATAACCGGAAGGCACCGTCAAGACTGGCGGTGCCTTCTGTCCCTGACGTAGTGAGAATTCAGCATGACAACAGCCACAGCCAGTAAAAGTAACGGCCGCAAGCGCGCGCCTGCCCGCAAGCAAGACGCCCAGGCCACCAAGGAGCCCACTGCCGCCATTGAGCATCCCACTGCCACGGTTCTGATCATCGGCGCCGGTTTTGCCGGTTTGGGTGCCGCCATACGGCTGCAGCAGCAAGGTGTTCGGGATATCGTGATCCTGGAGCGTGCGGAGGAGGTGGGCGGCACCTGGCGGGACAACCAGTATCCGGGTGCTGCCTGTGATATCCCCTCCAACCTTTACTCGTTTTCCTTTGCCCAGAACCCGGACTGGTCCCGCAGCTTTTCTGGCAGCCGTGAAATCCTTGCCTACATTCAGGGTATGGTGAAGCAGTTCAACCTGCGTCAGTACATCCGCTTCGGCAAGAATGTCAGCGACATGGCATGGGATGACCAGAGTGGCACCTGGAAGGCAACCACTGACGCTGGCGAAGTCTTCTCCGGCCGCACGGCTGTTATGGCACAGGGCCCCTTGTCTAACGCCAGCTTCCCCGCCATTTCCGGCCTCGAAGACTACCAGGGCCATAAGATTCACAGCGCCCGCTGGGATCATGACTACGACTTCAAAGGCAAGAAAGTGGCTGTCATCGGCACCGGTGCCAGTGCCATCCAGATCATTCCGGAGCTGGTGAAGGAGGCCAGGCACCTCACCGTGTTTCAGCGTACCCCGGCTTGGGTCATGCCGCGTCCGGATTTTGAAACCCCTGACTGGAACAAGTCCCTGTTCCGTAAACTGCCCATGAGCCAGAGTGCTCTGCGTAAGGCCTTGTACCTGATTCATGAATCCATGGCCCTGGCGGTGATCTGGAACTCGCCCCTGACCCGTCTGGCAGAGCGGATTGGCCGCTGGCATCTGCGCACTCAAGTCAAGGATCGTTGGCTGCGGCGCCAACTGATGCCGGACTATCGTATTGGCTGCAAGCGCATCCTGGTGTCCAACGATTACTATCCGGCCCTGCAGCAGCCCAATTGCAAATTGATCACCTGGCCCATCGACCGGTTGTCTGCGCAAGGTGTGCGCACGGTGGAAGGGGTGGAGCATCAGTTTGACTGCATCGTGTTTGCTACCGGCTTTGATGTCAGCAATGCCGGCACCCCTTTCCCGGTCAGGGGCCTTGAGGGCCGCCTGTTGGGGGAAACGTGGCAACGGGGCGCGCAGGCCTACAAGAGCATTAATGTGGCGGGCTATCCCAACCTGTTCTTTACCTTTGGCCCCAATTCCGGCCCTGGCCATAACTCCGCGCTGGTGTATATGGAGTCGCAAATTGACTATATCGTTCAGAGTGTTCGCGCTATCCAGAGCCTGGGCCTGAAAGCCCTGGATGTGCGGGAACAGGTGCAGGCGGACTACAACCGCGACATTCAGCAACGGCTGGCGAAAACCAACTGGAACTCCGGTTGCAAGAGCTGGTATCTCACCAAGGATGGCTTCAACGCCACCATGTATCCGGGGTTTGCGACCCAATATGCGAACCAGATGAAAGAGCTGGTGCTGAAAGACTACCGCCTGATCAAGGCGGACTGAGTGCCTGAGCTGGCCCCACGCAATGTGGGGCCAGCCTGACGGCCTGCACTTACCCCCACCAGAGTTGTGACCCTTCTCACTGAATACCTTGCGTTTTCTGTCAGTATCTATAGATTGGTTGCAGCCAGAAGTATGACTTCTGGCTGGGCGCTCATACGCTGAGCGTTGGTCCAGGGACTGGAGCTATGTGCTGGCCATTTCGCCCATACGGGCACACTACCGGCGCGCAAAGGAGTGCAATCTGTTCTCCGAGTTTCCCGTCCTTGTACCCGATTCCTGCATCATGTTGACGCACCCTGTTTGGGATGTCTGGGCTTGTGTCAGCTGACTTTTATAAAATGGGTGTCAAGGAGTGATTATGGAGTTCGTGGAAACAGGCTGGGAAATTGAAGGCTCTGCCGGTGGCAATGCACGGGTGGGTACACCTGTCGTGCGGGTTGAAGTGGGTGCCGGGCACATTGTTTTGCCCATCAAGAATACCGCGTCCGGGGACACGGTCCGTCTTTCTGGCGCAGGTGGTGGTCTGGCGGTTGGTGCGTCTATATCCCTTCCCTTCGTTAATGTGACCTACAGTGCCGAAGCCTTTCCATCCACAGGCCTGGGTAAAATCTATGCGGGCCCTGATCGTCCACAGAGCGGCACCTACCGGGCGGGCGATTTCAGCGGTGGCTTGTTGGTTCACACGGCCGCGGCAGGCAAACAGATCAGCGCCTCCGTGTCCTGTGCAACCTGGCTTTCTGATCCCGTTGAGGTCTGCATGGCCCGTTTGCAATGCTCTCGACAGGATCTGGTCCAGATTGCCCGCAACGCCTCAAGGATGATTCTCAGCGGCGGTGTGACCCCCGCGGGCGCCAGCCGTTATCAGCTTGAGCGTTTCATCAATGGCGTCAAAGCCATTGGCTTCTTTGCCGGGTCCAATCTGGAGACGCAGCTGCTGGGTATGAGCGCAGATATGTTCTATTACCGGGTTTCCGCATGAGGTTATGGGGCTTGCTGCCTTTACTGGCGACCCTGATGGGTTGCCAGGGGCCCGCTGATCCGTCTCAGGATCAGCACCACCTTCGCTGGCAGTTTGCCGGCGGGGTGGTGCATGAGTACGACATGGTTTACACCGAGGTGGCGCCGGAGCCTCATCTGCTGATAGCCGGTTTGCAGGTGTCGGATGACTCCGCCGCACGGGCCCAGGCAAAACAGGTACTGGGTGACCTGTCTCTGCCGGTGGCTGGCTACCGGGCCACAGTGGCCCATAAAGGTCCGCATATGCATGCCCGCGTGGTTGGCGTGCAGCCTGAATTTGCCGGCCCTCCCGCTGACTGGGAAGAGGAGTATGACCGCGCAGTGATTGCCGCCAACGTTGGCAATGTGGTGCTGGCGGGCGATTTTTCAGCCGAGGGCGAGCTGCTGTCCTTCTTTCTGGCGGCGCGTCAGCAAAGCCTGAACAACCTGTTGTTTGCCCTTCCCCCCATGGCGTTGCAACCGGGAGATAGCTGGCCGCTGGATGTCTATGGCCTGGAGCTGGGCAGCGGGTTTATTCCCGACAGCGCCACACGTGTTGCCAGGGGCTACCTGGAGGGCGTTCATCGGGATGAGCTCGGGCGGCGGGTGGCTGAGGTCTTCTATCTGGTGGGTGAGGATGTGAGTGGTCACTTCCGCATCCGGCAAGGTGAGGCGCTACAGGATATACCGCTTGCCGTCAGCTACACCTACGTGGGTCATGCCCACTTCCTCCTGGACGAGGGGCGCTGGCTTGACTACACCGCCCTGGGTATCCATACCGCCAACGGTACAGACCGGGAGGCAAGCGTCACGGTATACGCCTTGCGCCCGGTGCAAGCGGACTGATCAGAGGCTCCCTAGCCCTGCCAAAGGGCGCGGCTTGCCCAGCTTCGCGCAGTTGCGCCCACTGGCTTTGGCTGAATAAACCGCAGCGTCTGCTACTTGCTGCAGGCAGGTGGCGTTATCACCGTGGTCAGGGTACAGCGCGATGCCGATGCTGCAACCAACGGAAAGGCGGTGTTCCCCCTGTGTAACCGGCTCGCTCACGCCCTGAATGATTTTTTCTGCTTTGGCCAGCGCATCCTCAGCGTTGTGGAGTGCGGGCAGAACAATGACAAACTCATCGCCCCCGATGCGGGCTACCGTATCTGACGCCCGCACCATGGCGGTCATACGTTGGGCCAGCGTCTGCAGCAGAGCGTCACCGGCAGCGTGGCCATAGGTGTCATTGATGGGCTTGAAGCGGTCGAGATCCACAAACAGTAGTGCCACCTTGTGCTGCTCTCGATGCGCGCTGCGCAGGGCCTGGGTCAGGCGGTCCTCCAGCAGGGCGCGGTTGGGCAACCCGGTCAGGGTATCGCTGTGGGCCTGTGACCAAAGCAGCTGATTGGCCGCTTGCAGTTCGGCGTTTTTCAGTTCATCCACGATGCCGAAAAGAAACAGCCGCCGCACTGTGAAGGTGTTGTACCAGCTGATAACCAGGCTGAAGACCAGAATGGACAGGTGCACCGAGCTATAGATAAAAAACAGAATCAGGTCGCCCTGGCTCAGCAGCCACACCCCTGAAAACACCAGAAGTGTCAGGGTAGCTGAGCCCATCAGGGCGGTGGAGAATCGTGCCGTGATGCCAATGTTCATCCACATGCTGAAAATCACCGCAGCGAAGGCGTACACAGGTACCTCCTCGCTGCCACTCAGGGACAGAATGTACAACCAGAGGGCGGCGGCAATATGGACATAGAGGGCACCCAGAGATTCCAGCGTATAAACATTACTGCGCTTACGTACCAGCCAGAAGGTCAGCCCCAGCACAGTGCCTACAAACAGGGATCGAAGACCCAGTGACGTGCCGATGACGTCCCGGACCACCACAAAATCGCCCAGTGCGAAAAGCGAATAACCCAGGGCGCCGATAACGATAACGGCATAAATATAAGGTCGGGTTTTGGTGTCCACGTAGTTTGCAAAACGCCCTTTGAGCGCCTCAGGGACAGGGGCGCCGCGCTGGGCAAGCGCTTCTGTAGCCACAATGCGCAGGTCGTTATTGGCGTGGACGGTTTTGTTGCCCGGGGAGGGCGGCGATGTCGGCTTCATAGTGCTGGAGTATAGGTGTTGCCTATCCACTTCTCCAGAATAGCGCCCGCGCAAAGGTGTTCAAAAAGCTGGCTACCGTTGACCAGCATTTGAGAGCCAACTGGGCAAAGGGTGTCAGGTTCGGCGCTTCGCCATAGGTCGGCCCCGAAGCAACAGGGCGATACTCAGGAGTGAGCACGTCGGTCATTGTTTTGGCTGGCGTAGCCAGGGAAATGGCACTAGATTTCATACTGCCCCATCGATTCCTTGCACTATTTGGCTAACGGCAATGGGTCAGCAGGGTAGCTACACAGCCGTTAGGAATTTGCCGGTGCTTGATTTGGAGTGCGTTGAAGTACATGTTCACCCATAGCCCTGCCTTGCTGGAACAGATGTTCGATGTGCTCACGGACCATGTGTTCCTGATGCAGGTTGAGTCTGACGGCGGTTATCGTCTGACCTTTTGTAACCTGGCCATGAGCCGTTTTTTTGCCGTAGCGCGAGAGGACATCTTGCAAAAACGGCTGGAGGCGCTGCTGCCGGACCCTGAGCTCTATCAACGGGTGTGTGACAGCTACCGTCGGGTACTGGCCACCGGTAAGGCTCAGGACTATGAGGAAACCAGCGAAGGCCTCCCTCAGGCGCCTCCCACCACCTTCCATACCTCCCTGGCGCCCTTGTTTGACGCCGCTGGTCACTGTACCCATATCTGTGGTGTGTCCCGTAACATCACGGCCCGTAAACAGGCTGAGGATGCCTTACGGGTTACTAACCAGGAACTTGAAGTGCGGCTGGCAGAAATCCGGGTGTTGCAGGTGCAGTTACAGCAGCAAGCCATCCGTGACGAGCTGACCGGGCTATACAACCGCCGCTATCTGGAGGAAAGCCTGGAGCGTGAGCTGCAGCGGGCTGAGCGCGCCGGCCAGCCTCTCACCTTGATGATGATTGATGTTGACCACTTCAAAGCCGTCAATGATACCTACGGACATCAGGCAGGGGACAGGGTCTTGCAAGCGGTGGCTGAATTGCTGCGCAAGCGCCTGCGGGCGCAAGACATTGTCTGTCGTTTTGGTGGTGAAGAGTTTGTGGTAATCCTGCCTGATACCGCCGCACAGCAGACCCTGGTCAGGTTGGAGAGCTGGTTCCGCAAGGAGGGGCTGCTGACCGTGGGGCATGAAGGTCAGCGCATCGACGTACAGTTCTCCATGGGTCTGGCGGAATACCCGACCCATGGCCGCAGCGGTGAGCAGCTATTACGGGTGGCGGACCGCGCCCTGTACCAGGCTAAACACAATGGGCGCAATCAAGTGTGTCTGGGGGGCGCCGCCTAGGCCCCCGCTGTTTCTGCCTCCGCCACCCGTGCCTTATCCACAAAAATCCGTTTCGCCAGTCCTGCGCCTTTCACGCCCTGAATGGCGAGGGTGGTGAGTAGCCCGCCGATCATGGCGCCGACGACACCGCAGGTGAGAATATCCTGGCCCGTCAGGTACAGGCCCGGTATCTCGGTTTTGGGGCGCAGCCATTGCTGTTCAAAGCGTTCCGGGGTGTGGTCGAGGCCATAGAGTTCGCCTTTCTCATAGCGACAGAACCAGGCCGTGGAAAGGGGGGTGGAGGTTTCCACATAGTCCACTTTACCCCGCAGCTGGGGCAGTTTCTCGTACATGGCTTCCAGCAGGCGGTCGGTGATGATCTGCTTGCGGGCTTCGTAGTCTTCTCCCCGCTTACCCCAGACGGTGCCCTGCCAGGGAGCGAACATCTCCCAGGTGGTGGGGGCGACGATTTCGATGGTGGAGGTGCCGGGCCAGCGATTCTGGTAATCCGGGTCTTTGGCGGCGGGGAAGGAGATGTAAACCACCGGGAACTCGCTGTCGGTGTCCGCCAGGAAACGCTCGACGTTGCCGTCATGGTCGGCGCTGGGGTAGATCCAGTAATTGGTTTTCGGCAGCGCCAGCTCTTCCGGGGTCCCTTTCAGGCCGATGTAAAGGCCAATGTGGGGGAAGGAAGGCTCAATATGCTGGCGTTTGTGCGCATAGCCGCAATGTTTGGCAGCCTCCGGGGGTAGCAGTTTTTCGAAGGTGTTGATGACTCCGGCGTTGCTGATCACCAGTGGGGCGCGAATTTCGTGGCCATCTGCCATACGAACACCAGCGGCTCTGCCTTTTTCCAGCAGTATGTCGGTGACATCAGCATAGGTCAGCACATCACCGCCGCTCTGCTGAATAACGGGAATAATGGTTTTGGCAATCTCCGAGGCACCGCCGACAGGGTAGTAACCTCCGTGAATATAATGCTTGGCGATCAGCGCATGGACCATAAAACTGCCCTGTCGGGGTGTTACCCCGCAATCGCCCCATTGACCTGTGATGGCGCCGATCAGCTCGCGGTTGTCCGTCAGGCCGGAGAGCACCTCCCAGGTGCTTTTGTTGAATTCTGCAGGCAGGGCAACTCTCAGCAGCGGGCCCAACAGCGGGCTGAGTAGACCGGGGCTCAGCTTGGACAGGGTGTAGTAACGCATGGCATCCGCCATCTTGCCCAGCAGGGCGATATAGGCATCTATGGCTTTCGCCTCGTCTGGAAAGGCTTCCAGCAGCGAGTTGCGGAAGGCTGCTTTGCCGGTGCGCAGGTTGATGGTTTTATCGCCCAGGTAAAAGCGGTCGTACACATCATCCATGGGCGCCCACTTGAGCTGACCGTCAGTGATGTAATCAAACAGCTTGCGCCCCAGGGTTTGGGGCGAGCCCATGTCGCCAATGTAATGCACTCCCACATCCCACTCATAGCCGTTGCGGGCATAGCTGTGGGTGTAACCGCCAGCCGTGTAGTGCTGCTCCAGCACCAGCACTTTTTTGCCGGCTTTTGACAGGCAGGCGGCGGTGGTTAGGCCGCCGATGCCGGAGCCGATCACCACGGCATCGTAGGGGCCGTCCAGCCGGTTGGCGCGATAACGTTTACCGATACGGATACTGCTGGGGGTGAGGCGGTTGTGAGTGCTCATCGTGAGTGTCCCTGCTTGTTGTTGTATTTTGCTGACACATTATCACTAAAGTGTTGGGCGGTGTCAGCCGCCGATGGTTGGGCGCCTCTGATACTACCCGTTACTCCTCGGTCACTGAAGCGCGGCAGGGGTGGCAGGCGTACTTGCGCTGATAGCGACGGTCTGCCCAGCGTTGGTAGATGCCTTCCGCCAGGGAGCGGATGCCGGGCCACAGCAGGGGGCGGAACATGACGCCATAGCGTGTGTGGGACCAGGCGTGCACGTTGGCTTCCAGCCCGATCAGCCAGCGACCATCGCCCAGGCGCAGGTGCAGGCGTCGCAGCAGCGCTTCCCGGCCAGGGCGGCGATCGGAGTGGGGTGTCTGTGCGTGGATGTCGGCAAAGGCCAGGTCGCCGCGCTGCAGGCGCCTGAGCAAACGGATCTCCCTGCGGCACAGTGGGCAGCTACCGTCATAGAACAGCGTGTCCATGGCATCTCCAGTATCAAAGTGGGCGCTGTTTGATACGCCGCCCCGGCTCTGTTGGTTCAGCAGCTGAGGGCGCGGGCGTCACGGCGTAGTTTGTCGAGTTCGGCTGACAAATGAGAGCGCTGTTGCGGGCTGGCCTCTGCCAGCAGGTCGGCAATCAGGTGAATCATGGCCGCACGGCTGGAGGCGGTCATGGCCTCGTACTCCTCGCCGCGAAAACGGTCGCCATCCAGCAACAGGGCTTCCACCCGGGCCGGGAAGTCGGCTTGGTCACGGGTCTGTAGCGCGTCCAGCAGCGCCCGCTGCCAGCGTTCTCTCCCCTGCAGCCAGATGCGGGTCTGGCCGTACTGGCGATCATTCCAGTCTGCGATAATCTGTCCCTGGGCCGGGCTGAGGCTGCCAAACCAGCGTTCCATCCGCTCCGCGGTTCGCTTGGCGCGGGCCTGGTGCTCCTTGGCGGGATCATCGTCATCAAGAAATTCACCCTCCCGCCTGCGCTGGTTGTCCGCCATGGCCTGGGCCAGATTATCAACCTGGGTATCACTGAGACTGGCTAATAATGTACTGGCGGTAGGCGCAATATGCAGGGCAAGGCGCTCAAGAGCTTCGATAACGGTTTGCTGGTGGCCAGCGATGGCGTCAGGGGTGAGCAGATCATTGCGCAATTGATGATCCACCTCTGCCAGCCAGTCTCCGTAGCGGGGCAGCTCTTCGGCGCAATGCCAGGCCAGATGGGAGGATAGGGCTGAGCTGAGGGTGCGGCGCTGCTCACGGGTAAGGTCTACATAGTCATTGACCCACCAGCGAACACCCCAGTCGGCAAAGCGATAGCCCAGCCGGTTGGAGTTGCACCCCGCCAGCAGAGCCAGGATGACAAGCCATATAAGGTGTTTATGGAGGGCGCGCATAGTCGTAGTAACTGTCCCCTGAGTTCGATAGTTCAACTATACGCAGGGTTGCGCCAGAATGCTCAGTCCAGCAGGGTAAGCAGTTCCTGCCACAGGGCCTGGTAGGCTTTTGCTGCTGGTGTATTGCTGGCAAAAGCAGGCAAAGGTTGTTGGTGCTCGCCCATTTTTTCAACCACGCTGGCATAGGGAATCGCGGTCTTTAACTGCCGGGGCAGGCGGTCGCTCTCGTTATTTGTTATTTCCCGGTGCAGTTGCTTGCGCCGGTCCACCATGCAGAAAAAGGGGTGCAGCTTTTTGTGCCCGAGCTTCTTATCCTTGGCAAAGCTGTTTAATTGCTCCCAGCTGTTCAGTGAAAGCCAGGTGGGGATGACTGGCACCGCGATCAGATCGGCCGATTTAAGTACCGCTTCGGCAAGGCGTGACAGGCTCGGTGGGCAATCCAGAATAACCAGCTGGGTGTCTTCTGAGAGCGGTGCCAGCCACTGTTTGAGCAGGTTGTCATGGCCTTGCGTTTCCAGCCTGATATCCAGGTTGCGAAAACTCTGATGGGCAGGGATCAATTCCAGATTAGGATAGGCTGTAGGTTGCACCAGTTCCCCCATCGGGGTCTCGCTGGCAAGCAAACGGCCAAGTTTGTGGGCTTTGATGTCGTTGCCCCCCAAGTACCAGCTGGCGCCGCCTTGGGCGTCCAGATCCCATAGCAGGGTCTTGATACCCGCCTGGCTGGCAAGATAGGCGATGTTGACGGCAGCGGCTGTTTTGCCGACGCCGCCCTTGAGGCTGTAAAAGGCAAGGGTTTTCAAAGGGACTCCGGACCCGGTTAAACGTGCTTGCATGTTAACTCAGGGGCGGCGCCACACTGTGACACTTATGTGACAATGTCTGTCAGACTTGACCCGGGTCAAGTCTGTTGTGTCGTCCCTGCGTTCTGGTGCCCGGGCTGTGGCTCATTGGGCAGTGCCATAGCCAGTGCTGCGGCCAGGGCCACCAGGAGTGCTGATATCCACAGGCAGGCCTCCAGTCCCCAGACCTGATAGACCCAACCTGACAGCACCGTGCCCAGCAGGCGGCCAGCGGCATTGGACATGTAGTAGAAGCCCACATCCAGGGATACGCCATCGCCCCGGGCATAGCTGACAATCAGGTAGCTGTGCAGGGATGAGTTGACCGCGAACAGGACGCCAAACAGCAGCAGCCCGCCAACCACCACCCATTGTGGTGACAGGCCGGCCCATAGGCCCAGGGCAATGGCGGCCGGCAGGGTGGCTAGCAGTGCAGCCCAGCCTGCCGTGGCAGCGCGGCCGGGTACCCGGCCAGCCTTGCCGCCAGTGATGCGTGGTGCCTGTGTCTGAATCACGCCGTAGCCGATAATCCACAGGGCGAGAAAGCCCCCCACGTAGAGGTTTGACCAGCCCAGAACAGTGGCCATGTAGACCGGCAGAGCCACTACAAACCATACATCCCGCGCGCCAAACAGAAACAGGCGGGCGGCCGAGAGAATGTTGATGGCCCGGCTGCCGGAAAACACATCGGTAAACTTGGGCTTGGCCTTGCTCTTGCCCAGCTCCTGTTTCAGCAGTACCAGACTGCTCAGCCATACCAGCAGCAGGGCGCCGGCCATGGCGATGACGGCACCCTGGAAGCCGATCAGCATCAGTAGCGCGCCGCCAATAAAGAAGCCTACCCCCTTGAGGGTGTTCTTGGAGCCCGTCAGCAGCGCCACCCAGCGGTACAGCTTGCCCTGTTGCTCCGACGGTACCAGCAGCTTGATGCCGCTTTTGGCGGACATCTTGTTGAGGTCTTTGGCAATGCCGGACAGGGCCTGGGCAGCCATTACCCAGACCACTGTCAGCATACCGGCTGGCACCGCCAGCATGGCCAGCGCCACAATCTGCAGGAACAGCCCGACATTCATTGTCTTGTTGAGGCCCAGCCTGGCCCCCAGGTAGCCCCCCACCAGATTCGTCACCACGCCGAAGAATTCGTAGAACACGAACAGCAGGGCAATTTGCAGGGGCGAATAGCCCAACTGGTGGAAGTACAGCACCACCAGCATGCGCAAGGCACCGTCGGTGAGGGTAAATGCCCAGTAGTTGCCGGTGATGATCAGATACTGACGGATGGCCGGGCTCATAATCAGGCGGCGCCCACTTTGCGCACCAGTTCGGCCGCGCGGTTGGCATAACCCCACTCGTTGTCATACCAGGCGTAGATTTTCACATGGGTGTCATTCACCACCATGGTGGACAAAGCATCCACGATGGAGGAGCGGGGGTCGGTTTTGTAGTCTATGGACACCAGCGGGCGCTCCTCATAGCCAAGAATGCCCTTCAGTTCACCTTCGGCCGCGTCCTTCAGCAGTTGGTTAACGGTGTCGCGGTCGGTGGGGGTATTAACCTCAAACACGCAGTCCGTCAGGGAGGCATTGATCAGCGGGATACGCACCGCATGGCCATTGATACGCCCCTTGAGGTCCGGGAAAATTTCCACAATCGCGGTGGCTGAGCCGGTGGTGGTGGGGATCAGTGAGCTACCGCAGGCGCGGGCCCGGCGCAGGTCCTTGTGGGGCGCATCGATAATGGTCTGGGTATTGGTGAGGCTGTGGATGGTGGTCATGGATGCGTGTTTGATGCCCAGCTTCTCATGGATTACCTTAACCACTGGTGCCAGACAATTGGTCGTGCATGAGGCCGCCGTCAGAATGCGGTCAGTGGCCGGATCAAACAGCTGGTCGTTAACCCCCATGACAATATTACGGGCACCGGCTTCTTTCACCGGGGCGCTGACCACCACCCGCTTGACGCCCTGCTCCAGATAGCCTTGCAATACAGCTACGGTTTTCATTTTGCCACTGCATTCCAGCACCACATCGCAAGCGGACCAGTCAGACTCGGCGATGGTCTTGTTGCGGGTGACAGGGATGCGCTGGCCGTTAATGACGATGGCCTCGCCGTCTGCCGTGGCGTCGTATTGCCAGCGGCCATGGACGCTGTCGAAGGTCAGCAGGTGGGCAAAGGTGGTGGCGTCAGCGCCGGGATCATTGATGGCGACGAACTCAATTTCAGGCCAGTCATAGGCAGCGCGCAGCGCCAGACGGCCAATGCGGCCGAAGCCGTTGATGCCTACTTTTATCTTGCTCATAGTCAGTATCCTCGGTGTCAGTTCATGGTAGCCATGATCGTTGGGGGCGGTCTGACATGGCGGCCAGACGCATGGCATAGGGTGCAAGCAGCGCCGGATTGGCGCTGACCGTCAGGTCCAGAAGTGCCCGTACCCAGTCGGGCAGCTCTGGATGCAGGCGGTAATACACGCGCTGCCCCTGTCGTTCATCCACCAGTATGGCTGCCTCCCGCAGTTGTGCCAGATACCGGCTTACTGCGGGTTGCGCCAGATCAAGTGCCGCGGTCAGTTCCGCCACACACAGCGCCTGTTCGCGCGCAATCAGCAACAAAGAAGCCAGCCGCCGTTCCTCACCGCAGAGGCGAAAGACCTCCGCAGGCGGGTAGGCAGGTGTTTCAGGCAGGCTGCTCTGGTGTATGGCAATAAACTGGCGAATGCGCTCCCGCAGGCCCTCCAGGGCTAGATAGAAATCCTGCAGCTGGCCTCGGGCAGCGGGATCGGGAAAGTCCCAGGTCAGCATCTGGCGTGCCCCGGGTAAGGGTTGGCAGTCCTGGGTTACCTGATCGCACAGGCTGATGACGTAGTCCCAGGGCTGATTGCGTACTGTGTCCACGGATTTGCTGTGCAGCGTGTCAGTTTTGAAACCGGATTGTTGCAGGCACTGCAGCGCCAGAGGGTGTGGTGTGGCGGGGTGAGTACCGGCACTGGCCACACGAAATGCTGAGCCGCCAGCGCTGCGCAGCAGTGCCTCGGCCATCAGCGAGCGGGCGCTGTTGGCCGTGCAGAGGAACAGGACGTTACGGGGTTGGCTCATAGCAATATCCGTATATCTTTTTCGCTATGCTACCACCAATTGTGTGACGTTTTTACTACATCTACTTGTTTTGTCGTCTGTTGTTACGGTGCGCGGCATCGGTCACGCGCTAAAACATACTGATTATGTTATTGGTCTGCTCAGAGTCCGGAAAGATAGCGATAACCAACGGCAGGGCCGCCGTTATAGCTAACCCGCATCCGCTCACCTTGATCCTGCAGGTCTTGTCTGAGGGTCCACTGGTCGCCGCCCGGTATTTGCAGGGAGACCTCAAGTCGCTCGGGTGTACGGTGAATGCTGGCAATCTCTACAGAGGCTAGAGGTGCGGTGTTGTACTGCACGACGCCCTGGCCTGCCAGCTCCTCCAGAAAGACCGTCAGCACCTGTCCATCCGCCGCCGCCGAGACCCAGACACCATTGATAAGGTACTCGGTTTCGGTAGGGGCGGGGTAAGCGTCTTCGGTGGCAACGACGGCGATATACAGCAGGGCGAAGCCGATGAAGGGCGCGGCGATTACAAATCCGGTGCGATGGCACAGCGCCGGCAGCCCTGGCCAGACTTTCTCGTTGTAGGTGACGTGCTTGTAGTAATCGTAGTGAGCGAAAAGCGCACAGAGTATCCCGAGAGGTATCCCAAGCACGGTAGATGGGGCCTCAAACTCAAATCCTGTTTCTATCACTATCAGCAGGGCGCCAAGTGTAAGGGCCAGGCCAAACAGCAGGGCACCTTTATGCCACATGCCTTTGAAGAGGTAGTAAAAGGCCCCAGCAAAGAACGGCAGTATGGCGAAGCTTACTTTCCTGCGCTCCTGCCGGGTCAGCTGGCGGTAGGCGTCGGAGTGTGTGTCGGAGAGGGCATCGCCGTTGCGGGTGGCGTAGCGATCATAGATTTCGAACCGCTGCTGCCAGGTCTTGCTCAGCGTGCTGCGAGCGAGAGTGGATACATCACTGCTGGGTGTGTCGTTCATCACATCGATCCCTGATTGTTTGCTTGCAGAGCGCCAGTATATCGCCCTGGCCGTTGCGGCAGGCAATTCAAGCAGTATCTCAGGGGTAATGCAATTGGTGCAGAAACAAAAGCGCCGGGCATTGCCCGGCGCTGTGAGCCCTGTCAGCGTTATCAGCTGCGGGGTACGAACACGCTACACCAGCCTTCGGCGTTGACCAGCACGTTGGCAAAGCTGGGGTGGCGGCACTTGCCCCAGCCATCAGCTTCCTCGCCGGCCCAGAACACGCAACCGTCGCACTTCTGGCCAGCCTGATAACGGGCATGGCTGGAGTCAGCGCCATTGTTCACGTAGTCCAGCGCATGACCATCGGCCGCTTGCGGCAGGCTGGCATGTGCCATGGGGGTATGCAGGGCGACCTTGGCGAAAGGTACAGCCACGACACCCATGGCGGCGGCGCGCAGGAATACACGGCGGCTTTTGTTGATCTCACTCATACATCAGTCCTCTCATCGTTTTGAAAAAAAGAAGCCTCTAACGGGCTTTGGATTACAACTTTGGTCCAGAGTACCAGCCGTCAGGCGCGGGGTCTGGGCCAATTCTGTCGCGCTTGATGTGCATCAAGCAGCGGGAGCTGCGTGGGCTGCCTGCCGCAATGGCGACGCCCTTGTTGGAGTTATGCGTAAAGACTATTAGAACGGATTACTCCACCTCCTTGCCATGACGAGCTGTTAATAGAAGGAGTGGGAATCATTACCAAGTGATGCGCTTTTCTATCTTCTGGCCATCATGCGTGCAATCCACGGCTGGTATCTGTGTATGAAGTCCGTACAATGTCGCGCCTTAACATTCCATGCTGTCGTAGCTGACAGCTAGTCCTGATTCCTGGTGACCCCTGATGATTTCAACCGCCAACATCACCATGCAGTTTGGCGCCAAGCCCCTGTTTGAAAATGTGTCCGTCAAGTTTGGCAGTGGCAACCGCTACGGCCTGATCGGCGCCAACGGCTGTGGCAAGTCCACATTTATGAAAATCCTCGGTGGCGAGCTGGAGCCGTCTGTGGGGCAGGTGATGCTGGAGCCCAACGTCAGGCTGGGTAAATTGCGCCAGGATCAGTTCGCCTATGAGAAGCACAGTGTTATTGACACGGTGATCATGGGCCATGATCGGCTGTGGCAGGTCAAGCAGGAACGGGACCGCATCTACAGCCTGGCGGAAATGAGCGAAGAAGATGGCATGAAGGTGGCGGACCTGGAAACCGAGTTCGCCGAGCTGGATGGTTACACCGCCGAGTCCCGGGCAGGTGAGTTGCTGCTGGGGGTGGGTATTCCCATCGAGCAGCATTTTGGTCCCATGAGTGAAGTGGCGCCGGGCTGGAAGCTGCGGGTATTGCTGGCGCAGGCCCTGTTCTCGGATCCGGACGTACTGCTGCTGGATGAGCCCACCAACCACCTGGACATCAACACCATTCGCTGGCTGGAAGGGGTGCTGGTGGCCCGTAACAGCACCATGATTATCATCTCCCACGATCGCCACTTCCTGAACAGTGTCTGCACCCATATGGCGGACCTGGATTACGGTGAGCTGCGTCTGTTCCCCGGCAATTACGACGAATATATGACTGCCGCCACCCAGGCCCGTGAACGTCTGCTGTCAGACAATGCCAAGAAGAAGGCGCAGATCGCTGAGTTGCAGACCTTTGTCAGCCGCTTCTCCGCCAACGCCTCCAAGGCCAAGCAGGCCACCAGTCGGGCCAAGCAGATTGACAAGATTCAGCTGGAAGAGGTCAAACCCTCCAGCCGGGTCAGCCCCTTCATCCGCTTTGAGCAGACCAAGAAACTGCATCGTCAGGCGGTCACTTTGGAAAAAGTCAGTCAGGGGTTTGACGATGAACTGCTGTTCCGTGATCTGAGCCTGCAGGTTGAGGCCGGTGAGCGGGTGGCCATCATTGGCCCCAACGGTATTGGCAAGACCACCCTGCTGCGGACTCTGGTGGGCGAGATGCCGCCCAAGCAGGGTGCGGTGAAATGGACGGACAGTGCCGACGTAGGTTACTTCGCCCAGGATCACGCCGCCGATTTCGAACAGGACATGAACCTGTTTGACTGGATGGGGCAGTGGACCGGCGGCGGCGAACAACTGGTGCGGGGCACCTTGGGCCGCATGCTGTTTTCCAACGATGACATTCAAAAGTCCGTCAAAGTGATTTCCGGTGGTGAACAGGGCCGCATGCTGTTTGGCAAGCTGATTCTGCACAAGCCCAACGTGCTGGTGATGGATGAGCCCACCAACCACCTGGACATGGAATCCATTGAAGCGCTGAACCTGGCGCTGGAAAACTATCCCGGTACGCTGATTTTCGTCAGCCATGACCGGGAGTTTGTCTCCAGCCTTGCCACGCGTATTCTGGATATATCAGAAACCGGCATTACGGATTTCAGTGGCAGCTATGATGAGTATCTGCGCAGCCAGGGGGTGTTTTAAGGCTGATTCAGCCGGGTCCTGGCCCGGCTGAATCACCGTTGTGGTTAGGTGCCGCGTTGGCAGATACTTCAGGATGCCAGCTTGAACATGCTGACGCGGCTATCCATGCCATCGGCCAGAGTTGCCAGCTCGCGGCTGGACGATGCCACCTGATCGGAGCCCGCTGAGGTTTCCACGGTGGCATCGTGAATGCGGTTAATGTTCTGATTTACCTCTTCTGCCACCACGCTTTGTTGCTCGGCCGCACTGGCGATTTGTGCATTCATATCATTGATGGCCGTGACTTCGTGGCGGATCTTCTCCAGTGCGCTTTCTGCTCGTTGGGTTTGCTCAACGGTTCGCCGCGCCAGATCCCGGCTGGACTCCATCACCTGTGCCGCCTTGTTGGCGCCGGTCTGTAGCTTACCAATCATGTCCTGGATTTCGCTGGTGGACTCCTGCGTGCGGTTGGCCAGCGACCGCACCTCATCGGCCACCACCGCAAAACCCCGACCGTGTGCGCCCGCGCGGGCCGCTTCGATGGCCGCGTTCAGTGCCAGCAGGTTAGTCTGTTCGGCTATGCTGTTAATCACCTCAATAATCTTTTCGATGCTGGCACTGTCGGCAGATACCTGATGCACTGTGTCAGCGGCATCTTCCAGTGTGCGGGCCAGCTGATTGATGGCGGCGGTGGTTTCCTTGACAACCCGGTTGCCGGTATCAACTTCGTGATCTGCCGTACGTGTTGCACTGGCTGCTTGGGCGGCATAGCCGGCCACTTCACTCACGGTGGCGGCCATTTCATTGATGGCGGCTGCCATCTGTTGAGCCTCACTGGCTTGCAGTCGGATCTGGCGGTTGTTGCTGTCAGAGGTGTCCAGCAACTCCACAGAGGCATTCTTGAGCTCATCTGCCGCCGTACGCACCTGGCGGATAATGCCCGCAAGGCCGGCTACGGTATCTTTCAGGGTGCCCATGACGCTGTTTGGATAGCGGGTGTCGATCTGCTGGTTGAGAATGCCATCGGACAATTTGCGAATGGCCTCTGCCACTTCATGGGGCTCTGCGCCCAGGGTGGCGTTCAGGTTACGGATGATCAGAGTTGCGACGACGATACTCAGTAACACCGCAAGGCCCGTCAGCATGAAAATAATGTTCTGGAAGTTGCCTGCCGTGTTGCGTACGGCAGTGAGGTCTGCGGAGATGGCGTCTTCCTGATAGTCGATGAATGCATTGATCTCCGCCAGCCACTGGGTGTAGGCCGGTGATACCTGCTGCAGTACAAACTGCTGGGCCTGGTCGGCGCTGCCGTTGCTACGGAGCCTGATGGCTTCCTCGGTCAGTGCCTTGGTGCGCGCTTCTGTTTGCTGAATGGCTCGCAGCAGGCGTTCTTCTGTTGCGCTGGCGGGTAACTCACGCAGCATGGCGGCCATGGCACGGGCGGATTCCTGATAGAAGCTGTCCAGCTGGTTGATGTCCTGCAGATGACGTTGCAGGGCCTGACTGCTGGAAACCAGTACGGCATCGCGAACCGCAATGGCGCGGTCATGCACGCTACCACGGAAGTTGATGGCATGGCGTTGTTTCTGCGCGGCGCCCTCGCTGACGGTTGTCAGAGTGCGGTCAATAAAGCCGACGCGGTGACTGCCAATCAGGGTCAGGGTAACCAGAAAAGCAAGAATTAACCCGAAACCAAAGCCCAGACGTTGCGCGACTGAGAGCTGCTTGAACATAACGAGGCCTGCCGAAGTGAGTTAATAGTCTCCGGTTATTCGTTGGTGCTGGCTTGATAGATCCATTAGATTTGTATGGAAACGTATCTCAGTTTTGCTGCTTTGTAGCGGTGTGGGTGTTGCAGGGTGACAGGCTGCCTCGAAGACGGCCATTCTGATCGTCCTCCCGTTGCTGCAGGAGTCCGCGTTCCAGTGAGGCCAGCAGTGACTCAGCATTGGTGTAGGCGCGGGACACGTAAAAATGGATATCGATGGGCGCTATCAGGTCACAGGTGATGTTGTTGGTGCTTTCTTCCGCCAGCAGCGCTTCCATGGGTTCGCGGTAGTTCAGCAGGTAGTCCGCACGCCCCAGTTTGAGCATGCCAAGGGCTGCTTTGTGGGTGGTGGCCTGTTCAACCTGTATGTTGTGGGCCGGGTCGCGTATGTAGCTGGTAAGAGCGCCATAGGCGTAGTTGGTGATCAGGATCAGGTGTTGACCCTGGAGTGCGTTCACTGAGGTGATGGCTGGGGTGTCGTGGCGCCGGTAAACCCGTATTTCTGAGCTGATAACGGGTGCCTTGCTTTGCAGGGCAATCGTTTGCAGCGTCTGGTGATCTTTGGCAGCCATGGTGACCTGAATGTCGCCATCGGCCACTTCCCGGAACAGGCGTGCAGGTGGTCGCTCCCGATACTCCACCGTCAGCCCGAGGTATTGGGAAATCTGCTTAGCAATATCTACCAGTGCGCCGCGGATGTTACCCTGATCATCCACGTAACCAAAGGGGGGGAAGGCGGCGAAGCCAAATACCAGCGGTGGTTCTCTCTCCTGTGCCGGTATGGCGGGTGACACGACCCAGAGCAGAATGCCGAATACCACGGCTGCCAGCGGGTGATTGGTCATTATGATGGCCTTCCCTGTCTGCGTTGCCCATGCATCCGCTGTTGCAGCCAGCGGTGACCTCATCACTATAGCACAGGGCCGGTGAGCTCCTCAGCAGCAACGGCTCAGGTACTGCTGAAGCTGCGCCATGCGCTCACGCACTACGGCTACATTGGGCCCGTAAAAAACCTCTTTTCCCTGCTTGTTGGCCATTAACAATCCGCCTTGGCGCAAGGCTTTAAGGTGAGCAGAGACAGTCGCCATACTCAGCTCCACACGGGCGGCAATCTCACTGACAGACAGTGTTTCGCCTCGGGCAAACAGCAGCAGGATACGCTGCCGGTTGGGGCTGGCAAGCGCATCCAGAAATTGGGCCAGTTCAGGGGGAAACATGACTTCTCCTGCGGACTTTTCGCCATGGTAGAGAGCCTCAGTCTTCAGGTCAATTCGTCTTTACGCGAAATGATCCTGGGTGTACGTTAATTCGCATAATGACGAATTGATGGGTGGTGCAGACAATGGCCACCTTTAACGGCGTGATGATCCAGGAGGAGACAGCATGGCAGGCACGGGATGGACCACAGTAAACACCAGATTGCGGCAGGTGGCAGGGGGTGGCTTGCTGGATCGACGGGATTTTCTGCGGCTTGGGGCGGGATTCGCAACGATCGCGGCAGCGGGCCAGATGCCGATCGCCCAGGCGCAAGGTGCCGCATCCGCGCGCCCGGCCTGGCAGCGGATGTTGGGGCAGGCTGACTTGCCTTATGGTCAACCCTCTGGCCATGAAGCCCATGTGCAGCGTCATTTGTGGGACACCACACCGGAAACGGCAGGCTTCGCCGGTTGGCATTCACCCATCCAGCATCTGCGAGGGATCATCACGCCCAACGGTCTGCACTTCGCGGTACATCACAACGGCATTCCCGACATTGATCCTGAGGGCCACCGGCTTATCATCCACGGCTTGGTGGAGCGGCCCTTGAGTTTTGATCTGGCGCGTTTGCTGCGGTATCCACTGGTGTCGGCCATCCGCTTTATCGAATGTGCCGGTAACACTGCCGCCAATGCGCTCTCCCCTACGGCCATGGATGCCGATGCCCAGTCGTTGTCGGGTCAGGTGTCCTGCGCTGAATGGACGGGCATTCCCCTGCGTGTTTTGCTGGCCGAGGCGGGTGTCAAGCCTGGTGCCCGCTGGGTGGTCGCGGAAGGCGCCGACGGTGGTTCCCACGCCCGCAGCCTGCCCTTGCAGAAGCTTATGGATGACGCTGTGCTGGCGCTTTATCAGAACGGTGAGCGCCTGCGCCCCTCCCAGGGCTATCCCATGCGGCTGCTGGTGCCGGGCTGGGAAGGTAATGTGAACGTTAAATGGCTGCACCGGCTTGAGGTCACTGACCAGCCTGCCCATACCAAGGATGAATCTGGCCTCTATACCCGCGTGCTGGAGGATGGTGGATTATTGCAATTCGCACCCACTATGGAGGTGAAATCCATCATCACCCAACCCTCCGGGCAGCAGCTGTTGCCGGAGCCGGGGTTTTACGAAATCAGTGGCCTCGCCTGGTCTGGCCGCGGCGGGATCCGGCGGGTTGAAGTTTCCGGGGATGGCGGTCGCAGTTGGGCGGCGGCGCAGTTGCAGTCGCCGGTGCTGGACAAGGCCTTCACCCGCTTCAGTATTCCCTGGCACTGGACCGGTGGGCGGCACCTGTTGATGAGCCGGGCGGAGGACTGCCAGGGGCAGCGGCAACCCGATCGCAAGGCCTGGAAAGCCCAGTATGCCCGTCATTCCTTCAATCACTACAACGCCATTCAGGCGTGGCGGGTAAATCGCGACGGCCGGGTGGAGAATCACTATGGTTAAGACGCTTGTGCTGATACTGCTGGCGCTGTGGACGGTCACTGGCCGGGCCGATGATGTGACGCCAGGCCTGGGCCAGCCCCTGAGTCTGGATACCCTCAGCCTCTACGCTATTACGGTATTCCCTGACGGGCGCGGCTTGCCAGCGGGGCAGGGCTCGGTTGCAGAAGGGCGTGTTCTGTACCACCAGCAGTGTGCGTTCTGTCATGGTAACACCGGGGTGGAAGGGCCTGCGGCCCGGCTAGCGGGACAGGACGGACTGATCAGTCTGCGGGACCCCCTGCGCCCCCTGCGCATCCGGAAATACCCGATTCTGGTGTTGTCAGTGGGTATGTGGCCGCATGCCACCACCCTGTTCGACTATACCCGTCGGGCCATGCCCCACTATGCCCCCAAGAGCCTGAGTGATGACGAGGTGTATGCGCTGGCAGCCTACCTGCTGCATCTCAATGGCTTGCTGGACAAGACTGCCACAATGAATGCCGAGAGCTTGCCACAGGTGGTGATGCCGGGTCGTCAACGGGCGGTGATGGGTGAGGCCTGGCAGTTGGCGGAGAGAGGCTTGCCGCCTCCCTCAGCTGCCCAGCAGGGCGAGTAGCACTAGCCCCAGCAATGCCAGACCCAACAGAAAACCATGGGCATGGTAATTGAGCTGGGTGTCCGTATGGGTTATCCGCTGTTCCGGTTGCAGGCTGGCTTCATAGTCTTCCACCAGTTGCCGGGCCTGGTAATAGTCTTCATCATCCACGTGCACATTGCTGAACCCGGCAGTGCCGATTTCTCCCATGGCACCTTGCAGGAAACTGCCACTGACGTGGGTTTCAATGCCCTCGGCTTCCAGCAGACCGGCGACGATATGGGCTTCGGTAATGTCTTTGGCGCGGTAGGCGATCTGCATAGTGCGGGCCTTTAGCCGGTAGATTTATCTATACTGCGCAGTATAGATGATGGGTGAGAGGACCTACGAGGGAATCGCCTGTCCGGATTGAAGGATGCGAGGCGTGTCATGGGTCAAGTGCTGGAATTTCGCAAACCCGATAGGAAAGCCCCCCGTAAAGGGCTGTGTCAGCATGATATTCATAAGTGGGAAGTCTGCAAGCAGAAGCAGTTTGACGTCAAGCAGGGCAAACTGGTGACTGTTTACCGCTGCGTGCGTTGTGGCAAACAGAAGGTCAAGGCGCTGTAAACCCATCTGTTGCCGGCGGGCTTCGTACAAAGGAGAAACGCCGTTTTACAGGAAGGAGACCGCCATGCACCAGACTCAGGCTGCGCTTGACCGTGTGCGTCACGCACTGGAAACCCAATTTGTGGCTGATGCCCTGGCCATGCCGGTGCACTGGTATTACCGGATAGCTGATATCCTGCAGGCCTTTCCGGGTGGCGTGCAGCAGTTTGAAGCACCACCGGCCTTTCATCCCTCCTCTATCATGTCGCTGCACTCCACCCAGTCAGGCGGCCGTCGAAAGGCCACCGAGCAGTCAGCTCCGGTAGTGGGCGCCCTGATCCTCAAGGACAAAGCGGCCTTCTGGGACAAAGCGAATGTGCATTATCACCAGGGCATGAAGGCCGGGGATAATACTCTGAATGCCCACTGTGTGCGGGTGCTGTTACGGACCCTGGCGGCCAATGGCGGGCATTATGATGCGGATCGTTTTCTGGCAGCTTACATTCAGCTGATGACAGCAGAGCCGGCGGCCCATCCGGATACCTATGCAGAGTCTTACCACCGCGGATTTTTTGCCAACCTGCAGCGCGGCTTGCCGCCGGATCAGTGTGCCATGGTGACGCATGACACACCGTCTGTGGGCGGCCTGGTAACCGTCGCCGCGCTGGTGTTTGCTGAAGGTTTGCGGGGTACCGCGGAAGCGGACATTCGTGATCTTTGTCGGCGGCACGTCAGTCTGACCCACCCGGATGATACCCTGCTGGCGGTTTGCGACCGCTATGTCAGTTTGTTGTATACCTTGATGACGGGCGCCGTCAACGACACAGCGTTTGAGGCGTTGCTGGTACAGGCGGGCAAGGGCGTTTGCGGTATTGATTTGGCAGCCCTGGTGGCGAAGCAGTTGCCGGATCAGCAGGTGGTGGGCGGGCTTTACTCGCCCGCCTGCTACATCACTGATGCCTGGCCGGTGGTGCTTTATCTGGCCTACAAATACCACCGCGAACCGTGGCAGGCGCTGCAGGTGAACACCAATCTTGGCGGTGACAACGTACATCGCGGCATGGTGCTGGGTGCGGTGCTGGGATTACGCAGCGGTGCGGCCGCTGCCAGGGGATTTTCCCGCCTGGCGGCGACTGAGGCCCTCCGTGAGGAGATTGACGCGCTGCTCAGTGCGGCAAGCGCTCCCACACAGTGACCTCTGACAGGGTGTGCTGAAACTTGTGCTGGGTTTCCCGGATCACGAAAGGCACCTTGCGCGGCTCCCCCACCAGGCGGAAGTGGCTGCCAAGGTGATCTTTCAAGCCGTCCAGCGTGGTGTAGTTTTCACCGTCCTTCTTGTAACCGCCAATCCATTCCTCTTTCGGCGTATGTTCCTCCAGCCAGGTGTAAGGTGAGGCGATGATCAGCAGGCCACCGGCGTTGATACGCTCGTGGATGCTGTCCAGGAACAGCCGCGGCTTGTAAAGCCGGTCAATCAGGTTGGCGGCCAACACCAGATCGTAGCCGGTAAACTGCGGCTTGAGGTTACAGGCATCCCCCTGGTAGAAGGCCACCCGGGTTGCGGCATCCTGCAGCCCGAGATTTTCCAGGGTGCGGGTGTGATAACTGACCAGTTCCCCCTCTTCGGCGCGGGCATAGCGAACGGCGCCCTGTTCGGCTATCTCCACCCCCAGGCGGATGAAGTTGGCGGAAAAGTCCACGCCGTCTACTTGCTCAAACAACCTTGCCAGCTCAAAGCTGGCCCGGCCGCAGGCGCAGCCCAGGTCCAGGGCTTTGCTAGCAGGCTTGCCCTGCATACCTTCAATCGCCAGATCTGCGAGGGCTTTGGGGAAATTGGCCACGCCATGCCAGGTATCACCGAAATGGAATTCGGCATATTCGGTCAGTAAGCGGTCACTCTCATAATAGGCATTGGGTTGCACGGCATCAGCCTCCGATGCGATGTAGCGGAAGCCCGCGTGTTGAAAGAAATGGCGGCGGAAGGCATAACGGGCGGCCAGCCGTGCTTCGTTACCGCAGGAAATCCATGAGCCACCCTTGATAAGGTTGTGCTGACCATCAAAGGTGGGTGTGGTGAAGTCATCATACAGCGGGTGAACGCTGAAGTTATCAAACGGATAGGTCGGTGTTTCAGTCCATTGCCAGACATTGCCCACCACATCAAACCAGTCGCCTTGGCGAAAACGGGTCACCGGACAGGAGGACGCCCCGTGATCCAGGTGCAGGTTAGCTGCCGCAGGCTGGTCACCCACCTCAGTAACGCCCGCTACGCTACAGAGTCGATACCATTCATCCTCCGTTGGCAGACGAATGGACAGGCCCGTCTGCTCGGATTTCCACTGACAGAAGGCCTTGGCTTCGTGGTAATTGACCTCTGCCGGCCAGTCCCAGGGCATTTCGACTTCTTCTGTCATCAGTCGCAACAGCCAGCCGTTATGCCAGCGCCAGAAGGTGGGGTGTCTGGCCTGGGCAAAGGTTCGCCAGGCCAGGCCTTCCTCACTCCAGTAGCGGTCCTGCTGATAGCCACCGGCCTCCACAAAACCCAGAAACTCCTGGTTGCTCACCAGGTACTGGCTGGCCTTAAACTCGGCAACCTCGGCCTGATGTTCGCCGTATTCATTGTCCCAGCCGTAGTAGGCGTCGTCATAGGGCTTACCGATCTTGACCTCGCCCGCGGGGACGGAAAGCAGGGTGTTTTCCGGCGCTTCGCCACTGTCACGCCGGGGCGCCCACTGGGCCTGGGCCCTGACCCGGGCAAGCTCATGCTGGCGAATCAATACCGAAGAGGTTTCCAGGTGAATGCGCTCATGCTCCACCCCCATGACGATGGGCCACCAGGGGCTTTGCCAGTTGATGGGGAAGCTCAGAGGCAGGGTCTGGATCAGTTTGAGTACGGTGCTGCGCACTTGTGACCGATAGGCCATGACCTCCTCAACCGCGGGCCAGTCATAGTGCTCGTCGTTAAGGTCATCCCAGCTCATTTCATCCACGCCAACGGCGAAAATGGACTCCATAAAGGGATTGATGCGCTCCGGCAGCAGTTTGGCCAGTACCAGCTTGTTCACAAAAAAGGTTGCTGTATGGCCCAGATAGAAAATCAACGGGTGGCGCAGGGGGATGGCTTTACGGTAGTAGGCCTCGTCATCGGCCAGGCAATCGAACAGGCTGGTATAACGGTCGAAGGTGTCGATGAAATAGCCGGCAATCTCTGCACGCTTGTGTTCGGGCTCGCCCTGGTCGAGTCGGGGCGTGCGGGTAAGACCCTGAAAGCTGTGGCGCGTTCGTGAGTTGTCGGGCATCACTGATAAGGCTGAGAGAGTCATAGTCCGCAGGATCCTGATTCTGTAAAGGGCGTTCGCTGCCGCGAGGCCTTGGTCACAGCTGATACGCCCTGTGTCCCGGTTTGGTTTGGCGCTGAGACAAAGATGTACCTTCCAGCCTAGTTCAATTTCAGCGGCTGTGGGCATGCAGCGGCTATCGGGCCCACTGTTCATCCGCGGTAAAGGACACGGTGTACCACCAGCGGTAGGGGTGATGGCGGATTTTGGCGAAGAGTTCCGCGCGAATGCGGTCCTGCTCGACAATGGTCAGGGCGTTGCCAGGATCTTTGACCACAAAATCCACTTCCAGATAAACGGTGGTGCCGACTTTCTGGATACGCAGGAAATGGCTGCGAAAGCCCCGGGCTCTGACAATATCATCCACATAGCTACGGATTTCATCCTCCAGCTCGTCTGCCACTTTCAGCCCTACTACTTCACGGCCAGAGCTGAGCAAGCCGGTGACGGGAATTCGCAGGAAGTAAGTAGCGGCAATAATCAGCATGATGGGGTCAATGTACAGAGCCATATCCCGGAACCCAAACCAGGCCAGGGTAAGGGCCAGGGCGAAACCTACGGTGAGCATCAGGCTCAGGCCCGTATCCAGAAGCCATTCCCGGTGCTCAGCTACCAGCAGTTCGGAATGCTCCGGTTTGGTCCGCGCCACCAGAAAACGGTAGGCGCCAAGGCACAGCAGGGTCACGATGCCGGAGTATATGAGGGCGCTGAGGTAGTTCAGCTCCCGCCCGCCCGCGAGCAGGGTTTGTATGCCATCAATGATTGACAGGGTACAAAGCAGGAAAATGGTGAGGTATTTGAACACCAGGGTGATGGGTTGGATGATGCTTTTGCCAAAGGGGAACTTGGCATCATCCCGCAGCCGGACATAGCGCCCGGCAACCAGCGACAGCAGCGACAGGCCCAGGCTGATCAGGCTGTAGATACCGTCAAAGATGATGATAGATGATTTTAGCCACCAGCCAATCGCAATACCGCCGACGGCAAAAAACAGCGACATCAGCGCTGAGATGGCGATCAGTTTGTCTTCTTCAGTTAGCGCCCGCGGCACGGGGGACCTTTTTGCAGCCTCGATAGCTATATTCTGGCTGTTGGCGGGGGATTTGCCAGTCGCGGGAAGTGCGGATGACAAACAGACCCGCCAGCGTTCTGCGTGGCGGGTCTGCGATTGTAGTGCGCGCAGTTTCAGCCCACTACGGGGAGCCCTGAGAGCGCCATGGCCAGTTCTTCTTCGCTATATTCGTGATCGCTCAACTGACCAGCAAAGTAAGCTGTGTAAGCCGCCATATCGAAGTGACCATGGCCGCAGAGGTTGAACAGGATAACCTCAGATTTACCTTCGCGTTTACAGCGCAGCGCTTCTTCAATAGCACCTTTCACCGCGTGGTTTGCTTCGGGCGCGGGAACGATGCCCTCGGCTTTCGCAAACAACACGCCCGCCTCAAAGCACTCTCGTTGGGTATAGGCCACCGCGTCAAACAGTCCCAACTCCTTGGTGTGGGAGACCAGCGGCGCCATGCCGTGGTAACGCAGTCCACCGGCGTGGAATCCTGGCGGCGTGAAGCCAGAGCCCAGCGTGTGCATCTTGGTCAGCGGGGTCATCTGTGCGGTATCGCCAAAGTCATAGGCGTACTTGCCCCGGGTCAGGGTCGGGCAGGCGGAGGGTTCCACCGCCACGATGCGCGACTTTTCTCCGCCCCGCAGGGCATGGCCCATAAAGGGGAACGCAATGCCGCCAAAATTAGAACCGCCACCGGTACAGCCCACGATCACATCGGGCCAGCAATCGGCCATTTCCATCTGCTGCATGGCTTCCAGACCGATAATGGTCTGGTGCAACAGTACGTGATTAAGCACGGAACCAAGAGCATATTTGGTATTGGGGTCCTGCACGGCCAGTTCCACCGCCTCGGAGATGGCGATACCAAGGCTGCCGGTATGATTCGGATTCTCAGCCAGCACCTTGCGGCCAAAGTCCGTTTGATCAGAGGGAGATGGCAGGCAGCGGGCACCGTAGGTTTCCATCACGGCACGGCGGTAAGGCTTCTGGTCATAGGACACCCGTACCTGAAATACGGTGACATCGATGTCGAAAAGCGAGCCCGCAAAGGACAGGGATGTGCCCCACTGGCCTGCACCTGTTTCCGTCGTCAGGCGGCGAATGCCTGCTTCGCGGTTATAAAACGCCTGTGGAATGGCGGTGTTCGGTTTGTGGCTGCCGGCAGGGCTGACCCCTTCATACTTGTAGAAGATCTTGGCGGGCGTGCCGAGGGCTTTCTCAAGGCGATGAGCCCGGTACAAAGGGGCTGGGCGCCAAAGCTTATAGACGTCCTGGACCGGCTCGGGTATGTCGATCTCCCGTTCGGTGGTGACTTCCTGCTCGATCAGTGCCATGGGGAACAGGGGCTCAAGGTCATCTGGCCCCATGGGCTGTTGTGTGGCCGGATGCAATACCGGTGGCAAAGGCTGTGGCAGATCTGCCTGGATGTTGTACCAACGGGTGGGCATCTGGGATTCGTCGAGCAGAAATTTGGTTTGCATAGTCAGTCTCTGTCGGTGGCTGTTCAGGCTGTGTAAGCGGCGGGTATGCCTTCACCGCCGTTGATAAAGGTGTCTCGTGTGGGACATAGCATAGCAGGCGTGGTCTGCGGCGGATTGATGTTTATCAATGGCCTGTCAGTGTTCTTCGGCGGTACCAAACATGCCAAACAGGGCGGCTTTCTCGTCAGCGCTGACGGCGTGTGATTCGGGCTGGGGAGGATGGCAGCAGCAGTTGCGGCCAGACTGCTTGGCTTCATAAAGGTAGTTGTCGGCCTGCTTTATAAAATCCGTGGCGGATTGAATGCGTGCGCCGTCGTAGATGGCGACGCCCAGGCTGGCGGTCACGGTAATGTCACCAGTGTCGGTGGTGACCGGGGATTGGGCGATGGCTTTGCGTACCCGCTCGGCAACCCGCAGGGTCTCTGTCAGGTCACTGCTGGGCAGAATGATGAAAAGCTCCTCGCCACCGTAGCGGCAGGGGATGTCCAGCTTGCGGATATGTTGCTCCAGCAGCCGTGCGGTATGCACCAGCACCTGATTGCCGGCTTCATGGCCCCAGGTGTCGTTAACCTGTTTGAAATGATCCAGGTCCAGCGCAATCAGCCCGGTGGGGCGACCGCAGCGGCGGGTGCGCTCCATCTCGCCTTCCAATGCCTGCGTGAGATGACGGTAGTTGTAAAGGCCCGTCAGGGTGTCAGTGTGCACCAGTGCAGTGAGACGGCTGACTTCCTGCTGCAGCGTCATGACGTGGTCTGTCATGGCGCAGCTGGGCGCACCGGCCAGGCATTGCAGATTATCGCTGCTGTACTTCGTCATCGCAGGCTCGCCGTTGGGGGGGCTTCCGGGTGTCGCTGTGGCAGATAAGCCCAAGTATATCAGCAAAACAAATAGAAACGTTTAGTGGCTTATGCCCCATTGCAAGAAATTGCAAGAATTAAAAAAGTGCAAATGTCACAGTCTGACCTATGTTAACTGTGAGTCATTTTGACGTAATTACTGGGGATTACCTATGAAGCCGAGCGGTCTGAACCACGTTTACCGTGTTGTCTGGTGTGCAAGCAAGGGGGTCTGGCAGGCAGTCAACGAGCTGAGCCGAACCCGCACCCGGAACAACAGTCGCAGCGTGGTCAGGAAACTGGTGGCTGGCACTGGAGCCGCGCTTCTGGCGGGAGGCCAGGCGCTCGCCGCCGGCTTGCCGGAACATGGCCAAATAACCGCTGGTAGCGGCAGTATCAGCCAGAGCGGCAATCATATGGTGATTGACCAGTCCAGTGACCGCATGGCGATCAACTGGCAAAACTTCTCCATCGGGGCCGACAACTCGGTCACCTTTCAGCAGCCAGGCCAATCCGCCATCGCCCTCAACCGAGTGGTGGGCCATGAGCGCAGCGTTATTGATGGTGCACTCAATGCTAACGGCCAGGTGTGGCTGTTGAATGCCAACGGCGTGCTGTTCAATAGCAGTGCTCAGATCAACACCGCTGGCCTTGTGGCGTCCACGCTGGATATCAGCGATGACGATTTCATGGCAGGCAAGAGTACCTTTGCCGCTAACGGCAGTGCGGCCAGTGTGATAAACCTCGGTAGCATCACGACAATCGATGAAGGCTATGTTGCCCTGCTGGGTCAACAGGTTATCAATGAAGGCGTGATCACCGCGCGACTGGGCACGGCCGCACTGGCCTCCGGTGATCAGGTGACCCTGAACTTCAACGGTAATTCCCTGGTAGGCGTCACTATCGACCGGGCGGCCCTCAACGCGCTGGTGGAGAACCGCCATGCCGTGTTCGCGGACGGTGGCATGGTGATCCTGACGGCCCAGGGGCTGGATGAAGTTATGGCCACCGTGGTTAATAACACCGGTGAAATCCGTGCTGCCGGCATCGAAGAACGGGAAGGCCGGGTATTCCTGACCGGCATCGGAGACTATGCCCAAACCGAACAGCGCGGACGTGTGGACGTGTCCTCGGCCAGTGGCCGTGGCGGTCGCGTCGAGATAGCCGGCGCTCAGGTTGGCCTGTGGGACGGCGCGGAAGTGGATGCCTCCGGCGCAACGGGGGGTGGCCGGGTGTTAATCGGCGGCGACTATCAGGGCGCCAATCCGGATGTTACCAACGCAAAACGTACCTTTGTGGCGGCTGGCGCCAGTGTCAACGTGGATGCCACGGAGCAGGGTGATGGAGGTACGGCGATTGTTTGGGCTGATGACATTACCCGGTTTAATGGTCATATCAGTGCCCGTGGCGGTGAGCAGGGTGGTGATGGAGGTTTTGTTGAAGTATCGGGCAAAGACAGTCTGATCTACCGGGGTACGGTGGATGCCTCAGCGGCCCATGGCGCAGCGGGTCAGCTATTACTGGATCCCAAGAACATTACGATTGCCAATGCTGGCGCCGATCCCGCGGATAGCGGCAGCAATGGGTTTGCTGATAATGCGGCGGATGATGTCACGATTGACCCAGCGGCCATTGCCGCACTGCTCAACGCTGGCATCTCCGTTACCTTACAGGCCAATAATGATATTTCGGTTGTCGACTCACTTACGGCCGATGCAACTTCCCATGCTGGTGCAACGGTATTGGCGATGGAGGCAGGGCGCAGTATAAGCATTAGTGCGCTGATGCAGTTGTTTGGTATTGATGCCGAGTTCTATGCAAATCATCCTGGTGCTGACGCTGACAACAGGGATGCCGGTCCAGCGGTGTTCAATAATGTCGGCTTCATACAGGCCAGGAACGTCGATATCAAGATCGGCGCAGGGGCAGATACGGGCAACATCAATACCGGCACTATTCAGGCTGTTGACCTGAATATAGAACATCTGGGGGAGTCGGGACAGGTTAACCTTGGCGGCCTGACACTAACAAATAGCCTGACAGTGAATGCCAGCGAGCATGACCTGACGGTCTTTTCTGCGCCAGCGGCATCGTTGCTGCAAACAGGCTCCGGCGGGGTAACCATCAATGCCGGCGCGGGCATCGTTGATTTATTTAATACGAACATCTCACTTCTATCGTTGACTGCGCATTTGGCAGAAGTCACCAACTCGCAGCCACTGTCGCTGGCTGCAGTCACTATTCTCGCCAGAGATGCTGGGGTCACTAAAGGGCAGTTTGATCTCACTGTCACTGGCCCTGTTCAGCAGTCCAGTGGCCACATGGACATTGACGGTACTTTCAATTTCCGCGCTTTGCAGGGTGGCTTTGGTATTCAGCCTAATGATGTGACCTTCAACTCATCTGCAAATATGTTTCGAGGGGATATTAACGTATTGGGGGGGCGTAATGTGACGTTGCGCTCAGATAATCATAATCTCTCCTTTGGTAGTGACGGGGTTAATATATCAGGGCTCCTGACGCTGACAACCAATCAAGATGTCATCTTTGATCCCGCCAGTATTATCTCTATTGGTTCATCATCTCGGTTCACTTTAAACGGTTCGACCACCACCGACATGACTGGCGCAACCAACATCAGTAACAACATTCGTGATTTCTTTGTGAGTCGTGCACGTGATGTCACTCTGGTTACGCAAGCGCAGTCGAACCTGATCCTTGGCACAAGCACAACGGCTAACGCGGTAACGGGCAATTTAAACGTGACCGCAAATAATATGTCCGTTAACAACCTTCGGGTTCAGGGTGATCTGGCGCTGACAACCCACGGCAGCTCTATTGCCCAGCAGGCCAACAACACCCGTATGGAGGTGGGTGGTAACCTTAATGTCACTACCCATACTGCTGATACAGATCTCTTCCTGGGGGATCGTGACTTATCTGCATTAACCCATACCAACAGCATTGGTGGTACGTCGACGCTGAACACGGTTGGTACCGGAAGTTGGCGCGATATCCGTTACCGTAACACCGCTACAGGTGCAGGCATGATCCTGGGCCTTGAGGGCGAGACGCTGCGCCATTTGGCCGTTCAGCTGAACAATCCCGGTGCGTCGATTGCCTTGCCGACACTGACGCTGACGGGCGGTGGTCAGACCGTGAGGTTGGGGTTTGACGACCAGTCGACGGCGACCTTCTACCTTGAGACAGGTAACGCTACCACCACGGTAACCCAGGCTGGCCCGTTGGTTTTCGACAATGCCACTGCGGTCGCACGTTTTCGTACCGGTGCTAACACAACCCTTAGTCTGACAGCCGACAACCTGTTCCGCCGCTTGCGCATTGATGACGCCAGCAATATTGACCTGGTCAATACCGTAGCCCTTTCACTGCAAACGGTAAAATCAAGAAATGACTTTGATCTTGAGCTGCGAGGCGAGGGTGACATTCAGCGTGACAGTGGCGCTTTGGATGTCGCCGGGGATGCGAGCTTTGTTTCAACAAGTGGCGTGAGCAACTTCAGTCACTCCACGTCTGGTAACTCGGTTGGCGGTGCCCTCAGCTTTACCGGTTTCAATGACGTCAACTACGGCGGTGGACATAATCTGAATCTGGGTGAAACCGCCATTGCAGGCAACCTCACATTGTCGGGTTTGGGCAGTGGCTATCAGCTCAGCCAGTCCGGTGCGCTGACGGTGCCCGGAACGGTTTCGCTGAGCTTGTTCACCAATGGCATCGTGCTGGATGATGCAGCGAATGCTCTGGGTGCGATCGGTGTGGCAAACATGGGCAACGGCAACGTTCATATTGTCGAAAACGATGCCATCACTCAGTCCGGTGCCTGGGTACTGGGCAGCAACAACGACATACGTCTGGAAACCGTCGGCAGTCAGGCCATCACGCTGGACAACGCGGGCAATAGCTTTGGCAATATCACTGTCATTCAGCGGGACGACTCAGCGCAGGCGCCCGGCGATGTAGCCATTGTCAGCAGTAACAGCAATGGCATCCGTCAGGGAAGCGGGGTGGCTAATGCCTGGCAGACATTCGGCCATACCCTGATTAATGCGGGTGGCAACAGCATTGACCTCACCAACCCGAATAACCTGTTCGGCCCTCTGCAAGTGCTGGGCGGTACGGCCTTAGACCGCTCGGTTAACCTGGCAGCGAAAGGCCTGATTGCCGACTACGCAGCGTGGAATACTGGCCGAACAATTCTGACGGCGTACAGTCTGGCGGGTGATATCGGTCAGGGCGATATCCTGCTCACCCAAGCCAATACGCTCGGCAACCTGACACTGCGGGGGCGTGACGTCACTGTCACCGAAGCTGACAACATCACCCAGCAGCAAGATCAGGCCTGGATCATTAACGGCGACCTGGTTCTGGATGCAGGCGCTAACAACATCATCGTGACTCAGGATGGCAATGACATCAGTCGCCTGTCTATTCTCAATGCTGGCACAGCAGCAGTTTATGACGACGTGGGTGACCTTCAGCTACTGACGATCAACGTCGCTGACAAACTGACTCTGCGAGCAGCTGGCAGCGTGACCCAGGCCGGCGCGTTGCAGGTGTCTGATCTGCGCCTGTTTGGTACCGGCAGTGCTAACCTGAATCAGGTGAATACCGTTGACAACCTCGCGGTTAGTCTGACGGGCGGTGATTTCAATTTTGTTAACTCAAAAACTCTGAATCTCGCTGCCATCGACGGCACAGATGGAATCAGTATCGGCACAAATGACGTTCGCCTGGAAGTGGCCATGGGCACCATCACAGGTATCGCCGGGCGTATCAATCAGGCCTCAACGGGACTGGAACTGGTGGCCGAGACTCTTGACCTGCCTACGCTGCTGATCGACGGTTTTATCACCCTGCGTGCCAGTGATTTGATCAACCTTGGTGGCAACATTACGGCAACGAATGTCGGTGAGCTCCTCTTTGATGGTGATGTTCGCATCACCAGCGCTGGTGCGGGTATTCAAATCAGCACCGCGGGTTCAGACGTTACCTTCGAGGGGGTTTTAGATGCCAATGGCAAGACCCTCGCCTTCACAGACACCAGCGGCAACCGCCGCTTCAAAGGTGCGGTTTCAGACCTGGGTAATGCAGCTATTTCCACACCGGGTATCACCCTGGCGGTAGGGGGTAGTACGGTATTTGAGAGCACCGTACAGTCCAACACCGGCATCAGCGCCGATGGCACCGTCGAATTCCGCGATGATGTGACGCTGGGAGACGGTGTTGCCGGCTCCACTTTCACCGGCTTGGTGATCCTGGGTAAAGCTGGAGGAATGGACTTTTCTGGCTTCGACGGTCTGAGGTTCGATGGCGGCCTGCAATTGCAGAATGGCCCCTCCACCATCAGCAGCAATGGCAGCTTGCTGCAACTGGGCGGACCGGTCACGGGCGCATTCGACCTCACACTGGATGCAGGTGTTGGCGAAAATGCCACAATTACCTCAGGCTCCCTGTCCAACCTCGGCTCCGAAATCACTGGTTTGACCGTGCGAGCAAACGCACTGACATTGCCTGGCAATTTCACCATTGCGGGCGCGCAAACCTTTGAAGTTACGAACGTCAATAATGCCATTCAACTAGGTGGCGATCTTGCCAGTACCGCTGTAGGTGCCATCACCTTTCTGAGTGATGTGCAGCTGACGAGTAACTCCTCAGTCACATCGGTTAACTCGGAAATCCGTTTTGCCAGTAACGTTTTTGGTGCCCAGCAGCTTGATCTGAATAGCGGTAATGGCAAGGTAGTGCTGGATGGTGAAGTGGGTGGCAGCGCAGCGCTCAGTCATTTCCGCAGTCTCGGTACAGGCGATTTGGAAATGGCGGGTGGACTGCTGCGTACAACTGGCTTGATCAGTAGTGTTGGGGATCTTGTCATCACGGCAGCCTCCATACTCGACAGTGATGCCGGCGATATCTCTCTGCAGCAGATAGATGGCGCCCACGCCCTGACCCTGAACAGCACCGGCACCACCAGTCTGGCGGGTGCGGTGAATACCGCCAGTCTGAGCACCAACGCCGGCGGCACCACCGCCATCAATGGTGGTGCAGTCACCACCTCAGGCATCCAGAGTTACGGCAACGCGGTGACCCTGGGCGACCATACTGACCTCAGCGCCAGCAGCGTAAGTTTTGCCGGGACTGTCACGGGTAATGGCCATGACCTGAGTATCAGTGACGACCTGACCACAGCGCAGGCGCTGAGTGGTCTGGGCTCCGTACAGGTGGGCGGCGCAGCCAGCCTGGGGGCGGGCATCA
>JAIUMV010000012.1 GCA_022565395.1 Marinobacter sp.
TCCGCCCGGGGTTCCCGGTTAGTGGCTTCAGCACGATCGAAGATGCCCGGAACTGGGTGCTGACCTTCGTACGCTGGTACAACACCGAGCATCGGCACAGCGCCCTGAATTACGTAACACCCCAGCAACGCCACGAGAGCGTCGCTGATCAAATCCTGGCCCAGCGCAAACGGATTCTGGAGGCCGCAAAGGCCGCGAATCCACGCCGATGGTCTGGTGACATACGAAACTTCAGCTTGCCGGAGTCAGTGACCCTGAATCCGGAAAAGGCGGCCCATTGTTAAAGAGCTGATGACTCAAACGCGACAACTATGTTGACAGACACCGTCCCTCTACATTACTTCAATCATACGAAAAAAATCCAGACAAGAAATAATGCAATTATAAAGCTGAGAAATTTATATGTTTTTCCTTTTTTAGCAGCTGCGTGCTCCTGCTCCGCCACATAGACCGGGGGGAGAAAAAGCACTTCCACCAAATAAATTATCAACCAAGATAACCCCAAGATCATCCAAAACCATACCAAGTTTTGTGAAACCTCGGAAACCCAAAATATAAATATAAATGGAAGCGCCACCACGCAAAAGCACAGATATAAATATGAAAGCTTGTGTGGAGTTCGGCAATATGCCCGACAGTTATTACACTGGCACTCAAAGCCAATTCTAATTAGAAAAGCTTTCGCCCCCAGATCCGAGCCACAATTGCCACAGCGAATATTAGTAATTCTCATTTCGCCCACAATCCAATAGCTCCTTCTACAACATGACTAAACTGCAGCCCCCCATAAGTCAGTGAAGCTCCTAACATACCGCCTGACAAGCCCATGACGGATAGAGCAATACCATAGGGAGAAGTATGGCAAACAATTCCCACACCCAGTCCAGTTCTTCCCGCTAAATAGGCTTGTGTGAGGTCACTATTCGCCTGAATATGGGCGATTTTCAACTCCAAGTGCAACATCTGGCTTAATGAACGCCTGACGACACCCCTGTCTGTGGCGCGTGCGCCCCCACACAACTCCCCACCGCAGACAACAGCGCTTGCAGGGTTGCCGAGGTGGTGTCTTCTGCCAAGGCGGCGGCGCTGTAGGGTTTGCCGTTGATCTGGATGCGGATGCAGGCCAGAGCGTTGGCCTGGGTGCCTTCACTGAGGGCGAATTCATCGTAGGCTTCTACTGCCAACTGGATGCCGTGGCGCACCTCAAGTGCCGCCGCGACGACTTCAACAGCACCGTGGCCCGTGCCAGAGAGCCGACTGACCCCTTCACCCGTACCGAACTCCACAAAGGCCTGCACACCGGCATCGTCGCGATGCAGATCGTAGGTTCGCAAGGCCCAGTCTGGCTGCACGTGCAGGTAACGCTCGTGGAACAACCGGTGAATGGTATGGGAGTCCACCTCACCGCCCTCGGTTTCTGCAGCATTCTGCACCACTTTGCTGAACTCGATTTGCAGCCAGCGGGGCAAGCTGATGCCAAAATCCCGCTCCAGCACGTAAGCGACGCCGCCTTTGCCGGACTGGCTGTTAATGCGCACCACTTCCTCATACCGCCGCCCCAGATCACGGGGGTCGATAGGCAGGTAGGCGATATTCCAGGCATCACCTTCCTGGTAGCTGGACAGGCATTTACGGATAGCATCCTGGTGGCTGCCGGAGAATGCGGTGAAGACCAGTTCGCCTGCGTAAGGGTGCCGGGGATGGGTGCTGATTTCTGTGCAGGCTTCCACCACCTCGGTAATCTCCCGCATACCGGACAGATCCAGCCTAGGGTCGACGCCCTGTGAGTAGAGGTTCATGGCCATGGTGACCAGGTCCATATTGCCGGTGCGTTCGCCATTACCCATCAGGGTGCCCTCAACCCGGTCTGCCCCCGCCATTACCGCAAGCTCAGCCGCCGCCACCCCGCAGCCGCGGTCATTGTGGGTATGTACGCTGATGCGGACATGCTGGCGATATTTCATATGGTCACAAATCCACTCCACCTGATCTGCAAACACGTTGGGTGTTGCCATTTCCACGGTGGCGGGCAGGTTGATAACCACCGGCTGGCCCTGATCAGGGCGCCAGATGTCATTCACCGCATCAATCACCTCAACCGCAAAGTCCAGCTCGGTGCCGGTAAAGCTCTCCGGTGAATACTGGAAGGTCCAGGCGGTATCGGGACGTTTGTCAGCGTGAGCCTTGACGATACGGGCGCCGTTGATGGCAATTTCCTTGATACCCTCCCGGTCCATGCGGAACACTTTCTCCCGCTGTACAGTGGAGGTGGAGTTGTAGACGTGCACAACGGCACGTTTGGCGCCTTCCAGCGCCTCGTAGGTGCGCTCGATCAGTTCCGGGCGAGCCTGGGTGAGGACCTGAATGGTGACATCTTCCGGAATGCGGTTTTCATCGATCAGCTTGCGGCAGAAATCAAAGTCCGGCTGACTGGCCGCGGGGAAACCGATTTCGATTTCCTTGAAACCCAGTTTGACCAGCAAATCAAACAAGCGCTGTTTCTGGGAGACGCCCATGGGTTTGATCAGCGCCTGATTACCATCCCGGAGATCCACCGCACACCAGCCCGGCGCCTGGGTGATCACCTGGTCCGGCCAACGGCGGTCACGCTTTGCAATAGGAGCGAAAGGGCTGTACTTGCGATGATCGAAGTTCATAACGGGTGGTCCTGTCATCAAGGGTATCAATGACATAAAGGTTAGCGCAGCCCGCCTGAAAAAAGTTTGCTTTTTTTGCCTAAAAACCACCCATTGATGGCATATAATGCTATTAAATTAATAAATTTTAGTGGTCTATTGCCATGAACGATAAAAAGCTGCACAAACTCGACCGTACTGACCGCCATATCCTTGATCAGCTGCAACGTCACGGCGAGCTATCCAACCAGGAACTGGCGGAGCGTGTGGGGCTATCCCCTTCCCCCTGTTCCCGCCGGGTCAAGGCGCTGGAAGAAGCCGGCATCATCGTGCGACGGGTCACTATTCTTGATCCCAAGAAGCTCGACCTATCCCTGATGGCCATCATCCTGATTGGCATGGACCGCCATACCCCGGAACGTTTTGCTGAATTTGAGGGCAAGGTGAGCGATTGCGAGGAGGTGCAGGAGTGCTTTTTGATCACCGGGCAGGATGCGGACTACATGCTGAAGGTGGTGGTACCGGACATGGACCACTACCATGACTTTCTGCTGAACAAAATCACCCGCATTCCGGGTGTCAGCGGCGTCCACTCAAGTTTTGTGCTGCGCCGGGTAGTGGACAGCACCGCCCTGCCCCTGGGCTACCTGCGGTAAGCTGGCACGTCAGAGTTTGGGTTCCGCGGCGCCCCGGCTGTGATCCACCCAGATAAGATCGCCGACGGCAAAGCCGAGGTTATCGGCTTTCTCCACCAGGGCGTCACGCACTTCGTCAGGAAGCTCAGGCGTACGGGAAAGCACCCACAGATAACGATGATTGGGGCCGGTCACCAGGGCGTACTGGTAGCCCTTCTTGTCGAGGGCTGCAACCACATAAGACGCATAGAAAGGCCCCCAGAAAGAGACTCTCAAATGCCCGACACTGGGCTCACCAGCAAATTTGGCAGTACCTTCAGCGCGCTTCCATTCACCTTTCTCGGCGTGATACCCCTGGTTAACCACTTTGACGCGGCCTTCACGAACCAGGGTGTACTCGGCAGTGACATGGGAGAGCCCCTCTTCAAAGCGATGCGGCAGGCGGGCAATTTCGTACCAGGTACCTAGATAACGCTCCAGCTCGAACTGCTGCACGGGCTCAACGCCCTCAGGGAGCGAGGAGCAACCTTGCAACACTATGGCCAGCAAGGCAGCCCACAGCAGTTTTCGAGCGGCGAGGGTCATGGTTACTGATCCAATACCAGATGTTTAAGGTAGGCGGACGCCATGGCTTTGAGCTCAGCCACCAGACTATCGCCTTCCTCTTTCGGCAGGGTAATAGCCAGACGCAGGATGGTGCCACAGGAACGAGGCATCAGCAGGCTGGCGGCCCGGCGACGGGCTGCAGGCACATGGGGTGCGAACTCGGCGATGCGGGCATCAAGGTCCTTGGCGTTGCTGTAGAGTTCCTTCAGGTCCAGCTCCCTCAGCTCAGGCATGGACTCAACTCCGGACCAGATGGCGGCATACGCAGGCTCAGTGCGATAAAACTCATAGAACAGATCGATCAATACGTTGGCAGCATTGTCAGGCTCCACCTCCCGCAAACGCAGACGAAGCATCTCTTCCATGCGCTCAACCTGCTGTTCAGCAATAGCCTTAACGATGGCCGCCTTGTTGGGAAAATAACGGTACAGGGAGGCCAGTGACATATCAGACGCCCTGGCGATGGCCGACATACTGGTGCTATCTACCCCGACATCATTGAAGATCTCGGCTGCGTGACTGAGGATCTTGGTCACACGCTCCCGACTACGGGCTTGCACGGGTTGGCGGCGGGGCATTACATCTACTTGATCATTCATGGTCTTTGCAGCTTGCTTCCGGTTAACATCTGTTGGTGACACTTTACCATTTATGTCGGTATGTAACCTAAGGTAATCAGGCCATCAACCCCAGCAGACTTGACATGAATCACATTATTTCGCCGGCAGTGCGTAGCAACCGGTAACGTGCGCCACCAGCACATCATCGTCGCCGGACAACAGACGCACCTCGCAGAAGGCCAGCCGACGCCCCAGCTTCAGTACGATGGCTTCTGCGGTCAGATCACCCGGTTGGGGCTTGTTGAGAAAGTTAATGTTCAGGTTACTGGTCACCGCCATTTCGGCACGGCCCAGAGTAGCCAGGATGGCGGCATACATAGCCGCATCTGCAAGGGCCATCTGAACCGGCCCGCTGATGGTGCCGCCGGGGCGAATCATCCTTGAGGAAAAAGGCGCGGTTACCCGGGCATAGCGTTCACCCGCATCATCGATCCGCAGATCCATATCTTCCGCCATGGGCAGGCCCGCCCGGATCAATTGCTCAACCTCTTTCGCATTCAGGCTCATTCCGCCCCCGTTTGGCTGTACGTCATTACCAAGGCTTCGTACAATACCCCGCAAGCTGTTGTAAATAAAGTTACCCGTCGGTGACCTTGGGCGTCTCTGAAACAGCGGCCCTGCACCGGACGAGGCACTGCTCAAACCTACTCACACCTATTGCTATTGGAAACCAGCATGCGCGCAAGCCGTTACCTGATTGCCACCCAGAAAGAAACGCCAGCTGATGCGGAAGTGATCAGCCATCAACTGATGCTGCGAGCCGGTATGATTCGTAAGCTCGCGGCGGGCCTTTACACCTGGCTGCCCATGGGCCTGCGTACCTTGCGCAAGGTAGAGCGCATCGTGCGGGAGGAGATGGACAAGAGCGGTGCCCAAGAGGTGTTGATGCCAGCCGTGCAGCCTGCCGAGCTGTGGCAGGAATCTGGCCGCTGGGAGCAATACGGCGGCGAGCTGCTGCGCCTGAACGATCGCCATGGCCGTGACTTCTGCTTTGGCCCGACCCACGAAGAAGTCATTACCGACCTGATCCGTAACGAGCTGAAAAGCTACAAGGCGCTGCCTGCCAACTTCTATCAGATCCAGACCAAGTTCCGGGATGAGCGTCGCCCTCGCTTTGGTGTAATGCGGGCACGGGAGTTCCTGATGAAGGACGCCTACTCCTTCCACATCAACCAAGCCTCTCTGGATGAAACCTACGATGTGATGCACCGCACCTATTGCGCAATTTTTGATCGGATTGCTCTGGATTACCGCCCGGTGCAGGCAGACTCCGGGTCCATTGGCGGCAGCTCCTCCCACGAGTTCCATGTACTGGCCTCCTCCGGTGAGGATGATATTGCCTTCAGCACAGCCTCCAGCTATGCCGCCAATATCGAGACTGCCGAAGCTGTTGCACCTGCCGGCGAGCGCCCGGCACCGGCAGAGTCACTGGCGGAAGTGGCCACGCCCGAGCAACGTTCCATTGATGCGGTTGCCCAGTTCCTCAAGATCGATGCGACTCGCACGGTCAAGACGCTGATTGTCCGCGGCGAGCAGGAAGAGCAGCCGCTGGTGGCTCTGGTACTGAGGGGTGATCACACCCTGAATGAAATCAAAGCAGAAAAACTCGCTGGCGTGGCCGAGCCGCTGACCATGGCCACAGATGAAGAGATTGAAAAGGCCGTCGGCTGTAAGCCCGGCTCCATTGGCCCGGTCAACCTGCCCCTACCCGTTATCGTTGACCGCAGCGCGGCCCATCTGGCGGACTTTGTATGCGGCGCCAACAAAGAAGGCTTCCACCTCACCGGTGTTAACTGGGAGCGTGACCTACCCCTGGCTCGGGTTGAAGACCTGCGCAACGTGGTGGACGGTGACCCCAGCCCCGATGGTCAGGGCACTATTGAGATCCGTCGCGGTATCGAAGTGGGCCATATCTTCAAACTGGGCAACAAGTACAGCGCAGCGATGAACGCTACGGTACTGGATGAGAATGGCAAAGCTGTCATCATGGAAATGGGCTGCTACGGCATCGGCGTATCGCGGATTGTAGCCGCTGCCATCGAGCAGAATCACGACGACCGCGGCATTATCTGGCCGGATGCCATTGCGCCGTTCGAAGTAGCGGTCGTAACCCTGAACGCACAGAAGTCGCCGGAAGTGATGGAGGCGGGTGAAAAGCTTTATACGCAGTTGCGCCAGGCCGGGTTTGATGTGTTGCTGGATGACCGTAACGAACGCCCCGGCGTGAAGTTTGCGGACATGGAGCTGATTGGTATCCCCCACCGGGTGGTGATCTCTGACCGCGGCCTTGCTGCTGGCACCTTTGAATACAAAGGCCGCCAGGATGCGGACAAACAGGACATAGCTGTGGATGAGCTGTTGCCGTTTCTGGTGAAGCGTTCGCCTCGCGGCGGGTTGTAAGACGACGGTTTAAACAAAAGGCGCCCTACTGCTGGGCGCCTTTTTTATGTCCGCTAATTCCGTGGCTAAACCCTCGAAAAAAGCCTCAACGGCTCGCCAGTGATTGCCGGTAACGCTGATGAAGTATGCCCACCCGCTCCACATAGGCCCGGGTTTCAGCAAACGGCGGGATGCCACCGTGACGACGCACTGCGCCAGGGCCGGCGTTGTAGGCGGCGGTCGCCAGGCGTATGTCGCCATGGTGCAACTGGAGCATGCGCGCCAGGTAGTTCACGCCACCGTGAATGTTTTCCGCAACGTCCATGGCGTTTTCAACACCCAGCTCGGCGGCCGTGGCTGGCATCAACTGCATCAAGCCTTGCGCCCCGCGACGGGAGACAGCCTGAGGGTTGAAGGCGGATTCGGCGTGAATGACCGCCCTGACCAGCGCCGGGTCCACCCGGAAGCGCGCTGCAGCAGCGTTTATCTCGTCCTGAAATACGCCAACAAACAAGCGGGTGTTGTGCCAGTCCACTGTGGAATCGGGAGCGCAGGCATAGCAATCAAAACGGAGCACCTCAACGTCCGCGACACCCACGGGGCGGATGCTGCTGAAAGAGGTTACGCCGTGTTCGTCCTGGTAGCGGTACACCCGCTCCTGCGTCCGCGCCGGGGCATTGGTGAACTCCACCCGGCCATCGGGATGGACAATACGCTGGACGCTACCCGCAGTTGCCGGCAACGGCAGCGCCACCAACAGGGACAGCATGAATACAGAATATTTTGCCAGCAACAGTGTCAGCCTCTGATCAGGGGGCCTGGGTTAACTAGTTTCCATCCTGAAACGCCATCCTTGGCGTTTCGCGGAGTCGCAAGGCAAAAGCGCGGTTTTGCCTTGCTCGCAAAATCAGAGGCTTGCGCCTTCGATTTTGGCGGCACCTCCCTGTGCCGCGTTCGTGCCCACTCAGAAACTGCGTTTCTGGATGGGCAACAAATAAACTTTGCCACGAGCGGGCACTGAAAAAAATGGTCAGGATCAATAACTGATGACATGGGGCCGCCAGCAACAATCCAGTCCTTGGCTATGGTAAGCCATTGTGCTGCGCCTGTCCGTGAGGGGTTCGGCAAAACACCTTACGGCACCCGCCGCGGTTCCATTTCAAGCGTCACCCCGAACCGGGCCTCTACATCACTGCGAATGCGGTTGGCGAGATCCATCAGCTCCGGGCCGGTGCCGTTGCCGTGGTTGATGAGCACCAGGGCCTGCTTGTTATGGACGCCGACGTGGGCTTCCCGGTGGCCTTTCCAGCCGCACTGATCAATCAACCAGGCGGCGGCCAACTTGGCCTCGCCTTCGCCTTCATAGGCCACCAGGGAGGGATGGGCCGTTTTCAGGGCCTGGTAGGTGTCCCAGGGCACTAAGGGATTCTTGAAGAAGCTGCCGGCATTGGGTAAATGGTCCGGGTCCGGCAGCTTGCGACGGCGGATGGCTTTTACTGCCTCGGCCACCTGCAAGGGTGTTAATGACCGGTAACTGGCGGTGTCATTGTCAAAATGTTCTGCCAGTTCGCGGTAGCTGAGGTTAAAGGGTCGCTGGCGTGACAGCTTCAGGCGTACAGAAAGGATGATGTAGCGGTCCAGATGTTGCTTGAACACACTATCGCGATAACCAAAACCGCAGGTCTCGCCGCTCAGGGTGACCACGGCTTGTTGCTGAGCGTCCCAGGCCCGCAGTTCCACCAGTGTGTCTTTCAGTTCGGCGCCGTAGGCACCGATATTCTGTACCGGGGCGGCGCCAACCGTGCCGGGTATCAGTGCCAGGTTTTCAATACCACGATAGCCAGCACGGCAGGCGTACATCACCACACGGTGCCAGTCTTCACCGGCACCCAGGGTGAGGATCGCGTCACCGTCGCCGCAGACTTCCCAGCTGCGCCCCATGATGGCCATATGCAGCACCAACCCCGATATGTCGCCGCATAACACCAGGTTACTGCCACCACCAATCACCAGAGCTTGCTGCCCGTGCTTACGCGCCCACGCCAGAGCATCCTGCAGGGCCTGTTCCGTTTCAATTCGGGCGAAATAGCGTGCCCGGGCGGGCAGTCGCAGGGTGTTGAGGGACGTCAGATCCACATCAGTGGCGGGGCTGAAGGTACCCATGGGCTAGAGGTGTTCCCGGCGGATAGCATTCAGCAGCCCGTCGCTGGCCGCCTCAATAAGATCCAGCACATTCTCGAAGCCCTCGCGCCCGCCAAAGTAAGGGTCCGGCACTTCGCGGACGGCTTTGTTGGGGGCGTAATCGAGGAACAGGCGGGGTTCGGTACGGTGTTCCGGCAGCCACATGCGGCGCAGGTCCGTCAGATTCTGCAAGTCCATGGCCAGTACATAATGGAAGCGGTCAAAGTCTTCCGGCACTACCTGGCGGGCCCGCAACTGGGCAATATTGATGTTGCGGCGCTGGGCAGCGGCGATGGCACGCGGGTCCGGGGATTTGCCGATATGCCAATCACCGGTGCCACAGGAGTCGATCTCCAGCACACTGGTCATGCCAGCACGGGAAGCGCGTTCACGAAACACCCCTTCGGCGGTCGGCGAACGACAGATATTGCCGAGACAAACAAACAACACACCGACCTTGGTGTCACTCATAGCTTCTCCTCCATAAAGCGGCGCAGGCGTTCCAGGTCCTCCTGGGTGTCAACCCCGGCGGGGGGGCGCTCGCAGGCATCATCCACGTGAATCTTCACGCCCCGATAGAGGGCGCGTAGCTGTTCCAGGCACTCAGTCTCTTCCGTCGGCGCCGGTGCCCAGGTGACATAGTCCCGCAGAAAACCTACCCGGTAACCGTAGATACCGATATGACGATAATACTCCATACCTGATGGCAGGCGATCACGATTACGGGGCTCTGCCCAATTCTCCCGTGCCCAGGGAATAGGCGCACGGCTGAAGTAACTGGCCATGCCGCGGTAATCAAACACCACTTTGACGACGTTGGGATTAAACACCTGCCCGGCGCCGTGAATGCGCTCGCACAGCGTAGCGATGCCGGCTTCCGGAAAGCGGTCGAGGTTCGCGGCGACCTGATTGATCAGCGCCGGTGGGATCAGTGGTTCATCGCCCTGGACGTTGACCACCATATCGTCCTCATCCAGGCCAAGCTGGCGCACCACTTCCTCTAGCCGGTCGGTGCCGGACGGGTGTGTGGGCGCCGTCATCACCACCTCAGCACCGAAGGCCTCGCAGGCGGTCTGAATACGGGCATCATCCGTGGCGACAATAACCCGGCTGGCGTGGCTGGCCTTGGCCTGTTGCCACACGTGCTGGATCATGGGTTTGCCAGCAATATCCAACAGCGGCTTACCCGGCAGGCGGGTCGAGGCGTAGCGGGCGGGAATGATGACGGTAAATGACATAAGGCGCTCCCTGTCTGGGCCCATTGGCAAAAAAGATCAGCGATCCAGGCGTTCGTCCGTGGTCAGGGTGCGTGCTTCGCTGGCCAGCATCACCGGGATACCGTCCTTGAGAGGGAAAGCCATGGCATCAGCGTAACAGATCAGTTCATTGCGCTCACGATCAAACTTGAGTTCGCCCTTGCATACCGGGCAGGTGAGCATTGCCAATAATTTTTTGTCCATGATGTTCTCTCGGTCATGTCTGTTCAGAAGATTGATCCGGCACCCTGAGGGTGGCAAGTCGCGCCAGCAGGTGTTGCCGGAAACTGTCCGGCAGTACGGCCTCCACATCCAGGACCCAACAACCCTGGTGGGCGATGGACTGGCACTTTACCGCGTCTTTGGCGGTCATGACGACAGGCGCACCGTCGGGGGCCATGAGATCCTGGGGTGTAAAGGTATGGTGATCCGGGCGAGGACTGGGGTCAACCTGCGCCCCAAGATCCACCAGTGTCTGGAAGAAGCGCCCGGGATTGCCGATACCCGCCACTGCCCTCATCTGACGGCCCTGCAACCATGCCAAGGGTTGCAACTCACCGCTTTGCAGGTGGCGCAGGCGGGTGGGTGCCAGCGTCATAAGGGCGGTATTCGGGTGTTCCAGTCCGTCTACAGTGCTGCCATTGAACACCACAAAATCAACACTGCCCAACCGTGCCAAGGGCTCCCGTAACGGCCCCACGGGAATCAGGGCGCCGTTACCACAGCCGCGCTGGCCATCAAATACCGCGATCTCGATATCGCGGGGCAAAGCATAGTGCTGCAGCCCGTCATCACACACCAGTACGTCAGCCAGACCCTGTTCAAGGGCATAACGGGCGGCCCGTACTCGCTGGGGATCAACAATAACCGGCACACCGGTTTGCGCCGCGAGCATAACGGGTTCGTCACCCGCCTGGGCTGGCGTTGTGCCTGAGCTGACCCGTAGCGGATAGTGAGGGGATTTGCCGCCATAGCCCCGGCTCAGGATGGCAGGCCGGTAGCCCGCCTCCTGCAGCTGGGCCACCAGCCAGCCGGTCAAAGGGGATTTGCCGGTGCCGCCCGCGGTCAGGTTGCCCACCACAATCACAGGCATCGGCAAACGTGCCACTGGCTTGGCCAAAGCGGCATTGCGCCGGCGGCAGACAATAAAACCGTACAGCCAGGCCAGTGGCCATAACGGCCACAGGGGGCGTGAGCCGCTGTACCAGAGCCGCTCAACAACCCTGCTCATGCGTGCTCGCTGAACTGCACCTGGTGCAACTGGGCATAGGCGCCGTTTTTCGCCAGCAGTTCACTGTGGGTGCCGGACTCGATAATCTCGCCCGCATCCATAACCAGAATGCGGTCAGCATTCTCTATGGTGGAAAGCCGGTGAGCGATAACCAGTGTGGTTCTGCCCTGCATGACTTCATCCAATGCCGCCTGGATATGGCGCTCAGACTCCGTATCCAGTGCGGAGGTGGCCTCATCCAGAATCAGAATAGGCGCATCCTTGAGCAATGCCCGTGCGATGGCTAGCCGCTGACGCTGGCCACCGGAGAGCATCACGCCATTATCGCCGATCTGGGTTTCCAGCCCCTCTGGCATGCGCTGGATAAACTCCATGGCATGAGCCTTGCGGGCGGCTTCTTCAATCTCTTCCCGACTGCAATGGCGCAAGGCGCCGTAGGCGATGTTGGCGGCAATGGTATCGTTGAACAGCACCACGTTCTGGGTAACCAGGGCGATCTGAGCCCGCAGGGCCGTCAGGCGGAAGTCACGAATAGGCGCGCCATCAATCTCGATACGCCCTTCCGTGTATTCATAGAATCGGGGCAACAGGCTGACCATGGTTGACTTACCACTACCAGAGCGCCCTACCAGAGCCACCGTTTGGCCGGCAGGGATCGTCAGATTAATACCCTTGAGCACATTGTCCATCTGATCCCGATAACGGAAGCCCACATCCACAAACTTGATTTCGCCCGCTACCCGCGCAGGGGCGTGCGTGCCGGTATCCTGCTCTGGCACTTCATCCAGCGTCTCAAAAACGTCAATGGCAGCAGCAACGCCTTTCTGAATCTTGGCGTGAACAGAAGTAATGGCCTTGACCGGCTTACCCATGGTGGTTGCGGCGGTAATAAAGGCAACCAACTGGCCGGTGGTCATGGAACCGCGCACTTCTGGCGACAGCATGATCCACACCAGCATGGCGATAGCGATGGCCACCAGCACCTGAATCACCGGCACACTGATAGCCTGGGTGGATGCCAGTTTCAGGCTCTGCACCAGGTTGCGGTTGGCGACGGCATCAAACCGCTCGCGCTCGTAATCCTCACCGCCAAAGGTACGCACCACCCGGTATCCACCGATGGATTCCGACGCCACATGGGTGATGTCCCCCATGGAGCCCTGAATACGTTTGCTGAGTTTGCGGAAGCGGCGGCTGGCATAATTCACAACCAAGGCAATGGCAGGGCCCAGAGTGAGGAAGATCAGGGTCAGCTTCCAGTTGGTGTAGAACATAAAGGCCAGCAGACCAATGATGGTCAGACCTTCACGCAGAGTGATGGTCACCGCATTGGTGGTCGCCTCCGCCACCTGTTCCACGTTGAAGGTCAGCTTGGACACAAGGTGCCCGGAGGAATGGTTGTCAAAGAACCGGGAGGGCAAAGACATCATGCGGTCAAACACCTGCCGACGCAGGGCGTTGACCACATGGCGCCCGACATAGGCAATAAAATACTGGCCAAGGAAGGTACCCACGCCCCGCATGGCAAACACACCCACAATCATGCTGGTGAGCAACACCCGGTTACTGTGAGTGGGGTTCTCGATCGCTTCGATGACGTATTCCATGGCCGCAGCCATGCCGACAGAGGCGCCTGCGTAGATGACGTTGCCGAGGATGGCCAGGGCAAATGCAATCCAATAGGGTTTTACGTAAGCCAGCAGACGCTTATAGGTCTGCCAGTTGGGATTATCATATGCTGACATCAGAAGTTCCGCGGTTAGCGTTCATCCGTCGGACGACGGGTGGTGATACTCAGCCGGGCAAACCCGAGCCGGCCAGCGACATCCATGGCCCTGACAACATATTCATGGGGTGTCTGCGCATCCGCAGTAATAATGTAGGGCAAGCCGGTATCTCCCGCCGCTACTTCTTCCACCGCCCGTTGCAGCGTCTCACGCCGGTTGTTGATCAGGGAGCGATCATTCACGGCGTAGTTGCCCTGGGCGTCAATCACCACGTCAATCTGCTCCACCGTCGCTTCAGCAGTAACGCCGGTAGCTTCGGGCAAGTCAACCCGCAGCTGGGTTTGGCTGGTAAAGGTGGTGGACACCATAAAGAAGATAAGCAACAGAAAAACGACGTCGATCAGGGGTGTCAGATCAACGCCGACCTCATGGCTTCGCTGGCGTTTAAACTTCACCGGAGTCAGGCTCCCTCGATGTCGATTTCGCGATCACCGTGGACCACCTCAACCAGTTTGATGGCTTCCTGTTCCATGCTGACCACAAGTTCGTCTACCCGGCGCAGGAAGAAGCGATGGCAGATCAGCGCCGGAATGGCCACACTGAGGCCCGCGGCTGTGGTCATCAGGGCTTCAGAAATACCACCGGCGAGGGCTGCGGCATTACCGACACCTGCCAGCTGAATCTCGGCGAATACCTTGATCATACCGATAACAGTGCCCAGCAGACCCAGCAAGGGGGTAATCACGGCGATAGTGCCGAGCGGATTGAGGAATCGCTCCAGATCATGAACAACCTGGCTGGCTTCTTCCTCGATACTTTCCTTCATGATCTCGCGACCATGCTTGGCGTTCATCAAACCTGCAGCCAGAATACGGCCGGCAGGGGAGGACGCCTGCAACGCCTTGAGCTTGCGCGCATTCAGCTCTTTCTTCTTGATCCACTTCCACAGCTCATTGAGTGTGGTTTGCGGCGCCACGCGACTGGCCCGAAGGCTCCAGAAACGCTCCAGTACAATCGCCAGTGCCAGGATGGAACAGGCAATAATGGGCACCATGATGATGCCGCCTGCTTTTAAAAGCTCAAACACGCTTGATCTCCCTGATGTTAAACAAGCGGGGGTACTTTAGCACAAGGACGACGGCAGGCTACAGGGGATGTTTTCACGAAACCGGGAATGCCTCCTCAACTCAGCAAGGACGCACTCCCTGTCAGTGAACTCACTAGGGTGAAAAGATATCCTGTCTGAGCTGAGTCAGGCGCTGCTGATAGCGCTGCTCCCAGACATCTGCTGGCCAGGCATCGCGCTGCTGTTCCATTTCCTGGCGCAAGGCCTGCACCGCGGCCTGGTAGGTCTCGCGCTGGCTTTGCTGAGCCTCCACAGCACCGTCCCGTTGAGCCATCCAGGTAGCGGTTTCAGGATCAAAATGCCGGGCCCGGATCTGGGCGGTCAAGGCTGCACGCTCAGCCGCATCACTCACACCCGCCAGACTGAGCATCAGCTCTCGCTCATATCGGCCATAAGCGGTTTGCTGCTCGGCCAAAGGTTGCTGGTAAGGACCCCAGCGTTGTTGCTGCAACCTGTCCAGCGCAGCCAGCCGTTGCTGCTGAGTCAGATTCGGAGCTTCCGTCAGCAGGTGCTCAAAGCCGAACTGATACCGTGCCCAAGCCCGCTCCTGACCAAACAGCAACTCTGTTGCCTGGTCCCCCAGATGCGCCCTGCGTAGCTCATCCACACGATGGTAGCGACTTTCCGGGGTGATATCGGTGGACATGACCAGAGCTTCAACGGCCTGATCATAAACCCACAGGTTTTCCAGTATCTGCTGCAATTGGTTGGCAAAGGCAGCGTCCGGGTAATCCGTCAGCATGTCGTCCAGTAACATGCTGCAGAGCGCGCGATCCTGATTGCACTGGCTGCGTAGTACCTGAAAGAACTGCTGCAGGTTTCCGCCCGGATTCCGGTACTGGTCCAGGCGTTCGTGCCACATCAGACGATCAATCTGATCACGCTCCCATTGGCTCATGCTGGTTTCATCCCACGCGGAGGCCTGATCACCTGCCCTGCTTTGCGCATGCTGCTGAACGGACGCAGGCTGCGGGTCAGCAGCCTGAACCGCTGTGCGCGGCTGCTCATCCGCCTGCACGGGGTTCAGTGTTGGCTGAGGGTTATGAGTAGACCATTGGAAGACAACCACCAGCGCCAGGGCGCTGATGGTTGTAGCTATGACAAGGCGCTTCATCAGAACTGGAAGTCGCCAAGTACAGGGAAGTGATCTGACAGATCCCAGACACCCCAGAGCCGGTCGGAATCTGACCGGGGTACCCGCACATCATTACCGGCACTGACTGGCTGGCGGTGGGTATTACTGACCACAACATAGTCCAGATATTCAACACCGGATGAGAGATAACCCGAGGCGTTGGCATTCACCTCCGGATCAAAAGTGGACTTGGTGTAGCCGGTCACTTCAGGCATCCAGGCATTCAGGTTGACCAGCATCTGTGCGTAGTCACCCGGGAATTTCAGTTTGTTGACGTTAAAGTCACCGCCCATCAGCACCGCATCCATTGCCGGAATCTGCTTGCGATCGACCAATGCGCGAATCTGCTGGAACTGCTGCTGACGCAGGGCACGGGCCGCATCAGTGTCAAAAGATGCCGCATGCGTGCTGGTGACATGGTAGGCTTTGCCATCACGAATCACCTCAGCGTACACCACACCTTTATCGGCAAAGCAGTCAGTGCCGGTACAGTCCGGAAAGATCTCATAGGCGACCGACGCGATAGGGTAACGGCTGACAATGGCAACGCCGCCGTTGTAGAGGTTCCAGCCGGGCGCATCCAGAATTTCCGTCTGGTAGGGGTATTCATCCGCCAGGGCGTGCATGAAGGCAGGGCTGTCGGATGAGAAGGCTTCCTGCAGCAGGATAACATCGTAACCGCGCAGGTAATGGGGCATCTCCTGCAGGCGATCGCTGATCTTGCTGGCAATCAGCGGCAAAGCCCAGATGTTATAGGTCAGCACCTTCAAGGCATCATCACCGCTCAGGGGTTCTGGCTGGGTGGTGTTGTGCAGGGTGTAGTAGAAATCGTCATACCAGCCGGTGAACTGGGCCTTGAAGCCGATGCGGCTCTGACGACTGTCATACTGGCTGGCGTGGCGGTGAATCGCCCGGTCGCTACGCCAGGGCGCATTGAAATCAGCACCTTTGGCACTGTGCTCGATGGTGCTGCCGTACCAGGTGCCGCGCATTTTCTGCTGCAGAGTGACGGTGGATTCAGCGCCGATCAGACGGGTTTCAAAGTGGTAGGTACTGCCGCTGCGCAGCCCCTGGTAGCGGTTGAATGCCAGTACACGGGCAGTGGCATAAGGTGCGATTTCCTGCACTTCCTGACGCCACTGACTGCCTTCTTGCAGCAATCGGTCACCAAAGTGGCTGACCTCTACCCGCACGGTTTCCGGCGTGGAGTTGGTGACGAACACATAGCTGTCCGCATAACTGGCGGAGGCGCCAAGGGCCAGCACCATCAAGACGATAAAACGAAATACTGCACAACGCATTGTCTGCATCTCCTTGTTTGCCGCGGCCGGGCGAATCTGTCGTCCGCCTTTATTGCGCCGCTGTTATGATTGTTTTTGGCAGGGCCTGGAGCCCGCCACAATATGACAATCAATTACCTTTTGTACTGTGATGCTTTCCATGTTTGGGGTTTGCAGATCGCGACAGGTCGCTAGCAAATGGCGCCACCTCCTTTTCGGTTGTTTGGGTTATCAATGGGGCATGCTGGTCGAGAACAGGTTCATGACCACCACACCTGAGATAATCAGGGCCATGCCCACCAGCGCGGCCGGGTCCAGTTTTTGGCCGAATACCAGCCAGCCGATCAGCGCGATCAGCACCACACCAACACCCGACCAGATGGCATAGGCGACACCCACGGGCAGCGCTTTCAGGGTCAATGCCAGAAAGTAGAAAGCAATGACATAGCCCATCACCACCACAATGGATGGCAATAGCCGCGTAAACCCTTCACTGGATTTCAGGGCCGAGGTGGCCACCACTTCCGCCCCAATGGCGACGGCCAGGAACAACCAGGTTTTCATTAAGCTCACTCCTCAAAGATTCAGTAACTGCCATTGTCTGCGGGCGGCCTCCTGCCGTAGCAGGTAGTTAGCATTGATAGGGCATGGCTGGTCCACCCACTCCAGCAGCGGCAAATCATTATGAGAGTCGCTGTAGAAACAGGTGTGACCGGGTTGTAAGCCGGTGTCCACCAGGTAACTTTGCAGGCAGTCGATCTTGCCCTCGCGATAGCTCAGAGGGAACAGCGGCTCACCAGTAACCCTGCCCTCCTCCCGGGCTATACGTATGCCGATAGCACCGTCAAATCCCAGATAACGGGCCATGGGCTTGACCAGAAATTCCTCACTGGCGGAAATCATCAGCAGATGATCGCCCCGGGCACGGTGCTCGCTTAGCAGGGTGTGGGCGGAGGGATAAACCAGCTGTGTCAGTTGCTCAGCTACAAACTGCTCGGCGACCGCCTCAACATGGCTGTACTCCAACCCCACCAGGGGCGACAGATTGAGGCGCAGATAGCTTTCCATACACAACACACCCTGGTCATACTCCTGCATCATCTGACGGTGCTGGCTCCAAAAATCCGGCGAGCCTATCCAGCCCCGGCGTTGCATTTCCAGCGCCCACTGTTCTGAGCAATCTGTGGCAATAAGGGTGTGGTCAAGATCAAACACCGCAAGGCGGACGGGCCGCTGCAAGCTGGCAGTCATACAAAATTCCTTCAGAATGTTCCTTTAATAAGCGATAACTACCAGGCCGCTGGTCATCAGGCCAAGGGCCAGCCACTTCAACGGCGTGGTGGATTCTTTCAAAACCAGGATGCCAGCCAGAGCCCCCAGGGGTATGGAAGCCTGGCGCAGGGCAACCAGGTAGCTGATCTCATCCGTCATAGCCATGGCGACCAGCACCAGACCGTAGGTTGCCAATACCAATACACCCGCCAGGGTGTACGTGGCTGGCGATTGACGCAGTAATTCCTTCCAGGCAATGGACTCCCGCCGCCCCAGCAACACAACAGGCAGCATCCACAGCACCGAGGCAAAGGCTTGCAATACCATGTAGTGAAAGCCTGAAATAAACGGCGTAGCGAGGGTGCCGGTCATCATGTCGATGGCCGCCTTGTCTGTGAAGGTGTACCCGGTGGTCCCCACCGCCGCCAACAACACGAACGCCAGTGCCGGCGTCAGATAACGAGACAGCCGAAAATCCCGCATCCTCCCCAGCGGCAACAGCAGACTGGCAACGGCAATCATCCCCATGGCCAGCCAGTCACCGGCATCCAGCTCGCCCCCGGCAAACCAGTGCAGGCTCAGGGCAGGCACCATCAAAACCGGCAACGCCCGTGCCAGGGGGTAAAGTACGCTCACCTCCCCTCTGGCATAGGCCCAGGCCAGCCCGGCCATGTAGATGGCCTGGAAGAACCCGGATAGCAGCAAGATCAGCCAGAAACTCAGCGGTAACGTGAGATATCCAGGGCTCACCAGCAGCAGCGGTGAAAAAGCCGCTCCCCCGGCCAACATAGCCAGGGTAAAGAACGCCAGCGAGGGCTGAGTCCGCTTGCCAAGCAGATTCCAGCCTGCATGCATGGTGGCCGATACCAGTACCAGCAGTACGGCCAACTCACTCAAGGCTGATCACCAGCCGCCAGGCGCTGATTGATGCGAGCGATAATTGCTGGCAGTTCCGCCACACTGTCAATCACGTAATGAGCGCCGGATGCAGTCAGAGTCTGCCGTGCCTGCAGGCTGGCGGACTGCTGCTCCTCGTCCGTCAGTGCCTGCCATTCCTCCAGTGACAGTCCCAGCTCGTTACCGGATACCGCCACTGCCACTGTCCACATACCCGCATTACGCCCTTCGGCAATACCCACAGCGGTATCGTCCACCTTGATACAGGACTGCACACCGGACACACCCAGTTCCCTGGCATTCTGCAAACACATCCAGGGAGCCGGTCGGCCCGCGGGTACATCGGTAGCACAGACCACAGAGCCGGGCTGCAACCCCTGGGCCTGCATCTCAGGCAGTAGGCTGGCCACCATTTCGCCACTGTAGCCCGTGTTAAGGCCCACTTTGATGGCCTGACGGTTACATACATCCACCAGCGCCAACGTGCCTGGTATCAATTGCGTGTTCTGGGCAATGGCAAGTTTTTGCAGCTCGGTAAAGCGATGATAAAGGCGGTCCACTTCGGCACTGGCGGGTGCCTGACCCTTGACCGAAACCCAGCTTTCACGGATGCGCGGCATGGCCAGCAACGCCTGAATATGCTCGCGTTTCTCCTTGCCCATGGGAATCCGTGCTTCTACCGCGGTGACGGGCACCCGTTCCTCTTCGAACAGTGCGATAAAGGCCTGAATGGGCGCACGGGATCCAAAATCCACGCAGGTACCCGCCATATCCATAATGACGGCCTCAACCCGCCGTGCCTCAGCCGTGCCAGCCAACGGCAGCCCAAGCTCATGACAGGCTTCAGCGATGGCACGCAGCACCTGGTCTATCTGCTCATCAAACAGTTGACCGATACAGCCGATACGGAAGCTGTCCACCTCCGTCAGCTTGCCGGGATAGAGCAGAAATCCCCTCGCCTTGACGGCCTGGTAGAAGCGTTTGAAATCAAACTCAGGATGCTCAGGAGCCAGAAAGGTCACGATGATGGGAGACAGCCAATGATCATCCAGCAAGGTATGGAAGCCCATGCGCCGCATGCCGGTCACCAGCCGGTCACGGTTCCGGGTATAGCGCGCCAGCCGCGCAGGGCTGCGCCCCTCTGCGGCATGCTCTTCAATGGCCTGCAAAAACGCAGCCACCACATGGGTGGGCGGGGTATACCGCCACTGCCCCGTCTTCTGCATGTAACTCCACTGATCATGCAGATCCAGTGACAGGGAACGGGAACGCCCGGCGCTGGCTTTTAGCGCCTCTCGCTCAACAATAATGAAGCCGAAACCCGGTATGCCCTCAAAGCACTTGTTGGCAGAGGAGATCAGCGCCAGAAAAGGCAACTGCGCGGCATCAATGGGCAGGGCGCCAAATGAACTCATGGCGTCAATAATCAGTTGCCGCCCTTCTTCCGCTACCACCCTGGCAATGGCTTCCAACGGATTGAGGATGCCGGAACTGGTTTCGCAATGGATCAGCGCAACGTGGGTGATTGCCGTATCGGCCTGTAGCAGCGTTCTCACTTCGTTGGCCAGGGGCGGTAGGTAGTCACCCTTATCCAGCGTGGTGTGCGGCAGTCCCATACGGGCCAGGATACTGGCCAGACGTTTGCCATAGGCACCGTTCATCAGCACCAGGGTTTTGGTCTCTGTATCCAACAGGCTACCGAGGGTTGCCTCTACTGCGAAGGTGCCACTGCCCTGCATCAATACACATTCATGGCTGGCTTTGGCATTTGCCTCACCCAGCAGGTAGTCGCACACACGGGCAGATAATTGGTTGAAATCATCGTCCCAAGAGCCCCAATCCTGCAGGGCAGCCATTTTAACGGTTTCGCTGGTGGTCAGTGGTCCCGGCGTTAACAGATAGGGATGCTTTTTCATTTGGTCTATACCAGTAAATTCAGTTAAAAAAATGCAGGGTGAACCCGGGGCCGGACCTAAGCCCGCCCGGGCAAGCACTAGGGATTGCGCCACCGCTGCGCCTTGTTAAGTAATACATGGCTGACCAGCGCATGAAGGATCTTCACCACCAACGACGTCAGCAGAATCAGCACCGCCATGGCTGCTGCCTGGGCAAAGTAACCCGCCTCATCCAGATGCAGCACCGCAACGGATGCCAGCCGGGTGTCCGAGGAATACAGGAAAATCACCGCAGACACCGTGGTCATCGCGTTCACGAACAGGTACACGGAGATATCCAGCACTGCAGGCAGGGACACCGGCACAATGACCCGCTGATAAGTGCGATAGAAAGGCACCTTCAGGGACGCACCAACGGATTCAAACTCGGGATCCAGCTGTTTCAGGGCCGTCATGGAGGTGATGTGGCACACCGTGTAGAAGTGCACCAGGGTGTTCAGCACCAGAATTGCCAGGGTGCCGTACAGCACGTTGAGGGGGTTGGACGGATGATTGAAAAAGAAGATATAGGCCAACCCCAGCACCATGCCCGGCACCGCCATGGGCAGCATCGCCATGAAGTGAAGCCCCTGGCGAATGGCGGTAAAGTCCCGTGTTTTTTCGACCATCCAGGCGGTGGTGAAGATGAACAGGGTGCCAAGCACAGCAACCCAGGTGGCCATCCTGACGGAATTACTCCAGGACTCCCAACCGCCACCCGCCAGGCCTGTGAACTGATAATGACTCAGGGTAAATGACAGATTGTAAGGCCAGAACTGGATCAGCGATGCGTAAACAGCCGTGCCGATCACTAGCAGAATAATGCCCACCACACTGAAGCACAGCACCATAAACAGCAGATCTACACCAACCCTGCGTTCCGGCTGGAAAGGGACAGCGCGGGCAGTAAGGCTCGCTTGCTGCTTTTTCTGCACCCAGCGGTCCGCGATAAACGCAAGCACGGCGGGCACCAGCAGCACCACACTCACCACGGCACCCATCTGGAAGTTCTGCTGCCCTACCACTTGACGATAGATATCCGTTGCCAGCACGTTGTAGTGGCCACCAATAACCGCAGGCACGCCGAAATCGGTGATAGCCAGGGTGAACACCACAAAGCCACAGGATATAAGGCCATAACGGATGCCTGGCAGGGTGATGGTCAGAAAGGTTCGCCAGCCTGGTGTTTTCAGGGCACGCGCCGCCTCATAGAGACGCCCGTCACTGTTGGAAAGTGCCGTTACCATAATCATCAGGGCATGGGGGAATATCCAGAAACACATACCCATGACAATGCCAATGGGTCCGTAAATCGTGTTGTCCCCCAGCAGCTCACGGATATACCCCTGGTTCCCGAACATGTAGACAAGACTGATGGCGGGTAACAAGGAAGGGGCCAGGATGGGCAACAGAGCCAGTACCCGGAACAGTCGCTTGCCCGGCATACGGGTGCGGGTGACACCATAGGCGCAGATAAACGCCACACTCATGACGATGGCCGTAGTGGTGACGGCAACGAACAGGGAGTTGAAAATGGAATTGGCCAATGCTGGCGTTCGGAAGTACTGGCCGAAGTTAGCCAGACCTACAAATGCCCCGGTTGCGTCCTGCATACTCTTGGACAGCATGGCCAACAATGGCAACGCCAAACCGATCAGCAGGAACGCTAGCGCCAGTAGTAATACCAGCAGGCGGAGCCATTTTTCAGAGCCCAACCTGCCGACTGCGAGAGCCATACTTGTCATGCCTGTTGCCCCGCCTCCCCAAAGACCCGTAATGCTGCCTCCGGAAGCTGCAACCTGATGCGTTCGCCCACCTGACCGATGTACTGCCAATCCGCCAGTTTGAGATCCACCAGCAGGCTATCGGCAAGACCTTCGGGGCGACACTTGACCCGCAGGAAGGCGCCCAGGTACTCAACATCTTCAACAATAGCGGGCAGGCAGTTGCGCTCAGATGCGTTTGCACCGTCGTCCGCTGCATGACACAGACGAATTTCCTCCGGCCGGATACCCAGGCTCAGGGTGGCGCCGTGCGGTAAAGGCTGCCCCAGCGTCTGCATGGCATGAGGTCCCACGCGGCAGCGGTTGCTGCCTTCACTTTGCGCCGGCAGCAGATTCATGCTGCCTACAAAACCGGCCACAAAAGCATTAACCGGGTGCAGATAGATATCTTGGGGCGTGCCCACCTGCTCGATAACACCATGGTTCATGACCACGATACGATCAGCCAGTGTAAGGGCCTCTTCCTGGTCATGGGTTACCATAATGGTGGTAACGCCCAGACCCTGCTGCAGCTTCTTGATCTGCTGGCGCAGATGTACGCGAACCTTCGCATCCAGTGCAGACAGCGGCTCGTCCAGCAGCAGCAAACCCGGCTTGGTGGCCAATGCACGGGCCAGAGCCACCCGCTGTTGCTGGCCGCCTGACAACTGGGCGGGATACTTACGTTGTGAACCATCCAGACCCACCAGCACCAACAACTCATCCACTCTGGCACGAATAGCGGCTCGGCTCTGGCGAAGGTTGCGCAAACCGTATGCTATGTTGTCAGCAACAGTCAGATTCGGGAATAAGGCATAGGACTGGAACACAATGCCAAAATCCCGCGCCTGCGGGGGCAGCCGGGACACATCCTGCCCATTCTGGACGATACGCCCGCTGGTCTGCGGTTCCAGGCCGGCGATGGCCCGCAGAAGTGTGGTTTTACCGCAGCCGGAGGGGCCCAGAAAACAAACGAACTCCCCTTCCTGAATACTGAGGTCTATATCCCGCAGCGCAGAAAAGTCGCCGAAGGATTTGTGCAGCGCTTCGATGCGCAGGCACTCCGGCGCATGCTCAAAGCTCTGAGCCCAGGGTTCCAGGCGTGCATGTTGGGTAATGGCATTCATGGCAGTCACACTCTTTGGATCAGGGAGGTGTCGGCCAGCTGGCCGACACCTAATCGCTTTACTATTAACGACGCTCGGTTTTGCCGTCGTAACGACGCTGCCATTCCTGCAGGATGCGGTCACGGTTGACGGCGGCCCAGCCGAAATCGTTGTCGATCATGCGCTCAACAATATCTTCCGGGTAGTTGGGCAGCGGCTTGGCAACACCAGGCATGGCAACAACGGCGTAGCCTTCGTTGTAGAGCTCATTGGCTTCGCGGCTGACAGCCCAATCCATCAGGGTTTTTGCAGCTTCGAGATTGCGAGTGCCTTTAACGATGGCTGCAGCTTCCATGTCCCAGCCCAGGCCCTCTGAGGGGAATACCACTTCGACAGGCGCACCCTGGGTTTTCAGGCGGGCCGCGCGGAAGGCAAAGGAAACACCCACCACAGCTTCACCAGAGGCTGCCAGGTTGCAGGGCGCAGAACCTGAGTGGGTATAGCGGCTGATGTTGGCGTGCAGACGATCCATGTAGTCCCAGGCCTGTTCTTCACCAAACAGCTGCATCCAGCTGGCTACGTCCAGATAACCGGTGCCGGATGAGGCCGGGTTCGGCATGATCACCTGACCGCGATACTCCGGCTTGGTCAGATCTTCCCAGCTGGTGGGCATGGGAATGCCACGACGCTGGCCTTCAATGGTGTTGTAGCAAATGGCAGCTACCCATGCGTCCATACCAACCCAAGAGGGTGGGTTTTCACGGCTGACAAATTTCGGATCCAGCTTTTCGACGCCTTTTGGCGCATAGCCATGCAGCATGTCCTGGTCGTCCAGAATCAGCAGGCTGGTGGCTGCCAGGCCCCAGATGACATCCGCGCGGGGGTTTTCTTTTTCCGCCAGCAGACGGGCGGTGATAACGCCGGTGGAATCCCTTACCCAACGAATGCGGATATCAGGATGCGCCTGGTTAAAACGCTCAGCGTACTTGCGCAGGTCATCTGACTCGACCGCGGTGTATACCGTCAGCTCAGTGGCAGCGACCGTACCTGCGCCCATCAGACTGGCCAGACCCATGGCCACAGCAGACGTTTTAAATTTCTTGAACAAGTTCAGGGATTTCATGCACACCTCCAGTTTATTGGTATAGACCAGAAATCTAACGCCCAAAAATGTCAGAGGTGTGACAGTTTGTTTACATCTTGCGAACAGTAGCCAGGGAAAATCCTCAACCTGAGCAAAAGAGAGGGTCAGCCATAGGAAGATGTGGACAAGGCGATGGTCAGCACATCGTGCAACCAGTACTCCTCATCGTATTCGATGGTCTCACCCGCAGCAGTTTTACTGATACGGGTAATGTGCAAACCCGGGCAGCCGCTGGTTACTTCCAGCGCAGCCACTTCCTCGCCGATCAGGGCGGTGGGCGTTATGGTGATTTGCTTGTGTACCAGCTCGATGTCATAAACCTCGCCAAAGACCTGCCACAGAGACTGGTCAAAGCGGTACTTTTCCAGGCCAGGCAGGAAACGGGCATTCAGCCAGATGGTTTCCACCAGTACCAGCCGGTTGTCCAGATAGCGTCGTCGTTTCAGGCGATAGACAGGCGCACCCACTGGCAAGGACAGCGAAGTGGCAACCCGTTCCTCCGCCTGCATTTCCTCGAACCCGAGCACCTCTGTTCTTGGCACCCGCCCCTGCGCCGTAACATAGCGGGTAAAGCTGTAATCCCGTACCGGCTCATAAACCAACCGGGCCGGTGACACAAACCAGCCACGGCGATTGCTACGATAGATACAGCCCTCGCTCTCAAGCTGTCCCAGTGCCTGACGCAAGGTAACCCGGGTTGTCTCAAACCGCTCCGCCAACAGGCGCTCCGCCGGCAACCGAGAACCTGCCGGTAACTCGCCGGTCCGGATCAACGCCAGCAGTCTGGTCCGTAACTCCAGATACAAAGGGGAATGGCTCATAGCAGTGCGCCTTAGCAAAGGTATTGTGACAAAACGTTTGCAATCCTAGGACAGGGTTTTGAAGGAAATATGACAGCTCGCCCAGACTGTGCCAAATAGCAAAAGCTGCTGAGCATGCTGCGCCCGGCAAACTTGAAGGGAATAAGAAACGTGACTTTCATCACAAATTATTTTTGCACAAGTGTAAGCCGAAACAACCACCCACCCGTAATGGTCAGTGCGCGCGCTAATTACTGGTTGAATCTTTTTCAAGTGAGTCTTCATAAAAAGAGGAACGACAATGAACAAGGTACTGGGCATTTCAGCAGTATTAGCACTTAGCGTAGGGCTCTATGGTTGTAACAGCAGCAGCTCTACACCCCGAACCAATGTGTCTATCATTCATGCCTCATCTGACGCGCCGGCGGTTAACGCAACGGTCGCAGGACAGACAATCCAGGGCGCAGACTACAAAGATGTTGCACGCGTTCAGGTGCGCACCGGCACCCGCAGCGTTTCGGTCGATGCGCGCTTACCCGGTGCAGCAACGAAAACAGTCATCGGGCCTGTAGATCTGGACTTTAATCGCAACACCAATTACGAAATCATCGCGATCGGTAATGTTGGCGATGATTCACTTGAGCCGCTGGTGCTGACTGACACGCGGACGTCTGTGCCAAGCAGCCAGGTGCGTTTGCGGGTAGCCCATTTGTCGCCCGTTGCAGAAAACGCCGCAGGCGGTCCGGTTTCTGTCTACCTGACAGCGCCTGGCGCCAACCTCGCTGAGGTAGACCCTGCATTCAGCTTCTCTTTCAAGGATGTTATTGACCCCATTCTTGTTGATGCCGGAACTTACCAGATACGCGTCACCCCCGAAGGCAGCAGCACCGTCGTCTACGATAGCGGAGAAGTAGCACTGCCAGGCGGCGCGAACCTGCTGGTAGGCGCAGTTGACAACACCTTCTACGGCAATGCGCCCATCAGCCTGCTGGTCCTGAACAACGGCCAGAAATTTACTGATATTCCTGACGTAGGGTCGGGCGCAGGTCTCCGGGCTGTGCACAGTGCCTCGGCTGATGCGGCGAGTGATGTGGATGTCTACATTGATACCGCACTGACCGCGAGCCCGACCTTCTCCTTCAGTTTCGGAGACACCTTCCCGTCACCGGCAGTGCTTGGCGGCTATGCCGAACTTGAAGAAGGTACACGTGACATCAAGATTACGCCGGCAGGCGTAGAGTCTGCAGCCATTGAAGCCAGCCCCACCCTGGCACTCGGCTCGGCCTCTACGGTGATTGCAGTTGGCAACGGTGTCGATGCAGCTCTGGAAGCATTGCTTGTAGCTGACAATAATCGTGCAGTGGCTACTGCTGCCCGCCTGAGGGTCATTCACGCTGCTGCTGAAGCGCCTGTAGTTGATGTTTTCCTGGTGCCCACAGGTGACACGCCAGAGGAAACCAATCAGGCAATTGCAAACGCCTCGCCAACGATCCCAGGTTTTGCCTACAAGGAAAATACTGGCTATCTGGACGTACCTGCAGGCGAGTACGTCGTTGTCATTCGAAGTGGTGATGGCAATGAGTTGTTCCGCTCCGGTGAGATTAATCTTTCAACCGGCAGGGTCTACACCGCCATTGCCCGTCTGAACAAGGATCCGGACAGCGTAGCAACCGTGGTGCTGCTCGACGACTTTAACCTGCTCTGATTGTATCCAGTGCAAGGGCCACACAGGTGGCCCTTCACTTTTACCGGCGCTCAACGCGGCACTGACTCCGGGCACTTTCCATCAACCTCTGCTCCTCAGCAGCCAGCATCTCACTCACCGCCTGTAGCTCCCTGATGCGCTGGTCCACCCAGGCACGCTTGGTTGCCATCAGCCTGGCGCCCTGCTCGCAATCCATGGTATCGGCCCGCAAGGCGTCCAGAATTTCCCGGATCTCCCCCAGCGTGAAGCCCAACTGTTTAAGCTGGGTAATCATCTGTACGCGCTGCACCGCCTTTGGGCTGTAGTTCCGGTAGCGATTCTCGCTGCGGGACACTTCCGACAAAAGTCCCTGCTGCTCATAGAACCGCAAGGTGTGGCGAGACACCCCCGTACTCTCTTCCAACGCGGCTATGCGCACAATAAGTCCCCCTCTGCTGACGGCCTGACAATGACATGTATCAGATGACTATTGACCTTAGAGCTCACTCTACACTTTATCCTCAGGCTATGGGAATCCCCCCAAGAAACCGGAGACCACACCATGACCCTTCTCGTAACCGGCGCCACCGGCTATATCGGCCGCCATCTTTGTGCCAACTTGACAGCCAATGGCCACACCGTGGCTGCCATGCTCCGCAACGGCGAGGACTTTCCCGCCTTGCAAACGCACGTCAGTGCGCTGGGCGGGCAAGCCCATCGCCTGCAACTGATACCCGGTGACCTCGACCAGACAAACCTGGGCATCAACACTCTGCCGACGGACCTGACTGCGATCATCCATCTGGGTGCACGGTTTGGATGGCGACTGCCGCAGGCAGCGGCGCGCAGAACCAATGTGGATGGCAGCCTGGCAGTGGCCAGGCTGGCCGGTAAAACAGGCTCACGACTGGTCTATGCAAGCGGTTTCATGCTGCAAAACACCGAGTACTTGACCAAGCTGGGGATCACCGGTGACGAACCGGACCCGATAAACTGGCGCAAGGTGTACAAAACTGCCGGTATCTATGAAGCCAGCAAACTGGAAGCAACCCTGCGGATTCGACACTATACCAGGTGTGCCGGCGTGGATTTTGTCGAAGTACAGCCTGCCACTATAGCTGGCAGTTTTATGAGTGGGCCATTGGATGAAAGCCAACCGCTTTTCGAGCTACTGAACAATCTGGCAAGGGGTCGGTTTGCATTCGTGCCGGGCACACCAGCCTACTGGTTACCGCTTGTTGCGGTAGATTACGTTGCTCGCACCCTTGCACTGGCGGCAACTGAAGACCTGGTTCCTGAGAGGTTACTGGCTCTTGATCCGGCCACACCCAACCTACAAAAGCTATTGGCTGCTTTTGCGACCGCGATGGGCATGCGGCCGCCGACCCGGCACATTCCCAAAGGGCTGCTTGCCATGCTGCTGCGCATACCCGGTTTGCCAAAGCTGATGAACACCTGGCCCGAAGCGCTTCACTTTATCCAGCCCTTACGTTTTGACCAAGATACCTCAGCGGCGTGGCTTGCAAGCCATGGCATAAGGCACCCCTGCATAGCAGAAGTGATAACAAACAATGCGGTCGCCTTTTCTTCGAAACAGAAAAACTGGCCATAAATTAATCAAAACAGTGCCCCTGGGGCCATTTTTTGTGATGAACCCTACGCTTAGTATGCTCGGACTACCGGCACCCTAACACCCCCACAAATGTAACAGCATGTAAAATTGTCAAACAACATTATTGTTTTTTGTGATGCATGTCACATAGAATCACAAAAAATAATCGAGGTACTAACATGTCGTTACGATTTTATCCCTCTGCCCTTCTTTGTAGCGCACTTGCACTGACACCGCTGGTCTCTTATGCCACCGAAATCTGGCCAGAGAAATTTGGCTATGTGGGCATCGAGGGCGCATTTAACGATTCGGGCGACGGTCGTAACAAAGACGACAATCTCGATAATTTCTATCAGGCCGGAGTTCAGCTTGGTTATCGTTTCGCCCCCTCCTGGTCGCTGCAACTTCAATATCGCTATGGCGAAACTGAGCTAAAGCGTGCCGATGTTAATGTAGACATCCATCAGGTATCTCTCATGGGTCGCTATCACCTGCACCGGGTGAACCTGCTGGGTTTTCAGCCCTACGCCGGTGCCGGTTATACCTTTAACCGAATTGATGTAACAGGCGGCGGGCGCAAAGATGAGGATATGTTGCAGTCGGAGGTCGGACTACAACGTCTCCTGCGCCCCAGGTTGATGCTGGACGCTGGCATTCGTGGACAACTCGAACTCCGGGACGCCTTCTTTGACTATCAGCCCTACGTTGCGCTTAATCTGTTGTTCAATCGCCAATATCCCGCCCGCCCACGTTTTGAAGATATCTGGATAGACAGTGACGGCGACGGTGTGCCCGACCAGTTTGATCGCTGCCCTGATACATCCCCCGGCATCATGGTTGACGAATTTGGCTGCCCCAAAGTGCTGGTAGAAGACATCAATATGACTCTCTACCTGGAATTCGACCACGACAGCACCGTTGTTCGCCCTGAGTTCTACAGTGAGATAAGGAAAGTGGCGGATCTGATGCGGGAATACGGTGAAAGCGAGGTCATTCTCGAGGGGCATACCGACAATACCGGTACCGCAGCCTATAACCAGAATCTCTCCAAAAGCCGTGCAGACGGGGTTATGAAAGTACTTGTCAACGAATTCGGCATCGACTCCCGGCGCATCCGTACCGCCGGCATGGGGCTCACCCAACCGATTGCCAGTAACGATACTGCGGAAGGCCGCGCCGCGAATCGCCGTGTAGAGGTCATCCTTAAAGCAACCCGGGAAACCGTGAAACGCCGCCAAAACTAACGGTAGGCAAACGCAGAACAACAGGCCAGCTAACAAAAGTAAAGCGTCAGGCCAACTGATAGTATCAGGAGCATGTACTATGACCATACAACCAAAACTAAGTCTGCTTACAGCAGCCACATTGGCGCTTGCGCTGGCCGGCTGTGGTGGTGACAGCACCAACCCCGGCAACCCCAGAGTACCCGTCGATGTTATTGACAGAAGCAATAACGGGGGTGAGCTCGGTAACCAGGAAGAAAGCCTGTCCTTCTGTGAAGATCCGGAGCAGCTTTTCCGGATTGTAGATAGTGGCATCACCCCGGCTGATGGTGCCACCGGGGTAGCACTGAATACCGCTGTTGTCGTTCGTTTCAATCGCGCTATTGATCCAGGATCGGTAAACAGCTCAACGCTTTTCCTCAGTGGTGAAGGTCTCGGCCCGGTCACATACCGTGTCAATGGCGCCAATGTAACCCTGGATCCAGAGGGTGACCTGCGGCAGAACACCGAGTATACCCTGACCCTCACCGGCGGCCTGGCGGCTGCAGAATGCGCTGACGACCCCGACAATACCAAAACGCTGCGCAGCGAGGATATCAGGGACTCCCGCTTCACTACCGGCGAGCAACCCGATATCACTCCCACTGAGGTGGAGCGGATCAACCCCATGGACGGTCAGACCGTGGTGCCCATTACGGCATCTGTGGTTATCGAGTTTAACAAGCCGATACGGCCCAGCAGCGTAGACAGCAACGCCGTTATCATTCGTGACCACGACGGCAAGACCGTTGCGGGTCAGTTCGAGGTTGAGGAGACCAGAGTGATCTTCTCTCCTGAACCCACCTTCGCAACACAGACTGACTATACCGTCGAAGTCACCACCCGTATCCGCGATATCAACGACCAAACCCTTGCCGGGGCCTTCACCAGTAGCTTCAGGACTGGCGGGCTGGTAACGGTGCTCAATGAAGAGTTGATCAGCCAGATCCCCGGCCTTGGTGATCTGGTAAACCTGCTCACCGGTGAGCTGTTTGACGCACTCAATATCGCCAATGCAGAGGATGGGCTCAGCGGCCTCGAAAATCTGGTCATCCTGCGCATCCCACTGATTGACCCAGCAAGCTATACCGGTGTTCTGGAGGGTGAACTGCCGAACTATGACACCAATCTGGTGGCCATCTGTGACCCGGCAAGCAGCGCACGTAACTGCATCATCAAGCTGGACATCCCGCTCGACCCGATTGCCTTTGCAGATCTGGCTGACGCCATCGCCGGAGGCGATCCCGCTGCCCTGCCGCAGGCATTTGGTAACCTGTTACTGGGAGAAGACGGGCTGATTGGTGTGAACCTCGATGTACTGGGTGTAGATAGCCTCAATGCACTCGGACCACTGGGTGACCTGCTCTACACCATCACAGATGAGTTACAGAGCGCTTTGGACAATATTCCTGTGCTTAACGATCTGGTGCTCAACCCACTATTGAATGTTATCAACGGCGACACCGACCAGGACTCACTGGTGTATCTGGGCCTGCTTCAGGGCGCTCTGCTCAATCTTGAGGTCGGTGAGTTGCTGTCACTGGAATTGCTGTCACTGGACGGTGAACCCATCGATCTGAGCGGTAGCCTGATTGACGGACTGATTGACGGACTGCTGACGTTACGCTCACTGTTCCCGTTCTGATAACCTGCGGACAATACAAAAAAGCCGGAGCTGATCTCCGGCTTTTTTGTCAGTGTTGCCTGGCAATCATCCTGTGTCCACCAGCGCAGGAACGACACATTACCGAACGTCCTCCTGACGTTCACGCTGTTGATGGAACCAGAGGGCGGCATAAGCGCCTCGCGCCTCAAGCAGCTGTGCGTGAGTGCCGCGCTCGACTATCTCGCCCTGATCCAGCACCAGAATCTCATCGGCGTCCACAATGGTAGACAGCCGGTGGGCAATGGCCAGGGTGGTGCGCCGCTGGGCAACTTCAGCCAGGGCGTCAAGAATCACCCGCTCGGCATGCGAGTCCAGTGAGGATGTCGCCTCATCCAGTATCAGGATGGCAGGGTTCTTGAGGAGCACTCGGGCAATCGCGATGCGCTGCTTTTCACCCCCGGACAGTTTCAGGCCCCGCTCCCCCACCTGGGTGTCCAGGCCCTCCGGCAGGCGGGCGACGAACGTGTCCAGGTGAGCCATACGGACCACCCCCTCAATCTCTGCATCACTGGCATCAGGTCGGCCATAGGCAATGTTGTACCTTATGCTGTCATTAAACAGCACCGTATCCTGCGGCACCACGCCGATGGCCTGCCGCAGGCTGTCCTGTGTCACCTCGCGGATATCCTGGCCATCAACAGTGATACGCCCCGCATCCACATCGTAAAACCGGAACAGCAGCCGTGCCAGGGTTGATTTTCCTGCGCCACTGGGGCCCACAATGGCCACCTTCTGCCCGGCGGGAATGTCGAAACTGATCTGTTTCAGAATCGGGCGTTTCGGGTCGTAGGCATAATTGACGGCCTCAAACCTTACCTGCCCGCGGGTCAACGCAAGGGCCGGCGCATCAGGCTTGTCGGTAACCTTGGCAGGCTCATGCAGCAGGCCAAACATGCGCTCAATGTTCGTCAGGGCTTCACGAATCTCCCGGTAAATGAAACCGAGAAAGTTCAACGGAATAAACAACTGGATCATGTAGGCGTTGACCATCACCAGGTCACCCAGCGTCATGGTGCCCTCCGCCACCTGATGGGCCGCCATGATCATCATGACCGTGATGGCCGCGGCAATGATCAATGCCTGTCCGGAATTCAGTGCCGCCAGTGACAGGCGGTTCTTCATCCGGGCCGCCTCCCAACTGGCCAGATTCCTGTCGTACTGATGCGCTTCGAAGCCTTCATTACCGAAGTATTTGACTGTCTCGTAGTTCAGCAGACTATCAACGGCGCGGGTATTGGCACGATTGTCCATCTGATTGCTTTCCCGCACAAAGCGGTTACGCCACTCCGTCACCACCACCGAGAAGCCCACGTAAAGTACAACGGATACCAGCACCACCAGCGCATACCACGGGCTGAAGGCCAGCAACAGAATGCCGGTGATCAAGGCGATCTCAAACAGGGTGGGCAGGATGTTGAACACCATGAAGCGCAGCAAAAAGCCAATACCTGTAGTGCCCCGTTCAATGTCCCTTGCCAGGCCACCGGTACGCCGGGACAGATGAAATCCCAGGTCCAGTTTGTGCAGATGTTCAAACACGCTCAGGGATACCCGCCGCATGGCCCGCTCAGCTACTCGCGCAAACACTGCATCCCGCAATTCGCCAAACAGCACTGACGCAAACCGCAGCAGGCCGTACCCCAGCAACAGCGCCAGCGGCACCGCAATAAGCACGTCCAGGGGGCGCTCCGTGGTACCCTCAAAATGATCAACAATGAACTTGAGCAGCAGTGGCACCAGCACACCAGCCACCTTGGCCAGAGCCAACAATCCCAGAGCCAGCAACACCCGACCACGGAATTCACGCAAGAAAGGCCACAGGCTTGTTACAATGCGCCAGTTGACGGGCCCACTCTGATACTCTCCAGCCATTGATCTCATTTGCTTACCTTATGATTCATGCTCTCACGCATGATACGCCAACAATCTAAAAAGGCTGAGTTTCGCGCACCGGATTGACCTGCATCAGAGCGTTTTGCCAGTACTGTCATCATTGTTTAAGCAAGACTATGTAATATCGTTAACCGCTACAGCCCAGGAACCTTAGCCGTAATACTTGGGTCTGACGGGATGTGTATCAGAGTTTAAGGAGTTGCGAGGAATGAATGGCCAGTAAACTCTTTCAGCGCTTGCAAGGTCGGGCATTGGCACTGCATCAGGATTGTCACGCCCTGATCATCCATGGCAAGGAGCTACGCCCCCGCGATGTACATCGCCTGCGGGTCAATATGAAAGAGCTGCGGGCACTGTGGCAGGTTATCAAACCATTCACCGATGCCGCACTCGTCGCGCAGGCAAACCTTCAACTGGCGGGCACTGCCAGGGAGCTGGCGGGCGCCCGTGACCTGCATGTCGGCCAGAAGACACTGGACCGCCTTATGCGGAAGGCCCCCACTCGTGTCAAACCCGCCCTGAGCCACAGCCGCGAGCGCTTTACCCTCTATCAGACTGCATTGAGCACCACCCCATCCCCGCCCTCCCATCTGCCGGTTACCCTGCATGAAGATAGCGTTCGCTGGCAGTCCCTGATGATTCAGGCCAGTAAGCGTGAGCTGGTATCGCGTGGGTATGGCGGACTCTACAAATCTGCCAGGAAGCAGTTCAAGCTGGCAGCTCAGGGGCATCAGAAAGAGGACTGGCACAAACTGAGAAAGTGGACCAAATATCTTGGGCTCACTCTCCCGCTGATTCATAAAGACAATCGTATGCACGAGCCGGCGAAGGCCTTCGCAAAACTATCGGAGAAGCTCGGCGAGTTGCATGACCTCGATCACCTTGCGGATTGGCTGACCGCCCTGAACAACTCTTCAGACCCGCTGCTGACGGAAGCTGTTACCTACATCGAGCACAAAGCCGATCAACTTCGCCGGCGTTGCGGACGCATGGCCAGCACCTTGTTGAAAGAGCCATCAGGCCGGGCACTCCAGGCAATGACAAAATGCTAAGGGTTTTTTATGCCTGTGACGCCAAAAATTAATTTGCATACCGCAACTAACTAGACTAATTTCCCTAACGTTAGCAGTAGACCGATGTAGTGGATTGCTCTGCATTCTCAGATGAGGACTAACGGTCGTATTGAGGAACTGTTGGCTCGCCGCGGATGTTGTCCCCGGGGTTGAAATCTCAACCCGCCCTTCCGCGACTGACCTGAGCAAATACAAGTCAGTGAAATGATCTGAATCCTGTCGTATCAGATAGCCCAAGGTTTAATCGCCGGTTCGCGATGTGGATGCCTGGCATCCGTCATCCTGGGAAGATCATGACGCTGTTTTTCTTTTCCGCCCTTCGGGGTGTGCAAGCTGGCCATAAACCGAGTGTTCATACGAATCGCTTCAGACGTTTGCCGTTGGCAGGGTCTGAACGGTGTTGGGAACCAAAGGATGGTTTATGGAAGTCTCCGTTTCGGAAGCACTTGATGCCCTCAACAGCCGTCTGGCAACGCTGTTGCCTTCCATTGACGCACCCCTGGATCCTGAAATTCAGATCACGCCTGAACGCACCCATACTGCGGGTATCGGTGGCTATGTCGGTAAGCACCAGGATCCCTTCGGGGAAATCCACGCCCGCCGGGTAAAAGCCCAGGTTATCGTCAGGGTAAAAGCCGATTCACTGGCCGAGCTGAGCGCCATGGAAGCCAGCGTCACCCGCGCGCTGGTTGCCGCCAGCCCAAGCGCCTTGCGAACTCAGGGTATTTTCCGCATCACCCGCGATACCGATTATCAGTCCTCCATACTGAATGCGGGTGATGGCCTTAGCGCCAATGCGGGTCGGGATTTGCGTTTTCACGTGGACTTTGAGTATCGCAGGCTGCCGGACGCGCCCGCCGGGGTTATTGAAGACCTCTTCATCGACACCCTGCTGCACCGCACAGATAACGTACCTGATGAACGCTATAACAACCGTTTCCTGGATGACCCTCTGGCCGACTTCACCCAGTTTGATGACTCTGACGTCAACAATGGCCCCGGACAATGGGGCTATGACAGCGATCAACAGGCCATTGTCCAAACCAGCGCCATCACTGGCGGCAGCAATGGATTCAACGCCAGTAAACGGGGCACACTGCTTGTCCTGAATCCCTCCGTGGTGAGCACCACACCGGAACACTGGCTACTGCACGCCCAGATGGACGCCACTCATGGCGGCATCGGCCTGATCTTCAACTTCCGTGACATCAACAACTACCACTTCCTGCTACTTAATCTGCCCACCCCCTACACGCTACTGGCGCAAAAGAGCCAGGGCGAGTTCAGTTTCATGGCTGAGGGTGGCCAGGCTCAGGGCGTGAGTTACACCGCCGACCAAACTCTCAGTATCCGCCTGGCCCGCCAGGGGGACGAATACAGTGTACGAGTTAACGATGCGTTCACGCTTGCCGCCCGCGATCACTCCGGTGATCCACCGGGGCTGGTGGGCTTGTTTTGCCGAAACAATGCGACTGCACGATTTCGGTCTCTGCGCTGGATAGCCTTGTAGTTTTCGGCGCGTTTCACCCACGGAACCTCTGCCACACCAGATCATACGCAGAGGCTCCCTGAACAGTCAGCAAAGCACAGAAGGGAGTCAGTAATGGCCGAAGATTTTGTCAGTTCAAGTCTGGTGTTGCCCGGCACCTACATACGGGTCCGCGCCGAAGGGTTGATTGGTACCGGCGGCATCTCAACCGGCAATATTGGGGTCGTGGGCACTGCTGCCAGCGGTATCGGTGAAACCCACAACCTGTCCTCTGCCGCCGAGGCGCTGGAAGCCTTTGGACCCTCGGATGCAGTCACCGCCAGGACCATCAACCTGACCCGCATCTGTACCGAACTGTTCAAAGGTGGCGCCCGCACGGTGTATGCCAGGGCGGTTGCAGAGGGGGCCGCGCCCACGGATTACGATGCCGCGTTCGCCGAGTTAATCAAGGACGATGTACAGATTCTGGTGGCGCCGGAGTTAAGTACAGAGCATGCCCTTGGGGTACTGCAACCGGTCATTGAGTCGGCGGAAAACAACGGCCAGGACCTGATGGCCGTAGTGGGGGCAGACGGTGCAGATGCTGCCGCCATCGCTGCGCAGGCCATCAACAATCACCGGGTCATTCTCGCGGCTCCCGGGTATTTTGTCGTCAATCCCGACGACCCTGACACGCCGGTCGCCCTGCCCGGCAACTGGGTTGCCGCCCCGGTCGCGGGTTTGATATCCACCCTCTCGCCCCATGCGAGTCCGACCAACAAGGGCTTGCCCAGCATCACCCGGCTGGCACAACGCTTCTCCTATGGACAGCGGATGAACCTGGTCAACAACCGCATCTTCACGCTGGAAGATCGTCAGGGCGTGCGGGTTGTACGAGGCCTGACCACCCATGACGGCGGCTTTGCCCAGGTGACCACACGTCGCATCGTTGACTTTGCCAAAGCGGGCATTCGCAAAACCAGTAATCCCTTCGTTGGCAAACTCAACAATGTACGGGTACGTGCTGCACTGCAGGGGGCGCTGGACGGGTTCCTCACCAGCATGCTGGTGGACGAACAGCTGACCAATTACAGCCTTGAGGTGACTGCGACCCGACGGGATGAAATTGAAGGCCGGGCCATTGTCAATGTGCTGTTGCAACCCACCTTCAGCATTGATTTTGTCGCCGTAACGCTGGTCCTTGAGTAACGGACACAGGGCTCTGGAACAACCGCCATGCAATCGAGGGATCACTTATGAATACTGAAGTCTATACCGGCGCAGACGGCGCAATCCTGCTCTCCGCTCCTCAGGACACTGAGGGCTCAGCGGCACAGGCCATTATCGAATCACATGATCTGGTGACGGTGGGCCGCGTTCAGGACGTGCAGATTGAGGTCCAGTCCGCGGTACGCGCTTTTCATGAGATCGGCCAGCGCTACGCCACCCAGCTAAGGCCCGGTAACGTCACCGTGCGGGGCACCATCGGGCGCGCCTACATCAACGGCGCCCTGCTCAGTCTGTTACTGGGGGAAGCCGCCCAGGGGCGCCCTGGGGCAAGTTGGGTCCAGCCACACTTCAACATCACTGTCAGTGTGGACAACCCTGCCAACGAGTCACGCAACATCCTGACCCTGCACGATGTGAAACTGGTCAACTGGCATTACCACATGCCCGAGGATGAGTTTGTGATGGAGAGCTCCGAGTTCTATGCCCTGTACATCACCAGTGAGGATGCCTAGTGCTTAGCGCTGACCATCTGCTGACAGGCAGTAACCTGAGCCATGACATTGAGGTTCCCGCCAGCCTGCTGGGGCCGGTGGACACCCAGGAGCGCTTGGTCAGGTTGCGCCCCCTCAGCGTTCAGGACCTGCGCCTGATCGGGCGGGCAGCCCGGGAAAATGACGACCTGACGGCCACCCTGATGGTTCAGCGCGCCATGGTGGAGCCGGTGATGACCGTCCAGCAGGTCGCCCAGTTGCCAGCAGGGCTGATGCACTACCTGCTGCATCAGGTCAACCGTATCAGCGGTATCGGGGTGACCGAAGCGGAACTCGCAGAGGCCATGAATGATCCCCTGACCCAGGCGTCATTTGAACTGGCCAGAGCCTTTGGCTGGACGCCAGAACAGATCAGTGAACTGACGGTTGGGCAGGTCATGCTGCATCTGCAGATGTTGCGCCAGGGCAAAAGCGGAGCGCTGGATATGGTCACCCAACTGGGCCAGCCAGGGACGCGTTGACAGGCTCAGCATCAGCAACCTAAGCCATTCCACAACAGGCGAGAACAGGAGCGGGAACAGGATATGGGTGCCACGGGATTGAACAGGCAGCTACTTGGCTACAGAAGTCTGCTAGCAGAAAGCGATCAGGGCAGCCTGATACGCTGTGATGCCGTTGCGAACGAGCAGGTCCGCGTGCTGACACTGTTCGAACAGGCTGAGCAGTCGGTGCAGGCACTACTGGCATTTGATCCATTGCAAAGCCTGACACCTGCCACCGAAACACCTGCAACGGCGGGGCCAGTAACGGTGCAACCCGCACGCAAGGACGCTCATACCTCAGCCCGTAATCGCAATGCCCGCAGTCCGGCCAGCCGAGGTAAACCGGTTGCGGAAAGCACGGCAAATGAGCGCCGGGTAACTGAGAATCCGGCAACAAGGCCCATTGAAACAGCCGGTCCTCTTGCTCATGCTGGCCCCTTCACTGCCGCTGCCCCCAACGCCACCGGGCAACGTTTGAAGCCCATCAGGGAGGCATGTTTTGAGCACGGCCGAGCGCCCCGCCAGATGCAGAACGCCGGGCTTGCAAAGCCCCAACCTGAGACAGGAACAGGCGCGTCGCCCCTGCACCACAGCGCACTGGCTTCCGCAGTAGCACGCCAGAGTGAACGCACGGCAACAGCATCAGGGGCCCCGTTGGCGACGGCAACACCCAAGCCTATGATCCCGGCCTCGTTGATGGCTGAGCGCCAGCCTTCCAACGGCCAGGGAACACCAATGGCCGCCGTCACTTCAGATCCGCTCCGTACAACCACCACCAGCAGAACGGCCCGTAACGGCAAACGTGCCAGCACGCCACTGGCCCCCACCCTTGGACCAAGGCGCGAGCAAGGACGCAGCCACACCAACGGCGAGCAAACCACGCCCGCAAACCCACTGGCAGGCCACCCAAAGCCCACTATCCCATTCAGTTATATACCGCGCACAAAGATTGCTCAGCGCCTGCTGGCAACGCCGGCCACGCCACCCGCTTCCAAAACAGAGGCAGGCCCGGTGCAAACACCCTACCCTGCGGCGAGTGTGCCCGTTCAGACCACTCAGCCAGCCAACACACCCGGACAACGTCCGCCGTTGCGGGGGCTTTCCCGCACCAGGGTTGCTAAATCCGGCGTCACCATCAAACGGCCCCAGACCAGCCAGGACGCAATGGACTGGCACAACATGGGTTATGAACTGGGGGTAGACCTGACATGAGTATCAAGCCGGTTCTTGGGGACTGGGAAGTCCCTCGTATCCAGAGATTGACCGCCGACGAGCAACGCCGGTTCGCGGAGCTGCCCATACCCGGTAAGGCCGGGAGCCTGTTACAAGACCTGAACCGGGCCCCCTCGCTGGTTGAAATTCAAGGCAGCGTGTTCAGCCAGGAAGAGCGAGAGGGCTTTCTGGAGAGCGTACGCGAGAAGTTCAACGCTGGCGAAGCGCTGACCTTTGTCTCCGATATTACCCATGCCACCGACATTCAGTATGTGGTTATAGAACAACTGTTGGTTGAGGAAAACGCCAGCTATCCAGACGAAATCAGTTATTACCTCAAGCTGAAGGAAAGCCCTCCGCCACCACCACCGGCAGACCCCTTTGGCGCCATTGATACCAGCCTGTTGGACATGGCCGGTGACTTTATTGATGGCGTAACCGGCATTCTTGACGCCATTGATGCCTTGGCCAACATACCCGACTTTTCCGACCCCAGCGCCATGCTGGGCGGCACCCTCAACGATGTGACCGGCTCAGTATCAGGCCTGTCTGACGTCGGTGGGTTGATCGACGACTTGTTTGGGGGCAACTGATCAATGCCAAACATCATCGAGAACATCAATGTCAACGTCAGCACCGGTGATCTGGATATGCAGATCGGTCTGCAGGTGCAGCAGCTGGAACAGATTGTTCAACTGATTCGCCAGTTTGCCGAGCAGCCGCCGCGAGATGTGACGGACTTTCTGAACATCGCCGCCAACATGCCAACGCCCTCGTTTTCTGCCTCCGGCGATATCGGTAGCGGCCTGCAAACCCTGCAGAACCTGTTGCCCAGCGACCTCTCCAGCCTTACTACCGGCCTTGACGGCCAGCTGGAAGGCTTCACCCAGCTGATTCACGATCAGCTGGAGCCTTTGCTGGGTTCCAGTGTGCGGGTCGCCATGGCGATTGAAAAGCTGGTTACCATGGAATTTAAGTGCGGGGGTCATGGTGGTCAAACAGCTCCCCCGCCCGCCAATGAACCTGCGCCGGATGAGCCAGCAGACCCGGATGCAGAACCCGTTGCAGCCAACCCCGGCGCCGAACGCCTGGAGCAGGCCGCCAACCAGATTGAAGCCGCCAACAGCTATCTGGCCTTGATGCCGGACGAACTCTCCCCCCGCACACTGGTCAGTTTTTTGATTAACCTGACCGACAATGGCAAATCACGCGCCTTTATGGCTGAAATGCCCCTGCCCCTGATTGACGACCTGATCGAACCCCTGCAAACCCTGAGCCGCTGGTTCGACCTGAACCCCAGCGAAATCTCAGCAGAGATTGCCGCCACCATCACACGACTGATTGAACTGCTGACGAGCGCAGGCAGCGGCAAACTAACAGCACTGGGCGCCGACCTCGGTGCTCTGCAGACGGAGCTGAACCTGCCACAGCTGAACAGTTTCTGTGAGGCCATGCTGACCCATCTGGGCGAACTCCGCCCCCTGCTCCAGGCTCAGGACACAGGTGCATTGGCGCCCCTGGTGGCGGCCATGGCAACCACCCTCGATGATATTGCAGCCACCTTCAACGCCTATGACGCCGGTGTTGCCGCCCAATGCCGGGCCATGAATACCCGACTGGGTGCCCTGGTGGACACTATCTTTGATGAACTGGGGCATCTGGCAAGCCTGCTGGAAGCTCCCGACTGGACCGGACAGCTGCCCATGATGCTGCCGGACTTTACACCACCTACCGCCGAAGCGGTGGCAGCAGTTGAAGACGCCATTGCCCCATTGACCAACTGGCTTGCGGAGCTGACGGAAAAGCTGGACTTCTCAGGGCTACAGGGGGAAGTGGGCGCCATTGCCAGTCAGGCACAGGCGCTGGCCAATGCACTGGACGATGGCCTGAACGATATTGCGGTGCAAACTGGCAGCCTGTTCGGTGAGGCGCGTCAACAGATTCAAGGCCTTGGACTGTCCAGCCTGCATGATGAGCTGATGGCGCAGATTAATGGGTTTGGTACTCGGCTGCAGCAAACACTCCAGGGGGGCTTTGCGCCGGCCGCCAATGCGCTGACAGACGGCGTAACCCAACTCTCGGTCGCACTCGATGATTTTGATCCAGAGGTCATTGTCAACGCGCTGCGTGATGTTCTCCAGGCCATTACGGATGTGCTGAACGGCGCTGAGATCCAGAACGCCGTCAACCAGATCCGCCAGGCCATCGCGACCATCACTGAGGTCCTGCAACAACTCTCCTTCAGTCCCGTCACTGACGAAGTAGTAGCACTGATTGAGAAAATGACCGACGCCCTGCGGACACTGACCCAGAGCGACATGAGTGACGCCGCCAAGGCCGCCCTCGCTGTCGCGCTACAGATTTTGCCGGATGACCTGGAACCCGTCACCCGGCCCTTGCTGGCGGAGTTTGATGACCTGATCAAGACTGGCCCGGTACCCATGCTGGAGGCGGTAGCCGAAAAGCCCGCTGAAGTGCTCAACGCCATTACCCGGTTCAGACCCGCCGACTTGATTGGCAGCCAGCTGACACAGCCTTTTGAAACAGCATTGGCACAGGCTGAAGCCTTCCGGCCATCCACCCTGATGGCCAACGCTGAGCAGGAGCTTGCCAAGGCCCGTAACCAGCTAACCCAGGTGGCACAACCCTCCAAGGCACTGGCGCCGCTGTCGGCGCAATATCGCCTGGTGGAAGACCGTATCCGGCAATATTCGCCCGACAATCTGCTCAAGCCCCTTGAGGAACAGGTGCAGAACACCATCGCTGACGTGATTGCCAACTCACCCGTGGATGACGTGTTCGAGCAGATTAACCGCGTGTTTGGCATCATTGAACAGGCACTGGCTGTTCCTCGCAACCTGCAACAAACGCTGGAACGCGTCGTCGATTTACTGCAGTCAACAGCCAACGCCGATAACGCCATCGACACCTGGCGTGATGACGTAGTGGGCAAGCTCAGCGGTCCCGGCACCCAGGCCATAGATGCTGCGCTGGACGACCTGGCCCAGGCCATTCAGGGCAACACCCACAATCAGTTGATGAATGCCTACGACCAGGCCACCCAACCGCTACGCGATGCCCTGAATGATCTGCGGCCTGGGCAGCGGCTGACCGCGCTGAACCGTTTGTACAGTGAGGTAAAGCAACTGGCAAACCAGTTACCTGACTCACCCGAAAAGAGCGATTTGCTCACAGCACTCGGGCGCTTTGATCCCCACCAGGCGGGGCCTGTTCAAACCGTCAATCAACTTCACCAGAACCTGGACCGTGCGCGCCTGCAGCTGTCCCAGAAAGCCTCGGACTTCCAGTCCCTGCTGGGTGATCACAGTTCCGCCCTGCAAGTGATGTTGCGGGACATACAGGCCGGTGGTGGTGTACAAGGGCTGGTCAATCAGGCGCTTGAGCCCGCACTGATGCCCCTGCGGCAACTGTACCACTTGTTTCAGTACTGCCTGCCTGCGGCAGAGTCCATGCTACGCCAGATCACCCAACTGATCGGCGAGCTGACCAACAGTTTGGGGGATCTGCTAACCGGCCCCGAATCTCTCCACGCCATTACCCAGGCCGCCCAGCAGGTCGTAGACACCCTCCGCAACATTGATCTCAGTTTCCTGCGGGAGAACCTGCAAGCCGTGTTTGATGACCTGCTCAATGAACTGCGGATACTCGACCCCAGCACCCTGGGCGCCAATCTGGACCAGGCGTTTGCTGACCTGCTGGACGGCCTCACTCTGGACGATGTCATCGACCCGGCAGCCATCGCCAGCCTGGATAACAGCTATGTGGCAACCCTTGAGAAACTGCGCAGTCTGAATCCAGCCAGTCTGGTGGAGTCCGTAGTGCAGCCGGAGTACGAAGCAACCATCGTACCACTGGTCAGCGCCTTTGACCTGACACCGGCCTTCCAGGCCTTGATCGACTTCCTGCTCGGGCTCACGGAAGAACTGGATACTGAACTTGGGCGTGTCAACGCCGCCTACAAAACCCTCAGGGCAGCACGCCCGTCCCTGGGTGACTCCATCAACATCAATATTTCCCTCTAGCGCAAGGAGCCCCCATGAGTCTCGGCAGCCTTCTCATTCAGCCCCAGCGTATACAGCGGCCCATGCCGGATCCCTGGGTGGCCGTGGCCCAGGATGTCATTAAACTCACCATTACCTTGGTGGAAGACGCCAATGCCGAGGGGCCCCTGGCCGGCAAATTGCCAGCGCTGATGGGCAACCTTGAACAGCGCCTCAAGGCCCAGGCCGAACAGGGTTTACCCCAGGCTATGCAGCGGATACAGCGGCATTTTCAGGGTATGGTCCGTTTTGTGGATGACTTCAACAGAAACAACGGCGGCGCAACTGACGGCACAGAAATCCTCGCCTTGGTCACATCATTCATCGAGCGCTTGCGTAGCCTTTCCAATGGTCTGACCGAGGCCAGTATCCAGCAACAACTGGATATCTTTCGGGTAATAATGGAGGACGACTTCGGTATCAGTGCTGAGTTTCTCACCCAGCAGTTAAGCGCCATGCTTGATGACCTGATCACCGCGTGGCAAGCCCTGCCGTCCCATATATCCGCCAAATCCAGACGCCGACGCACCCTGGCCATCGAGACCGTAAAACGGCTCAAGCGCCAACTTAACCAGAACATCGATATCAACCTGTTCAATACCCAGCCCCTGGCCCGTGAGCTCTATCAGGCCTTGCAGAACGTGAAAAACGATGGCCTGTTTCAGCAACTGGATTGCTACCTCGGCAAAGTGGAGGACGTGCTTTCTACCCTGACAGACATCTCTGAAGTCATGCCTGCACTAACGGCTGGCAGCACCGTGGGTTCACAGTTTCGCTGGTTTGATAATGGCTATGCCTATTGCTGGTACCCCAGCTTCCTGCTGTCCAGCCAGTCACTGCCGTTGCTGGCAATTACGGACGTAAAAGACAAGCACGCGTTTCTGACCCTGTTTCGTATCCGTAACAGCGGCGACAACCGGGTTGATGCGCTGGCCAGGCATATCTATGACAACATGCCTGGCTGGTTACGCATTAAGGTTGATAGCGCAACAACCGGTGACGCAGCGAAAGATCTGCTGACTGAACTGGTTGGTCATATCAACCACCTGATGATGACCGGCACCCTGAACCAAAACCGGCGTATCAATACGCCGCTGGTCACCGTGACCTTTCAGGATGCCAGCAACAACAGGTCGCTGGAACGACAGAGCCAGGTCATCGATAGGGAGTTCAGACTTGCCGGACTGAATTTTACGGGATTCACGAACGGCCCCATGCTGGTAACCGTCAGCACCAACAACATGGCCGGTAACCGCATCGACCAGCAACGCCGTTTTGCCCTCGCCTTAGAGGATAGCGCGCTGATCAACCATATCGAGCAGAAGCCAATGGCCCCCTTTGGTGATGACTTTGATCTCGCGGTCGGAAGTATCGGGTTACCCGGCGGCCAGCGCGGTTTTGTTGTCGTCAGAGATCGCTTTGGGGCCTGCCTTCCGGTAATTCAGCGTGAGCTCAACCAAGACGGCAATTTTTTTGTAATGGACATGAACTGGATGGGTTTCGCTGAAGATGAACTAACCATCACCAGCATGGCGCCTGATCCCAATGGGGTCATTCGGAACACAAGCACGATTTATAGCTACACCAATCATGAAACCCGACTCACCCTGACGCTTACGGTTCATGATGACCATACCGCCAGCCTGCATGGAGAAACACAAGACGTTGCCGCAGGCACAGAGGTCAATCTTTCCCTCAGAGATGAGCGAAACAACAGCGCCCCCCTTGATACCGTGACGGTCGCAGCTGATGGCAGCTTCGCACTGTCAGGAATCAACCTGGACAACCTGGTTGATGGCCCGATTCAGGTCATTGCCAGCGTCAACAATATTCATGACATCCCGCTCACCAATGGTTCCAGAGCGGTCCTGAGAAGGGCTGAACCGGAACTGACGATGACCCTGAGCATCGACAACAACGCCGACCGGGTACATGTCACTGGCAATCTCAGTGGCGTCCCAGCAGGCCGTTACGTGATACTCAAACTTTCGGGACCACAGAGCAGCGCACTCCCCCTGGTGCAGGTAGCCACCGATAGCAATGGCAATTTCCAAGGCACCTTTCTCGATATGCGTGGTATACCGTCCGGCAATATCAATGTTGATGCATGGTCTCTGGATGCCTTTGGCACCCCCATAACATTGCAGCGTTCAGGCAGCTACAACGCACCGGCCAGCCAGATCCAGCTTTCCATTGAAGTGACGGCGTTCGGCGCGGCCACTGTCACAGGCGGCACCGGCGATATTGCCATACAGGAAACCCCTTTCCCATTTGCCATCATCAGTGGCACCACATTGCATTTACCTGATCACTTTTCCGAGCTCAGCGCCGACATCCCCAACGGCAAGCTGTTCTACTATAACCGCCGCCTGCTTGAGGAGATTCTCCGTGACCGGATCGAACACTATACCGATAACTGCGGCACCAAGATTGCTAACTACCTCGCCAAGAAAGTGGAGTGGAAAAAACACTCGGTCTACATAAAGAACGATCACGAGGGCAACTCGCGCTATGTCATGTGCGACAAAATGCCCATTTATATTCAACCACCGGGGGTCGTGGGCTCTGCTGAATGGCACAACTCAGACCTCTTTTTTGACAAGTACACCAGTCGTACACCTGCCAAAGGCTCATTGCACTTCACCTTTGATGCAGTGGACCCGATAGGTTGTGAAATCCTGACGTTTGTCATGATGCTGCTTTATGACGCCACCAGCCCGGTCTTTACCATGATCGACGGTTTCTCACCGGGTCACGAAGGTGGCGAGATTGCAAACACCATTTGGGACAGCCTTCACTGGGGGCTGAAGATTGGTACAGTCAAACCCATCAATGGCTACAAGTCGCTCGGCGCATTTGGCACCTGGCTGAACTCCTCCGGCATCGGGCCCAAGGCGATGATCACCCTGATTGCGTCAGCCCAGGGCCATCACAGCGAGGCAACGGCCGGTAATCAGTTCTGGTTCTGGGTCACCATGGTGCTGGGCGACTTCATTCGCCCTAATACCCACAGCACGCCGCTCAAGCTCACCAAAAAAATTCTGAAGTATGTCTTCAAGGCAACCATTTCCATTACCACCCAGATCAATGCCAAGCACACCGGCAGCGATAACCCGGACCTGCCCACCATCAAACCGTCCAATTACAAGATCAAGGATGGCATCGACGACGGTATCGAGTTTCTCTTTACCTGGATGATGTTTTTACCCTACTCACCGGATTATCACTCCATTGGCCAATGGCATCGGGCGGGGCATTGGGACAAACGGGTGCCGTTTTTTCTCTGGTGGTTTTTGGTCGCGCCGGCGACTGGTGCGCTCAGTGGCCTGCTGGCAAGCGGCATACGCATGGGGGTGGCCCGCAGCTGGAGCTGGAAGTACTGGGGAGAATCCGCAGGCTGGGGAGCACTCAATATGGGCGCCTACTTCCTGTTCAAGGAGTATGCCCATGTGGAGGGAAAAACCGGTTTTGGAATTTCCTCCGGCACCCACGCCCGCACAGGAAGTTATACCGGCTACCCGCCCAAGAGCAGCTCACCCTACCGCCTGCCCTATGCCTACGGCACCTCCCTCTACATGGGCCAGGGCAACAACGGCCTGTTCAGCCACAACACCATATCCAATATCAATGACGAGGAGGACACTGGGCAATGGCAGTTCTATGCCTTTGACTTCGGGCATGATCACCGTGAGCTGGTGCATGCCATGCGGGCGGGCGATGTCTGGGATATGAGAGAAAGTGAAGAGGACAACTCCGAAGACCGCTGGAACTTCATAACCATCCGACACCTGGACGACGAACTGAGTGACGCACATGATGATCCCTTCGGTACGGGCACGCCGCGAATCACCTACGCCATCTATGGTCACGGCGCGGAAGATGGCATCAGCAACGTCCTGGGCGCAGATATCGTCACTATCCGAAACGCCAGTGACCCAACCCATGCGGACTGGGGCAGAACACCCACCCGCGTGTTACAGGGACAAGCCATCATGGAAGCTGATGATACGGGCACCAGCTTCCATAGCCATCTGCACGTTTATGTTGTGCTGGAACGTGATGCCACCGTCACGGTAAACGACCCGGTTACCGGTGACCCCGTAGATGTTCCCCCTGGCCCAGGCACCGACTCAATACCGTTGGTGTTCTACGACGTCAAGGACAAGTACTGCGGCGTCCCCAAATTCCTCACCTGGCATGAATCCAAGAATGAGGCGCCGGAATGATCGACCTGCCCTTCACCTCAGCCAGCGGTAGCGGCCTGCTGGTACCCAGTGTCAGCCTGGCCATTACCAGCCAGAGCGAAAGCGGCGGGCTCGGCGGCCTCGCGGATGCGGCCAGCAGCCTGCTGGGCGGTAGTGAAGGCCAGCGGGACTGGGTGGAGTGTCTGGTCAGTTTACGCGCCCATCTGTGTATGGCGCCGGGCGTGGATAGCGTGGAGCTGGTTATCGGTCAGACTCGCCATACGCCGACTGCCGAAGTCGATGACAAGGTGTCGCTCGGCCTTGGCATGAATGGCGGCCCGCAGGCCCTGTTCAAAGGCCGGGTGATTGGTATTGAACAGCGGGTGGATGGCACCCGGCGCTACCGCCTTGGCAACGCCAGCCATCTGCTGGCCAGCCTGCGGGTGAACCAGAGTATGACCGATATGTCAGTGGCTGACATCATCGAAAATCTTGCCCAGCAAGCCGGCGCCAGCCTGCAAAAGCGGATCACGGGTGCGGATGACAAGCTGCGGCAAACCGTCATCATGGATGCCTGGAGCGGCTGGCAGCATATGGCGGAGCAAGCCCGTTTACGGGGTTACAGCCTGTGGGTTGATGAGCATGACAAGGTCCAGTTGGCCAATCAGCTGGAGCAACAGACATCCGTACACACCTACACCCTGGGCGAAGATGTTATCCAGATGTCACTCTGGGACCGCGCAGCCCACAGCGGCGCCATCACCGTAACCGGTGGCGCCCGGGATGACTCAGGCTATGTGCTGCGCAAACAGCCGGCACCCAACCAAGCCAGTGGCGGTGACGGCCTGCCCCAGCGCTTCTATCGCCACGGCAACCTGAGTGCCCCCGGTGATCTGGCCTCAGCCCATATGGCCGCAACGCTGGCTGCACACCGTGCCACCACCACCAGCACCCTGACCGTACCCGGCGTGCCGGGTTTGCGACCGGGTGCCGTCGTCAAACTGGCAGGACTGCCGGATGGCCAGCGGAGCCTGCTGATTCTGGCGGCCACTCACCAATTTACCCACCGGCTGGGCTGGCAGGTGGAACTCACCGTCAGTGATGCGGGCAACCTGCCCGATGCCGGCGCCTTGCTGAGCGCACTGGGAGGATTGTTATGACCGCCATGACCCAACACCCCGAAGCCCTGCTGCAACTTGTCCGGCAACTGGTACGCCAGGAACTGGCTGCTCACCAGGGCGCCATGCTGGCCATCGTGCAGGACATTCACCCGGACACCTATGCCTGCACCGTGCGCCTGCAGGATACCGACACAGTACTCAACAAGGTGCCCGTAGCCAGTCCCCGTATGGGGCTGGCCGGTATCCCCGCGGAGAATCATCTGGTGCTGGTGCAGTTTATCTGCGGCGACATCAACCGCCCGGTCATCACCGGCAGCCTCTATAACGACGAAGACACACCACCTACCAATGACGATGGCCAGCTGGTCTGCCACCTGCCCCTCGGCGCCGGCGATGGCGAGGGCGTGCAACTGGTGGTGAGCAGTAACGACACGGCCACCGTGAAACTTCAGATTGGCAGCGGTTTGACACTGCTACTGCAGGACGATGACCCGGTGGTCAGCCTCGATGTGGGAGACGGCAGTGCAACCCTCACCATCGACAGCGACGGCGCCGTCACCCTGGCCAGCCAGAAAGACCTGACGCTGGAGGCCGGCGGCGACCTCAAGCTCAAAGGCACCAATATTGAAGCGGAAGCCTCTGGCGATGCCACCATCAAAGGCAGCGCCATTAATCTCAACTGAGGAACACGTATGGGAAGTCCGGCAGCAAAACAGGGTGACAGGATAGTCGGGGTGGACACACACATCGTGATGATCCCCAGCCCCGGTGGCCCTGTTCCTACGCCCCTGCCCAGCCCCTTTGTAGGCGAACTGGGTGACGAGCTGAGTGATGACGTGAACATCCAGGGTAAGCCCGCAGCAACCGAAGGCAGCAAGGCCAGCAACAGCCCATCCCACATCCCTGCAGGCGGCAACTTCCAGAACCAGCCGGCGGATGAAGGCGAAGTGATGATGGGCAGCAGCTCCGTGTTTATCAACGGCAAGGCGGTGGCCCGCATGGGTGATACCGCCAACACCTGTAACGATCCCGCCGACGCGCCGGTAGGGTCAGTGATCGCCGTGTCCACTGTACTGGTGGGGGGCTAGTGATGAGTCGCAAGAAGGTTAACCAGCAACTGCTGACCGATCTCGCCCTGCGGCGGATTGATAGTCGCGCCTTGAGTATCTATCGCGCACGCCACCAGCAACACCGTGACGTGGTGGGTCGCCGCAGCGTGCGGGTACGGGACTTTGCCACGGTGAACGACCGGGACAACCTGGCCCAGGCCATCAGTATCCGCCTGCTGACCCAGAAAGGTGAGCTGGCGGGCCTCGGTCATCCGGAGTTTGGATCGCGGCTGCCCGAGTTGATTGGTGAAAAGCGCACCGACACCACCCGCAATCTTGCCAAGCTCTACGTGATCGAGAGCCTCAAGCAGGAGCGCCGAATAGAAAAAATTGTTGAGGTCAGCGTCAGTGACCAGCCCGGCCACCCTAGCCAGATCAATCTGATGGTGAGGGTGAAACCGGTAAATGACAGTGAGGTACTGGATCTGGGGCCCTTCACCCTGGCCCTGTAGGACACCCGATCCAACCCATTAACCCAAGGGCACCCAGGCTGAAAGCCCCTTGGAGCCTGTGTTTGCAAGGAGTAAACCTGTGAGCTTCAGAAGACGCAAATACCCGGAAGTGCTCGATAACCTGCTCACGACCATGGTGGGAGGTGTTGCCGCAGAAGCACACCCCTTCCCGGCTGCGGGAGAACAGCAGGCATTTTTTCTGGACCAGCCCCCGGTCCAGAAAATTGTCTCCGTGTACGGCACCCGCAACGGTGACACCGTCACCTTCAAAGCGGGCACCGATTATCAACTGGAAGCCGACAAACAAACCCTCAGCTGGCTGAATCTGGACCAGCCACCGGAGCCCGGCACCCTGATTCATATCAACTATCTGCGGGAAGACACCAAACCCTCCCTTACTGATCTGCAGGTAGGCAGTGTAACCCGCACCCTGGCGGAGTCCGTCGCGCTGGAGATTGGCCGCCTGTATGCCCAGCTCCAGGCGGTCTACGACGCTGGATTTATCGACAGCGCCTCCGGTAGTGCCCTCGACAAAGTGGTCTCGCTACTGGACATCAAGCGCATCAAAGGCACCCGCCCCACCGCCACCATCAGGCTCTCGCGCAGCAAGGGCGCCCGCGGCAACATCACCGTACCAGCCGGTACCCGGGTGCTGGATGACCAGGTGCGCTACGAATATGAAACCACCGAAACCGTCACCATGGCGGAAAACCAGAATACCATCAGCGTCACTGCCCGGGACCTTGAACCGGGTAACGAACCCGTAGAGGCAGACACCCTCACCCTGCTCAGCATCCCCATTGCCGGCATCAGCCAGGTTACCAACCCGGGCCCTGCCCAACGCGCCCGGGCGGATGAAACCGATGAAGAGCTGCGGACGCGTGCCAAGAATTTCCTCCATGGCAGTGAAAAAGCCACCGACGGCGCGCTACGACAAGTGCTGGCACGTAACCAGTTGACAGCGGATTTTGATGACGCAGTGCCTGGACTGGTGACCATCACCCCGCACGGTGAAGACCTGTCACCTGAACGCCTGGAACAATTGCGCAAGGAGCTGGAGCTGACACGGCCCGCCGGGGTGCGGGTGATTCTTGCCGCCCCACTGACGCCCCGCAGTCTTGATCTGGCCATCCGCCTCAAAACGGCCGACAAGGTAGTGGAAGCCGACCTGCGGGCAGCCCATGCCAAGGTCCGCAAAGCCATCAGCGATTACTTTGAGCAACTACCCACCCGGGAAGACGCCAGCCTTAACCAGCTGGTGGGCCGTATTCTGGCCGTCGATCATGTGGTGGATGTCCATATCGACCACGCGATGGCGATGGTGAACAACACCGCCACCAACCTGCTGGATCCGGCCGCAGGCATCATAGAGTTGGCCGATAGCCCAACCGTGCTGGGGGAACTCACCATCGCCGACCCCAATCTGCCCACAGAGCTTGATCTGGTCATCAGTTTCCCCGCAAATGCCGACATACCGGTACAGAGCCAGCTCGAGAATGCGCTCAGCCAGGCCCTGGCTTACCTGAATGATCTTGCCAGCGAACCTGTTGCGCCAGGCGATGCCGAGGCACAGGCGAAGCGAACACTCAACCTCGGCAAACTCCTTTTGATACTGCCCCTGCCGGGCCGGACACCGGTGCTGCTGAGCGATCATGACAATGCCCCGGGCCCACTGCCCAACCCGGCCGATATTGCGCCCTATCAGCTCCAGGCCTTCCTGAGCCAGGCCTCCGGCCTCAGTGTTGTGTTGCATGACCCCTCCAGCCACTACCAGATTGGACATGGCGAGCGGTTGCTGCTGAACACCCTCGTCATTCAGGTGGAGGGCTGACCCATGAGTTCCGCCGAGCGCATCCTGACCCAGCTTCCCGTCCTCTATCGCCCCGAAGTGGGCCTGGATGAGGAGGACTGGTTACTTAGTTTTGTTCTGGCCACAGGGGGGCTGCTGGACGATGTCAGCCGGCTTAGCAGCGATGTCATGCAAGCCCATTGGTTTGGTTATGCCGACAGCGCCCTGTACAGCCGCTGGGTAAGCAAGGACCGGGCGCGCCGCAACATGGGCCCCATGCAGCTGCAGGATGTGGCCCTTCACCAGCACCCCTATCTGCAGGACCTGCCCCGGCTGGCCAGCATGCTTGACCTGTTCCCCTGGCGCGAGCCCCTGAAGGACAAAGAACGGGTTGAGGCCTTTCGACAACGGGTACGTCACATCGTGCAACTGTACAAAGGCGGTGTCGGTACCCTGAGCGCCCTGCGTACCATGACCCGCGCCAGCCTGCCCCATCTTGACCCGGAAGCCCCTGCTGGCCTGCGGGAACGGCCCTTCACCATTGAAGAGTTCAGTGGCGCCGCAACGCCCCACTGGCAGGCGGCCCAGCCCAAAGGCTACCCGGATGAAAAGGTGGGGCCGCTGATGCGCTGGCAGCTGAACAATGACGGTCTTTTTGCCTGCACCCCCACCATCATTATCGGGGGTGTCGATAGCAGTGAGCCGGGCATTGACCCGACCCAGGACCCGATCATCGAGCAGTTTGATCCCCTCACCGGAATCGGCAGGGGTATCTACTATCCCGGCACTCTGGCACCCGGTCAGGCGCTGGCCCTCACCCCCAACTACCAGAGCTGGCTGGGCGGCCCCAACGGCTTGTCAGTCAGCAGCACACCGCCTGCGGATTTGGCGCCTACCAATCCCACCGCTCCAGGCCCCTGGCAAAGCGGCGGATTGGATGAAGCGGTGGTGGCACTTGCCAGCACAGACGACGGCTTTATCTGGGCGGCCACCGGTGACCCGCAAAGCACCCTCTGGCGGAGCGATGGCGAGAGCTGGAGCGCCCTGTTCAGTGACCTGCCCCGTATCCATCATCTTCATGCCAGTGGTCACCAATTATGGATTGCCACCGAACAGGGGCTGACCCAACTGGATACCCAGGCCGAAGGCGGCCCCGCGTTTACCATTGCGCCGGATGATCTGGACAGTGACGGCGTGCATCACCTCTGCCGTGATGACCAAGGGGGATGGTGGGCTGCCACCGCACTCGGCAGCGCCCGCCTGGACCCTGACGATGGCAGCCTGCATTACGTCGGGCTGGGTGCACGGCCAGAAACTGAAACCACCCTCTACTGTGTGGCCACCGACACCGATGGCAGCCTGCTGTTCGGTGGCGAACTCGGCGTATTCCTCTACCGCCCGCTGCAGCAACGCTGGTTCTATTTGGCCAGAGAAGGCGTGGATGACGGTCACCAGGACTGGGACCCCTTTGATCCCGCGCAGGATGCGCTGCCAGCCGCAGGCAGTATCGAGCTGCCGCCGGTCAACGCCATTCAACGGGGGCCGGATATGGCCCTGTGGTTTGGTACTGACCAGGGCATTGCCAGCTATCGTGCCCATGAACAGCGTCGCACCTTCACCACCCTGTTGCTGGCCATGCCGGCACTGACGGAGGCTACCGTACACAACATTTACCGGGATGCCCGTCACCAGCTCTGGTTTGCCACCGACCATGGCCTGTTCATGTTCAATGAGGTGGACTGGTTCCAGCTACAGGACGAAACACTGGTGCGCCTGCCACGCCCGGAGATGGACCCGCGCCAGCCCACCTTCTGGCGCTACCATCGGGACACTGGGCAGTGGCAGTCTGTCACCCCCCCCAGCCATACCGGCTTTGTCAGCTACACAGACGGGGCCAACGTGCCCCCTCAGGACCCGGTACACTGCATGCTCTGGACCGCCAGCACCCACGCCGTACTGGGCAGTTTTGATGGCACCGCATTCACCCCGGACCCTGATGCCATACCAGCCACGCCCATTACACGCTACAAACCTGACCCTATCCGCGTGGTGGATGGCGGCGCGGCGACACCCCCCATGCTACCTACCGGGAGGTCCTGGTGGCGCTACCTGCAACGGGAACCGGAGACACTGCCAACACCCAATATTACCCCCGCCTGGAGCTGCGAGGGACGTCTGTTGCCCGCCCCCGACCAGGCAAAAGCGCCGTTCGAAGGCCGCTATCTGAAGGCCCTGCAAATGGCACAGGACAACAGCGTATTTGCCTTCAACCCCGCGGCCCGGGTGTGGTTCCTGTGGTACCCACCGCAACCCCTGACGGTCACGGTTCGCCTTGCCACCCTGGAGCCGGACGAGCGCATTGACCCCATTATCCTTGACCGTGTCTGGCAGTCCTGTCAGCGCGTGCGGCCCGCCGGTGTGCGCTTGCTCCTGGCCGTGGATGAAACCCTGAAACGAGGACTCTGACCATGCCAACCCTACACGACAAGTTCAAACGTAATAATGGCGAGCTGATCCGCGCTGATGACTGGAACGACATGCTCAAGGAGGTCGATGGCCTGATCAAAGGGGTGGAAGACAGCCTTACGATCCAGATCAACGCACTGGACACACGGCTGGAGACCCTGGAAAACCAGGTTGAAGGCATGGTGGAGATCACCGAGGAAGCTAAAAAGATCCATACCGCCCTGAGATCACGCTTCTACCGGCTGGACCTGGCCACCGAACACAGCACCTTTGCCATTGGCCAGCGGGGCACCATCACCGCCACCATCATGGGACTGACAGACGACCAGACCCTTGATCTGTCAAACCCTGCAACACGGCCATGGATCGACTTTGTCACCGTCTGGGGTAACCTCAAGGCCGCACCTGGGTTCACCAGCCGCGGTGGTGCAGGCGACCAGACCATCTCCGTGCAGGTGAATGCTCAGGGCGTCGCGCAGGTGCTGATCCGCTCCGACCATGCCGAGAACTTTGCCGAGGAGGAAGAACAGGAAATCTCCAACTTCCTGTCCACCCGCCCGGTTGCCAACAATAACCGCTCCATTGCCGACTTTATGCTGCAGGCTGCCACCCCCCAGGATGCGGTGCTGAACAACGCCTACCTGGCCATCAACCAGGCCTATGACCGACAGCAAACCTCTGCGCCTGTGCTGCAGAAGTATGTGGATACCTACTACCTGCAAAAGCCCGCCCGGGTCGCCACAACCTTTACCCCCAGCTTTATCAACCGCTGGCGTGACTACCGCGCGACTGTGATGGCCTTCCTGAAGCCGGACAGCTCACCCATCACCGCCGACGGCGCCCTGGCCACGGCCAGTATCCAGGTGACCTTCCGGGACTGGATTGGCCCCTGGTACCACCTGGGTTACCTCGCCGTGTTGCCAACCATCACGCCGCCTCTGGCAGACAGATTCCGTAACCTCATTGACGCCGAAGTGAGCACGTCTGTAAGCCGCGCAGTCAAAGAGGTTAACGACAGTCTGGTGGGCAAGGGTGTACTGGGCCAGCAGCGCTACTTGATTGCGGTCAACGAAGCTATGGGTTCCCTGCAATTTGCCACCACGCCCCCACCCGCCACCAAGGAGGTTGTCCAGGCCATCCGCTACGGCTCACAGATGCAAACCAGCATGCTGTATGCCCAGTACATGAGTCCGGGCGCAGAAACCAAAGCCGCCGGTTTTGAGATCACGGCAGAGAGCAGCTCCCGAGCCAACGCTGAAGCAGGCAAGGTCAAGGAAGAGTTAACCCGTGCCGTGGATACCAAGCTAACAGAGGCCAGCAACAGCCTCAAAACCGAGGTCCAGCGGGATCAGGTGGCTTTCAAAACCGAGCTGATGGCTGAAGATGGCCCGATTCTCGGGGTCACCCAGAAACTGGTGGAATTTGATACCCGCGTGAAAGCCCTCGATGACACGGTTAAGTCCAAGGCGGATGTTGCCTTGATTTCCGGCGTTCTGGGTGCGCTTCCACGCTGATCCGTGATGAGCCAGCAAGGAATCAGGCCATGAACAGCCCATTAGTCCAGTCATCCGGTGATGCTCCCCTCAGTATCGAGGCCCTCGCCGCAAGGTTGGCGCAACTGGAAGCCCGCTCCCCTGCCAACCACTACCAACTGTGGCTGCGGGCAATCCCCGATGAGGTCTGGCTGGGGCACGCGCAGTCTGTACTGATACAGGTTACTAACCAGCGGGGCCAGGCTGTGGTGGACACCCAGGTGACCCTGGTGACCAGCTGGGGTGTGCTGGCCGGGCGTCAGGGCCTGCGCCGCCAAAGTGCCAGCGCCCTGACGCTGCACACTGATCATCAGGGCATGTGCCAGGTCCAGCTGTTTCCTGCGCTGAGCACACGCCTGGATGCTGGCCAGCAGGCCAGCCTGGTCAATGCCCTCGCAGGCCTTCGCCAGGCAGACAGCACCGCGGCTGTCAGCACCGCGCTGCGAAACCTGGTGCGCCTTTATCGGCGGGATGAACATCAGGCCCTGCGGGAAGCCATCGATGTGTTCTATCGCCAACACGGCGATCCTGAGTTACAACCCTTCCCGGTCACCGGTGCCGAGGACTGGATACCCATTCCCGTCACCATTTTTGCCTATCTCACGCCACCTCCCGGCCAGCCCTGCACCGGGGTGCCCATGAGCCTGATACAACTGACCCAGCGTAACTGGTTATACCGGTGGGCCCGGCTGTTCAGCGCCGTGTTGGCGGAAGAAAGCACCCTGCTGGACAGCCTCAAAGGGGTCGGGGCAGGTAGGCGGGATGGCGGGTTGATTCTGGCGGATGTAACCCGCCGTATTGGCCTGTTCGTCAATGTCCAGAAGGGGTTGGCAGGCAAGCAGCTGGGGCAGACCTTTGCCTCAGACACCCTGAGCAGCTTCCTGCAAACCGGACTGGAGCAGTTCCCCGCTGACAAGCGCCTCGCCCTGGTAACTGGCCTGGATAGCGCAGGCAAAACGCTGCGCAGCAACGGGGGACTGTTCACTGCGCTGGAGGTTGACCGCCCAAGCCTGGGTAGCCGAACGGGCATGCTCGATACCGAGCAACTGGGGAATCTGCAGGACCGGCTCGGGCAGCTGGAAAAATCCGTTGTGACCCGCGATCAACTGGACAACACCGAAAGCCGGCTGACAGAACGCCTGCGGGACTCCCTGACGCAAACACTGGACAGCCGTGTGCAGGAGCGTATGGCAGATATCCTCGGGCAGTTTGGCATAGCGGATATGAAGGGCCAACTGGACACACTGGAACGACAGCAAGACCGCCTTAGCGGCCAGCTCAATGAACTGAGTGGCGAACTGAAAAACAAGGCCAGCCTGAGCCAGCTGACTGAACTCAACAAAGCCCTGGAAAATCAGCTCAAAGAGCTTTCAGCTACCGCCGGCAAACTGGAAAGCTGGGCCCGTGATGTCAGCCGTGAACTGGACCTGAAAGCCAACCTGACCTCTTTCGAACAACTTGACGAACGGGTCAACCGCCTGGGCAAGGATCTGTCCAGGCAACTGGCGGGCATCGACACCCGCTTTGACCGCAAAGTGGATACGCAGGTGTTTGACGACCTCAAGAGCGCCCACGAGCTAACCCAGCGGGACCTGGCCAATCTGGGCAAGACCGTTGAACAGAAAGCCGACGTCGAACGGGTCAACCGGATCGACAACGACCTGAGCAAACTGCAAGACACCAACAAGAGCCAGGATGGCCGCCTTGGCAGGTTTGACCAGCAGCTGGCGGAGCGGGCCACCCTGGCGGATCTGGCCAAGTTCAACCAGCAGGTCATTGATCTGCAGCGGGACCAGAGCCAGCTCAATCAAAAGATCACCGGGTTTGATCAGCAGCTGGGGCGCAAAGTGGAGGCCAGCCAGCTCAACACCCTGAACACCCAGCTACGCAACCTGCAAACCCAGAATAACAACCTGAACACTCAGGTCACCCAGCTTAACGGTCAGCTGGCCAGTAAGGCGGACGTGTCGCAGGTCAACGCCCTCAATACCGAAATGCGCCAGCTGAAGACCACCTCGGCCAATCTGGACAGTCGCCTGAACACCCTCAACATCAACCACCCCATCATAAGGCGTTAGCGATGAAGGTCACCCAGTTGACGCCCATTGCCGGCACTGCCCGCGCTGGCACCGGTGAATGGCTTATCACCCAGAGCAATAACGGCCCTGGTCGCCGCTTCCGCCAGGTCTGCACCCTGCAGCTGGCCACCGGGGGGCTTGCGGAGGGTATCCACTTTACCAGCCAATGCACGCTGGCCCTGCGGCCAGATCACTACACCTTCAACGCGGTACCCAGCAATGCGCCGGAGCGGGCCATTGTCACCAACATACCCGGCGGCAAAGGTGCTCGTATCAGCCTGTCGGTACCACGGCTGGTAAGCAGCATCCGCTACCAGAACAGTATCCATGTACAGGGGAAAATGACCCAGCTGTACCGAACAGACGGCGACGTCATCACTGAAGAACCCTTCCATAGCCATTTCCACCACTATTTGATGATGCAAGCCACCACAACGAGTGCCGCACCCGCCGCCAGGTTTGAGCGCGGCATGGTTGAAAGCAAGCACGCACCCGGCGTACTGGAATACGACTCCCGACTGGAAAGGCTAAACAGGGGCGGGCAAGTCAGGGGCAACGTCGTGATTAGCGGACTGAACAACACCCTGCCACCTGGCGAGCTGGGTATCGAAGCCATGGAGTTTATCGTACGGCTGGAGAATAGCGGCAGCCATGACAGTATCAGCAGCGGCAATATTGCCGAGGTTAACCTGACCACCGGCCCGGAGAGCCTGCGGCTGGGGATCGAGCTGCCCGCTCTGGGGGAGCCACCCCTGTTCCTGCCGGGTAACTTCACCCTGTACCAAACCACCCACCTGAACCAGGTCTTTCGAGATACCCTGCAGAAGGTGGTGGACCGTTATGTGGACAAACTCAATACCGGGTCACCCACCCCCGCCCTGCTGCCGGGCACTCTGGAACTCCGGCTGGTGATGGAAAACGATGCCCCCCTGAAAATGAACATCTCGGCCTTCGCGGTGGATTATCACCTGGTACGTGAGTCCCTGCCTGAAGGACTGGCCAAACAAGTACTGCGCTTTGATGCCGCCACAGACGCGCCCCAAGCCATGACCCTGCAGGTACCTGGGAACGCCATTATGCACCGCGCCGAGCTGACCCTGGCTGGCAAGGCAGCCAAGGCTGCAGCCCGCACCGGCAACAGTGCGGCGGCGGGCGCCCCGCCCCCACCGATACCAGCTGCGGCAAAAGCACTGCGGGTATCACCACAGCAGCCATGGGCCAGCCGTCTCATCCTCGACGAGCCCATACTGGCTGACCGCCTGATGCTTTGTATCTCCTCACTCGCGCCCGGTAGCCGAGCCCGGCTGACCCTGCATGAGGACCATGACGGCATGCCGTACCCGGAGGTTCTGGCCCGTGCCGGCCTTGATGGCCTGCAACCCCGCGGGCTAAGCCGTTTACGCTGCACGCTGCAGGACACCCAGTTGCTGCAGCCCGGGGACTACTGGCTGGTGATGGAGGTGCCGGAAGGCCGGCTGATGTGGCACCTGCAACCCCGGGACGGCGCCCATCTGCTGACCCGCAAAGCCGTGGCCGGCGGCCATTGGGGACACACCCAGGAGGATGACGGCTTCGCGGCCATCGCTGCCCTGCTCCCACAGGGCGACAGTAAAGGCGCCGATACCGTACCCGGCATTCAGTTGGGCCAGCAGATGCTAGCGGTCCAGCCTCACCAGGACGACCTGCTCGTCGACCTTCGCCCAGGGCTTGTACCGCCGGTCGCCCCCAGCCATACCCTGATAGACCTGTCCCTATCCGTAAGGTGCAATCAGCCAGGGCCGCTGACCCTTTACCCACCCCGACTTGAGTACGACCTGTCACCATGAAAAGCACTGCTGGATGCTACCAGTTGGCCAGGGCCTCCCGCCAAAGGTTGGCTTCCGCCTGCCGGCGTTTGACCAACCCTGAACTCGGAGACCAAAGCCGCTGCATGCTGGTAATTTCATCCTCAACCCGCACTAGCACGGCTTTGGCCGCGGTTTTGTCTGGCAACAGCTGGTCAGCCTCGGCCAGCAGAGTCTGAATCGTTTTCATCTCCCGGCGGGTTTCGCCGTTGAGGGAGGTACCCCGGTTGAACACCAGGCTCACCAGCACCGCGCGGGCCATAGGCGGTAGGCGATCCAGTGAGGGGTAGATGGATTTGGTTTCGTGGTAGTAGCGGGGCAAGGTCTTAGCGACAAACACCTGCCAGGCTGCCTTGAAAGGAATGCTCAGCCCCTGTTTCTTGAGGGTGTTCGCACGGGCAGCCGTGCCCGCCTTGCCAATATCCTTGATCAGCTCATCCCGATCCTTGGCGGGCAGAATATCCCCCCAGGTCGCCAAAAAATCAGCCTCGCTGTTCCAGCGCAGGTCATAGCCCAATCCAATGGTGATACCGCTGGCCTCGCCGGGAAAATGGGGCCAGCGGGTATGGGCATCGTAATAGGCCAGCCCGCCGGATTCCTCTACGGCGATAAAAGCGACGCCATTGGTATCCAGCAAAGGAAACGGCTCCTGCAGCGTGGCGAGCCATGACCACAACAGGCCATCCGCCACCCCGCTCTGGGTTTGCCTGGCGCAATCCTGAGCGTAACGCACCCCCCGCTCGGTTGCCGGGCCGTAGTCACCGTCGGGCCGCAGCATGGCACCGCAACGATTCAGGCGACCCTGTAGCCTGACCACTTCCGGCCCGCGATCACCCCGGGAGAGCAGCGGCTGAGGTTCAAAATGCTCAACCGGCACACGGTTGACCGGGGTTTCAGCGGGGTCTTCAAACCACTGAAAGTAGCGCTCCGTGCCCAGAATGCCCTGCTCGATCAGCGCCTGCTTCTTGGCAGCGGACAGATTAAAGTCCGTTGTCCGCACATCCAGCGTGTTGATGTATACCGTGCGCTGCCAGTCATCCCCATGCAGATGCTGGTTTTCCTGAACCTGCAATAGCGCACCCACCAGGGCACGGGCATAAATGGGAAAGGTCGAAATTGCCTTGCTGACCGGCGCCTCATCATAACGGTAAAGGCCGATCTCCTCTTCCGTATCCAGCCGCAGGCCCAGGGTTTGCCGGTTATACACATAGGGACTGCGATCCGGCCTGGCCAGCAGAAAACGGGCATTCTCCCGGTTGTAGTATTCCACCGCCCGGGCAGCGGCGGGGTCATTCACCATGTCAATGTAGCGCTCGCGGTCAAACAACTTGACGGGGTAGTTCAACATCACACCGCCATCCACGAATACCTGATTCTCGGCACCCAGCCGCTTGGCACGGAAAAACAGCGGCAAAGACATACTGATGCGCACCGCCGTCACCAACGACATAGTCGGGTGACGCTCGCGGGAGAACACCTCCGAATAGCCCGTAGACAGGTTGGTACCCACCACAAACAGATCCGGCAGGCCCGCCTTGTGCAGATCACTGAAGGTAGCACCGGACTTACCCAGCCGGTCTTTGACCAGCCCGCCAACCCAGTCACTGAAGAAGTCCCCCTTGTGCCAGCCGAACTCCTTCCACAGCCGGCGGAAGTCCCTGATAAACCCGAAGGCGCTATCCATAAAATCCCTGAAGTCAGTAGAATCAAGGATTTGCTGCTGAGTCTTAAGGTCATACCCCAAGGCATAAACCAGTGCATTAATCGCCCCCGCACTGGTGCCCCCAACCCGCAGGATATGGGGCAATATCCCCCGCTGGGCCAAAACCTGCATGGCGCCCACATAGGCGATGCCTTTGACACCGCCACCCTCAAACACCAGATTCCGGAATTGTGCAGTCACGGTCATGCTCCCTACAGTCATCAATCGGGGCGCCACCGAACAGCCTTGGCGAACTAATCGCAGGCAGTTTCTCAGGCGCTCCCACCAAAGGGGCGATCAGGCAACATTGTGCGCTGTGCCGCTCGGCTCCATGAACAGCAAGACGGACCAGACACTGCGGAATTCGGCTGGCGAACCGACAAACAGGGGCCTAAAAAGGGCGAGGCGAACACCTCAACCCATAACCACAGTATAGTTTTTAACCAGAAAGCTGCAGAAAGAAGTGTATAAACTCAAGGGAAGTCGAACTAGAGCTGTATTCCATAGTGGCGCAGAACCATCACCATTGCTCCATAACAGAGGGCTGTGACCACAACAGATATCCCCAGGCTAAGGAAGAAATGAACACCCTGCATCAACAACAGAGGCAACGCGATAAACAATGCAAGTGATGGCAGCACAAGCCAGAACACACTGCTGGCGAGGGCACTGACCTTCTCCACATCGCCTGTGTCCAGATATAACCAGAGCATCGCCAGTACGGAAGTCAAAGGCACCGAAGCGAGTAGCGCGCCGAATAGCGAACTGCGCTTGGCGATTTCAGAAATGAGAACGACCAATACTGCAGTGACGACGACTTTCAAAGCGTAGTAGAACATCGGCTGGTACCTCATTTAGACGACTAAAGTGAGTCGATTTAAGCCCTAACTCAGATTATCAGGCAACAACGGACGATAGCGCACCATCAGCACCAGCACACCGGCCCCCAATAGCCCCGCCAGCACAAACAGCTGGCCATAACCCAGTATCTGGGCAATCACCCCGCCAAGCAGGCCTAACACACCGGCAGACACCACCTGCAAGGACGCCTGAATGGTGTAATCCGTACCTTCCCAGCCTTCCCGGCAAAAGCTCATCATCACCGCAAACAGGGCAACCGTTGACCAGCCATCCGCCCATTGTTCAAACAGGCCGATGCTGTACACCAGCACAAGCGTTGGTTCCCTCCAGACGATAAGCACCCAGGCAGCAATAGACACAGCCTGCGCCACCCCCGCCAGCAACAGGCTCCACCAACCTCCCAGGCGCAGAAATAACCAGCCCCCCATTCCGGCGCCCAGCAAGCCCACCAAGGTACCCACCAGGGTAAACTGGCCAATCTCTGGCCGACTCCAGCCCAGATCCGTCAGCAACGGGCGCATCATCCCGGAGCCCATGGCATCCGCCACTTTGTAGCTCAGCAATACCAGCAGCCAGATCAGCATGCCGGGCCGACTGATAAAGGCATAGAACGCATCCATCAGACCGGCACTGCGGTAACCGGACGGTGTAGCGCGAGGTGCCATCAGCGGTTGGAAGCAGCGCACCACCAACACCAACAGCAACAGCAGAACGCCCAGCCCCAGCACCACCTGCTCCGTTGCCCAGCTACCTGAAAGCATCAACAGCCCGGCGCCACCGGCCAACATGCCCACCTTGTAGCCACCCACCTGAATGCTATTGGCCAGCCCCCGCCAACGTGCCGGTATCCAGCGCACCGCCAGCCCGTCGGTGACAATGTCCTGTGTCGCCATGAGCAGGTTAAGCCCCAGAATCAACAGCAATACCGCAAACACCCCCCAGCCCGCCGGCGTCAGCCCCTGCCAGGCCAGCAGCACCAGCAAAGCGGCCGCCAGCAATTGCAGCCGGGTAATCCACTGCCCCGCACTGGTGCCGTTCAACAGGCTGCGATCCATGGCCGAAGACCAGAACACCTTGAGCACCCAGGGCAACGCCAGCAGCTTGATGGCGCCAATCCACACCAGATCCACCCCCGCCTCCCGCCAGAACACCGGCAAAGCATGGGCAAACAACCCAGAGGGCAGGCCCTGAGCCAGGTAGAGGGCCGCCAGAACAGAAAAGGCTGGCACCAGACGGTGGTCGGTACGGTCGGCGTTAATGGTTCACCTCACAGGGCGTGGTAATTGAGATGGCGGACAGTTTAATCGGATCGGATTTAAATTGTGAGAAGGATGTAGTTGCCCCCGCTCCGCGTCCCGGATGCCGCGTTGCTAAGTAGAGGGGCAGCACGAGCCCAGCCACGATATCCCGCCAATTTGCACAATCAAGTCCCCTCTCCCTTGAGGGGAGAGGGTTAGGGCCGTGTCAGCGTAGATCATGCGGTATTCAAGTCCCCTCTCCCTTGAGGGGAGAGGGTTAGGGTGAGGGTGACTAACCCGCCCCGCAGGGGCCATCCTCAATTCCAAAAACAAAAAAGCCCGTCAAATTGACGGGCCAGGAAGGGTATTACAAGAACACTCAGGCAGCAGCGTTCTGCTCAGCCTCTTCAGCAACCTCAGCAGCCGCCTTGGCAGCCACTTCCGCAGCGAACTCGGCATACTTCGCCATCAGCTCTTCTTTACGCTCAGGGTCCCAGTTGATCTTGCTCAGGTCGCCCTTGTAATGCTCGATCACCCGCTTGTCCATCATCTCGAACCACTTGTTGGGCAGGTAGGCCGGCAGCAACATGGACGCGTAACCCGCAGGCAGTTGCGGTGCCTTTTCAAAGTGGCGCAGGGCCTGGAAGCTGCGGGTCGGATGGGCGTGGTGGTCTGAGTGGCGCTGCAGCTGATACAGGAACAGGTTGGTCACAATGTGGTTGCTGTTCCAGCTGTGTTCTGGCTGGGTGCGCTCGTACTTGCCATTCTCGTCTTTCTGACGCAGCAGGCCGTAATGCTCCAGATAGTTCACCGTCTCCAGCAGGCTGGCACCGTATACAGCCTGACCCACCAGGAAAGGCACCGCCCGCGGGCCACACACCAGCGTTGTTGCGCCAAAGAAGCCAGCAGTCATCGCCCAGCCCTGCAGCAGCTCGTTATCCAGGCTCCAGAAGGACTTGCCACGGCGCGCCAGACGCGTCTTCTCAATCTCAATAGCAGACTTGATACCACCGACCACGGTACGCGGCAGGAACTTCCAGAAGCTCTCACCCATACGGCTGGTAGCCGGATCTTCCGGGGTAGCGACCCGCTTATGGTGGCCAAAGTTGTGTTCCACCACAAAGTGGGTGTAGCCGGTGGGCGCCAGTGCGGCCATGGCCAGCAGTTTGTTCATTTTGTTGGACTTGTGGCCCAGCTCATGAGCGGTATTGATACCGATACCATTAACCGCGCCCACTGTCAGCATCAGGCCAATCTTGTCAGATAACGGGGTTTTCTTGCGGCTGGCCAGCCAGGCACCCAGGAACGTCATAGCGTACTGGGTGGGGATGAATGCCTTGACGATACGCTCGTAATACTTGTCCTGCTCCAGCTGTTTGACAGCTGATTCAGGCGGGTTGCTGGTGTCCTCACCAATCTTGCGATCCAGTGCCGGGATAATCCCATGCACCAGTGCCGGACCTGTCCAGGCCAGGGCGCGCAGCTTCTTCGGGGCGATGGCATAACCCGCCAGCGCAGTAAAACCAATCACGGGCAAGCCAGGGCCCAGCAGCCACATGTAGCGCTTGGGGTCTTTCCAGCTGGCTTGCGGGGTTTCGCTGTTGCCGGCCGCTTTTTGTATTAGGTCGTCACGGGTTTTGGCATTCATGGCAAAAAAGCTCCTCGGTGTTCATCGACCCCTACACTTTATGTCGGACAATCTTGCAATTCAACATTTAAATTGTAAAAGACCTCAAAGTGGTAAGGGGTTGGCCCAAAGCGACCGCTGATCACCAGTGGATCCGGCTCAACCCAAACGCATCATCCGCCGCCCCCCGCAATTCGGCGCGCAAGGTGACCCACTGCCGGCTCAGTTGCTCCCAAGCCCCCGAGTCACCGGCTTGTACCTGTTTCGCCGTGGCCAGTGCCGTCTGGGCCATGCGGGTGAACAGCTCATAGAAGCCCTCCCCCAGCAGCAGCCGATGGATTTCCAGATCAACAAACAGCGTTGTCAGGGGCACAAGCTCGTTACCCCGCATCACCCCCTCCTGCAGCGGCTGCCCTGAACGGGCCCGGTTAAGGTCAGTCATCACCTGCTCAAGGCGTGCGGACAAGCCATTCACCAGGGCAAAACGCTCCGCCAGAACCTTTTCTTCAAAGGCCGAGCGGCGGGCAAAATGAATTTCAAGCTGTTTGGATTGCAGGCTGAACTGGGTGGACACTACCTTTTCCACCACCAGTTTAAGCAGAAAGATCAGAGCTGCGCCGATGGCCAGCAACAGCACAATGCCGGGCGAATAATTGGCGAGCCATGCCATGAGCTCTTGCATAAGAACCTCCAAAGCACAGGCCAGAGTAAGAACCCACCTCCCAACACAGGGTCCATCCTAAGCATAGCCCGCCTTTTCAACACACACCCTGCCCCAACCCGGCAAAGACAGTTTCAACAGCGAACAATTGGCCTTTAAGGCTATTCCACTTGGAGCATTTGCCCATTGAGGCACCGCCACCGGTCAGCAATGATTCAAGGTGTAGCAACCAGACCCACAGGATCATCATGGACCCGTACCTTCGCGCCACGCCCTTCTTTGACTTTGACAACCCAACCGTCAGCCAATGGACCGAGCGCACCCTGGCCAACGTCAGCCCCGACCCCATCAGCCAGGCCAAGGCGCTGTATCTGGCGGCACGGGATGAGGTCTGCTACAACCCCTATGTGTTCAGCAGTGATCCGGACACTTTTCGCGCCAGCCATGTGCTGACAGCAGGCGAAAGCTACTGCATCCCAAAAGCGATCCTGCTCGGCGCCGCAGCCAGGCAGGTGGGCATACCCAGCCGCCTGGGCCTGGCAGACGTCAAGAACCACCTCTCCAGCCCTCGGCTGATCGAAGTACTGCGGTCAGATATTTTCCGCATGCACGGCTATATCGAGCTGTACCTTGAGGGCCAGTGGGTCAAAGCCACACCGGCGTTTGATCACAGACTGTGCCAGGTCATGAAGGTGGAACCCCTGGAATTCGACGGCCGGACCGACTCGGTATTTCAGCCCTATACCGCCGACGGCAAAGCCCACATGGAGTACATCGAGGACCACGGCATCTACGCAGACCTGCCCTACGACTTCATCATGGCAGGCTTGCGGGCAGCCTATAGCCACCTGTTCGAGGATGAGGCAGCCTACCGCAACGCCGGCGGCAGCCTGCAGCATGATCTGCGCTGACGGCGCCAGGCAGCAACCTCAGAAACCCACCTGCAGCCCCACATAGGCGGTGCGCCCCGGCGCAGGTTCAAAGTAGCCACGATTGGCCAGCGGCCGGTCGCTATTGGCATTGATGCGCACATTGGCCATGTACCGGGTATCCGTCAGGTTGCGGATACCGCCATACAAGGCCCACTGCTGCCGACCCAGCCAGCGCTCGGTACCCACCCGGGTGTCCAGCAGCCAGACAGAGTCCACCCACGTCTCATTGCTGTTCTCCGCATAAAAGCCACTGCTGTAGCGGCCATCCAGCGTGGCGTAATGCCCGCCGGTGCCCTGCCAGCGCAGCTGGCTCACCCACTGTTGCCGGGGCAGGCCCGGTAACTGATTACCGCTGACATCTTCACCACCCTGGGGCGCAAACTGACGAAAATGATAGCGCGCCACCGTCAGCGCACTGCTCAGGCGCCATGCCGGCGTGGGATACCAGGCCAGCCCCAGCTCCACCCCGTCCCGGTCGGTTTCACCGGCATTTTCGTAGAAGGTCCGGCCATCCTCCTCGTAGGGCACAATTTCATCCCGTACCCGAATGGAGAACACCGCCAGGTCATAACTGAGCGCCCCCAACCAGCCCCGCATACCCACCTCCTTGGCGAGGGAGGTCTGCGGCTCAAGGTCCGGGTTAAAGCCAGTACCTGCTGGATTGGCGAACTCAGTGAAGGTGGGTGACTCATAGGCACTCGCCAGATTGCCATAAAGTTGATGGGGCCCGGCCCAGCGGTAACTGAGCCCCGCAACGCCACTAAACTCATCAAATACCCGGCGGCCGGAATTGGCACCCAGCCGGTCATCAATGGCCAGCCGCAGGCGGTCATAACGCGCCCCCAGGGAAAGCGTCAGGGCATCCGTCAGCCGGGCATCGGACTGGGCAAACACACCCACCGAACTGGCATTTTGCTCTTCATCCGCGGTCTGGCCGGTAACCGCCCCCTGTGGGGACACACTGAAACGCTGGCGGTCATCCACTTGCTCCCGCCATTCCACCCCCACCACCGAGCGCAACGGTAGTCGCCCCAGGCTGTGGGCCTGCACCCGCTCCACCCCGACGCCATAGAACCAACGATCAAAGCTGATCTGACTGTTGCCCGGAAACGGCAGCTGCTGAAAGAAGTCCCGCCGCGAGGCAAACACCGTAGCCTGCCAATAGCCATCCACGGCCGACTCATCACGGTAAATCACCCCCAGGGTTTGCTGCTCCACCTGTTGCCCCGCATTCAGGGCAATGGCGGGTGCAGTGGCCTGGCGCCGGTCTGCAGCCACCTGCGCGGCGGTCAGCCCGCCGGGGTCCTGTGCCGTGGGCAGGTCCAGCCAGGACCCTACCACCGTCACGGCGCGGTCATCACCCCAATGCCAGTTCACCTTTGCGGACAACAGTCGCTTGTCCACCTCACTCTGGGCCCGGTAGCCATCATAGGCAAGCCGCGACACACTGAGGTGCGCATCCCCGCCGTCAAAGGCAGCACCCGTGCGGGCCGACAATTTCCGAAAGCCATCCCCGCCGCCATCAACACTCAACTGATGCAGGGGCCGGGTCTCACCGCCGCTCAGGGTGGTGACATCAATCACCCCCCCAGCGCCATTGCCATACTGCACCGCCGCCGGCCCCCGGATCACCTGCACCTCTGCGGTGCTGTCCAGATCAATGGCATCCACCTGGGACTGACCATCCGGCAGGGTGTAAGGAATACCGTCCACCCGCAGTTGCAGACCGCGCACACCAAAGGGCGCCCGCGCCCCGAAACCACGGGTGGAGATACGCAGGTTCTGGGCATAGTTATAGCGGTTCTGAAAGTAGAGCCCCGGCACCCCCTGCAGAGCCTCATCCAGCTGCACCCGCTGTTGCCCCTTCAGGGCACTGCGGGTATCCACCACCGACACCGCCGCCGGGGTATCGTAAAGATCCCGGCTCAGGCGCGGTGCAGTCACCTCCAGCACCAGCTCCCCCGGTGCTATCTGCGGTGCGCTGCCCGACTCCGCCCATACCGCCTCCACGGCCAACATACCGACCAGTGAGGCCAAGATAGGACGCCTGATATACATTCTTCTCTCCCTGGGGTTATGTCTTGATAAGATACCGATAAAAGGACTCGCCGCCACACTGCAAGGACCGCCATGAACCGCATCGACCGCCTCACCGGCACCATACTACTGCTGCAGTCTCACCGGGCCATCACCGCCGAGCAGATCGCCAGCCACTGGGAAATCAGCCTGCGCACCGTCTACCGTGACCTTGCGGCCCTGACAGAAGCCGGCGTGCCCCTTTGGTTTTGCCCGAACCACAAAGGCTACCGGTTGATGGATGGCTTTCACCTGCCCCCGGTACAGTTTACTGACCAGGAAGCGACAGCCCTGTTTGTTGCGGGTGCCGTGACGAATACGATAGCAGACACCAGCCTGCAACAGGCCCACGCATCCGCGCTGCTGAAGATACGAGAATATTGTTAGGGGCAGGCACCAAATAGCAAAATAGCAGCACTGTCGAGTGCCCCAGCGCTATTACATGTCATAAAGCGCTGGACTCCTCCCCACCCAGTGTTTCGACAATTCGACGGAACATGGCCAGATTCTGCTGAAAGGACCCCGGGCGGAGAAAGGCCCGATCCGCAGCATTCATTGCGATAACAACACCTGCAGGCTCATTGATGTAAATGAACTGGCCATAGACTCCCCGAGCCAGGTATTCCCCTTCGGAGGCATCTTCGGGGATCCACCACTTGAGCCCGTATTGGATATGGCCTTCCGGCGTCGGTGAGCTGGGAACTGTGGATTCAGCCACCCAGTGGGCGGGCACCAGTTGCTGCCCCTTCCAGTGCCCCTGTTGCAGATACAGCTGGCCAAAGCGGGCGTAGTCACGGGTGGTCATATTCAGCCCTCCCAACACAAAAGCCACGCCGTGCCGATCAGTGATGTAGTAGGGTCTGGATTCAAGCCCCAGGGGCTCCATGAGCCGTTCTGCCATCAGTTCGATGACACTGCGGCCAGTGGCGCCCCGGACAACCATGCCAACGACATGGGTGTCTATGGAGGCATACTGGAAACTCTCGCCCGGTTGGTAGTCCCGCTCACCGACGGCCCCGACGAACTTGTCCATGGACCCGCCCAGAGCCAGCACTCTGCCCATCCGGTTAATGTCGGAGTGCCAGTCAAAATAGTCTTCATTGAAACGCACGCCACTGGCCATCTGCAGGACATGGCGGAGGGTTGCGCCGTCGTATGCGCTCCCTTTCAATTCCGGAGCATAACGGGTTACGGGGTCGTCCAGGCTTTCTATCGCGCCGTCCTCCAGCAGAATACCCACCAGAGCCGAAAGCCAGGATTTGGCGACTGACCAGCTAATGCGCCGGTCTTCCTCGTGAGTACCCCTGAAATATGCCTCATGAGCGATCTCGCCATCCTTCAGCACCACCAGCGCCGTCAGCGAACGGGCTTCCACCCAATCGTCCAGTGGGGGTAGTGACTGGGGGTTTACCGGAAAGTCCGAGATGGCGCTTGAGTTCATCGGTAGTTCGGCATGGAAGAACAGCTTGTCCATGGCACTGAAGTTGCGCGTGATGGACTCTTCAGCGAAAAGGGAGTTCAGGGCCAGTAGCCGCTGAATCTCATCCCATTTCCACGTGGCGCCCAGTGCCAGAATCACGGCGATGATGGCGAAGATCCGAAGGCTGTGCGAGCGAAGCATGGGCTGCTCTCTCCTGTTGCTGTGGTGAAGCCCCCGAGGACCGGACGATAAGTTCAGTACAGCGTATACCTTAATCCGTAGCGCTTTTCACAGTCAGAATGCGCCAAGTGAAGGAGTAACAGGGGTAGGCACAGTGTTCCTACCAATCAGGTTTGGCTTTCTTGTGGAGAAACACTCGCCCTGCTTACGAGAAATACGGGACAGGCACCAAGAACCCCCGACACCGCAGCGGGGGGATCGTAAACGGAGAACGCGGGACAGGCATCAGGTGTATCCCTCCGTCAACGACAACACTCTCAAGCCCAACTGGCAGCGTGATCGCCACTGCCCGCCCACCAGGGCAGTGGTTTAATTCAATGCTTCGATGAGGTGAAAAGCAAGACCACCCAGAAACGCCACAAACAAACCATAAATAATTCCATAGGCGACAGCCCGCTCAAACCAGTTCGCAAACGCCCGCACGTCCAGGCCGGGATAGATCAGTTGATACTTTTTTAACCGCTGGAACCAGGGCATGGTGCAGGCCCAGGCAAACACAATGGTATTCGAAAAGCCAAAGTCCAGCAGGATACCGGTTTCCCAGTAGTCGCCAGTGGCCTTCAGCTTTTTCTTCAAGCGGCGGGTTAATGTGAGCCGGAGCACCAGAAGCCCAAAGAGCATGCTTGCCACCCCGCCAAGGGCTATCAGCGCGATGAGTACATCCAAAGGCATATCAATCATGATCGCCACCAGTCATATGCTCTCCCCACCACTCCCTTGATCATATAATCCATCCCAACCGCCGCCGCACCGCCAACAACGATACCTACAGCAAGCCCAACTGGCGTAAAGGCCACCGCGGACGGAGAACGCGGGACAGGCATCAAGTGTATCGGGCATCAGGTGTATCGTCAGGTGTATCACTCGTATAAGTCGCCCCTCGGGATAACCATTGCTCTTAAGCGCCGGACTTCCGGCGCTGCCGGTGCACAAACACCATGCGTACTGCTGCCCATTGGTCTACATCAAGGCTTCAACAACGAGAAACACCGGAATGGACACCAGCAGTACGATCAATCCATAGATCGAGCTGTAAGCCACTCCTCGTTCAAACCAGTTGGCAAACGCCCGCACGTCCAAGTCACGGTAGATTAACTGAAAATTCTTTTGACGCTGGACCCACGGTATGGTGCAGGCCCAGGCAAAAAGAATGGTATTCATAAAGCCAAAACCCAGAGTACCAGTCTCCCAGTACTCGCCGGTAGCCCTCAGCTTCTTCTTCAGGCGTCGAGCCAGTGTCAGCCGAAGGATCAGAAATCCGAGGAGCATACAAAACCCGCCGCCAACCCCAACGTAAGAAATGAATATATCCAATGGCATGTCGATCATTGATCCATACCAGATGGCCAATAACAGCACCCTTAGCGCAGTCTAATCCCTACTACTGATTAGTTTGACACAGTGCGTCCAAACCGTAGGACAAAGAAAGGAAAAGGAACGCCACCATCAAACCATAGATAGTTCCATAAGCGACAGCCCGTTCAAACCAGTTCGCGAACGCCCGCACGTCCAAGCCGGGATAAATCAACTGATACTTTTTTAGCCGCTGGAACCACGGCATGGTGCAGGCCCAAGCAAACATCGCAGTATTCAAAAAGCCAAAATCCAGTGTGCCGGTCGCCCAATACTCACCGGTGGCTTTCAACTTTTTCTTCAGACGGCGGGTTAAGGTGATTCTAAGCACCAGAAGCCCAACGAGCATGCAAAACCCGCCGCCAAGCCCTATAAAACCAATCAAGATGTCAAGAGGCATATCAATCATAAACGCCACCAGTCATCGGCTCTCCCCATAAAACCTTTGGCAAGGCGTACACGTTGATGTCGGCTACGCCTCTGTCAATGGGGCCACTCTCAAGCACACCTCAACACCCGCAACGGTTGGTCTGTTTACGTTGATGCTTCGATTAAGTGAGCAACCAGACCACCGCCAAACGCCGCCAAAACACCGTAGATAATTCCATACGCGGCAATCCGTTCAAACCAGTTAGCGAATGCTCGGACGTCCAGTCCAGGATAAATCAATTGGTACTTTTTTAGCCGCTGAAACCAAGGCATGGTGCAAGCCCAAGCGAACATGATGGTATTCAAGAACCCAAAATCCAGAGTACCCGTTTCCCAGTACTCGTCGGTGGCCTTGAGCTTTTTCTTCAAGCGCCGCGTCAGCGTGAGCCTAAGGAGTATAAGCCCTAGAAACATGCTCACTATGCCGCCAAGCGCAACGGCGTCAAAAAGGACAATCAATGACATATCAATCAAGATCGCCACCTGTCGTAAAATCGCCCCACGACACCTTTGGCTAAATGATCCATTCCTACGGCAGCGCCTCCAGCAACAACCCCAATCACAAGACCAACGGGCGTGACGGAGAACGCGGGACAGGTATCAAGTGTATCAGTCTCCCAGTACGCGCCGGCAGCCCTCAGCTTCTTCTTCAGGCGTCGAGCCAGTGTCAGCCGAAGGATCAGAAATCCGAGGAGCATACAAAACCCGCCGCCAAGCCCAACGTAAGAAATGACTATATCCAATGGCATATCGATCATGACCGCCACCGATCATAGAATCGCCCAACAGCACCATTGAATAGCGCGAGGTCAGGCATCGCTTGTACACGAACGATGTACATTAGTTCGACGCCTAAGGTGAGAAAAAGTAAAAAAACGGCCCACTCAGGAACATCACCGCTAGGCTGTAGATGGAACCATAAGCGACAGCCCGTTCAAAACCGTTCGCGAACGCCCGAACATCCAAATCACGGTAGATTACCTGAAAATTCTTTTGCCGCTGGACCCACGGTATGGTGCAGGCCCAGGCAAATAGAATGGTATTCATAAAGCCAAAATCCAGAGTACCAGTCTCCCAGTACTCGCCAGTAGCCTTCAGTTTCTTCTTCAGGCGTCGGGTTAGCGTCAGCCGGAGAATCAGAAACCCTAAGAGCATACAGGCTCCGCTGCCAAGACCAATCAAGGCGAACAGGACGTCCAAGGGTATATCAATAATGATCATCACCGCATGGCCACTGCCCGCCCACCAGGGCATTGGTTTAATTCAATGCTTCGACGAGATGAAAAGCAGGAATACCTAATAACAGCACGATCAACCCGTAGATCGAGCTGTAAGCCACTCCTCGTTCAAACCAGTTGGCAAACGCCCGCACGTCCAAGTCACGGTAGAGCACCTGAAAATTCTTTTGCCGCTGAACCCAGGGTATGGTGCAGGCCCAGGCGAATAGAATGGTATTCATAAAGCCAAAATCCAGGGTGCCGGTCTCCCAATACTCACCGGTGGCTTTGAGCTTTTTCTTCAGGCGGCGGGTTAAGGTGAGCCGGAGGATCAGAAATCCGAAGAGCATACAAAACCCGCCACCAAGGGTGATAAAGCCAATAAAGATCTCTAACGGCATATCAATCATGACCGCCACCAATCGTAGATCCCGCCGACCAGCCCTTTCAAACCATAGTCAACTCCAACCGCTGCTGCACCACCAGCGACGATGCCAATCGCAAGGCCAACGGGTGTAACAGCAACTACTAGACCAATAGCTACACCCGCGCCAATACCCAGGCCAAACGAGGCCCCCTCAACCACCGCTTCCCGCTGCCAGTTCGGATCGCCATTTTGCCAACTATTGTGGACATTACTGGCCCGCATATAGCCGTCCAGCAAAATAAATCCGGGGCCCACGACCCTGCCAGCTCTGGTGAGAGTTCGGAGTCTTTGCACATCTGCCGACTCGCCAACCGGAATTGGCTCCCAGGCAGGCCGACCCGTCACGGTGGTAGTAGGCCGCATGCCAAAGGTATTGTTATTTAGGTAATTCAAGGATTTGGCATTCATTAACTGATTCATTTCGTTGAAGGCAAGGCGGGCGCGAAGCTGTGCAATATCGACTGATGTGGGCGCAGCCCGATGATTCACTAACGCTGTTGCATTGGCATTTGCACGGTCGAACTTGTCGATGGCCTCCAATACTCGGTTTGACTGGGCGACGGCAGCGCCCATGCCGTTGCCACCAAAGGTGTTCAGGTCACCCACGACAGTGGGAATCCTGGTGTCCCACAGAAAGTTGGCCAACCCCATGACAGCGGCACCACCCGCATAGTGACTTAGGTGGGAGAGCGTGCGGTGCTCCTCTGCCGTACACGCCAGAAGTGGCGCAATACTGACCGGCCGGTCCTGATCACTCGAAGGCAGCACTATGGGTCTGTTGGGTTGGCAGATCGCGCTATTCCCTGACGATCTTCCATTAGCGGAGAGGATTCTTTGCTCAAACTCTTCAGACGTCATGTCCGCAGGACAATTAGCATTAGCGATGTCCCGGTAAGAGGTGGCGGTTCTTGGGTAATAAATTGATGAGGGCATAGCGGCGTCCTTTCGGTGTTTTGTCCATAGGTGGCTGTTCTTGCCACAGCCGAATGGAAATTAACAAATTTTCCCCGGGTGGGCTACCCTGCTTCGCGCTGTAAAATCAGTGCGCGGGTCATTTTGCGGGGCATATAACACTTTGCAGCCAAATATCAGCCCTCCCCCTCCGTTCATCCTCGTCCTTAAGGTCTGCACTTCAATGACATAGGGTTGTCTGTCCACTGCCGTTTAATGGAACCCGTCACGGTGCAGTGACACACACAACCATCACCACAAGGAGCTTTTCCATGCGCAAGAACGCCATTAGCTGGTTTGACCTGTACGTTAACGACCTGGCACGAAGCCAAGCTTTTTATGAGCAGATTCTGCAGATTCAAATGATTCCCGCGGAGGATGAGAGTTATCAGGTGGTGATGTTCCCCTGAGACTATGACAACGGGATTGGCGGTGCCCTGTTAAAGATGGAAGGCTGCAAGCCGGGTCCTGGCGGTAGCGTGGTCTATCTGAATGTGGACGGCGATCTTGATCAGGTGCTGGCGCGCATTCCAGCCGCTGGTCCAACAGGGCCAGGTCACAATGCCGTTTGAAAAACCTGACGGAGAAAGGCAAATTCCTCGGGGGCAATGCCCTGCAGCCGGTGACAACGGCAACCAGCGTCAGGGTGCGGCAAGGCGAGGTACTGATGTCGGACGGCCCCTTTGCAGAAACCAAGGAGCAACTGGCGGGCTTCTACCTGCTGGACGCCCAGGACCTGAATGAAGCCGTGCAACTGGCCAGCAAGATTCCCCCCGCCGCACTGGGCACTATCGAAATTCGTCCGGTGCGGGAGCTGCCTCCGAAAGACCCTGACGCCTGAGGCCTCAGGCGCCTTTGAAGCCCTTGGCCACCAGATACACCTCACGGGAGCGTGCCCGTGAGGAATCCGGCTTGCGCACACTGACCTTGTCAAAGGCAGCCCTGACGGCTTTGACATACTCATCATAGCCCTCGCCATGGAACACCTTGGCGACGAAGCTGCCTTTGGGCTTGAGCACCTGGCAGGCCATATCCAGCGCCAGTTCCACCAAATACATGGAGGCGGCCTGATCCGCCGCGTTGACACCGCTGATATTGGGGGCCATATCAGAAATCACCACGTCAGCCAGTGCGCCATCCAGGGTCGTCATGATGCGGTCAAACACGGCCTGTTCGGTAAAGTCACCCTGAATAAATTCCACCCCGGCAATGGCGTCCATGGGCAGGATATCAGAAGCCACCACCCGCCCCTTGTGCCCCACCAGCTTGGCAGCCACCTGGGACCAGCCACCGGGCGCCGAGCCGAGATCCACCACCAGCATGGTAGGCTGAATCAGGCGGTCCTTGTCGTTGATCTCAAGCAGTTTATAACTGGCGCGGGAACGATAGCCGTCCAACTGTGCCTGCTTTACGAAGGGGTCATTAACGTGCTCTTCGAGCCAACGGTTGCTGCTTTTGGAACGGGCCATGATGTCTCAAACCGGAAAGTGAACGGCGCTATTGTACGCGGCCCCATCCACGCCCGCAAAACTCATGCGGCCTGACAAGAAAGCCGACCGGCAGTACAATGGCCGCACTTTGCCAACCCCAGCAGTCCTCACCCCATTCGGGGCCGGGGGCTAGGAAGCACCATGATTCGCCTGACCGAACTTCAACTCCCTCTGGACCACCCGGAGTCAGCCCTGCGGGCGGCCATCCTCACGCGCCTGAAGCTGGGTGACGATGACCTGCTCAACTTCCAGGTGTTCAAACGCAGCTACGATGCCCGCAAGAAGAACAGCGAGATCAAGTTTGTCTATATCATTGATCTGGAAGCCCGGGATGAAGCCAACGTGCTGTCCCGCTTTGCCGACGATCAACACGTGCGCCCGGCGCCGGATACTGCCTACCACATGGTTGGCCAGGCACCCAGCGGGCTGACGGAGCGCCCCATTGTTATCGGCCTCGGCCCCTGTGGGCTGTTTGCCGCGCTGCTGCTGGCGCAGATGGGCTTCCGCCCCCTTGTGCTGGAGCGGGGTAAGGACGTGCGTCGTCGCACCAAAGACACCTGGGCCCTGTGGCGCAAGAAGCAGCTGTCACCGGAGTCCAACGTGCAATTCGGTGAAGGCGGTGCGGGGCTGTTCTCCGACGGCAAGCTGTATAGCCAGATCAAAGACCCGAAATTCTACGGTCGCAAGGTGATGAGCGAGTTCGTCAAGGCGGGCGCGCCAGAAGAAATTCTTTATGTCAGCAAGCCCCATATCGGCACCTTCCGCCTCACAGGGGTGGTGTCCCGTATGCGGGAAGAAATCATCGCCCTGGGGGGTGAGATCCGTTTTGAGCACAAGGTGACCGACCTGCTGCTGGAGGACGGCCAGATCAAAGGTGTGGCACTGGCCAACGGGAAACAGCTCATGAGCCGCCATGTGGTGCTGGCGCTGGGCCATAGCGCCCGGGAAACCTTCCGCATGCTGCACCAGCGGGGTGTATTTCTGGAGGCAAAGCCGTTTGCCATTGGCTTTCGCATCGAGCACCCGCAAACCCTGATCGATCAGGCGCGCCTGGGCAAATATGCTGGCCACCCGGCCCTCGGTGCAGCGGATTACAAGCTGGTTTACCACGCCAGTAACGGTCGCGCCGTGTACAGCTTCTGCATGTGTCCCGGCGGCACCGTTGTCGCCGCCACCTCGGAACCAGGGCGGGTGGTGACCAACGGTATGAGTCAGTATTCCCGTAACGAGCGGAACGCCAATGCGGGCATAGTGGTAAGCATCAACCCTGAACAGGACTACCCTGGCGATCCGCTGGCGGGGGTTGAGCTGCAGGAGCAGCTGGAGGCCAATGCCTATGTGCTGGGAGGCAGCGATTACTGCGCCCCGGCCCAGTTGGTGGGGGACTTCATTGCCGGCCGCCCCTCCAGCGAATTGGGGGAGGTTGAGCCTTCCTACAAACCCGGTATCCGCCTGGGTGATCTGGCCCCTTCATTGCCCGGCTATGCCATTGACGCCATCCGTGAAGCCCTGCCCGCCTTTGGTCGGCAAATTCGTGGTTTTGATCGTGCCGACGCGCTGCTGACCGGTATCGAAACCCGCACCTCCTCCCCGGTGCGTATCACCCGCGACCCCGAGACCCTGCAAAGTCTGAACACCCGGGGCCTTTATCCCGCCGGGGAAGGCGCAGGCTATGCCGGTGGCATTCTCTCCGCAGGTGTAGACGGCATCAAGGTGGCAGAAGCAGTCGCCAAGGCCATGCTGGCCGAGGCACAAAGCGCAACAGGTAACCAGGTATGAAGCTGGACGACATCAAAAAGCTGCACCAGAAAAAGTACCGTCAGGCCCTGGGGCACTTTTTGGTGGAAGGTGAGCATCTGGTGCTGGAGCTGGAAAAGGCCGCCAGACACAACAGCCACTGGCAGCAGGCTAGGCTCTATGTCACCGAGCAGTATCAGGACTGGCCCGGCCCCTGGCCCAAGCAGGTGGTCAGTGAGCGGCAAATGGCGCAACTGGCGGACACCAAGACCCCACAGGGCATACTGGCCGTGGTGCCGTTACCCGCCAACAGCAGCAAAATGGGTGTTGAAACCAAAGGTGAGAAGGCCGTGTACCTGCACGAAGTGCAGGACCCCGGTAACCTGGGCACCATCCTGCGCACCCTCGCTTGGTTTGGCGGCATGCGCTGCCTGCTCAGCCCCGGCAGCGTGGACCCCTACAACCCGAAAGTGGTGCGGGCCAGCATGGGGGCCATTTTCCATGTTGCCCTGGAAACAGAGGTAACGCTGGCGGCGCTGGCGGGCCGCTATAGCCGTATCGCCTGCCTGGATATCGGCGGCGAGCCGGTGACGTCACCCACCTTCCAGGCCCATGACTGCTACCTGTTTGGCAATGAGGCCCGTGGAGTGCCACAAGCAGCGCTGACACCGCTGAAAGCCACGCGCTATACCATTCCCGGCGCGGCAGCGATTGAGTCACTGAATCTGGCCTCTGCGGTGAATATGGCGGCCTATGAACTCAACCGTTCTGTAGCATCAGCACCAGCCGGGTCTGCCCACCCGGCGGCAGAGTAACGCTGTCATCTGCCGCATTGGCGGTTTCAATGCAGACCATGTTACGCCAATCTTCGGCGCCAAAATCCGACAGCCGGGCAGCTTTTTCCGGGCCAGGGTTCCAGACCACCGCTGAGCCACTACCCTCCCCCTGCAACACCCGGCAATTTGCTGGCGTCACCAGTCGCAAGCGCCCGTGTTGCAGGTAAATCCGGTCTGTCTCACCAACAAACCGCACTGCACCCTGTTGCTGTTTACGCTGCCAGTCCGCCAGGGTATCCAGATAGGCAGCCCCGTCCAGGCCGTGAATCTCAGCCGTCGCAACATCAGCTACCGGCAGGTAGGTGTGCAGCGCCTGGGATAGCGCCAGCGGTGTTGTGCCTACATTTTCCGTTATCAGTGCAATCCGGCAGCCCTGGCCGGTAAAGGTAAACTCCGCCTGCACCCGCGCCTGCCCGGACCACAGAGGCGCAAACCCTTCGCTGGCATCCAGGGCCAGCACCACACGCACAGCGTCATCGCTTTCATCCACCGTCACCCATGTCCAGCGTTGGTGGCGGGCAAAACCATGGGCTGAGGTGCTGCTGATCTGGCGGGCGACCGCCGCAGGGTTACGGGCAGGGTCCCCAAACCAGGGCCAGCACACCGGCACGCCGCCCCGAATGGCACGCCCCTGCCGATACTGCGCCTGGGGGCTTAGCCAAAGCCAGTTGCCTTGCCCGCTGGGGGCATAATGGGTCAGATGCGCGCCCTGCAAAAAAAGCTGCGCACTGAATTGGGGGTGCCGGATGGCCAGGGCCTCCAGTTCGCCCACCTGTTCGCGCTGCACTGTGTTCTGAATCCGGGACATAAACACAAATCCTAAACCGCTTTCAAAGAAAGTTCGCCAACATAGGGAACCTGTTCCCCTCAGGTTTCGTCGACTTATTGACACAACGCACGACTAAAACATGAACAGCGTCAACTCAAAACATGACAGGTTCGTTTACTATGAGCACAGATGAAATTTTGAGAGAGGGTCCCATGGCCAGCGCATGTCAAACCACTGAAAACCGCCAGATCGCCAAGAGCGATGCAGCCCAGCAATTGCTTGAACAGATTGAGCGCGCATTTTCACCACAGGAATGGATGCAGATCCAGCGCACCGTAAGCCCCATCGCTCAGCAGTAATCAGCAGTAGAAAGCACCACCCTAAGCTGCCGTGCAGCGCCCTTCGGCGCCACGGCAGCGTTGTCCGTTACCGTGTATTGAACAGGCGATCAAAACGCTCCGGGTTGAAGCCGTTCATCCGCTCGTCGCCGATCAATATTACCGGCACACCCTTGCCCCCCAACGCATCGTAACGCCGCTTGGCGTTAGGATCCTTGTCGATATCAAATTCGCGGAAGGCAATGTTATTGCGTTTGAAGTGCTCCCGCGCGCGCGTGCAGTGCGGGCACCAGTCAGTGGCGTACATAACAACCGCAGGCGGCCTGGCGGGCATCTGATCCAGCACACCCTGATAGTCCACCTGCTGATAGGTGTTAACGCGCACCTCCACCCGTTCGCTGTTCTGCTGCCCCACCGGGCGATCAGAAAAATGCACCTGGCCATTTTCGTCTGTCCAACGGTAAATGCCAGCCTGGGCTATAAGGGGAAACAAAAGAAACAACAGTGCCAGGGATCGAAAGTAACGCATTTTTAACCTTCCTTGATTAGGGTGATCCTGCAGGGATTTGCCCACTTTATTCTGACCACCTGAGTGAGGCAAGCACTTGTAAAGGTTGGACAGTACCGGCGGGCAGACCTATCTTGTTAACTAGTTGATCCACATCATGCCGTGACGGTGTGATAAGGGATTACAGTGAGCAGATGAACAAGGTTCACCAAGAAACATCAAGCCTACCATCAGGAGCTGTTTATGGCCGTGTCCGCCACCGTTAACCTGCACATCGGCAGTGCAATCCCCCTGGGTAATGAAGCAGAAACCGCCAAGGTCATCACCCTCTGGCAATACCTTAACGGTTACTTCAAGAACCGCAGCTTCAAGGCCCAGAGTGGCATCAACGGTAACACCAGTAGCTACCAGATCACCCTGGATGCCAGTGATCTGCTGAGCTGTTTGCAGGGCGCACAGCATACCTCAGGCTCCTTTACCGAACACCGCAAAGCCCATATGGACGATGAGTCCCATCGAGTAGATGCCGAGCTGGCCATTACCATCAGCCACCCGGACCATGAGCTGGATGAGGAGGAAAGTTATCAGGTAGCCACGGTTTTTATTCAGCAGCTGGTTATTGCGACCCACCTGGCCTTGCCCGGTGCCCTGCATATGCTGAATACCCGTTTCACCGGCCCGGGTTCTCACCGCTATGAAGCCCAGCATTATGATTGCCGCATTCTCTACGGCGCCCTCAAAACATCCGAAGCCAACAACTGGCCGAAGCTGCAGAGCCACCCCTTTGAAACCATCTGGGCATGGCTCAATGACTGTGAGGTCAGCCAGAGCGATACCGCCATCACAGACATCAACAAGGTACTGTTCACCCTGTTGAAAATTGCTCAGCAAAGACAGGAGTACAGTGCCCGTACCGTGCTACTGATTGTCTACCCTCTTGAAGTCCTGATGGGCACACAGTCCCCTTGCAGCATGGCACGCACCCGTAACCGTGCTCGCCTGATCATGGGCAAGATTCCGGAATCTGCAGACTGCTTTATCGAACTGTTTGAAGTCCGTAACAGCCTGTTTGTGGCCACCCAGCCGGTGCATCGTCCGCCGCTGATCTGCCACAACTCCGCTGAAGCCTTGAAGGAGCAGATCGGCCAGTACAACACGGCGGTGGAATCCGGTACCGCGCTGCTGCTGGCCCTGCTGCAGGATCTGATTGCCCATGGTGCGCAAAAGTACGATTTCAGCGAGAGCTTTGCGCGCCAGTAGATGCCCGGGACTGTACCCATGCCAACCATAGTCACCCTGACCATGAACCCGACCGTTGACCTGTTCGGCGCAACGGACGAGTTGGTCAGAGACGCCAAAAGCCGCTGCGAGGTACTCAGCCGCGAACCCGGAGGCGGCGGCATCAATGTCGCCCGCAACCTGCACCGGCTTGGGCTGCCAGTGCAGGCTGTGTTCCCTGCTGGCGGCATTCTTGGCAAGCTGCTTCAAGACTTGCTGAATCAGGACGGGCTGGCCTACCGATGCCTCCCCACCGAAGCGGAAACCCGCCAGAATTTCGCCCTGTCAGAGCAGTCCACGGGGCGCCTCTATCATTTTGTGTTTCCAGGCCCTCAACTGCAGACATCGGAATGGCAGGCGTGTCTCGCTGCCATGGATACCCTGCCTGCTGCAACAGAATACCTGATTCTGAGCGGTAGCCTGCCAGCAGGGGTGCCTGAAGACTTTTATGCCCAGGTGGCAACAAATGCGCGGATGCGAGGCATCAAGGTGATCCTGGACACATCTGGCGCGCCTCTGCGGGCGGCTTTGAAGGCCGGGGTTTATATCGCCAAGATCAATCATCAGGAGTTTGCCGAGCTGGGTTACACCTTTGACGGCGAGGTGGACAGCATGCTGGAGGCCATGGTGCGCATGGTGAACGAAGGCAGTACCGAGATTCTGATTGTAACCCTCGGCCCTAAGGGTGCCTTGCTGGTCAGCCGCGATGGCGAATGCCTGCATGCCTGGCCGCCACCCACGGAGGTGGTGGGTCACGTTGGTGCGGGTGATGGCTTTGTGTCCCTGCTGGTGTATCAGCTATGCCAGGGCAAGTCGCTGGATGAAGCTTTTGCCTATGGTGTTGCTGCCGCTGCAGCGGTCGTGCGCAGTCCGGGTAATCAAGTGCAGGATATGACGGAGGTCGAGGCGTTGTATCGGGAGATTGAAAGCAAGCGAAATGCAGTGCCCTCTCCCTTGAGGGGAGAGGGCTAGGGTGAGGGTGAAACAATCAGTGAAGCAACGCTTCACCAGCCTTGTGATTAGGCGGCCCCTGCGGGTCTCGTTAGCCACCCTCACCCCCTCTCCCCTCAAGGGAGAGGGGCTATAATGAGCAAGGCCACAATATCTGACTCATTTACACACCGGCCCCGTGCTTTGAAAGGGCAAGGGCTTATTATTAACGACCGGCCTTGAGCATTTCCCAGTAGCGCAGGTAGATCTGCAGGGCTTCATCGCCAACATCTTCCTGGAACTCGGCGTTCACCAGGTCTTCCTCAGTGGGGTAGCTGGTGCGGTCGCCCCGGACGTCATCCTCAAGCAGGGCTTTGCCCGCCACGTTCGGTGTGGCATAACCAATCTCAGTACTTACCAGCGCAGCGATTTCCGGGCGCAGCATGAAGTCGATGAACTTGTGAGCAGCTTCAACATTGCGGGCGTTGCGGGGAATCACGAAGCTGTCCAGCCACACAATGGCGCCTTCCTCCGGGTAGATGTAAGTTAGGGATGGCATATCCTCCTGCCCCATTACCGCTTCACCGTTCCAGATCATGCCCACATGGGTTTCGCCTTCCAGATAAGGCATGCGAGGCGCGTCAGAGTTGAAAGTGCGCACAGATGGCACCAGCTCCGCCAGCTTGCGGTAGGCGGCTTCAATCTCATCCGGGTTGCGGGTGTTACCGGAATAACCCAGCACTCGCAAACCAACATGGAATACTTCGCGCATGTCGTTGGTCATCATTACGCGGCCAACGAAGTCTTCACGCCACAGGTCCTCCCAGCGCGTCACCTCAGCGGGATCGACACGATCTGCCACCACCGCCAGGCCCGTGGTACCCCACAGGTAAGGCACGCTGTAGGCGTTGTCAGGGTCAATGTTGAGGTTGATCAGGCTGGGGTCCAGGTTGTCAAAGTTGCTCAGCTGACTGCGGTCAATAGGGGCAAGCAGGCCCTCGTTGCGCATCTTGTTGACGTAATAGGTAGAGGGTACTGCCAGATCATAATGGCTGCTGCTGTCCAGCAGACGCAAACGGGCGTACATGGCCTCGTTGCTGTCATAGGTGGTGTAGATGACCCGAATGCCTGTCTCCGCCCGAAACTGGTCCAGGACCTCCTGCGGCATGTACTCAGACCAGTTGTACAGGTTAAGGACGGGCTGATCCTGTTTGCTGCAACCAGCCAACCCCAGAGATAGGGCTGCAACGCCAACCAAAGCCATTTTTTTCATCGATTGCTCCTCATGAGAATCCATTGTGATAGCAACAACATAGTGAGTGAGAATACCAGTAGCAAGGTACCCAGGGCATTAACTTCCGGCCGCAGGCCCACGCGCACCATGGAATAGATACGTAACGGCAAAATCTCGTAACTCGGTCCACTGACAAACGTGCTCACCACAACGTCATCCAGCGACAGGGTAAAACCCAGCAGCCAGCCCGCCAGCAAGGCCGGCATGATCACCGGCACCAGTACCGTCCTGACAACGGTGAACTCACTGGCGCCAAGGTCCCGGGCCGCTTCCAGCAACCGATTGTCAAAGCCCCGCAAACGGGCACTGACGGTAATCACCACAAACGGCAGGCAAAAGGTCACATGGGCCAGCAGCAGCGAGACAAAGCCCAGCTGCAGCCCCACCATCAGGAACAGGGCCAGCAGGGACACCGCCAAAACAATCTCTGGTGACATCATCACCACAAACAACATGCCCTGTAACATGGGTTTGCCGCGAAACCGGTAGCGGTGCAGTGCCAGTGCAGTCAGCGCACCAATGAGCGTGGACACGGTGGCGGCGGCCAGGGCCAGCCAAAGCGAGTTCCACATGGCCTGTACCATGGCCTGGTTGTTGAACAGGGCCTCATACCAACGCAGGCTGAAGCCTCCCCAACGATAGGCGGTGCGGGCATCATTGAAGGAGAACACCACCAGCACCAGAATGGGGATATATAGCAGCAGGTAAACCAGTGCCAGATAGGTGCGAGGTAGCCAGCGAGTCATGCGCCCTCCTCACCCAGCCGCCGGCGGCTGAATCTGTGAGCCAGCAACAGGAAGGCCATGGCCAGGGTCAGCAATACGCTGGCGGCCGCACCAAAAGGCCAGTCCCGGGCATCCAGGAACTGGTTCTTGATGACATTGCCCACCAGCAGGTTGCGGGCACCGCCCAGTACATCCGCCACATAGAACATCCCCATGGCGGGCAGGAACACCAGCAGCACACCGGCAATCACCCCCGGCAGTGTCAGCGGCACGATCACATGCAAGAAGGTGGGCAAACGCCCGGCCCCCAGGTCATGGGAGGCCATCACCAGCTCCTTCTTGAGGTCTTCAAACACCGCATATAAAGGCAGAATCATGAAGGGCAACAACAGATACACCAGACCGATGATGACAGCCGTCTCGGTATAGAGCAGCTCCAGCGGCTGATCAATCACCCCCAGTGACTGCAGGCCGCTGTTTATCAGGCCATTACCCGCCAACAGCATCTTGATGGCATAGGTTCGCACCAACGAGTTGGTCCAGAAAGGCACGATCAGCAGGAAAATAAGCAGCGTCTGCCAGCGCTTGTCCACGCCTGCCAGGGCCCACGCAAAGGGATAACCGATCAGCAGGCATAACACGGTGGTTACCGCAGCCATGTACAGGGAGTGCAGGAACACCTGCACATACAGGGGGTCCATCAGGCGCTGGTAGTTTTCCAGGGTAAACGGCAGGGTGAGGAAGTCCACCGGGTCCCGGGTCAGCAGACTGGTACCCACCACCAGCACGTTGGGCACCAGCACCAGCGCCAGCAACCAAACCCAGACCAGCAGGAGCACTGCATTCTTGAAGGGCTGACGAAACGCCTGACCAAACATATCAGGCCCCTTCTTCCGGGACTGGCTTGCCGTCATCCGGCAGCACCCACTCCCAGCCGTCCACCCAGCTCACCCGGACCCGCTCGCCCAGGCTGTAGTCGAAGGTGGGGTCATCCTCATCAAAAAACTCACTGGCCAGCACCTGTTGACCCGACTCCAGTTCAATCAGGGAATCGAGCGTGCTGCCTTTGTAGTTACGTTCGATGACCACGCCGGGTATGCCGGCGTCACGGCTCGGCTCCAATACCCGGATATCCTCAGGCCGCAACAACACCTGAATGGCATCACCCGCACTGACAGCAAAGGCAGGGCGACGCAAACGGCGGGGAAGCCCCAGCACCTCCACCATCAGGTGATGGGCTTCCAGCCCGGTAACGCGCCCGGGAAACAGGTTAGCCTCGCCAATAAAACGTGCGGTGAACAGGTTGGCGGGGCGCTCGTAGAGCTCACGGGGGGTTCCCATCTGCTGAATCACGCCATCTTTGAGTACCACCACCCGATCCGACATGGACAGGGCCTCTTCCTGATCATGGGTAACGAACACAAAGGCAATGCCCAATTCCCGTTGCAGTCGCTTCAGCTCGATCTGCATGGAACGCCGCAGTTTGTAGTCCAGTGCAGACAGCGGTTCATCCAACAGTAACAGCCGTGGCCGCTTGACTACCGCCCGGGCAATGGCCACACGCTGTTGCTGGCCACCGGAGAGCTGGTGGGGCTTGCGCGTGGCAAAGTCCTGCAACTGCACCAGCGTCAGCACTTCAGTCACACGCTGGCGAATTTCATCCCGGGGGCGCTTTTCCATCCGTAAACCATAGGCTACGTTGTCGAACACCGTCATATGGGGAAACAGGGCGTAATGCTGGAATACGGTGTTCAGCGGCCGTCGTTCCGGCGGCAAGGCGGTTATGGACTCACCCGCCAGGGTGATCTCACCCTGATCCGGCTGCTCAAAACCACCCAACAACCGCAACAGGGTGGTTTTGCCGCACCCCGAAGGCCCCAGCAGGGTGAGAAACTCACCGTCAAGGATGTCCAGATCCAGGGCATCCAGCACCGTTCGGCCCTGGTAGGCCTTGGCGACGCCCCGTATGGAAAGCAAGGTTTTGGTCATGGTGCTGGCCCGAAGTCAAAGGCGTTCATTTTTCCAAAACTGACGCCTGCTGTCATGCTCTCAACCGTGACAAATCAGGGATTTTTTCACGGTGTTGACGCCACCACCATCTCCGGACGCACCGGATAGACAATAAACCGGTAACACACCCCTGCCAACAGGCTGCTGCCGGCAATCACCAGAGCCATCACCAGGCTGGTACCCGTGTGAAACTGCCCCACCAACATGCCCACCAGGGCCGCAATGGTCATCTGCATAAAGCCCAACAGCGCGGACGCTGTGCCTGCGGTGCTGGGGAACGGCATCAAGGCCCCCGCCATGGTCTGTGGGAAAGACATCCCCACCCCGGCCATTACCACCATTTGCGGGGTGATCACTGCGGTAACGGTAAACACGTCCGCCACTGCCAATGCTGTCATCAACACCCCACCCGTGACGGCGGTGGTGATTCCCAGCTGCAGGATGCGATCTGAACACAGGCGGTTCGACAGACGCACCGCTGAGGTGCTGCCCACCAGATAACCCGCCACCACGGCCGCAAACCAGAAGCCAAAGGCTTGCGGGCTAACACCGAGGAAATCAATCAGCACAAACGCTGAACCGGACAGGAAGGAAAACAGGCTCGCGTACAGCAGCCCGCCGATCAGGGTGTAACCCAGAAACACGCGGCTTTTAAGAATACGGCTGTAGTTCATCACCAGTCGCACAGGGCGCAGGGACTGGCGATATTCCGCAGGCATGGGCTCCGGCAATTTGATGCCGATAATCAGCGCCAGCAACAGGGCATAGCCACCCAGTGCCACAAAGATCGCGGGCCAGCCAAAACCCAGCAACAGCAACCCGCCAAGCGTTGGCGCAATGGCGGGAGCCATGGCCATGATGCTCACCAGAATGGCCATGGCCCGACCCGCCTGTTCCGGCGGATAGATATCCCTCACGGCGGCACGGCCCAGTACCGGCCCCACGGACCCACCCACCGCCTGCAGAAAACGCCACAGAATCAACTGCTCAATGGATTGCGCCATGGCACAGCCAAAGCTGGCCAGGGCAAACAGCAGCAAGCCAACGATAAGAACGGGCTTGCGACCAAAACGGTCAGACAGTGCGCCGACAAACAATTGAGCAGAGGCAAAGCCTGCCAGGTATATGCTCAAGGTCAACTGCACCTGGTCCTGACCGGCGGCCAGCGATGCCCCCAACTCCGTCAGGGCCGGCAGGTACATGTCGGTTGCCAGTGGTCCGATGGCAACCGCGGCAGCCAAGAGTGCAGTAGTCGCCAGACTGGTGAGTGGTAGCATGTGGTTCGAGGTTCCTGGTCAGGCAGCGAACAGGTGATTAAACACCGGCAACCCCGGAAGGGGGATGGGCGTTTATACGTAATGGACAGCGACACTCGCCAAGTGCAGGCCATCCTTGTCACAATAGCCCAACCACCAGACAGGATAGGCCTCATGATACAACGCGTTGTGCTGGGCGCCCTGCTCGCTCTGTGTCCTGCTTTTGCCTTTGCGCAAAGCGGTATCGAGCTGACGCCCTACATTGGCTACCGGTTCGGCAGCGGCTTTGACATCCGCAACAACGACACCAACCAGGTGCAGCGGCTAGAATTGCGGGACTCCCGCAGTGTCGGCATTGCCGTCAATCTGGACCTGCCCGAAGCGGGCAAACAGACGGAGTTTTACTTCTCCCGCCAGGAAACCAGTGCCGTAGCGGCAGACACCCTGCTGTCACCGGCCTCCTCGCAGGTTGATCTGGTAATCTACCAGGCGCAGTTTGGCGGGCTCTACTTTCCCGGCGGCATGACCACAGGCGGCTTTGCCTCGGGCGTTATCGGGGTGACGCGGCTGGAACCCAGGCCCAGCGGCTTGCGCACACATCATCGCGCCTCCATTACCCTCGGGGGAGGCTACAAGCAACCTCTCAATCGCAACCTGCTGTTGCGCTTTGACCTGCGAGGCATCTACACGGCGCTGGACAGTGGCGGATCAATATTCTGTTCCGGCGGATGTACCGCACGGTTTGAAAGCAGCGGCTATTTTCAGGCCGAAGCCAGCGCCGGGCTGGCATTCAGGTTCTGAGCACCGTTTCAGGCCAGTTGCCAGCCTCGAATCCTTACCTCCACAGTCACCGTCAGCTGCGTCAGGGCGGCGGCTTTGGCGCGGCCTTCAGCACTGGCCCGATACAGATGAGGGGTCATGGCCAACAGATCGGCAATGGCATCGGCATCCGTCAGGGCTAATGGAAACTGCAGGGTTTCATCAACCCAGCTTACAAACCCTGGCGGGGTTGTTGACGCAGCGGTGGCCGCCGGTTTCAGACTGGGGTAAATCACTTCACGCAGTTCGCGCAGATGCCCTTCCCCGGCATCCACCTGCAACAACCGCCCGCCGGGTTTCAGGATGCGGGCAAACTCTGAGTAAACCGGAAAGCCAAACAGGCACAGCACATAATCCAGGCTCTGTGGCAACACCGGCACATTGGCATTGCTGCCCACCACCCAGCGGCAGCGACGGTCCTGCCTGGCTGCAGCAACAGCAGCCCATTTGGAAATGTCCAGCCCCAAAAGCGCGAGCTGATGCGTCTCAGGTACAGCGTCCGCCAGCTGCCGCAGGTAGTAGCCCTCACCACTGCCAGCATCCATCAATGCGGCCTCCGGCGACAGCGTCCTCAGAATCAGACGATTTACCGCGTCGGCAATGGGCTGGTAGTGCCCCATTGCCAAAAACGCCTGCCGGGCAGCCACCATCTCCTTGCTGTCACCGGGCTCACGGGAGCGCTTGTGCTGAACCGGGAGCAAATTGACATGGCCCTGCCGGGCCTGGTCATAGCTGTGGCCGACAGGGCACTGCCAGCGTTTATCCAACTGTTGCAGGGGGTTACCATCCAGCGGACAGGCCAGCGCTTGAAAGGGAAAAACGGGCATAGGGCTCAGTGATCGTGGCGCAAAAGGGGGCCTAGTTTACCCTTTCTTCGGCTTGCGGCGCACATAGAGCACTTTATGTACCCGCGCCACCCGCTCACCGGTTTCATCAAGGATATCCACACTCCACTCCGGCAGAACCTTGTCACCGTTCGCGGTGGCATCACGTATCTCTGCCAAACGGGCATCTGTCAGTTCAAAATGAGCGGTCACGGTGCCACGACCCGGGCGTACAAAATCGATGCTGGCCGCCTTGTCCCAAACCACATAATCATTACCCAGGCGACGCATAAGCAACAACATATACATGGGGTCCACCATGCTGTAGAGCGAGCCCCCAAAATGCGTGCCGACGTAGTTGGTGTTGTACCAGCGCTGTGTCATCTCAACCGTGGCTGTGCTGTAATCATCAGCAATATGGCGCACCCGGATTCCGGCGCCAAGGTAAGGCGCAAAGGTACTCATCACGCGCTGCATAGACTTCGCACTGGCAAACCAGCGCCTTATGGTCGGTGTCATTGATTCATCCTGCCTTAATTGAGGGTGCCCATTATCGCCGAAGACGAAAGGGCTTTAGAGCCACAGTGTTACGTAGTTATCCCTACGGGCAGATCATTGATCCGAAAGGCGTCGTATATAAGCAATGGCTACCAGGTCATAAACCCCATGCCAGACCATGACCAGCAACAGGCTGTCTGTCAGCCAGTAAGTGACGCCCAGCAACAACCCCAGACCGGTTGCAAGCAGGCAGTAGAGCCAGGACAGATAATGTACCAGGCCGAATATCAGCGCACCCACCAGGATGCCCACCCAAGGCCAGCCCTGTCCCATAAACCAGCCCTGAACGGCACCACGAAACAACAGCTCCTCCCCCACCCCGGCCAACACCGCCAGAAGGACCAGCACCGGCCAGGAAAAACTATGGGTAAAGCTGCGCAGGGTACGCATATGGTCCTGCATGAGCGGCGTATCGAGCCAGGACGATTGCACCAACCGAATCAACACCACAAAGGTCAGCAAACCGCCGACGGTACCCCAGCCCACAGCCTGCCAGGCAGGCAATCCCTGCCAGCTTACCGGGGTGCTGAATAGCCAGATAAGCAGCACACCCAAAAGGCCAATGGCGCTCTGGAAGGCGATGGCAAATAGGGAGGAGGTATCCGATGTTGGTGACGGCGCTGACATGATTCCTCGGGGCCACAGGGATAACAACCCAAGCGTATCACCTGCCCGGTGTTCCAGGCCAAATGTCTTCACAGGCTGGTAGACATCCCTGCATCAGGGCATACTACCAACCAAGCACTTGCTTGGCAACAAAGCGATCAACAATACTGTTGCCGACGCATCTCCGACGCTTTAGATGAGGAAACTATGGCACGTTGGTTCAACAAACGGGAACAGACATTGGCTCAGCTAGCGCAGGTCATGGCGAAGGCAAGCACCTATCAAAGCTGGCACCAGGCTGCATTGCAACATGACGAGTTGTCCGGCCGAGACCGCTGGAAGCGGCGCGATGAGTCCACCCTGTTTGATTATGCCGATATCCGTCAACGTTATGATCATCTGCATCAGCTATTGGCCAGCGGCAACCATCATGACCTGCTCTATGCCCTCAATGAGGGTATCCATGGCAACATGAGTGGCATGGGCCGGCCAATCCTCTACGACCAGTGTATGACGGGCACCAAGCACCTGATTGATGACTATGTCAGCCTGATCGTCGACTCTTTGCGGGCCATCGCGTCCTGCCCGGATGCGGCGGTCAGCCGCGCTCACAAGGTGGACTTCCTGCGCCGCGCCAGTCATTGCTATGGCCGCTCTGCGCTAATGCTCAGTGGCGGTGCTGGCCTGATCTATTTTCATCATGGCGTGGTGCAGACATTGCTGGAGCATGACCTGCTACCCAATGTCATTTCCGGCGCCAGCGCAGGCTCCTGGATTGCGGCCCAGCTTGCCATGTATACGGACGAGGAGCTGCGCGACGGCTATTTCGACCGCTACCGCTATGACATGCCCGTACACTTGAATCCACTGCGGGTGGTGGCGGGCATGGAACCCGGTGTATCACCCCAATCCGTGAAAGAACAGGCTATGGATGGTATTGGCAATGACATGACCTTTCAGGAGGCCTACGAGCACACCGGGCGCTACATCAACATCTCCATCGCGCCGGCTGAGAAACATCAAAACTCACGGCTGATGAACGCCATCACCTCGCCCAACGTCTACATCCGCTCCGCCATTGATGCATCCGGCAGTGTGCCCGGCGTCGTGCCCCCTGCCCGCCTCTATGCCAAGGGTGCTGATGGCCGACCCAAGCCCTATCTGGCGACCCGAAAATGGGTAGACGGTTCCTTTGCCGAGGACTTGCCAGCCAAACGTCTGGCGCGGCTGTTTGGCGTTAACCACTACATCGTCAGCATGATCAATCCGCTGGCTGTACCCTTCGTGCATGACCCCAAGCTACGTTACAAGAAAGGCGTTACAGAGATTACCGCCAGCCTTGCAGTGCGGGCCTCCGCGGACCTGCTAGCCACCGCTGAAGACTATCTGGCGCGGGCCGGAGCATCCTTTATCAGCCCGGTCATTCTGCTGGCCCACGGCCTGCTCAACCAGCAATACACCGGCGATGTAAACATCATTCTGGACAAACGGAATTTCCGCTGGCGCAACGTGCTGTTCAGCTTCCCCCGGGATGAGGAAATCCAGGGGCTGATTCTGGCGGGCAAACGCAATACCTGGCCCAAGCTGGCCATGCTGCGCAATGCGACGTTGATTGGTCGGGCGCTGGATGAATTACTGGAGCAAATGGATGTGGAGCAATTGGGGATACGCGGGCGGCATCTTACTCCGCAAGGCTAAGGTGCCAGGGGTCACAGCGCCGGCACTTAGTACCCAAGCCGTTCAATGGATTGGAACTTGCCTGCATCGTCAAAACGGATAACGAAGCTGCCCTGCACGCCATCACGGAGGAAAAAACGGGAAAGGATACGGGCCGGGAAACGGACTGAACGCCCGTCCCGGCTGGTCGTCACCACATCGCGGGCCACGCCCTGGTAGAGTTTGATCCACTCATCCGGGGCAATGGTAATATCCACGATGATCTGCTGCATGACTCAGTGGCTCAGTTCCAGCAACAGACGGTTGAGGCGGGCCACATAGGCGCCCGGGTCTTTCAGCTGCTGGCCGCTGGACAGGCTGGCTTGGTCAAACAACACCGCTGCCAGCTCGCCAAAGCGCTCATCACTGGTTTCCTTCTCCAGCCGCTGCACCAGCGGGTGCTCCACGTTGATTTCAAAGATGGGCTTGCTGTCAGGCACCTTCTGCCCTGCAGCTTCCATGATCTTGCGCATCTGCGCACCCATATCGAAATCACCCACCACCAGACAGGCTGGCGAGTCCGTCAGGCGGTTGGTGACCCGTACCTCTTCAACCTGATCAGCGAGACTGGCTTTGATACGCTCCAGCAGATCCTTGTGGGCCTTGGTAGCCTCTTCCTGTTGTTTCTTGTCCTCTTCAGTCTCCACGTCACCCAGGTCCAGCTGGCCACGGGCCACATCCTGGAACTGTTTGCCGTCATACTCGGAGAGGTAGCCCATCATCCACTCGTCAATGCGATCAGACATGATCAGCACTTCGATGCCCTTCTTGCGGAAGACTTCCAGGTGCGGGCTGCTCTTGGCGGCGGCATGGCTGTCAGCAGCGATGAAGAAGATCTTCTTCTGACCGTCCTTCATGCGGCCAATGTAGTCATCCAGGCTGACCGTATGGTCTGGCTCACCGGTGTGGGTGGAGGCAAAGCGCAGCAGTTTGGCGATTTTCTCCCGGTTGCTGAAGTCTTCCGCCGGACCTTCCTTCAGCACGGTGCCGAATTCCTTCCAGAAGCCCTGGTACTTCTCCGGCTCTTTTTTCGCCAGCTTGTCCAGCATATCCAGCACACGTTTGGTCAATGCCGTCTTGATGCTTTCTACCGTGCTGTCGTTCTGCAGGATTTCCCGCGACACGTTCAGGGACAGGTCGTTGGAATCAATTACACCCTTCACAAAGCGCAGGTACAGGGGCAGGAACTGCTCCGCATGATCCATGATAAAGACACGCTGGATGTACAGTTTCAGACCGCGGGGAGCTTCCCGGTTGTACATATCAAAAGGCGCACGGGCAGGCAGGTACAGCAGGCTGGTGTATTCCAGCTTGCCTTCCACCTTGTTGTGAGACCAGCTGAGCGGATCTTCAAAATCATGGGCAATGTGCTTGTAGAAGGACTTGTAGTCATCATCCTTCACTTCATTGCGCGGCAAGGTCCACAGGGCGGTGGCATCGTTGATGGTTTCCAGCTCATCACCCCCCTCGCCTTCCTCCTGGGCTTCCTTCTGCATGACCACCGGGAAAGAGATGTGATCCGAGTACTTTTTCACCAGCCCCCGCAGGCGGAAACCATTGGCGAACTCTTTCTCGGTTTTCTTCAGGTGCAGGACAATTTCGGTGCCGCGGGCTTCCCGGGTAACGGTTTCCACGGTGAACTCACCGTCGGCCGCAGACTCCCAGCGTACGCCTTCCTCTTTCGGTGCGCTGGCTTTGCGGGTAAACACTTCAACCCGATCCGCCACGATAAAGGCAGAGTAAAAGCCAACACCGAACTGGCCGATCAGCTTGCTGTCCTTCTTCTCATCACCGGTAAGCTGGGTCAAAAACTCGGCAGTACCTGAGCGGGCGATGGTACCCAGATTCTGGATAACGTCCTCGCGGCTCATACCGATACCGTTATCGGTGAGGGTGATGGTGTTGTTCTTTTCATCGTAAGCGAGGCGGATTTTCAGCTCACTGTCACCCTCATACAGACTGTCGTCCTTAAGGGCAGCAAAGCGCAGCTTGTCCTCGGCGTCGGAGGCGTTGGAAATCAGCTCCCGCAGGAAGATTTCCTTGTTGGAGTAAAGAGAGTGAATCATCAGGTGCAGCAGCTGCTTCACCTCGGTCTGGAAACCTAGCGTCTCTTTTTGTGCTTCGACCGTCATGGCGTTGATGTCTCCTGGTGCTTGACTCATCAATAACCGGGCACCTGTTAACGGTACCCAGTCTCGGAAAAGGATGAGCCTTTTATGCGGCCGGTTACATCAATTTCAAGGGGGATGCGTCTTTTTAACCTTCCATCAGAAAGTGAGCACGGGCGGTAGCAATGGGCTGGCTGCGGGATTTCTGCCAGGCGCTGATCATCACGTTGGCCACCCGGTTGCCCTGGCGGGTAAGGCGGCATTCAGCGAAGGTTTCCCGGTCCAGCCCGGCACGCAGGTAGTCGAGGGAGAAATCAACAATCTTCGGCATGCGCAGGTTGTCCTGGGACATCATCAGGTAGATGGCCGCCGACAGCTCCATAAAGCCGCCGATCACCCCGCCATGAATGGCGGGCAGTATCGGGTTACCCAGATTCTGCTCCTTGCGAGGCAGGCGGAAAATCAGATCATCGCCGAAGCGGTCACAGGTCAAGCCGATAAACTGGGCATAGGGAATGCTCTCCAGCATACGGGAGAAGTCGCCGGTTTCCTGGGTGTACTTGAGCACTTCAGGGGTGGTCATTGGTCGCTCCCGGCAATCAGGTCACGGTAAGGCTTGGGGGTTGCCTCCTTGCCAATACGCATAAAGGTACCGACGCAGTTCGCAATGGTATTGCCTTCATCCTGATAGGCCTCGCAACGGGTGAAGATGATATTCTTGGTCACCCGGTAGGCAATGGCCCGGGCAAACACCGGGCGATCCGGCTCCGCCGGACGCATGTAATCCACCCGCAGGTCCAGGGTCGGACACAGTTCAAACTCCGGAAGCGCACAGATCATCACCGATCCGGAGGCGGTATCCATCAGGGTGGTGATGGCACCACCATGGATGACCCGGGTGTCGGGATTACCAACAATCTGAGCACTGTAGGGCAATTGCAGGATCAGATGCTCAGCATTGGCCTCAACCACCGAGATGCCCAGCGCCCGGGCCTGATTGAGGGTGTTGATAAACCGGCTTACCCGCTCAGTGCGGAGACTGTCTGTTATGAGATCTGTCACTTACGATCACTCCTTCCGGTCCGGCCTGGCCGTTGCCGGTTCTTCAAATACTTTGCCCGCCCGCAGTGTTTTCAGGGCTGTTGAGCGGAACTCGCGTCGATACAAGACAAATACCACCAGCGTAGACACCAGCATGAACAACACGGGGTGGATGAACCAGGTCACCACCGCCATGGCGTAATAGAAAGACCGCAACCCCAGGTTAAAGGCATCACCTGCCAGGTTGGTCACCGTGGCCGCACTGCGGGCGAAAGCTTCCCGCCCGGCGGGGCTGATTTTGGTATCGTCCGGCAAGGGGGCACCACCGATCATCACCGCCACGAAATTATACATGCGCATGGACCAGGTAAACTTGAAGAAGGCGTAGACAAACACCAGTAGCAACACCAGCAGCCGGAGTTCCCACAGCAGGCGGTTGGTTTCGGTGGCAAAGGGTAAAGTACTGAATACGTCCATCACCTCCTGGGTATAGCCCAGGGCTGTCAGGATACCCGCCAGTATCAGCAGGCAGCTGGACGCAAAGAAGGCACCATTGCGCTCCAGATTGCCAACCACCGATGCATCGGAAATGCGATTCTCACGGCGCAGCATGGTGCGCATCCAGTCTTCGCGATACAGATCAAGCGTGTTAGACAGGCATGGCCGGTCACCAGCACGACGGCTGGAATACTGGGTATAGCCAATCCAGCACACCAGAAACCAGACCAGCGCAATCAGGTCGATAGCCGGGACCATGTATGTTTCCTGTTACAGGGCATTTCGGGGGCCGCATAATAGCGGAACGCTGCCGGTACCTGCCAGCGCTGTGTGAATCTCAGTGTAGCAGCCGAGGTTCAGCCTGGGGCGAGCCGGGCAACCTCAGCTCAAGCCCCGAATTGCCGGAGGACATAGTCAGCCGTGGCCTCGGGGTGCTGCAGCATAAAGCAATGCCCGCCGGTGGTCTGCTCAGCGCTGAAGCTCGGATTGAGCTTGCCCAGCCGGGCAACGGATTTGCCGACAAAAGGATAGGTGCGATCACCATACAGGATGGCAGTAGGGGTACCGACCCGTTTCAGTGACCGCCATAGCCCCCGCGGAAAAGAACCAAACAGCTCCGCCTCCCGGGTCGGTTTGCATACCAGCCCCAGGCCGCCTTCAGGCAAAGGCTCAAGGCCGTGATGGATGTAGCTCCACAGGCAGCGGTCATCCCAGCCCTTGAAAATACCCCGCTGGTGAAAGTAGTCAAAGGCCTGGGCGGCATCGTCCCAATGGGCACGCCGGCGTCGGGCGCGGCTGGCCATATCATTCTTGTGCCAGAGGCCAACGGTGTCAGACAGAGCCATCACGCCGATCATGGGCGGGGTGAATATCACTGGGTCCAGTAGCAACGACTGGCGGAACAGGTCCGGGTGCTGAGCCATCATCAGGCTTGTCATCACACCGCCGAAGCTATGGCCCAGGCCAAAACGAGGCACCGGCTGGCCATTCCCATCCCGGTACTCGTCCATAAAGCCCGTCAGCACTTCGTGACAAAAGGCCGCCGTGGCATTCCAGCCCCGGAAGTGTCCGCCTACGTCACTGGCGCCATGCCCCTGCACATCACTGAGAAACAGATCAAAATGCGGCAGCAATGGGGCCAGCATATGCTCATACACCAGCCCGGAATAACCGTTGCCGTGAATAAAGTGCAACAGCGGTTTGCCGCTGGGGCGGCTGCGCAACCCCCGCAATGTAAACCCGGCTGATACCTCATAGGCCCAGGGTTCCAGGTGCCCGGCAAGCGGGCTGGGCTGAGCGAAATCTGTTACTGGCATCAAAGGGCGATCTCCAAAGCTGACGGCTACCAGCGGGTAATCCTGCAATAACCACCGTCCGCAAACAAGTTGCTTTGCTAACCATCCAGACCGGTTGTTAAGCACTTTGCTAGAGCCCCTTTTGTTTGCCTATTGGCTGAAAATGCCAAATTAGTTGGCCTATCCTGCATTGACTTTTAGAGCAATAACTCTAAAAATCACACCATCTACACAACAAAAGTGAAACAGCCATGATAGCCAGAGTCATCAAGCCTGTGTCGCTGCAGGCCCGGCGCCTCTACGTTGAGGTCATGTTCCAGGTTATGGGGCGCGCCCTGCAGGGCATCAGCGAAGTGGACGAGAAAATACGCGAAGAGACCCGCGTACTGCCCAAGGGCTTCCTGTTTGAAATGATGGTCATGCCCGCCGGGCCTAATCTGATCGTTGAGCATCAGGGTGAAGGCAGATTACGCTTCCTCGGCAGCAGTGCGCCCCGCAAGGTAGATCTGTCTATTCAGTTCAAGCACATTGCTCACGCATTTCTGGTGCTGTCTTTCCAGGAAAAAACCGCGACCTCCTTCGCCAACGACCGTATGGTGGTTGACGGCGACCTGGGCACTGCCATTCGCATGACCCGGGTGCTCAATCGCCTGGAAGCCTTCATTCTGCCCAAGCTGGTGGCCTCACGTGCGGTTAAGGAATACCCCGCCGACCTGGGCCTGCCAGAAAAACTGATCAGCGCCGCCAAAATCTACCTCAAGGTTGCCACCACCTTCATTGAGACAGCGAGAGCATCATGAGCACCAATTTCTACGAATTTTTCTGCCCCGTTAAAGTGATTGCCGGCCAGGCCGCGCTGGAACACATTCCTTACGAGCTGAGCGGCATGGCAGCCAAGCGCCCCATGATCATCACCGACAAGGGCGTGCGCGCCGCCGGTCTGCTGGAGCCGGTCATCAGCGCCTGTGAAGAAAGCGGCCTGGACATTGTGTCCATCTATGATGACGTACCACCAGACTCCTCCACCCAGGTGGTCAAGGCCATCGCCAAGGTCTACCGGGACGAGAAATGCGACTCCATTATCGCCATTGGTGGTGGCTCCGCCATTGATACCGCCAAAGCCGTCAACATTCTGGTATCTGAAGGCGGCGATGACATCAGCAAATATGCCGGTGCTGGCGTACTGAAACGCCCTCTGAAGCCGTTCTTTGTGGTGCCCACCACGGCGGGCACGGGCTCGGAAGTGACCTCCGTGGCGGTCATCGCGGATACAGAACGCTCTGTCAAACTGGCCTATACCTCGTCTTACCTGCTACCCAACGCGGCCATCATTGACCCGCGTATGACGCTGACATTGCCACCGCACATTACCGCCATGACCGGTATGGACGCCATGACTCACGCCACTGAGGCCTTCACCTGCATGGCGAAGAACCCGCTCAGCGATGCCTATGCCTCTGCCGCGGTGAAGAAGATCAGCAACAACCTGCTGAAAGTGATGGAAAACCCGAAAGACGCCCAGGGTCGCCTTGAACTTGCCCAGGCTTCAACCATGGCGGGCATTGCCTTCTCCAACTCCATGGTAGGCCTGGTGCACTCTCTGGGCCATGCCACCGGCGCCATCTGCCACCTGCCCCACGGCCTGTGCATGAGTCTTTACCTGCCGTATGTGCTGGAGTACAACCTGGAAAGCATCCGCCAGCCGCTCGGGGAACTGCTGCTGTATCTGGAAGGCCCTGACGCCTATGCCGCAACCCCGGTTGACCGTCGTGCCGAAGCCGCTATCTCTGCCATCCGCAAGATGCGTGATGCCCTGTACAAAAAGTGCCAGCTGCCCCGCACACTGAAAGAAACTGGCAAGGTCACTGAAGACCAGCTGGACCGCATCGCCGCAACCGCACTGGATGACGGCTCCATTATGTTCAACCCGAAAGAAGTCTCCCTGGAAGACGCCAAGGCCGTCCTGCGTCGCGCCTGGGCCTGACACACCGGGTAGCAGCTCCGATGCGTGCGTCGGAGCCAAAGCGTGCCACAACTGGCCGGGCTTTTGCCCGGCCAGTTGCATTTTGCAACACAGTCATGGTTGCAACATCCCCATTCCAGAACGAGAATATCTTTTATTAACGCATGGAAGCCGTCGTCGTATCCTGTTTCAACCAATGCGAACACATCGCAAATGACAACAAAGCCCATGCGATTAGCTCAGACTTTACTTGCCGCTTCTCTTGCGTTCGCTCTGGCGCCTCCCCTTGCCCATGCCCGCTCACCAGAAGTGCCTGAGATTCTGCATCTCAATGTGTCACCCCAAGGCTACCCGCCCTACACCATTGTTCAAAAAGGCGAACCCATCCGCGGTATCGTCTGGGATGTGGTCAGCGTGATTGGTGAGCGGCTCGGGTTCAGCGTAGAGGCGCATCAAATACCGCGCAAACGCGTGGATAGCATGATTATGGCGGGCACACTGGATGCCACCCCCCGTGCCCGGGAATGGTCAGATGACCCTGACAATTTCCTGTTTACCAAGCCCATTGTTGCCGTCCGGGAAGTGTTTTTCAGTCTGGCGGACAACCCGTTTCACTACGAAACGCCGGCAGATCTGAAGGGTTACACCGTGGTGGGCCATCTGGGGTACCGCTACCCCCATATCGAGGCCATGTTCGCCTCGGGCGAGGCCACCCGCATCAATGTGTCGCGGGATATTGACCTGTTCACCTTCCTGCTGAACGGCAATTTTAATGATGTGGCGGTGGCTGACCGCACGGTGGGGCAATGGATCATTCGTGAGAATGGCTGGCAGGGGCAGTTTAACTACTCCCATGCCAGCATCAGCGATATTGGTCTGCGTCTCATGGTGAGACCAGATTATGCCGAGTTTGTGGCAGCCTTTGACCGGGAACTGGAAGCGCTCATCAACAACGGCAAGATGGAACAGATTCTCGACCGTTATCGTTAAGCCACCTCAGAAAATCACCGGCCATGCGGCTGCGGCGGCTCACTCCAGCCGCCGCAGCAATACCATCGGTGATACCGTCAGTACCGGCCTGAGCTGCCAACGGCCGAACAACGCCAGCAACAAAGCACTGATGAAGGGGAACGGCAGCACCACCTGCCAGTGCCAGCGGAAGTCACCATCAAACATACGCTGCTGCAAAGCCCACAGCGCCATCTCCGCACCAATCACCGCCAGCAAACCAGCGAGAAAGCCCAGCAAGGCAAACTCCAGCATGGTACTGCGCACCAATAGCCGTTGCCTGCCACCCAGCGTCCTCAGTAAGGCGCCCTCCCGCTGACGATCCTGCAGGGTGGCACTGACCACCGCCGCCATAACGACCAATGCCGCTGCCAGTATGAGGGCCAATATGGCCTCTATGGCTTGCGTGACCTGCGCTACGATCTGCTGGATGCGCTCAATGATATGGTCCACTTCCAGCACGGAAACCGTCGGGAAGCGCCGGGTAAAATCGTTGATAGCAGCCTTCTGGTCCGCCTCCAGATAGAAGCTGGTGATCCAGGTGGACGGCATGCGGGCCAGTGCGCTGTCGGGCGGAAACGCCATGTAGAAATTGGGCTTCATGCTGTCCCATTGCACGGTACGTATACTGGTCACCGGCTCACTGATGACCTCAGCGCCGATGGTGAAACCCAGCTCATCACCCAACCCGATAGCCAGTTGACTCGCCAGCTCCGACTCCACAGACACACCTTCTCGCTGCCCAGGGGCAAACCATTCGCCCGCCGTCAGGCGGTTGTCCGCAGGTAGGCTCGCCATCCAGGTGAGGTTCAGTTCGCGGTTCAGGGCGTTAACGTCTTCATCCTTGGTGACCGCCTGACGCACGGGGACGCCATTGATGTGGGTCAGACGGCCCCGCACCATGGGGTAGATGGCTTCCTGGGACAGCCCGCGTGCAGTGAGGAATGAGGCCACCTCATCCACATCATCCGGAGCAATATTGATCAGAAAATGATTGGGCGCATCGTCCGGCAACTGGGCCTGCCAGTCTTCCAGCAATGAGGAGCGCACCAGTATCAGGGTGGCTGCCAGCATCAGGGTCATGGCAAAGACAGCGATCTGCGCCAGACTGGAGCGGCGGTGCCGGTACAAAGCCACCAGCGCCAGCCGCCAGCTGCTGCCACCACCCCCGCCCAGCTTGCGCAGGGTCAACACCAGCAACCAGCCCACCACGCCCATTACCAGCATCAGGGCTGCGACACCGCCCAGCAGCGCAACCACCAGCCCGGGCTCGCCGGTGTACCACCACACCAGACCGAAAATGGCTGCTACCGCCAGCAACAGATCCAGCCAGGCATACTGCCCGCCTTCACCGGGCTGACTGCGTAACACTCGCATCGCTGGCACCTTGCGCAGCCGGTAAACCGGCGGCCAGGCAAAAGCAAAAAGGGCTACCAGTGCCGTCATTAACGCCGGCCCCAAGGCTGTCCAGTCGAGCCGGAAGCCCAGCGGCTGATCCAGCATCTGCGCCAACACGGCGGCCAACCCCCAATAGGCTGGCAACGCCAACAACAAACCGCCGAGCGCACCCGCCAGACCCCACACCAGCAACCGCACAAAATAGAGCCGGCCAATACCCCGCCCTGTCAGGCCCAGGGTCTTTAACAGCGCCACCACATCCCGTTGCCCCAACGCATACTGGCGGCTGGCAACCGCTACTGCCACGGCCGCCAACAGCACGGCAAGGCTACCCCCCAGCAACAGAAAGCCTTCGGCTTTTTCCAGCGACCCGGCCAGAGCCTCGGCATCACGAATACTGCGCCAGCGATGGCTCGCTGCCAGCTGGGGTTCCAGCCAGTTCTGGTAGGCGTCCAGGGTCTGCTCTTCACCGGCAAACAAGGCGGTAAAGCTGACCCGGCTGCCATCCTGAATCACACCCGTAGCGGCGACATCATCAGCATGCATCATGACCCGGGGCGACAGGGCGGCCAGATTGAAACCGCCATCAGGTTCCCGCAGCAACAAGCCGGTAACCTGCAAGGACAGGTTGCCCACCTCCACCGTGTCGCCTGGCTCGATCTCCAGCAGCCGCAGCAGGCGTGGGTTAACCCACAACTCCCCTTGCCCCGGCCCTTGCTGGCGAATCTCACGGAGCGCATCCGGGGAGGCCTGCCATTCAATGTCCCCCCGCAACGGATAGTCAGAGGACACCGCCTTTACCGCCACCAACTGGAAGCCTTGGTCACCAAATACCATGGTGGAAAACTCCACCATACGGCCGGTAGCCAGGCCGCGCTCCCGGGCTTCTGCAAGCCAGGTATCCGGAATGGGCTGCCCGGTACCCGCCGTCAGTTGACGGTCTGCCGCCAGAAAAGTGCTGGCAGAGGTCATCATGGTGCGCTGCAGGTGGCTGGCAAATAAGGCAATGGTAGCCACGGTGGCGACAGCAATCACCAGCGCTGCCAGCACCACCCGCACATCACGCTCGCGCCAGTCGCGCTGAACGGAGGCCAGTTTGCGGGTTGCTGTCATGAGCGGGCCACCTCTTGCAAGGCACCACCATCAATGGCGAACTGGCGGTCACAACGGTCCGCAAGCTGTTGGTCATGGGTCACCATTACCAGTGTGGTGCCCTGTTCCCTGTTGAGCGCCATCATCAGGTCAGAGATCGCCTGGCCGGTGTGGTTGTCGAGATTGCCGGTAGGCTCATCAGCAAACAGGATCACCGGATGAGAAGCAAAAGCGCGGGCAATGGCCACACGCTGTTGCTCACCGCCGGAGAGCTGCCGTGGCGTATGGCCGGTGCGATCCCCCAGCCCGACACGCTCCAGCAGCTCACGGGCGCTGGCCTCGGGGTTCTCATGTCCTGCCAGTTCCAGAGGAAGCATGACGTTTTCCAGGGCGGTCATGGCAGGTAGCAGCTGGAACGACTGAAATACAAAACCCACCCGCTGAGCACGCAGCTGTGCCCGCTGATCTTCACTGAGGGCGCTGATTTCGGCGCCGTCCAGATGGACTTTACCCTGGCTGGGTACATCCAGCCCCGCCAGCAGGCCCAACAGGGTGGTTTTACCGGAACCGGAGCGACCCACAATAGCTGCGGATTCACCACGCTTGATTTCAAGACTGACCCCTTGCAGGATGGTGAGCGTATCGTTGGCAAGATCCACCCAATGGCTGAGATCGCTGACCTTGAGGATAGTGTCCTGGCTACGGGTGGGATTATCAGTCACAGTGATTAAAGCTCCATGTTCAGGTTCGGAGAGTTATGGATACGGTATTCTCTATACTCAGATCAACCCTTTTCCTTTTTTTAATGGTGTCTGGCGCCCCTGCGCTGGCGGCCAAACCGACCCTGTTGATCCTGGGTGACAGTCTCAGTGCCGCCTATGGCGTGGAAACGGAGCGCGCCTGGGTCAGCCTGCTGGAGCGACGCCTGTTGGACAAGGGCTATCAACACTGGCAGGTGGCCAACGCCAGCATCAGTGGCGAGACCACCGATGGTGGACTGCGACGGCTGCCAGGACTGCTGGAGCGCCACCAGCCTGCTGTGGTGGTGATTGAACTGGGCGGCAACGACGGCCTGCGGGGCTTCCCCCCCCAGGTGATCCAGCAGAACCTGGCGGCAATGGTCAACCTGACACAGGAAGCTGGCGCCAAAGTCCTGCTGGTGGGTATCCAGATACCACCCAACTACGGCCCCCGATACATGGCCGCATTCGCGGAAACCTTTCAGGTGGTGGCCCGTGAATACGAGGCACCGCTGGTGCCATTCTTTCTGGAGGGCATCTACGACCAGCCCGGCATGATGCAGTCGGACGGCATTCACCCCACCACTGCCGCACAACCGCTGATGCTGGATAATGTCTGGCCTGCGCTGGAGTCCTTACTGCAGGAGGTAAAAATCGCCCAGTACCCCTGAGCCCTGTGACTCAGACCCCCAGCGCCCGGAAGAACGCCACCGCCCGCCGTTCTGACCAGTAGTAGCCATCCCTGTTGCGCTCCACAAAGCCCACATGACCCCCAAAACGTGGCGCCTCCAGGGAGACATGAGAGCCCAGCACGGCATGCTCCGTGGGATAGCAGGCCAGAGACAGGAAGGGGTCGTCAATGGCATTGACCACCAGCGCGGGCACCCGAATGGCGTTCATGAACCCCAGGCTGGAACAGGCCGCCCAGTACTCATCCGCGTCCCGAAAACCGTGCAGGGGCGCGGTGTAGCGGTCATCGAACTGGCGGAAATTGCGAATGTCATCAAAGCCGTCAACGGAGATCAGCGCTGGATAGCGCTGCGCCTTGATGCTCATTTTCTCACGCAGGTCTTTCAGGAAACGGCGCATGTAAATGCCGCGGCTGGGCTTGGCCAGCGTCTCGGCACTGCCCGCGAGGTCACAGGGCACGGAGAAGGTCACTGCGCCTGCGATACGGCTGTCCACCCGCTCGCCCTGCTGGCCAAGATAGACCAGCGTCAGGTTGCCCCCCATGCTAAATCCACTGAGCACCAGCGCCCGATAAGATGCCTGCAGAGCGTGGCTGACCACAGAGGCGAGATCGTCCGTCGCACCGCTGTGATAGAAGCGGGGCTGCCGGTTCATCACCCCACCACAGGATCGGAAATTCCAGGCCAGCACATCATAACCCTCAGCCATCAATGCCCGGGTCATACCCAGTATGTAGGGCCGCCGGCTGTGCCCTTCCAAACCATGAGACAGAATGGCCAGACGGTCACTGCCCTGGCGATACCAGTCCAGGTGCAACTCGTCGTCATCAGGTGTCTGAATCACTTCCCGCTCAGGCTCCGGCGCATCAATGCGGCGAAACAGGCTGGGCCAGACCGATTGCACATGACCATTGCGTAACCAGCGTGGCGGCTGATAACGGTTAAAGTGCAAATCGCCCGCATTCTCCAGCGGATGCGGTGCCGACACAAACACATGATCACGGTAGTCCAATCGGAGACTCCTGAAGTTTCGTATAAAAATCAACCACCTCAAAAGGGTTGACCAGCCTTTAAAAAGACCTTAACATGCGCGCCACATCGACGCTATTCCCCGATAGCTCAGTTGGTAGAGCAACGGACTGTTAATCCGTTTGTCCCTGGTTCGAGCCCAGGTCGGGGAGCCAAATTTTGAAAAGCCGCTGCCTGTCAGCGGCTTTATGCATTCCACACCTCAGTTTTTACGCCCTTCTGCCCGATTCTTGTGTAACAGTTTGTAGCGGCCCTCCTGACTTGCAACTAGACTTGCCATAAACGTCTCGGACGCTTCTCGCATCCGGGCAGGCAGAGAGGTGACGATGAGTAAGTTTGGTGTAGTTCTCACCGGTGGCGGCGCACGAGCGGCTTACCAGGTGGGCGTTTTAAAAGCCATTTCAGACATGTATCCGGACTGGGACCACCCGTTTCAGGTCATCATCGGCACCTCCGCCGGCGCCATTAACGCTATGGCGCTGGCGGGCAACCAAGGGCTCTTCCGTCACAATATCGCGCACCTGACCAAAGTCTGGTCAGAGTTACATATGGATCAGGTATTCCGTGCCGACACCTTCGGCCTGATGCGCAACATGAGTTCCATTGCCCGCAAGATCCTGACCCGCCCCAGCGAAGGTGGCCCGGTTTCTTTTCTTAACAATGACCCCCTACGCACGCTGCTGAAACGGGAAATCAATTTCGACAACATCCGCACAGCCATCAAATCCGGTCAGATAGATGCTGTCGGCCTGAATGCCTGCGGCTATGCCAGCGGCCAGAATGTCTGCTTCTTTGAGGGCAAAGAGGGACTGGATAGCTGGACCCTCGGACAACGTGCCGGCAGCCGCTGCGAATTGGGCCTGGACCATATCATGGCGTCCTCGGCCATACCCACGCTCTTCCCGCCAGTCAAGATTCACCGGGAATACTTTGGCGACGGCGTTACCCGCCAGATGGCCCATATCAGCCCTGCTCTGCGGCTGGGCGCCAATAAGGTGCTGGTACTGGGTGTCAGCGCCAATGCCATGTGCCCGCCAGAACGCCCCGACCACCCGGACATCCCCACCATGCCGCAGGTACTGGCCCATGTCTTCAATGGCATGTTTCTGGACACGCTGGACTACGACATTGATCGCCTCCGGCTGATCAACCAACTGCTGGCGCTGGTGCCGGAAGACAAGCTCAATGAAAGCAATCTGAACCTGGAGCGCGTGGATCTGTTGGAGATTTCCCCGTCAGAGCCCATTAACGACCTCGCCATGAAGTATGTGGATGGCCTGCCACTGGTACTGCGACGGCTGACCGGTGCCACACCCGGCGGCGCCAATGCCTCCGCCGCCAACCTGGCCAGCTACCTGCTGTTTGATCCACGCTTCTGCAAGGCGCTGATTACCCTGGGCTACCGTGACGGCCAAAGTCACGCCAATCAGATTGCGCGCTTCTTTGACCGGGACGATAACAGCGCTAGCGGCTGAATACACCGCTAGCGCTCATCATGCTCAAGGGTGATGTTGAGGCGTAAGCGAAAATCATCCTTGGGAACCGTCAGTGCAAGCAAATCTGACATTGGTACCTGGTCACCGCTCGCCTCATAGCTCAGTATCAATCGGTGTGGCTCAATGGTCGCGGCCATCCCAGGCTGCAGCGTTTGGCGCAACAATGGATCATGCTGAGCCTCCTGCAATTGCTGGAAAAGGCCCTCTCGCATCTCCTGATTGTAATTGTCCAAGTAGGACTCACCAGTACCCTGACCATAATCCATGCGCTCAAAAACCTCGCGATCCGGTACCGGATGCAGCCAGAACCTCAGCGAACCCGCTTCACAACAAGGGCTGCTGGACGTCTGGGTATGGCCGCCGGCGTTTTGCGTTATACGCTCCATCCCCTGCGGCTGGTAGGCCAGCTGGACCCGGGCGCTGAAGCCTTCACCGTGCAATGAGGGGCGCAGTTGATACAGCTCCAGCCGATTCAAACCACCCAATGCGGTTAGCTGTCGCGTCAATGAATAATCCGGGGAACGGCTGATCAGCACACTCTCCAACTTCAGCTCACCCTGGACCGGCACTTCAGCTTCATCCCCGGCGTACACAAAGACGTCTGTCTCCAGAAGCTCCTGAGCCTGCAGCACGGACTGGTTGTAGTCCGGCAACAAGGTGCGGAAATCCTCAGGTAACCAGACCCGCCACTCGCTGTGTGCATTAACCACAAAGTTGATCTCGGTACTGATATCTAACTGCTGATCGGCCTCAAAGGTCTGCCCTTGCCCTGCATTGATCAGGCCGATTTCAACACGCAGCGTCCCCAATCGCCACCCGGGTGCCGGCGAACCCTGCATGTCGCTAAACGAGTCGACAGCATAGGTTTCAGGGGAAGACATTACAGACTCTGAGTTATCAGCGTCTGAACAACCCGCCAGCATAAAACTTCCGCATACACCTAACGTAACCAAGAAAACACGCTTATTCATAACATGCTCCTTACCTACCCAGCCTGCAGCGCCCCCGGGCATCCCGGGGGCTTTTTATGGCAATTAACGACGCTGTACGGAGAGTGTGTAGACGCCTGTACCACCACCGAGGCCGCTGGCCGTCAAGATATAGGTACCGGGTTTAAGGTGCTCAGCGATACGGGCATCCAGATTCACACCGCCGTCATCGTCTTCCACGTGAAAGCCGTCAGGGCCATCCAGTTCCAGATAGGAATCAAAGTTGGTGGAACGCATATCGATCTGGTACACGCCTTCCTCTTCGATGGTCAGGGTGTAAACGTCCGGCAGGGCGCGCATCAATGCGGTGATATTGGAGGATGCTGACAGCTCGCGGCTCTCGGTGATATCCATGGCTAACGGGGCAATTTCAAGGTGGTACATCCCCTCGGCCTCAGAGAAAGCCGTGGCGGTCAACTGGTATTCGCCGGGCTCAAAGCGGTCCGCAATGCGGGAGTTGGTTCCCTCTCCGCCGTCATCATCCACAGCCCGATAACCGTTGGGGCCATCCAGAATCAGCATGGCGTCAAAATCATCAGAGGTCATATCAAGCTGATAGAAACCTGCCTGCTCGATGGTAAAGGTATGCATGTTGGCAGGCTCGTACAGCCAGCCCTGCAAAGAACCCGGTACGCTCAGGGCGGCTGACGACTCAAGCTCAATCACACTGCTGCGAATGGCAAAGGGGCCAAAGGTGCGGGCATCCAGACCACTGACCGCAATGGTGTAACGACCGGCTTCGCTGGCACGGAAACGCAGAGGCGAGCCGACCTGCAGCAGCATTGCCTCAGTGTCAAAAACAGACACGACGCCGTCAAAACGGCCATCAAATTTCACTTCCACCATGGCGCCGGCTTCCAGCGGCAGGCTGAACAACTCGTAACGGCTGCCGTCATTCACATTCAGCCGGCTCTGGCTTGTCAGTTCACCCCTGACCCGCTCGCCCGGCACCAGCGTGCCCGCGATGGGCGCAAGCCCCGCCGGCGCCTGTGCCGCCGGTGTCATGGACTGACAGCCCACCAGCAATGCCAACACTGCACCACCTACCGAAACCCGCATCCAAGAAGCGTTCTTACGCATAAAAGATCCTTTTACGTTTTTAGTGTTTCTCTATTCAAGTCCTGATCACCCGCGAACTGTCCGGCAGTGCTCAGCGGGCGTTCTATCATAGCGCCAACACGGGATAAATCAGCTGAAATTTAGTGTCCCGTTATCAACAACAGGTGCAATCCCACAATCAACACGGGGACGATAGACACACGCAGGGGGAAACGATGCAGTCAGGTGCGGCCAACACCCTAAACGTCAGGTACTGGCCGCTGAGCCACTGGATTAAGAAGCTCATCGCAATGGTTCAAAGCTTGTCAGTAACGGCACCCAAAGACGCAGAACTTACGGTTTTGGCAAACTTGGCCAGAACACCTCGCTTATAACGGGGTTCTCTCGGCGTCCAGTTTGCCTGTCGACGTGCAAGCTCCTCCGCTGATACTTTAAGCGACATCTCATTGGTATCAGCATCGATGGTGATTTCGTCGCCATCTTCAACCAAGGCAATCGGCCCGCCTTCAGCGGCCTCCGGTGTCACATGCCCTACCACAAAGCCATGACTGCCACCCGAAAAGCGCCCGTCAGTAATCAATGCGACATCGTTACCCAGACCACGTCCCATAATGGCAGAAGTGGGGCTTAACATTTCACGCATGCCGGGGCCGCCTTTGGGCCCCTCATAGCGAATAACGACGACATCGCCAGCAGATACAGTGCCGTCCAGAATACGCTCCTGAGCCTCTTCCTCTGACTCAAAGCAACGAGCTTTACCGGTGAAACGGGTTCCTTCTTTACCCGTTATCTTTGCTACCGCGCCAGTAGGTGCGAGGTTGCCATAAAGGATCCGCAGGTGGCTATTTTTCTTAATCGGATTGTCAAAGCTCTTGATAATATCCTGACCCGATGGGTAAGGCTTAACATCAGCAAGATTTTCCGCAAGGGTCCGCCCGGTAACCGTGAGGCACCCCCCATGTAACAGCCCTTTATCAAGCAGCATCTTCATCAAGGGCTGTATACCGCCAATGGCAACCAATTCAGACATCATGTATTTGCCGCTTGGACGCAAATCGGCCAATACGGGCACCCGCTCTCCAATGCGGGTAAAGTCATCCAGCGTCAACTCCACATCCACGACATCCGCCATCGCCAGCAAGTGAAGCACGGCGTTTGTCGAACCGCCAAGCGCTATAACCACGGTAATGGCATTTTCGAACGCTTCACGGGTCATGATGTCACGCGGCGTTATGCCCTGGTCAATAAGATGCATGACAGCCTGGCCAGCGGCGTGACAGTCAATTCGCTTGGTATCTGATACCGCATTCTGGGCGGAGCTGTTGGGCAAGCTCATACCCAAGGCTTCTATAGCTGATGCCATCGTATTGGCGGTATACATACCACCGCAGGACCCCGGACCGGGGATGGCAGTTTCCTCAATCTGCCGCACTTCGATCAGCGACATATCACCTTTGGCGTGCGCACCCACAGCTTCAAAAACCGATACGATATCGGTGTGATTGGCGCCCGGTAATATCGTGCCCCCGTAGACAAAAACCGAAGGCCGGTTCAATCGCGCAATGCCCATAACACAGCCGGGCATGTTCTTATCGCAGCCACCAATGGCGACGATGCCATCGAACCCCTCGCAGCCTGCCACCGTTTCAATGGAGTCCGCGATCACTTCCCGGGACACCAGCGAATATTTCATGCCTTCCGTACCATTGGCAATGCCATCAGAAATCGTGATGGTATTAAAAATAACGCTTTTGCCCCCGGCAACATCAACACCTTTCCCCGCATCCTCTGCAAGGGTGTTGATGTGCATGTTGCAGGGGGTAACCATGCTCCAGGTAGAGGCAATTCCAACCTGAGGTTTCTTGAAGTCCTCATCAGTAAAGCCAACAGCGCGGAGCATCGCCCGGCTTGCTGATTTAGCCACACCATCAACCACCGGACTGGAGTAGCGGCGTTTTCTGTCAGTGCTCATGTTGGTCCCTTTTATTGGAATTGGTGCGTAAGTGGGTGTGTAAGTTGCCCCCGTTTATACACTCTTCATTGACCTCAAAAACAGCAGCTTTACTCGTTCTGAAAAGCAGGTAGCGCCGATCTGCGCGCGCAACTGTCATCACTTACCCCGGCTATACCGGCTGTTGTATCGACATTGGACCTACCAATACCAGCACCCTCAGTGAGGCGACGATTAACGGTGTGAACCTACGAAGCACTCGCAGTACCCGGAACCGGCCTGGCTTCACTCCAAGGTCAGAAACACCGAATCATAAATGCGCCTAATAGCCAGTACACTCTCGTCATCATGCCAGCTTTCAATAATCTCTCTGTAGCGAGACGTAGGTCGCTGCTCCCGTAGGACATCATCGATAGCCCGAATGACTCTGACGCCTGCTTCGGTATTCGGGCAGATTACCCGGCTGTAGGAAATGTCAGGCAGCTCTTCGATGGCCAGACCAATCAGCCGGGTACCCCGCCGAGCCGGTATAGCATCCTGCTCCAGCTCGCTGATGAAATGAGCCATGACCTGAGGGTACTCAATCAGGTAATCGATACGCTCAAACAGCAACATGCGAATGGCATTGGTCTCCGAGGTGTGCTGCTGCACATGGGGGGCTTGTTGGAGAGATTGATCGAGCACAGGCGTGTAAGAACGCCCCCGCATGACACTCGTACGCAGATCGGGGTTGTCGATAACAGATGCGAAGGAGACCGCCTCTGTGCTGCCGAAAAGTGAGCGTTTTTCCTCACGAATAAACAGCCTGTGAGGCAGCCTGATCACCACAGGCAAAGAGAACACAGCGAACTGCTCACGCTCTGCTGTTTTGCGGGCACCGATATAGCACCACAGGTTGCCGCTTTCAATTTCAAACATGATGCGTGTGAAGTTCGCCTCGACAACCTCATGGCGGTGCGCTGGCATACGTTCAATCAGCAAGTCGCGAATGCGATCCGCATACCCCTGATTCCGAAACTCGCCGTCACGAATGGTGGACGGCGGCCAGTCCTCCCAGCCCCAGGTGATGGTGTCGTCGGCATGACTGGCGGGGGAAAACAGAACAATAAAAAGGACTAGACCGATGAAACGAGTGGCAGCTGTTTGACTGGTCATGACGCGATTACCCCACCTAACTTATTCAAGGGTTAGGATTCGCCGGACATGAGGACCGTCTAAGCTGCGCGCAGAAAACGCGAGACAGGCAAACATGCCGGTATCTGCAGTGCGTGCGGCAATCCCTTCAATGACCAGGCCAGTGGAGCAGCCTCGCCATTCCTCGTCGCAACCATGCTGAGCCTCGCGCTCTGTAGTGCCTGTTCATTAAAACTACGACACTGGTTTTATCTTAGACCAATTACAGCGGATGCATTTAACATTCAATGACAACAAAGTACCGTCGCCTGTCAGCCCGGCTGCGGCACTTCATCTACCATCCGGCACAGCGCCTCATAATCCGGGTAATTATCGACAGCTGCCTGCTGCTGGATGTAATGCTGCTTTAGCTCACTCAGCGCCTGCTCATAACATAACAGCAGTTCGATGTTATCACCGTCATCCTCGTCAGCACCCTTGTCCAAAGCGGCGTTCAACAGCCGCAGCTCGTGTTTTACGGCCTGTATGGACATCATCAGCGTTGCTATGGATAGCTCACTCATACACGTCAACCTTTTAAGCCATCAGCTCAATCTTTTGCTTCATGGTTCTCAAGCCGGGCGACATTCCGCTTCAGCTCTCTGCATGGCGTGTAATAAGGGGAAAATCTGTGCCAGACCGAGTGAAAGGCTACCACGTGCGTTTCGGGATCGTGATCAAAAAATCCATGGCTCCATGCGCCCTGGGATCTGTCCCGACCATCACATGTTGAAGGTTGTCACAAGCTCTGTGCACAGCCCTTCGCCGTAGGTCGCTGCTACCCGAATATCCAGCCACTCAGTTGGCATATGGAAGTACCCGTTCACAAAATCACCATCCGCACTGACGGCGAGGGATAGAGACAACTCCATACCCTGCCCTGAACCTGTTTTTGCCATGGACATAATCAACGCCTGCAGCTCCATGCCATTAAAGCGTTGCGGCGCTCTAACCTGATACATGCCGAACCCCAAGCCCAAGTCCCTTTTAACGGTAACAGTGTCGTGCTCGATGGACGTAAGGTCCTTGCACTCGTCCGCATTAACACTGCCCACCATTGCGGCCAGAAACAAAACCGGTAGTTTTTTTATCAAGTGATCCGTTCCCGTAGATTAGAAATTATCGAGTGCCCTTTATCGAGTGCCTGTCCCACCCGATCTATCTCCCGACCTAACACCCCCCGCACGCATTCACGTGCAGGGGAAGTGCCATTGCCCGGACAGCAACTTACATTGCAGGCAATACAGCGATATCGATGATATTGCCAGGCAGGTTAGCAACCTCACCCAGCAAGGTAAGGGCGCCGGTATTCAGATCAAGCGTATGCAACGTGGTGCCGGTTAGCACGTAGGCAGTGTTGCCACCCTTGCCATCACTGGCGATATCCATGGTGGCGTGCCCTAGGCTCTCGGAAAGCTCACCGATTGTCTTTTGTACGCCGTCATTTGGCGGGTCCTGCAACATCAGGTTGCCGCTGGCCAGATCAATGTTGTAAAGGGCGGTCTTCTCGGCACCCGCATAGGAATTGGTATAGGCGCCCGTGAGAACATTAGGGCTATAGCCCGCGCGGTAACCGGCTTGTGCATAAGCAACCGTACCATCCTTGATAACATCACCGCTATCAACGTTGACACGGAAGTTGGTGCCATCGGCCGCCAACAGCCGCAGACGATCTGCCACAGGGTTGAAGTCCACCAGCGCCTGGCCGGTGCCCGGCAATGACAGCTTCAATTTGGCCCCGGCAGTCGCCTGCCCGCTGTTGAGATCCAGCGTATACAACTGATCTCCACCACCCAGCCCATAGAGTTTACCGTCCGCCGGCCGCACATCGATACCACGCAGACCAGTGGCACCATCAACACTCATGCTGGCACTGACAGTCAGAGACTCACTGTCAATCTTGTGTAATTTGCCATCCTCACCCAACGCAATCAGGGTAGCGGCGCTCACAGTACCAGCAGTCAGGGATATGGGCAGGGCCAGCGCAGTGGCCAGAACAATCTTATTGAAAGTGTTCATCTATGTTTCCTCGTCAGCAATTGGCGATGGGCAAAGCCCATCCAGACAGGCGCGATTTGCACGGCACCTGTCAAGCTGTACTCGTGAGCATCACGTGCAGATGCAGCTGCAGGAAAACTTTCAATATTTTAAAGATACCTGTCCTCACCCGCCCTACTGATTGCCGTTGGGCGCCAGTCCTCGCTCTGTCAGGTAACGCACAGTAATAGATCTTCGGGCTTGGTTGCCCAGGGAGTTCGCCGCGAGTTGGTTGTAGACGTGATTGGCAAATGAGCCAGTAAGCTCACCAGCAGGAGGTGCAGCCCGATAGTGGTCCAAAGCGCAGAACCTAGCATGCCATGCAAGCTCTTGGTCGGATCGCGTAACGCGCCAATCACCAACACAAAAGGAATCGCCGCGAGCAGCAAGGCTGTCACGACAAGGACCACATGCCTGAAACCGCTAACAGCCATGCTCATCAACCAACCGAATCACCACCTTACCGCGACAACGTCCACTGCGGCTGCGCTGATACGCCTGCTCACTGTCCGCCAGCCCAAACTCGCTGTCGATAATCGGCCCGAGTGTGCCGCTATCCACCATCGCGGCAAGCGCCTCAAGGTCGGCCCGCCAGGACTCCACAACAACTGTGGTCGCATTGCGACCCACCAGCCGATACAGTGGCGTGAAGAACATCGAACGAAGGTCACCGCCGGTGGAAACGAACCAGCCGTTTGCAGCCATCATCGCCGCACAGGTGTTCGGTGACTCGTAGGAGGTCACATCGAACACCAGGTCGAAAGGCCCGGCGGTATCCCGGTAATCGCCCAAGGTATAATCGATCACGTCATCCGCGCCCAGCTGCCGGACAAACTGCACATTCTTGCCACTGCAGACGCCGGTCACATGACACCCCATGATTTTGGCAATCTGGACGGCAAAGGTGCCGACGCCACCGGAAGCTCCGATGATCAGCACCCTGCTGCCGGCGCTCGCCTTACCCTTGCGCAACCCCTGCAGCGCTGTCTGCGCGGCCAACGGCATGGCGGCCGCCTGAGCAAAGGACAAGGACACCGGCATCCGGGCGATCCGCTTCTGATTGATCAGCGTCTGCTCCGCCAGCGACGCGGTACGCAGCCGCATATCCATACCATAAACCCGGTCACCGACAGCAAAATCCGTGACCTTGCTACCCACGGCAAGCACCGTGCCCGCCAGATCATCACCGAACAGCGGCGGCAGGCGTTTCACCAGCAGCGGCGAAGCGGCCATGGCAATGTGGTAATTCAGCTTCCAGTCTTTCGGGTTTACCGAGGCAGCATGGACCTTCACCAACACATCATTTGGCCCCGGCTTACCCGGCGCCGGTTTGTCTTGAACGGTCAGCCGGGACTGAAACCCCCACCCGCTTGTGAGAACGGCCTTCATACATCAATTCCTTATTTGTTTTTTTACGGCGTACGGCCTGAGCACAGCGCGTTAGCGATGCCCATTCCCAGCGACGGCAGTCGCCTTCTGTACCGATGCATGATAGACCTTAAACGGGGTCAAGGGCAGCTTGGCCGAGGAAGCCAAATTGTGGCGACAAAAGGAAAAGGCTTTCCCTTTCTAATGGTATTTCTATTGCTGTCTACAACAAAGCCAGATAGCCAACATAACAATCCCCGGGAGCAGTCGTTATGGGAAACCTGATTACAAGAAATTTCGTGACAAGCGTGGATCGCTCGCAGCGGATGGCAGGAACGCCATTTGACCCTCAAACGTCAGTCGCCACGCCACAGGGGAGTTATGCCACGGTACACTATGGCATAATGATTCCAGGCCTTCCCGAGCCTTTTCGTTTTGTCAACGTGATAGCCCTGATTGGGCAGCCCAAGGCCAGGCTGTTCGCCAACCCCCACCTGATAAAAACCTCTGCCCGGAATACGGCTAACCTGCTAGTTGGTACGGCCGCGGCAACCCCAGATCACTTCAAGGGCTACGATGTAAAGAAGGATTGCGAGTTTGCCGCCGATGGGAGCAAACTCCGTTTTGGCAACGACTTGCTGATTGAGGGGCGCTACCCGACTTTCCATGTGCGCCGGGAGGGGCATAATTTCAACATGGTCCTGTCACTGCAGGCGACCAACAAAGTCGCTCACTTTGCTAATATGATCAGCGGCTTATATGATCACTGGTCTTTGCTTTGTCGCTATACGGGAGCGCTTGAACTGGGTGGTAAAGCCACTACGATAGACGGACTGTGTACGTTTGAATATGCTCGGGCAAAGAACGTCAATCTGCCGCTCCGCTTCTTTACGTACCACATCATCAACATTGATGAAAACACCCAGGTGTTAATGGTTGAAGTCCTCGGCCCGCTGGGCATGGAAGTACAGCGGCGGGTCTATGTTCGTTCACTGGATAGCCATGGTGGCATCTACAGCGAGGGCTTCGACTTTACCATCCATTCCCGGGAAGAAGGAGCAGTGGTCAGTCCGAATGGCGACCGTATGCGTCTTCCCAAACGCTTCAGTTGGAGGGTGGATGGTGATGACGGCTCAGAGCTGATTTCACTGACTGGCGAGTGCAATGGTGATTTCAATTACGGAATGACTGCAGGTTATGCCGGTAGCTACCGCTATACCGGACACTTCAAGGGCAAGTCGGTTTCTGGGACGGGCTATATTGAGTATATCGACCTGAGAGGATAAGCGGGGCACGGGGAAATGACTGCGGGGAATACAGTGCTAAGGTTTCCTGGCTACTTTATGGAGACATTCGAGTCTCTGGTCCGGGCGGGCGGCGGCGACAGCACCGAAGTCCGCCGGGGAAGCGGATTGCCCGAACTCGGTTCGACCGAAACTTTGACCAAGGCCCAGTTTGCCGAGATGCTACGCTTGGGTGTGCGGTTCATGAATAACCGTGAGCCGCACTCTCTGCAATTGCTAAGACATATTCCACTGACGGCCCACGGCATGATAAGCGTTGCCGCAATGACCGCTGAGACTCTGGGGGCCGCCATGGACGTAGCCCTGCGTTATTTCCCCCTTATTCTGCCTACCCATGAGCTGCACAAAGTAACCGTGGGTAATTATATACAGGTGCATATTCAGCGCCTCCATTCCCTGGGTCAGCCATACGATGAGCTGCTCACAGAGATTGTACCCAGCGATTTGTTTCAGATGATTAAATTTGCAGGAAAGAACGGGGTGGAGGCCAGGGACCTCAATTTTGGAAAGGCTATATATTTTTCTCATTCCAGCGATTTTGGGTCAGATGTTTACGAACACCATTTCAACGCCAAAGTGACTTTCGACTGCCCTGAGAGCTACTTCGTGGTTCCCCGAAATATACTGACCATACCCTTGTTTACCCGTAACCGTAACACCCATGAGATGGCAGTATCCGCACTGGATGGGCGGCTTGCAGAAGCGTGCCAGAAACAACCTGTGTCCAGACAGGTAAGGCGTTTCATTAATGTATCAATGCTGCATCGGCAGGTGCCTGACGCAGCCATGGTCGCGGAAGCCCTGGCGATGTCCCCCAGAACACTGACTAGACGCCTGAGCGATGAAGGCTCAAGTTTTGGGACATTGCTTGAAAGCGTGCGTGTCGAAAAGGCTGAAGGACTGCTGCTAGGTAGCAAGCGTCCTTTGGCACATATTGCAGAACAGCTAGGGTACAGTGACCTGTCGTCGTTTTCACGAGCATTCAAGCGGGTCAAAGGCGTGTCACCAAGCAAATTTCGCAGCGAATGGATGGCCTTTGAAGCTCCCACACTTTAGCGATCACTTTCCTTAAGGATTGAGAGCAAAGAGAAAGCGTTGAGGACAGATGTCGAGCAACAGGGGGGCTTTGGCATGGCTGTTATCTTTTCTGCTGACCAAAGGCTCTTGCCGCCTCGAGCTCTTCAGGTGGGTAATGCTGTCGCAACAGGGCCTCAATCTGCTGGTCTTTCTCAGTCTCGTCCAGACCGGCGTTGTCTATAAACTGCTTTTCCGCCAGAAATCGTTGGTACCGCTGCGCCCAGGCGCTTTCCATGCCTGCAAGTTCAGCCTGCGCGCCCGTCAGCCTTTCCGGCAACTCTTCCGTATTCGTGCCGCCGGCCGGGTTTCTTGCGGGGCTTTCGCCAGTGGCGGCATCAACATCATCAGTGCCGGAAAACAGCCGTTCGGCAAGCTCCGGACCGAACCAGTCATCCCGTAACTGAGACAGCCGCTGCTGAGCCTCCAGCTGACCGGCCATGGTGGTAATCGGCGCCCCTTCACTCAGCATACGGGCTTGTTCCTGCTCCAGCCGATACAGGTGTGTGATGATGAACGCCACATCGTCCGCCTCCGGCGTGAAGAGCTGGCGTTCGATCATGGCGGAAATGGTGGCCAGCTCTTCACTGCTCAAGCCTTCCGGCATACTGGCAACAAATACATCGATCGCCGCACGCCCCTCAAGATCCAGCCGAAAGCCCGATTGAAATGACGGGTATACGGTGTTCAGGAATACACCACTCAAGCGTTCAAGCTCTGCTTCATGCAACAGGGAATCGGGCTGCGGGTTCGCATTGACTGCAACCTCTTCCATAGGCACCAAGAGATGGGGCACCACGGCGTCCCTGGCCTCTGGCCCCGCTGCCGCCGCTGATTCCTTGGGAAGTGATGTGAAAGAAGCAGCACCCTGAACCGGGGCTGTCGAAGCACTAATGGGAGCGCCCGGGCCTGCTTTGGGGGCAGCCAAAAAGTGATAGGCAAGTACAAGGCTTGTAAGCCCCAGCCCGAGCAATGCAAAGCCCAGCAGCTTTTTCTTTGAACGTATTTCTGCCGACATAGTCCGGTTACATCGTTAGCGGGTGAGTTTCTTGATCGTTGAACACAACCAACGCGCCTGCTGCGAGTTCCTCGAGCTTTTCCTCCAGTTTCAGCCGTACCAGCTCCGCTTTAATCAGCTCTCTTTCTTCTTCATAGCTTCCCTGCACCATGACCTGCTTGTCGATGACCTGAACGACTTTCCAGACACCGTCCTGAAAGATGGGGCTTTCCACAAACTCATTAACCCCCAACTGACGCACAATTTCATTCACCTCCGGTGAAATGTCCACATCCCGCAACCAGGGTGTCTCAATGACTTCGCTAGTGATGCCTTCACCGCTACCGGTCTTCAGGGTATTGAGCATTTCCACTGCGCGCCCCTGATCGGGCGTTTGCCAGATCATAAAGCGATATATGGCCTGCTCACTTTGCTGATCGTAAAAGTGGCGAATCTCTGAGTCATCGACTTCTATGGCGGCCATCAGCTTCTGGACGTAAAGCTGCGCGAGCAGGGTCTTCTCTGCCATCGCCATTTCGAGTTGTACCAGCTCAGTTTCATGCATGCCGATCCGGGTGGCCTGTTGTGCCAGCAACTCCGTCATGATCAGGTCATTTGCTACTTGCTGGCGATGCTGTTGAATATCAAAGCCATCATCATAGGCGAGCCTTTGCTGGCTTTCCTGCTCCCTCGACCCCAGCAGAAAATGGTACAGATTTTTGCCTAAAGGGGTGCCATTCACGGTGGCAAAAACGTCCGCGTCGGTGGTTTTCTCCTCGCTTTGAAGGTTACTCAGATCTTCAGCCTGCATGCATCCGGTAAGAACCAGAAAGATGCCGACATACAGGATCAGGATTGTGCTTTTCATTCATCGCCTCAGCTTGGAAATGGGGGAACCGTCCCGATACGAAAATGAGCAAGCCAGATTGCCTGACTTGCTCACCGGTGTCCTACCTTGAGTCGCGCAGACCAGGACGCCTGGCCGCTTAAAGAAAGCGCCTCACGTCATCATAGACACCTTTCCAGACCATCAGCGTCAAATGACCCACGCTGGATGTCCGGAGGCTGTTGCCACATCGTGCGCTGGTCTGAGGGATGATAATCTCATCAACCGCCGACCACAGAGACACATCACAACCACGCCCATTCAGATCCTGCAGGAACGACGAGTTGTAGCGCATTTCAAAGCACGCGGGGCTGACACAGCCGTAGGCCCAGGAAGTGCCATTGTGGGGCGTACCAAGCGTCACAAGGCGGTTGGTGGCTGAAGAACCACCCTCAAACACGCGGTACCACCGGGAAACCAGGCCACCATTGGAGTGGGCGATGATATTGGCCCTGCGGTTGTTATGGTTGGGACGAATGTTATTGATGAAACTTCTCAGTTGTCGGGCGCTGGCTTTGTTGCTTTGGGTCAGGCTGTTATAGCCAAACTTGTACATCGCACAGGCCGGCGTGCCGTCATTTCTGAAGCGGTTGATCATGGTATCAAACTGGGATTTCCAGCCTGAATAACCGTGAATGAACACAATGGGATCTGCGTTACATGCCCTGGCAGGGCCAGCAAACAACAGGGATGCCAGCAATGCCAGCATGGTGATATTTTTCATAGGGGTGTCCTTTGTTGTATTTATTTGGAACACTGCGTCATCGTGCACGGAATGGTATTGGGTTGCATGGACCCACTTCTGCAAAACCATTCCTGCTGATCAAATTTAGAACAGTTATGGCAACTGCAACCATCCCCCGAATGGGGGATGCCGTCGAGAATGAGACAGGCTGCGCACTACCTCTGATCCCACACCGTCTCCCGCCGTGTAGGGCGCAGTTTTCGGTGTGCTTATGATTGTCAGGAGACATGCTGCGGTATGACGCAGGTGTATCAAAAATGCCTGCGCAGCCTGAGATGGGGGGATTACAATGCCTGCCCCTGTTATTTCGTTATTCCCGCAACAATTTCATAACAAAACCATACTGTGCCAAGCCCCATCCCTGCATAAACTTGAGCCTGATAACGATTTTTCTCCAACAAGAAAATACCAAACTTGGTTGAGGAAGCCCCCCAATGAAGCAACTTGTACTGTGTCTTTTCTCGCTATTGCTGTTGACAGGATGTGGAGGCAGCAGCTCTTCAGATTCAGTTCCCACGTTTATTGTGTCCGCTAAAACGGGCCAAGGTGGGACCGTCAGCCCCTCGCAAAAAACCCTGGAAGAAGGTGGCACTGCATCTTTCACAATCACTTTGGAGCCAGGGTTTGGCATTTACGAAATCTCCGGCTGTGATGGAGAGCTGAGCGACAACACCTTCACAGTAGCCGCAATTACCGAGGCCTGTGATATAGACATTGCTTTCGAGGTCACCCTGCCTGCGCCACAAGGCCTGACAGCCATGGCAGACGATGCCACACTCGTATTAACTTGGGAAAGCGTAAGCGAGGCCAGTAGTTACAATCTCTTCTTCGATACCGTACCCCATATTAATCCCGCCACTTATGCGGCTAATGGTACTGGTCAGTTAGTGCTGGATGTAACCAGCCCTCACACCCTGCCCGATTTGACCAACGGCACCGCATACTATGCAGTAGTGACCGCCGTTGCCGGAAATGCTGAAAGTGCTGCCAGCGAAGAAGTGGGCGTCATCCCAGAAGGTCTGTTTACCCCGATCGGGGGCCTTAACGATACCGGGATAGACTGGTGTCCGGATATGCACTCCAATCATCTGGATTGCCCGGTTACAGGACTAGAAGGACAGGATGGTGATCAGGGGCGGGACGCGCAGGCCCGTGAGGGAACATTGACAAAACGGGGTAGCGGGGCCGCTGGCTTTGACTTTACCAAGCTCGATGCCGTTGGTAATGCCTTACCCGATACAGCCACGGAATGGCGCTGTGTTCGCGATAATGTGACTGGCCTGATCTGGGAGGAAAAGACAACGGATGGAGGCCCACAGGATCGTAATGCGGTATATCGACATAGCGAGCTGGCAGCCTACGTGAATACCGTCAACAACGGGGCACTGTGCGGTGCCGATGACTGGCGCCTGCCTAGACGCTATGAGTTATTGAACATTGTTCACAATGGCCGTAACAGCCCCATGATTGACGTTGATTTCTTTCAAAACATGCCCGACGATACCCTGCCCCGACCACATCCCTTTTGGACTGCCGATGAAAACTGGCTGGTGAGCTTTGGTAACGGCACCACGCAGCGGACGGAAAACACAATGGGATCGGATGAGCGGCTGCGCGTCAGGTTAGTTCGGGACAGTCAAGCCCCCGGTCAAGCACCGACCGTCAGTGGCAGTTGCAGTGGACAATCCAGCATCCAGCCACAGCCCTTCAGCACGCCCAGCGAAGATTTTATTGTTCACAACAATGGAACGGTGACCCACACCGTCAGCGGACTGATGTGGATGCGTTGTCAACATGGCCAAGCATTGGATGACGGCACTTGCACGGGCCATGAAAGCAGACACACATGGGAAGATGCCTTAGCGGTAGCAAAAAGCCATAACTTCGCGGGTTATAGTGATTGGCGGTTACCCAATAAAAACGAGCTGGCGTCGATTATAGAAGAAGCATGTCGCTTCCCAAATCTGAATCATGAGATTTTTCCGCTGCTCACCGATAGTTCTCAGGTAAATTCTTTTTGGTCATCATCGCCGGTAACAGGAAAAGTTGGGCAGCGTTGGCACGTGGACTTCAATGTCGGTGGTGAAGTTACTCACTTCAGCTCTACTAGCGATCTCTACATACGATTGGTGCGCGATACTACACAGGAACCATGATAAAACCTATGCAGTTCCCGCTGATTGGCGGGAGCTGCACAGTTCAGGAACTCACCAGGCTGCCAAAGCGGTTGTGCCCACACAGGCCGTGGATAAAGACCGAGATGAGATATTTGAGCGCTTAGCCGTGCCTGCCCCTTAGAGAGCACTCGACGCTTAACGCCGTGGCTTTTTCGCGCCTGCTGGTTTGCGGGGTGCGGGTCGACTGCCATTCGGTTTTGGTTTGGTGTGGCGTACTCCTGCGGCGGGTTTGGCGCGTGGGTTGGCTTTGCCGTTGCTCTTGCTGGCGGTTTTACCGCTGTGTTTGGGGGCGTTTTTGTCGTGTTGTTTGGCGGCTGCGGTGTTACTCGGGCGGCTGGGTTTGCGGGCGCGCGCGGGTTTGTCGGCGGTTTTGCTGGAGTTGGCCACCATGGTGTTGATTACGTCGAGTTCGGCGCGGGTTAACTCACGCCATTGTCCAACCTTGAGCCCGGTTAGGCGTATGTTCATCAATCGCACGCGTTTTAAGCGGGTCACTTCGTAGCCAAGGTGTTCAGTCATGCGTCGAATTTGTCGGTTTAACCCCTGAGTCAGAATGATGTTGAAGGTGTTGCCGTCAACGCGTCTGATTTTGCACGGCAGTGTGCGGGTACCCAAGATCGGCACACCCGCTGCCATGCGTTGCAGAAAGGCGTCGTCAAAGGGGCGGTCGACACTTACCACGTATTCTTTCTCGTGAGCATTGCCCGCGCGCAGTATTTTATTCACGATGTCGCCATCGTTCGTGAGCAAAATAAGCCCTTCCGAGGGTTTGTCTAAACGCCCTATCGGAAAGATGCGTTGGCGATAACGAACGGCGTCGATGATGTTGCCGGGCACGCTTTGGTCGGTGGTGCAGGTGATGCCGACCGGTTTGTTATACACCAAGTACACAGGCGCTGGTTTGGCGCGCAGTAACTTGCCGCTCACGCTCACCTCGTCGCCCGGCTGCACGCGTACACCCATCTCGGCAACGCGGCCATTCACTTTCACGCGGCGCTGTTCGATGAGTTCGTCGGCCTCGCGGCGCGAGCATATACCCGTGTCGCTGATGTATTTGTTAAGACGGATGCCGTTGTCGGTGTGTTCTGCAGACATGAATTCACTCGTTAGCGCGGATCGTATGGGATGATTATGCCACACAGTTGCTATGCCTTACGGCTGTTGTGTTGTCGTTGAGTGACTGATGAATTCGTTCAGGCTTACAGTGCCTGCGCCACCCTCATTCCTGCTACTTGCCCCTTTCCTTTAACTTCCCAAGCCTAAATCTTGCGCCTGCCAAAATACTGTGCTTTTATACAGATAAAATTGAGTCAACTCGCTGAAGGATTAGCATGACCCGCCCCCGCGACCAACTGGTATCCATCACCGACACGCCTTACTACCACATTGTCTCCCGCTGTGTGCGGCGCACTTTCCTGTGTGGCTATGACCGGCAAACCGGCAAAAGCTATGAACATCGTCGGCAGTGGATTGAAGAGCGGATACGGTTGCTCTCTTCCATTTTCACCATAGATCTGTGTGCTTATGCGGTGATGTCCAACCACTATCACCTGGTCATCAAATTGTGCCCGGAACAGGCGGAGGAGTGGAATCGGGATGAGGTACTGGAACGCTGGTGCAGCCTGTTCAAAGGGTCACGACTGGTGCAGCGCTATCTGGCGGGGGAGATGCTGGGGGACGCCGAGGACAATGCAGTAGAAGACGCCGTACAGGTATACCGCAAACGCCTGTGTAGCCTGAGCTGGTTCATGAAATGCCTGAATGAATCCATTGCCCGGGACGCCAACCGGGAAGACGCCTGCACCGGTCACTTTTATGAGGACCATCCATGGCCCTCACCCCTTCGGGGCCAGCCTTCGGCTGTTCCAATTGGATCCCTTCAAATTGGTGGGAATCAAGGTTCAAGTCTCAAGCCTTATTAACGGAGCAGGCCCTGTTAAGCTGCATGGCCTATGTGGATCTCAACCCCGTGCGCGCCGCCATGGCCGAGACACCGGAAACCTCAGACCACACCAGCATCAAGGAACGCCTGACGCCCAGCTTCAATCTTCGGGATGCCATCCAGACCCAAAGCCAGCAAGGCTTTCTCCATCAGTTCAA
>JAIUMV010000013.1 GCA_022565395.1 Marinobacter sp.
AAGCCTGCTCCGTCAGTAAGGCTTGGGATTTAAATCTCGACTCCCAGAAGTGGCCCGTACAGGCGTCTTCTCGATTAGCATCCCGGGCGATGGATTCATTCAGGCATTTCATGAACCAGCTCAGGCTGCACAGGCGTTTGCGATACACCTGTACAGCCTCTTCCACCGCATTGTCCTCGGCTTCACCCAAGAGTTCCCCCGCCAAATAGCGCTGTACGAGTCGCGAGCCTTTGAACAGGCTGCACCAGCGTTCCAGTACCTCATCCCGATTCCAATCCTCCGCCTGTTCCGGGCACAGTTTGATGACCAAGTGGTAGTGGTTGGACATGACTGCATAGGCACACAGGTCGATGGTGAATATGGAGGAGAGCAACCGTATCCGCTCTTCAATCCACTGCCGGCGATGCTCATAGCTTTTGCCGGTTTGTCGGTCATACCCACACAGGAACGTGCGTCGCACACAGCGTGAGACGATGTGGTAGTAGGGCGTGTCGGTCACGGATACCAGTTGGTCGCGGGGACGGGTCATGCTTATCCTTCAGCAAGTTTACTTAACTAAAGCTGTATAAAAGCACAGTGTTTTGGGAAATGCAAGGCAGCCACCCCTCCCCTAACAGCCCATGAGCGACAGGCAGGCATAGAACCCCATCAAGCGCACCCGCCCCCAGGCTTACCGTTTTTGAATTTTGCTTTGCAATTGCCGCTCATGCACATGGTGCAGTAGTGCTCACGGTCCTCGTGTTTGCTGCCCTCGTTTAATGTGATGCCACAGCCGTTACACAGGAGAGCTGTGGTGTTTCTGTCCGTTTTTACCCTTGCGTGCTTGTAGCCCATAGAATACTCCGGGAGATCGTTGTTTCCTGATCTCTATGACCGACCAATGTACGTATGGATTGGTACGACGCCAGTGTTGGGTCAGACTGCTAATACTGCACAGCAGGGGCAAGCGCAGCAGCGGCTTTCCCCACCCGACTATGGTCCATGTCCTTACCCTTTACTTAGGCTGCCACCCCTGCAACAACCGGGCGTAGTTAAGTCGCTCCCAGGCATGGGCGTTCGGCGCGTTCGTCATGGACAGCGCCCCACGGGCCTGGGCCAAGGTGTCATAGCCCATATCCTGCAAGCGCTGGGTCAACTGTTTATGGATACGGGCTACCGCCGCTGGCCCTTCCATAAGCACGGCAGAGACCAGCTGTACCGCATGGGCACCCGACAGGATGGCCTTGGCCGCATCATCTCCCTGATGCACGCCTCCGGAGGCGGCCATGTCGAGTTTTGTGCGGCCGAAGAGCAAGCCCAGGGCGTGCAACCGCACCGGCAACTCCTGACAGCTGGATAGCACCACGTCCCGAGTCAACGTCAGGGTTTCCAGGTCCATATCCGGCTGGTAGAAGCGGTTAAACATCACCACGCCCCTCGCCCCCACCTTATCCAGGCCGGCAACAAACGCTGGCAGCGCCGAATAGAACGGCGACAACTTAACGCTCACTGGTATCGTTACCGCCTCAACCACGGATGCCACCACGGCCAGTTGCCGGGCTTCCAGCGCGGCGGCGTCTTCGTTGGTGTCATTGGCTAGGTCATAGAGATTCAGTTCAATGGCATCAGCCCCGGCCTGCTCCAGCTCAGTGGCATAGCCAGTCCAGCCCCCGGGTGTAATGCCGTTCAGCGAAGCGATGACCGGCACCGTCAGGTGCTTTTTCAGGGTGTCGAGGCGTCGCAGGTAGGTATTGGAACCGATGGAAAAGCGTTCCGACTCAGGAAAGAAGGACCTCGCCTCGGCATCCGTACTGATGCGGCTGTCGATGAATTTATGGGCCGCCATTTGTTCGGCAACGATCTGCTCCTCAAACAGGGAGCGCATCACCACAGCCCCGGCGCCCACCTCGACGCACGCCTGCAATACGGGCAGGTCATCAGTCAGCGGGCAGGCGCCAATGACCAGTGGGCTTGCCAGCTCCAGCCCAAGCCAGCGGGTAGTCAGGTCAGTCATGGGGATGCTCTCCGTCCGGGTTTTGGGCTTCAAGGTGGATGCCCGCCAGTTGCTGATAGAGTTCACGACGGTCGGCAGCGGCTTCGGTGGCAGCAGCAACCAGTAGCTCATAGCGCTCCGGGTCACGCAGCTCCAACATACGGAAGCGGGCTTCCTCTTCCATATAGCGCCGCATGGGGACTTTCTGGCGTTTGGAGTCCAGCTGCAGGGGCGGCAGGCCTTGCGGGGTGCGCCGGGGGTCGAAGCGATACAGGGGCCAGGCCCAGCTATCAACGGCTCGGCGCTGCTGATCTGCGGAATGCACCAGATCATAGCCGTGGGCAATGCAGGGGCTGTGGGCGATGATCAGCGCCGGGCCGTCGTAGCTCTCGGCTTCCTGAAACGCCTTGGCAGCCTGCGCGGCGTGGGACTGCATGCCAATCTGCGCCACATAGACATGGCCGTAACTCATAGCCAGCAGACCCAGATCTTTTTTGCGGGTTTCCTTACCGGCGGCAGCAAACTTGGCAATGGCACCAATGGGTGTCGCCTTGGATTGCTGGCCGCCAGTGTTGGAGTAGACCTCCGTATCCAGCACCAGCAGCTTGATGTTGCGGCCGCTGGCGAGCACGTGGTCGAGCCCGCCGTAGCCAATGTCATAGGCCCAGCCATCACCGCCAATAACCCAAACGCTTTTCGGGCAGAGCTCGTCTGCCAGCCGCGCCAGCTCGCCGGCCATGGGGTGTTTGATATCCTCGAGCTGTTCCTTCAGGTTCACAATGGCCGCTCGTCGCGCTGCCACCTGGCCGTCATCCAGCGTTTCGCATGGCGCTTGTAGTTGCTGTACCAGCGTCTCGGGCAGCTGCGGCGCCACACTCTGCAGTAGGTACGCTGCCCGCTGCTGCAGGCTGTCAAGCGCCAACCGGAAGCCCAGTCCTAATTCGGCGGCATCCTCAAACAGGGAGTTGTTCCAGGTTGGCCCCCGCCCCTGTTGGTCCGTGGTGTAGGGCGTGGTGGGCAGGTTGCCGCCGTAGATGGAGGAGCAACCGGTGGCATTGGCGATCATCAGGCGGTCACCCACCAGCTGGGTAAGCAGGCGGATATAGGGTGTTTCTCCGCAACCGGCACAGGCACCGGAAAACTCGAACAAGGGAATCAGTAATGGCAGGCCCCGGACATTGCGGGGGATGCGGGTGCGGTCCACCTCGGGGCGACTGCGGAAGTAGGCCAGATTGATCTCTTCAGCGTCCCGGTGTGCCAGCCGCGGCTGCATGTTAATGGCTTTACGCTTGGGCTGCTGTTTGTCTTTCGCCGGGCAGACTTCCACACACAGGCCGCAGCCGGTGCAGTCTTCCGCCGCCACCTGCACCCGGTACTGCAGGTCTTCAATACCTTCCGTGCCTGCCTCATCCACGGTCTCGAACAGATCCGGTGCAGCGGTGAGGTCGTCCGGATCAAACACCCGGGTCAGAATGGCGCTGTGAGGGCAGATCATGCTGCAGAAGTTGCACTGTACACAGAGGTCGGATTCCCAGATGGGCACCTCCTGAGCGATGCCCCGCTTCTCATACTGGGCAGTGCCCGTAGGCCAGGTGCCATCCACGGGAAAGGCGCTCACCGGCAGCTTCTCGCCCTGCCCTTCCATCAACAGGCGGGTCACCTTTTGTACAAACTCTGGCGCGTCACCGCTGATCAGGGGTGGCCGGCGGCGCTGGCTGGTGACTTTGCCCGGTAAGGGTACTTCATGCAGGTGGGCAAGGCTGGCGTCTACGGCCTCCAGGTTGCGGCGGACAATTTCTGGTCCACGGCGGCCCCAGGTCTCCTCGATGGATCGTTTGATATGTGCGATGGCCTCCGCCTTGGGCAGAATATCAGCAAGGGCAAAGAAGCAGGCCTGCATTACCGTGTTGATGCGCTTATCCAGCCCTGCCTCATCCGCCACCCGGGTGGCGTCAATCACAAACAACCTCACCTGGCGATCCAGCAACAGCCGCTGGGCCTCATAAGGCAACTGATCCCAGGCTTCCGCCGGTGACCAGGGTACATTGAGCAGCACCGTCGCCCCTGGCGCGGCCTGTTCGAACACGTCGAAGCGTTCGATAAACTGCGGTGCATGTACCGCCAGGAAGTCTGCCTGACTGATCCGGTAGCTGGACCTTATCCAGCGAGGCCCGAAGCGCAGATGAGACACCGTGGTGGCGCCGGACTTTTTCGAGTCATAGACAAAGTGCCCCTGGGCAAACAGTTCAGTGCCCTCCCCCAGAATCTTGATGCTGGCCTTGTTGCTGCTAACCGTGCCGTCTGCACCCAGGCCGAAAAACAGCGCTCGGCGGGTGTCCGCTGGTTCGATGCTGAGGGCTTCATCGTCAGTGAGGGACAAATGGGTGACGTCGTCCTTGATGCCCACGGTAAAGCGCATTTTAGGCTGCTCTTTGGCCAGCTCGGCAAAGATGGCGCAGACCATGGCGGGGGTGAACTCACGGGACGACAGCCCATATCGGCCGCCAATCAGCCGTGGCATCTGGGTGAGCTGGCCCTGCGACCAGGCTGTCATCAGGGCGCCACTGATTTCCAGCAGCAGTGGCTCACCAGCGGCACCGGGCTCTTTGGTGCGATCAAGCACGGCGATATGGCGTACCGTGTCCGGCAGGGCTGCGAAAAAGTGCTGCAATGAGAAAGGCCGGAACAGGCGGACCTTGAGCACGCCTACCTTGTGCCCCTGTTCCAGCAGCCACTCCACCGTCTCATGGGCGCACTCCGCACCGGAGCCCATCAACACAATAATGCGCTCGGCTTGCGGGTGCCCCACATAGTCAAACAGCTTGTAGTGACGGCCGGTGCTCTCGGCAAACCGGGTCATAACCGTTTCCAGGTGTTCCGGAAACCGGTCGTAAAAGGGATTGGCGGCCTCACGGGCCTGGAAGAAAGCGTCCGGGTTCTGGGAGGTACCGCGTATCACCGGCGCGTCCGGGGTCATGCGGCGGGCCCGATGATCTGCAATGGCATCCGCCGGCATCAGGGCTCTCAGGGTGTCATCATCCAGGTAGGCCACTTTGGCCATTTCATGGGAGGTGCGAAAGCCATCAAAAAAATGCAGCACCGGTACGCGGGATGCGAGCGTAACCGCATGGCCGATAGCGGCCATATCATGGGCCTCCTGCACAGAGCCCGAGGCCAGTAAGGCAAAGCCTGTGGTGCGGGCCGCCATCACATCGGAATGATCACCAAAAATGGACAGGGCATGGGTGGCCACACTGCGGGCCGCCACATGCATGCACAGGGGCGTCAGCTCACCGGCAATTTTGAACATGTTGGGCAGCATCAGCAGCAGGCCCTGAGAGGCGGTAAAGGTCGTAGCAAGCGCCCCACCCTGCACTGCGCCATGCAACGCACCCGCAGCCCCCGCTTCGGACTGCATCTCCACCACCTGGGGCGTAACCCCCCAGAGATTCGGGCGCTTCAGACTGGCCCAGTCATCGGAGTATTCACCCATCGCCGATGAGGGCGTGATGGGATAGATGGCAATGGTTTCACTGCAACGGTAGGCTACGGAAGCAACGGCTTCGTTGCCTTCCAGGGTCTTGAACGCCATATCCTCGTCCTTCAGGCATTGTTCAGGATTCAGCGTTTGAGTCTAGGTGGCAATAGGCGGAAACAACAGGAACACAGATCAAGGAAGGCACTGAAAAACTACAAATAACCGAAAGCCGTCGCAGAACAATGCGCATTCGGCTCAGTCAACCAGAACAGATATTAAGAGGAAAAATTGGAGGCGCGGGTCGGAATCGAACCGGCGTACACGGAGTTGCAGTCCGCTGCATAACCACTCTGCCACCGCGCCGGGAAAGCCTGTCTGGCTTTTGCTCTCAGGAGGCATTGAGAGACTTGAACTGAGATTTCCAACCGGCGATACCGGAGAGAAATTGGAGCGGGAAACGAGACTCGAACTCGCGACCCCAACCTTGGCAAGGTTGTGCTCTACCAACTGAGCTATTCCCGCTTGGTCAACGAGGGCGTATTCTACGGATTCGACCGGATGCGTCAACCATTTTTTTAACTTTCTGTTTTCACAGGGATTTGGTTGTTTTTTGGTCAGTGCCTGCGAGGGCTGTTCCGGGTTGGCTCAGGGCCCCTCGTTTCAACGCATCTGTCAGGCCGTTGGCGATTCGGTAGACACAGGGCACCACAATCAGCGTCAACAGCATGGAAACACTCAGCCCCCCCACAACCGCCAGCGCGAGGGGTTGCATGATCTCTGACCCTTCCCCGACGCCGATCGCCAGTGGCATCATGCCAAGCACGGTGGTTACGGTAGTCATCAGGATGGGGCGCAACCGGACCTTACCTGCGGCAACAATGGCGTCATCCAGCGCCATACCCTGACGACGGCCTATCTCAATATATTCCACCAGCAGAATGGCGTTGTTGACCACCACGCCGATCAACAACACCATGCCAATCAGCACCGGTGCCGAAACCGGGTTACCCGTCAGCCACAGTAACCCTGCCACACCGCACAGGGACAGGGGCGCTGACAGAAGTATCACCAGCGGATTGGTGATGCGTTCATACTGGACCGCCAGCACCGCAAACACCAGGAATACGGCAAGCGCCAATATCACCCCTATTTCCCGGTTCGTGGCCTGAATGGTTTCCCACTGGCCACCAAGAATGACGCCATAGCCGTCAGGCACATCCAGATCCCGGAGCGCTGCCTGCACATCTTGCAGCACCTCACTGACACTGGCGACCGCCGTGTTGATGTTGGCTTCCACCCGATGAATGCGACTTTGGTTCTCACGCCATAGGGTGGATGCGCTTTCCGCCATCTCAAGCCCGGCCAGGTCCCTCAGCAGCACGCGGCCACCAGCCGGGGAAGGTATCACCAGATCCGCCAGTTTGTCCGGGTCGTCGATATCCTCTGGCTGAAGGCGGACACGAATGTCGTACTCCCGCCCCTGATCCAGAAAACGGGTTGCAACCTGTCCATCAAGCGCGGTACGCATAGCCTTGCCAATATCCGCAACCCCCAGGCCAGCGATTGCAGCCCGGTCACGGTCAACGGTAAGCTGAAGCTCCATGCTGCGGTCACCTTCACCGGCATCCAGCCCCACCAGGCCGGGCACAGCCTCCAAACGGCGGTATACTTCCTGCCCCAAGTCCTGCAATACGTGGAGGTCCGGCCCGCTGATACCCACGACCACATCGTTGCCGGATGAGGTGAACCTCAAACCACGAATCTGCGGCGGGCGTACGTTAATGCGCGCACCCGGAATATCCAGGTCCCGGACCGTGGCCCGGGCATCCCGCAACCATGCACCGGCTGAACGATGCGGACGTTCCACTGCGGGTACTAATTGCACCAAAAACTGGGCAAAGGCGGGCTCCTGATTGACGGTGCCCCCCCAAAGACTACCGCCGGCAAGGGTAAACACACTTTGCACATAGGGGTCATCCACCAGCAGGCTTTCGATCTGCCGCGCATAGGCCAGCGTCTGTTGCGGGGGCGTACCCGCGGGCATGGACACCCTGACCCGGACTTCACCGTCATCCATCACCGGCAAGAATTCATTCCCCAGGCTACTGAACAGCTGCGTTGCCCCCACCATTAAAGCGACGGCCACACCTGCCACCAGCCAGCGCCAACGCAAAGCAACTGGCAGTATCGCCTCATAGCCCCGGGACAGCCCCTGCACCCCTCGGGCAAACCCCCTGACCACCCAGGATGCCTCCAACCCGCTGCTGAAGCGTACTTTTCCCAGGGCCGCTGCCAACATAGGCACCAGCGTTAAGGCGGCGGCCAGGGTGGCGAGAATCGCAAATGAAATCGTCAGGATCATCTCCCGAAACACCAGGGCCGCGGCACCGGTCAGCGCCAGAAAAGGTACCACTGCCGCCAGGTTGGTCAGGGTGCCGGCCGTTACCGCGGACACCACTTCACTCGCGCCATCCTGAGCGGCCTGCTCCGGCGACTTCCCCAGGCTTTGCCGGTGACGGTAGATGTTTTCCAGCATGACAATGGCGTTGTCCAGCAACAGGCCAACGCCCAGCGCCAGACCGCCCAGGCTGATAATGTTCAGAGTCAGGCCTGCCTGTCCCATCAAGGCGAAGGTTGCCAGCAGCGCAACGGGTATGGACAGCCCCACGATAAAGCCCTTGCGCAAACTGCCTAGAAACAGCAACACCATAAGCATCGCCAGGGTGCCACCCATCAGCGCCGCCGTGGATAGCCCGGTAAGGGCACCACGAATGAAAAAGGTTGGATCCTGGGTTGTCCGGTAGACTATGTCGTCAGGGATAAATCCGGTGGATCTTAGGTGTTCCAGCCTGGCTTTCACCGCGTCTGCAACAGCCACGGTGTTGGCTTCCGGCAGTTTGTAGATATCCACCTGTGCAGCGGGTGTACCATTGAGGCGGGCGAAAACACGCTGTTCACCACCACCATCTCTGACCCTCGCCACGTCCCCCAGGCGGACCTGCTGCGGTGCACTGTTATAGCCAACAGACAGGTCCAGTAGCACATTTTCGATATCTGCAACACCAGTAAAGAGGCCCTTGGTGGTGGTCTGAATATCATGACCGGCAGACGTCAACCGCCCGCCGGATACATCGGTATTTTCAGCCGCCAGGGTGCGCACCACCTCATCCAGGGATAGACCCAGACTCACCAGTCGCTGCTGATCGGCCAGCACCTCGATTTCACGAACCAGCCCCCCGACAGCCTCAACAGTGGCCACACCGGGAATGTTGAGTAATTGCGGCGTCAGGGTGTTATCCACCCAATCGGTGACCTCGACCTCAGAACGCATGCTGGAACTGAAGCCACCCCGCCAGACGGGTTCCTGACCACTGTCAAACTTACGTATTCTGGGGGGATCAATATCCGCCGGCAGGCGGTTCCTGGCCTGCTCAAGGTTGCGGGCGGCATCCTGCAGGGCAAGATCCAGGTTGGTGCCAAAGCTAAAGGTAAGATCAACATCCGTGCGGGACTGACGCACGCGGCTTTCCAGCGCAATCACGTTCTCTGTGCCGGCGAGGCTGCGCTCGAGGACACGGGTGACCTGATTTTCTATGACGTCGGGAGACACGCCCGGATAGTTCACGGTTACCCGGATTTGCGGGTACTCGATGGCTGGCAACAGGCTGACAGGCAGGCGCTGCAATCCGAACAGCCCGATCACAACTACCACGGCAACAATGGCGAGGGTGCCGACGGGGCGGCGAATGGCGGCACGGCTGAGTTGCGCCAGCCCGCCACGGTCGGAGGCGTCCAACTGACTCATGGTTGCAGTACCCTGACGACTCGTACCGGCTGCCCTTCACGCATATCCAGCGGGCTGGTGGCAAGAATGCGATCGCCAGGCGACAAACCTTGGACGATCTCCGTCCTGTCGCCACGGACTACCCCAGTCTCCACGGTACGCCGTTGCAAGCGGTTTTCCTCATCCACCACCATGACGAACGCCGAACTTTCGGCGCGGCCAATGGCTGCTGTCGGTATCGCCATCACATCATCACGCACGTCCGTGCGGGCGGACCCTCGCACCGTATAACCCGCGCCTATACCCTGGTCAGCAAGGCCGGAGGGCAGGCTAAGATCCACCTGCACCAGACGGCTTTGCTCTCTGGTTGAAGGCGCGACCCGCAACAACGGGGCATCGATCACCTGGCCGGGCAGCGCGTCCAGGCGCACAGCAAAGACTTGTCCGGCCTGCAGCTGCACGGCATCCCGCTCTGAAACCATAAAGCGTGCCTGAAGGTCGTCCAGAGTTACCAGCTCAACAACAGGCGACTGGGCCTGCACCGCTTCCCCGGGCTCAACAAAGCGACGACTGACGACACCATCCACGGGTGACAGGACTTGTCCATAGGCGGCCCGTGTCTGCCACAGACGAACCAGGCTTTCCGTGACCTGAACTGCGGCACGGGTGCTTTCCAGCTCCGCGTCAGAGGTGACATTACGCTCCCGCAGGCGGCTGGCCCGTTCATAATTGAAGCGGGCCAGTGCGGCTTCTGCCTCAGCTTTTTGCAGCTCTGCCCGTGCCTCTGATACATCGATACGCACCAGTATCTGCCCTGCAGTCACCCTGTGGCCTTCGTCAACCGTTACGGCCTCAACAGCGCCAGTTGCCCGTGCGGCGACCTGTATGCGGGCACGGGGAACCACCTCTCCGGTAAGGTTAAGGACGCGATAGAGCTGGGTGGGCTGCACGTCAAAGGCGGCAATGGCCAACCCCTGGTTTGAGTTTGCGGGTGACGCGGGGATTTCCGTCGCGTCACTGCAGCCGGAAAGAGCCACCACAACCCAAAGGGAAGCCAGGATTGTTCTGAAAGTATGTGAGGGTGACAGGGTTGAGCTCCTTTTCCACTGCGTCCGACGAAACAGCGTCACGCCGGGCGCTCAGCATGGCCGCGAGTCATGACACCCGTATGACACCTTTGTCTGGCAGGGGTTTCCTGCGGCCTGGTCTAAAGTGCTACGGGCAGAACTGAAATCAGATGACTTAACGTGGAGTAGCCTAGCAGAACAGAGCGTTAAAGTATGGGAGGCTTGCGACTGAGGTCGGGGGGCTGGTGCGGGCGGCCATATGGCGGATAACACGGACCTCGCCGGTCATACGATAAAAGCACCTCGGAATCAGTCAGTGCATAAGTGCTCAATCGAGAGGATCAGACGCTTTTCGGGAACAGGTCCGGCCATGCCGCCTTGAGGTAAAGCAACATCGACCAGAGCGTAAGGGCCGCAGCAATGTACAAAAGTCCCAGCCCTAACTGGGAAATCAGGTGCCCTGGAGGCACCATCAGCAACATGATGATAGACACCATCTGTGCCGTGGTCTTGATCTTGCCGATGTAGGACACAGCAACACTCGCCCGGCTGCCGATTTCCGCCATCCATTCCCGCAACGCCGAGATAACAATCTCTCGCCCGACAATAATCATGGCGGGGAGCGTGAGCAGCAATGACGCATGTTCATGGACTAGCATGGTCAAAGCCACCGCTACCATCAGCTTGTCAGCGACCGGATCGAGAAAGGCGCCAAACGGCGTACCCTGGTCAAGCCGCCGCGCCAGATAGCCGTCCAGCCAGTCAGTGAGTCCGGCGAGGGCAAATATTGTTGCGCTTGCGAGATAGCGCCATTCATAGGGCAAATAGAAGATCGCCACAACCACCGGAATCATGATAATCCGGGACATCGTCAAAATATTAGGTACGTTCATTCCATCTACTCGTTATGCAGCGCTGCATATATGGTTTCCGCCAGGTTCCGGCTGATGCCCTGCACCTTGGCTATCTCATCCACGCTGGCTTTGCGGATATCCTGCAGGCCACCAAAATAGCGAATCAGGTCCCTGCGCCGTTTAGGACCCACACCCTCTATTCCCTCAAGGCTGGACTGCCGCCGTTTCTTATCCCGTCGTGCCCGGTGGCCGCTGATGGCAAAGCGGTGGCTTTCGTCGCGGATATGCTGAATCAGGTGCAGCGCCGGTGACTCCGGCGGCACTCTGAATACCACCCCCGTCTGGGCATCCACCAGCTGCTCCATGCCTGCCTTGCGGGTAACACCTTTGGCTACGCCAATCAGGACAATGTCTGTCAGTCCAAGCTCAGCAAGCACCTGGGAGGCAATGTTCAACTGGCCTTTGCCGCCGTCAATAAACACCAGATCAGGACGCTTGCCCTCGCCGGACGCCACCCGTTTAAAGCGCCGCGTCAACACCTGTTTCATGGCGGCGTAATCGTCTCCGCCTGTGATGCCTTCGATATTGTAGAGGCGATAATCGGCTTTCAGGGGTCCATTCTCGTCAAAAACCACGCAAGATGCGACTGTGTTTTCACCCTGACTATGACTAATGTCAAAACATTCCATGCGTTTTGGCACTTCTGCAAGGTCCAGCAGCTCCCGCAGTGCCAGCAGGCGTCTGTAGACAGTTTCCTTACTGGCCAAACGGCTGAGCAGGGTTTGCCGGGCGTTGGTTGCCGCCAACTCCAGCCAGCGCCGCCTTTCACCACGCACATTGCTCCGTACCTGCACATCCTTTCCAGCCGACGCTACCAGCGCATCACGCAGGACGTCCTGCGCCGGAATTTCAGTTGGCACCAGGATATCGGGCGGCACCTCCCGCTGACTGCTGCCCCCGAGATAGTATTGCCCGAGGAATGCCGCGAGCAACTCAGGAGGCGTTTGTTCAAGGGTGAACCTGGGGAAGTAATCCTTGGTCCCAAGTACCCTGCCACCGCGCACGTTGATCACCACCACGCACACGACGCCAGCCTCCTGGGCAACCCCCAGCACGTCGGCATCCGCACTGCCACCCTCCATGGACTGCTGCTCCTGTACATGGCGCAGGTGATTGATCTGGTCCCGCAAAACCGCGGCCTTCTCAAACGCCAGCTCTGCTGCTGCCTTCTCCATGGCGGCCATAAGATCTCGCAGAATGGCCGGATTCTTCCCCTCCAGAAACATCCGCGCATGGCGTATATCCTCCTGATACTCCGCCGGACTCACCAACTCCACGCAGGGCGCGGTGCAGCGTTTGATCTGGTACTGCAGGCACGGACGCGTTCTGTTTCTAAAAAATGATTCACTACAAGATCTTATGCGGAATAGCTTTTGTAATGTGTTAAGACTTTCCTTGACCGCCCCGGAACTTGGAAATGGGCCAAACCAGACGCCGCCCCCTTTGCGGGTACGCCCTCGCCGGAATGTCAGGGATGGGTAGTCCTGGTGCGACGACAGGTAGATATAGGGGTAGGATTTATCATCCCGCAGCAAAATATTGTAGGGGGGCCGCAGCGCCTTGATCAGGTTCTGCTCCAGCAGCAGAGCTTCTGTCTCGCTGCCGGTAATGGTGATCTGAATGCCGCAGATCTTGTCCACCATGGCCTGGGTTTTGGGTGCCAGACCGGTCTTGCGAAAATAGCTCGCTACCCGCTTTTTCAGATTGCGGGCCTTGCCTACATAAAGCACTTCGCCCGCGTCGTCCATCATGCGATAGACACCCGGACGTTCCGTTAGCTGTGCAATGAATCCCTTACTGTCAAAGCCGCCCGTCTCAGACTTTGTCGGCATCCAGCAACCCGAGTCTAACGGCCATTAGCGCCAGTTCCACATCGCTGGAGATCCCCAGCTTCTCAAAAATACGATACCGGTAGCTATTCACGGTTTTCGGGCTGAGGCACAGTTTGTCGGAAATGTCCTGTACCTTCTGGCAGTTGACCACCATCAGCGCAATCTGTAGCTCCCGCTCAGACAGACGATCAAAAATGGACTGCTCGTCGTCATCCGCTTCACCAGATAGCTGTTTGAGCGCCATTTTCTGGGCAATTTCTGGGCTGATATAGCGTTGTCCGGTGTGGGCTACGCGAATGGCGCGAACGATCTCCCGGATATCCGCACCCTTGGTAATGTAGGCAGACGCGCCCGCCTGCATGACCCGGGTAGGATAAGGGTCGTCAGCACAGGCGGTTACCGCGATAACCCGGATGGCGTCATCAATTCTGAGTATCCGCTTGGTGGCTTCAAGGCCGCCAATGCCGGGCATACGAATGTCCATCAGGACGATATCGGGCACATCACGGCGGACAAAGTCGATGGCATCCTCTCCTGATGACGCTTCACCTATGACCTGAATGTCCGGGTCGTCAGCCAACATGCGGCTGATACCGGAACGCACCAGATCATGGTCATCAACCACCAATACCTTGATCAATCTCTCACCTCTACCTTGCCCTTCCTGAAGATCGTGAAATTGTAGCCCTTTAAGGTCGCCACCGGTACCTGATTCAACAAAGGATTGCCGGCGACGGCAACCATCAGTAAATGAATACTGCACCAAGAGGAACGCTCATCGGCTGACCCTCGCTTGCTGTGGCCACCTCATCCGAGGCGTACGCTGGCGCGCCGATCAGCAGCGAACGGCCGCCATCCCTGAGCGCTACAGCCATACCAAACGCACTTTCCTTGTGGATGCCTGGGGGCGTCTGCACACTTTCCAGTATCCATTCTGTCCCCTGGTCCCGATAGACAAATACCGCGCCCACATCGGGCAAAAACGATGTGTTGTCCGGCTCGGTAGCCACACCGCTAAACGGTGCAGCAATGGCGATAAATTTGCCGTCTGGCGTGACAGCAAGGCGCATGCCGAAAGCGCGGCTGTCCACCTCAGTAACATGCCTTGGTGGTTCAAAGCTGCTTACCGCCTGCAGCACGGCGCCCGCCTGCAGCACCAGATAGAGAAACGCCCTGCCTCGTCCGCTTTCTGAATCCGGAGCTCCTACCAGCAGGTAACCGCCATCCTTGAAAAAAGCCAAGTGTTCACCAAAGCCGGATACCTGCGGGTCTTTGATCACCTTGTCGCCCACAAGCCGCCACTGCCCTTGTTCCTCGCGCCACAGCCCTACAGCAGCCTCTGTACTGTCCGCTATTGGCATGCTGTTCCCACCGAACAAATCCGGACCATAAACATTCGGCGCGCCAATTGCCAGATATCGGCCATTGGGCGAAAGTGCAAGCCCCTCACCAAACCGCTTACCGCCGAATGCCCCGCCTGGGTTAACAATGGTTTGCTGCCAGTCAAAGTAGCCGTCGGCAAGTCTGTACAGGTGAACGTGGCCCCGACCGGTTTCAGTTGCGGGTGTTACAACGGCCAGCGTCGAGGCATCAGACGACAGGGCAAGCACCCGGCCAAAGTGGCCAACAGCATCCACACTCGACGGTGTTATCTCCTGAGTGGCTACCCAACCATCATCACGATTATTTCTGCGATAGACGTACACCGCTCCGGCGTTCGATGCGGTGCCGGCCTCCACTGTCAAAGACCGCCCCGGCGCACTGACAACCAGCCACTGCCCATCACCGGACATGGCCGTCGCCAAGCCCAAGTAATTACCGGCCTGAGGTTCCTCCGGGTCAACGTTGTAGCCCTCCAGCGACCAACTCCCCTCCTGGTCGCCGAAGGTCACGAAGCCGCCCTGAAAGTTAAGCTCATTGGCATCGCTGTCCTGGTACTCCGAAAGTGCGGGAATACCGCTGATCCAGCGGGTACCCTCCTGATTTGACGACAATGAATAGCCTTTAAACAAAGGACGGACCGTTCTCCCGTCAACTGACACGAAAGGGGCAGGCTTAAATACACCGATGATATCAAGGAGACTGAATGCCCCGGCCGCATGCAGGTCTGCTAACCGGGTGACGGGTGAAGGGGTGGTGCACCCGCCGGCATTACACGCTTCGAGGTAGGCGACGGTATTCAGCGCAAGGTGGGCGGACAGCCCATGTTTTACAGTGACGCCAGGCAGCGCCTCAACCGCCGGCAGGTAATCCTGACCACCATTCTCGCTGACCCAGAGGCGGTAGTAATCAGCGCCATCCACGGCCTCCCAACTGATGGCAAGCTGTTTTACGCCGTAGGGAGAGAACCGGGGTGCGGATGCAGACTGGCCAGTGAGGTCGGGTGGCTCGGAATCCGATGAATCCGAATCACCTTGTTCTGCACCTGCGGATTGTTCTACGGGGCCCATGGGGCCATCGCTGCAGGCTGCCAGCAACAGACAGAGCAGCAGAAGCGGAATAGGCAATGAAGAAACTGAAAAATGAGAAAACAACAGGACCCGAGGCATGGTGCACTCCGTTGCGTGGTCGACAGATCGTCTAGGCGCAATGCCCGATTACAGCATCCAATCACGGGCAAAGCGCGCAAACCATACCGCTAAATCCGCCCTAACTCAAGGGCACCTGCGGGTATCCTGTTAACCAGTACCGGGTCCTGCTCTATCAGCTTGGCTGGACTCTGCGCAGGCTCAGCAGGCCAACAGATAGCAGCAGCAACCACAGAGACAAAGCACCGACTTTTCGCTCCTGACTGCCAGACCCTACCTGGGTGGTTGCTGGCGCCCCGACCTTCGTCAAAGCCACGGTTTGAGGGTCTGAGAGCCCCTGCCGCACCAGCCTCTCGGCTGCGATCACCAATGGCTGATAGCCTTCGGCCTCGAGGCGCAGCTCGTCCCATATGATCAGCCCATCCACAGCACCCAGTACCAACAGATCAGTCGCAGCTGAAGCCACCCAGGCCTGGCGGTGAGTGTAGTAATCGTGGCCATCCTCATCCGCAACCGCCAGTGTCGCAGACACCTCCAGACCCTCGGTCAGGTTGTCCACCCGCACCGCCAAGAACGCATCCGCGCCTTCCAGCATGACCTGGCAGTTTCTGTACTGATCATCGCAGCCAGCCTGACCGGTATCAAGCCAAGCCGGGTTGACATCCCCGCCAGTCCAGTAAAGTCTGGCACCGTCATACAGCGCCTTGCCATCAACAACGACCGCAAACGCGCCGGGCTCACTGCCGCTGACGGATCCCAGCGACGCGTTCGCTACCAGCCCGCCATTGTCGGCGATAGTCACCTGTGCCGGATTGATTGGCTGACCTAATTTATTGAAGAGAAAGCCGCGCAGCTCAACCGGTGAATAGTCCATTGCCACGGCTGCCATAAGAATCTGGCCGTTCGTGGCATTGGCGCCGGTACCCTGCCAACGCCAGTTAATGCGAGCCACGCCTGCGGGTACAGCAACGTCCCTCGGCTGCCAGCTGGTGTTGCTCACCGCCCCCTGATAGAGCGTCTCGCCCTGATCGCTGGTGACTACCAATGTTCCAGAGGCCCCTGCCTGCCATGCACGAACCTGGAATGTCAGTGTTTGCGGATGCACTGTGGGCGCCGGCAGCTCCAGGGTCAGACTGGCTTGTTCATTACCATGTATAGGGGGGCTCAACGCACTGACTTCACCCTGATACCGCTGCTCTGACTGAACCACCCAGGCGCCATCGCCACTGGTGCGCCAGATTCCCGCCGCCATACCCAGCGCCTGAGCGAACGTACCCGGCTGATTACGCCAGCCTGCCGCCAAGGTCAGGGTTTCCCTGAGCACGCGGGCATTATCTTTGTCATGCTCACCTGTGGGCAGCCCGGAACCGGTATGCAGCACATCAGGGTTGGAGAAATGGGCAATCTGAGGGCAATTCCACTGCGGGCTGCAACTGCTGCCGTAGGCCATGATGGTGCGGAACTGGCGGCTACGGAAATGCCCATAGGCATAGTTGGAAAACGAATCCCGTGACCTGTCCGAGGCAATATCATCATGGTTCAGACCGAAGTTATGCCCCAGTTCATGGGCCAGGGTATAGGCGCCCAGGCAGCCCACGTTCGCACTGGTGACCGAATAGGACCAATCTGACCAATTGGTACTACGACGCGTCAGCAGGTAACCTAGGCCACAATAGCCACTGAAACGGCCAATCAACGCCACCGCGTCCACGGAATGCAGTTGCGCCAGTGCCCTCACCGCGTTATCAGTGCGGATATGGCTGAGTGCCCGCCCCATATCATCATCCCGTTCGCTTTCACGAAGCAGGGTGTCGTCAACCAGCACGCTGGCGACCAGTCGCACGCGTCCTGCCACCCCGCTGTTGATCAGCGCGGTATTGGTGTTATCAACAGCGTTGCGGATGGCCAGGCGCAACGCGGCTTCATCGGCATAGGCGGAGTGGGCAACCGCGCCTGGCGTGTAGATCAGCAACAGGTCAACCTGGGGTTCTGTGCCAGCGCTGTTGGCTGCGGACACAGGCTCATCAGACTGTCTGGCACCCGGTGCATTGCGCAGGGTGTCAATGAGCGGTTCAGTTCGCGGCCCCATAGGCGGGTGGGCGGCCTGTACCCGATCAGGGTCCATCCGTTCAAGCCAGAGCTGCCCTCTTTCCTGATTGTGGACCCGATACTCATCGCTGCCGATTTCTATACGCCCGTACACCCGGTCACCGGTCGTGGTGATGGTGCCTTGACCAATCCGGCCAGCATTGTCACGGACAACACCACGCCATACCTTACTGGTGTCGCCGGTAACCTCAATATCGCCCTCGCCGAAATACAACGGTGCAGGCCCCGCCAGAGCCGCCCGAACGCCAGGCTGCATAATGCTTGCGGGCGAGAGCCCCAGCGGTTGGCGATCAATAATCTGGGGCGGCAAGGTCACCTGATGGCCCGTGGCGAATGACGCCATGGACAGGAAAGTTAACAACAGCGCGAGCAATGCATTACGAACTACCACTACAGCTCCTCTCTGTCATTGGGTACAACCGGCTCTCCGGGGTGATGTGGTTTCCGGTACTCCTCAGCCACCACCAATACGCCTTGCGTACCGTCCACCTGCAACAGAAAACTGAAGCCATCCATCTGGAAACTCCCTGCCAACCGCTCACCGGACCGTGACAAGGTCAAGGCTGAAACCTGCGCACTCTCGCGGTAGAGGTCACCTCGCCACACATCCGTGGGTGAGCCCTCAAGACTGGCAACATCAAACATCAGCAGCATGCCATCGGGAAGCGTCAGGAACTCCACAACACCACCCTCGTTGTTCAATGCCAGCAGCGGTGCCGGATTCACGTCCAGCAGGTACCGACGGTTAGCCGACCAGCCCGAGACGCCGTTAACAAGTGCCAGCACTGCCGTTTGTGGCCTTTCAGCTGCCCCCGATGTACGTGTACAACCCACCAGGCTGGTCATCAGGAAGACCAACATAAGGCATGCCATAAGCCTGGCCAGGGGAGATTGGATGATGAGATTGGACATAACAACTCGTACGGTGAAAGCCATACCCGATATGCTACCCGAAGGCAGGAAGAAACTTGCGCTGCCGCGAGACCCGATGTTCGGATTTGAGATTTTCGGCACGTCGCGCGCTGTTAATTTGTCATTTTTTTGGCGCAAAATCGTGTGAGATACGTAGATACCCTGACGAAGACAGGGTTAGTGGCAAGGCAAATGCAAATTAAGCCAGACGAGACAAGCAAGGCCCGCAACGTCGGGTATTCGGACAGAGGTGCGTGAGGCGAGCAGAGTTACAAGCGAAGGAGGTGTTTGAGAGAAAGCAAAAAGAAAGTGGCGGTGGGCCAGGGATTCGAACCCCGGGAGGGCTATTAACCCTCGGCGGTTTTCAAGACCGCTGCATTCAACCACTCTGCCAGCCCACCGTCGGAAGAGAAGCTGCCGACGCTATGCGCCAGCAGCGGTGTGCATGATACCGGAATCCGTTGGCCTGTCAACGCCTTGTCATGTATCCATTCTATAGTCCCACATTACACGGATTTAATGCCCGTAAGGCGGCAACCGATAGGGAAGTCATTGAAACTTCGGGGGCTGCCATTATTATGTGTAACTGACCGTCTAAACCGGTGGTGAGCTGCACTTGCTGCTAGCCACCCCACCTTTAAGTAATGGAGACTCAGGATGCAAGACAGACGCGTAACCGCCATGCCTGGCGCGAGCCAGGGAGTTGGCATCAGTGCAGAAGCCCACAAGGTTCTGCGTAACACCTATAGCCTGCTGGCTATGACTTTGCTGTTCAGCGCCATTATGGCTGGCGTATCCATGGCAGTCGGGCTGGGTCGCGGCGCCTCTCTGGTCTGCTCCCTCACCGCTCTGGTTCTGATCTGGTTTGTTATTCCCCGCACCGCGAACAGCAGCGCTGGTCTCGGCGTCGTATTTGCCATCACTGGCTTGCTCGGTCTGTCTCTTGGCCCCCTGCTGATGCACTACCTGTCCGTTCCTAACGGCGGCAGCATCGTAATGCAGGCCATGGGCGGTACCGCCATCGTGTTTTTCTCCCTGTCTGCCTACGTGCTGACTACCAAGAAAGACTTTAGCTTCCTTGGCGGCATGCTGTTCGCTGGCTTTATCGTCGTTATCGTTGGTTTCATTGGCGCGCTTATCGCGGGCATGATGGGCTATAACGTAAGCGGCTTCAGCCTGGCACTCAGTGCAGCCATTGTTCTGCTCATGTCCGGTTTCATCCTGTTTGACACCAGCCGTATCGTTAACGGCGGTGAAACCAACTACATACTGGCTACTGTTGGCCTGTACCTGAGTATCTACAACCTGTTCACCAGCCTGCTGCATCTGATCGGCGCCTTCTCCGACGACTGATCGCAGTGTTCTGCTTGCCTGGTTATGAAAACCCCGGCCCTGCCGGGGTTTTTTTTAGGTAAAATGGCAGGATATCTTCTTTGGAGAACTATCGTGGCGACAGAGACTCCCCGCCCCTCCCTGGGCCTGGTGATTACCGGCGCCCCTTACGACAGCCAGGCACCGCAGACAGCCCTGTCATTTGCCCGGGCCGCCATTGCTCAGGGGGCAAGGATTCAACGGGTCTTTCTCTACAGTGAGGGCGTTCAGCTGGCCTCGGACCTGCTGCAACCCCCGAGCGATGAGACAAACTGGCATCGTGAATGGCGCGCCTTTCTCCTGGAACACCGGATACCCGTTACCGTCTGTGTGGCTTCGGCATTACGGCGCGGGATTCTCGACAGTTCAGAAGCCAGCCGCTTTGACAAGCCTGCACCCAATGTCACTGAACCTTTCTGCATAGGCGGGCTGGGGGATTGGGTGGAGCTGTTATCTGCAGACACGCAGGTCATCTATTTTCTGGGACAGCACTGACATGAAAACCCTGATTGTCATTGACCAGCCACCCTATGGCAGCCTGCTGGGCCGTGAACTTATGGACATGGCCTTTTCTCTTTCCGCGTTTGACCGCCGTGTCGACATCCTGTTTGCTGGCGCTGGCGTAAACTGGCTCAGGGACAACCATCAACCCGAGTTGCTGCAGCAGAAAAATGCCGCCAAGAACCTGTCCGCAGCGCAGATCTTTGGTGTTGAGCGCTTGCTTGCCTCCACCGCCGACCTGAAACGTTTTCAAATAGACCCGGGCCAGCTGAAGTACCAGGTTGAGCTTGTCAGCGAGCCCGTCGATAACGCTTACGACCATGTTGTGAGGCTCTGAGATGCCACAACTGCACATTATCAACAAAGCACCCGGTCACACCCGGTTCGATGCCTGCCTGGCCGCACTTCAGCCCGGCGACAGCCTGTTACTGATCGAAGATGCCGTCATTGCCTGCATCGACATCCAGGCGCACTGGCCTGAACAGGTGAATATCATGGCACTGGAGGCAGACCTGCGTGCCCGCGGCATTACTGCTCCAGCATCGAACATCAGCCCTGCCGACTATGATCGCTGGGTCAAACTGACCATGGAGCTACCCTCCCAATCATGGTGACAACGACCATACCTGCGCGGGATAAAGATGGCTTCCTGCTGGCGCCGTCCAGCTGGACGCCTGATATTGCTGTCGCAATCGCCGCTGAACAAGGGCTCAACATAACCGACCAGCACTGGGAAATTATCCTGCTGCTCCGGGACTTTTATCAGCAGCACGATATTGCGCCGCCAGCCAATCGCATCTTTGTAAAAACCGTTCGCGACCTGCTGGGGGATGACAAGGGCAACAGCATCTATCTTATGCAGCTCTTTCCGGGTAGTCCGGTGAAGGAAGCGTGCCGTATTGCGGGGTTACCCCGCCCCACTAACTGCCTGTAAAGGTCAACAAGGTCTCATTCATGCCGCTACCAGAAAACACACAGCTACCCCAGCCCAAAGATGGCGAGCATCCTTTCGCACCCTATGTCCGCATCCTGGGCAAAGGTAAAAAAGGTTCCCGCTCACTCACGCGTGAAGAGGCCCGGCATGCTCTGGGGATGATATTGGCTGGCCAGGTCGAACCCGTGCAGCTGGGTGCCTTTCTGATGCTGATTCGTGTTAAGGAAGAAACCCCCGATGAGCTCGCGGGATTTGTCGAGGCGGTCAAGGATCACATCACACCGCCAGCCTCCCTGCAGGTAGATATTGACTGGTCATCCTATGCCGGCAAACGCCGCCATGCTCCCTGGTTTCTGTTTTCCATACTGCTACTTGCGGAGGCTGGCCTCCGCACCTTCGTGCACGGCGCAGAAGGTCATACCGCCGAGCGGCTCTACCTGAGTGATGCCATGTCAGAACTGGGGCTTGAGCCCGCCACAGACTGGGCTCAAGCAGAGCATCAGTTAACAGCGCAGGGCTTCAGCTACCTGCCTTTAAGGCAGTTTTCGCCGGGGCTGGCAGATATGATTGATCTGCGCCCTACCCTTGGCCTGCGCTCGCCGGTCCATTCGCTGGCGCGGCTGATCAACCCCCTCAATGCACCGCTGGTTGTTCAGGGCATCTTCCACCCACCCTACCTGCCCCTGCATCAAGAGGCGGGCGCGCTGCTGGGCTACAGGCGCCTGGCTGTGATTAAAGGTGAAGGAGGCGAGATTGAGCGCAACCCGGATAACGCGATGGTCGTGCACAAAGCTGAAACAGACCCAATGGGTGCGAGCAAGCTACAGCATGAAGAGTGGCCAGCACTGTTCCCCCGCCGGCACGTGAAACCCGCGGACATCAGCATGAGCCATATGCGCCAGGTCTGGCGGGGAGAGGAACAGGACGAATACGGTATCGCCGCGGTTGTGAGCACGGCAGCCCTCGCCCTCAAAGAGACAGGCAAAGCCGCCAGTCAGGACGAGGCACTGGCGCTGGCGGAATCCTTGTGGGCCACGCGAAATAAAACCCGTTTTGACTAAAGCGCCTTAATCCCGGCGGCCGTTGCTGCGGCGGCGCAGATCGTCTGCGCTGCCCAGGAATGCACTTAAACCGTTCTCAAAAAGCTCTGAACCCAACTTGGCCATCTGGCGGGTTGAGCCTTTAAGTGTTGTCTCAGGCAGCTCCTTGAAGGCCTCAGCAACACCCGCTTTGGCGCCGCGCTGAACCTTGCCTTCAACGGAGTCAGCCGCCGCCATCAGCTCAGCCATTTTCTTGTCCACATAGGGTCGCATAATGCCGTAAAAGAAGCCGGCCAATAAACCACCAACCAACAGCACTGTAATCAGGATATTGATGACAATCAGTTGCCACATGGTGTTGCCTCCGGGGCCCAATGGCCGTTAGATAAACTGTGTAATAATAACCCACTGCGCCAAACCTGCGAGTGAGCCCAAGATACCGCCCACCACCATCAGCTGAAACTCTTCCTCTTTGAAAGCAGGTCGCAGGATGTCCTGAAACTCTTTTGGCCCGAGAGACTTCATCTGCCCGGCCAGTACCTCTGCCACTATGGGGGCGCGATCACGGTTAAAGCCGGGGTCGCAGAACACATGCTGGGTGGCTATGGCCGCCTTGTTGTTCATCGCTTTCTTAATGTCCGTATAACCCGTCATGCCCACTGCCAATTGGGCAGTCAGCTTCATTACAACGGAGTGATCCAGCAGTGGTCGCAAATGCTTCTGGATAATTATCCGGGTACGATCCCCGTGACGACCGTGGAGCATGGCATTGGCCACTCGCTCAACGGTGATCAGCTCATTTGCCACGAGCCGACTCCATACTTCGCTTATTTCATCCTGACGGCGTAAAAATAACCCCTGAATGCGCCAGAATCCCAGCTTGACCGGAAACAGCGGACGAAAAATCGTGTTAATAGCCAGCCAGTTGGTAATAAAGCCAACACCAAAGCCAATGACCGGCAGCAGCCAGGCCTGCGGATACAATAGCCAAAGCGGGATCACAGCCGCACCTAGCAGGCCGCCAATAATAGCGCCCTTGCTGATCACCGATTTCAGCTCTACCGAGCCCGCTTCCTTGAAAATCCGGTTCATCAGATCCGGGTGTTGCTTGAGCTCATGACTAAGTAGCGCTTTCAGGTCTACCAGTTCGTCAAGGTCGTCCCCGAAATCCTCCACCAGGGATTCAATACGGCTTGGTAATTGCTCCCGCGCCCACTGGTAAACCCGACGCCGCAAAAAATTGGGCATATTGTCCCATAGCACCGGCTGCACGTCGTACATGATTTCGTCAATGTATTCGTCAAGGCGGGGGTTAACCTGGGAAACAATCTGTTCAACGATGCGACTGGGATCAAGCTTCTTGTAGACCTCATTCAGGTCGCCAAATTGCTCCAGCGTGCGATCAATACAGATATGGGCCATTTTTTCGGATTTGCGGGGTATAACCCCCTGCCATCCCAGCCATGGATTGAGGCCGATGTAGTTCACCGGATAGAACGACATCTGGATAGCCAGCCAGTTAGTGCCCCAACCGACCAGTGCTGCCACGAGCGGCACGGACCACAGCGCAATATCGACCAAGAGTTGACCCCAACGAAATAAGTAAAACGCAGGTTATTGATTATGGGAGGGATAGTGGAGGATGAAAGAGGTCGTTACATTGGCCGTGTTGCCACGAAAACCCGGTGTCTTCCGCATAACGGCGTGTCAGAACAGGCCAGAGCCCCCGCGTTGGCGCAGGCTAAGCCTCCCCTATCCAGCTAGGGAGGCTCGCTGATTTAAGCGTCTATTGGTAGTAGGCGTTGTCTTTAACTGAGTGGTCTGTCACATCTCTGACGGCGGTTATTTCCGGCACCCGCTCCATCAATGTGCGCTCTACCCCTTGCTTCAATGTCAGGCTGACGGCGCTACAACCCTGGCAACCACCACCAAAGCGCAGGACTGCAACCGACTCCTCGACAATTTCAACAAGGGAAACATCACCACCGTGTGCCGCCAGGCCGGGATTGATTTCGGTGGCCAGCGTGTAATTGATGCGGTCCGCGAGGGGCGCATTCTCATCAACCTTGGGGACCTTGGCATTTGGGGCCTTGATGGTGAGCTGTCCACCCATCTGGTCCTTGGAGTAATCGACAAACGCTTCTTCCAAAAACGGCACCGAATTATGGTCGATATAAAGCGGGAAGCGCTGCAGGTCGATACGCTCATCAGTCGGCACCACCTCATTGGGCGGGCAGTAGGCCAAACAGGTTTCGGCATTCTTAGTGCCCGGCTGGGTCACGAAAATCCGCACGCCCATGCCTTCAACGTCCTGTTTTTCAATAAGTTGTGCCAGGTAATCCCGGGCAGAATCAGTGACGGTAACCAGAGACATAATTCACGTTCAACCTGTTGCAAGTTTCACACGTATTCTAAGGCACTTGAGGACAACATTAAAGCCTGAGTATTTTAGTTGGTTTTTATGATGACTATAGTCAATAGCAAGTGTTTCAGCGGGACGTCAATCCGCAATTCTGCTATCATGCCGCGCCTGCAGTGGCCACCCTTAACATTCTGGTACTTGGATTTTCCGCTATGAATAATCGCGAGCAGCGACTTCAGCATCTTTTTGACGCCCTTGAAAACCGCATTGTCGTTCTGGACGGCGGTATGGGCACCATGATTCAGGATGAAAAGCTGGATGAGGCCGCCTTCCGTGGGGAACGCTTTGCGGACTATGATCGGGAGATCAAGGGCAACAACGACCTGCTCTGCCTGACCCAGCCGGATATGATTCGCCGTATCCATACCGACTACCTGCTGGCCGGTGCCGATATTATCGAGACCAATACGTTTAACTCCACCCGCCTGTCACAGGCAGACTACGGCATGGAGTCCCTCGCCCGGGAGCTAAACGTGGCAGCGTCCCGGCTGGCACGGGAGGCCGCAGACGCGGTGTCTGCCCAGCAGCCTGATAAACCCCGGTTTGTGGCTGGTGCAGTGGGTCCGACATCACGCACCGCGTCTATTTCGCCAGATGTTAATAACCCCGGCTATCGTAACGTTGATTTTCAAACCCTGGTGGACAACTACTACGAGGCGGTATCAGGCCTGGTGGAAGGTGGCTGCGACCTGATCCTGATTGAGACAATTTTCGATACCCTCAATGCCAAGGCGGCGATCTACGGTACCCGCAAGTTCTTCGAAGACAGCGGGATAGATCTGCCCATCATGATCTCAGGCACCATTACCGATGCTTCCGGTCGCACCCTGTCAGGCCAGACCACTGAAGCCTTCTGGCTGTCCATTGCCCATTCTCGCCCTATCTCGGTGGGACTGAACTGTGCACTCGGCGCTGATGCTTTGCGCCCCTATGTTGAGGAGCTGTCCAACAAGGCTGACACTTACGTCAGTGCGCACCCCAATGCCGGCTTGCCCAACGAATTCGGTGAATATGACCAGACGCCGGAAGAGATGGCCGCCATTATCGAGGACTTTGCCCGGGAAGGCTTCCTGAACATCATTGGCGGCTGCTGCGGCTCACGCCCGGATCATATTGAAGCCATCGCCAAGGTGGTTGCCAAGTACCCGCCCCGCAAGATTCCAACCCCCAAGCCAGCACTGCGGCTGTCAGGTCTGGAGCCGTTTATTGGTGACGAAACCACCCTGTTTATCAACGTCGGGGAACGAACCAATGTCACCGGCTCCAAGCGTTTTCTGCGTCTGATCAAAGAAGAAAACTACGACGAAGCACTGAGTGTCGCGCGGGATCAGGTGGAAAACGGCGCGCAGATTATCGACATCAATATGGACGAAGGCATGCTCGACTCCCGGGCTGCCATGGTGACCTTCCTCAACCTGGTGGCGTCAGAGCCCGATATTTCCCGGGTCCCTGTGATGATTGACTCCTCCAAATGGGATGTCATCGAGGCGGGTCTGCGCTGTGTGCAGGGCAAAGCGGTCGTTAACTCCATCAGCCTGAAAGAAGGCGAGGAGGAGTTCCTTAACCGGGCACGGGACTGCATGCGCTACGGCGCAGCCGTCGTTGTCATGGCATTTGATGAAACCGGCCAGGCGGATACCTTCGCCCGCAAGACCGAAATCTGTAAGCGCTCCTATGACCTGCTGGTCGGTATTGGCTTCAACCCAACCGATATCATTTTTGACCCCAATATCTTTGCGGTTGCCACCGGTATCGAAGAGCACAACAACTATGCGGTGGACTTTATCGAAGCCGCCCGCTGGATCCGGAAAAACCTGCCGCTGGCATCCATATCCGGAGGTGTCAGTAACGTGTCCTTCTCCTTCCGGGGCAATGATGTGGTGCGGGAGGCCATCCATTCCGTCTTCCTCTATCACGCCATTAAAGCCGGTATGAATATGGGCATCGTTAATCCCGGCCAGCTGGTGATCTACGACGAGATAGACCCGGAGCTGAAGGCGGCCGTTGAGGATGTGGTGCTCAACGCAGGGCCTGACGCCACCGATCGGCTGCTGGAGATTGCCGACCGGTTCCGGGGTGAGGTTGGCAAGACCCGGGAAGAGGACCTGAGCTGGCGTGAGTGGCCCGTTGAAAAACGCCTTGAGCACGCACTGGTCAAGGGTATCACCAGCCATATCGTTGAGGACACCGAGGCCTGTCGCCTGCGTGCCAGCCACCCCATCGAGGTGATTGAAGGCCCGCTGATGGATGGCATGAACGTAGTGGGCGACCTGTTTGGCGAAGGCAAGATGTTCCTGCCTCAGGTGGTCAAAAGTGCCCGCGTGATGAAGCAGGCGGTGGCTCACCTGATCCCCTATATCGAAGCCGAAAAGTCCGCTGACCAGCAAGCCAAAGGCAAGATCCTGATGGCAACAGTTAAGGGTGACGTACATGACATCGGCAAGAATATCGTCGGCGTGGTGCTGCAATGTAACAACTACGAAGTGATCGACATGGGCGTGATGGTGCCCTGCGAAAAAATTCTCGACACCGCTATTCAGGAAAACGTCGATATCATTGGTCTCAGCGGCCTGATCACTCCGTCTCTGGACGAGATGGTCCATGTCGCCAGGGAAATGCAGCGCCGCAATTTCAACATCCCGCTGATGATTGGGGGTGCCACCACGTCAAAAGCGCACACTGCGGTCAAAATCGAACCCCAGTATAAGAATGACGTCGCTATCTATGTGCCAGACGCGTCCCGCTGCGTCAGTGTCGCCTCTCAGCTTCTCAGCAAGACGGCGAAGCCACCACTGACTGAAGCGCTGCGCAAAGAGTATGACGAGATCCGGGAACGGCGGAAAAATCGCGGTGAGCGGGTCAAACTGGTTACCCTTGAGCAGGCACGGGACCGTCGCCCGGCCATTGATTTCAACCAGTTTCAGCCGGTGCGGCCCAGCTTCCTTGGTGTCCGCAGTTTTGAAGCCTATGACCTGGCAGAGTTGGTGGAATACATTGACTGGACGCCGTTCTTTATCTCCTGGGATTTAAGTGGCAAGTACCCTGCCATTTTCGATGATCCCAAGCGCGGCGAAGCGGCACGAACACTGTTTGATGATGCCCAGCAGATTCTGAAACGCATCATCAGCGAGAAGCGCCTGACAGCAAAGGCCGTGATCGGCTTCTGGCCTGCCAACCGCCAGGGGGATGATATCGTTCTCTATGCCGACGAAAGCCGGCAACAACCCATCAAAGTACTGCATCATCTGCGCCAGCAGGATGAAAAGGCGCCGGGCCAGACCATGTCAGCGCTGTCAGATTTTCTGCTACCGGACGATGCCGACCGCTGTGACTATGTGGGCGGCTTTGCCGTGACCACCGGTATCGGTGCTGAGGAATTCGCCGATGAGTTCAAGAACGCCAATGATGACTACAACTCTATCATGGTGAAAGCCCTTGCCGACCGACTGGCGGAAGCTTTTGCTGAACGGATGCACGAACGGGTTCGCAAAGAGTTCTGGGGCTACGCCACAGACGAATCATTGGATCAGCAGGCACTGATCAAGGAAAGATATCAGGGTATACGCCCGGCACCCGGCTACCCGGCCTGCCCTGATCATACCGAAAAAGCGGCGTTGTTTGAGCTGCTTGACGCGCCGCAGAATGCCGGCATTGAATTGACCGAGCACTTTGCCATGTATCCTGCTGCCGCCGTTTCAGGCTGGTACTTTGCCCACCCTGAGGCCAAGTACTTTGCCGTTGGGCGCATAGGCAAGGATCAGGTGGAAAGTTACGCTCAGCGCAAGGGTGTGTCGGTGGCCGAGGCAGAACGCTGGCTGATGCCCAGCCTGTCTTACGACCCTGCAGAGTAAGAGAGACGAACGTGACAGCACCAGCCAATAACCCACAAAAACCAAACGCCAGAAAGCCAGCGCTGAAACGCTGGCTAAAGGTGATTCAGGCCACGTTGGCTGGGGCCTTGGGCGTGCAGTCGAAACGTAACTATGAGGAAGATTTCAGCAGCACGAGCCCCTGGCCGTATATAGCGGCAGGCCTGTTGTTCGGGCTTGGCTTTATCCTCACCCTGATGCTGATTGTACGCTGGGTACTGGCCAGCCAGTAACCCCGCTACTGGGTTGCCACCCAGGTCACCGCGAGGGCAACGCACAACATAATCAGCATGATGGCAGCGATAGCGTCTGCATGACTGTCAGTGGAAGCCTTCTTCTTCATGGTTTTCACGGTCTTGCTCCTTTGCCTGATTTGCAGGTCGTTTTTTGTTGTACTTCAAGAATAGAAAGGTGCAGCGGGGAAAGCCACCTCTTTTTAAGCACCATCAGTTATTAACATAGTGTAAAACGATCATTTTGTGCATAAGAAAAGTTTGCTATTGTTCGCCCCAAAGTGGGATAGCCACAACCCAGTAACGTAAATCTCAGGATCAGATCTATGTACGTTTATGACGAATATGATCGTCAAATTCTTCAGGAACGGGTCGCTCAGTTCCGTCATCAGACAGCCCGTGCGCTGACCGGTGAGCTCAGCGAAGAAGAGTTCCTGCCACTGCGCCTGCAGAACGGTCTTTATGTTCAGCGTCTGGCACCGATGCTGCGGATCTGTATCCCCTACGGCATGCTCAACGCCACCCAGCTTCGGCGGCTGGCGCGGGTAACCCGCGACTATGACAAGGGTTTTGCCCACTTTACTACCCGTCAGAACGTGCAGCTTAACTGGCCCAATCTTGAAGATGTGCCCGACATTCTTGCGGAACTGGCGGAAGTGGAAATGCATGCCAACCAGACCAGTGGCAACTGCATTCGTAACACCACCACAGACCAGTACGCCGGTGTGCACGCTGATGAGCTTATCGACCCGCGCCCCTACTGCGAGGTTATCCGTCAGTGGTCCACCTATCACCCGGAATTTGCCTTCCTGCCCCGCAAATTCAAGATCGCGGTGAATGCAGCGGCCAATACAGACCGCGCAGCTATTCAGGTGCATGATATTGGCCTGCAGATAGTGCGTGACGCAGCTGGTCAGCTGGGCTTCCGTGTCCACGCAGGTGGCGGTCTCGGACGCACACCCATGGTGGGCCCGGTAATCCGTGAGTTTCTGCCTGAGCTGGATCTGCTGACCTACCTTGAGGCTATCGTTCGGGTCTACAACCGTTATGGTCGCCGTGACAACAAGTACAAGGCCCGTATCAAGATACTGGTAAAAGCATTGACGCCGGAAGGCTTTGCTGAGCGAGTGGAGGCCGAGTGGAACCATATCAAGGACTCCCCCAGCCGTCTGACACCCGAAGCCATTGAACAGGTCAAGGTGTTCTTCACCGAGCCCGCCTACGCAGCGCTGGAGGACAACCCCGCAGCGCTGGTGCAGGCGCGGAGCGATGACAAGGCCTTCAACAACTGGGTGACCCGCAACACCGAGCCCCACAAAAAGCCCGGTTATCGTATCGTTACCCTGACTCTGAAAAAGACTGGCGTACCGCCGGGTGATATTACTGACCGTCAGCTGGAGCAGGTTGCCGACCTCTGTGAACGTTTCAGCTTTGGCGAAGTCCGCGCCACCCACAATCAGAATCTGGTTCTGGCAGACGTGCGTCAGGACGAGCTGTATGCGCTCTGGCAAGCCATCAAACCGCTGGGCTTTGCCACCCCCAACCTGAATACCCTAACGGATATCATCTGCTGCCCCGGCGGCGACTATTGCGCACTGGCCAACGCCAAGTCCATCCCGGTGGCAGAAGCGATTCAGCGCAAGTTTGATAACCTGGACTACCTCTACGACCTGGGTGATATCGAGCTGAATATCTCCGGCTGCATGAACGCCTGTGGCCACCACCACGTAGGGAATATTGGCGTGCTGGGCGTGGATAAGAAAGGCGAGGAGTTCTATCAGGTCTCACTTGGCGGCTCCTCCCAGCATGACGCCGAGATCGGCAAGATCCTTGGCCCTTCCTTCGCCCAGGAGCAGATGCCCGAGGTGATTGAAAAGATTATCAACGTCTATGTTGAACAGCGTACTGACGAAGAGAGTTTCCTGGATACCTTCCGCCGCGTCGGAATGAATCCTTTCAAGGAGCGGGTATATGCCACAAATCATTAAAGCTGACGGCATCCAGGATGATATCTGGACACTGCTGAGCGCAGCACCTGCAGAAGGTGAATCACTTAACCTGCCGGAAGGGCCGGTGATCGTCCCTGTGGCTGTATGGCAGGCCGAGCGGGAGACCCTCAAAGCCCGTGGCGACGTGGGTGTTTGGCTGGAGAGTCATGAAGAGCCTGAAGCCCTGGCAGATGATGTCACCACCCTGCCCCTGATTGCCGTGAATTTCCCGAAGTTTACCGACGGCCGTGGTTACAGCATCGGACGCCTGTTGCGTGAGCGCTTTGGCTTTTCCGGCGAGCTGCGCGCCATTGGTGATGTGCTGCTGGACCAGCTTCAGTTCATGCGGCGCTGCGGCTTTGACGCTTATGCGCTGCGTTCTGACAAGGACATCCAGCAGGCGGAATACTGTCTGAACTTCTTCTCCATGGCCTACCAGGCTGATGTACACCAGAAGGTGCCACTGTTCCGACGCCGGAATGCCAGCTGACCCTTGATACATCAGTAACAAAAAAGCCTCCAGACGGAGGCTTTTTTGTAGCAAGCGGGCTTCGGATTAACTTCTGGCGTGATCCAGCACCACCTTGCCCGATGAGCTTCCGCTCAGGAAAGCCTTGAGGGCCGTCGCCAATCCATCACGCCCTATTTCCACAAAGCTGTCTTCTGCACCGGGGCAAGCCCAGTCACCCGAAAGCAACTGCCAGATCGCCGCCTTGTCATCGCGCTCAATCTCCACCGAATCCACACCCAGCAGATTGACACCCCGCAGGATGAACGGCAGTACAGTGGTGTTGAGTTGAACACCAGCCACCAGGCCACAGCACGCCACAGAGCCCCCGGGTTGCACCTGTTTGAGAAACTCCGCCAGCACGTCTCCACCCACGGTATCAATGCCACCAGCGTAAGCCGCCTTTAGCATGGGTTTGGGTTGCGCTACCAGGCTCTCACGCCCGATCACCGCGGTTGCACCCAATGACTTGAGCCAGTCAGCCTTGTCAGCCTTTCCGGTCACGGCCACCACTTCATAGCCCAGTTTGGCCAGCAACTCTGTCGCAATGGAGCCCACAGCACCGGAGGCCCCGGTTACCAGAACCGGGCCATCCGCTGGCTTCAGGCCCACCTGCAGCAGTTTGTCGACACACAATCCCGCCGTCAGCCCAGCGGTGCCATAGACCATGGCCAGTCGGGACGACCAGTCGGCTGGCAGCGGAACCACCCAGCCGGCTGGCACACGGATATACTCACCAAAACCACCGGGTGTATTCATGCCCAGGTCATAACCAGTAACAATGACGGCATCACCTGCGGCAAACTCGGGCGTGGCGGACTCAACAACCAGCCCAGCCGCATCAATACCGGGGGTATGGGGATACTGACGGGTCACCCCCTTATTGCCCGATGCAGACAAAGCGTCCTTGTAGTTCAAGGAAGCATGATTCACCCGGATGAGGACTTCGCCCGGGGGTAAATCCGCCACATGGCACACCTCCTCCGCACCAACAAAGCCGTCATCTGTTTGGTGCACCCGCCAGGCGCGATAATCAGAAACCTGAGCTGTCATGCTTTCTCCGTTTTATTTGTCGTAGTTGCGATCGGTCGTCATGTGACCGTCGTGATTACTGCCAGCGACTGCCCCGCAGCATGCTGTCCAGTTTCAAGCCAACCTGCTCTGCCATGCTCGCTGCTGCCAGCCCAAGCTTTTCCGGCACCGTGCGCTTGCGACGAAAGGTAACCTGGACCAGCTCAGCGTCATCACAACGGTCCAGCAGATACTCGTCTGAGGTCTTCAGCTCATCCGCCAGATTGACCTCCAGTGCGCGCCGGCCAAACCAAATGTCACCGTTCGCTACCTGTGCAACATCAACCACCGGACGATGTTCCTGCACATAGTCCTTGAACAGGACGTGAATGTCTTCCAGATCGGCCAGAAACTTCTGCCGGCCCTTCTCTGTATTCTCACCGAACACCGTCAGCGTGCGTTTGTGTTCACCTGCGGTGAGCACTTCAAAATCGATCTCGTTCTTTTGCAGCAGGCGGTGAAAGTTCGGCAACTGCGCAACCACGCCAATGGAGCCCAGAATAGCAAAGGGCGATGCAATGATCCGGTCGGCGACACAGGCCATCATATAGCCGCCACTGGCAGCTACCTTGTCAACACAGGCCGTCAGACGAATACCTTTGGACTTAATGCGATCGAGCTGGGCTGCGGCAAGGCCGTAGGCATGCACCATCCCCCCCGCGCTCTCCAGTCGCACCACCACCTCATCCTTGCCGGGTTCCGCCACACCGAGCACGGCCGTAATGGACTGACGCAGGGATTCGGTATCACCTGCCTTCAAGTCACCATGAAAATCAAGCACAAACACTCTGGGCTTGGGCGCTGCCGCTTCTGCACCTTTCTTCCGGGCCTTCTGTTCGTCCTTTTCTTTCTTTTTGCGCTCCTTGTCCCACTGTTTGCGCTCGTGGGGCGCCAGCATACGTGCGGTCATCGCCTCTTTAAGTTTGTTAAAACGCTCATTCAGGCGCTTGACCTGCAACTCCCCGTCATCATCATGGGTGGCTTTCTCTTTTTGTACTGCAGCGACAATGGCGCCAACCAACAGCACGATTACGACAGCCAGGGTAACCACCTTGGCGGCAAACAGGCCATACTCTGCCAGGAATTCCAACGTTGACATCTCCCTAAAATGACGTTGGCAGGGCATCCTGCCAACCTGTAAATACGCACGCTTGCGCGCGTTCACTCAAACCATCACCCGCCGGGCTGAATAGCTAAGGCACGCACGCCATAACGTAAGGCACACGGCATCAGGCTTCTAAAGCGGCATTAGTCCATTGATTGTAATGATGCGACATTAAGGTACAAGAGAAAGGAGGAGCGCAAAGGGACAATTTGCGAGAACCAGCGAGAAATTAAAACAAGCGTTCGATTGGGCTTGACAGCCTTTTGCCCTACCCCTAAAGTCGAGTGGTTCCTGCCGCCCGGGTCCGGATGCGCATCATTGCAGCGCCCGTTACGGCAAGACCCCGATGAAGAAGCTGGCACTATAGTCAGCACTCATGACAACTTACGATAAGGGTATAACAATGTCTGTAGCTCAGATTTTCGAAAAGCTGGAACAGAACTTCAATGCTGACGCGGCCAACGGCCTGGACCTGGTGTTCCAGTTCAACATCGAAGATGACAAGAACTACAACCTGGTTATCGCCGATGGCACCTGCAAACTGAATGAAGGTGAGCACGACGATCCTTCCGTTACACTGATCATGAACTCTGAAACCCTGCAGGGCATCGTTTCCGGTGAAACCGACGGTATGCAAGCGTTCATGGCTGGCCAGCTGCGCGCCGAAGGCGACATGATGCTGGCTACCAAGCTGGGCGAACTGTTCGGCATGTAAGACGCCGCACCCTGTAAACATGGCGCCTCAGGGCGCCATGTTTATATCTAAGAAGTATCTTTCGCCCCGTTACAAACCGGCATCGTCCAGTGACGTGTCTGCCAGCTTCAGCAAGTCCAGGTTCCGCCCGTCCCGTTTGCCCACCGTCTCAATGTAGTATTCCATCGACGTGAGCGCATCAGCCATCGCTTCCAACACCATTTGGGAGGGAATATCCTTGCTGTCGAGCAAGCGCTTCTGAATGCTTTCGGCAATCCGCGCCAGCACATTGGCCGCTTCCGGATCATCCAGCACCATGAAGCCGCCCCAGATACTGTGCAGCGTGGTTGGCAGGTTAGCCAGGTGAAGCTTGTCGTAGTCTGACTCAATAAACGCCGTAATAGCACGCTTTGCGAGGGTCAAGGCAGCCCGGGCCTCATCAGCGACTACATACAGCGCTTCCTTGAGGTACAGGGAATCGTTGCTGGCGCTGCCTTCAGGCGTGGCCAGCGCGTCAGTCTCCTGGGTAATACCGCGACTGACGATCTGCATGGCTGCATCTTCAATACTCAGGACGGCATCAGCAAGGGCATAGAGCTCTTTTTCTTCCGGCAGCGTATTGTCTGCCTCCCAACGCTTGAGTACATCCGCCTGTCGTCTGGCAAGGTTCGCCATACGCGTCAGGTCCAGCATCAGCAGGGTGTTGGCCAATCGCTCAAGGGAGGCTGCGATACTGCCGAACTCACTGAGATCAGGCTCAATGCCCCGCTCGATAATGTCGAGTTTGTCTTTCAGCTGGTTGAGTTCTTCCTGCAGAGCGCCAGACAGGGACTTAAGAACATCAGCACCAGGGCCGTACAGCCGTTTCCGGTGAGTCTCCATGATGGACTCAGGCAGATCCGTTGGCGCAACGCCCACGCTCTGCAGCAACTGAGTCACCTCCTGGTTGCCCGAGCCGCTACGGTAAAGAATGTAGATCAACTCTTTGACCAGGTGCTCCGGCACGGGCTTTGCCGCCGCACTCTCACCCACGTAGACCATCTGCCGGGTCAGCTTCTCAATGGCCATCATCAAACGCTTGCGGTTCTTGCCGAAGCCCATGGCGTAGTCGAGCATGGTGTCCAGCGTAATGGACAGTAAACACCACAGGCGACTCATCTCATGTTCGCTGGTCAGACGGGCAAACCCGACGGCCGCACGAGCCATCAGTTTCTTGCTTACCACCGCATCCCGTTCTTTCAATACGCCCAGCAGACCAATCTGGTACATCAACCGCATACGGCGTGCATAAACATCATAGTCATGCCTCAGGGACTGCAGCGGTGGCAAGTCAACGGCACGGCAGAAGTCCGGTATATCCTGTAACGTAAAGTCAAAGAAACGGGAATCAGGGTACGGCGACTCCTTGCGGGCCTCACGCAACTCATTGATGACGGGCAGAAGGAGCTCGGGATGATCTGCGCGCTCCTGATAGTAATACTCAACATAACGTCGCAAGATGAACAGCGCGCTGTTGAGCGTGGTCAGCAGGATATTCTTGTCATCATTGGCACCAACAGGCACATCATTGGCCAGCGCCACGGCTTCCTGGCACAACAAGGTGCCGCCACGTAGCTCCACCAGAATGAAGATACCCCTGAGCTGGTTCAGGTAGTCGACGCAGTTCTGCAAGTCTTCCCCGCTCTCCCGGTTTTCCTGGAAGCGTTCGAGACTCGCCTCTGCCTGTTTGATGGTCTGTTCAATTTCCCCTTTGACCAGATCAAACGACTGGGACTTCGTCGCAAGAGACGATTGAACCATATACTGGACATTCCTTAGTGATTAGCGAGTGAGACACGACTGTAAAAAATCTGCGTTCTTCCCACTACTTATAACACAAAACCAGAACCTCTCAAGGAAACAGGCCCAGTAACGTGAAATCAGTCCGCTTCCACAGCGTCCCAAACGGTCTTGCCAGAAGCCTTGGCCACCACCTGCAAAAACGCCTGGTGCGCCTCCCGCTCTTCTGTGCTGGCACGAATAACCCGCAACGGTGGCCGGTCGGCTGATAGACGCCTGATGGCGCTGATACCGCCCTCGCCGTCGCTGCCAGCATCTAATGACAGGGCCGTCTGGCCTCCCGTCATTAACAGGTAGACGTCAGCAAGGATCTCCGCATCCAGCAAGGCGCCGTGCAGTTCCCGGTTGCTGTTGTCCACTCCGTAGCGTTTACACAGGGCATCCAGATTGTTTTTCTGGCCTGGGTGTTTAGCCCGGGCCACCGCCAGGGTATCTACAACCCGACAGAACTGCTCAACCCGCCACTCATTGTTGTTCAGGGCAAATTCGTTGTTGATGAAGCCCACGTCAAACGCAGCGTTGTGGATGACCAGCTCGGCACCTTTGATGAAGGCAAAGAACTCATCGACGATATCCTTGAAAATCGGTTTGTCAGCCAGGAATTCATTGGTGATACCGTGAACGGCGATGGCTTCCGCTTCCACTTCACGCTGCGGATTGATATAGACGTGGTAGTGCCGACCGGTGAGCTGACGCTCTTCCAGTTCAACACAGCCAATTTCGATGATCCGGTGCCCCTGAGCGGGGTCAATACCGGTCGTTTCCGTATCAAGAACAATCTGTCTCATTGTATCTCCGACTCAAAAGGTCACAGGGACTCCACGCCCCGGTTGGCGAGAGCATCGGCCAGTTCATTGTCGGGATTGCCCGCGTGGCCCTTCACCCAGTGCCAGTTTACCCGGTGACGACCGACCTCTTCATCCAGACGACGCCACAAGTCATCGTTCTTAACAGGCTTTTTTGCAGCCGTCTTCCACCCGTTGCGCTTCCAGCCCGCCAGCCACTCGGTAATGCCCTTTCGTACGTACTGGGAGTCAGTGTACAGCTCCACATCGCAGGGGCGCTGCAGCGCGCGCAGCGCTTCGATGGCGGCCATCAACTCCATGCGATTGTTGGTGGTATCAGGCTCGCCCCCCCAAAGTTCCTTGGCGGATTCGCCATAACGAAGTACGGCGCCCCAGCCCCCAGGGCCAGGGTTACCTTTGCAGGCGCCGTCGGTATAGATGACTACTTTGCGGGTCATAAAATCGTTTCACCACTTCTCGCTGCGGCACACCCGTCGGGCCCAGGGATCTCGGTGAAGCCAGCGGGATCACCTTGGCGCCTGCCCACCGGGGTCGCTTGGCCACACGTGCCACGGTTTGTTTGCTGGCAAGGATACAGTAATACGCCCCGAAAGGAAGAAAGCGCTCGCCCTGAAGCCGCCGCAACAGTGGCCAGGACTTCAGTTTTACCGAATGACGAAATGGCGGCTGATAGAAGTGACTGTCGCTGGACAGGGTTTCCAGATCCAGCAGGTTCAGCCAGTCCTCCAGCCGGTTACGAAACAGAAAGCGGCCACTCCAGGGCGCTGAGGGCTGGCGACTAAAGAGCTTGCGCATGCCCCACAGGCTTAAGGGGTTGAAGCCAATCAATAACAGGTGCCCCTTGCCACGCAAAACACGGCAGGCCTCCCGGATCACCTGATGGGGCCAACCGGAAAAGTCATGGGCATGCTGCAGAATAACAAGGTCCATGGAGCCATTGGAAAAAGGGAGCTCGTCGGCATCGCACACCAGGGCGCCCGCAGGAATATCCGGATGCCAGCGGGGTAAGGCTGAAAAACAGTGGGCAAAATCGCCGTCACCGGTGAGGCGATGTCGCAGACCGGGGCCTACCCACAACTGGTGCACACCTGAAAGCCCTTGTGTCAGGCGGCTCACCTGTGTCGCCTGATCTGCCAGCAGGGCTTTACCCAAGGGCGAATCCAGCCAGCCATCAAACTGGGCCAGCTGGGCAGGGTAATCAATCCGGGCTGCTCGCCCACGACCTGTTTGCGCCATCTCCGACACCTTGTTATTGACCGGGGTGCAACTCGCTTCCGACCTCATGGTCCCCTATCATAGCAGCATACCTCAAGCCACCATAAGGGAGCAGAGATGCCATCCATTCATGCCATCAAAGCCTTTACTGACAACTATATCTGGTGCATTGCCGACCACGGCAGCAAGCGCGCGCTGGCGGTAGACCCGGGGCAAGCAGAGCCTTTACTGGCGTGGCTGGAGGCGCAGGAACTGGTGCTTGATACCGTGCTGATCACGCACCATCATCCCGATCACACCGGCGGTGTAGGCAAGCTCCGACAGGCGCTGCCTGACCTTAAGGTGTACGGCCCCGCTCAGTCGCCGTTTCGGGACGTAGATCAACCCTGCGCGGAACGGGATGAGGTGCGTTGGGGCGCCTTCCGTTTCGAGGTGCTGGCCGTTCCCGGGCATACCCTTGATCACATTGCCTACTACTGCGAAGAAACGCCGGAAGGAGAGCCGTTGGTATTCTGTGGCGATACGCTGTTTGTTTGTGGCTGCGGCCGTCTGTTCGAGGGTTCGCCAGCAACCATGCGCCAGTCACTGGCAAAGCTTGCTGCTTTGCCGGATACAACCAGGGTTTACTGTACTCACGAATACACGCTGGCAAATCTGGCCTTCGCTCGGCATATCCTGCCTCAGGACACGGCCCTGGCAGCTTTTGCCAGCCATGCAGAGCAGCGCCGCGCTGACGGCCTGGCCACCGTGCCAACTGACATAGCCACCGAACGTCGCCTCAACCCGTTCCTGCGCTGGGCTGACCCTCAGGTTATCGCCGCCGCACAAAACCACCCAGAGCCTGACGACGCCCTTAAGGCTGGAGAGGCCGACGCTGTGTTTGCGGCCATCAGGTTGGCAAAAGACCGATTCTGACCCGGTGCAGGTCGCACACGGTTACCCTCGGTGGCCTGCGATGAACGTGTTGTAACACCATCGTCCTTGAACAGCTTCGGGGCATTACATAGAATCCTGAAGCAACTTACGCAAGACGCACGCGCCTACAGGCCACCGCATCCAACAACCGGTATTATTTCATGACGGTCAGAAGTCTCTCCGCCCTGCTCATCCTTTTCGCCTTGTCTGGCTGCCAATCCTTCACAACCAAACCCACCGCAGCATCTGAACAGGATGCCTTGATGGAGTCCGAGGAAGTTGCTGTTGCAGCGGGTGACGACGCGCTGAAGCGAGCGGTGGAGCAGGAGCGCAATGGCGCCGGGGTCACCGCACTGGATGACGCTATCGACCCTAGCCTTCAGGTTGAGGCGGAGAAAGCCCGCCAACGGCTTGAGCAAGGCGCTGAGCGCGCCAAAGAGGATGGTGGGCACGACCTGTGGGATCGCATGCGCAGCCTGTATCAGATGGACCTGACGGTCTCCAATACCCGAATTGAACAGCAGCTGAGCTGGTACATGCGCCACCCGCGCTATATTGAGCGCGTGGTTGAGCGAGGCAGCCGCTATCTGCACCACATCGTCAATGAAATTGAAGAACGGGGCCTTCCCGGGGAACTTGCACTGCTGCCTATTGTAGAAAGCGCTTTTGATCCTTTCGCATATTCCCATGGCCGCGCGGCTGGCCTTTGGCAGTTTATTCCCTCCACCGGGCGGGCGTTTGGTCTCAACCAGAGCTGGTGGTACGACCAACGCCGGGACGTGCTGGACTCCACCGACGCCGCCCTGCAATATCTGGAGCGGCTGGCCAATCGTTTTGATGGTGACTACACCCTCGCCCTGGCCTCCTACAATGCCGGTGCAGGCACGGTCTCCAGTGCCATTCGTCGTAACCAGCGCCTGAATCAGCCTACTGACTACTGGAATCTGCGCCTGCCGAACGAAACCCTTGCCTACGTGCCTAAACTTATCGCCCTGGCCAAGATATTCCAGGACCCTGAAGCCTATGGCATTGACCTCCCCACCCTGACTGACGAGCCGTACTTTGAAGTCGTTGATACAGGTTCGCAGCTTGACCTGGCCCAGGCCGCCAGCCTTGCTGGGGTTGAGATTGGCGAGGTCTACCTGCTGAACCCGGCTTACAACCGCTGGGCCACCGCCCCTGATGGACCTCATCGCCTGCTGGTGCCAGCCGCTCAGGCAGAGCAGTTTCGTGAGGGCCTGGAAGCCCTGGACCCGCGTCAGCGGGTAGCCTGGGAGCATTACCGGGTCAATCCCGGTGATACCCTGATCAGGATTGCCAACCGTTTCAACACCACGCCTGCCGTGATTCAGGAAGCAAACAACCTGAATGGTCACATAATCCGCGTCGGACAGGCGTTGCTGATTCCACGGGCCAGCGAGGACAGCGATGTCTATGCCCTGAGCGCCAGTCAACGGCTGGAGCGCACCCAGGCCCGCGGAACCAACACCAACGGTACTCGTCTAACCCACACAGTAAGCCGGGGCGATACCTTCTGGGACCTGGCCCGTAAACACAACGTGAGCGTAAGACAGTTGGCACAATGGAACGGCATGGCACCCGGGGACCCGTTGATTCCCGGCAAGCAGCTGGTGATCTGGTCGCAAAACAGCACAGCCGTAACCACCGCCGCCGTAAATTCTGCCCGCGGTGACAGTATGGTGCGCAGGGTAGGCTATCGGGTACGCCAGGGGGATTCCCTGTCAGCTATTGCCAGTCGTTTTTCTGTCAATGTGAGCGACATCGCGCAATGGAACAATCTGAACGTGAATCGCTATCTGCAGCCGGGCCAAAGTCTGGTACTCTACGTTGATATAAGAAATAGCCCCTAAGTGCCTGAAAGAGTTAGGGGAAATAAAAGCAGTACCGGATGCTGCCTGCCAACTGCGAAGACCCTGATAATAAGAGGTGCGACAGATAACCATGAAAGTTCCAGCCATTTGGGCTTTGCTAGCCTCCCTGTTTACTGCCGGCGGAGCGCTGGCTGAAGAGGTTCCGGTTACCGTCAAGCATGGTATCGCCATGCACGGAGAGCCGCGTTACGGGGCCGATTTCAGCCACTTTGAGTACGTTAACCCGCAGGCGCCCAAGGGTGGCACGTTAAGGTTACACGTCGTGGCCAACGGCTTTGATACCTTTAACCCCTTTGTGATTCGGGGTGTGGCGGCCGCCGGCGTAAGCACTTATGTCTACGATACGCTGCTGGAATCCTCTGACGATGAGCCTTTCAGTGCCTATGGCCTGATTGCAGAATCACTGGAAACCCCGGCTGACCGCAGCTTTGTTATCTTCAACCTGCGTCCTGAGGCGCGCTTTCAGGATGGCAAACCCATTACGGCTGACGACGTCGCCTTCTCCTTCGAACTGCTGACCACCAAAGGACACCCTTTCTTCCGCAGCTATTACAGCGACGTGAGCCAGGTAACAGTTGAATCCCCGCACCGTATCCGTTTTGACTTTGGCGATGACAATCGTGAACTGCCGCTGATCCTGGGGCAGCTGCCCATTCTGCCAAAGCATTTCTGGGCAGAACGGGAGTTTGATCGCGCGGGCCTGACCATACCCGTCGGCAGTGGGCCCTATCGCATCGAGAGCTTTGACGCGGGCCGCTCAGTCACCTATCGCAGAGTCGAGGATTACTGGGCCAGGGATCTGCCCGTCAATCGCGGGCGCCATAACTTTAACCAGATCCGCTATGACTACTACTCAGACTCAACGGTGGCACTTGAGGCCTTTAAGGCCGGCCACTATGATTTCCGCCTGGAGTCCTCTGCCAAGGATTGGGCGACCGCCTATACCGGCGATGCTTTCCGCCGCGGCCGGGTCACGGTAGAGGAGCTGGACCATGGCCGCCCTGCCGGCATGCAGGCTTTCGTCCTCAACACCCGTAAACCACAGTTTGCCGACCCTAAAGTAAGGCAGGCGCTGGCCTACGCCTTTGACTTCGAGTGGGCTAACCGCAACCTGTTCCATGACCAGTACAGCCGCACCCAGAGCTTCTTCGAGAATAGTGATCTGGCCTCTACCGGGCTGCCGTCTGAGCAGGAGCTCGCTATCCTTGAGCCCTATCGCGATCGGCTGCCGCCGGAAGTGTTCACCAAGGTTTACACGCCACCCACCCTGAGCGATGGCCAGACCCTCAGGGACAATCTGCGCACGGCCATGCAGCTTCTGCGTGAGGCAGGCTACGAAGTCCGTAACGGTAAGATGACCCATCGCCCCACCGGTCAGCCCCTGCGGTTTGAGATACTGCTTCATCAGAAGAATTTTGAGCGCATTGTGCTGCCCTTCAAGACCAATCTGGAGCGCCTGGGCATCGATGTGGAGGTACGCCTGGTTGACACCAACCAGTACGTGCAGCGGGTACGAGCCTTTGATTTCGACATCATCACGCAGGTGCTGCCACAGTCCAACTCCCCCGGCAACGAGCAGCGGGACTACTGGCACTCCGATAATGCCGAGATTCAGGGCTCACGTAACTTCATGGGCATCCGCAACCCAGTGGTGGATGAATTGCTGGAACTGGTCATCCGCGCACCAGACCGGGAAACCCTGGTGCATCGGGTACGTGCCCTTGACCGGGTATTGCTGTGGAACCACTACGTCATCCCACAGTGGTATCTGGGTGTTGATCGAATCGCCTACTGGAATCAACTGCAACGTCCTGAACAAGTACCCAAGGCTGGTTTCAACCTGAGCAACTGGTGGGCCCGTGAGCCTGACTGACCCGGTAGCAATGCTGATTCGTTTCATCCAGGAGTAGCAGGCTGCCATGGGCAACTATATTCTCAGGCGATTGGCGCTGATCATCCCTACCCTGATCGGCATCATGTTGCTCAACTTTGTGATTGTGCAGGCCGCACCCGGCGGCCCGATTGAACAAATGATTGCCCAGTTGGAAGGGCATGGCAGCAGCGCCCTCAGCCGGGCTACCGGGGGCGGCGGCGCCGAGGTGGATACCGGCGGCGGCGACACCCGCGGAGCGCGGGGTCTGGACCCTGCTTTTATCGCTGAACTTGAAATCATGTACGGCTTTGACAAGCCCGCCCATGAACGCTTTTTCAAGATGATGAAGGACTATGCCACCTTCAACTTCGGGGAAAGCTTTTTCCGGGACAGAACAGTCATTGAGCTCATCAAGGAAAAGATGCCCGTGTCCATCTCCCTCGGGCTATGGTCCACGCTGATCATCTACCTGATATCCATTCCCCTGGGTATCCGCAAGGCGGTAAGCGACGGCTCGCGCTTTGATGTCTGGACCAGTTCCGTCATTGTCGTGGGCTATGCCATTCCAGGCTTCCTGTTTGCCATCCTGCTCATTGTCCTGTTTGCAGGGGGCAGCTATTTCAGCCTGTTCCCGCTTCGGGGACTCACGTCCCCCGGTTTTGCCGATATGACCTGGTACCAGCAGATCGGCGACTACTTCTGGCATCTTACCCTGCCGGTGGCGGCCAATGTCATTGGCGGCTTTGCCACCCTGACCCTGCTCACCAAGAACTCTTTCCTGGATGAGATTGGCAAGCACTATGTGGTCACAGCCCGGGCCAAAGGGCTGGAGGAAAAGCGCATTCTTTACGGCCACGTCTTTCGCAATGCCATGCTGATTGTCATTGCCAGTATGCCTGGCGTGCTCATTGGCCTATTCTTCACCGGTTCGCTGCTGATAGAGGTTATCTTCTCTCTCGACGGGCTTGGGCTACTGGGCTTCGAGGCTGCATTGCAGCGCGATTATCCGGTTATCTTTGGCACCCTGTTCATATTTACGCTCATGGGTCTAGCCCTGAAACTGATCAGCGATCTCACCTATGTGCTGGTGGACCCCCGCATTGATTTTGAAAGTCGCGAGGGATGAGCATGGCCTGGCAACTTTCACCGATACAGCAGCGTCGCCTGCGCAACTTCCGCAACAACCGCCGCGGCTACTGGTCACTATGGATCTTTCTCGCACTGTTTGGTCTCGCCCTGTGCGCAGAGCTGATCGCCAACGACAAACCGCTTGTGATCTCTTATCAGGGGGGCATTTATTTCCCGGTATGGGAGCGGATACCTGATGAGTATTTTGGCGGCTTTCTGCCCGCCGAAGCGGACTACCGTGATCCCTTTATCCGGGATGAGATTGTCGATAATGGGTGGATGATCTGGCCCCCTATTCGCTTCAGTTATCGAACCATTAACTATGACCTGCCAGTGCCCTCACCGGCACCGCCTTCCCGGGAAAACTGGCTGGGCACCGATGACCAGGGACGCGATGTGGCCGCCCGGCTGATCTATGGCTTCAGGATTTCGGTGCTGTTTGGCCTTGTGCTGACTCTGGCCAGCTGTGTGGTAGGCATCGCTGTCGGTGCCCTGCAAGGCTATTACGGCGGTAAGGTGGACCTGCTGGGGCAAAGGTTTATCGAAGTCTGGTCCGGCTTACCGGTGCTCTACCTGCTGATCATCCTCTCAGCCATTGTTCAGCCCAACTTCTGGTGGCTGCTCGGTATCATGCTGCTGTTCAGCTGGATGGGGCTGGTTGATGTGGTGCGGGCAGAGTTCCTGCGAGCCCGCAACTTTGAATATGTGAGGGCTGCGCGGGCATTGGGGCTGGGTAACCGTCTCATCATGTTCCGCCATGTTTTGCCCAATGCCATGGTCGCCACGCTGACCTTTGTACCCTTTATCCTGACCGGCGCCATTACCGCCCTGACCTCCCTCGACTTTCTGGGCTTTGGCCTGCCCCCGGGCTCGCCGTCACTGGGGGAGCTTATTGCACAGGGCAAAGACAACATTCACGCCCCCTGGCTGGGCCTGTCCGCGTTTATCACCCTGTCAGTCATGCTGACCCTGCTGGTGTTTGTCGGCGAGGCCGTCCGTGATGCCTTTGACCCAAGGAAGAACTGACCATGAGTGACTTCCTGACGATTGATAATCTCCACGTCGCCTTCGGCGATACGGACGTGGTAAGCGGCCTTTCCTTCAGCCTGGAGCCAGGCAAAACCCTGGCTTTGGTGGGTGAAAGCGGGTCCGGCAAATCTGTCAGTGCGCTGTCCATTCTGCGGCTGATCAACAGTGCGCAAATTCGCTATCCGTCGGGAAAAATCCTGTTCCGGGGCGAGGATTTGCTCCGGGTGCCGGAAAAACGCTTGCGTCAGATCCGTGGCAGCCGGATCAGCATGATTTTTCAGGAGCCCATGACCTCCCTCAATCCCTTGCACACGGTGGAGCGTCAGATTACCGAAATACTGTCCATTCATCGTGGCATGCGGGGCCCTCAGGCCCGTGCCCGCTGCCTGGAGTTGCTCGATATGGTGGGCATTCCCAGCCCAGCAGAGAAGCTCGCCAGTTACCCCCACCAGTTGTCCGGCGGTCAGAAGCAACGGGTCATGATTGCCATGGCACTGGCTAATGAGCCAGAGTTACTCGTCGCTGACGAACCCACCACTGCACTGGATGTTACCGTTCAGCAGCAGGTGCTTGAGCTGATACAGGAGCTGCAGCGCAAGCATCATATGGCGGCACTGCTGATTACCCATGATCTCAATATCGTCCGCCGTTATGCTGATCAGGTGGTCGTAATGGAGAAGGGCCAACTGGTGGAGGCGGCTGATACCGAAACCCTGTTCGAGCACCCACAGCAACCTTATACCCGGCAACTGCTAGACGCCATGCCCCATGACCAGCCCCCCGCCCTGGTGGGCAATCGCCATGAGCTGTTGAGCGTAGACAACCTCCAGGTCCGCTTTCCCCTCAAGCGCAATCTGTTCGGCAAAGTCACATCGGCGTTTCATGCAGTCGCCGGCGCAACCTTCAGGCTTGGGAAAGGTGAAACCCTGGGTATTGTGGGAGAAAGCGGCAGCGGTAAAACAACCATTGGTCACGCCTTGCTTAAACTCATCGAAAGCCAGGGCCAGGTGAGCCTTGACGGCATTCGTCTTGATGGTTTGAATCAACGGCAGTTCCGGCCTTATCGCCGGCGTATCCAGATTGTCTTCCAGGACCCGTTTGGCAGCCTGAGTCCCAGAATGTCGGTGGGCGACATTGTCGGCGAAGGGCTGGGCATTCACTTTCCTGCCGACCAGGCGCAGCATGAGCAACGCATTATCAAAGCCTTGCGGGATGTGGGCCTGGACCCCGATACCCGGCACCGCTATCCTCACGAATTTTCCGGCGGGCAACGTCAACGTATTGCTATCGCCCGCGCACTGGTACTGCAACCTGAGCTGATTATACTGGACGAACCCACATCAGCCCTTGATCGTACCGTGCAGAAACAGGTGGTCGAGCTTCTGCGCAACCTGCAGCAACAGTACGGCCTGAGCTATGTATTTATCAGTCATGACCTGGCCGTAGTGAAAGCACTCAGTCACCATCTATTGGTATTAAAACAGGGACAAGTAGTTGAGTATGGCCCTGCAGAGCAGGTATTTGAGGCACCGCAGGCGCTCTATACCCAGCAGCTGCTGGAAGCCGCGTTCTTTTATCACCGCTAGCGGGCCTGTGCAGGCCAGCTCGGTAGGAAATGCGCCTTAGACCTGTGTCGAGTTAACACAGCGGCCGGTTTTTAACACAATAGCCGCACTATCATCGCAAGGGGATTTAATCATGGATTTGTTAAAGGGTAAGCGGGCACTCATCGTTGGCGTGGCCAGCAAACATTCGATCGCCCATGGCATCGCCGAAGCCTTCCACCGTCATGGCGCCGAACTCGCATTTACCTATCAGAATGAGAAACTGAAATCCCGGGTAGAAGAGTTTGCTGCATCCTGGGGCAGTGACCTGATCTTCCCCTGCGATGTAGCCAGCGATGAAGAAATCGCGAGCGTGTTTGAAGCCCTGGGCAAGCACTGGGATGGCATTGACATCATCGTCCATTCTGTCGGCTTTGCCCCAGCCCACGAGCTCAACGGCAACTACGTGGATATCACCACCCGGGAAGGCTTCCGCATCGCTCACGACATCAGTTCATACAGCTTTGTCGCTCTGGCCAAGGCTGCCAAGCCTCTGCTGCGCCCCAATGCGGCACTACTGACACTGACCTACCTGGGCTCGGAAAAAGTGCTGCCGAACTATAACGTGATGGGGCTTGCCAAGGCGTCTCTGGAAGCCAATGTGCGCTATATGGCTGCCAGCCTGGGCAAGGAGGGCGTGCGGGTTAACGGCATCTCTGCCGGCCCTATCAAGACCCTGGCGGCCTCCGGCATTCGCAGCTTCCGTCGCATGCTGTCAGAGAACTCCGGCCGCGCGCCCCTGGGTCGCAATGTAACGACCGAGGAAGTGGGTAACTCCGCCGTATTCCTGTGCTCAGACATGGCCAGCGGCGTTACCGGCGAAATCATGTTTGTGGACTGCGGTTACAACATCACCGCCATGGCAACGCTCGAGGAATAAGCGGCCTACTGGGAGGCCATTGCACGAGCGATGGCCTCATTCCATTCAATGACGGAAGTTTCGTCAGACTCCATCACATGGAAACCCACCGCCCAGAGCCTTTCCTGCTCACGGCGACACCAGATCACCTCACCCATAATCTGAAACCGGGCGTAATCATCTTCCAGCATGACTTCCAGAGGCAGGATCGAGCCCTCCGGGAGTGGCTCCGGCAGTGTCACCTGGATACCGTTGGCCGATAGATCCCGGGTCTGGCATTCGATAATGCGGGCAGGCAGATCTACCTGAGGGTCGGCCGCCTCCATCTCAATGGTCACCTTGGCCCGCGCAAAGAGCCGGAGATTGTCGCGCTTGTCGGTGCCATCCTGCGGCGCAGTGGCGCCGGTAAAATTGAAATCGTCGTCAGTCATCAGCGACCTACCCGGATGCGGCCCACCACACGTGAAAGTGTGTCTTCAAAATCGGCGGCGCCACTGAGAATTTTGGCTTTTTTGTTGACCAGCAGCTCCGTCAGCTGGTCCGTCGTCAATTCCGTCTTGTTCAGCCCAAAGCGATCCACCAGGATAAGTTTCCGTGATGCATTGATGCGCACTGCCAACTTCAGTTTAGCCGGGCCTTCCGCGTTTGCCAGCTGTGGTAATGCCCCCTCCTCAAACGCCACCCAGCCACCTAGCTTGAAGCTTTCCACCTGGTCGCGGCAGGCTTCCGTCAGTGCCTTCAGCTCACGCTCTGCCTCAAGTTTTTCATCCGCTTCCCGCTGAGCCTTGCGCTCGGCTTCCTCTTTTAAACGTGCGGCTTCGCGGGCGGCCTCTTCAGCCCGCCGTGCGGCCTCGGCCGCCTCTTTCTCTTTGCGTAGCTGTTCCGCACGGGCGCGCGCCTTATCAGCTGCTTCCTGACGTTGTTTCTGCTGCACGTCCAACACTTTTTTCAACGCCGCCAGGGTGTCGCTCAACAATGTGCCAAAGTGTGTGGCTTCAGGCAACGGCTGCATCTCCCCTTTGCTCAGCTTGTCCTGAAAGCTGCGCCACGCCATCAATTCAAGTTTGACGCCTTGGCCATTGGTCCAGAGAATCTCTCCGCTTTCCTCCAGCAAACAGAGCAGATACTTCCGCTGCTGCTTGCTGCCCTCGCCTTCCACAAACCAATGGCCCAGATGCGCCGCCAGGGCGCCTTCATCAATCCGGTCTACCTGCAGGGCGTCAGGGTTAAAGGACCGGGGTTTGCAGGGCTCCAGCGACAAGTCCTCCCCCCTCAGGCGGCTGGCCAGCATCTGGGCGATGCCATCCAGCGCATCGGCGGCCAGCTTTTCGCCATAAACCCGCTCCCAGACGTCGCTGAGCTTGTCCCCCAGCTGCTCGCCAACCTGATATAGCTTTTCCCGTTGACTGTCAGAAAGCCTCACATCGCCAACCCAAACCAGCCACTCGAGTAATTTGGTGGCATGTTTCCAGTTCTCGCCCTGCAGCCCTTCAGCCCAAGCGACCTGGCGCAGAAGTGCAAGCCAGCGTGCATCAATAAAACTGTTAATCGCCTCGGGCAGCTTGCGCCCTTGCGTGGCACGGCCAACCAGAGCGTTGGCTGCATGCTCGGCACGGCGTTGGCGGGCGGCCCCCTGCTCAGTGGCCATCAGTCGCTCGTTCAGAGGTCCTACCTTACGTTTGGCCTTGTCATGGTCGGCCAGCCACTCGCCAAGGTACGCCTCCACGGGGTCCATGGTGTTGGATTCAAACGCGTCAATGACCTTTGATACCAGTGCATCCAGACGTTCGAGCAGCGCCCGTGAGGTACGTCCGCCGGTATCGCTCCAGCCCCGGTGATCAGCCAGACTGTCGAGCCAGGCCAGCAGGATGCCAGAAAACGCCTCGCCCCCCTGTTTGTTGATCTGCCAGGCAAACACATAGCGCAGGCGGGCAATCCGCTCGACCAGCTCGGGGTGCAGACCGGAGGTACGCAGGAACACGTCCATGATCCGGTCAGCGATATAGGCGGCGTTGACCTGCCGTGCTGTCCACGCCAGCTGCACGGATTTCAATAAGGCCGTAACGGGCTCATCCCGCTGCTCGTGCCAGCAGGAGAGAATCAGTGGCCGCCAATCAACCTGCTGATCATCCGGTATGCGGGCCACGGGGTATGGCAGATCTGGAACCCGGATACCGGCCAGCACACCATCCACAAGGGCAACAGCCTGCGCCTGTGAAGGGGCTGTGTTCGCGGTCTCCTGGCCACTTTTTGTCACTGCCATTGAAGCACTGTTCCCACAGCTGTCGCTGATACCGATAAGTGAAGTCATATTGTTCATATTAGGCTATTCCAGCATGGGCAGTGTCGGGCGTCCAGCCCAAGCGTCAGAAACTCAATGGAATTCATAAAACACCACCAAAAATGTGGTTCTGTAGCAGGGCTGCGCGGGCAGGTTCGTTGCATTGGATACCCAAATAACGCAGACTTAAGGAGCCTCTGGTCAAGTCCCGGATCACCTCTGGCATTCAGAGCCGATTCTGATCAAGGCGCGACTTTGCAGGAATACCGGGCGTCTTTCAAAAAGGCGCAACACGGAGCAGAGTCGGCTCTGAACGCCCCGAAGGGCGAGGCCTGGAGCCTGCACCTGCGTCGTTGCAGGTCTTGCTAAGGGCTACGGCCATTAACTGCGCCCTGCGTCTAGCATCTGCAGGCTCCAGGTCACGCAGAGGCGATTCGGGACTTGACCAGAGGCTCCTAGCCTCATCCGTTCCATCTAGTCTCAGGAATAACACCAGCATGTCCGGTAATAAAATTGAGAACGTCAATGTTGCCAGTCAGGAAGCCCTGATTACCCCTGAAGCCCTGAAAAATGAAATGCCACTGACCGAAATGGCTGCTGCCACCGTGGCACAGGGTCGCCAAACCATTTATGACATTATGGATGGCAAAGACCATCGTCTGTTTATCGTTGTAGGCCCTTGCTCTATCCATGATGTCAAAGCAGCGAAAGAGTATGCTGAGCGCCTGAAGCATCTGGCAGACGAGCTCAGTGACACACTCTTTATCGTGATGCGGGTTTACTTTGAAAAGCCCCGCACAACGGTAGGCTGGAAGGGGCTGATCAACGACCCTCACCTGAACGACTCGTTTGATATTGAGCAGGGCCTGCATATTGGCCGTCGCCTGTTGCTGGATATCGCAGAAATGGGCCTACCGACCGCCACTGAGGCGCTGGATCCCATTTCCCCCCAATATCTGCAGGATACGATCTCCTGGTCTGCCATCGGCGCCCGTACCACAGAATCCCAGACTCACCGTGAGATGAGCAGTGGCTTGTCCATGGCCATTGGCTTCAAGAACGGTACCGACGGCGGCCTTGATGTTGCCGTTAACGCCATGAATTCCGTCAGCCACCCCCATAGTTTCCTGGGTATCGACCAGAAAGGCCAGGTATCCATTATCCGCACCAAGGGTAACGCCTATGGTCACGTAGTGCTGCGCGGTGGTGGCGGCAAGCCCAACTATGACACCGTAAGCGTCAAATTGTGCGAGCAGGCACTGGAAAAAGCCGGTCTGCGTAAATCCATTATGGTGGATTGCAGCCACGCCAACTCCAATAAGGATCCTGGCCTGCAGCCACTGGTGATGCAGGACGTTGTCCACCAGATCCTGGAAGGCAACGCCTCGATCCAGAGCCTGATGATCGAAAGCCATCTGAACTGGGGCAATCAGTCAATCCCGGAGCGTCTGGAAGACCTCAAGTACGGTGTGTCCATAACCGACGCCTGTATTGACTGGGACACCACTGAGAAAGCGCTGCGGGAAATGCGGGACAAGCTGAAAGACGTACTACCCAAGCGCATTAGCTAACCACCGCGAGCCATCCGGCGGCAGGTTAGCATTCAATAAAAAAGGAGGCTGCATCGCCTCCTTTTTTTGCTCACTGCCGCCAGCTATCTACCCAGTTCAATTTATCCCGCAAGCGCACGACCTCGCCGATAATGATAAGGGTCGGTGCATGTACACCACTGGCCGCAACCCGCTCAACAATGTTGGTCAGGTTTCCGGTAACCACCTGCTGTTCAGGTGTTGTGCCCTTGGAAATCAGGGCGATGGGCATGTCAGGAGTCATCCCGTAGGCTATCAGCTCGCGGGTGATAACAGGCAAACCCACCAAGCCCATGTAGAACACCAGTGTCTGGTTGGACTGGACAAAATCCCGCCAGGGTAAATCACAGGTATCATTTTTCAGGTGCCCGGTGATAAAGCGCACCGATTGAGCATAGTTCCTGTGGGTCAGCGGAATACCGGCATAAGCGGAGCAGCCAGACGCGGCGGTGATACCCGGCACCACCTGAAAGGGTACGCCGGCATCCGCCAGTGTTTCGATTTCCTCGCCGCCGCGACCAAAGATAAAGGGATCGCCGCCCTTGAGCCGCACCACCACTCTGCCCGCCTTGGCATAATCCACTAGCCGCTGATTGATCTGATCCTGAGGCAGTGTGTGGTTTGACCGCTGTTTACCCACGTGGACCCGCTCAGCATCCGGGCGGATCAATGCCAGTATTTCCGGTGACACCAGACGGTCGTAAAGCACCACATCGGCACGGGCAATCAGTTTGACGGCTTTAAGGGTCAATAACTCCGGGTCGCCTGGCCCAGCGCCCACCAGAAACACACCCTCTGTCGGCGTCGGTTGCGACGCCTCTTCGATGGCGTTATGAATCGTCTGGTCAAGCAGCGCTGAATCAGGACTAGTCATCAGGCGATAACCTCAAGCCCGCCCATGTAGGGCTTGAGAACCTCCGGTACCCGGATACTGCCATCCGCCTGCTGGTAGTTTTCCATCACCGCTATCATTGCGCGCCCTACCGCCAGGCCGGAGCCGTTCAGTGTATGCACTGGCTCAGGTTTTCCCGTCTCCGGGTTACGCCAGCGGGCCTGCATGCGGCGCGCCTGAAAGTCACGGGTGTTACTGCAGGAGGAAATCTCGCGATAGGCCTGCTGTCCCGGCAGCCAAACCTCAATGTCATAAGTGAAGGCCGCTGAAAAGCCCATGTCGCCGCCACACAGGGCAACAACCCGGTAAGGCAGCTCCAGCAACTGCAGTACCTTCTCCGCATGGCCGGTCAGGCGCTCGAGGGCCTGCTCGGAATCCTCCGGGCGCACGATATGGACCAGCTCTACCTTGTCAAACTGATGCTGGCGAATCATGCCCCGCACATCCCGGCCATAAGAGCCCGCTTCGCTGCGGAAACAGGGGGTATGGCATACCAGCTGCAGGGGCAACTCGGCCGCTTCAAGAATCGTGTCGCTGACCAGATTAGTGGCAGGCACTTCTGCGGTGGGAATCAGATAGAGGGGATTTTCACCGTCCATCCGGAACAGGTCTTCCTCAAACTTTGGCAGCTGGCCAGTACCATAGAGGGCATCAGCATTCACCAGATAAGGCACATAGGCCTCCGTGTAGCCGTGCTCGCTGACATGCAGATCCAGCATAAACTGCGCCAGTGCACGATGCAGGCGTGCTAGCGGCCCCTTGATAACGGCAAAACGGGAATGGGCCAAACGAGCAGCGGTTTCAAAATCCAGGCCCTTGAGCCCTTCACCCAGATCCACATGGTCCCGTGGCTCGAAAGCAAAGGCTGCGGGGTTGCCCCAGCGACGCACTTCAACGTTGTCTTCCTCTTTGACACCTTCCGGTACCGTGACGTCCGGCAGGTTTGGTAACCCGGCGAGGAAGCTGTTCAGCTCAGCCTGTAAAACACGTAACTCGTCTTCCGCTGCAGCGCGCTGCTGTTTAAGATCTTCCACAGCCTGCAACAGTGGCTGGATATCCTCACCAGCGGCCTTGGCTTTGCCGATTGCCTTGGAGCGGCTGTTCTGCTCGCTCTGCAGCTGCTCGGTTTTCACCTGAATGTCACGGCGGCGAGCTTCTAACGCCTCGAAGGTGGACTGATCGAATTTGAACCCTTTGACAGCCAGGCGGGCGGCAATCTCGTCAGTCTGGGCGCGGACGCGTTTTGGATCGAGCATGGTAACCCTGTGTTTATGTTATAGGTCGAACGGAAAACGGCATTATACCCGGCTGAACGACCGTGACCACCGGCCGGTTAACCATTATTCAGAATGGGAAAAGACCGGTATCAGGCGGGGTCATCCCAGCGCTTGCGGTTGCTCGCGTCATTGCGGGCTTCGAGCCAGTCTCGTTTCTGAGCCAGCTTGATTTCCAGGCCACGTTCGACCGGGTGGTAGTAGCGGGTGCCTTTAAGGGCATGGGGCAAGTATACCTCACCTGCAGCAAATGCGTCAGGCTCGTCATGAGCATAGCGGTACTCGTCGCCATGCCCCAGGGATTTCATCAGGCTGGTAGGCGCATTGCGCAAATGGACAGGCACCTCATGATCGCCCTGGCTGCGAATATCGGCCATGCACTGGTTAAAGGCCTTGTAGACGGCGTTACTCTTTGGCGCCAGGGCCAGATAGACCACCGCCTGAGCCAGCGCCAGTTCACCTTCCGGCGACCCCAGCCGCTCCTGTGCCTCCCAGGCATCCAGTGCCAGCCGAAGGGCCCGAGGATCCGCATTGCCGATATCCTCACTGGCAATACGGGCCAGGCGCCGCGCCACATAGGCAGGCTCAGCGCCGCCATCCAGCATCCGACACATCCAGTAGAGGGAGGCATCCGGGTCAGAACCACGTACCGATTTATGCAGCGCGGAGATCTGGTCATAGAAAATATCGCCGCCCTTGTCGAAGCGACGCAGGCTGGCCTGCAAGACCTGTTCAAGTACCGCCTCAGTCACCAGCGCCTGGCCCGTGGTGTCATCCGCCAGATCGGCGCTGATTTCCAGTATGTTAAGCGCCCGTCTGGCGTCGCCGCCAGCGGCACTGACCATCAGATCGAGAATGGTGTCAGGCACCTGTACGCGATCGGCCAGCCCTTCCGGCGAGTGCAAGGCCCGTTGCAACAGCTGCTTCAGGTCCTCAGCTTCAAGATGTTTGAGGACATACACCCGGGTACGGGACAGCAAGGCACTGTTGAGTTCAAAGGAGGGGTTTTCGGTGGTGGCGCCAACAAAAATAAAGGTGCCATCTTCGATATGGGGCAGGAATGCATCCTGCTGGCTTTTGTTGAAACGGTGCACCTCATCGACGAACAGCAACGTGTCCCTGCCCTCCGCATCTTTGCGCAGCTTGGCCCGTTCAACCGCGGCCCGGATATCCTTGACCCCGCTGAGCACTGCCGACATCGTTTCGTATGCCAGATCACCTATATTCGCTAACAATCTGGCGAAACTGGTTTTACCGACGCCCGGCGGCCCCCAAAGGATCATGGAGTGCAGCTGGCCCTGCTCCAATGCGCGCCGCAGGGGCTTATCCTGCCCTAGCAGATGATGCTGACCGGCATAGTCGTCAAGCGTCCTTGGCCGCATACGGGCAGCCAATGGCTGAAACCCCTGGCTTTCGCCAAAGAGGCCTGCCTGCATCAGCGCTCGCTCCGGATAACGTCAGTGCCTTCCGGATACTCAAGCTGGAAGGCGCCGTCGTCGATCGCGCCATTAATAGCGATATTACGGAAACTCAGAATGCTGATCTGCTCGAAAGAGTCCTGCAGCCGCATTTCCTGCAACTGCTGGTCACGGAAACGGAGCCGCAGCGTAACGAACAGCGAGTCCGGACTGCGGGGCTCCAGGGTATAGTCCACAACCCCACCGTTATGATGCTGGACACTGACCCGGTAACTGTCCTCCAGATCATCCACTTCACCGCTGAGCAACAGCGCAGGCGTTGAGCTCATCTGCTGGTCCATGGCCTGAATGGTGACCTGCTCAAGGTCAGGGTCATAAACCTCAACGTAGCGGCCCCGTGCCACAATATACTGCTCCATGGGTGGCTCAGCATACCAGTAGAACAGGCCGGGACGTTTTGCCTTCAGGTTGCCCTGAACTTCCTGTACCCGGCGGCCTTGGGCATCCACGACAATCTGAATAAAATCTGCTTCAAAGGCCCGGTACTCTCTCAGGGTTTCAGCAAGGCTCCTGGAGGCGTTGCTGTCATCACCAGCCTGGGCATTGAAGCCCAGCAAGGTAAGTCCCAACGTGAGAAAAAAAGTCCGGATAGCTACTGTCATCAAATCCTGCTCCACTTGCAAAAGGGCGTCAGTCTCTGGGTGGCGGTGGCGCAAGCACTTCCCTTGAGCCGTTATGCCCAGCCGGGCTTACCACCCCGGAAGCTTCCATGGCATCCACCAGATTCGCTGCGCGGTTATAACCAATCTTGAACTTACGCTGCACCGAGGAGATGGACACCCGGCGGCTTTCCGTCACGAACGCGACGGCTTCGTCATAGAGGGAGTCCCCCTCACTGTCGCCACCGCCCTCACTGAGGGTCGGCACACCCGGCAGATACTCGCCTTCGGCGCCATTGAGGACATCCTCCACATACACCGGCTCCCCGCGTGCCTTCCAGGCACTGACGACCCGGTGCACTTCATCATCATCCACAAAAGCGCCGTGAACCCTGACCGGCAAGCCGGAGCCCGGTGGCAGGTAGAGCATGTCACCATGCCCCAGCAGCTGCTCTGCACCGCCCTGATCGAGCACCGTGCGAGAGTCAATCTTGGATGAGACCTGGAAGGACATCCGTGTTGGAATATTGGCTTTGATCAGGCCGGTAATAACATCCACCGACGGGCGCTGGGTGGCAAGAATAAGGTGGATACCGGCTGCGCGGGCCTTCTGGGCAATCCGCGCGATCAGTTCCTCTACTTTTTTGCCGACAATCATCATCATGTCGGCAAACTCGTCGATGACCACCACGATAAACGGCAGGGTCTCCAGTTCCGGCCGGTCCTCCTCACCGTTCATCAGGTATTCATCGGGCTTCCACAGAGGATCCAGTAGCGGCTCGCCTGCTTCAATGGCCTCTTTAACCTTGCGGTTATAACCGGCAATATTGCGGACACCGAGGTTCGCCATCAGCTTGTAGCGTCGCTCCATCTCGGCAACACTCCAGCGCAGGGCGTTGGCCGCCTCTTTCATGTCAGTGACCACCGGCGCCAACAGGTGGGGTATACCCTCATAGATGCTCAGTTCCAGCATCTTCGGGTCCACCATAATAAAGCGCACTTCCTCAGGAGTTGCCTTGAGCAGCATACTCAGCAGCATGGCATTGACACCAACGGATTTACCGGAGCCGGTGGTACCGGCCACCAGCAGGTGCGGCATTTTGGCGAGATTGGCCGTTACCGGATTGCCGCCAATATCATTACCCAAAGCAAGCGTCAGGGGTGAGCTGGACTCTCGGAACAACTTGCTGTCCAGTACCTCGCTGAGACGCACCATCTGGCGTTTCTCGTTGGGTATCTCTATGCCCACCACGGACTTGCCGGGAATCACCTCTACTACGCGGACACTGAGCACTGCCAGTGACCGGGCAAGGTCCTTCGCAAGGTTGGAGATGCGCGATACCTTGACGCCGGGGGCGGGTTTGATTTCAAACCGGGTGATGACCGGACCGGGATTGACCTCGACCACTTCCACGCTGACGCCAAAGTCGGCGAGCTTTTCTTCCAGCAGCCGCGACATGTGCTCAAGGGACTCTTCGGTATAGCCCTGCTCCTGATGAGGGTCAGGCGGGTCCAGCAGGGCCACCGGCGGAATCACGCTGTCGATATCATCAAACAGGGAGCGTTGCGGGGGCTCTTCAGCGCTCTGCCGCGGCTCTTCTTCCCGCTTGAACGGTGAAATTTTCAGGGCTTTCTTCAAGCCGTTGCCAGCGTTCTGCTTGCCGGGCAGCGTATCGCCCTGGGGCTTGGTGACGCCGCGACCCTCTTCATCCGCCGCAAACTTTTCCAGCAGACGGGGCTCCTCGGCGGCAAGGTAATCCTCAAAACGTGGCTCCTGGCGCCCGCTCCGGTCTGCAGAGGGCTGCGGCTTTGCAGCAATCTTGCGGCGGCGGAACAGGGATTTAAGTCGCGCCATTAGACCGTCAGGCCTTTTGTTGGCCCCCGAATCCGGCGAAGTGACACGCTCATTGACTAGGGGTGGCTCACGTTTGGGTTGGTTTTTCTCCGCCGCAGGCTTCGATGGCTTTACCGTATCTTTGGGCTGGCTCTTTGCCTTTTCGACAGAGGTATCAAACGCTGCCCGTAATGTGCGGCCCAGCTTGAGGGTCATCCGCCCCACCCAGTCCATCAGCGCAAACCAGGACAAACCGGTGAAGATGGTGATGGCAAAGAGGAAGATAGCCACCAGCAATACGGTGGTGGCGGGCAGGTTGAAGAAGGCCACCATGGCGGATGACACTTCCTTGCCCAGCACGCCGCCGGCATTGGAGTCCAGCCCAAACACCGAGTACAGGGCGAGCAGGCTACTGGCAGACATGAGTACCAGCAGAAAGCCACCCAGGCGCAGGGCCAGTAACGGCCCATGGAATTCAAGAGCCTGGTGGCGGGCGCGCACCAGGCGTATCGCGTACACCGCGATCAGCAACGGGAACAACAATGAGACCTGCCCGAAAAAGTCCATCATCAGGCTGGCAAGCCAGGCGCCCGAGCGCCCCGCATAATTGGTGACGGTCGTATCGTGGCCGATACTCGCCCAGCCAGGATCTGCTGGGTTGAAGGTGAGCAACGCCATGCTGAGATAGACGCAGATGGCAATCAGCGCGATGGCTGCACCTTCCCGGGCACCCTGCGTCAGCAGGCGCCTGAACCGGAGCTGCTTGTCTGTCAGCGCTTGCGCCTCTGGCGCGGACTTGGACGATGGCATCCCTATTTCAACGCCTCCAACCCTCTTGCGAGGTCTTTCTTGATGTCATCAATGGACTCAATACCCACCGATAGCCGGATCAGGTTTTCGGTGATGCCCGCCTCAGCCTTGTCTTCCGGCGACAACCGCCCGTGGGTGGTGGTGGCGGGATGGGTGATGGTGGTTTTTACATCACCAAGGTTAGCCGTTATGGATACCATGCGAGTGCCGTCAATCACTGCCCAGGCCTGCTCGCGCCCCCCACGGACAGTGAAGGACAACACCCCGCCAAACCCCTGCTGCTGGCTGCGGGCCAGTTCATGCTGGGGATGGTCAGGCAAACCAGCATAATACACGTGGTCAACGCCGGGCTGTGTTTGCAACCATGTAGCCAACTCTAGAGCATTCTCACAGTGGGCGCGCATACGGATTGGTAAGGTTTCCAGACCCTTGAGGAACACCCAGGCGTTAAACGGGCTCATGGTCGGCCCAGCCGAACGCAGGAAACCGTAGACCTCTTCCAGCAACGCGTTGCTGCCCACCACCACACCGCCAACACAACGTCCCTGACCATCCAGATACTTGGTGGCGGAATGGATCACCAAATCGGCACCGAAGCTCAGCGGCCGCTGCAGTACCGGCGTACAGAAACAGTTATCCACCACAAACAGCGCGTCATGCTGACGTGCCAAGGCTGCCAGCGCAGCCATATCGGCGACCTCGCAAAGGGGATTGGAGGGCGTTTCAATGAACAGCATGCGGGTTTCCGGCCGCATGGCCGCCTGCCAGCCGGCAACGTCCGTCAGTTTGACGAAGCTGATATCCACTCCGAACTTACTGAGGTATTTCTGGAACAGCACATTGGTGGTTCCAAACACCCCCCGGGAACAGACAATGTGGTCACCGGCTTTCAGTAACGCCATGCAGGTACTGAGAATTGCCGCCATACCTGAGGCGGTGGCCACTGCCCGTTCACCACCTTCCATTGCTGCAATCCGTGCCTCAAAGGCCTGCACTGTCGGGTTGGTAAAGCGGGAATAGATATTACCCGGCTCCTCACCGCCAAAACGCGCTGCTGCCTGGGCTGCACTGCCGTAGACAAAACTGGACGTCGGAAAGATGGCGTCACTGTGTTCCAGCTGCCCGGTACGAATCTGCCCTGCCCTCACGGCCAGGGTATCCATACTGGCACCGTCCAGGTCGGATTCAGGAATCAGTAGGTGCTCGTCTCGGCAGTAGGTCATGCAAACGCCCCGGTCGGTTTTCGTCAGTCGTCGTCGTTATGAAGATCAATAATACCGCTGTCTGCAGTCATGGTGGCACCAGAAGCACTGCGGGAAGCGTCATTCCGGTTGGCTTCAAGACGCGCCAGATAGGCCTCATCCACGTCACCGGTGATGTACTCGCCATTGAACACCGAACACTCCCAGCGCTCGATATCCGGATTAACATCATTCACACAGGTCAACAGATCCTCAAGATCCTGATAGACCAGCCAGTCAGCACCGATCATGTTTTGCACTTCCTCGACCGTCCGATCATGAGCGATCAACTCATCGGCAGCCGGCATGTCGATACCGTAAACGTTGGGGTAGCGGACCGGGGGCGCGGCTGAGGCAAAGTAAACCTTACGGGCACCAGCATCACGGGCCATCTGGACGATCTCGCGACAGGTGGTGCCGCGGACGATTGAGTCATCCACCAGCATCACGTTTTTGTCCTTGAACTCCAGATCAATGGGGTTCAGCTTCTGGCGCACCGATTTCTTACGCAGTTTTTGTCCCGGCATGATGAAGGTGCGCCCGATGTAGCGGTTCTTCATGAAACCTTCCCGGTACTTGACGCCCAGGCGGTGAGCCAGCTGCATAGCAGATGTGCGGCTGGTGTCGGGAATTGGCATGATCACATCAATGTCATGTTCCGGGCGCTCACGCATCACCTTGTCAGCCAGGGTCTCACCCATGCGCAAACGGGCCTTGTACACGGATACCTTATCAATGATGGAGTCCGGGCGGGCAAAATACACGTGCTCAAAAATACAGGGCACCAGGTGGGGATCGTCCGCACACTGCTGAGTGTAGAGGCTGCCATCGGTTTCAATATAGATGGCCTCACCGGGTTCAATGTCACGTACCATTCTGAAGCCTGCCGCACTCAGAGCAACACTCTCAGAGGCAATCATGTATTCCTTGCCGTCATCGGACTCACGCACGCCATAACACACCGGACGGATACCGTGTGGGTCACGGAAAGCCAGAATACCGTACCCGGTCACCATGGCGATAACCGCATACGCTCCCCGTACGCGCTTGTGAACGGCGCTGACCGCAGCAAAGATCTCATCTTTGGTGGGTGTCAGCTTGCCCAGCTTCTGCAGCTCATGGGCAAACACGTTCAGCAGCACTTCAGAGTCGGAGTTGGTGTTGATGTGGCGAAGATCAGTCCGGAACAGGTCTTCACTCAGCTCGTCAGCATTCGTGAGGTTGCCGTTGTGGGCAAGCGTGATGCCATAAGGGCTGTTAACGTAAAAGGGCTGCGCTTCCGCCGAGCTGGATGAACCCGCTGTCGGATAACGCACATGACCGATACCGACGTTGCCAACCAGCCGCCGCATGTGCCGGGTGTGAAACACATCCCGCACCAGGCCGTTGTCTTTACGGAGAAAAAACCGGTTATCCTGAAAGGTAACGATACCGGCCGCATCCTGACCCCGGTGCTGCAACACTGTCAGTGCATCGTACAGTAACTGGTTTACATTGGATGTGCTGACAATACCAACTATTCCACACATGGGTGTCGTGTTCTCCAGAGCGTTTACAGAAATTCAAGAAATGCGTTTACAGGCCGTGCTTCAATATCAGGCTCGCTTCATTGGGGAAGCTGTTACCTGCACCTTCCCCATCCTGGCCCTCAGGACCGAGGAAACGGGAAAACTCATCCCCGAAGGTGTGGCGCGACCAGGTTTCCACCACTGACAGGCGTTCAATCATTACAGACTCCTGCCACCAGGTATCTTCTGCCAGTGGGGTATAACGGGTGAAAGCGATCATTACTACCACGATAACCAGACCACGCAACAAACCAAACCCCATACCGAGTACCCGGTCCGTGGAGGTGAGACCTGTCGCACGTATCAGATGCCCGATCAGGTTGTTGATAATGATGCCCACAATCAAAGTGGCAAAAAACAGAATGGCGAAGGCTGCTACCAGTCGAACCACTGGTGTTTCCACCGTGTCTGCAAGCAATGACTGCATTTGCGGATGAAAGGTTCGGGCGACCACAAAGGCACAGACCCAGGTAACCAGTGAGAGCGCCTCTTTGACAAACCCCCTGGCAAGACTGATCAGCGTCGAAACCGCAATAATTACTATGATGACCCAATCAATCCAGATCAATGCGTCCATCGATGGCCCGGCGACGAATGAATAGAAAGCGGGATTTTAGCAGGAATGGCGCCCAACCCAAACTGCAATCGGGCGCTTATTTCGGACGGCTCTGATTAAGGGTGTCAGCGGTCACCGCTGGTGACCAGGCTGTTCACACTGAACTGACGGTCAAGCGCCTGTTTGGCCTTGTCTGCATCACTGCGCTCAATGAAAGGACCGGCAAAAACCCGCTGCAGAGGCGCTGCGCCGGCACGCTCCACCCGCTGCACGTGGGCGTTGTATCCCGCTTCACGCACGCGATCCCGCAACCCACGGGCATTATCTGCACTGCCAAAGCTGCCTAGCTGCACCACCCAGGCACCCTGGAGGGTTTCAGCATACTGTACCTGCTCAGGCTGTGGCGCAGGCGCTGCGGCTGGCACTTGCGGCTGCGGCCGTGGCTGTGCCACAGCAGGTTCTGCCGGAGGCGTCACCGGAGCCGCTTCGGGCTCCTCAATCCGCCAGCCTGGTGCCGATTCGACAGTATCAGGTAGTTGCTGTTGAGTAGGTGAGCGGACCTGTACAGCGGGGAACACGGGCTCATCAGGGATGTCGATCACGCGACTGGTGCGTTCGGGGTGCGGCTCATCAAACAGCATGGGGACAAAAATGACCGCGAGGGAAATCAGCACCAGCGCGCCTATAAGACGCTGTTTGAGTCCATCCACCGTACCATGACTCCTGAAAGCTGCCGTAACCAAGGACGCCAACTGCGCCCAACCCAGCCAAGATGGTAACTCGGCCACACACTGAACTCAAAAACAACAGGGGCAAATTAACGGGTTTTAAGAAAGTAGGTCTGAGCCGCCGCTACCGTAAAGAAGGAACCGAAGATCAGCAGCCGGTCGTCCGGCGCCATATCTGCCAGGGCAGCCTCAATAGCCTGTGATACGGAGGCGTAGCAGCCGGTCAAGGCGTCAGGTTCCAGCCCTGCTCTCGTTTTCAGCACCTCTACCGCCAAACCACGGGGCACATCAAGGCCTGCCAGATACCAATGATTGGTTGCAGGCGCCATGGCCGCGACAACGCCCGTTACGTCTTTATCCTCAAGCGCGGCATACACCACCCGCGTTGCTCCTTTCACTGCAGCGCCCTGCAGTCGCCCAGCGAGCCAATGGGCCGCATGGGGATTGTGGCCCACATCAGCAATTACCAGCGGCTGTTGACTAAGGGTCTGAAACCGCCCCGGCAAGCTGACCGCCGCCAGCACCTGCGCAATGCGCTCTTCACTCATGCCGGGTAACAATAGCCGCGCGGCCTCGACAGCCATACCCAAACTAGCCGCTGGCAAAGGCGAACCTTCTACAGAGACGGCCGCAACAGGTTCATCACTCAGGTAGATCACCCGGTCACCGGACTGCTCCAGCCGGTAGTGCTCACCAAGGCGACGCAACGGGATGCGCTGTGCCGCAACCTGCTGCATTACGGACTTGGGGGGGTTCAGTTCACCGTAGATGGCAGGCTTGCCCACCCGCAAAATACCCGCCTTTTCGAACCCGATATCTTCCCGGTTATCGCCCAGCCAGGCGGTATGATCCAGGTCGATGGAGGTGATAATGGCCAGGTCAGCATCCCAGACATTGACGGCGTCCAGACGACCGCCCAGCCCCACCTCCAACACCCAGTCCTCCATGCCGGCGGCTGCCATGGCGGCAAACGCTGCCAACGTGCCGAACTCGAAATAGGTCAGTGAGACACTGCCCCGGGCGGCTTCCACGCGCTCGAAAGCTGCGACAAGGTCTGCATCACAGGCATCTCGTCCATTCAGCCGCACTCGCTCGTTGTACTTGAGCAAATGCGGGGAGGAATAGACCCCAACCTTACGGCCAGCATCCAACAGCAGCGCCTCGATACAGGCTGCGGTGCTACCTTTTCCATTGGTGCCTGCTACGGTAATCACCCTGGGCCTCGGGCGTCGAGGGAAAAGCTTTTGCAACACCAGCAAGACCCGGTCTAACCCCATGTCTATCTCGACCGGGTGCAAGGCTTCCAGGTAGTCAAGCCAGACTGCAAGACCGGCCCCGGACTGGGGCCGCTGTGGTGCGCTGGAACGGTCAGTCACGGGTTACAGGCACCTGGGATTCTTCATAATGGGGAGCTTCTTCATGGGCCGGCTTGGGCTGGCCAGTAAACTTGGCCAGTACGCAGGCAATACGCTCACGCAGCTCATGGCGATGCAGGATCATGTCGATAGCACCGTGCTCAAGCAGGAACTCGCTACGCTGGAAGCCCTCCGGCAGTTTCTCACGCACCGTCTGCTCAATAACCCGCGGGCCCGCAAAACCAATCAGTGCATAGGGCTCAGCGATATTAAGATCACCCAGCATTGCCAGACTGGCAGAGACACCTCCAAACACCGGATCAGTCAGCACGGAGATATAGGGCACACCTGCCTGCTTGAGCTTTTCCAGTACCGCGGCGGTTTTGGCCATCTGCATCAATGACAGGATGGCCTCCTGCATGCGCGCGCCGCCGCTGGCAGAAAAACACACCAGAGGTATGCGCTCTTCAAGGGCAATATTGGCTGCGCGGACAAACTTCTCACCTACAACCTGGCCCATGGAGCCACCCAGGAAGTTGAACTCAAAGGCACAGGCCACCAGAGGAATACCCAGGGTTTTACCCCGCATTACCACCAGCGCGTCCTTTTCACCCGTCGCCTTCTGGTTTTGTGCCAAACGATCTTTGTAGCGTTTGCTGTCCTTGAACTTCAACCGGTCAACCGGCTCCAGGTCAGCGGCTATTTCCTGCCGCCCTTCCGGGTCGAGGAAAATATCCAGCCGCCGGCGGGCGGTCAGGCGCAGGTGATGCTCGCATTTCGGACAGACATCAAGGTTCTTTTCCAGTTCAGGACGGTACAGGAAGGCGCCACACTTTGGACACTTCTTCCACAGCCCCTCCGGCACGCTGGTCCGCTGTTTGGATTCCGAGCGGATCATGCTCGGCATGATTTTGTCCAGCCAGTTACTCATGATGACGTCCCGTTTCTATGTTCAGGAGGCAAGCCCGTCCAGCGCTTCGCGCATGGGTCGCAGCAAACCGGTGAGTGCGCGCTTCAGCCCTTCGGCATCCGCCTGGTGCTTGCTAATAGTATCAACCAGTACGCTACCCACAATAACACCATCGGATACCTTGCCCACCGCAGCCGCGGTCTGAGCGTCCCGAATACCAAAGCCAACGCCTACCGGAAGCCCTGCCAAGGTGCTGATATGACGCACTTTTCTGGCAACCTCATCGACATTGATGGCGGCAGAGCCGGTCACACCTTTCAATGAAACATAGTACACGTACCCGGAGCAGTGCTGACTGATGGCCTTGATACGGTCATCCGTCGTAGTGGGCGCCAACAGGAAAATAGCATCCAGCCCCCTCGCCTTGAACAGTGGCACCACCAGCTCCGCCTCTTCCGGTGGCAAGTCCACCGTCAGCACACCATCCACACCGGCCGCACTGGCCGCATCAGCAAAGGCTTCATAGCCCATTGCTTCCATCGGGTTGAGGTAACCCATCAGCACCACAGGCGTACGATCATCAGTGCTGCGGAAGGCCTTGACCATATCCAGTACATTCCGCAATGACGTACCGTGCTTCAGCGCCCGTTCGCAGGCCAATTGTATAACTGGCCCATCCGCCATGGGGTCTGAAAAGGGTACGCCCAGCTCAATAATGTCAGCGCCCGCCTCCACCAGCGTATGCATCAGGCTCACGGTTTGATCCGGGCCAGGGTCACCAGCGGTAATATAAGGGATCAGGGCCTTCCTGCCCTGCCCCCGGAGGTTGCGCATTACGGATTCAATTCGGCTCATGTGTTGTTCCTGTTCGCTGGGGTCCGTGCCACTCAGAGCTCGATACCGTCAATCTTGGCAATGGTATGAATATCCTTGTCGCCGCGACCGGAGACATTGATGATAATCATTTGGTCTTTGTCCATGCTGGCCGCAAGCTTAAGGCCGTAAGCAACGCCATGGGCCGTTTCAAGGGCGGGCATGATACCTTCAATACGGGTCAGTTTACGGAAGGCGTCCAGCGCCTCTTCATCCGTGACAGAAACGTAGTGGGCGCGCCCAATATCCTTCAACCAGCTGTGCTCAGGGCCTACTCCCGGGTAGTCCAGACCAGCACTTACGGAATGGGTGGCCGCAATCTGGCCATTCTCATCTTCCATCAGGTAGGTACGGTTACCATGCAGAACACCCGGCCGCCCGGCATTAAGAGGTGCGGCGTGCTGACCGGTCTCAATACCCAGGCCGCCCGCCTCAACACCGTAAAGCGCTACAGACTCATCCGTCAGAAACGGATAAAACAGACCGATAGCATTCGAACCACCACCAACGCAGGCTACCAGCGCATCCGGCAGTTTGCCCGCCTGGCGCAGCGACTGCTCCCGTGCCTCGCGACCGATGACCGACTGGAAGTCGCGGACCAGTAGCGGATATGGATGCGGACCTGCAACGGTACCGATGATGTAGAAGGTGTCATCAACGTTGGTTACCCAGTCGCGCATGGCGTCGTTCATGGCATCTTTGAGGGTACGGGTACCACTTTCAACCGCATGCACCTGAGCGCCGAGCAATTTCATTCGGAATACGTTGAGGGCCTGGCGCTGAACGTCCTCTGCACCCATGAATACGTGACACTCAAGACCCAGGCGGGCACACACTGTCGCCGTGGCAACACCGTGCTGGCCCGCCCCTGTCTCAGCAATAATGCGCTTCTTACCCAGGAAATTAGCCAACAACACCTGACCGATGGTGTTGTTTACCTTATGGGAGCCGGTATGGTTGAGGTCTTCCCTTTTCAGCCAGATCTGGGCACCACCCGCATAGGCCGACAAACGCTCGGCGTGATAAAGGGGGCTGGGACGACCCACGTAGTCGGCAAGGTCCTTATCAAAGGTGGCCTGAAACTCAGGGTCCTGCTTAAGCCGGAAGTACTCCTGCTCCAGTCTCAGCAGCGAGTCCATCAGGGTCTCGGACACAAAACGGCCGCCATACTCGCCAAAATGCCCGCGGGCATCCGGGAATGTGCTCAGGTATTCCTCAGTCAGTTTCATTGACACGTTGCACCTCAGTTAAAAATTCGTTTATGCGCCCTGCGTCCTTGATGCCCTTGCTGGCCTCAACACCCCCACTCACGTCAACCGCCCAGGGACGGGTCAACCGAATTGCGGCGGCTACGTTAGCAGAGTTGAGCCCCCCGGCCAATATCAGCGGCAGCGGGCGCAGGTCCGGAATCAGCGACCAGTCAAAGGTCTTGCCGCTACCGCCAAACAGCGCAGGATCATAGGCGTCCACCAGCAAACCCGAGGCCTCGGGGTACAAATCAAAGGCCTCAACGATCTGTTCACCATGCTGAACCCTGATGGCTTTGATCCAGGGACGCCCGAACTGCTGACAGAACTCGGCGCTCTCATCGCCATGGAACTGCAGCAAGTCTAAAGGTACGGTCGCCAGGACATCCCGGACTTCATGCGGCTGGGGATTAACAAACAGACCAACCGTGGTCACAAAGGCCGGCGTGGCATCAACCAGCTCACGGGCAGCGGCAACACTGACAGCCCGCGGGCTGGGCTTGTAAAACACGAACCCCAGAGCATCGGCACCGGCATCCGCCGCGGCCTGCACATCCTGCCGCCGTGTGATACCACAGATTTTGGTGCGAACACGTTTCATCCTACGCCTCACCGATCATCAGGTCCCGAACAATACTGGGGCCAGGGTCAGCCACCGGTATACCAAAGTGTTCAGGATACCCCACATCCACAAGGTAAAGCCCGTTAGGTTGCGCTGTTATACCCGCCTGGCGCCGATCGCCGCTGGCCAACACACTGGCTAACCAGCCCGGCGCCTGTTTGCCACAACCAACAGCCATCAGTGAACCAGCGAAATTACGCACCATATGATGCAGAAACGCATTGGCTTGAACGTCGAGAATGACAAAACGCCCTTTACGCTGAACCGAAATAGCCGTCACATTGCGCTTGGCTGATTTGGACTGGCATTCCGCCGCACGGAAGGCTGAAAAATCATGCTCGCCCGCAAGGACCTGCGCCTCCTGGTGCATCAGCTCAGTGTCCAGTACCTGGTAGGTCCAGGACAATTGCCCGCGAAACAGCGCTGGGCGAACATCGCTGTTAAATATGACATAGCGATAACGGCGATAGAAGGCGGAAAAACGGGCGTGAAAATCCTCTGCCACCGCTCCGGCCCAGTGCACCGTCACGCTAGGTGGCAGATGGGTATTGATTCCCATCACCCAGGACCTTTGGCTGCGGGCCACCTGCGTATCAAAGTGTACAACCTGATAGGCGGCGTGCACGCCAGCATCTGTGCGACCCGCGCACACAAGCTCAACGGGATGCGCGGCTACCTTGCCAATGGCTTTGGTCAACACCGCCTCTACCGAGGGTACGCCACTTTTCTGTTGCTGCCAGCCATGGAATGCAGCGCCGTCATACTCAAAGACCAGCGCAACGCGGCCCGGGCCTGCGGGCACCTCATTGGAGATTAACTGCGGGGAACGAAACAATAGCCTGGACCTAAAAATGACGAACACACAATAGAGAACGCCGGCAGATGCCGGCGCTCTCTGGTTTGTTGACTATTATAGGGTTTTAGCCGAGATTTTTAAGAAGTTCCTGGGCTTCTTTCTTCTGTTCTTCATTACCCTCGAGGGCAACTTCTTCCAGAATGTCCCGGGCTCCCTCTGCGTCACCCATCTCAACGTAAGCGCGTGCCAGGTCGAGTTTGGTGGCCGCCTCATCGGTACCTGCCAGGAAGTCAAAGTCCTCCTCGTCGGCTTCGCCCAGGCTTTCATCCAGACCCGTCGCAGGTGTAACCTTCGGCACCTCATCACCCGCCGCTGCATCTGCAGCGCCATCACCAAGCTCGGAGAGGTCAGCCAGCTCGGCTTCCGTCAGCTCAGCGTCAAGTTCGTCGCTTTCGTCGAGGGTTTCAATACCTTGCTCCGGCGCAGCCTCGGCCACTTCTTCCATCAGTGCCAGGTCTTCGTCGGAGACATCCAGCTCCAGATCGTCCAGCGCGCTATCCGCAAGCTGAAGATCCTCCTGCTCATCCTGCGCCACTTTCTCGAGTTCGGCGTCGAGTTCGTCGAGGAATGACTCATCCGGCGAAAGCTCTTCAACCTTCTCCTCAGCAAGATCGTCAAGCGCTTCCAGCTCACCCAGATCATCCAGATCGCTGGACACTTCATCCGTCAGCGCTTCAAGATCTGCCAGCTCAGACTCGGGAATTGATTCCTCTGCTTCAGCAGTTTCAAGGGTTTCCAGATCAGCAAAATCGTCCTCTGCCAGCTCATCCCGCTCAGCGGTTTCCGCTTCAGCCGTTTCACCTTTCTGGAGGAACGAGGTGTCATACTCGATGGCGTAATCGTCACCCTTGTCGCTTTCTTCAGTAGCGGACTCGTCAAGCAGATCCTCTGCTTTCGCTACGTCCTCATCAGCAACGTCCAGTTCGAAATCTGACAGGTTGAAGTCATCGCTCACCGCTTTCTCAGGCTCTACCGCCTGATCCAGCTCAGCGCTCTGCTCTTCGCTTTGCAGGTCATCAAACGCACTGCTGAAATCATCATCGGCATCGGACGCCTCTGGCTTGCCTGCGCCGAAGTTGTCAGAACGAAGCTGGGACTCCAGGTCATCAATACTGGGGATACCCTCGGCATCATCCAGTTGTGAACGCAGGGCGTCAGCCTCTGCCGTGAGTTCATCTTCATCCAGCGCGGCAACTTCACTGTACTGTTTCTCAAAGGCATCGCGATTACCGGCCTCGGCATAAACAGCCAGCAATTTAAGGCGCAGATCACCGCGGCTTGGCTCACGGGAAATGGCATGCTCAAGCACCTGGGCTGCCTGTTCCAGCTGACCGTAGGCAATAAAGCCTTCTGCCTCGGCGATAGCGTCCGCTTGACCCTCACCTGCCAGGTCATGAGCGTCTTCCGCGTCGTCCTGGCCCAGGTCGAGTACGTCGGCATCAGCAGCACTGGTGCGGTTCAATTCATCGTAGAATGCCTTCTCACGGCTGGCGTTACGGCGGGCCAGCAACAGAAGGATCAGCAACAGCACCACCAAGCCGCCACCTACGGCAATCTGGTACAGCGTGTTTGTTCTGATGGCATCCGTAAGCTCACGGAAGAAACCACCCTTCTCCGGCGCCGGTGGCGGCGTTACCCGCTCTGGACGCTCAACAGCAGGTGCTGGCGGCGCAACGGCTACCAGGTCCTCGTCCTCTTCAGCTGCTGCCTCAGACTCCGCCACAGCAGCGGTATCTAACGGCTGCTCAAGTCCTTCATCCCGTTCGGCTTCACCGTCATAGTCGTCAGGTGCATCGACCACAGCGGGATCTGTCTCGGCAGGGTCGACTTCCAACGCTTCCTCGATCGGCTGAACAGCAGGACGCCCTTCGATCGCCTGCTGCTGCATTTCCGCCAACTGGGTGTTCTTCAGTTCTATCAGGCGTTGCAGGGTGGCCACCTGATCTTGCAGGTCACCTACCCTGGACTGGAGGTCCTCGTTCTCACGACGGCTGGCGTCAAGCTCTTCCAACAATACCGCCTGACCCTGCTCTACTCCGCCGGGGATGCCTGCGGCACCCGCTGCAGAAGCGCCATCACGCAAGGCGGCCACGCTGTCCGTATCGCTCGCCACCAAACGCAGCTCGGCATCGGCTTCCGGCTGAACGGGAGGGCGCTCTGCCGGACGCGGTGCTGCTGTATCAACCACACGCGCCGCTGGGCTTGCCAGTGCGGCATTCTGGGCGCTGACTTCAGTCAGCGCCTGCTGGCGGGTGCGGGCTCGAATCTGATCTTCACTGGGGATACGAAGAACCTGACCCCGCTTCATCCGGTTGATGTTGCCATCGATGAATGCGTCAGGGTTCAGGTCCTGCAACGCCAGCATAACCTGCTGTGGCGTTACGCTTTCATCCGGCCGTACCGCCAGTGCAATGCCCCACAGGGTATCCGAAGCACCGGTCGGGCCGAAGGTATTCTGGCTCACCCGTGCGGTGGTAGTGGGCCGCGGCATGGTGCGGTCCGGCTGACGGGTTGGCGTTGCAACCTCTCGCTGGGTACTGATTTGCGGCGCTGCAGTAGGTGCTGTAACCGCAGGTGCCCGAGACAGATGTTCGGCATATACCGGCGGGTCGAGGAGCACCGAGTACTCCCGCATCACGCGACCGTTCGGCCAAACCACCTCAACCAGGAAATTCAGGAAGGGCTCTCGCACCGGCTGACGGGATGAGACGTTGATGACCAATCGACCATCCGGACCTGTGCTCACATCGAAGCGCAGGTTGGAAAGGAAATGGTCCCGACTGATGCCAAGACGCTCGTAGTCCCTGCGGGAGGCTTCATTTACGATAATGTCCGCAGGATTTATACCGTCCGTGCGCCGCAGTACAATCTCAGCCCCAAGGGGTTCATTGAGAAATGACCGCAGCTCCACTTCACCCAGCCCCAATGCATTTGCAACACCAGAGCCAAGCCCCCCCACAAGAGCCATGGCAACCGCAAGCTTGCGTACCTTCATGCTTTTTCCTTTCCAGTATCCGTTATTCTTCTTTACTGCCTGATCAAAAATAGAATCGGACGAGGTTGGACTCAAACAGCGTCAGATGAAAGTCTGTTCATGAGCGCAAGTATTGTTGATAAAACCCGTTTTATCAATCAATCAGCAACTTTCGTTACACCATTTTTTAGTTTGCGGTCGGAACTACCTGTCATCACTGCCCATTGAGACCTTTTGAGGCTCCAAAAATAGCAGGGGCGGAGGCTGTTTTCAGCCTCCGCCCGCTACAGCGTGCCCGAAATAGGACACAGTTGGCATTACCAATACAAGCCTGAGAAACTCTGGCTGTTTTTTTCAGAGATTCTTAACGCTCCTGGAGGATGCGCAGCATACGCCGTAAGGGTTCCGCAGCACCCCACAGGAGCTGATCACCCACGGTAAACGCCGAGATGTACTCCGGCCCCATAGCCAGCTTGCGAATCCGGCCGATGGGAATACTCAGGGTACCGGTTACCTTGGTCGGCGTCAGTTCCTTGATGGTGGCTTCGCGGTCATTAGGCACAACCTTGACCCAGTCATTGGCACCCGCCAGCAGGGACTCGATTTCGCTAACCGGAAGGTCCTTGCGCAACTTGATGGTCAATGCCTGACTGTGGCAACGCATGGCGCCAATGCGCACGCAGATCCCGTCGATAGGAATCGGCTGCTCGCTGCGACCCAGAATTTTATTGGTCTCACTCTGCGCCTTCCACTCTTCCTTGCTCTGGCCATTGTCCAGCTGCTTGTCGATATACGGAATCAGACTGCCAGCCAATGGCACCCCAAAGTTATCCACCGGGAAGCCGTCAGAACGCATGGTGTCGGCAATCTGGCGGTCAATATCCAGAATTGCGGACGCCGGGTTATCCAGCAGATCCGCCACGCTGTCCCGCAGCACGCCCATCTGATTGAGCAGCTCGCGCATATTCTGCGCACCCGCTCCTGAGGCCGCCTGATAAGTCATGGGCGAAACCCACTCAATCAGATCACGCTCCAGCAGACCACCCAGGGCCAGCATCATCAGACTGACGGTACAGTTACCACCAATATAGTCCTTGATACCATCCTTCAGGGCCTGATCAATCACATGCCGGTTAACCGGGTCCAGCACGATGACAGAGTTATCCGCCATACGCAGCGCTGATGCGGCGTCAATCCAATAGCCTTCCCAGCCCGCCTCACGCAGGCGCGGGTGTACATCGTTGGTATAGTCACCACCCTGGCAGGTAATAATGACATCCAGCGCTTTCAGCGCGTCGATATCAAACGCATCCTGCAGTGGCGGCACATCGGTCTTGCCAACGTCCGGTGCTGCCTGTCCCGCCTGGGACGTGGTAAAGAACACCGGTTGAATATCGGCAAAATCATTTTCTTCGCGCATGCGCTGCATGAGGACAGAGCCCACCATACCGCGCCAACCTACAAGTCCAACTCGCTTCATGTGCGACTTTTGAACCTCTTGTTGAGCCAGCCCGGAACGCCATTTGCCCGTTCAGGACCGGAAGGGTAACCCCGCAGTGGCGGCATGGCGCCACTGTCGGGCTTCGAATGTTTCTATCAGGCCTGCAAAGCGGCAACCACCGCCTCACCCATATCCCGGGTATTCACCCGCTCGGCGCCTTCAGACATGATGTCTGCAGTGCGCAGCCCCTGATCAAGTACCTTGCTGACCGCCTGTTCAATCGCCTGCGCTGCCGCTTCCTCAGCCAGACTGTAACGCAGCATCATTGCAGCAGACAGGATAGTGGCCAACGGGTTGGCAATACCCTGGCCGGCGATGTCCGGCGCGGAGCCATGACATGGCTCATACATGCCCAGCTTCTGCGCATTCAGGGACGCTGACGGCAGCATACCGATGGAGCCGGTCAACATGGCAGCTTCATCTGACAGGATATCACCGAACATATTACCAGTTACAATGACATCAAACTGTTTTGGCGCCCGCACCAGCTGCATGGCGGCGTTGTCCACATACATATGGCTCAGTTCGACATCGGGGTAGTCTTTCGCCAGTTCTTCCATGATCTCACGCCAGAGTACCGTCACCTCAAGTACATTGGCCTTGTCCACGGAGCACAGCTTACCGTTACGGGCTTGCGCAGCCTCAAAGGCCACCCGGCCGATGCGGCGGATTTCCGACTCGCTGTAAACATAGGTGTTGTAACCCTGGCGCTCACCATTTTCCAGCGTGCGAACACCACGCGGCTGACCAAAGTAGATACCGCCAGTCAGTTCCCGGACGATCAGGATATCCAACCCAGACACCACCTCAGGCTTGAGGGATGACGCAGACGCCAGTTGCGGGTAAAGAATCGCGGGGCGCAGATTGGCAAACAGCTCAAGGTTGGAACGCAAGCCCAGCAGGCCCTTTTCCGGCCGACGGGCCATTTCCAGCGCATCCCATTTGGGGCCACCGACGGCACCCAGCAAAATGGCGTCTGCCTTGCGGGCTTTGTCCAGCGTAATCGCAGGCAGCGGTTCGCCGGTGGCATCGATAGCCGCGCCGCCCACCAGAGCGGTGTCAAAGACCAAGCCGAGGTTGAACAACTCATTAACGCGATGCAGCACTTTTTCTGCTTCGCTGACGATCTCAGGGCCTATGCCATCACCTGGCAACAGAAGTACAGAACGGGTCATTTCATGATTCCTTGCAGTCTTGGTTTCGATCTCAGTCGCGCCCGATGGCGCCAAACAACCAGGGCGCGCTGTCACGCCGCCTGTCCTCGTAGGCTCGGATGGCATCAGCGTCTTCCAGAGTCACACCAATGTCATCCAGCCCGTGCAGCAAACAGTGTCGGCGGAAGTCATCAACCTCAAACTCAAAACACTCCCCTGTCGGCGTCTTCACCTGCCTGGACTCCAGATCCACCAACAGGCGATAGCCTTCAGCGTGCTCCGCTTCCGCAAACAATTGATCAACCACTTTCTCATCAAGAACAATGGGTAACAGGCCATTCTTAAAGCAGTTATTATAAAAAATATCAGCAAAACTCGGCGCAATAATGGCCCGAAAACCAAAATCATCCAGCGCCCAGGGTGCGTGTTCACGACTGGAGCCGCACCCGAAATTATGCCGCGCCAACAGCACGCTGGCGCCCTGATAACGGGGCTGGTTCAGCACAAAATCCGGGTTCAGCGGACGACCACTGCTGTCCTGGTCCGGCTTGCCTTCATCCAGGTAACGCAACTCATCAAACAGATTGGGGCCAAAGCCACTGCGCTTGATGGATTTGAGAAACTGCTTGGGGATGATCATGTCGGTATCGACATTGGAACGATCCAAAGGCGCTACCAAACCGTCATGTTGGGTAAATGGACGCATGTTCAGGCTCCTCCCTGCTGGATCAGTTCACGGACATCGACAAAGTGCCCCGTCACGGCCGCCGCAGCCGCCATAGCCGGGCTTACCAGATGGGTACGGCCACCGAAACCTTGCCGCCCCTCAAAATTACGGTTAGAGGTAGACGCGCAGTGTTCGCCAGCACCCAGTTTGTCGGCGTTCATGGCCAGACACATGGAACAACCAGGGTCACGCCATTCCAGGCCTGCCTCGATAAAGATCTTGTCCAACCCCTCCTGCTCAGCCTGGGCTTTTACCAGCCCGGAGCCAGGTACTACCATCGCCTGCTTGAGACTGGCTGCGACTTTGCGCCCTTTAACGACGGCAGCCGCCTCCCGCAGATCTTCAATACGCGAATTGGTGCAGGAGCCAATGAATACCCGATCAAGTTTGATGGCCTCAATCGGCATATTGGGCTCCAGCCCCATGTAACGCAGGGCGCGTACAATACCTTCACGCTTGATGGGATCCTCTTCCTGTGCCGGGTCCGGTACCTGCGCATCAACGCTAACCACCATCTCCGGTGACGTACCCCAGGTCACTTGCGGCTTGATAGCCGCACCGTCAAGCACAATCACCTTATCGAATACGGCATCGTCATCACTATGCAAGGTGCGCCAGTGAGCTACGGCCCTGTCCCAGTCAGCACCCTTGGGTGCGAAAGGCCGGCCCTGAACATAATCAATGGTGACATCATCCACCGCGACCATGCCGACCCGGGCACCTGCTTCAATCGCCATGTTGCAGACGGTCATCCGCCCTTCCATGGACAGGCTGCGGATAGCCTCGCCGCCGAACTCAACCGCATAGCCGGTACCACCAGCGGTGCCGATACGGCCGATAATGGCCAGAATCACATCTTTGGCCGTTACGCCGGCACCCAACTGACCATCCACGCGGATCAGCATGTTCTTCATTTTCTTCTGCACCAGACACTGGGTAGCCAGCACGTGCTCTACTTCCGAGGTACCAATGCCGTGAGCCAGGGTACCAAATGCGCCGTGGGTAGAGGTGTGGGAGTCGCCACAGACAATGGTCATGCCCGGCAGGGTTGCCCCCTGCTCAGGGCCAATCACATGCACAATGCCCTGACGCTGGTCACGAATCTTGAATTCCAGAATACCGAATTCATCGCAGTTCTTGTCCAGGGTTTCAACCTGAGTGCGGGACACGGGATCAACGATACCATCCACACCCTTTTCCCGATCCGTGGTTGGTACGTTGTGGTCTGGCGTTGCGAGGTTGGCATCGACGCGCCAGGGCTTACGGTTGGCCAGCCGCAGCCCTTCAAAGGCCTGAGGCGAGGTCACTTCGTGAAGCAACTGGCGGTCAATATAGATCAGCGCGGAGCCGTCATCCCGCTGCTTTACCAAATGCTCATCCCATAACTTATCGTAAAGGGTCTTGCCGGACATACATGCCTCCATCAGTCACAGCCCCGCTCCCTTTAGCGGGTATGGCATGACAACCGTACCCGGGAGCGACAGGCCAAGGCCTCTCTCATTATGACCAGAGCCCAACAAGGACTCTGAGTTATGGCGCTATGATACCGCCCGCCACGACATAACTCCAATTCATGTTTTTCATTATAATGATTCCAGTTGGTTATACTAAGAGCCCTCTGGGCAAGGGAACGCACACTACCCGCGCGCAGATGATCAAACAGACCTGAGTTGTTTCCTTAAAGTGAGAGCAGCATGGATACACAAGCCCTGGCGGCCTTTGTCAGCATTGTCGATGAGGGGTCATTTTCCGGCGCAGCAGCAAGCCTGCACCTGACCCAACCTGCTGTCAGTAAGCGGGTTGCCGTATTGGAACAACAACTGGGCGCCCCGGTATTTGAGCGAGGCCAGCGCCGCCTGCAGCTGACGGATGCCGGCCAGCGCCTTCTCCCCTTTGCCAGACGGATACTGGACGAGCTGCATAATGCCCGTCTGGCGCTAGCCAGCCAGGCAGGCAAGGTAACCGGCGACCTGAACGTCATTGCCAGCCACCACATCGGGCTGCATCACTTGCCTGCGTGGTTGCGGCAGTTCACCCGCCAATATCCAGAGGTTAACCTGAACCTGCAGTTCATGGACTCAGAGAGCGCTTTCGAGCAGATGCGTAAACGGCATACAGAGTTGGCGTTTGTGACCCTGAATGATGCCATGAGTGCCCACTTCCAGATCTTCCACCAATGGCCTGACCCTATGGCCTTTGTTGTCGGCAAGCAACATCTGCTGGCACAGCGTCCACAGGTGGCACTGGCTGACCTGGCTGCAGTACCGGCGATTTTGCCGGACACCACCACAGCAACCTATCGGGCAGTCAGCCGCTTGTTTCTGGAGGCACAACTGCCCTTGCAGCCACGCATGCCCACCAACTACCTCGAAACCATCAAAATGATGACGTCAGTGGGTCTGGGCTGGAGTGTGCTGCCGGTGAGCATGCTGGATAGCACGTTGCAGGCGCTGGCCACGGGTGCCAGCGTAACCCGGATGCTGGGTGCGGTGGGTGTGGCGGGGCGTCAGCTCAGCCCCGCCGCCGAGGCCCTATTGAGCGTGGTCAGGCGGCGGCCGTAGCCAGCGCCAGGACACCGCCAGCCCAATAAGCATCGCCACGGCACTGGCCCAGAAAGCGGCCTCCGTGGTGTACCACTGCACAAAGAAGCCTGCCAGCCAGGCACCTATGGCCCCGCCAAGGCCAAAGGTAAGACCGCTGTAGAGAGCCTGCCCCTGGCCGTGGTGGATATCACCAAAATAACCGTGCACGTAATGCACGGATATGGCGTGTAATGCACCATAGGATGCTGCGTGCAGACACTGCGCCAACACCAGCATGACGGGCAAGTGAGTCAGCTCAGCAATCATGGCCCAGCGCACAGTGGTTAGCGCCAGGGCCGCCAGTGCAATGGTACGGATACTGAAACGTCGTAACAGGCGGTGCATGACCAAAAACAGCAGAATTTCCGCCAGCACCCCCAGCGACCACAGCAGTCCAATGGACAGTTTGCCATAGCCATAACGTTCAAGATGAATACTGAAAAAGGTGTAGTAGGCACCGTGGGAAACCTGCAGCAGCATGTTCATGGCGAAAAATGCCAGCACAGCTGGCAGTACCATAATCTTCAGCAGCGACCCTTTCGGTGCCTTGGGCGGCACCACACGGGTTTCTGAAGGCACCAGCAAAGAGGACACGATCAAGCCCAGAAACAGGGGAAGCAGAATCCAGGGCAGCGCAGCCAGAGGCAGCCAGGACAATAACGCACCCACCAGCGCCACCGTGGCGATGAAACCTACCGAGCCCCACAAGCGGACGCGACCGTACCGGTCACGCCGCTGCCCCAGGCCTTGCAGAGTAATCACTTCATATAACGGCAGGATGGCGTTCCAGAAGAAGGTAAACGCCAGCATGACCAGCAGCAGGCCGCGAAAGCCCGGCTCCAGGAATACCCCCAGAAAACACAGGGCTGCCAGCACTGACCCGAGACGCACCAGACGAACCCGCCGGCCCGTGGCATCCCCCAGCCAACCCCAGAGGTTTGGCGCCACCACCTTGGTCAACTGGATGGTGGCCATGAGGGTGGCTATCTCGATATAACTGAAGCCACGCCCTTCAAGGTAAAGGGACCAATAGGGGACCAAGGCCCCCAATAGGGCAAAGAACCAGAAATACAGGTTGGACAGGCGCCAGTAGATAACTTCAGCCCTTGCGGTTACGCCCAACGGCTTCAATGTCCGGGGTGCTCACCCTGACATCGGCATTCTGGCCGCGGTGGCGAAGATAATGATCCATCAGCACCAGCGCCATCATGGCTTCCGCGATGGGGGTAGCCCGTATGCCCACACAGGGGTCATGCCGCCCGGTGGTAATCACTTCCACCGGCTCACCCAGCTCGTTAATGCTACGCCCCGGCAGACGCAGGCTGGAGGTGGGTTTGAGCGCAATGCTGGCAAGGATAGGCTGGCCGGAGGAAATGCCTCCCAGCACGCCGCCCGCATGGTTGGAGAGGAAGCCTTCAGGCGTCATTTCGTCCCGATGGGCCGTACCTTTCTGGTTGATACAGCCGAAACCTGCGCCGATTTCCACACCTTTAACAGCATTTATGCTCATCAGTGCATGCGCCAGATCGGCATCGAGACGATCGAAAATAGGCTCACCCAGACCCGGGGGCACATTTTCCGCCACCACATTGATACGAGCACCGATAGAGTCACCCTCTTTGCGCAGGGCATCCATATAGGCTTCCATCTCCGGCACCTTGTCAGGGTCGGGACAGAAAAACGGGTTGTTAACCACCTCCGACCAATCCAGCTTCTCGGCCTTGATGGGACCCAGTTCCGACAGGTAGCCACGCACAGTGATGCCGAGCCGCGCCTGCAGGTACTTCTTGGCGATTGCACCTGCCGCCACGCGCATGGCGGTCTCCCGCGCCGAGGAGCGGCCACCGCCACGGTAGTCCCTGACGCCGTATTTGTGGGCATAGGTATAGTCAGCGTGAGCAGGCCGAAATTGCGCGGCGATCTTGGAGTAGTCCTTGGAACGCTGATCCGTGTTTTCAATCAACAGGCCAATGGGCGTGCCAGTGGTAACGCCCTCAAACACGCCCGACAGAATACGCACCTGGTCCGGCTCCCGGCGCTGGGTGGTGTGGCGGGACGTGCCTGGCTTGCGGCGATCCAGGTCCTCTTGCAGGTCTGCCTCAGACAGCGGCAGACCCGGCGGGCACCCGTCTACAATACAACCCAGGGCCGGTCCATGACTCTCACCAAAAGTGGTGACCGTGAACAACTTACCGAAACTATTTCCTGACATTTTTCAGCATCTTATAAGTTGGATTTAAAATCAGCCCCAGGCTCAGAGGCCCGCCTGTTCGAGATCTTCACGGGTCAGCAGAAACACACCGTGACCGCCGCTTTCAAATTCAAGCCAGGTAAATGGCAGTTCTGGATAAGCGTCTTCCAGTGCGACCCAGCTATTACCAACCTCTACGATCAGCAGGCCGCCTGGATTCAAGTGCGCCTTGGCACCCGCCAGAATTCGGTGGGCAATATCCAGTCCGTCATCACCCGCCGCCAGCCCCAGCATAGGCTCATGACGGTATTCCTCCGGCATCGCGGCAATGTCCTGCGCGTCAACATAAGGCGGATTGCTGAGGATAACATCAAAACAACCGGTCACCTGATCGAAAACATCGGATGCCACTGCCGTGACCCGCTCACCCAGCTCATAGCGATCAATATTCTCCTGTGCCACCACCAGCGCATCCGATGACAGGTCTGACAGCACCACCTCCGCGTCCTCGAACACGGTAGCGGCAGCAATACCGATACACCCACTCCCGGTGCACAGATCCAGCACCCGATCCACTGACCGGTCCCCCAGCCAGGGCTGGAGACCATTCTCCAGCAACTCGGATAGTGGTGAGCGAGGCACCAGCACCCGTTCATCTACCTTGAAGGGCATCCCCATAAACCAGGCCTCACCCACCAGATAAGCCACAGGCATCCGTTGCTCAACCCGTAAACGGATACGTTCTGCCAGCTGCGTGCGCTCCTCGGCGGTCAGACGAGCGTCCAGGAACACGGTGTTGTTTTCCAGTGGTAGCTGCAAGCTGCGCATCACCAGCTGCACCGCTTCATCCCAGGGATTGTCTGTGCCGTGGCCGTAGTAGAGCGGCGCCGAAGCAAAACAGGTGGTGGCGTAGCGCAAATAATCGCGAATGGTCAGCAAGCTTTCAGCGGGAGAAGACACAGGTGTGGGATTTCCTTCAAAAATTGAACGCGCATTATACGCCCTTTGCAGGCCTGACGTCAGCAGGCGCTTGGGAGACGTGCGGCGCAGGACGAACGGAATTCCCGAGCAGGGCTCACCAACCTGGGCAAGCTCAATAACAGACGCGCTTTTGTTAAGGCACACTAAAGCGAGAGCAAGCCCGAGCTGCCACTCTCCTCATAGCGGTCGAGAGCTGCCGCCATGCGTTCACGCCCCAGCCTTATCAATTCCGGCGCCTTGTGGTAGTCAAAGGACCGGCAGGCATTTTTCGGAATATTGACCAGCAGATCCGGTGGGTAGCCAGCAATCTTGTACTGCACCAGAGCGCTCTGCATGGTTTCAATCGTGAGGTTCATAATGTCGAATTTGCCAATGCCCAAGCGCTCCCACTCAATGGTGTCTGCATCGCCTTCAGCGGATTGACGGGTGTGCTCAGCTTTCTGGCCGGCCTTTTTCTCAGCCTCCTTCTCCTGAACGGCACGGCGCAATTCAACCGCATCCACCTCTGAATCACCGTTATCACGCTTACCACCCAGGGCTTTCAACGCATCCCAGTCAAACCAGCGAGAGGCCTTATCGCGAATCTTGGCCAGCCACTCTTCCAGCTCCGAGTCTTCCTCTTCTTCGCTGTCAGGGGTTTCAACCACATGGGGGATCGGGGCCTGGCGCTCTTCCTCCCCACTCAGGTTAACCGCCACCAGCATGTCGGCGTGGGCAGAGATGGTCGGAATGATAGGCAGTGGGTTCAACAAGGCACCGTCCACCAGCACCCTGCCGTTGTGAACAACCGGCGTTACCACACTCGGGATGGCAATAGAGGCACGAATAGCCTGATGCAGCAGGCCCTCCTGAAACCAAACCTCTTTATGGGACAGCAAATCGGTAGCGACAGCGGTGAAGGGAATGTCCAGGTCCTCAATTCGCAATTCACCCAGTATGTCCCTGACCACGGAGAATACTTTTTCACCCCGGATAGCGCCTGCAGACGAGAGGGAAATATCCAGCAGCTTGAGCACATCAAACTGACCGAGACCGGTTACCCAGTCCTTGTAATCCCGCATTCTGCCTGCGGCATAAAGCCCACCGATCAGCGCACCCATGGAGCAGCCTGAGATGGCGATAATCTCGTAGCCCCGCTCCTCCAGCACCTCAATGGCTCCGATATGGGCGTAACCCCGGGCACCACCGCTACCCAGTGTCAGGGCAACGGTTTTGCGTGGCTTGTCCTTGCTGGGGGAATTGAGAGATTCGGCGCCCATAATTTAGTCTCCCTGACGAATGTCCTGCACAGCAACCAGCTCGATACGATCACCTTTGCGGTCCGCTGCTCCCATGGGTAGCGTCGGCCCGATGACGATCAGATGCTGGCGCTCACGGGGCACACCGGCGCTGCCCAGCACAGACTGAAAAGCTTCACCTGCCGCCCTGGCCCGGGCTTTCGATTCATCAAGGCTTTCCTGGTTTCGCAAGGTAGTAAAACTGTGGATCACCAGCCGATCGCCATCCCGCTGCAGCCAGTCCTGCACCTGCCGGCGGGTCTCAGCATCCCAGTCAAAGCGGCGAGTAACATCGCCGGTCCAGGTCACCACCACCGGCCCAAGAACACGCTCATTGCGTCCGGAAAAGCCGGGCAGCACCGTACCTTCTGCCAACGTCAGCTGCTCCACCCACAAGTACTGACGCAGATTGCCCCGGGTTACGGTGTACACCAGCACCAGCTGGGTCTTGCCGTCAGGGGTGACATAAGCAGCAGCAAGATAGTCCTGATCCTGATCCCGGCCGTAGAGCCGTGACTCACTGAAAATCTGGTTGGCCCATACAATACTGCGACCACAGGCACGGCCACTGCATTCAAACAGCGTGGTGGCGTCCAGTCGCCGCAACGCATCGACATAATAGGCCCGGGCATCCTGGCGACTTGAATCCGGACGGATTTCCAGCAAAGTACCCTGCCCTGACACGGCTACCCGCGCCATGGTTTCGGAACGGATCTGGTTATTAATCTCCCGCACCGGACTCAACAGCACGAGATGTCCCGGCGTTTCAATGCGGCGATTTTCCTCAACCGTGGCCAAAGGAAAAGCCGAAATAGCGGCGAGTGTATACACAGGGCTGCACAGCAGAGCCAACAAAACCGCCAGCCTGCGTTTGCCACCCCGCCACCGGGCGCTCATCAGTACCGCCGCTCTCGTGAAAGCCAGGAGTTGATTTACTCGGTCAATAAACACGTGCTTCATCAAGTTCACTCAATAGAAGGTGGAGGTGATAGAAACTCATCAATTGCGGCCAGCAAGGGCGCGGTATCGCCGTCAAGGTGGCAGTGATGACCGCCCGGCACCTGTATCTGCCGCATGGACGTGGCCAGCGCCAGACGGTCCGACCAAAGTGGATGCCCCTTGAGCAAACCCTGCTCCGCCACCAGCAGCAGCGCATCCGCCTGAAGCTTTTGCAGACAGTCACGCACCTGACTTTCTTCGTACATAATCATGGAGGGATGCCGTAAACGTGGATCCGTGCGCCAACTGAAGCCCTTCCCCAGCGGTTTCAGGTTGCGAGGCACCAGCACACCGGCTGCCTGTTCGGATAACGGGCTCAATCCGCCGGCACGGGTTTTTGCTGCCGCTTCAACAGAGGGATAGACCGGTGCTGGCGCTGAGCCTGTCAGGCGTTTCTCGATACCGCTGCGTAACTGGCTGACACTCTCTCCTGGTGGCTTGGTAATGGGCCCCAGGCTGTCAATCAGCACCAGTTTTTCAACATTCTCGGGGAAGGCCGCTGCGTAGTAGAGTGCGACTATGCCACCCAGTGAATGCCCCACCAGCCGGACCTTTTGATGGGGGAAATGCTGAGCCAGCAGACAGGCCAAATCAGCCACATAGTCTACCAGCAGGTATCCCTGCCCCGGAGGACGATGGGATGACAGGCCGTGACCTGCCATATCAACCGCATAAAAAGGCCCCCAGCGACTCAAGCCGTGACCAATCTGGTAGAAGGTGGCGGCGTTATCCAGCCAACCGTGCAGGCCAATCAGCGGGTTTACTGCATCACATCGCCCGTCACCAGTAGCCGGCCAGTGCAAACCCGCCAGCTCCACATGACCAAGATCCCAGCTGACATCCAATGGTTGTTGGCCCGCCATAGCACTCGACGCCTTTGCTTCATCCATCGGCATCACAGAGTATGGGTTGGGCGATCGGACCCCAGCGAGCCGGCCAGGTAGGCCTCAATCTTGGTACGTGCGGTTTCGTCCTCACCGTTAAACTGCACACCGATACCTGCGGCACGGTTGCCCTGGGCTCCTTTAGGGGTTATCCAGACCACCTTGCCCGCCACCGGGATCTTGTCAGGCTCGTCCATCAGGTTGAGCAGCAAAAACACCTCATCGCCCAACTGATATTGCTTCTGAGTGGGAATAAACAGCCCGCCCTGGCGAATAAACGGCATATAGGCCGCATAAAGAACCGCCTTGTCCTTGATGGTAAGGGTCAAAATACCGCTGCGCGCGCCAAAACCTGGACCCATGACAAATCCCCTTTTACGAGTGTTATTGAGAGTTCATCCCAACACGTTGTTTTTCATTATGATTATAGCATCAATACCGAACAGTGCCGGCGCATTTCAAGAGGCCCGTCTACGCTGCCTGGCCGGCATCAGGTCTTTCCAGGCAATCAACAGGCGCTCTATTTCAAGGTCCGGGCTAACATTGTAGCTGAGCCCGGCCCGGCTCTCGCGAATCTGCGCCAGCCGCGCATGGAAACGCCAGGCTGGATTCTGCGCTGCCAGATAGCCGAGTACATCTGCGGCCGCCTGATCCCGGGCTGACGCACCCACGTTGAGTCTGATCGCATCCAGCGCCCAGAGTTCCAATGTCCAAAGCACCTGCTCCAGCTCGCCGGACTTACGCAGGGCTGCGGCGGCTTGTCCAACCACCAGCTCATTTTTCAGATAACTGCGAAAAGCCGCCAGTGCTTCGGTACGCGCGGTAACCGCTGCAGCATCCAGCCATGATAGCGCCTTGCCGGGCGCGCCCCCGCACAGTAACAGGGCGCTGTGTAAACTTGCCTCATCGACGTCCGTGCCCTGGGTCTGGCAAGACTGGCGCAACCAGTTAAGCGCTTCACCCTCCTCCGGAATCGGCAGCGCAATACTCTGGCAGCGAGACCGTACGGTAGGCAGCACGGTTCGGCCAGCCTCCTGCAGCAGGATCAGGGTGACCCCGGCTACCGGCTCCTCCAGGGTTTTGAGCAACGCGTTGGCGGCATTGACGTTCAACTGATCAGCGCGATCCACAATAATAACCTTGCGCTTCGCCACCTGGGGCGACGCTACAGCAAATTCCGACAAGGCTCGAATCTGATCAACTTTGATAACTTTGGAGGACTCCGGCTGAAAAACTTTCACATCAGGATGGGATTCAGCCTTCAGCAACTCACATTGGCGACAATGGCCGCAAGCGTGGTCTCCCTCACTTGCAACATCACATAGCAGCCTTGCCGCCAACCGCTCTGCCAGCTGGCGCTTGCCGATACCGGCAGGGGCAACCAGTAACAGGCCATGAGGCAGCCGCCCTTGCTGCTGCAGGGTCATCAGGGCTTGCCAGGGCGCCTGTAACCAGGTCATGGCCGAAAAATCACTTATCATGGAAATGCCCGCTCATGTCATGGTTTCCCCTATCCTTGCCCCACGATTGCGGGTTGCAGCTTTCATTTGGGTTTTAATCCGCTTGTTCAATGCTGACAAGGTCAACAGGTCCTGCTTGTTGGCAGACTGGTAGTAATGACGGTTAACCAGCCTGGCAAAGGCCTCAAGATCACTGGCACACTCAGGCCAACAGTCGGCAGCACGGGCTGCGGTGGCAGCCGGCGTCTCACCTGCAATCACCGGCAGGCCGGCCTTTGCCAACAGGCGCTGCCAACGCTGGAGCTGTACCATAACCGGATCACGGTGCCGTCGTCGATACTGGGCGGACAAAGACACCAGCCCGGCAATCAACAATGCGCCACCCACCACACCGGCGGTCAGATAGCCCAGTTGCGCAAGACTCATGCGGTTACCCAGTCGTGACATCAAGTCCAGCTGAGATTGCCCCTGGTAGCCAACCACCCAGCGCTGCCAATTGTAATTGAGTCGATCCACCTGCAGCGACACCCAACGCACCATGGGTATGTTCTGGTACCGCTCAGGAGACGCCCAGGCGTTGGCCAGAAAAGACCCCTCAGCAGCCATGGCATCCCGCAATCCGCTCTCTATGCGCTCCGGAGCAATCTGCCCAGTGGGATCAATCCGGTGCCAGCGGCCGTCCAGCCAGACCTCCACCCAGGCATGAGCGTCATACTGACGAATGATCAGATACGCATTGTTGGCGCCCGCAGAACCGCCATGGTAGCCAGCCACCACCCGCGCCGGGATACCTGCTGCCCGCAATACGAATGCCGTGGCACTGGCGTAATGGGCACAGAATCCGCGCCGATCATCGAACAACAGGCGATCAACGTGGTTATCCGTCATGGCCGGCGGCCGGAGGGTGTAAAAGTACGGCTGCTCGCGAAACCGGCGCATCAGCGAATCCACAACACCGCGAGGGGACTCATAGCGTCCACGCAGCTCCGCCGCCAGCTCACGTGCGCGCGGGTTTCCCTCTACAGGCAACTGCAGGTAACGGCGCCGATCATCAGCGCTGAGCTCCGTAAGCCAGTCACCAGGCGTTGAGCTCAACGCCAGCCGGTATCTGACGCTGGAATCCGCGGGCCTGCGAAAGCGGAACAGGTTATCGGGTGTCTCAACAATGTTGTCAGAAACCGGCATGGAGTCCGCAAGGGCAAAGGCCCAGCGTTGGAAGGTAGGCTCCTGCAGCACATCATACTGACCGGCCTCCAATACACCTACTCCGCCATCAATGGCCACGGGGGCGGCGCGCCCGCTGGGGGGCGCCTCACTTTGTGTCCACCGGCGGCCATCGAAACGGTCAAGAATCAAACCCCGCCAGTAGCGCTCAGGGTATGGCGGGATGTCACCGCCAAAGGTCACGCGGAAGGCCCTTGCGCTGCTTTGGGCAAGGTCACTGATACTGCCAGGCTCCATGCTGTCAGTGATACCCGTCGTTGCCTGACCGGACACCATGGGCACACTCCACAGGGGCGCCATTCGGGGGAAAAAGACGAACAGAAGAATAACCACCGGCAGGGTCTTCAGCATCATCCACCCCAGCCGCCTTGCACCCTGCCGCACGGGGGCTGGCTGATCAGGCGCATTCAACACCTGCAAACTCACCAGCAGAATCAGCACCCCGGCCAGGTTCAGGACGGTCCAGGCAAGACTGGTGACAAACAGAAAGTTGACCGCGCTGAGGTAGATGAGGATAAAAAACAGCACATAAAAATCGCGGGCGGTTCGGGTTTCCATCCACTTCAGCCCGAGCGCCAGCACAAAGAAGGAGGCGGCGGTATCCACCGTAAAGCGCCCCTGCACTGTCGCCACATAGAATCCCAGCAGCCCGAACATCAGCGCGTATCGCAACCAGCGAGAAGGCATGCGCATGTAGCCCTGCTGTACCACCCAGCGCCAGCTCGCCAACACCACACAGGCACCCAGCAACCAGGGCGGCAAACGGTCCCACTGGGGTATCAGTAACAGGGCAAAACCTGCCATCAACCAGATCAGCGCCTTGCCCGGAATGCCTGTAGGTCTGTCGCCCGCCCGTGTGCTCATACGCGCTCCCCCGGTGTCAGACCGAAGGTCGCCAGGGCGCGCAGGCAGACAGCTTCATGCAACTTGCCGCTGTCCGGGGCAATGTCCAGCCCAGGTAGGCGTAAGCCATATGGCACCGGTGGGTTCGCCCCGGCACGTTCTGTAATGGCTGCGGCCAGGTAACTTAGCCGCAACTCCCTGTCCGCCCCCGGGTAGGCATCATAATCAAACCATTCCGGGTTGCCTGCTTCCCCCTGCCAGTCAGCAATTACCATATCGCCCGTACGGGCGAATCGTTTCCAGAGCACCCGCTGGCTCATATCACCTTCACGCCATGGCCTCAGCTCAGCGTGATCCTGCCCCAGGCTGACCAGGGCCTGGCTGTCTTCGGTGCCACCCTCCAATGCCACTGGCGCGTAGGGAGGCGCTATGGGCTTGGGATAGACAATCCCCAGGGTGCCTGGGCGCACCCAGGACCAGGCCTTCAGCAGGCCAAACGGGAACCGGGTTTCCACCCGCACATCGCCAAGGGACACATACCCTCGCTGCCTGGCGCTGCGCAAAAGCGTAACGTCCTGATATTCTCCGGCCTTGATGGACGCGGTGACGGGACTGCCATCCGCGGCTACCAGGGTTAACGCGATGGCCTCGTGGTCAGGGCTGGTGGCCCGCACCACAAAAGGAATCGCCTCGCCCGCAAAGCCTTCGCCCGCCGATACCAGCGTAAACTCAACACCCGACAGGTTACTGTGGGTTTGATGCATGGCTGCCACAAACACGGCGCCAAGGAAAAAGGTAAGCAGTAGAATGAGACTGTTCTGGTAATTGATGCCGGTAATCAGCGTAATGAGTAACAACAGGCCAAACACCACGCCGGCACTGGTGGGCAAAATGAACAGGTTGCGCTGAGACAGGCGGGCCCGGTCGTTGCGGGGAATCCGCCGGTCCAGCCAGCGTGACCAGTATTCAGATAACCGTGCATACATGAGTGGTTCTTTTTTATCAGGGGGATACAACAGCGATCACAAGTTAACCAAAATTTGGTTGAAAACCCTGCCCGGAGGCCAAATACTGTACGTATAGAACGGTAATACAGGTCATTCTGACCCGCATAGTCCGCCATTGGCAAGGTGTTGTTCCCGGTTTACGCCAGTCATACGAATCCTGAAGAGGCACCACCATGAAGCCGCGCCTGATCCTTCTCCCCCTCTGTGCTGCCGTAGCCGCGGGCACACTCACGGCCCATGCTGGCGTCAGGACGCTGACCAGTGATGAGATGCTGGATACCTATATTCAGGATTCAGCCATTATCGTGGTGCCGCGTGAGCAACGCCTGTCAGAACAGGAACGCGAACGCATTATCGGTATTTTAACCATCTCCCCCGGCGAGCCAGTGATGCTCGAATCCGATGAGGTGGCTTACTTTGACGACCTGCGGCGGAAGATTGAAGAAAGCCGGTCAGGCTCACTGACCGCGGCAGAGGAAGAATTTATTCGCCGCACCCTGGCCCTGTCCTCGGATGAACTGGCCCGCGTGCAGCCCCCCTCACAGTTTACGGCCGCGATACCGCCATTGATTTTCGGGCAGACCCCGCAAATCCCGGATGAGCCCTTTACACAAACCTTTCTGAATGACCAGCTTGGCATCGCCTTCGATGGCCAGCAGTTGACCTTCTCTATCGGCAACCCACCCGGTATCGACAAGATCCAGATACCCCATGCTATTAATGAAGGCCCTATCAACCTGCAGCCACGACCCGGCGGTGGGTTCGATCTCTCCATACAGGTGCCGGACCGCTGACGCCGGCGGGTTTTCCCCTTGAGGCTGACCGCCGCTGAGCCATTGTAAAGCGCCCCATCGGGGCGTTTTTTTTTCGCCCCACAAGGCGCGACAACCCCCGCCCCTCACAGGCACAAAAAAGCCCCACCCGAAGGTGAGGCTTTCCGGTTATACCAACAGTACTGAATTAGTGACCGTAGATAACCATGTTGGTGTTGCTAACAACCAGGTTGTCCATCTGAATGGAACCGATTGAAGCACCGCCGATTTCGATGGCATCGATAGCGATGTCAGCAGCGAAGTTCGGGATGGAGATACCCAGTGCTTCGTTACCAGTCGCTACAGAAGTGGCTTTACCCATGGTGATGGTGGCGAACGCGAACAGACCAGCGGCTGTAGTAGGCTGACCAGAGGCCGCAACTTCTTCAAAGAAGTTGGCACCCATTACACGCATGCCGCGCACGTTAACACCCAGGAAGTCGATGTCCATATCCATCTGGGTGACGTTGAAGCCAACGTTGGTAATCAGGGTGTCAGTGGCAGTATCAACACGGATGTTGAGCTGACCCAACTGACCCTCAATACCAATGTTGGTGGCCAGCAGGGTAGAGTCCCCGGAGCCGTCAACACTGTTCAGAGAGACAGAACCGATCGCCATGGCGTAGTCGATGGGCTGACCGGAGATGCTGTGAACGTCGATAACCGCGTCACCGTCAGCTTCGATGTCGATGTTGATCAACAGGTCATCCAGCAGACCGCTAACGCCAGTCACGTTGCCGTTGGCATCGCGCTGAACGGTACCGCCACCCAGGCTGATATTGGTCACAGACAGGTAACCTTCGTCGATGTAGCGGAACTCGCCGATATCAACTTTGGTTTCCAGTTCGATGGTCACACCCGCCTGACCGGTGACGTTGCCCATGGCGACGTCGTCAAGGGCTTTCATGCCAGCGTTGGCAGCAAAAGGAGCAGCAGCAATCGCGGTAGCGAGAGCAATTTTCTTCAGGCCTTTCATTTTGTTCTCCTTAACGGACATTTGTTTTTATGAAGCAGTGCAGACAGTTTCATTAGGTTTGTTTTTGTATCTGCACGGTTACAGAGTACGTTAGGGTGCGGCCGCGCTTCCGTGACTGGAGTCACACTCCAATGATTATCTATTGTCCTACAACCCTACGGGTTTTCGAGAACAAAAATACTGCGTTTCGCCTCTACAACCACCTGCTCCCCGAACAGCGGATTGCCGCTGGTCATGGTGTAGGGCGTGACCGTAGCCAGGGATGGTCCCAACACATGTTCCATTTCCATCACCAGAATTTTCTCCGCGTTGGATTCCTTGTTCGGGTTGTCGGCCACATACACTACGGTAGTTGCGCCTATGCCGCCCTTCTGCACCAGCGCACGGAGGCTGCGGCGGATCACTTCCAGTGACACGTCGGCGGGCATGGCCTCAGCCTGGCGGATACGAACAGTGCGTGAGGTGTCGTTGGCGTCGGTGACAATGGCGAACGGTTTTACATCCTCCCCGGTCTCCAGCCGATCCGTTACGTTGTTTACCGCCATACGGTACATGCGCTCAAACTGACCCTGCGCCATTTGCAGCACCTGGCGTTCGGTAATCTCTGCTGCCGCCACTGTCGTAGTGATGAGGGACATCAGCAACGCGACCCCAACGACTCTAACTGCGTGAACGATCATTCTTGTCTCCTGGTTTGCCGCAACAGCGGCCTATTGACTGAAACAGCCCGGCGCAGCACAGGTTCTGAGCGGCGCCAATATGCGTTATCATTCAGCGCCCCGACGCAGCGTACCGCGAAACATCAAGGCCCTATTTTGCAAAGCTCACCAGACCACCTGGACATACCGCAGGCGCAGCTGCCAGCCCTGCTGCAACGGCTCTCCAATGCGGAGGGCTTCGTCACGCTGGCACACAGCCCGGACCACTTCCGTTGCAGTGCCTGGCCCAGCACACAATGGCAGCTGCCCGCTGCAGCCACAGACCTCCAGGCCTGGCTGGCGGAAATTGAAGCCTGCCACGGCGCCCTGCGAAGCCCGGGCTCAGCGGCACCTATTGGGGGCGTTGCCGGTTACCTGCGCTACGAGGCAGGCCAGCATTGTGTGCCAGGTTATCGATCCCGGCGGGCCACAAGTGCGGGCCACCTCGGCGAACTGGGCCTGTATCACTGGCAACTGGATTACCAGCCGAGCCTGGGTGGGCGTCTCGCCTTTCACCCTGCCTGCCCCCCTACGCTTAAAGCCCGCGTGCTGGCTTGCGTTCAGGCACCTGCGGCGGCTGCCCCCGAGCCATTCCGGCTTACGCAGGTGTTTACGCCTTGCCAGCCTGCGGATGACTACCGCAACGGCGTACGCCGCATCCTTGATCTAATCGCAGCAGGCGACTGCTATCAAGTAAACCTGTCACAGAAATTTACAGGAAGTTACAGGGGCAGCCCATTTACCGCCTGGCAGCACCTGCTGGAACAGATTCCCGTGCCCCATGGCGGTTTTTACCAGGGTGGTGAGCAGCAAGTGCTCAGTATCTCCCCTGAGCTTTTTCTTGCGATCAGTAACGGCAGCGTCATCAGCAAGCCCATCAAAGGCACCCGCCCTCGCAGCACCGACCCGCAGCAGGATCAGGCGCTGGCTGAAGAGCTCGTGCAAAACCCCAAGGATCGGGCGGAGAATCTGATGATTGTGGACCTGATCCGCAATGATCTGTCCCACTTCTGCAAGCCCTTCTCGGTGAAGGTGCCTACCCTGTTTGCCATTGAGAGCTATCGCAACGTGCACCAGCTGGTCAGTACGGTATGCGGAGAGTTGCGACCGGAAGTGTCTCCCCTGGCGGCGCTGGTGTCGGCATTCCCGGGGGGCTCCATCACCGGCGCACCCAAAAGGCGGGCCATGGAGGTGATCGACAGCCTTGAGCCCCATGAACGTGGCCCCTACTGTGGGAGCCTGCTGTGGTGGGGGAGCGACGGTAATCTGACCAGCACCATCGCCATTCGCACGTTGATGACGGACAGCAACGGTACCATCAGTTGCTGGGGAGGCTGTGGCATTGTGGCGGACTCAGACCCGGAAGAAGAGTATCAGGAGTCACTGACCAAGGTGGGCAGGCTGATGAGAAGCCTGGAGACATTCCGGGGCTAAGGCGCCCCGGTCAAATCCCGGGTCCGGTGCATGACACTGCCCCGGCCCCGGCAATCAGACGCTGGCGCGCACTCAGTAACGTACGCTCAGCTCCAGGAACTTGGCCTTGAGGTCTTCAAAGGTGTGCACCGCCGGGAACTGCGGAAACTCTGCAATCACGTTGTCTGGCGCATGGAACAGAATACCGGCTTCAGCCTGGGCCAGCATGGTGGTGTCGTTGTAGGAGTCGCCGGCAGCAATCACCCGGTAGTTAAGCAACTGGAATGCGCGTACAGACTGGCGCTTGGGATCACGCTGGCGCAGCAGATAGTTGGTGATACGCCCTTTGTCATCCACTTCAAGCTTGTGACACAGCAAGGTCGGGAAGCCCAGCTTGGCCATCAGCGGCATGGCGAACTCGTAGAAGGTGTCAGACAAAATCACTACCTGGAAACGCTCACGCAGCCAGTCGAGGAATTCACGGGCACCGTCCAGTGGGTCCAGCGTGCCAATCACTTCCTGGATTTCCGGCAGGCCAAAGCCATGCTGGTCCAGCAGACGCAGCCGCTGCTTCATCAGGACATCGTAATCCGGTATGTCACGGGTGGTCGCCTTGAGTTCTTCAATGCCGGTTTTCTCGGCAAAGGCAATCCAGATTTCAGGGATGAGTACACCCTCAAGGTCAAGACAGGCGAGTTCCACAAGTGGCTCCTTCGGTAGATGTCAGTCAGTGGTTGGGCCAACCAAGCACCGGTTGGCACAGGCGCTATCATAAGAAAATCCAGCCGTAATTGCACTGGCGCCATAAGCTTATGATTCACAGTTATTTTTGGAAGCACCTGGGTAATGTTACAGTGCGCCAACACTCCTGATGAGCCAATAACGACGACCATGACCGACATTGACCAGTTGAACAGCGAACTGCAAGGCCAGTCGCCCCGAGCAATCCTTAAGGCTGCCCTCGCCCGCTATGACAATATCGCCATCTCCTTCAGCGGTGCAGAAGACGTCGCACTGATTGAAATGGCCCATAAACTGACGGACAACCTGCAGGTCTTCACTCTGGATACCGGGCGTTTGCACCCGGAGACCTATGAGTTTATTGATCGCGTCAGGGAGCACTACAACATCGACATCCAGGTGATGTACCCCGATGCCGCCGAAGTTGAAGCCCTGGTCAGCAAAAAAGGCGTGTTCAGCTTCTACCAGGATGGCCACAAGGAGTGCTGCGGTATTCGCAAGGTCAACCCGCTGCGACGCAAGTTGCAGACGCTGGATGCCTGGGTAACTGGCCAGCGCAAGGACCAAAGCCCCGGCACCCGCAACGAGGTCCCCGTGGTGCAACTGGACACGGCTTTCTCAACCCCAGAGCGGCCACTGATCAAGTTCAACCCGCTGGCCAACTGGACCTCAAAGGAAGTCTGGGATTATCTCCGTATGTGCGAAGCGCCCTACAACAAGCTGCACGAGCGGGGCTTTATCAGCATCGGTTGCCAGCCCTGCACCCGGCCGGTGCTACCGGGCCAGCACGAGCGCGAAGGCCGCTGGTGGTGGGAAGAGGCCACTCACAAGGAGTGTGGCCTGCATGCCGGCAATGTAATTGCCCGCAGCGAATAAGCGACAGGCAGGCTTCCGGGTGGCTGGAAGCCTGCCGGCTTGTCAGTAAGTCGGCAGCTCAATGTCGGCAAACAGCTCCTCTACCTCGGCACGATTCTGCTTGTGCACTGCCGCATCTACCCGCTCTCGGGTCAGATGGGGCGCAAACCGCTCCATGAAGTCATACATATAGCCCCGCAGGAAGGTGCCTTTGCGGAAGCCAATCTTGGTTACGCTGGGGCTGAACAGCTCACGGCCGTCTATGGCGACCAGATCAGTATCCACCCGCGGGTCAAACGCCATGCTGGCAATAATGCCCACCCCCAGACCAAGCCGAACATAGGTTTTGATAACGTCAGCGTCCGCGGCGGTAAACACCACCTTAGGTGTCAGACCCAGCGTCTGGAAGGCCTCATCCAGTTTCGAGCGCCCGGTAAAGCCAAACACATAGGTCACGATCGGATACTCAGCCAACTGCTGCAGGGTCAGCTTGGACACCTTGGCCAGTGGATGATCCTTCGGCACGATGATGCTGCGATTCCAGCGATAGCACGGCATCATGATCAGGTCATTGAACAGCTCCAGCGCTTCAGTGGCTATGGCGAAGTCCACCGCACCATTGGCGGCCATCTCGGATATCTGCATGGGCGTGCCCTGATGCATATGCAGTGACACATCAGGAAAGGCATTGATAAAACCGCTGATCACATTCGGCAGTGCGTAACGGGCCTGGGTATGAGTAGTGGCAATGCTCAGATCACCCTTGCGCTGGTTGCTGAACTCCTGGGCTATCTTCTTGATGCCCTCCACACGGCGCAGGATTTCACCAGCCTCGCGGATAATGGTCTCGCCACCCGGGGTAATGCGGGTGAGGTGCTTGCCACTGCGGGCAAATATCTCAACGCCAAGTTCATCCTCGAGCAACCGAATCTGCTTTGAGATGCCGGGTTGAGAGGTGTACAAACTTTGGGCAGTGGCTGAAACGTTTAAATCATGGTGCGCAACTTCCCAGATATAGCGCAACTGTTGTAATTTCATTTACCCTCTCACTCCCTACGCGGTACGATACAAAACCGGTTACAAAAAACGCCTAAAAACCGGGGTGAACCTAAGATTAAAGAATAGATAGCACGGTTCAACCAGTTTAGCCCAATTCCGGACATTCATCGTCATGCTGCTAGCCACCAAGTTCCTGCGACCTGCACATGAACCAAAAGCGGTTCAGCGCGATCGTCTCCAGGCGCTGCTGGCTCGCCGCCCTGGCAAACGCCTTAACCTGGTGGTGGCCCCGGCCGGCTACGGTAAAACCACCCTGGTTAACCAGTGGTGCGAAACCCTCAGCCATCCGCTGGCCTGGTTGTCACTGGATGAAAACGACAACGAACCCCGGCGCTTCTGGCAATACCTGGCTGGCGCGTTGCAACATGCCGGCATCACCACTGATGAAGCCGTTGCGCAGCAGCTGAACCAGCTCCCCCAGCACGGGCTGGAGCCCGCCATCACCCTGCTGATCAACAGCCTGGCCAGCCGCGGTAAACAACCCGTGACACTGGTGCTGGATGACTTTCACGCCATCGCTGACAGCACCATCCACCGGCAGTTAGCCTACTTTATTGACTACCTGCCACCCCAGATTATGCTGACCCTCACCTCCCGCATTGAGCCTGATCTGCCGTTGGCCAAGTGGCGGGTGCGTAATCAGGTGGATGAGTTGCACCCCCGGCTGTTGCAATTTTCCGAGCAGGAATGTTTGAGCTTCCTGCGGGACTTTATGTCGCTGGAAGTATCTGAAGCTGAGGCCAACGCGCTCTGCCGTCGCACCGAAGGCTGGGTCGCCGCCATGCAGCTTGCCGCGCTGGCCCGCAAGGGTGAAACTCAGACCAACGACAACACCCCTTTAGGCATCGACAGCCGCCAGATCAGTGATTTTGTGCTTGCCGAGATTCTGCAACAGCAGCCAGAAGCACTGCGCAGCTTTCTGCTGGATACCGCCTGCTGCGTTCGCCTTAATGCCTCCCTCTGCAATGCCGTGCGGCAGGCAAAGGACAGCCAGACGCAACTGGCATCCCTGACACAACGAAACCTGTTCCTCATCCCCCTGGACACTCATCACGAGTGGTTTCGCTACCACGACCTGTTCAGGGACGCTCTGTACCAGCGTTTGCAACACAGCGACCCCGAGCGCCTGGATCTGTTACAGCGGCGCGCTACCCAATGGCTGCTGGACCACGGCCATATCCATGAAGCGATCGCCCAGATTATCCAGCGTCAGGACTGGGCCACCCTCGGCGAGGTGCTGGCACATCACGGCAACAACCTGATTCATGGTGGCTTTCACCTGCCGGTACTGGAGTGGCTTGAGCGCCTGCCACCGGCCCTGGAGAGCAACAGCCCCCGCCTGCAGATGCTGCGTATCTGGGCGCTGTTCTTTGCCAACCGGCTGGAGCCCATCGAACCCCGGCTATCACAACTGGAAGACATTCTGGATACCCGGGTGGCAGACTCTCACCCAGACGCCGAGGGGGCACTGGCGCTGCACAGTGAGGTGTCGCTGATACGCTCTTATCTGGCCCGGTCCCGCAGTGACCTCGACAGTGCCCAGAACCTGACCCAGCAGGTACTCAAGGACCTGGACCACACCCGCATCCCCCTCAAGTCGGTTACCTACTACGGCCTGGGGCTGGATTATTTTGGCCGTGGAGACCTGCCGCAAGCCGCCAATGCCCTGCAGTCCGCGGTAGAGTATGGCAAGCTGGAACGGCAGGCCTCTACGGTGATGTCCAGTGGCGGATTGCTGGCGTGGATTCAGTTCAACCGTGGCAGCGTGAGCCTGGCCCTCGATACCTGCCGGGAAGTGCGTCGTTGGGTTGATGAACATTATGACGACCCCAAACAACCCCGACTGATCTCCTGCTGGCAGAACAGCACCCTGGTAGAGATCTACCGGGAGCGCAACGAGCCCGACCTGGCAGCAGGTTATCTGGCGCCCCTGCTGGATCATCTGCAGGCCGGCACTGAGCCTGGCCAGCATGTGATTATCCAGTATGTCCGGGCTCGCCTCGCCTATACCCGCGGGCAGTATGCCGAGGCCATGACAGCGCTGGACGACGCCATCCACATCAGCCGTGAGCGGGGCGAACACATTATGTTTGAGCCCCCCAACTGCGAGGCTCTGCGGGCCCGCTGCCTGCTGGCCCTCGGACGCCAGCGGGAGGCCGAAGCCTGGCTCACCGAGCGGGATCAGCACCACTGGCGCAACCCCCTGAACCGGGAACAGGCCATCATCAGTGCGGCACGGGTCAGTCTGGCAAGCGGCCAGCCCCAGCAGGCCATTGCCTTGCTCAACCCGCTACGGCTAGCCACAGAACAGGGCCAGCATGTTCGCCACCTGATTGAACTGCTCTGTGTCTACGCCCAGGCGCTAGCCGCTGAAGGCAAGCAGCGGGATGCCGAACACATTGCCGAACAGGCGCTGGTGCGGGCCGCGGAAAGCGGCTTCATGCGGCTGTTTGCCGAGGAGCCACCCGCCATGCACGACCTGATCCGGGCGTTACACGCCCCCCACCTGCCCGATGCCTGGTTCAACACCTTGAAGGCCATGCTCGGCAATCCAAAGGCCACAACCCCTTCGCCTGCCAGCGAACCCCTTCCAGAGCCCCTCAGCCAGCGGGAGATTGAAGTGCTGGACCTGATTCACGCCGGGCTGGCCAATAAGGACATAGCAGACCGCATGCAGGTAGCGCCTACCACCGTTAAAGCCCACATCCGCAATCTGTACGGCAAAATCGGCGCCCGCAGCCGCACTGAAGCCCTGGCAAGAGCACGGCAACTGGGTCTGTTGAGCCAGTAAAGATTGCCGGCTATTTTTGTGAAGCAGCGCACACATTGGAGGCGTACTTCCCTACCCCTCTACGCCCTTTGGACGATTCGCCTACGCCCCCGGCCGTTTTAGAATGTGCGGGACGGTGAGGGAAACCCCACCAAGGATTCTGAAACTTCAGGCCTTCAGTATCCGCATCTCCTTATTGCCTTGTTTAGGCTTCATCGGGTTCACGCCATTTCAGAACCCTGAAATGTTAAAGGTGCCTCCTGTAAAGGATGGCACCTTTTTTTTGCCTGTTTTTTGCCTGCTGCCAGCGACGCTACATCCGCTCGCCGTTCAGTGCCGCATCCAGCAAGCCCCGGTACAACCGAGCCGTCAGTGCGGGATACTCCATCATCGGCAAATGACCCGTCGCCGCCATCACTTCATGCTGTCCATTCGGGAGCCCCTCACGCAATACGTCAAGCCCCGAGACATGGAACACCAGGTCATGCTCGCCCCACAGGGTCACCACGGGAACAGCCAACTCATCAAGGTGATTCTGGATGCGAAAGCTGTCTTCCTGCTGCTGCTTCCACAGCCGCACGTTGCTCTCGGCACGATCAATCGCTACATGGGCAGAGTGCTGATAGAGCGGTCGGGGTAACCAGGGTACTTCAACAAACAGGAAATCCAGCAAGGCCGCAAACTCGTCCTGGTTGCGTGCAATCAACGGTATCTCGCCGTTGGCCAGACGGCGCTCCATATCACTCTCGATAGGCGACTCGATACCATGGGGGGCACCAATAAAGGCCAGGGACTTAACCTGTTCAGGATTATCGAGGGTATAACGCGCCGCAATTGCGCCGCCCATGGAGTTACCTGCCAGGTGGACCTGCTGCACATCCAGCGCCTCCAGAAAGGCCTGGAGTCGTTGCGACTGCATGGCATAGTGATAGCTTGCGTCTTCCAGCCGGGTGCTCTCCCCAAACCCGGGCAAGTCCGGTATCAGCAGGCGGAACTCACCTTTCAGCGGGCGAGCGAACTCAACCCAATGATCCTTTTCAGCAAAGATACCGTGCAGCAGCACCAGCACCTGATCACCTTCGCCCCCTGCCAGATAATGCACCGTGTGATCCCCTACTTCGATCTGATGCGCGGTCAGATCAGACATGGCCCGGTTTGCCTTTAACAGCGGCTCAACGAACAGGGCAGGCGTAAGCCAGTAGAGTGCAGTAATAAGCGCAAGTGGCGCGAGTACGGCCAGCGTTACGATCCGTTTTTTTGTCATTGGTTTTTCTCCTTGTGGTTGTTCTTTGTATCCAAGTCGTCGAATTCACGCTGAACAATATCGTTTTCCATATTTTAATTTCCTTATCAATCAAACAGCGGCACAATCCTAGCGGGGCCTGTCCTCGACACCGACAGGATCACACGGAGCTTGCCCCTGTTTAATCCCCGGTTTTCTCTTGCTGCTGTCTACGCATCGCCGCCAGCGGTGCTGACAGCCGTTCCGGATGGCGTGGTTCCACACCCCGGTAAAATTCGAGCACCTGGGCTATATCTGCGTCCATGTCCTCGCTGGGCAACACCAGTCCCGGAAAGGAGATTTCTTTCTTCCGGTGGTCCGCAGTTGCAACAATAATCGGCACCTTCGCTCCGCTCGCGATGCGCCAAAACCCTGACTTCCATTGACTGGCCCCGTCCCGGGTTCCTTCCGGCGACACAATAATCATCAGCCGCTCATGGGCACCCAGCCGGTCCACTGTTTGCTGAACCACATCCCGGGCACTGTTGCGGTCAATGGGCATGGCGCCGAGCCAGCGCAACAACGAACCAAGCGGCCCAACAAAGGCACTGTCCTTGATCATCACCCGGCCATCCAACCGCAACATGACCATTGCCGCCAGCGTCACCACGCCATCCCAGTTGGACGTATGGGGGCCACCGATCAATACGGCTTTGGGTACGTTCGGCAACGGGCCCGTAACCTTCCAGCCAAACAGGGACAAAATCAGGCGGCCAAGCAGGCTGGTAAAAGCATTGCCGCGACGCGGCAACTGGGATTCAGGTAAAGCCATGAGGACTCCGGAAAGATGCCAGATGCGAGGACACAAGCCTAGTCAGGACAGGGTGCCAACATCGCAAGCAAGGTGATTACTGTAAGAATTTTCGGCTGCGGCATGAATGAGGGGGCCGATCTCGAAATCGTAAACCAGCGTTCAATAATACCATATTGAGGCCCTCTGCGGACCACCGGTTCTACGCGTGGCGGGTCATGCGCTACCGCCGCCACAAGAAAGTAAGGACAGCCACTGCCCTGCATATCCTGCCTGGCGTTTCGATCACTAAGGCGACAAAGGGCGTGTTTTTGCGGCTGATTCGGGAGCTGATGGTAACTCCAACACTCGAACGGATTTTTTTCTGGGGCCCTGTTGTTGATCCCCCATATGACATACACTCCCGCCCTCCAATTTCTGCAGCCGAGGGAAAGCATGGACCTGCTGACGGCGATAAAGCTTGCACTTATCACTCTTATTCTGCTGGGCTCGCTCTACAGCCTGATAACCTACGCCTTACGCATCCGGGCCTCTGCCAAGGCCCTGTCCGCCCTGCGCACCCGCATGCCGCCGATACGGCGCCTGACCGCCCAAGAAAGAGGCGCTCTTACGCCCTTGCTGGTGGATCCCAAGAGCCAAAAACCGCTGCCTCTGAAAGATAACCAGGTTTACGCCCTGGAGGGTAGCTATTCCCGACACGGTCTCGAAGGTAGCGGCCATGCGAGCTGGCACGACACCATCGGCGAAGTTGAAGTGGTGCTGCCCTTTGACAGCGCACTTCATGTGATGGCGCACAACCACGCTGAGGTGGTTTTCGCCGGGCGCTCTGCCTATGTCCTGAGCTTAAACGGTACCTTTACGCTGCTGGAAGGTCAGGCCCGTGAGCAACACCAGAGCAAGCAGAACGATGCATGGGAAGCGGGCAGACGAGGGGCCATCACCGCGATGACGGCCGAGCAGACATCGCCGACTGACACCGCTGAGGCGGTGCGCATCCTGTCCCAGCGCCTTGAAACCCGGGCGGAAGTTGAGCACCGGGAAGGCCGCGGTATCGGTTTTGTCTCCGCTCTGTGCTGGCTGCTGGGCTTCGTCGCCTTGGGCGTGGCCACCCTCGAGGGCTTGCAAACCGCCCGCTATATCGGGTTGGCGGTGGCGCTGGCCTTTATGGCGCTGGGCGTGCGTAGTTTCTGGCGCAGCTGGCTCCCACCCGCTGCGCAGAAAATCAACCGGGTCGCCGGACCACTCCACCTGTATGGCTTTAAGAACCCGGAGCAGCCGGGCACAGTCAAAGCGCAACTGATGCTGGGTGATAAGCTGGCATTTACAGTGCCGGAGCACTGGTTCCAGGCCCTGACGTTAAAGGTAGATGAGCAGGTTGAGGCGGAACTGCGGGTGGATGATTATTCCGCTGTTCGCCTGGGACCCAAGATGTCCCTGGAGCAGGAGGCCGTTCAGTTCCCCCTGGTGTACTGGGGGCGCCATCTGACTCTGGTGCTGGTGGGCGTTGGAGCACTGCTGTATGCGCTGGCGCAATCCCCTGGAGTACAGGGTGACCTGGCCCTGACCCGGGCGTTTATCACCGGCGCCGTGCCCGAAACCTACACCACTCCGGAAACATTGCTGGCGGCGTGGCCCCAGGCCGGGACGCTGGTTGACCTGCAGGGCGAAGGCCGCTGTCAGGTGGTACCGGGCAACACTGGGCATGACACCGCCAGGGTAGATTGCCAACAACTGCGTTGGGGCGGAGCGTTGCCTGTGGCAGAGAACACCACCGTAGAGGCACATACCCAGACCCTGCTGGGCGGCGGATTTATCCAGACACGCCGGGACCATAATCTGGAGCGCCTTCTGCTGCTCCGCGGGGGCGGCCAGGGCGCTAACCGGCCTTTGGTGGTGACCAATCTGAAAGAGGTTGTGACCCTTGTGGATGCCGGCTGCGGCACGCCGGACCCGCAACTGGCCACCTCGATGTATATCTCTGCAGCGGGCCGTAACAACACCGCTTATGAGTGCCAGAGAATGCGCAACACCCTGCGGGAAAACCTGCACTTTCCTTACGATCTCCAATTTGCCACTTGGGCGGCGCTGCAGACGCATCTGGCTGAGACGCCGGATAACGAGGCTCCTCTGGAGGCGGTCATTGTGCAAGGTCAACTGGAGCGCGTGTACCGACTCAGTACCCGCCTTGGCCAAGCTCAGTTAATCCTGCGTCAGGACGCCCTGGCCCAGGACATCATGGCCAGCCAGCACGGCGGGGTGCTGCTTAAAACGACCGGTGCCGATGGCTCCCGCCCCTCCCTCAGCCATGGTAGGGGAAGCGTCATCGAAGACTGGCAGCGAATGCTGGCGCTAACCACCGTAGAGGGAGCGCAACCCTTTCACCTTAACGGCCTGATAACTGAGCGGGGAAAAGATGATGCCGGTACGCCCTATGTAGTGATCGACCTGACTCGGGATCTCGCTGACCCCGGGCCCGCCACGCTGCGGGCGCTCTGGATGCTGCTGGCGACGATGCTGCTGCTGATTCATGGCCCCTTGCTACTGCGCAACGCCTTAGCACAAAAAGCGCGGACCCAGGCACTGCAACAGCGGTATACCGATAGCGGAAGCTGAGCAACATCCAAGGGCAACGGCTGGGGTTGGTCAAACAGGCGAATCAAAACAACCAATCCCAACCCAGGGCGCCACGGGCCCGCCCTACCCTCGCCTGAAAATCGCCTGAAAATCGCCAAGTCTGACCACCACTACCCACAACACCGAACACCACCCACTACCGGCCTGCCGGACCTATGGAATAACGCAGACTTCTGAACACTACCCAGACTTCAACACTAAACCGACAACGTACTTCTGAGTGTGTGCCTGCTCGCTCTTCCTAAATTATCGCAAAGGTGTCCATTGGTCTCAGTCAGAAGTCATAGCGATTGGCGTCAGCCGTTCAAGTTTTATTTGGTGTAAAGAGCCAATAACCGGGACGGCTGACGCCAATTATTATGTCTCCAAAGCCTCAATACTTAATTATTCGATTATTATAAATATCCTCTACTGGGAAGATCATTGTATAGTCTTCCCAATTCAAATTCCCATCGACAACTTCAAACTCGAGAAATTTATCAACTGATTTATACTGCTCATAATCTGGGTGTCCTTTAGAAAATATGAACGGAGCAAAATCTACACAGGTGACATGACCATCGTTAAACTCTATTTCCAAGATATGGCCAATTTTATGTTTAGCTGACTTAACCAATAGTTCTGACATTTCGCACCTTTTGAGTGATCGTTTGGGGGGCTGTCCCCGCTCCCCATTTCTACTCCCGCGGAGTTATCGATGCCTGTCCATTGAAATGGGGGTAGTCCAGGGTGGACTTGATTGCTTGGTTATGGCTTTAGCTCGCCATTAACCCACCGTTCGTACCTTTCTCTAGCTGACTCTTTTATTTCTATATCGCCATCATAGTGTTCATAGGGGTCGTATGAACGTGAAAGCGGGTTGATCTTAAGTTTTTGACCCTTTGCGTTAGTGCAATACCCACTCCTAAGAGCCGGCTCTCTCATCCACCAAGCACCATCATAGTAGTATGAGGTGCCTTTCTTGGAGACCTCGACTGTATCGATAAAAGGATCGCCGTCTTCCGACTGGATATAAGCAACTAAGCGATTATCCTTCGTCACTAACTTGCCTCTCTATAGTTATAACGTTCAGAACAACGGAAGTTTGTGGAGCTGCGCAATTGTGTTGTAGTGAAACGGAAACACAATTGCGCCGTGGAGCAAACTGTCCGCTGCTGCTTGTTAGGCGCATAACACAGTCTGCTGATCAAACAAGGGGCCCAAAAGCTGTTCCATGGGTGCTCTCGCTGGCCTCACTAAACTAAGAATCGGATTCATCTTCATCACTCAAATCCAAATGCTCAGGCCCTCCTGACAAAGGACCAAGAGGTTCGTCCTCGTCGATAGGCGGAACAATATTCTTTTTTCGTAACTCTTTTGCTTTTTCCTTTACACGGATTCTAGCTTCATCAGTCTTTGGTTCGCGTTTTGAGTGAGACTGTTTTGTCATCTCTTCAACCTCCATCATCTCTGACCCTGGGGAGTTTTGTTGATCTTTCCGGTGGGTTCTGAGGGAAGAAGTACGGGCTTGTTTTCTCCGACCTTCCCCCTGTGTCAGCCTGGTTGTCCAGTAGGCAGTTTTGCCTGAAACCACACCTCAGGGGTCAGCAACCTGCTGATGGGTGAAAAATACTTACTGGCGTAGGGCCAGTGCGCCTGTTTTCCGCCAAAAGGGCGGAAGATGGGCAAAAGACGAACAAATTAACGGGGAGTCGCGTCTGAATTTTCAGATTTTTGCCAAATTCAACCTGATGCTGGCGTAAATCGGGGATTATTCAGACCGTCCTTAATTTATGGGATTGACACCATAGTCACTTGTTATGAGTTTTCAATGTGGTAAGCGTTCATCAAGGAATTTAATTTTGCTGTGTCGGGGCTTTGATTAAAAAGCTCTGGGTCTCGCTCAAAAAGCATTTCGATGTAGTTGTGCATGATCTTGTACTCCCGAATATTGCGAATCTTTCCGCGTCGCAGGATGGGGTTGATTTGAAACCCGAACACTTGCCGGTCAAGCACGATGACACCGAACCTAAACAGGCCGAAGACCACCAGTAATAAAGCAAATACAAGAATCAATGGCACCCAACTTTCCTCAATTTACTTATAACGCAAAGGTAAGCGGCGCGCTTTTCAGCGTCCGCTTGAGCGTTTTGTTAGCGACTTAATCGAAAGGCATATGCAGAGCATCGCTAGTAAAGTAGCAGCGGCCAATAAAGCCCCAAAGAACAGCGACACCAGAATTTCGACATCAACCTTATTCCATCCGGTTACTTCGTGCAGTTTTAGCCAACTACTCTGGGAAATGTTTAGAAAAGGCAAAAAATCTGTATTACGCGACCAGAAGATCCCAAACAACACCGATAGAAAACAAAAGCAAGTTATTACAAGAATAGGCCTAATAATGTTTTTCATATAACCTTTACCATCCCATAAGCCTTAAGGTCGGAATTGGGAATTATTTTATAACTATTATTTCTTACGCGTGCCTGTCCCTTTTGTCTTTTAACCGATGAATGTCTGGTGCCCCTGACCCACCGATGGAACGACCGGTCAGGCTGTGGTCTAAAGCCACGTAAGAGAGCCCCTATATGTGTTTGCTGTAAGTGCCTGACAGCCACGCGAGACTGACGAAGCAGGCGTTCTCGCTCATGGGTTTAGGTTGGCCGCTCGCGCGGCCAAAAAAACACCTATTGCCTGTTGACTCCGAGAAGGCTCATATGTGTTACGATTTTTTTGCTTATACAATTGACTGTATTTTTTTTCTAAGTTCTAAAGGTATTTCGCCTTTATCCGAGCATTCCCCAAACTTTGTATGGAGGCGAGACAAAAGCATTACATAATCATTTAATTCATCTTCTAGATCGTACTGCTCATCTTCATCCAAGCTGCCGGAATCTATCTCGCTCCTAAGACTCTCGACACTCCTAATGAGAGTGTTAAAAAGCACAATGCAATCAGACCAACTGATTTCAATATTTTCTTTACTCATTTTTAAGCCCGCTTGCCGGATAGTTTAGCTTTGTTTAACGCCAGCTCTGATTGAATATTCACAATTTTTTCGGCTTTCTCAAACATTGTTTCAAGCAGTGATATATATTCGCTTTGTTTCATTCTCCGAGTGGCTACAATGTGAACATGCCCTGGGTTTACAAGATCTACTGCGATAGCCAGCCCTGGCGGGATTGTAGAGTTGGCCTTAATTTTCCATCTGTTTGTTCCGCCGTCAAATATCTCGTTTGCAGATACCCCCGCGTGGGATGGAAGCACGTAAACGATTCCCGTTTTTGGATCTGACAGCAGCTTCGAGTCTTGCGGCCTGATATTACCTTCCTTGTTGGTGAATTTGGGAATGCTCGAATTACCATTCCTATAGAGATCCCTCTCAATCTCTCGGATATCAGATATGTAAAAGTCTTTTTCTGTTTTCATTGACCCCTCCTATTTGGATCGTGTGTTTTGAATCGTAACGCTTAGCTCACCGGAAAATTAGGAGCGCAGCGAGTAACTTCTCCGCGTGCAGCATCTGGTTAAATCTTGTGGGTGTGTCACGCAAGAACTTCATGCTCCCACACGCTGATGTCGTCTTTTGCCTTCGAGTAGAGATCCGTATAGCTCCTATCTCGTGGTCTATATCTTTCGAGAACGAACTTCCGGAAACTACCCTCCGGAAACGAATCTAGAACATATAGGATAGCTTGGCATGTCAGGAGAAGTGCCCAAATAGCCATGGCGCTTGTAGATATCCTTAGCGTCCAATCTTCATCTTTAGCTCCCGCAACGACCGGCTTCTCCGATATTCTCCTATTTTTTAGCGCGCGAAGAACAGGTGGGGGATCCTGTGCATACCTGATTACCCCGTCCTCTCCTTCCGTGATAGGGACATCACAAGACCGAAAATGAACCAGTGAGTCCCTGAGGTCTCGCAGATGAACCAGTTCGTCCATAAATCCGGGGTTGTTCTCTCCAAGTAACCTAACGACCCTTTTATAACGGTCATAGAATGAACCCTTGGAGTCCTGACTTATATCACACAGATTGCTCAACTTTTCCTGTGCGATGCCAGCAAGATCCTCCTCTGACGGATTCGTCTCTCTATTCTGATCAAAAAGAAACGCCCGAGACAATGATGATATCTCATTACAGAATGCTTCTATGGAAATACAGCAAAGAACAATCGAGGGCGGTGCTTCTAGGTTCAGATCCAAATTCCCATTTTTACTACCAGCCGCCTCAGCCCTTTGAAAAGCCGAGAGCAGGAAGTTCCACGACATTACAGTTGTCGTGTATGCCAATGGCTCCTTCATATTGTTTACACCCCGAAGGCTGTCTTCGATTTAACATTTTATTAAGTGTTTGGCTAGATGGTTTCATATAGATCACTTGATGAAGAGTGATGCATATTGATCTCAGCTATAGCTTTTTCAAGCGCCTTGAGGTCCGTTTTCTCGGAGAAGTACAGTGTGTTTTTGCCAGACTTTTGATCCTCAACGAAGTACTCGTACTCAATGTCGAAATGCTCAGCAAGGACATCCTCAATGTAATCTCGGTGCTCCCAATCGTCCAACACTAAAACTTTACCGTGTTCAGGCTCAATTCGAAGCTCTAGCATTCTTCTAAGATCGGTCATGACTATAGACACTTAACGGCGCCAGCATGCCCGGCTACCAAATGGAGGCGAAGCCGCAATGTAGTAGGCGTCGCCGTGCCTGGCTTGGTTAAGTGTCACTGAACTCTCCATAGCGCAGAAAGTGTAAGTGCTCACCGTTACCCTGTCGCCAAGGCAAAGACCCATTGCGCTCGATCTTCTCTTGAAGCTGGACCTCGGACTCGCAGTCAGCAAGTACCTCGGTGAGAACTACGCTTGCACACTCTAAGTGATCATCCGTGGCATCGTCTGTAAAAACGGCATGAAAGTGGAGAACACAATGTTCTAGTCGGGCATAAATGAAACGGAGAGTCGGTGGAACTTCCCCTATCAAGGCTCGATGTATGCTCTTTGCTAGATCCATGCTTACGTGACCACTTAACGCCCGCTTCAGCTGCGCCAAAGCCGGAGTGTTTTTGTGTTAATGTTTGAGCGCAGCGAGTGACAAAAAAACGCGGAGGTTTTGGCGTCAGACCGGAAGCTCTTGTTAGCCTGATTATTCAATCAACCAATCTAAACCAATGAAATCTACTATTGTACTTCCAGATTCACCTTCGTTGTATCGACTTGCTAAGCCTGCAAGTCTATGCTGCAATTGATTCGAAATTGTGCAAGTCACGTAGATTGTATTAATATTACGACTATCATAACCTACCAAGTAAATTCCTGTACCAATCAATAGCGAAAGAGAGCTACCTATATCCTGAAACCTACGGAGTATAAAATTACGTTCATCGAATGAATTGCACGATGATATTGAACTGACAACCTCATTTCGGAAGTCCAATTCTCGCCAGTCTGGTTTTAACTCTAATATGCACTTTAACATAAGATTCGCAGCTTCTAAATCTCTAACGATAATGACTGCCTTACCGTTTGATCTCAGCTTCTTTACTTCAAAATGCTGAATAATTTCAAGAGCACAAGCCTTTAGAAAAGACAGACTTCTATGTGTACGCCCGATATCACCACCAAGTTCGAGTAATTCTTCATCGACCTGTCTACAAGAACCAGCTTGCTCTAGGGGAGATTTAAATATTTCAACCTTAAATGGCTAAAGTACGTCATCAAGTATTGCTTGTTGAAGGTTATACAAACCGACAACGTCACCGTAAACCTCAATAGATTTAGGTGAGAGGATATTAGAAAATAGGATATAGGTACCTATGGACGGATAAGAAAAAAATTTCTCTACCGCAGTGTGTAAATTGTAAGCAATGAACAAGAGGGGTTTATCAGCTAAATCATTAGGTTGAATTTTCTGAATAGTCGTTATTATAACGTTATATATTTTTGAATCTAAAAGCTCAATCAATTCGTCTTTACTGCTCGGGTTTATTGGGCAAAATTCACTGTTCTCCGAAATAATGTTAAGCAATTGTCCCTCTAGATCTTTTCTGTCGACGAGGATAACGACAGGACGCCCCTCAAATAGATCCAGTTTTTTTATTTCTTTTAGGTATATCAACAAAGAAACACTCAAGCCGCTGCCTGCCACTTGAACCACTACTCCAGCCCTACCATTACCCTTTGGAGATAAAGCTTTTCTAGTAGCAGCTATAGCGCTCTCCACAATATTACCTCTCACAGATTCCAAATATCTCTGTATCGGCTGAGCCGACTTTCGGATTTCCGGGATGACTATTTGCTTGAATTTTATGTCATTTATTTCTCTACTTAGTACAGATAATAGAGGGTTAAGAAGATCAGACAATAAAGTTGAAACTTCCATCACGTCCAACTCTAGAGAGAAATGGACAATTTTATTTCTATATCGAGTCAGGCGATCAATATATGACCTTAATAACCCACCATCTTCAAGTTCACAAATGGATAAAGTTATCGCTGCACGTTCGATTAAATTACTAAAACCCACTGACATAACTTTATCATCATGATCAAATAGATCCAGAACCCCGGCATTTTTCATTCCGTTTTTCTTCCTAAGGATTCCGAGCCTTTCAACAGCTTTATTGACATCTTGAAATACCAAAAACTCGTTCGTTTGAACTAATAGCTGTTTTAAAACTAGCTCTATACCGTGATGAACCCAAATAACAGCCTCTTTTAAAAGCCAAGCATCTTCGCTTTCTTCCCATTGTGTCCACATTTCAAAACCTCTTTTTAATGAATGAGATCCATTATCCAGGAGGCCGATTTTTAGATTTTCTGATTGCTTTGACATGATGAAATATTTTCTAGTTACTCTGATGGCTAACGCCAGCCAGCATGCGCGGCTACGAAATGGAGGCGAAGCCGCAATGCAGTAGGCGTCGCCGTGACTGGCCTGGTTATGAGCTCTACTCGAGGCCGTAATCATCGGTGAATAAGTCCATTTTGCTGGTTACGTATTCCATTATCTCGTCGTATTTGCGTTCTTCTATTTTTCCGGCAACCACAAAACAAAAGAGGTATGAGGCAACATAATGGAACTTGTACTGATCCTTTGAACTCTCATCATATGCCCGGTCTCTTTGTACCTGCTCCTCATTCTCATCCGCCATTTCCTGAACGAGAGCATCGTTGTTCATGTTGTTTCTCTTCGAGTAGATCAGAGGCGCAACCATATAGAGATTGTGGGCCGGGATTTCACCGATCCTTGCCGCTTCCATGGCCTCTGCCAGCGAGCCTTTTGCTTCCTCAAGCCATTTTTTCATGTCTATCTGCGATCCTCATGGCTCATAACGCCGCATTCAGCGGCTTGTCCGCTGCAATGCATTGATACTGATTGAGCCTTCTCCCCAGCTCAGCGGTTGCCCGCTAAGCTGGAAGGCGACCAAGCACTACAAGGGAGAAGACTCATGAACTTTTACCATAGCACCCACCGCCATTATTGTGGAATCGATTTGCACGCCCGCAGCCTGTATGTCTGCATCATCAACCCACAAGGCGAGGTATTGCTGCACAAGGAAATCAAAGCCCGCCCGGAACCCTTGCTGGCTACCCTCGAACCCTTCCGTGATGATCTCGTTGTGGGTGTTGAGTGCATGCACTGCTGGTACTGGATCTCCGATCTGTGTGAAGAGCACGGGATCAACTTCATTCTGGGGCATGCACTCTACATGAAGGCTATCCACGGCGGCAAAACCAAGAACGACCGCATCGATTCCTTCAAGATCGCCATGCTCATGCGTGGCGGCAATTTCCCGCTGGCTTACGTCTATCCCAAGGAGATGCGCGCCACCCGCGATCTCTTGCGCGGCCGTACTCGCATAGTGCAGCACGGGGCCATGCTCAAAGCCCATGTGGTCAACACCACCAGTCAGTACAACTTACCGCCGAACAAGGTAAACCTGAAGAACGTCGGCGCCCGTGAACAGGTCCGCCTCGCGTTTGCCAACCAGGATGTTC
>JAIUMV010000014.1 GCA_022565395.1 Marinobacter sp.
CCGTCATAGCCCCTCTCCCTCTAGGGGAGAGGGGTTGGGGTGAGGGTGGCTAACGCGGTCCCGGCAGGGGCCATCACTATACAACTGAAGCACGGCCACAGCTAAAGGGCTGACGAAGCTTCGCTTCGTGTGTTTATTCACCCTCACCCTACCCCTCTCCCCTCAAGGGAGAGGGAACAAAACCGCAACACCACCGGGACATCAATACTTACACCCTTCATAGCCCCTCTCCCTCGAGGGGAGAGGGGTTGGGGTGAGGGTGGCTAACGCGGCCCCGGCAGGGGCCATCACTGTCCAACTGAAACACGGCCACAGCACAAGGGCTAACGAAGCGTTGCTTCGTGTGTTTTTTCACCCTCACCCTACCCCTCTCCCCTCAAGGGAGAGGGGATCAAAAAACCAGGCACACAACGCTGACCCGCCACGCTCCAGCGGGCGAAGCGGTGCTTCGCTTTTCCGCCCCCACCCCTTCAAAGGAGCGGGAACAAAACGGCAACACCACCGGGACATCGATACTTGCACCCGTCATAGCCCCTCTCCCTTGAGGGGAGAGGGGTTGGGGCGAGGGTGGCTAACGCGGCCCCGGCAGGGGCCATCGCTATCCAACTGAAACACAGCCACAGCACAAGGGCTGACGAAGCGTTGCTTCGCGTGTTTTTTCACCCTCACCCTACCCCTCTCCCCTCAAGGGAGAGGGGATCAAAAAGCCAAGAACACAACGCTGACCCGCCACGTTCCGGCGGGCGAAGCGGTGCTTCGCTTTTCCGCCTACACCCCCTCAAGGGAGAGGGAATAAAAGATCCCCCTCAAGCAAAACGCCGCCCCTTGGGGCGGCGTTATAGCTATCAAAACACAAGCTCTTCCAGGCCTCAATGGCCTCCGGCCGGGCGGCCTACGCCGCCTTCGGTTTCGTCGCTTTCGCTGGTATCCAGCTTGCCGGACTCGTCCTGCTCAGTCTTGGTACCCCCAGCGGAACCACCGCCGTCACCCCAGCCTTGCGGCTCACGGGGCACCCGGCCTTCCATGATGTCATCAATCTGGAAGCGGTCGATGGTTTCGTACTTCATCAAGGCTTCAGCCATCATATCCAGCTTGTCACGGTTTTCAATCAGCAAGCGCTTGGCCGTTTCGTAACAGCTATCAATGATATTCCGTACTTCCTCGTCGATCCGCTGGGCAGTCTCGGGGGAGTGAACGGTATGCGCAGTGGCAGCAGCACGACCCAGGAAGGGCTCTTCACTGTCAGTGTCATACTGCAGCGGACCCAGTTTCTCAGACAAGCCCCAACGGGTGACCATGTTTCGGGCCAGCTCGGTTGCACGCTTGATGTCGTTAGACGCACCGGTGGTCACGCCATCAAACCCCAGGGTCAACTCTTCAGCAATACGGCCACCAAACAAGCTGCAGATCGAACTGATCAGGAAGCGCTTGCTGTGGCTGTAGCGATCTTCTTCCGGCAGGAACATGGTCACACCCAGTGCGCGACCGCGCGGAATGATACTGACCTTGTAAACCGGGTCATGCTCCGGCACGAGGCGGCCAACAATGGCGTGACCCGCTTCGTGGTACGCCGTGTTGAGCTTTTCTTTCTCATTCATGACCATGGATTTGCGCTCAGCGCCCATCATGATCTTGTCCTTGGCCAGCTCAAACTCTTCCATGGACACCAGACGACGGTTCTTACGAGCCGCAAACAAGGCCGCCTCGTTAACCAGGTTGGCCAGATCCGCACCGGAGAAGCCCGGCGTACCACGTGCAATCAGCACCGGATCCACCCCATCGGCCAGCGGCACTTTTTTCATGTGCACTTTGAGGATCTGCTCACGCCCAATGATATCGGGCAGACCCACCACTACCTGACGGTCAAAACGCCCTGGTCGCAGCAAGGCAGGGTCCAGCACGTCCGGACGGTTGGTCGCGGCGATGACAATAATGCCTTCATTGCCCTCAAAACCGTCCATTTCCACCAGCAGCTGGTTGAGGGTCTGTTCACGCTCATCGTGACCACCACCCATACCTGTGCCCCGGTGACGACCGACGGCATCAATCTCGTCGATAAAAATGATACAGGGGCTCTGTTTTTTCGCCTGCTCAAACATGTCACGCACGCGGGATGCACCTACACCCACGAACATTTCCACGAAATCCGAGCCGGAGATGGAGAAGAAAGGCACTTTCGCTTCACCTGCAATCGCTTTAGCCAGCAGGGTTTTACCTGTACCGGGAGAGCCAACCATCAGCACGCCCTTGGGAATCCGGCCACCCAGGCGCTGAAACTTGCTGGGGTCACGCAGGAAATCAACGATCTCTTTGACATCTTCCTTCGCTTCCTCAACGCCCGCCACATCAGCGAAGGTGGTCTTAATCTGGTCTTCACTCATCAAACGGGCTTTGCTCTTGCCAAAGGACATGGGCCCTTTGCCACCACCACCGCCCTGCATCTGGCGCATAAAGAAGATGAACAGCGCAATGATGATCAGAATCGGGAAGGACGCCACCAGCAACTGAGTCCAGAGACTCTGGCGCTCCGGCTCCTTGCCGATAACCTCTACGCGGTTAACGATCAGGTCGTCCATCAATTTGTTATCGGGCACCTGCGGGCGCACGGTCTCAAACCGTGAGTTATCAGACAGCACACCCTGGACTTTGAGCCCATCGATGGTCACCTGACGCACCTGCCCCTGCTGGACCATTTCCACAAACTGGGAGTAGGTTACCGCCTGGCCACTGGTTGTCGGGGTAAAATTCTGAAATACCATCAACAAAACAGCGGCGATTATCAGCCAAAGAACCAGATTTTTTGCCATATCGTTCAAGGGTCATCACCTGTGAATTTGTCAGACTGCCATTTTTAAGAGCTGCCCGCTTACACCTTACACCATTTATACGCCTGTCCACCACAAACAGCCCACCCGGAACCACGGCAAAGGGCAGGCGACCTCTGACGATAATGGGGGCACTTCCCGCGAATACAATGCGCGGTATTGACCAGCGAAGCATCAAAGAGTTCAACACCAGCGCCACTGCCTACCACCACCTGAAAGCAGCTCAGGCAAAGCAACCACACCCGGAAGCAACCCAATGGAGGGAAATCCCCTCAGCCTTTGATACAATCCCCATTATAAGCATATAGCCCTGCTAATTGCCGTCACCGAATCCCCAATGACCATCATTAAGAGAATCCATTATGAATCTTTCCCCTGAGCAGCGCCGCTCCTACCGCACGATTGCACATCAGCTGAAGCCGGTCGTAATCATCGGTGACAAAGGACTCAGCGAAGGCCTGCAGCAGGAGCTGGACCGCGCGCTCAACGACCACGAACTGATCAAGGTCAAAATCGCCCACCCGGACCGTGAGGTTCGCCAGGAAGTGATCACCGAGCTGTGCAACACCTCAGGCGCCACACTGGTGCAAAGTATCGGCAAAATAGTTGTTCTCCTGCGCCGCGCAAAAAGGCCCAATCCGAAACTCTCCAACCTGTTGCGTAACAAGTAACAATACGTATATGTTGGGCGAATAATAATTGGCCAATTCGCCAAAAAAACCACTCGCCCGGGGCTCACCTCGAGGGAACGAATATGACAATGAAACGCAAACTCTTCGTCGCTAGCGCGCTCACCATAGCCCTGCTGTCTGCCACCGGCTGTAGCCGCGAGAATACCGAGCAAGTCGCCCAACAGCATATTGACCGGGCTGAAACTTTTGCCAACCAGGGCCAATACCGCTCTGCCCTGCTGGAGATTCGTAACGCGCTGCAAAAAGAGCCAGGCAACGCCGAACACGTCAAAACCCTGGCAGAAACCTATATCCGCATTGGCGCTTCCCGTGAGGCGGCAGAATTGCTGGAACCCTGGATGGCCGATTACGCCGACACCATGGCGCTGACGCTGGCACAGGCTTACATCATGCAGGGCAAGCACCTCTCGGCCCGGGACACCCTGAACCAGTACGCCCCCACCGAGCAGGCTGAGCAACTGGACAAACAAACCCTGCAGGCCGAAGTACTGCGCAGGTCAGGCCAGCCGGACGCGGCTGCCGAGGCTTTCCGGTCCGTACTGAACACCAGCCCGGACCACCGGGAAGCCACCCAGGGCCTGGCCCGCGCACTGCTGGACAGCAATGCCGCTGCCGCTGCCCAATCAACCCTTGAGCAATGGCGCGAGCGCAATGGCGAGCACCCCGAAGTACTTTATCTTCTGGGCCTCAGCCAGTACCGCCAGGGGCGCCTCGAAGCGGCTACAGAAACGCTGACCACCGCCACAACGGTTCTGCCCACTGCGGACGTCTTTCTGCCCATTCGCCGCAACGTGGTCAGCCTGCTGTCACGCACCTTTACAGAACGCGGCATGATTACAGAAGCCGCCATCTATAACCGTATCCTCGCCGAAAACAGCAGTTCAGAAGTCCGCGACCGGGCAGAGGCCGTGGTTGAAGCCATCAACCGGGGCGAGATCGACAGCGCCCGCGCCATGCTCGAAGAGCTGATGCTGCAATTCCCCGACGATGACCGGGTCGCTATGATGCTGGGCGCGTTGCAGCTGCAGACAGGCGAGCGTGGTCAGGTTGACCAGCTACTGGTTGACCGCATTGATGCTGAAACAACCCCAACCCCTTTCCTGCGTGCTGCAGCCGTCGCACAGATTGACCAGGGGAAGCGGGATGAGGCACTGCAGGTGCTGGCCCGTGCCGCAGAAGCACGCCCCAATGACGTGGATATTCTCGCCATGTATGGTGTATTGGCGCTGGCCTCCGTGGAGCACCACCAGCAAGGTATTGCCAGCCTGAACAAAGCCCTGACCCTGGACCCCAGCCGCACACGCCTGCGCCTGGCGCTGGCACAGCACCACGCCTCCAGAGACCAGCAGGAACAAGCCCTGGGCCACCTGCGCAAAGCCTTCACCGAGCTGCCCACCGACTGGCCCACCACCAACTTCTACCTTTCATTGCTGCTGGAAACCGGCGCCACAAACGAAGCGGAAGAAATCAAACAGGCGCTGATCAATGGCTATGGCAATGAGCGCCAGGCGGTGCTCCTGGCCAGCCTGACAGATTTCAGGCTCGGCAATGAAGCAGCCGCCATCAACCGCCTGCAGCGCCTCACCCAGGCACACCCGGACTGGCAAGCACCGCTGATTTCCCTGGCTACTATCCATCAGCGTCGCGGTGAGAACGCGCAAGCGATTGACGTTATGATCAAGGCTGCCGTGCTGAACCCGGACAACCCCGTGCCCCTGCAGCAGGCCGGCCGGGTATACGCCAGTGAGCACACACCCGATGAAGTGGTGGACTGGCTGCTGAGCCTGAGGGACAAACAGCCAGAGCTGTCCGCCAATGCCACCGGCCTGGCGGCCCTCATACGCCTGCAACAGCAACGCCGGGATGAGGCGCGCACGCTGCTGCAAAACCACCCAGCACAGGACAACCGCCTGATCAATTCCGTCAACGCACAACTCAAAGCCAGCGAATCGCAAGAAGCCGCACAGGCACAAGACTGGCGTACCGCTAAAGCCCGCGCCCAGGAAGCTGTTTCGCTGGACCCCGGTAACCTGAATTTCGCGTTGATCCCCGTTACCCTGGCCGCACTGGAAAAGGGGCCGCAACACGCTTTCCCGGTACTTGATGATGTGGAGAGCGTTTTTGGCCAGCGCACCGAAACCGTACTGGTACGCGCCCGCCTCCATCAGGCGAACGACGACCGGCGCGCAGCCTGGGTACTCCTGGAGTCACAGTGGTCAGCCAACGATGATATCCGCCTGCTTCCCGCACTCATCGGCATTGCAACCACCGAGGCGCCGGAGCAAGTGGACAGCTTCACCCGTACCTGGGTCGAACGTCAGCCAGAGAGTCCGGCCGCCTTCCTGGCACGGGCAAACCACCAGATGGCACAGCAGGATGACGAAGGCGCTATAGCCACCTACGAACGCCTGCTGACACTGCAGCCCACCAACGTGGTGGCACTCAACAACATGGCCTGGCTGTTGCGGGAGCGGAACAATAACCGCGCCCAGGAACTCGCCGCCCGCGCCAACGATATCGCGCCTAATACCGCCGCGATCCTGGACACCTATGGCTGGGTACTCCACCTTGGTGGCCAGCACCAGCGCGCCAAGGAACTGATTGAACGCGCGCTTGAACTGGAGCCCGGCAGCACCGAGATTCGTGAGAATCTGGAAAAGGTGAAACAAGCGCTCTAGGCAACACCCCTACCCCTTCGGCAGGCGCGCGTCCACGCGCTCATGCCAAGCCCCGGGCACGGTACCGCCCGCTCACCCCCACCTTCTCTGCCTCGTTCACCCTGAGCCTGTCGAAGGATGACAAACGGAGATTCCAATCCATCAGCAAGCCCTGCGCGAGCGCAAACCCGCCATCGCCCCACAAAAAACTTGACGTCGAATTCTTTTACACCCCCGGAACACGCCACGCAATAACTCACTGATAATTAAGTGAGTTTCAAGTTGGCACAATACTGGCTTGTTTAACGGAAGGTCAGGGAAGGTTTTCCCGATCAAACGCCAAACCATCCGCGAGGGTGGGACGGAAAGCCTCAGGTCTCACGCAGATAGCTGGGCTGCACGGAAAGCAACTGTAACGAATGGAGAACACCATGAACTTCAAAAAATTCGCAATGACGCTTGGCTTCGCAGCCTTCGCGGCAACAGCCTCAGCCAACGTAGTTGTTCAAGGCTCTGCACTGCAGGACGGTCTGGATGCAGCAACACAAAGCGGCACCTTCAGCCAGGACGTTAACCTGAACCAGTACAACCCCTCCTCCGTCTGGACCATGGACGCAGTGGGCGGTGGTACCGCGGTCATGATGTTTGAGCTGGCAGGCTTTGCCAACCAGAACACCTTTGGCATCTACGACATCAACAATGTCGGCAACACCCTGCAGCTGTTCGACGGCCCTGCCGCTGCCGGCAGCCGTGCTACCCTGCAGCAGATTGGCAGCAACTTTGTTGCCACCCTGTTTGATGCGAACGGTATGTTCCTGAGCCAGACCCAACAAACTCTGAGCTCCAGCAACTTTGGCTTCTACCTGAGCACCCCCGAGAACAACACGTTCTACTCGCAGGTAGGCCTGAACAACGGCGACCAGCACATGATCGCCTTCCGCGGCACTGGCGCTGACATGATCGACGCCAACGGCGACGGTAACTACAACCAGTTCACCAGCGAAAACTACATCCTGGCATGGGAAGATCTGGCTTACGCCAACTCAGACTTCGACTTTGCCGATATGGTTATCATGGTAAACGGTTTCGTACCCGTACCTGAGCCCGGCACCCTCGCCCTCCTGGGCCTTGGCCTGCTTGGCCTGGGCGCTGCGCGTCGTCGCAAAGCCTAAGGCTTAGCGATACGGAAAAAGCCAGCCTCGGCTGGCTTTTTTTCTGCGCGCTCACAGCCCCTCACGGGGCTGTTAAATTTTTCGACACACGGCTTTTTCTAAGCTTCGCCAAGCAGTATGCTTGCTCGTAAACCGGCTGTCAGGCGTTTGTGCGATGTTAAGGACAACACTCAACCAGCTTCCCCTCTCTCGCCCTTACCTGGTGGTCACGGCGGTCGCCATTCTATTGTTCCTGCCAACCTGGTACCGACTCCTGCTGGAATGGCTGAAGTGGGAACAGGTGCTGGCACACGGCCTGCCAACCTTTGTTATCTATCTGGGGCTATTACTTATCCACCCCCCACGCACACCGGATAGCCAACATCATTTTTCCAAAACCGGCGGCATCCTGTTGCTGGGTACCGTTCTCATCTGGGGTCTGCTGGAACTGGTCCGTATCGACACCCTGGCCTATCTGATGCTGCCAGCAGGCGTCGCCGCCACCGCCTGGACACTCCTCGGCCTGCCCGCCGCCTTGCGGCTACTACCCTATATCCTGTTGCTGGGCCTGTCCCTGCCGATCTGGGCAGACATCGTGCCGCTGCTGGTACATATTGCCAGCGTGGTGGTCGGCGAAGTAGTGCGGTGGTTTGGTATGACAGCACTGATCGAAGGCAGCAGCATCACCCTGCCTTATGGGCGGCTGGTGATCGCCGATGGCTGTTCCGGCATCCGCTACTTTGCCATTTCCATCCTGCTGGCCATGATGATGTCCATCCTCAATGACTACCGCTGGAAAGGCTGGCTGGCCCTGCTGGCCAGTGCCATGATGCTGGGCCTGATGGCCAACTGGGTCCGCATTTTCATTCTGGTGGTGGTGGGCTATCAAAGTGAGATGCAAAGCGACTTGTTGTACGACCATGAAACCATGGGCTGGATTGTTTACGCCGCCTTTATCCTGCCCGCTTTGTTTCTGGCGCCTGCGGTGAAACGCTCTGCAGCCGCCGAGCAACAGCCTGTGCATCTGTTGCGCGCGGGTTTTGTATTCGCAGGTGCCGCGCTGCTGCTTGGCCCGGTTGCCATTAACGCAGCGCAGTTGACCGGATCTGAAAAACCCGCCTGGGCGCTGACAGAAAGCAACCTGCAAGCCGCAACCGTCAGCGGCCTGCCCCTCACCATGCGCCTGCCCGCCGCCATGCAGCATGAGGTCTGGCAAACTCCTGAGGGGGTCTGGATTTCACTGGCCCAGAGCCGCCGCTCAGACACCGACAACAAACTGGTACCTTACATGCGCCCACCGGTGGATCGGGAAGAGTGGATACTGACAGACACCCAAGGCAACATTCGCATCTACCGCCACCTGCTGAATCGCCAGCAAGTCGCTATGATTCAGTGGTACCAGGTCGGCAACTACCGTGCGTCCAACTACCGTGACGCCAAGCTGCTGCAGATCCCGGCCACGCTGACCGGAGAAACCCGGTTTGCGCTGGTAACCCTGATGCTAAGCTGTGGCCAGCGGGCGTGCGACGAGAACGCCCTGCAAGCAATGACCCAGCAAAAAACCGCCATCCAGCTGAATAGTCGTTAACTTATGTCGGCGAGCCTCCGGGTTCTGAAAAGCGCAGGTCTGTTACTCAGCTTGCAACTGGTCCAGCGCGGGCTCGGGATTATCAGCACACTGGTGCTCGCCCGCCTGCTGCTGCCCGAACATTTCGGCGTGGTGGCCCTGGTGGTTATCGCGCTGCAATTTTTTGAGCTGCTGGTGGAAACCGGCAACCAACAGTACATCATCCAGAAAAGCCAGGTTTCGGATGACGACCTGAACACCGCCTGGAGCATGGATATCGCCATCAAGTCAGGCATGTGCCTGCTTGTTATTCTGCTCGCTAATCCGATTGCCCGTTTTTTTGACACCCCCGCCCTCACCCTCGCCTTAAGCGTTGCCGCACTGACCTTGCCACTGCGGGCGCTGAAAACACCCGGCATGATGCTGCTGGCCAAAGAAATCAATTATCGCCCGCTGTTTCGCCTTACCCTGTGGCAAAAGGGCTTGTCCTTTATCACCGTAATTACCTGGGCCTTGATCAGCCCCAGCCACTGGGCGGTGATTGCCGGCTCGCTGGTTTCAGCGGTGATTTTCACTGTGGGTTCGTACCGGGTTCACAGCTTCCGACCTCGCTGGACCCTGATCCACCTTCGGCAACAATGGCAGTTTTCACAATGGCTGGTATTGCGGGGCATCGTGGGCTTTACCCGCTCACAGATTGACAACCTCATGGTCTCCCGCTGGTTCGGGACCGCCCAGCTGGGGGGATACAACCTGGTACGGGAAGTCAGCCTGCTGCCGGCGCTGTCAGCCATTATCCCAATGAGCGAGCCTTTGCTGGCCGCCATTGCCGAGAGCAAAAAGCAGGCTGACGCGCTGGCCTACAGGGTCCGGCTGAGCCTCGCCATCATGATCACCCTGCTAACACCTGTCACCGCCTTTATTATGATGTATCCGGAGCTTATCGTACGGGTGTTGCTCGGCCCGGACTGGGGCGCCTTTGCCCCCCTACTGGCACCCTTCGGCTTGTTCTTTTTTACCTTCTGTCTGTTTGCGTTGATCAGCGACGCGGTGATTGCCCAGGGGCGAGTCAAGCTGCTGTTTGGCTTTGATGTGATATCGACTGTCATCATTATTGCCGTGCTCTGGACCGTTGCCAGAGAAAGTCTCGAATCCATGGCCTGGGCCAGGGGCTGGCTGGCTGTCGCCACCACCGCGGCATTGTTAATAATACTGGCACGACAGACCCGCTTTGGTTTGATACGGCTGGCCTACCTATGCCTGCCCACCACCATCAGCACAGCGCTAGCGGCCTGGTCTATCAGGCAGATCAATCTGGCTGAGTATCACTTTTTGCTGGCGTTTTTCACGCTGGGCACTACCTTCGTCATCCTGGCTGCAGCGCTGACAGGTGTGCTCTCCTGGCTACTGTTAAAGCACACGGCGGAATGGCAGCAGATAGGCTACCTGTGGCGGACTCTGCGTAAAGGCAAAAGCGCCTGACCACAGACGCAGACAGCAGCAGTAAAAACAGGCAAAATGTTACTTTATGTTACCGGGCGCATGGGCTTATGCTATACGCCCCAGAAGGAGTTGAGCTGTAGGCTTACACATGGACCCGATCGCCATTCGACTAGATGAAAACCACGGCCTGGCACGCGCTGGTGAGCCTGTTCGCATTGGCATTCCCTTTCGGCAGGGGCAGCTAAGAGACTGTGCCGCGCTGGCACTCAGCGACAAAACCAGCGATATCTCACACAGCTTACCCGTACAGATCACACCGCTGACGCATTGGCCAGATGGCAGTGTGCGATGGGCCATGGTGCAAACAAGCATCCACCTACAACCCAACCAGCGCAAGACACTCCATCTGGCGCCCCAGAGCCAAAAAGAAGCGGCGACCGCAGCCTGCGCTGAACATGCTGAAGGCTGGCTTGTTAAAACCACTGCCGGAAGCATCCTGCTCCACAAACAGCAGCTATCCTGGCAACGACACGGCGCACAGCACCCTTGCATCACCATACCGAGCTTACAGGACGCTGACGGCGAGCCCTGCACGGCAGTAGCGGAATCCGACTGGCAACTAACTAACGACGGCCCCGTCTTCACCGAGGCCTCCCTGACAGGGCATTGGCAGCGGGCAGACGGCTCGCACCTGGCCAGGTTTAACTGCACCCTGTCCATCTGCCTGCATACCGGGCTGGTGGATATGAGGCTCACCACCCACAACCCGAAACGCGCCAAACACCGCGGCGGTCTATGGGATCTGGGCGATGAAGGGTCTATCCACTTTCAGAGCCTGACGGTTTCGGTAGCGACTGGCAGCGAAGCGCCGGCGGCACTGCTGGCAGACGCCCTGACAGACAGCCACCCTGTCACCGCTGCGGCTATCACCCTGTTTCAGGACTCCAGCGGCGGGGACAACTGGCAAAGCCTCAACCATGTAGACGCTAGCGGCGAAGTAACCACTCACTATCGCGGTTATCAACTTGAGGCCAATGGCGACCTGCTCACTGGGGACAGGGCAAATCCATTACTCACCCTGGCAGATCAAGACCTCCACCTCCAGGTCGCCATGCCGCATTTCTGGCAGAATTTCCCCAGCAGCCTGAGTTACCACAATGGCACCGTGAGCCTGGGCCTGTTCCCCCGGCAACCCCACCAACGCAGCTATGAACTGCAAGGGGGCGAGCGCAAAACCCTGCGCTGTCTAATCAGCTACAACAACCCTGACGCTCAGTTGGGCTGGGCTTACGCGCCCCTGACACCGCAACTGGAAAGTACAATCTACGAGCAGGCGCAGGCCTTCCCCTGGTTCAAAGCGCAAGCGCCGGCGGATGCCCTGGATGGACTCCTCAAAGAGAGCCTGGACGGGCCTCAGAACTTTTTCGCCAAACGCGAAGTCATTGACGAGTACGGCTGGCGCAACTTTGGCGACATCTTCGCCGATCACGAAACCCTCTATCAGCCTGAGGGTGAAGCGCCGCTGATCTCCCATTACAACAACCAATACGATGCCCTGTACGGATTTGCCCGGCAATTTGCCAGAACCGGTGATAGCCGCTGGTTTCAGCTGATGGATGAGCTTGCACAGCATGTGGTGGATATCGACATCTACCACACCGAGGAGGACCGGGGCGAGTACAACCACGGGTTGTTCTGGCACACGGACCACTACTTGCCTGCCCATACCGCCACCCACCGCACCTTTACCCGGCACAATGACACCAGCAGTACGCCGGGGCAGACGGGTGGCGGACCGGCTGCGGAACACTGTTACACCACCGGGCTCTACTACCATTACCTGCTGACCGGACACACCGAATCCCGCCAGGCTGTGTTGGATCTCGCGGGCTGGATGGCGAGTAGTCATGAAGGCAGTGGCGGCTTGCTGGAGCAGGTCCTTGCACTGAAAAAATATGACATCCCGAAACTGAAAGCGCTGCTCAAGCGCCAGCATCCCACTCGGCACCGCTATCCCTTCACCCGCGGCACCGGCAACTATATCAATGCGCTGTTAGATGCCCACCTGCTTGAACAGGGCAGTGATTGGCTGCACCGGGCAGAGGTGGTTATCGAAGCCACCTTCCACCCTGGTGACCGCATTGCTGAGCGCAACCTGCTGGATGTGGAGATTGGCTGGCATTATCTGATTCTGTTAACCAGCCTGAACCGTTACCTGCTGCTGAAGGGTGAGCTTGGACAATACGACCGGCACTACCAGTACGCGCTCGCCTGCTTCCGGCACTACACCCGCTGGATGGTGTTGCATGAGGAGCCTTTCCTGAGCCACCCGGAGCAACTGGAGTTTGCCAACCACACCTGGGCCGCGCAGGATATCCGCAAGGCCATGCTGATGTATCAGGCAGCCTGTTTTGATCCAGCCCACAAAGCGCAATATCTGGCCAAGGCGCAAGAGTGGATGGACTACGTGGCCAGCACACTGAACGACAGCCCGGAGCGTCACTATGCCCGCATCCAGATCATCCTGCTGCAGAACTATGGCCCCCATCAGACCTCGGACCTGACACTCCCGGAGGAAGCGCTGAAAACAGACCAGGTGGATGGCCTGCGACAACACCCGCCATCGCTGTCCCTTCCAGCCCTGATTGCCCGTATCAGCCAGCGCCTGATCAGAGGCCTGCTAAACTTCCGCCCGGGCCGGGAGAAAGCCTGGCTCAATGCAAGGCTGGACCGCTAATGAACCTGCGTTACCTGATCAAACGAAGCGTCAAAAACCTGTTTCTGCTGCTTATACTGCCGGTCTATCTGCTGTATCGATTACTGGCCCTGGTCGGCGGCAGGGACGCTACGTTTCAGTCCTTCTCGCAGGGCCTGAGCCTGATCCCAGGCAAGCTGGGTATTTACATGCGTGCAGCCTTCTATCGCCTGGCCTGCCCCGACACCTCTGATGAAATCTCCGTGGGCTTCCTGACCGTGTTCTCCCACTGGGACACCACCATCCACAAAGGCGTTTACATCGGCCCCCAGTGCAACATTGGCAAATGCACCATCGGCGAGCAAACCCTACTGGGCAGCGGCGTGCACGTATTGAGCGGCAGCAAGCAGCATGACTTTTCCGATCCGGACAAGCCGATACAGGAGCAAGGCGGGGCGTTTGAGAAAATTGCCATTGGTAGTGATTGCTGGCTGGGAAATGGAAGTATTGTAATGGCGAACGTCGCGGACCACGCCATCATAGCGTCTGGCTCAGTTTATACAAAAGCGTGCTCCCCAGGGGAGGTAGTGGGCGGAAATCCTGCAAAATTCATCAAGACTCGACCTATTCCTCAGAGGCATAAGGTTTAGTTATGTAGCCTACTGGATACAGAACAAAACAATCGAAAGATGAGGCTCCCGTCACCATTATTTTCCACATTTAGGGCCTACACTTAGTGGAGAGCCCGCAATCTGGAGTAGACGTAATGACTATCAGAGTATCACACCAAGTTCTGCTGCTATTGCTGGCAGTAATTTTCTTTGCACCCAACGTGACCGCACAGTCACAGCCCCTGATCGCGTTCTCAGATCTTATAAGTGGTCCCAGTGAGGGGCTCAATGATGGCAAGGGCGAGGGTGCTATCGTCACCGTGTGGGCATACCACCTCTCCGGCACACCCGGAAGAGTGCTCATTACCGATAGCGCGGGTGTAACCCGGCAAGCAGCGCACACCTATTACTGGAAGCGCGCAGACGGTCAAGGCCCATCAGGCCCGGCAGACCTTTACAGCTCACATCAGCTATATGAAGTATCATTCTCACTACCGAAATCAGCGAATGGACCAGCAGTCATCCACATAGAAAACGACAATGGCATAGCCTCTCCCCCTTTCAGCTTCACCGTTAGGGCTGGCAACATTTATCACGTTAAAGCTAGCGGTAGCAACGATACGGGCGACGGGACGTTTACCAACCCTTGGAGATATCTCAACGGCTGGCACTCTAACAGCAAAGCCCCGGGAAACGGTAGACTTCAAGCTGGAGATCTAGTCTATTCACACGGTGTAACGGAACCAAGTTATGGTGGAGGTGGTCGCGACTCGGGTCTATTCCTCCGAAGTATAAATGGAACACTTAGCAATCAGGTAGCCTTAGTGGCTTATCCAAACACAAGACCAATTGTGAGGTCTCCACGCTGGGGAATACACCCTTACCTTTCATCAGGCATTGTTGTATCAAAATTTAGTGTTTATGGCGGACTGTTGGACGACCCTAGAGATAACTCACTAACGTTTGGTGCTGGCTCAACTTCTGATTCAACAATGCAAATAAAAACCAGCAGCAATGGGCGCATTATTGGAAACTATATATCCGACATCGAGGGCAAGTGCTCAAATGGTTGGCATGGCGGCATTGTAAGTGGCGGAATAGACGGCTCCAATGTGAAGGTTTTTGGTAATCACATCGACGATCTAGGGTGCATTCAGACATCCCACTTCCATCATACAACGTATATGACAAAGCGAACAGCCAACGGATCAGAGCCCACTCTCGCCTGGGAGTTTGCTTACAATAGGCTTACAAATAACAAAGCGCGATATGGAATCCACTTCTATGACCAGTCTCCCTTTGACAGCACACAGTGCGATCATGTAGTCGGGACACTTAGGGTTTACAAAAATCATATCAGCAATCAACGGGGACCTGGAATAAATGTTGTAACAAGAGACCACTCAAGGAATAAGTCCTGCTGGGAAACAGACGTTGAAATAGTTGGAAACATATTAGTAAACACTGGATTAGGCCCAGTTGCTGAAATAAACAATGGGACTGCACCTTACGCAATTAAACTGGGGGGAGCCATAAATGGGAGTTTTTTTATAGCCAACAACCTTATTGAAAAAGTTTCGGACGCCTCGAGCCGAGAGTACGCCGCACCTGCGGTAATATCAATTACCGACCAAATAATTCCAAAAGGGATAGTATTGGTCAACAACATAATATCTACAGACTTCATTATGCAGGCTGTAATTGGAAATTCCGAAATCACTACAAACAATAACATATGGAATATTTCAGAACTCCCTGACGGGCACAGTGCCTACCAAGTAATTGATGGAGATGAAGTCTTAAACTTCAGCATTGAAACAAACTTAGATCAAATAGTAGTCCCAGAAAGCATAGCTTTGAGAAGTGCGCCCGCCGTAGAGGGTTTTAATAGCGACTTCTACGGAAGATCGCTCTATGCGTCTGGCATCATAGGACCGGTAAAAGGCTCTACCGCGAGCCCGCCATCACCTCCCTTTGACGTAAAAATAGAAAATCCCTAAAGACTAAACACTAACCATAGCCCGCTCCGAAAGGAGCGGAAAAGATAACCATGAACGAAATTCAAGAAAATACAATATCATTCATAATACCAACCCTAAATGAATCAAAATATATTGGCAACACCATAGCCGCGATCACAACCTCAATGAATACAGGAAGTCCAACTCCATATGAAATCATAGTCATCGACAATGGATCAAACGATAACACTATAGAGATCGCAGCCTCAAATGGGGCAATTACGATTTTCAAACCTAACGTAACTATTGCGGCTCTACGAAACATTGGCGCGAAGGCCTCATCTGGTAGATATCTAGCATTTATTGACGCAGATGTAGCCCTTGACATTAGCTGGCACGAAGAGTTCAAAAATGCGACAAATGATATGAGCAATGATTTAAGATCAGTCACCGGCAGCAGGTGTCTTAGCAAAGAAGAAACCTTCCTCGCCAAGTTCTGGTTTAATATAATGGCTAGAGAGCAAAGCCCAAACTATATCAACTCTGGCCATATGCTGATTAGCAGAAGCCTATTCGATGAGATTGGCGGATTTAATGAGAGGCTCACCACTGGCGAAGACCATGAAATCTGCAAAAGAGCATCAAGTAGTGGAGCAAAATTACAGGAGAACAGAAAGCTTAAAGCATACCATTGCAGATACCCAAAGACGATAACAGAATTTATAAGGCGAGAGTACTGGCATGGGTCTCAGGACTTTCAAAACTTAAAATCAGTCAATGAATCAAAGCTGGCAAAGGTTTTAATAATAAATCTCATCACTATAACTACAGCTCTATTGCTGTCAATTATTCTCAAAACAATACTACCTATAGGCTTATACCTCATAGCGGCATCCATTGCGACTATAATAATGACCAAGAGCAAATTTAAAAAAGTAAAAATATCAGAGCTCATCCAGTCATCACTAGTGATGTCAATATATCTCACTGCCAGAACAGCTTCACTTGCCAACAAAGGGCAACATTATTGGAGAAAGCAATAGCGAAATTAATAATATTTAAACCAGCAGCTTTAATAATTTTCAATTACTACAAGCAAGACCAAATTATTGGCAAGACCCATTAATTTAAGGAACCCCTGATTAACTCCCAAAATCAGCGATAATAGTGTACCCCCCATTTTTAACCGTCCTGTTGAGTAGAGGGTTAAGCGGCCTCCAGCAATTTGGATGGGGGTACGCCTCCAATGGCCGTGTTCGGTCGTTCGTTGCTTTACTGCCATTGGCATAAACGGAGGCGCCTATTTATTGAACCACGAAACTTACTATATCGGATAATGAGCTTGACCTACCAGCATCATCTATAACTCGCACACGGAAGAACCACGTCCCTTCGCCCAATCCTTCGAAGGTAAAGCTGCTCTGATCTGGTGGAACAGTTTCTGTCCGATCCATTGCAGACTCATCCATGCCATACAATATTAAGAAATGACTTATCTCACTCAGGCTTATTGAACTTCCATCAGTTCGCGTTAATGGTGCAACCCAACTAATTCGAACAGTGCCTGTTATAACCACCTCTTGATCTATCCCCGGGCTGGGTAACGCCGGCACTGCACCTCCCTCTCCTTGTTGGTCGACCTGCTCCAAGCTCCAAGGGTGCAACCCACCCCGGAATGCATCTAGAGCAGTAACTCCTGCTGAATTCAGTACATCTGTCGCATCTTCGCGATACGGGTTAAGGCCATAGCGTACCTCCCAGGCGTCTGGTATTCCATCTCCATCAGAATCCAAGCCAGACGCTGACAATGGGTCTACGACTCTAAAATGGTCTCTGGTAGCAAGCTTAACTCCGCTGACTCCATCAAACACCTCAAGTTGAGCTACTGCTCCCCGCTCATTCTCATAGTACTCCATCACCACCGGCACCGCTTCATCCGGCCTGAGCTGAATCGATGCGGTGTACCGTGTTGCCCCCTGGTCCCGCCACCTATCAATTCTAATTTCATTATTTAGGTACAGGCGCACCCCGTCATCAGTAATTGTCTCAAATCTATACTCCCGTTCACCAGAAGAATGCGGCGGGATGAACTCACCAATCCACCGAACGCTGAACTCATCTACAGGCATTCCCTCCATTGGCGCGCCTCTACCCCAATTGAAGAAAATCTCTTCGTCATGCCTATATACAACGAAATCATCAAAACCCGTTCCTCTGAAATACTGGCCGATAAAACCACTCAGGTATTCAGGTCCTATATCAGGATAATCAGTAGGGTCCAGAGGGTCTGTTCCAGCAAGATATTCTTCAAGCACACTAAAACCGTCTCCGTCTAAATCCTGATGCACATCTGTTGGGTCAAGCGGATCTAACCCGTAGGCGTATTCATACCCATCCGGAACGCCATCGCCATCCGTATCGGGGTTAGTCGGGTCTGTACCAAGAAGAAACTCATCGTAGGCTGTCAGAAAATCGCCATCGGCGTCAGAAAGCGCGTCAGTGGGATCGGATGGGTCAAGGCCATAAAAAACTTCCCAATTGTCGTAAATTCCATCCTGATCTTCATCCAGCGGAGGGTAGCTAGGATCGGCGCGCAAACCCTGGCTGGCGTCAAAATAGCCTATGCGATACCCAATCAAATAAGCATGCGCACTCTGTTGATCAAGTGGATATCGAGGCTGGCTAAACGATGCCAAGGACGCACCGGCTATAAGCTCGACGGTTTCGTCCGGCCGCTTCCAAGCAACTGAAAAGTGATCCCCCCCCGTAGCTTCTTTGTGACGAACCTCAAAATAGTAGCGCTTGCCTGCCTCTAGGCTGATCAACCCACTTTGCTGGCTTGTATAGCGCGTGTACTCTCGAAACCCAGTCGCCGCAGGCGCCATGGCTATTAACCGCGCATCTGTCGACATGCCGGTATCATTAAGATAAAGCCTTACTTCGTCATCTCCGCTTACCCAAAATTGGTAGTCGCCTGATAACGGTGGTAAAAAGAAACCACGAACAACCGCACCATAGTTGTCCCCTCGATTTCTCTCCCCTTCAAGCACCGTTAAATTGGTAATCACGTCTGGCCTTGACGGGTACCGCGGATCCATCAGGAGATCGTCCACTCTACGCCCTGGAACCCCCTCCCAGTACCACGCTTCAACACTCCCTACAACGCTCTCTTGAGGCAGCGCTGCAGTCGGAGGAAGGCTATCTAAGTCGATGATTTGCTGGGTGGATTGGCACCCAGTCAGAACGACAGGAACTAACACCAAAGCCTTTACACCCTTCATCAGATCGCCCTCTGTTTGATGAGGTCAGACCCTTTAAGTGTTGTTGCTAAGACAGAAATTGCCAGTATCGTTCAAGACGTCTTCGCTACTAAGAAATTTAGCTTTATTACTTTGAGGAATACTCTTTTCTCGAAATACCATTGAAAAGTAACAAAAACAAAAAGCTACGCGCTCCGAGCTTGTGCAAAATAATCGTCAAAACAAAGACAGAAATAATTATTATCGGATACGACAACCAATAATTGACAGAAAAATAAATGAGAAGAATACCAAAGCCTATCACGAGCAGGTGGTGAAACAAATATATAGTGTAAGCGGATTTTGAAATCATCGTCATAATTGCAATCTTCTTATCCAGAAAGACTGAAAAAAATACAAAGCACCACTGGCAAGATACAAAAGATAATAAATAAAAACTAACAGCCCCAAATATCCCAAATTCACCCAAGCCGAAAAACCAACCAATCAACTTAACAGAAAGGAAAAACAAGGTCATCAAAAGTGCACAACTTGAAGAAATAAAGCGCTGATAAACAGAGTCATTAGCAGCAAAAACAAATCCCATGAAAAAGAAAATGAAATAGAAACCGAAAGACCAAAACCCTATCAAACCAAAAGGCTTGTAATAAATATTAAACATGCCGTTTACAGACAACAAAGCAAAATAAAAGATCATAAACAAAAAAAACATTGCAAAAAACATTGCTGAGGTTTTTAGAGCCTCTACAACTCTTAAAAAAATCGCCCTAACCGGGCTTAGAAAAATAACCACAAAACCGATAACATTATAAAAAAGAAGATTTACCAAAAACCACAGATGAGAAACCCAACGGCCGGATGAAAAATAGTTTTCGAATCCATCGAATGACGAGTTAAAACCTTCAACTAAATAATATTGAATCACGTTCAATGTGAAGGCAACAGAGAGGAATGGGATAACGATCCGTCTCACACGAGAAATTGCATTTGGGCCACTGGATGACAAAGTGAGCTTGAAAAGCAGGTACCCAGAAACCATGAAAAAGGCCGGCATCCTAAATGCATGGATGAAGTCAGAAAGAAACGAAAATAAATAATGCTTATCTGGAGAAGATATAAGCCATTCGTGATCACTTCCGTATATATTTGCCGCATGCAAAAAGATGCCAAGCACCATAAGTGTCGCTCGCATAGAGTCTAAATAATAGATACGAGGAATCACTTCTGGCACCGATGTTCTACAAATGAAAAAACAGTACTGTAGCCATATTCATTCAAATGCACCATATCATCAAGGAAATAATGTTTATCCTCAGCAATGCCAAGAAAGTGGCTTTCAAAAACAACCCGGCCTTCATTAAACATCAAAGTGTGATACTTCACACGCTGATTGAACGATAGAAATGATTCATGAGACTCACTCCTAGCAGGCGACAACTTCAACGCTATCAAATGAACCACCCCATCTGGATACTTTTTCAGCAGACCTTCAATCAAAACTAACAACCTACTTAAAACAAAATCAACATCTTGCCCATAATGAATATCATTTTCACCGACATAAACAAAAACTCTTGATATATCGTTTGATCTAGGCGCCAAATTTACATATCTAATTGCGTCATCAATAGTGCTATTACCAATACCTCTACGACGCAGCTGACCACATGCCACAAAGTATTCCTCTGGCACAAGCGAAATAGTACTGCTACCTATTGCCAACACCTTGGATCCGTCATCAAAAAAATAGTCCGCTATAATAAATCTTGCAAGCGGGCTCTTATAGGCAAAAAACAGCGATAGCAAACCCAAAGAAACACAAAAAATTAAAGTGAAAGCTAACCATTTAAAATTGTTCACCCAACACCTTTAAAACATAGTTTTTAGCTATCGAGTCCCATGTGTAATTATCATGAACATGCAAGGACCTATAACTGCTCAATTCTAAGGAAGGATTATCAAAATGCTTTATGGCCTTTAACCACTGCTCAACATCAAGTCCATCTATGATTCTACCAAGTTTTTCATCTGATATAATTTGTGACGGGCCAGCCGTAGCCGTTGATATAACTGGCACACCAAATAGAAGCGATTCAAGAACAACCATTCCAAATATTTCATAACTGCTGGGTAGCAAAAATACGAATGCCTCTTTATACAAAGAGGGCAGCTCTCTCTGAGCAACAAAGTCCACAATAAAAACTCGCCCCGGAATGGATTTTGACTTTTCAGCCAGTTGCCCAGATAGCGAACCGCGCCCCACAATCACGAGGACATACTCATCAGGCAAGCGAGCTAATACACTTAACAGGAAAAGTGGATTTCGCCTTTCCTCGAGTGAGCCTACATATAAAATAACTTTTTTTTCTTCAGAAATCCCCAGGGTGGTTCGCCAACAATTATCCTCGGGAGCCTCAAACGGTAATATATCTACTCCTACAGGAAGAATAAAAACATTTCGATAACCGTTTTCTTTAGCGAAATTAGCAGAGGCAGCCGTCTTTGCAAGCAACAATTTAACATGGCTTATTATAAACGGCCTCAATAATGCGGAGTTAACTTTCTCATATATTAGATTAACCCTTCCTGAGAGCGATTTATACATTCCTTGATAAACAACAAACTCTATGCTTCTTCTCCATGCATATCTTGCTGCCTGATAAGATGCTGGCGACATGTCTTCATTTACGTGAACAATATCGATTTTGTAGTTTTTCAGAATTCTATCAAAGCCTTTGTAGACTGGCATATTAATAAACGGAAGAACATAAACAGGACAGCGGATAAGTTCGACTGCTTCACCGGACCCCGCCTTAAACTGCTCTACAGATTGTTGATCGCCGGCAGTCAATATCTTCACCGAGTGTCCTCGCCTGCTCAATGCTCGAGCCAATCCAACCTCTTGGCTATTGTAGCCAGCTGTATCGACATCGCTTAAATCTGTTCGTACTATTAGAATAGTTGCCATAGCACTGTCCGGTTAAAATGTTTTACGATCAACACTCAAATGCCAGGCTTCCATCGTTCCGAGATTGCTCTAAGCACTTTCATAACCTCGATTGATAGAGGGCTTTTGAAAACAAATAAACAGGCAAACCAGATTGGAGGAAGAACTATTGAGATCATGACCACAGGAATAAAAAATCCAAAACTTTCGGTGTCGTAAAAACTCAGCAGAAAAAAAGCTGAAAGACCACATATAGCGGTTATATATATATTGCTGAGCCAAGATCTAAAGACTTCGAAAAACCCAAGCCCAAAAACCCTATTCAAAATGGCAGTTGTAATTATGAACTCAAATAATCCAGCCAAAACAAATCCAAGAGAAACAATAGCCAGCCCATATGGAAAGAGAAACAACAAGGCAATCAGAATAAACAAGAAAACCACAACCTCTTTGAACGCCATGATCTTTTCATGCCCAGCGGCCATGAAAAGATCGTTGGAAAACCAATGGACAGATCTTAGCATAGCCCAGATAGCCAGCCATGTTGCAATTGGCGCAGCCGCATCCCACTGGTCACCAAAGAAAATTCTAATTGCGGGCAAGCTCGCCAAGCTAATCACCACAAGCACAGGCCAGACCATTGCCCCCATTAGAACCGTTGCTTTCAAATAAGCTTGCTTAATATCTCCCCCTGCCCTCTTAATATCAGAAAGATACGGGAGCACAACAGGGTTTACTCCTGTAATTAAAGTTTGAGATACAAACTCAACAAACCCCAGCCCCCTTGAGAAAATCCCAACCTGAAAAGTCGTCCCCATCTTACCTATTACCATATCGGGAATACTAACCGTGGCTCTTTTTAAAAGATTTGATATTGAGTTGAAAACACCAAACGATGCGACTTCCTTTAAATTTGAAAATGCAGGGATCCAAAGACTGTTCTTGGGGCGCATAATGGATATCATTACAAATTCTACTAGCACATTAACAGTGTACCCCCAAGCTAGCGCATAGTAGCTATAACCTTTTAAAATCAATAAAATCGTGCACAATAGCCCCGATAGCGTACAAGCCAGCCTTATATAAAACAACCTCTTGAACTCATATTCTCGTGATAGCAGTGAAGTCGGTATGCTTATGTAAGGAGCAAGAAAGAAGCTAACAGATAGAATCTGGAACACAGTTGATAATGAAGGTATATCATAGAAGCCTGATATCACAGGGGCTAGGAGAAGCAAAGACCCACCCATCCCCCACGAAATCAGAACCGTCAGACCAAGCGCTCTGCGTATTTTTTCTTTTGGAATTTCGTTTTCCCTTATAAGCCAGGCTCCAGCACCTAAAAGGCGAAACTCACTCATAATCATAACGATAGCGCTAGCTATAGCAAATGTTCCTATCTCATCTGGCGAGAGCAGTCGGGCTATTACCATTGTGGTAACCAGTCCGATTGCTCTCATTATGTAGCGAGATGCAGATGAGTATATAAGCGCTTGACGAATATTAGCCATATTTCGTGGTTCATCCAATATAATACTAGATTCTGATAGGCCGCATAATAGCGCGCAACCATCCAATCAGTCATCTGTTCTTTACAAGCAATGACTTGATATCTCCAATAAATGATTGGACCCATAGTTCAATGTTGCGACAATCCTGACAAAGCACAATATTTACTAAAGCTTTTACAAACTATTTTCTGCTATAAACAGGCATCACTACAGGCACACGATCTTTAACCGCTATATTCTCCATACCTTGCTCTTGCTACCTTTCCTTCACTTTTCGGCAAATAGACGTTAGCAGACACCAGTATAAAAGTTACCAGCCAATATAATACCTCAGCTCTACCTCGATCAATAAACGTTGCTGCAACTAGAAATGCTATCAGCCCCGCCTCTAAAACAAGCACTTTAAAATACTCATCATACTTTCCTGACGCTATTAAAAATTTCTTTGTGGCAAACGAAGTTCTAAAAACTGCAACAAGCATTGCTAAAAATATGGAAAACCCAATCCAACCAACTTCTCCAATAATTTGAAACCATGTTGAGTGGACTGCCTTTCCAGTATCTCGCCGTTCAAAATATCTTTCGGGTAGATAGTTCTGACTGACGTGTATGAATCCACCGATTCCAACGCCCATTGGGTAGTCCCGCATTATATCAAATGTTGCAAGCCAAAATTCCACCCGGTGAGATCCACTTGCATCTCCATCATCAAGCTCTTGCAGTGTTTGCATGCGCTCCCAAAACGCCTCATCAGCAACATACAGCCCGCCAGATAATCCGACAATGATCGTTAATATTGCTAATGCCCGTTGTCCCTTCTTTTGGTATTTCGAGAAAATCATATAAAGCAGAAAGTATGCTGTCCCTGCAACAACTCCAAGAAATGCGCCCCTGCTATTTATCAACACTATTCCATTGGCTATAAAAGCACCGCAAAATATTGCCACAAGCTTAGTTTTTAACCCACCCATCCACGCTTTATATATTAAAATTATTAATGCCGGAGCCATCGCTGCTGCGGTCATATTCCCATCACCGCCAGTGTCCACCATGCCTATCCCTTCGATGCGACCTTGCCAGTCACGTCCAGTGACCCTTGCCACATATCCAATATAAGTTGTACCTAGTATGTAGGCCCATAAGCATACATCTAACGCTCGCTCAGTAACAACAACCTTGTAAGCTAGCATCATTATAATAACGAGCTTTATAAAGTCTGTTGTGAACCGCTTATGATATTCCGGCAACAGTGCGAAATTTATCATAAATATGTATGACAAACACAACGCAACCATCCACTTGAAAACCGAGCGATCTCGTAACCTAGACAAAGAGTTTAGCTCTTTAAACCTCAAGAGATACGCGGCAAACATGACGATAACAGTGATAAACGAATATCGTAAACCCGGCACAGATGCCGACCACCAGCGTATATCTGGATTGACGAGATATACTATTTGATAAGTAACAAATGCGGAGGCTGGCGCCATAAAAAGCGCGAACAATATTCCTGAAAAAAACAAAATAAGGAATGCAAGTCCAAGTTTAGACATGCTTCTCTCTTCTAAAATCTTATAATGGAACAGTAAACTTCATGATATTTTTCTATCATTTTGCTTGATAGAAAATTCTCCTTGAAGTCATTGAATGACGCCTTCGACATATCCGTCCTCATTGCGACATGCTTCTCTAAATTAACAAGCGCGTTTGCAAAATCGCGATCGTTGTCGGCAGGGACTGTTAGCCCTGTTACAGTCGGCTTAACGATCTCTCCATTACCTCCAACATTAGTGACAATCGCAGGAATACCCAGACTCATCGCCTCCAACAAGGTCATTGACGTACCCTCGGTATGGGAGGACAGCAGAAAAACCTCCATCATGGCCAGGTGATTCGCGGGAGCTTTGATAAAGCCGGTAAAGGTCATCCGGTGGGCGATACTCAGCTCCTGAGCCAGCGTTTCTAGCATCTGGCGGTCCGGCCCGTCGCCTACCATCAATAGCCACCCTCTTGGGCACTGATCCAGAAACAGTTTGAAAGCCCGCAACATCATGGCCTGGTTTTTCACCGGATCAAGCCGTGACACGGTACCGACCACAAAAGCATCCTCTGGAATGCCCAGCTCCTTACGTAAACGCGCAGTGGCCTCGGGCTCCCGCTGCAACGGGGCTATACCGTTATAGATCACCTGGATCTTGCCCTTGGGCATGAACTCGAAGCGGGCGAGGGCATCCCGAGTGGCACTGGAAATGGCCACTACCGCGGGGGTCAAAAGGGCCATGATGGGATTGATCAACGCGGCCTTATAGCGATAGCGGTCCGGGTGAAAGCGGCCGTGTTCGGTAAACACCACTTTGGCGGGCGTTCCCAGGGCAGCTAACCAGCCGTAAAGATAGGGGGTGTACTGGTGGCAGTGCACAATATCAAACTTGCCTTCGCGCAACCGTGAGCGGATGGCTTTAATAAGGTTGAGGTCAAAACCCGGCTGGCGCTGTACGCTGGTCACCGGAACATCTTGTGCCTGCAGCAGTTCACCAATAGGGCCGATGTGCCCGTCAATACAAAGCACTTCATTGATCACTTGCTGCCGGGGCAGGCCCAGCACCAGCTGACGGATCACCTGTTCGGTGCCCCCAATCCCCATATTGAAGGTGACGTGCAAAACCCGGATTGCGCGACTCATCCCTGTACCTTTCCGTAACTTTGCCACCACAGGCCAAAGGCCACCATGCTCCAGAGTTCCTGAGTATGACGGTTATTGCCACCGAGGTGCGCCTGCCATAGCTGGTTAACCCGTGCCATATCAAAGCACTGTGCCAGGCCGCCATCGGCGTCGGTCAGTAGCGCATCGGCAATGGGGCGGATCTCATGCCGCAACCAGTCTGCCAGGGGCACGGAAAAGCCCATTTTTTTGCGATAGAGAATGTCATCCGGCAACAGGCGGCTGAAGGTATCTTTGAGGATGAATTTTTTCTCTTTGCCCTTTAGTTTCAAGGCCGCAGGAATCGCTGCCGCGTACTCCACCACCCGGTAGTCCAGCAAAGGTGCGCGGGTTTCCAGGGAGTTGGCCATGCTCATACGGTCCACCTTTACCAGAATATCCCCCGGCAGGTAGGTCTTTATGTCGGTATAGAGAATACGGGACAAATGATCATCCGCCGTGGCCTGCTGATAATGCTGCCGGGTGATATCTGCAGGATCATAGCCGGCAGTCTGAGCCTTTAGGTCTCCGGTCACCAGCTCGTCCCACAGGGACTGCCGGAAAAAACAGTTGGTGACAAAGAAGCTGGTATCCGGCGCTAGCGCCAGGGTTCCCAGCAAGGATTGCGCCTTGCCTGTCAGCGGGTGCTGCACCCGTCCCGCCAGGCTGGCCAGTAAGGGAAACAGATTACGCCGCAGTACACCCGGGAACAGACGGCGCAGGCGGTTCTCAATGGCATCCGTGTGGTATTTGCTGTAACCGGCAAAGTTCTCATCACCGCCGTCACCGGCCAGGGCCACGGTGACTTTTTGTCTCGCCAGTTGGGACACAAAATAGGTCGGTACGAAAGAGGGGTCGGCAAAGGGCTCATCAAAGTAACGAGCGATGTTAGCGAGATTGGCCGGCACATTCTCACGCACCGTGAATTCATGGTGGCTGGTTTTGAACAGCTCGGCCACCTGACGGGCGAACTGAACCTCGTCATACTTTTCCGAGTCGAAGCCAATGGAACAGGTGGTGACTGGCTGGCTGGCATGACCTGCCATGAGCCCCACCACCGCGCTGGAGTCTACCCCACCACTTAGAAAAGCACCCAGCGGGACATCACTGATCATGCGCAGGCGCACCGCATCATCAATCAGTTCGTACAGGCCATCTTCAATCTGCTGCAGACTGCGCCCGGCTAACGGCTGAAATGACAGGTTCCAGTACTGGCCCCGCTGCACTTGCCGGCCATCGGTTTTCAGCCAGAAACCCGGCTCCAGCTTGTGGAGGTTCTGGTAGATGGTTTTAGGATCAGGCACATACTGGTAGGCAAAGAAATCCTTGATGGCATCCGGACGCAATTCGGTTTTGACAAAGGGCAGCCGTAACAGGGCCTTGATCTCGGAACCAAATACGAACTGACCGTCCGCCTGATAGTAGTACAGGGGCTTCTTGCCCAGCCGATCCCGGGCCAGGAACAACTCCCGTGCCTGGGTGTCCCAGATGGCAATGGCAAACATGCCATTCAGGTGATCCAGACAGGCTGCGCCCTTTCGTTCGTAAAGTTCCAGCAGCACCTCGGTATCCGTCCGGGTGCGGAACTGGACACCGGCCTGCTGCAAGTCCTGACGGAGCGCCTGAAAATTATAGATTTCGCCATTAAACGCAATAACATAACGCCCGGAGGCGGACACCATGGGCTGGGTGCCGGCATCGCTGAGATCAAGAATGCTGAGACGGCGATGGGATAATCCGATGTGGTCATCCAGAAAAACCGCACCGGCATCCGGGCCACGGTGGATGATGGCATCGCCCATACTGTGTAACCAGCCCTCATGCTGATCACGGCCCGGGGTGGTTGCATTACGAAAAAAACCGGCCAAACCGCACATGGTTAGCGTGCGCCTCCGGCCACGGTTGATGCTCTCACCTCTCTCCCCAGCAACTGAGCAAAGAGGGCCTCATATTCCGCTGCCATGCGTCCGGCAGAGTATTTTGCATCAATGTTTTCACGGGCAGTCCGGGCGAGGCGCTGAGCCAGTTCCGGGTCGTCCAGCAACTGCTGACAACAAGCCACCAGCGCAGCCTGATCACCGTGAGGCGCCAGCAAACCGGTTTTACCATGCTCCACCAGTTGGTCCACACCGGGAATATCATAGGCCACCACGGGAATGCCCACCGCCATGGCTTCCATCATGCAGCGGGGGATGCCCTCCAGAGAGGAAGTCATGACAAACAGGCTGAACCGGGAGAGTAGTTCCAGGCGGTCACCGCGAAACCCGAGAAACTCGATGGCACAGGCACTGGCCTGGCTGGCGGCCTGGGCCTCCAGCTCCGGCCGCTGGCGCCCATCTCCGAGCAGTTGCAACCGCAGGTTGGCATCCTTGCTGTACAGGCGGTCAAAAGCCTGCAGCAGATCCGGAATACCTTTGCGGGGAATCATCTGCCCGATAAAACCGATAATCCGTGCATCCTGACCTTGGGGCGCCTTTGCAGGGGCCAGCTCAGTGAGGGTCTGATCAATCTCTTTGAGATCCACGCCATTGCGGATAAAGTGGGTTTTACCTTTCGGCACGTTGAAGCGGGCCATATCATCCATCAGTTCTTCAGACAGCGGTGCCACGGCGTCAAAGTACCGCAGCATGAAAGTACCTAAACGAATAAACGCCCCCAGCTTAAAGCCGACATTGCCTGAAAAGCCGTGGGGTGTGCTGACACATTTGATGCCTGCCCGCCACGCCGCCAACAAACCGAGAATGTCGGATTTGTAGCCGTGGGTGTGAATCACATCGATCTCCCGGCGCTTGATCACCTCGACCAGCTGGTTAACCACACGAAAGTCAAAGCGCCCTTTCATGGGCAGATAGTGAACCTCACCAGCTTCTCCAGGGTAAAGCTCGGCCACCGACAGATCCTGATTGCCCCCCTCCTGGCTGACGGCAAGATCACAGACCATGTGCTCCTGATTGATGTTATTAGCCAGGGCCAGCACCCAGCGTTCGGCGCCGTAGAAACCGGCGGGGGTGATGAACTGTAATACCCGAATCTTACTCACTTCTTGAACTCCGTTTCAGCGGATGATGCACTTTCTGGTCGGGCGCTGGACCATGTCACCTGTGTTTCCCCCTTAATTGCTTTAAAGATACCGCGCACGGCATAGAGGTTTACCATGGTGAAGTAATAAGGGGTGGAGAGATAGATCGGCAATTCTGATTTGTCATCGCGTCTATGTGCGATTAACGTCAGCGCAAGCAACAAAAACGCCCCCAAGGCGACTATTTGGAAGGGCCACCAGCCTGCAATAGCAAGCGGTATGCTACCCAACACCCCCAGCCCCAGAAATACCGGAATCAACCAGCGCAGCAGCTTATGGGAGATAACCTCCCAGGCGAAGATACCCACCCGGGCCGGATTCATGGTGGTGCTGACACGCATCAGGCCGCGAATACTGCGGTTGACGATGCGCTCCTTGCGGGCGATTTCCTTGTCGAAGTTGCCTGCGGTTTCTTCAAAGCACTGGGCTTCGGCATCAAAAATGCCCCGGTAGCCTTTGGCGATGATTTGCAGTGGGTTGACGAAGTCGTTGATGTCTTTCTGCTGGAGGGGCTCCCAGAGTTCACGGCGGATGGCATAGATAGCACCGTCGCCTCCCACCACAGAATGCAGGCGGGATTCCCATTGTTTGATGGCGATTTCATAGCGCCAGTAGAGGTTTTCATTCTGGGCGCTGGCGCCGCTGGCACCGTCGGTATACAGGGCCGCGCCGACCACGTAGCCTACCTCCGGGTCGGCGAAGTTGCGCACCAGCTTACGGATGGCATCCGGCGCGTAGAGGGCGTTGGCGTCACTGAACACCACCACCTCCCCTTGCGCGGCGTCCAGGGCCAGGTTCAGGCCCATGGTTTTGCCCAAGCGGCCTTCCTGGCGGATCAGGGTAATGCCCTGCGCCGCGTAGTCCTTGACGATCTCATCCGTGCCATCATCAGAACCGTCGGACACTACCAGGATCTGCAGCTGGTCACGGGGATAGTCCATGGCCAGGGCATTATCCAGCTTGGCAGCGATGACGGCGGCTTCGTTGTAACAAGAGATCACCAGGGTGACTGATGGGGTGATGTCATCCCGGCGGTGGGTAATGGCAGGCCGCTTGCGGGTCAGTAGCCACAGCAAGGCGGGGTAGCCGAAGTACACATAGACCGGCACCGCAAGGCACAGCAGGGTAAGGAGTATCAGAAGGGCTGTCATAGGCTGATATGCTTTCTTAACTTGGGGCCGAGCCAGTTGGCGATGGCCAGGGGCAAACGCTGCCAGCAGGCTTCAATAAATTGTCTCAGTTTGCGGGCCAGATTACCGGGTTCAGTGATGGCAGACTCGGTTACCCGGCCATCCGAATGCCAGTGTACCCAGGTCAGGCCATAGGGTTTGGCGCCCCACTGCTTTTTGAACCGGTAAGTGCCCTCGCCGAAGGTGGAGCGGCCAAAATCAAACCACTGGCATCCCGCATCCGTGACATGACTGAGCAGGGCCCAGTAGAGCAGCATGTTGGGGGCCAGGTGGTTAAAGTCCGCCAGCGTGGAGGCCCAAGGGATACAGGCCCGCCGCCCGGCTACAAGCACAATGCCGGCGCCCACCACCTGCTCATCCGCGTACACCAGCCCGACCAGCATCTGCTCACCATAGGCGTCAGCCAGTGCCTGAAACCAGGCTTTGCTGTGCACCGGGGAGCCCAAGCGGCGCATGTTAGCGGCAAATACCGGGTAAAAGGCATCCACTCCTTCACTGCCACGTACCACGGCTGACGTCAGACCGTTCTTTTCTGCCTTGCGGATCTGGCTACGGAGTTTCGGTTTGTAGCTTTTTATCAGGCTATCGCTGGATTCTGGCAGCGGGAACAGCATGCTGACCTTGCGGGCACTGCGGGCCTGCTCGGCCTCGGTGATCTGCGCCTCCGTCAGGGCGTCACCACCAATACGTACCGCGATATCCGCCGTGCCACATGCCTCCATCAGGGTCTGGGCGCCGGCCTTCAGGGCAGCGAGCACCGCTTCGTCCTGCGCCAGGGGGCCACCCAGATCACAAAAGGGCAAGGACACCAGCGGCCCACCGCCGGGGCGGCGCAGTCGGCAAACGGGCATAGCGCCTACCCATTCCCCCTTACGGGTGACACTGACCACCCAGCCTTCATGGCCATAGGCCGCCACAGTGGCCAACAGCCACGCCCGCTGATGGTAAGGAGAGGCCTGAGGATGACTGGCTACAAAGCGGTCATAGGCCTCAGCGGGTACGTCTTTCAGCCGCAATGCACGGGTGACGGTGCCCGGTGCATTATCCAGCGCCTGGCCTGTCAATTCGCTGGCCGCTACCGTCATGATCCGGCGGCTCCGTTGTTGGCTTCGGCAAACCAGCGGTTGCGGGCCTTGCGAACCACATCCTCCAACTTCAGTTTGAAGCGTTTACGCTGTAGAGACACCTGCACCAACTGCTTGTGAAAGTGCCCGAGCTGGGCTTTGTAGCGCTCATCACCACCCATAAAATCATAGTAGTGGAAGCCATGCTGACGGTAGTCCTCGATACAGAGGCTATGCCCCAACAAGCCAGGTTTGAAGCGGTTGTCGTCCTCCACCCGCATACCACCCAGGTAAAAGTAGACTTTCTGGTCATAAAGCAGGTTGTAGAAAGAGGCAGTCACTTCGCCATCAACCTGAAGGGAGACCAAATCTACCCCGCCAGTAGCCCACTGGTCTTCAATCAGGCTGCGGTGAAAGCGCACGAAGTCCGGGTTGGCGTAGCCGCTTTGATCCGGGCCGGTGCCCCAGCGCTCCAGGTGCAAAGGGCCGATACCATCGAAGATGGCCAGCGCCTCGGCCACGGAGTCCGGGCGAACAAGCTTTACCTCACCCCGGCTCTCATAAAGACGGTGGGATCGGTTGATCTGATAGCGGGTGTTGCGGGACAGAGTATCCAAATAATGCAGCCCGCCGCGGCGCAAGGCGTCAAGATCTACCCCGTAACAGGGCGCCTCCCACCGCAGGTGCGAATAAAGCCCTGTCAGCTCCGCAAACTGTTTGGCTTCATCCGCATCAATGGCGCCGATAATGAACTCGTCCCATTCCGGCATGTCATTGCACAGGTGTTGCAGGCAGGCCGCGGCAACGGCCTCTTCCTTGCCGTTCTCCGACAGAAAGCCGTTGTACTCGATCCAGATCTGATCCTGGTGCTTATGCCCGGTCTGGTGCAGGCGCAGGCAACGGGAGCGCAAAAGGCCGTGGCGACGCTCTTCGGTTTGCACCACCAGCCCCAGGCCTACCAGCCTGTCCCCCTCCATAACACGCAGTACGTCTGCCTGGGGTTCATACACTGCCAGCCAATGCCCCAGCCATTGCCAGGACAGAAATACCGTGGGCGAGGCACGGCCTTCCAGCTCTTGCCAATCGGCTTTCAGCCAGCTTACATCACGGGCCGCCAGCCGGGTGACGGTGAGCGCATCAGCAGTCATACAACGCATCCTGCAGCTTGAGGGCTCAGTGGGCCGGGTTCGGGTGTTTCACCAGGAAGGGCCCCAGCACCAAATAGTCCAGGTTGCCCTGCAGGAAGGCGCGCACCGCGTCGTCCGGGCTGTTAACGATGGGCTCCTCGTGCATGTTGAAGCTGGTGTTGATCAGGCTGGGAATGCCACTGAGCTTCTCATACTCCTTGAGTATGTCGTAATAGCCGGGGTTCACCTCACGCTGGATCAGCTGTGGGCGGGCGGTACCGTCCACATGCACGGCGGCGGGGCAGTTCTCCCGCATGAACTCAGTGCAGTCGAAGGTGATGGTCATGAACTCGGCGGCGTGTTCTGCACCCTTGATATTGTGGTAACAGCGCTCCCGGGCTTCATACAGGGTGACCGGGGCAAAAGGCATAAACTCGGTGCGACCCAGGCGTTTGTTAAGCCACTGGTTCACCTCTGGCTCTCGTGCGTGGTACATGATGGAGCGGTTGCCCAGGGCACGGGGGCCATACTCCATCCGCCCGTCAAAACGCGCGACCACCTGGCCACTGTGAATCAGCGCAGCCACCTCTGCCGCCAGGTTAGCGGGCTTATTGATGGTGAGGCCTTCGGCCTGGAGGGCTTTTTCCATGTCAGCTTCGGAGTAATCCGGGCCGTAGTACGCATTGCTGATAGAGGGCTTAATGCCACTCTGCCAGCTATGGTAGAGCGCCGCCCCGGTACCGCAACCGCCGTCACCCATATTGGGGTACACAAAAATGTGGTTGACGCCTTCAATCTCAAAAATCCGCTGGTTGAGTTTAACGTTGGCGGTGACACCACCGGACAGCACGATGGTGTCAATGCCTGTTTTCTGAACCCAGTAACGAATGCAGTTGGTGGCCACTTTTTCCAGCACATACTGATAGGCTGCGGCTACATCGATTTTCGGGAACTTGGAGGCCAGATAACGGGAGAAATAGACGTTGTTGGCCTCATAGATACGGAAGTCGCCTTCCGTCTGCTCGATACGGCTGAGCAGGATATCACCGAGGATGCTGGGGTCACCGTAGGAAGCCAGACCAACGATTTTGCCCTCGTGGCGGCTGGGCTTAAAGCCCAGACTGGAGGTGACGTGCTCGTACAGGGTGCCCAGGGAGTTAGGGAAGCTCAGGCCATGCAGGCGCTTGATCTTACCGCCGCTGGCTTCGCTGATTGATCCGGCAAGCCCGGAGCCGTAGCCGTCCAGGGTGACACACAGGGCGCGATCAAAACCGCTGCAGAGGTAGCTGTTGGCGGCATGGGACAGATGATGCTCCATACGCTTGGTGGTGCCTGACCAACCGTTGCGGGCCAGGCCTTCATTCAGTTCCTGCTCCCAACGACGGAAACCTTCAGTTGCAGCCTCTCCCCACTGCCGGGATGCCTTCAGAGCCGCATTGTTGGAGGCCAGCTTCTGCGCACCTGCCATGCTGTAAAAGGAGCTGTGCAGAAAGCCTTTCTCCATGATGGCATTGGGGTGTTCGAGACCGTGGATAGGCTCGTTGCGGTCGGGCACCTTGGCCAGGGCATCCTTGATCTGGCGGCTGAGATCCTTGGGCTGGAAGGCCTTGATAAAGGCCTTTTCGTCCTCCAGATTTTTGGTAAACAGTTTTTGCTCGTTTTCCCAAGTCAGGAAGGGGTAGCAGACCAGGTCAAAGTCGCTCATTTTCGAGCCGGTGTAAGCGAGGGCTTTTTCCAGCGCCAGCTGGGGGAAGCCCGCTTGCTGTTTGGTGCGGGTGAAGCGCTCTTCACCTGCAGCAAACAGAATCTCACCATCCTCTACAATGGCTACGGTTGAATCCTTGTCCAGTGGGGATATCCCGAGAACCTTCATGCCTTGCTCTCCATCAGTGTGCGTAAGCGGGTCGGCGTACTTGCTTCTCCGCCCAATTCGTTGAAAAAGAAATCGAAAAACTGTCGGAAGCTGCCCAGGAACTGGTTCAGCTGCTCATCATTCTTGACGTAAGTGGTGTGTCCGGGCACAACGCTGGGGCTGTGGAAGCTCCAGGTAAAGGTGCGCACACCCTGTTTATAAAGAGCCCGGGTCACCTTGATGTGCTCGGCCGGGGAAAAACCCTCCGGTGACAGCATCAGGCGGTCTACTGCCCCGAGCCGGGACAAAATGCCGGGGGCCTTGAACTTTTTCAGGGCCATGGCCAGCTCAAAAAGGGGTACCGCCAGGGGCTGGGCCCAACCGATAAAGCCGCCGGTGCAGGGCAGTTCAAGAATTGGCTGCTCGTCAGGCCCAAACCAGAACGGGCTGGCATTGTAACGGCGGTAATCGGGGCCACCGTCGGCCCGTGAGTCCAGAGGCGGGCACACCGAGAGGTCGATGGTGAAACCCAGCTCGTTGAGAATGTCGGTGGTATTGGGGCCGAAGCCATAACGCCCGGCCTTGTAGGCCACCGGAGCCTGGCCAAAGTTGGCGGCAATGGTATCCCGTAGGGTTTGCAGCTTTTCCCGCTCAACGGCTTCAGGCAGATTGCCGGGATACATGTTGGCGCGGGTCAGGGGCTCACCCAAAGGTGGGTTGACCCAGGGGTGCAGGTGGGCACCGATTTCACACTGGCCGGCGTCAAGATAGGCTTTCAGGGGTTCATAGCCTGTAGGTTGGCTGGCAACCGGGTAGTCCACTACATAGCAGGGCACGACACCGTACTCGTTGAAAATATCTTGGGCACGGTGGATGTACTGCATGGCGCTGACGCGGTTTTCTGCCGGGTCAGGCTCTGCGCTCCAGTCGAATTCTTCTTCCGTGTCAATGACGACGATCAGGCGAGGCTTTTCGTCAGCCGGCAGCGTGATGGGTCGTTTGTTGGTAAACATGGTCCTTCCCTGTCTTTCAGTGTTGCCGTAGATGGTTGAGGGTGGCGAAGCGTTGCTTCGCGTTTTTTTTCACCCTCACCCTACCCTCTCCCCTCAAGGGAGAGGGAACAAAAAAACAAACACACAACCGTGGTCTGTTGCGTTCCGGCGGGTGAAGCGTTGCTTCATTCTTCCGCCTACCCCCCCTCAAGAGAGCGGGAACAAAAATCCGTGAACGCCGCCCCCAGCTTTAAGCCCCTCTCCCTCGAGGGGGTGGAGGCGGACAAGCGAAGCATCGCTTCGCCCGCCGTAACGACTGCCGCTATGCGGCAGGCCGGGGCGCGGAGCGGGGGTTGGGGTGAGGGTGGCTAGCGTGGCCCCGGCAGGGGACATCACTAGTTAACTAACCCACAGCGATAGCAGGGCTGACGAAGCATAGCTTCGTATGTTTTTTTCACCCTCACCCTACCCTCTCCCCTCAAGGGAGAGGGAACAAATACCGTCCGGAGGCTAATACAACGCCCCCTGCACCCCATACGTAAACGACAACCGCGCTGCAAACTGCTCCCGGTCGGTCTCCCCCCGGGTAAAGCCCTGGCTGGCGGAGGCGCTGATGGATGCGTGTTCCGTCAGGGTGCGGCGCCAACCCAGACCCACGCGATGCACCTGGTCAGTCAGCTCAGAGGCCTTGTCAGCCGCGTCGCCTTGCCAACTGTAACTCAGGTCCACGGTCTGATCAGGGGTCGCATCAACACTCAGGCCCAGCCTGCCCCGATATTCGTAACTCTGTAACTGCTGTCGCTGGGCCTCAACCGATGAGGCTTCCGCCAGGAAGCTTACCCGGCAGAGGCTGCAAAAGCGCCGGGTACTGACCGTCGCACCGACGGTTTCCCTCAGGTTCAGCTCCTGTATGCGGATGCTCTCCGGCAAGCCCAGGTCAGCCAGTTCAGCCGGTAAAGGCCCTAACGCCAGATCCAGCACCGTGCTGGATACCGACCTGTCATAATAAATGGCAGAGGTCGTCTGGCTGGAACTCCAGGTCCTGCGGGCGCTACCCGTGGTGGTTTCCACTTCCAACTCCCGCTGCCTTGCCCGACTCTGGCCAGCCGCCAGGTTGAAACTCCCGTTGGACAGGCGCTGCTCAAAGGTGAGCTGTGCCGTGTCAACAGTGGTGTCCTCAGAGTTGCGTCCGGACCAGTTGCTGCCTACCGAGGCACCGATGGTGGTCCGTTGTGACCAACGCCGCGTTAATGCTGCCTGCGCGCTGTAGGACTCACCATCTTCGCGCCCCTGCTCCTCGAAGGTGCGGGCGGTCTGGCCCGACAATCGCAGCGTGGTCAGGTTAGTGGGCCAGAAGTTAAGACCAAACCCGGCGCTGACGGCGTGCTGGACATCGTAACTCTGCAGGTCCACCAGAAAACCGGTATCGTTTCTGACACCCCGGGCCGTGTGCCCGGCATTAAAGTCAAATCGCCCCGCCGGGTAGCCAAAGTCATAGCGAGACACCCCCACCAGGTTAATGCTGTCGTTGTTGTCTCCCACCAGGTCCTGCCGACGGGTTTCGGCAGTCGCACTGTAGCGCCCGGTCAAGGCATGAGCGCCCGAGCTGACACGGCCACCGGCTGCACCCTGAATGCCCAAGCTGCCGGTTGTGTCCTGCCGGTCACCTGCGCGGGTGTGCGTCACACCAGTAAACACGGATACCGAGGCGTTATAAGTCGCCGGGGTATCCTGCTGGGCCGTAGCAAAAGGCGAGACTGCAACCAGTAACGCGCAGCTCCATCCTGCCCACCTCACGCCGAGGCCCATGACGCTCACATCCGTTACTCCTGGAATACCAGGCCAGAGAACTTGTCCGAGCCGAGTATCTCCACACACTCCATCACCACATCCCCTGTTACTTGACCAAACGGCACGCTGAACACCACCTGGTCACTGTAGTTGGCCAGAATGCGCGACTCCGTACTCTCCCGGAAAGGCGGTGCATTCACAATAATGCAGCGGTCCGGATAACGGTCGTGCAACTCGCTCATCAGTTCCCGCATACGCGATGCAGAAAACAACTCAACCGCCGATGACGCCTGAGTGCCGGACGGGATCACACTGAGGCGGTCGATGCCGCTGGGGTAGAGAATGTCGGAAATTTTGAGATTTTTGTCGGCCACGTAATCCGTCACTCCGTAACTGAGGTGCGCGGATACCAGTTGTTCAAGGTCGCTGCCGTGGGGATTGCAGTCCACCAGCAGGGCCGCTGTTTGAGCATCCAGCGAAAAAGCCACTGCCAGATTAAACGCTGTCAGGCATGACGAATCGTTACGCCCCAGGGACGACACCATGACGGCAAAATTCTTATCACCCGCTTTCTTCCGAAGCTGGATACGTACCTCCCGGTAGGCATCCAGAATGGCTTTGTTGGGCATGCCGGGATAGATGATTTTGCGGTCCCGAAGCTGGTCACGGGAGAGCGGACGCGGATTGGCAATCTGCGTCAGGGAAACCGACGGATCGTAAACCGTGGGAGGCAGATCCGGCGTATCCTTGGGCGCGTTGGTCCAATGCTGATGCCCGGCAAAAGGCCGCTCTTTGCGGAAACCTTCTTCAGCCTTGGCCTCACCCGCTTGCTGGGACTCCAGGCGCAGTCGCTCCTGCTCTTTCAGTAGGGCGTTGTACAGCTTGCCATTATCCATTGGCACCTCCGCCAAACAGACCGGTCAGGCGATTTATGATCTGCTCCGGCTGGATACCCATGATGCTGAATACCAGAACGGACATGTAGCCAACCATAAACACCACCAGCACGAGACCCACGATAATGACATCCGGCCTCAACATGCGGTCTTTCCAGGTACTGTTGTAGTGGGGAATGGAAGCCAGTACCGGCACGCCCTCAGGCAGCGCGTTATTGAGCGCGCGCACTGACCGTACCCGCTGATCAAACAGCACCAGGGCCACCAGCAAGCCCAATACCATGCCACTGCCCAGGAAGGGCCCGGCAAGCCCCACCTGATGAAGCTGCAGCCCGTCCCACCGGGTGGGATAAGAGGCCGGCTCAAGAATACGGTAACTCACACCTTCACCCTGTGCGTCCAGGGTCATGGACAGACGGGCGCGTTCGCGGCGTTGCAGCATATCTTCATACACGCCTTTGGTAACATTGTAGTCACGGGTCAGTTCCGCCAGCTGGGCCTGATTGGCAGCCACCCGCTCAGACCGGGCGAAAGCCTCTTCGAGCAAGCGCTCCAGTGAGGCCAGACGATTGCCCTGTACTTCAAGCCGGGTACGGGCGTCGGCCTGCTTGAGCATCAGGCTCTCGTAGACAGGGTTTTCCATCAACTCGGCCACTTCGCCTTCACGTTCTCCGCCTTGTCCGGCCGCAATCTGCTGACGGAGTTCGTCAATCTGATTCTGCACCGCCATGACATCCGGGTGCCGGTCATGATAACGCAGGCGCAGGGTGGACAAATCCTGGTTGAGGGCCGCTAACCGACGCTCAGCGGTTGACACACCCTGGCTGACGACGACCCGGCGCATGGGCGATTCGTTCGCCAACTGCTGAGCGGTCAGGCGAAGCTCTGATTCTGTCTGCTGAATTTCCAGCTTTAGGTTTTCAATGGATGAGCGCAGGGTTTCGATACGCGCCCGTACCGCGGCCTCAGTACCGTCCTGGTTGGCCTGATTAAACTCCTTGAGGCGATTTTCTGCGACTTCCAACTGGCGCTGGTAACTACGCACCTGGGAGTCGATAAACTCGAAGGCACCCTGACTTTCAGCGCGTTTCTGGCGCGCAGAGCGCTCGACAAAGCGGGTGATGGCGGCACTCACTACCTGAAATGACTGGTCCGGGTCACCGCTGCCGTAGCTGACTTCAAGAAAGTTGCGATTGGTGATGCGCAGGCGTAGCTGGTTGCGTAATGAATTGATGACGTTGGTACGATGCTGGTCACTCTCTGTGCCTCTCAGCAAGCGGGTATCCAGCGCGACCTGCTCAAGGAAACTACGGTTTTGAAAGAGCTCACGAGCTTCGTTGATACGGTCTATCGGGGTTACCTCAGCCTGCCCTCGCAGCAGCGGCTGCAGCAAGGTGGACTGCTCCGCATAGAGCACCGCCTGAGAGGTATAGCTTTTCGGTGTCGCGTAACCAAACGCCATCACGCCGGCCGTCACCAGCATAAAGACCACCGCGGCCAGCACTCGATACCGATACAGCTCAAGACGCACCGCCTTGATGGTATCAAGAACAAACTGCAGGTCCATTAGAGCTCACCTCTGAACAGCTGTTTGCGGGGAACGCTGATGACGTCGCCCGGCTGCAACAGGAAATTGCTGCTCATGTCGCCTTTATTGAGGATGCCATCAAGGTCCAGGCGATAGCTGGCGTACCCGCCGGCTGTTGTCATACGATGAAGCTGGGCCCGTTTGGGTGCCGCGAAGTCAGTGACGCCGCCGGCCTGCAGCACCAGGTCCAGTACGGTCATACCCGAGCGATGATTGATAGACAACTGCGACCCCACCTGACCGGTAACCCTGACCCGGTCGCGATACTCTTTGCTCACCGGACTGGTAACCATGACGGTGACTTCGGGGTTGCGGACGAGTTCACCCAGGGCCTCGCGGATTTCCGCGGCCAGCTCCTCAGGCCGTTTGTTCTCGGCAGAGACATCCCCCATCAGCGGCATGGAGATGGCACCGTCAGGGCGTACCACAATGTTGTGACTCAATTCCGGATTACGCCAGACGTGGATCGACAGGGTGTCACCGATGCCAATGCGATAGGGCTCAGCTTCAAGGTTCATCATGGGAGGCTGACCATTGCCTGCCAGCGGAGCGCTGGCACAGCCGGCAAACAGCACCAGCATGGCCGCCAAACCCAATAAACGTGTGACTGTTTTCATATGCCAACCCTTCAGCGATAGGTACGCCTAGCGTACACCCTTGCCCAACAGAACCACTTCCACTGTCTGTATCATAATCAGGAAATCCATCAGCAGACTATGATTCTTTGAATAGTAGAGATCGTATTCCAGCTTGCCCCGCGCATCCTCCACTGACGCGCCATAGGGGTACTTCAGCTGCGCCCAGCCCATGAGGCCCGGTTTAACGTAATGCCGGGTGTCATAGAAGGGAATTTTCTCCTTCAGCTCGGAGACAAATTCCGGACGCTCCGGGCGTGGCCCGACAATACTCATTTCGCCTTTTATGACATTCCACAACTGGGGCAGTTCATCCAGCCGTGTGTTACGGATAAAGGCACCTACCCGCGTAATACGGTTGTCATTGGCTTGCGCCCAGCGGGCCTTGCCATCCTTTTCAGCATCCTGCCGCATACTACGAAACTTGTAGATCTTGAATTCCTTGCCCAACATGCCAATGCGGGTCTGGCTGTAGAGAATCGGCCGTCCGGTTTCCAGAAACACCGCCAACGCCGTGAGTATGATGAACGGCAGCATAACCACCAGCAGCGTCAGACTGATGACAAGGTCAACCAGTCGCTTGCTGTAATTCCGAGCCTTGGAGGCCTTGAAGCCTTCAGAGAACAGGATCCAGGATGGGTGCACCAGGTCCAGCTTGGCTTTTTTCAGCTCACGCTCATAAAACGAAATCGCGTCAGTGACTTCGATGCCGCGCAGTTTGCACTCCATCAACTCCGGCACCGGCAACCAGCCACCCTCGGTACGACGGCGCTCCTGTTGGGCGACAACAATTTCAGAGATGCGGTTTTCCTTGCAGAAACTGTAGAGATCATAGGGCACAGGCAACAGGTGCTGACTGTCCACCCGCACATTGGCGGAATCAGGAATACAGCCCAGCAAACGAATGCCAAAGGCTTTCAGGTTGCTCTGGTATTCCGTCATCAGGGAGGAGGCAAAGTCACCGCTGCCAAAAATAATCACTCTGCGCACCAGTTGTTCGGAATCCACCAGTCGCAAAAAAACCAGACGAATAACAATCACCAGCATGGAGGCGAACAGCACCGACCAGAACAGGTTACCGCTGCCGGGATCAATCACCGGGATAAACAGATACAACACGGTGAGGCCCAACCCACCGACAAAGCAGTAGGCCACCAGGGTACGGAAAAACATCGCCGCGATGCCTTCCTGCACCATGGCGAGGTAGACGCCCATGGCCAGGGTGCCACAGCTCAGCACAGCGGCAAACACCGCTGTAGAGACAAGATCAGTCGGCATCGGGGGGTGACTCAGGCCCACCAAGGCAAAAAACACTGTCAGCAGGTAAAAGACCGACAACAATGCCGCAAACTCAATTGCAGCAAGGGCAAGGTAGGGAATGTGCAGGTAGTGCTTTCTGAATCTAATGTACGACACGCATTACTTCCTTGTCGCCTCTCTGGACATGCTGAACGCTGAAAAAGGGCGCAAGACACCCTGCCTTTCCTGGCACCCTGGTGATTCGACATCCCACAGGACTTACAGCGACCGTTAAGGAAACTATTTGGTAACTTTCCGATCTTCTATTGTGCGCTCTGAGATGATCAATCTCAACCGTAATGTATCTTCCTGTAACAGAGTTTTGCAGCATTTATCAATTCAGGCCGCCTGGACAGGAAAATTGCGTTGTTTTTGTAACATCAGTAGGTGAAAATTTGACTACTGCGAATTAAGCCCAACGGAAGGAATCCGCAATGGTAGCTACGCCGGACACATCGCAAGATCAAACCCTGCACGCCATGAGCATTGATGTGGAGGACTACTTTCATGTAGCCGCCCTGTCCAATGTCATCACTCCGGCGGACTGGCCCAAGCTGCCCTCCCGGGTTGAGCGCAACACAGAGCAATTGCTTGAGCTGTTTGGTCGCCATCGCGTCAAAGCCACGTTCTTTGTGCTGGGCTGGGTCGCGGAACGTCATCCGGCGCTGATCCGGCGGCTGGCGGATGAGGGCCACGAAATTGCCTCCCATGGCTACAGCCATCAGCTCATTTACAACCAGAGCCCTGAGGTGTTCCGGGAGGAAACCCAGCGCTCCAAGGCGCTGCTGGAAGATATTATCCAGAAGCCGGTCACCGGCTACCGGGCTGCCAGTTACTCCATCACGAAAGACTCTCTGTGGGCACTGGATATTCTGGCGGAGTTGGGCTTCAGCTGGGACTCCAGCATATTCCCCATTCGCCATGACCGCTACGGCATCCCCGACTCCCCGCGCGCGCCCTACACTATTGAAACCAGCAGTGGCGCAAGCTTGCGCGAATTCCCCCTGACCACAGCGCGAGTGTTTGGCCTCAGCGTGCCCGCCGCTGGCGGCGGTTACTTCCGGCAGTTTCCTTACCCGCTGTTTCGGTACCTGTTCCAGCGGGCGTCTGAGGGCGGGCGAAATCCGCAGATGTTCTATCTGCACCCCTGGGAAATCGACCCAGACCAACCGCGCTACAACAACGCCAGTTGGTTCTCCCGCTTCCGTCACTACACCAATCTCGACAAGTGCTACGGCCGGCTTGAACGCCTGCTGACGGACTTCCGTTTTGGCACCGTGACCGAGAGCTATAATGCCTATGAGCCGGCCCGTACCATCGTCCGGCAGAATGAAATGATCAAACTGGCCTGATGGCCTTGGAATGCTTTATGTACCTTGAACACTTTGGCCTGCACCGCCACCCCTTCCGTATAACGCCGGAAGACGACTTCATTTATATGAGCCAGCAGCACTCGCGGGCCTATGTTTACATGTCGTCTGCCATCTGGAGTTCGGAAGGTTTTGTTGCTATCAGCGGTGAGGTGGGTTCAGGTAAAACAACCCTGCTGCGCAAGACCATCCGCAGCCTGGAGGGCAACCTCAAACTGCTGCATATTTCCTACACCAAGGTGGACTCCCAGGGTTTGTTCAGCCTGATCGTCAAACAGGCCGGGCTGGAGCCCGAAAACGACACCAAGACAGCCCTGCTGTTCAGCATCATGGACTATCTGCAGAAGATGGCAGAGCAAGGCACCCCGGTGGTTCTTGCGGTTGATGAAGCGCAGAACCTGACCCGCGATAACCTTGAAGATATCCGCATGCTGGCAGGGCTGGAGAATCTCGGCGGCCCGTCCATGCGGGTGATTCTGCTGGGGCAGCCGGAGCTGAAAGACCACATCACTGCCATTCCTCAACTGGCTCAGCGGGTCAAACTGTTCTTCCACCTGGAAGGCCTGTCCCTCAAGGAAGTATCCGAGTACATCGACTACCGTTTGCTGGTGGCCGGCCACGGTGGCAACCGTCTGTTTGATGAAGGCACCGTTAAGGACATCTACGAACTCAGCCAGGGCATTCCACGACTGATCAACAAGATCTGTGATGCAATGATGCTGTGCGCCTACTCGGAAGACCGCCCTTTCATTGACCCCAATGACCTGCGGGAAATCCGTCATGAGGTGCTGGGGGAAGAGACCCCAAGCCAGAAGAAAAAACGCGGCCAGACCAAGGCAAAGACACCAGCCGCGCAACCTATGCCCGTTGAGCCGGGCCAAGGCCTGAGCAACGACGCACTCGGACGCATTGCTGCCGCGCTGGAGGGCATTGACCACAAGCTAGGGGAGCTGCTCATGCGGCAAGCCGAGTCGGGGCAGCAAGACGGGGGCGAAACTGTAGAAGACGCCCTTAGCGCCTACGGCACATCTGCACCTTTGGGGCTGGAGACGTTGTTTCGGTACAAGAAATAGCGAGGCTAGCGAAGCGTTGCTTCGCGTGTTTTCTCACCCTCAGCCAAAACCGCGGACGCCCCACGAGTGCCTGACCCGTCGCACGACTCAAGAGCCCCTCTCCCTTGAGGGGAGAGGGGTTGGGGTGAGGGTGGCTAGCGCGCCCCGCAAGGGGCAGCATTATCCAAGTAAAGCATCACACGGCAGTGCTGACGAAGCGTTGCTTCGTATGTTTTTTCACCCTCACCCTACCCTCTCCCCTCAAGGGAGAGGGAATATACAACTGCGAACCCCTGACCCTTCACACGGTTCAAGAACCCCTCTCCCTTGAGGGGAGAGGGGTTGGGGTGAGGGTGGCTAGCGCGCCCCGCAAGGGGCAGCATTATCCAAGCGAAGCACCACACCGCAGTGCTGACGAAGCGTTGCTTCGTATGTTTTTTCACCCTCACCCTACCCCGCTCCGCGCCCCGGCCTGCCGCATAGCGGCAGTCGTTCCGGCGGGTGAAGCGTTGCTTCACTCTTCCGCCTACACCCCCTCAAGGGAGAGGGAACAAAACTCAAAAAAACCCCTGGCCTGCTACGTTCCGGCGGGCGAAGCGTTGCTTCACTTTTCCGCCTACACCCCCTCGAGGCAGAGGGAATAAAAACCCTAAGCCATCTAACGCACCATTTTCGATGCACCAATGCAGCGCAGAGCACCGTTTCGGTGCGCAACTTGCTGCTTGCCGCAAGCAGAAAGACACAACTCACTGTTTTTAAAATGAAATAAAAATTGGCACGGCACCTGCTATTACCATCCTGTGACAATCACGGTGCCCCAGGTGAGGCGCACCCGCCGTGTCAAATACGAAGAATATTCAAAAGCGTGCGCTGTTGAAGCGCTGTACTAAATATCCGGGAGAGTCATCCATGACTGTTAAATCTGCTTTTCGTAAAACCGCCCTGGCTTCTGGTGTTGCCCTGTTCGCCCTGGCAGCACCCACTCACGCCCTTGACCTCGGCGCTTACGTCGAGCTCGTTGGCTCAAAAGGTGTAGACTCCACCGACAACTACGCGGGCACTGTTGAGTTCGGCCTGGAAGCCGAGCATGAGTCCGGCCTTTATGGCGCCCTGATCTTTACCTCTACTGACCTGCTGAACGAGTCCGAAGGCGAGCTGAGCGAAATCGAAATCAACGCTGGCTTCGCCTACGATGTCAGCGAGATGTTTGGCGTCGATGTGGGTGTAAGCTACTACAACGACACCAAGTTCAGCACCAGCAGCGGTGACGGTAACGAGGCCTACCTGGGTGTCTACTCTTCACCGATGGATAACCTGGACGTTTCGTTCTACTTCTTCCAGAGCCTGGAAACCAGCGATGCAAACTACATTGAGCTGGAAGGTGCCTATGACTTCGGTACCTTTGACGCTTACGCCCTGTACACCTATGAGATGTTCGATGGCGACGAAGTGGGCCAGAGCCTGGAGCTGGGCGCAGGTAAAGGCCTGAGCGACAATACCTACATCAACCTGGCGTACATCGCGGACCTGAAAAAGAGCCGTAACGGCGCATTTGAACTGACCTGGACCTACAGCTTCTAAGAAGCAACGGGGTAAAAAAAACCTCTCCACCCAACCGGGGGAGAGGTTTTTTTATGCACCATCCCTGGCGCACGCGCAATCAGAGGTGTTCGACGGAGTCGATCTCGTACTCGACAGTGCCAGATGGCACTTTGATAGCCACAATATCACCTTCCATCTTGCCGACCAGTGCGCGGGCAATGGGGGATGAAATGGAGATTTTGCCGGCTTTGATATCGGACTCATCTTCACCACAGATCTGATAGGTTACTTCCTGATCGGTATCCATATTGATCAGTCGCACAGTAACACCGAAGAGCACTTTACCGGTGCGCTCGATCTTGGTGATATCAATCACCTGAGCCGCGGACAACTTGGACTCGATTTCCTGAATCCGGCCTTCAATAAAGCCCTGTTGCTCACGCGCCGCGTGGTACTCGGCATTCTCTTTAAGATCGCCGTGTTCGCGGGCTTCGGCAATGGCAGCGATAACCTTGGGGCGCTCAACCGACTTCAGATGGCTAAGCTCTTCCCGCAGGCGCGCTTCGCCATTGATTGTCATGGGAATACGTTCCATAGCTTTGCTCTTATTTACCTGCGTGGAGATCCTGGAGGCGACGAACCGTGCGCTCCGGACCAAATTTAATGGCACGACAGAGGGCCTCACCACCCGCCAGCGTGGTGGTGTAGGTGACCTTGGTCTGCAGGGCGGACTGGCGAATCTGTGCCGAGTCCACAATAGCCTTGCGACCTTCCGTCGTGTTGATGATCAACTGCACCTGGCCATTCTTGATAGCATCAACAATGTGCGGACGGCCTTCGCCCACTTTATTGACCCGCTCAACATCAATGCCTGCATCTCGCAGGGCTTTGGCGGTGCCGTTGGTGGCAATCAGGCGGAAGCCGGTGGCAACCAGGTCACGACCCAGGCGCACAGCAGCTTCCTTGTCCACATCCCGAACCGAGATGAAAGCCACACCCTGCTCGGGCAGGCGCTCACCCGCTGCCAATGCGGCTTTGGCAAAGGCCTCATCAAAGCTCTCACCAATACCCATAACCTCGCCGGTGGATTTCATTTCCGGGCCAAGTATGGGGTCAACAGCGGGGAACTTGTTGAACGGGAACACCGATTCTTTCACCGCGTAATGCGCCGGCACGATCTCAGCGGTAAAGCCCTGCTCTGCCAGGCTCTTGCCCGCCATTACCCGTGCTGCGACTTTGGCCAGCGATGCACCAATAGCCTTGGACACAAAAGGTACGGTACGGGACGCACGCGGGTTCACTTCGATAACGTAGATTACGCCATCCTGCCAGGCCAGCTGTACGTTCATCAGGCCAACCACTTCCAGCTCCAGCGCCATGCGCTTGACCATGTCACGCATTTCGTCCTGCACTTCAGCCGGCAGGCTGTAAGGCGGCAAAGAACAGGCGGAGTCACCGGAGTGAACACCGGCCTGCTCGATATGCTGCATGATGCCACCGATCACCACGTCCTTACCGTCACAGATAGCGTCGATATCCACCTCGATGGCGGCGTTGAGGAAGTGGTCCAGCAGCACGGGGCTGTCATTGGAGACCAGCACGGCATCGCGCATGTAGCGCACCAGCTCTTCCTCGTTATAGACGATCTCCATGGCGCGGCCACCAAGAACGTAAGACGGGCGCACCACCAGCGGGTAGCCAATCTCACGGGCCGCCAGTACGCCTTCTTCGTGACTGCGCACGGTGGCATTCTGGGGCTGGCGCAGGCCAAGGCGGTTGATCATCTGCTGGAACCGCTCGCGGTCTTCCGCCCGGTCGATGGCGTCAGGGCTGGTGCCGATAATGGGTACACCAGCGGCTTCCAGGCCACGGGCCAGCTTCAGCGGGGTTTGGCCACCATACTGAACAATTACACCCTTGGGTTTTTCGATACGTACGATTTCCAGTACGTCTTCCAGGGTGATGGGCTCAAAGTAGAGACGATCGGAGGTGTCATAGTCAGTGGACACGGTTTCCGGGTTACAGTTGATCATGATGGTTTCATAACCATCCTCGCGCATGGCAAGGGCGGCATGTACACAGCAGTAATCAAATTCGATACCCTGGCCGATACGGTTGGGGCCGCCACCGATAACGATGATCTTCTCGCGGTCGGAGGGCTGGGCCTCGCACTCTTCCTCGTAGGTGGAGTACATGTACGCCGTGGAGGACGCAAACTCAGCAGCACAGGTGTCCACGCGCTTGTAGACCGGCAGCACGTTGAGATCTTCCCGCAGCTTGCGCACACTGGTTTCAGAAACGCTCAACAGTTTGGCGATGCGCGCATCCGAGAAGCCTTTGCGCTTCAGGCGGTACAGGGTAGCCTGGTCAATATCAGTCTTGCCTGCGGTTTTGAGGGCCTCCTCATCCTTGATCAGATCTTCGATCTGTACCAGGTACCAGGGGTCCACCTTGGTGTAGTTGAACACATCCTCGACCGACATGCCGGCACGGAAGGCGTCACCGATGTACCAGATGCGATTGGCACCGGGGATGCTCAGCTCGCGAATCAGGGTTTCGCGGCCAAGATCGGTGTTGAAGTCCACCATGTTCTCGAAGCCTTCGGAACCGACTTCCAGACCACGCAGTGCTTTCTGCAGGGATTCCTGGAAGGTGCGGCCAATGGCCATGACCTCACCTACAGACTTCATCTGGGTGGTAAGGCGGGCATCCGCCTGGGGGAATTTCTCGAAGGTGAACCGCGGCACCTTGGTGACCACGTAGTCGATACTGGGTTCGAAAGAGGCCGGGGTTACACCGCCGGTAATCTCATTGCTCAACTCATCAAGGGTGTAACCCACCGCCAGTTTCGCCGCCACCTTGGCAATGGGGAAACCGGTGGCCTTGGAGGCCAGGGCTGAGGAGCGAGACACCCGGGGGTTCATCTCGATGACCACCATGCGGCCATCTTCGGGGTTAACACCGAACTGGACGTTGGAGCCGCCGGTTTCCACGCCGATCTCACGCAGAACCGCCAGGGAGGCGTTCCGCATGATCTGGTATTCCTTGTCAGTGAGGGTCTGCGCCGGGGCTACGGTGATTGAGTCACCGGTGTGAACGCCCATGGCATCAAAGTTTTCGATAGCACAGACGATGATACAGTTGTCGTTTTTGTCACGGACAACTTCCATCTCGTACTCTTTCCAGCCGATCAGAGACTCGTCGATCAACAACTCGCTGGTGGGCGAGAGATCCAGACCGCGGGTACAGATCTCTTCAAACTCTTCACGGTTGTAGGCAATACCACCACCGGAACCACCCATGGTGAAGGATGGCCGGATAATGCAAGGGAAGCCGATATGGTCGAGCACCTGGAAGGCTTCTTCCATGGAGTGGGCGATAGAGGCGCGGGGGCACTCCAGGCCAATGGCCTTCATCGCTTTGTCAAAGCGCTCACGGTCCTCGGCTTTGTCGATGGTGTCGGCGTTGGCACCGATCATCTCAACACCAAACTCTTGCAGTACACCGTGCTTTTCCAGATCCAGGGCACAGTTCAGTGCGGTCTGGCCACCCATGGTAGGCAGCAAGGCGTCAGGGCGCTCTTTCTCGATGATCTTGGCAACGGTTTTCCAGGTGATAGGCTCGATATAGGTGGCGTCCGCCATCACCGGGTCGGTCATGATGGTAGCCGGGTTGGAGTTCACCAGAATAACCCGGTAGCCCTCTTCCCGCAGGGCCTTACAGGCCTGGGCGCCGGAGTAGTCAAACTCGCAGGCCTGCCCGATCACAATCGGGCCAGCCCCGAGGATCAGGATACTTTTAATGTCGGTACGTTTTGGCATGTCGTTCTAAACCTGTCAGCAGCTGTCTGTCGTGTGCGGCGCAAAACGCGGCATTCAAGGTGCGGGCATCAGCTCGCGCGTTCTTCCATCAACCGGATAAACTGGTCAAACAGCGGGGCCACATCATGGGGGCCGGGGCTGGCTTCAGGGTGACCCTGGAAGCTGAACGCAGGTTTATCAGTGCGGCGAATGCCCTGGAGCGTGCCGTCAAACAGGGATTTGTGCGTGGCTTCCAGGCTGGCAGGCAAACTTGCCTCATCAACTGCGAAACCGTGGTTCTGGCTGGTGATCATCACCGTGCCATCGGCCAGATCCTGCACCGGATGGTTGGCACCATGATGGCCGTGGCCCATCTTCACTGTACGGGCGCCACTGGCCAGGGCCAGCAACTGGTGCCCCAGGCAGATACCGAATACGGGGGTATCCGTTTCCAGCACCGCCTTGATGGCCTGAATGGCGTAATCACAAGGCTCTGGGTCACCAGGGCCGTTAGACAGGAAGACACCGTCCGGCTTCATGGCCAGCACATCGGCCGCCGGCGTCTGGGCGGGCACTACGGTAATGTCGCAGCCACGCGCTGCCAGCATACGCAGAATATTAAGTTTCACACCGAAATCGTAGGCGACAACCTTGAAACGGGGCTCTGTCAGGGTGCCGTAACCCTGCTCCAGATCCCACTCGGTTTGCGACCAGGTCCAGGTCTGCTTGGCGCAGACTTCCTTCGCCAGGTCCATGCCTTTCAAGCCTGGGAACGCCTTGGCCAGCTCCAGCGCACGCTCAGCGGTGGCATTCGGCCCCGCCACAATGGCGCCGTTCTGGGAGCCTTTTTCCCGCAGGATGCGAGTCAGGCGACGGGTGTCAATCTCAGCAATACCCACCACATTGCTGTCTCGCAGATAGGCGTCCAGCGCCTTCTGGCTGCGCCAGTTGCTGACCAGCAACGGCAGGTTACGGATCACCAGGCCTGCCGCGTGGATACGGTCAGACTCTACGTCCTCTTCGTTGACGCCGGTGTTACCAATGTGGGGATACGTCAGGGTGACGATCTGACGCGCGTAAGACGGGTCCGTCAGGATTTCCTGATAACCGGTCATGGCGGTGTTGAAGACGACCTCGCCGCTGGTTTCGCCATCAGCGCCGATAGCGATGCCTGTGAACAGGCTTCCGTCTGCGAGTGCCAGGATTGCGGGTGTACTCAAGGCTTGTATCCTCATCGTGTGGCGTATCGTCAGTTCCGATTGAGGTGCGGGCACACTCTAACGTCACGGACAGGAACGCAAGCGCAAATTCAGGTCGCAAAAAAGCGAGAGGAGGTATCCAATACCCCGTCCCGCTTTGATGTCATTGTCGTTTCGGCTATGCGTGGTGCAGTTAAACCTCTTTATTATAAGAAGTCTGACCACCAGTGTCTATTACGAAGGGCTTTGGATCTGATATTGGCGCGGAGGCCACTGAAAGGAAAGACTATTTTTAGCCGCGGAATCCGCGGAAGAACGCGGAAAACACAGACAAGCTTAATAGCCAAGCCTGATCATGCCACTGCGAGCGTAGCGACTATCATCACCCCGCCGGTGCCCTTAGCTAAAACTCTTTCCGTCCTTTTTTCCGCGTTCTTCCGCGGATTCCGCGGCAAAAAAAACAATCAGCCCTTCAGCCCCAGCACGTCCTGCATGTCGTACAGGCCGGCAGGCTTGCCCTGTAGCCAGAGGGCTGCGCGCATGGCGCCTTTGGCGAAGGTCATGCGGCTGCTGGCTTTGTGGGTGATTTCTATCCGCTCGCCTTCAGTAGCGAAGAGTACGGTATGGTCACCCACGACATCGCCGGCGCGGATGGTTTCGAAGCCTATTTCCTTGCGGGTACGCTCGCCAGTGAAACCTTCACGGCCGTATACAGCACATTCAGCCAGGTTGCGACCCAGGGCGTCCGCCACCACTTCACCCATACGCAGAGCTGTGCCGGAGGGCGCGTCTTTTTTGTGGCGGTGATGCGCTTCAATAATTTCCACGTCGTAGTCATCACCCAGGGTTGCCGCAGCCGTCCGCAACAGGTTGAGCACCACATTCACGCCAACACTCATGTTGGGCGCAAACACCACGGGCACCTGTTCAGCTGCCAGTGCCAGCTGCTCTTTTTCTGCCGCGGTCATGCCGGTGGTACCAATCACCAGCATCTTGCCCTGCGCTTTGCAGAACTCGGCGTTTTCAAGGGTCAGATCAGGGAAGGTGAAGTCCACCAGCACATCGAAGTCATCTTTGACCTCTGCCAGGCTGCCCGCCATCAGCACGCCGGTTCTGCCGATCCCGGTCATTTCGCCAGCGTCAGCACCTATCAGGCTACTGTCTGGCTCCACGATCGCAGCACCCAGAGACAGACCTTCAGTGCCATCAACGGCTTCGATCAGTACCTTGCCCATGCGCCCAGCGGCGCCAATGATTGCAACCCTCATCTGCTCTGCCCTCAGAATTTCATTTCATCGAAGAAGCTTTTCACACCCTCAAACCAGGAGGTTTTCTTCGGGGCATGGTTGTTGCCGTTGCTACCATCCAACGTCTGCTGAAACTCTTCCAGCAGCTCTTTCTGGCGCTTGGTCAGGTTGACAGGTGTTTCCACAACTACCCGGCACAGCAGGTCGCCAGGGCCACCGCCGCGCACTGGCGCAACGCCCTTACCCCGCAGGCGGAACATTTTGCCGGTCTGGCTCTCGGGCGGGATTTTGAGCTTCACGCGGCCATCAAGCGTGGGCACTTCAAGCTCACCACCAAGGGCGGCATCCACGATGCTGATTGGCACTTCACAATACAGGTTGCGGCCGTCACGGGTGAAAATGGCGTGCTCACGTACTGAAATCTGCACGTACAGGTCGCCGGGAGGACCGCCGTCGGCGCCCATTTCCCCTTCACCTGACAAACGGATGCGGTCACCGGTGTCGACGCCGGGCGGCACTTTGACGGAGAGGGTTTTCTCCTCTTCAACCCGACCTGCGCCATGACACTTCTTGCACGGATTCTTGATAACCTTGCCGGAGCCACGACAGGTTGGACAGGTCTGCTGCACGGTGAAAAAGCCCTGCTGCATCCGCACCTGCCCCATACCGCCGCAGGTACCACAGGTTTCTGGCCGGGAGCCTTTCTCTGCCCCGGAACCGTCACAGGCGTCACACTCTACATGACCCGGCACACGAATTTTGACGGTGGTCCCCCTGACCGCCTCTTCCAGATCCAGCTCCAAGGTATAACGTAAGTCTGAACCACGGGAGCTGCGACCACGGCCGCCGCCACCGAAAATATCACCAAACACGTCACCAAAGATGTCAGAGAAGCTGGCACCACCGCCACCAAAGCCGCCACCGGCCTGACCGTCTACACTGGCGTGGCCGAACTGGTCGTAGGCGCGGCGCTTGCTGGCATCTGCCAGCACTTCATAGGCTTCGCTGGCCTCTTTGAACTTGTTCTCGGCATCAACATCGTCCGGGTTGCGGTCCGGGTGGTACTTCATGGCGAGCTTACGGTAGGCTCGCTTGATCTCTTTCTCGTCCGCGCTCCGGTCTACACCCAGAATCTCGTAATGATCGCGTTTGGCCATGCTGTTAATCCTGTTTAAACCCTCAACGGGAGGGGCACTTCACTGCATCGGTGCGCTACCCGACAAATGGACAGCGCTGAAGCTGCCGGGGACCGGCATGATACCGGGGTTCCCAGAATGAGGAAACGCGGGAGAGGCCTCCCCCGCGTTTCTTTTCACTCACAACAAACGTGCGTTTAACGCTTGTCGTCGTCCTTCACTTCTTCGAACTCGGCGTCCACCGCGTCATCGCTGGCGCCGGCCTGAGGCTGCTCGCCTGCATCCGCAGGCTGGGCCTGATCGGCGTACATCTTCTGCGCCAGCTCAGAGGAGACTTCCGTCAGCTTCTGGGTCTTGGCTTCAATGTCAGCCTTATCAGTGCCGGTCAGCGCCTCTTCCAGGTCCTTGATGGCAGCTTCGATGGACTCACGCTCGCTGTCAGTCACCTTGTCACCGGCTTCTTTCAGAGTCTTGCGTACCGCGTGCACCATGGCATCACCCTGGTTGCGGGTTTGCACCAGCTCCTCGAACTTGCGATCTTCCTCGGCGTTGGCCTCGGCATCATTCACCATCTTCTGGATTTCGTCGTCGCTCAGACCAGAAGACGCCTTGATGACGATGGACTGCTCTTTGCCTGTCGCCTTGTCTTTGGCGGACACGTTCAGGATACCGTTGGCGTCGATGTCGAAGGTTACTTCGATCTGCGGCACACCGCGGGGCGCCGGCGGGATATCCGCCAGGTCAAAGCGGCCCAGTGACTTGTTCTGGGATGCCTGCTTACGCTCACCCTGCACCACGTGAATGGTTACCGCAGTCTGGCTGTCATCAGCCGTTGAGAACACCTGCGACTTTTTGGTCGGGATGGTGGTGTTCTTCTCGATCAGCGGCGTGGCCACACCGCCCATGGTTTCGATACCCAGCGTCAGCGGCGTTACATCCAGCAGCAGTACGTCTTTCACATCACCGGACAGAACCGCGGCCTGAATAGCAGCACCCATGGCAACCGCTTCATCGGGGTTAACATCCTTACGCGGCTCTTTGCCGAAGAAGGCTTTGACCTTGTCCTGCACCAGCGGCATACGGGTCTGACCACCAACCAGGATAACCTCGTCAATTTCACTCGCACTCAGGCCCGCGTCCTGCAGTGCGATTTTGCAGGGCTCCAGGCTGCGCTCCACCAGATCCTCAACCAGGGATTCCAGCTTGGCACGGGTCAATTTGACGTTCATGTGCTTGGGACCACTGGCATCCGCCGTGATGTAGGGCAGATTAACGTCAGTCTGCTGGCTGCTGGACAGCTCGATTTTGGCCTTCTCGCCAGCCTCTTTCAGCCGCTGCATGGCCAGGGAGTCGCCGCGCAGGTCAATACCGCTGTCTTTCTTGAACTGGTCAGCCAGATACTCGATAACCTTGAGGTCGAAGTCCTCACCACCCAGGAAAGTGTCGCCGTTGGTGGCCAACACTTCAAACTGGTGCTCACCATCCACGTCAGCAATTTCGATGATGGACAGGTCGAAAGTACCACCACCCAGGTCGTAAACGGCGATGGTGCGGTCACCGCTTCTCTTGTCCAGACCATAGGCCAGCGCCGCCGCGGTAGGCTCGTTGATGATCCGTTTTACTTCCAGACCGGCGATCTTGCCGGCATCTTTGGTCGCCTGACGCTGGCTGTCGTTGAAATAGGCCGGCACGGTAATAACCGCCTCGGTTACCTTCTCGCCCAGGTAATCCTCTGCGGTTTTCTTCATCTTTTTCAGCACTTCCGCAGAGATCTGCGGCGCGGCCATTTTCTTGCCTTTCACTTCGACCCAGGCGTCACCGTTATCCGCCTTGACGATGCTGTAGGGCACCATCTTGATGTCCTTCTGCACCACGTTGTCATCAAAGCGACGACCAATCAGCCGCTTGATGGCAAACAGGGTGTTGGTGGGGTTGGTGACGGCCTGACGCTTGGCAGACTGACCTACCAGAATCTCGCCATCGTCGGTGTAGGCAATGATGGACGGGGTGGTGCGATCGCCTTCTGCATTCTCAATCACTTTGACCTTGTCACCATCCATGATGGCAACGCAGGAGTTGGTGGTCCCCAGGTCGATACCGATAATTTTGCTCATATATGTGCTCCAGTGCTCTGCAATGCGTTGTCCGGGCGGCCCGGGCAATTCTGTTTAGTGCCTATATTGGCGCTATCTGTTTTTTTTCAAGCCTGTTCGTCAATCTTTGGCGCATCTACGGCCTTCGCCACCACCACCATCGCCGGGCGAACCAAGCGATCATTAAGGGTGTAGCCTTTTTGCACCACAGCCACCACGGAATTGGGCTCGGCGCCAGGCGCGGGCACCATGGACATGGCCTCATGCAACTGCGGATCAAAAGGCTCGCCTACCGGGCTCAGCTGAACCACCTTGAATTTCTGCAGGCCGTTAACGAACAGGCCCAGTGTCATTTCCACACCTTCGCGAATGGACGCCAGGGCTTCCTCACCGGCTTGCCCTGCGGTGCTCTCAACGGCCTTCTCCAGGCTATCCACTACCGGCAGCAATTCTTTAACAAACTTTTCCAGCGCGAACTTATGCGCTTTCTCCACATCCAGCTCGGCGCGACGCCGCACATTCTGCATTTCTGCCTGCGCCCGCAGCACCTGCTCCTGAGCATCTTTCAGTTGCGCCTGCAGCTGCGCTACTTCATCCAGCTCGGCAGCCTCGGCACCTTCGCCTTCTACCTGTTCAGCCCCGGCGGCCTGCTCCAACGCTTCGTCAAGGGTGTCGTTGCGGTTTTCATCTGCGCTCATCAGTCACTCCTGGATATGCCTTGCCCGCTGAGGGCCAAAATTTCACGTTATTGCCCCGGGATATGGGGCCCCCGCAAGTGATTTCAAGCCTGCGACAGGCAGCAATTTTAACAGCCTGTATAAATTCACATGCAGACATCTTGCAACCCACCAAAACACTGTATATATTCACATGCACTGTATATAAAAACAGACCCTTCCAGGGAGGCGGCCATGCTACTTCAGTTGACGGTATCCAACTACGCTATTGCCGAGCGCGTTGAACTCACGTTTCGCAACGGCATGACCGCCCTCACCGGCGAGACAGGCGCAGGCAAATCTATCGTTCTGGAGGCCCTTGGCCTGGTTATGGGCGGGCGGGCTGATGCCGGCGCCGTGCGCCATGGCGCCAAACGCGCGGACATTACCGCATCCTTTGACATCAGCCAGATTCCCGCTGCCCAGGCATGGCTGCAGAACAATGATCTCGACGATGAGCAGGATTGCATCCTGCGCCGGGTGATCAGCAAGGATGGCCGCAGCAAGGCCTATATCAACGGTCAGCCCTGCCCCCTGAGCCACCTGAAAGCGTTGGGCGCTGAGTTGATGGACATTCATAGCCAGCATCAGCACCAGTCCCTGTTATTGAAGGACAATCATCGCAAGTTGCTGGATGAGTTTGCGACTGCCGAATCCCAGGCACACACCGTACGTGACTGCTGGAAGCACTGGCAGCAAGCTCAGGCCCGACTGCGGCAGCGCCAGCAAAACGCTGACAAGCTGGAAGCACGCCTGCAGCTGCTACGTTACCAGGTTGAGGAACTGGACCGCCTCAATCTGCAAAACGGCGAACTCGAAGCGCTAGAAAATGAGCAAGCCCAGCTCAGCCATGCCGAGAGCGTACTGCACAAGACCCATCAGGCCGCCACCCTCTGCACAGAAGATGACAACAGCGCCGCGGACCTGGTGCGCCAGGCCGTACACCTGCTAGAAAACCTGCCGGTTGAGATTCCAGCACTGGCAGAAACCACCCAGATGCTGAACGAAGCCCACATCCAGCTAACGGAAGCGGGTGATAACCTGCGCCACTTCATGGACAGCTATGAGGCCGACCCTGCCCGCCTGCAGGAAGTCGAGGAGCGACTCAGCGTGATCTATCAGCTGGCCCGCAAGCACCGTATCAACCCGGATGAGCTGACAGCCCTGCACCAGCGGCTGGCAGAGGAGCTGGGTTCACTTGATGACAGTGAAGGTAGCCTGGAGCAACTGGCCGCGCAGGTTACCCAGTTCCGGGAAACCTATCAGCAAGCAGCCGATAAGTTAAGCGACATGCGCCAGGCAGCGGCGGCCACGCTGGATAGCCGCATTGCCGAGCAGCTGACCCAGCTGAGCATGCCGGCGGTGCAGTTTGTTACCCGCCTGGAACCCCTGGCGGACCGTGAACCTTCAGCTAACGGCAACGAGGAAGTGGAGTTCCTGGTCAGCGCCAACCCCGGCCAACCTGCGCGCCCCTTACATAAAGTGGCGTCGGGAGGCGAGCTGTCACGCATCAGCCTGGCCATTCAGGTAGTGGTTGCGCAGACCTCCAGCATCCCCACCCTGGTGTTTGACGAAGTGGATGTGGGTATCGGCGGCGGTACTGCAGAGGTGGTCGGCCGGCTGCTACGGGCACTGGGCGCCCGCGGCCAGGTATTATGTGTCACCCACCTGCCTCAGGTGGCATCACAGGCTCACCAGCACCTCTTTGTCCGCAAATACACCGAGCAGGACACCACCTTCTCCCAGATCGAGCTGCTGGATGACCAGGGTCGTATCCACGAGGTGGCCCGCATGCTTGGCGGTGTCGACCTGACAGAACAGACCATTGCCCACGCTCAGGAAATGTTTATCAAGGGGCAGGCAACACACCACTGAGCCCCGGCCCAGAGCACACATTCCCCTCTCGACCCTGAGAGTTTTGAGGTAGCCCCCGCTGCCTCTTTTTTTATTCCAAAAGCCGCAAACTCACGCACAAAAAAACCGGCCCCTGAAACAGAGGCCGGTTTTTGGGAACCGCAGGTTAGCTGGCGCTCAACCTTTGCGCGGTTTCACATACAGAATCAGACTGTGGTCCACGATTTCGAAGCCGTGCTCTTCAGCAATTTTGCGCTGACGCTCTTCAATAACCGGATCGCAGAACTCCACCACCTGACCGGTTTGGGTGCAGACCATGTGATCGTGGTGCTCGTTGGACGCCATTTCGAAGACCGCATGGCCGCCTTCAAAGTTATGACGCAGCACCAAACCTGCCGCTTCAAACTGCGTCAGCACCCGGTAGACGGTGGCCAGGCCAACATCATCACCCTGTTCCAGAAGTTTTTTATACACATCTTCCGCACTGAGGTGATGCTCTTCAGCGTTTTCCAGAATGCTGAAGATCTTAACCCGCGGCAGAGTAACCTTGAGCCCCGCTTTACGCAGTTCAACGTTTTCAGATGACATGATTATCTTCACCCTTTGGTGTTCTGGCTCGATCCGGTATGATGCCTACATACCGTTGAGCCTTGGTCGTCAATAGCAATACTTGAGTTAAACGCTAGGTTATCACACACCAATCGCTGACCATAGGCTGCATTACCCTCATTAAGGAAAACTATCAACGATGCGCGTTATTGCAATCCTGCTACTTTCCATGTCACTGGCTGCCTGCAGCTTCCCTGGCGTGTTCAAGATCAACGTCCAGCAAGGAAGCATAGTCACCGAGCGCGATCTCGCCAAGCTGGAGCCTGGCATGTCACGCAGCCAGGTGCATTCGGCGCTGGGGTCACCTTTGGTGATCAACCCCGTCAACGACAGCCGCGACTACTATATCTATACCTTTCAGCGCGGTGGCGGAGAGATTCGCGAACAACGGATTATCGTTTTTTACGACGGTGACACTTATACACATCACGATGCAGTGATGCTGGATGAGGTCAGAGCCTACTGATTCAGGACTGCTTTTTGGCCCGATTCAGGCGCGCCTGTTTCGGGTCGATCTGCAGGGGGCGATAGATTTCCACTCTGTCGCCTTCTCTGACCTTTTCACTTTTTGGCGCCTTGACCACCTTGCCAAAAATGCCCATGTCAGCAGACTCCAGATCCAGTTCAGGAAACTGCTCCAGGATATCCGACGCCAATACGGCATCGTAGAGGGTTGCCCCCTCCTCAACGCTCACTTCACAGATACGCTGCTTTTCCGGCGTGGCGTAAGCAACCTCTACCCGCAACCTCGTCATCGGCGCGGCCCTCCATAAAGACTGTCAGCCCGCTTGCAGAAGGCATCAACCAAGGTATTGGCCGCTTGATTAAAGACCGGACCAAAAGTCATGCGCGACAGGGACCCGGAAAACTGAAATTCCAACTTCAACATCACCTTGCAGGCATATTCGTCCAATGCCAGAAAATCCCAGTGGCCGCGAAGATTCTGAAACGGGCCGTCTACCAGAGCCATTTCAATCTTTGCCGGCTCAAGCAGTCGGTTGCGGGTCGTCAGCCGCTGGCGAACGCCACCCTTGGCCACCTCCAGCGAGGCAATGATCTCTGACAGACTCTCCTCGTGCACCTCGGTGCCTGCGCACCAAGGCAGGAACTCGGGGTAGCGCCGGATATCATTGACCAGCCCAAACATCTGCTCAGCGGAATGCCATACCAGGGCGCTTTTATCTATGCGGTAACTCATGATTCCATCACACCTATCTGCTGTGTGCCTATGATAAAGGAATCACGGCTCAAGGTGCGACTGGATAAGTTCCGGCGCACACCAGAAGGCATCTCCCACGCCCGCACACAGTGACTGAGCGGATTCAACAGCGTACCGGGTGCCTATGTAGAACACCGCCAGTGGCAGCACCAGCCGTAACACCCAATACCACAACCGTTGAAAGAACAGGGGCGCGCGACCAATCATCATAAGGGACACCTCCCGCTGCAGCACCCAGCCAACCAGCAATGCCAGCATGATGGATACCAGCGGTATGGTGATGCTGCCGGTGACCACTTCAATCCAGCGGAAGAAGGTTCCGCCCCAAAGGGTGGCCTCCGCCCAGATACTGAAAGAGAACAAGGTGCCCAGCCCGACCAGCCAGGCCGCCACCGCGACGATAGCCACGGAGGTGACCCGCGGCGCCACGAATCGCTCCTGAAACCAGGCGATCACGGGCTCAAACAATGCCAACGCACTGGTCCATGCCACCAGCAGTACCACCAGAAAGCACAGGGTACCCACAAACTGCCCCCAGGGCTGGTTTGCCAGGGCCTCTGGCAGCGCCAGAAATATCAGACCGAAACCCTGCATGCCCTGCGCCCCGCCAACACCGATCAGGGATACCAACATCAACCCGGCCATCAGGGCAATCAGCGTGTCCATCAGGGCAACGGCGAAAACCGAGCGTTTCAGGGGCGCCACCGCGGGCATGTAGGCACCAAAGATCACCCAAACCCCCATACCCAGGCCAAGGGTATAAAACGCATGGGTGAGCGCCAGTTGCAGGCCCGCCAAGGTGACATCCCCCCACCGGAACACCAGCAAGTGTGAGGCGGCGGAATCCAACTCACCGACCGAGCCCGCGAAAATCAGCAGACCCGCCAGTAAACACAACAGCAACGGCATGACCAACCGCAAGGCCCGCTCCAGGCCATTGACAATACCCTGCATGGCCACAACTACCATCAACACCAGGAACACCGCGTGCCAACCCATAAAGCGCCGGTAATGGGCGGGCTCTTCCACCAGATTGCCAAGGGTCAAAGCAATATCCAACGTACCAGCACCTTTGAAGTGCCCCAGGGCGGAAAAGAACACATAGGCGAGACAGATAGCGCCGATAACCGCGTAAAAAGACAGCACGAGGAAGCTGGACACTATGCTCAACCGGCCACTCCAGAGCCAGTAGCGTGGCACCTTGTTCTGGCGCACGATACCGTCCATCGCCAATACAACGCCGTGGCGCTGGGTGCGGCCAATGGCGGTCTCCGTCAGCATCAACGGCAGGGTAATAAGAAACAGGCACCCCAGGTAGAGCAACAGGAAGGCTGCGCCACCGTGCTCTGCCAACAGGTAGGGGAAACGCCAGAAATTGCTCAGGCCGACCGTTGCACCTGTGGCCGCCCAGAAAAACGTCGAGCGACTGGTCCACGAACCGATTGATGTCTGGTAAGGTCTGGGCATCCTGGCATCCTGAGGAAACGAGCCCTGATTGTAGCGGAAAGTCCGCAGTCGAAGGAGCCTCTGATCAAGTCCGGCACCGACTACCGTGACCGGTTTGACACTCCTGCGCTACAATGGCCGATTCCTGTGAAGCCCCAGCAGCCTTCAAGCTGCCTATCTGAACCAAACGGCGATCCATGAGCAAGAAGAAACCAGGCAGTTCCAGCAGCACTATCGCACTCAACAAGAAAGCGCGCCACGAGTACCACATCGAGGAAACCTTCGAGGCGGGCCTGACACTGCTGGGCTGGGAGGTGAAATCTCTGCGCGCAGGAAAGGGCCAGATTACCGATGCCTATGTGGTCTTCAAGAACGGCGAAGCCTGGTTGTTGGGGGCGCACATCACACCCCTCAACACTGCATCCACCCATGTCATTGCGGACCCCACCCGCACGCGCAAATTGCTGTTGCATGCTCGCGAGATCAGCCGCCTGATTGGCAAAACAGGACAAACCGGGCATACCTGTGTGCCGCTCGCACTGTACTGGAAGAAAAACCGGGTCAAATGCGAAATCGCCCTGGTGAAGGGCAAAAAACTTTTTGACAAGCGGGCGACCGAGAAAGAGCGTGACTGGAATCGCCAGAAGCAGCGCATTATGCGGGATGGCAGCGAGAACTGACTCAGGCCCGGGTCAACGGGTTCTTTACTTACAATTAATTCGAATATGCAATTTCTATCCGGCAGACTCTGCTGTGTCTATACTCATCTGTCTACGTTCAGGGTGGGTTTTTGGGGCACCTGACCTGTATCTGTAATAAGCCATGGGCAACAACCCCTGGCGAGGCTGGATTGGATACTGACGCCCTATCAGCGTAGTTTGTTTGTGCTGCACGCTCACCCTCTCTGGCAGCGATGACTAAACTCAAGGGAGGGCACAAATGAAACTGGACCGGACACCCATGTCTGCCGTTGACCGCTCCTGGCTTCGTATGGAGTCGGTCGAAAACCCCATGATGATCTCCGTGGTACTGGCCTTCGATCAGGCCATTCCTATCCCTCGCCTCAAGCGGGTGCTCAGTGAACGCTTCCTGACCTTCCGCCGCTTCCGCCAACGTGTTGTACAGGACGGTGACCGCGTTTACTGGCAGGATGACCCACTTTTTGACCTGGACAACCACATCCACCTGGTTGCCCTGCCCGGCAAGGGTGATCAGTCCGCATTGCAAACCATGGCGAGCGACCTGAACAGCACACCGCTGGACTTTAACCGTCCGCTCTGGCAGATCCACTATGTGGAAGACTATCAGGGTGGCTGCGCGCTGCTGGTACGTATCCACCACTGCATTGCAGATGGTATTTCTCTGGTGCGGGTGCTGTTGTCATTAACGGATACCCAACCCGATAGCCGTGTGCTCGCCCTCGCCCCAAGAGCGAACAAAGGCCCCAGCCACAAGGCTACCTTCCGGCAGCGGCTGCGCAAGGCAGGGGAAACCGCCCATCATCAGCTTTCGCTGTTACGTGCCAGTATCCGCGACGACATTCGCTACCCGTTCAAACTGGTGGGCACAGCAGGAAAGGTCGGTATGGAGTTTCTGAAACTGGGCCTGGCACCTGTTGAACCGAGAACCGTAATGACACGTCCGCTGAGCGGACGCAAACGGGTAGCCTGGGCTGAACCTCTCGACCTGGCGGAAGTCAAAGCCTGCGCCAACGCACTGGGCGGCACCATCAATGACGTGCTGCTGGCCACCGCCACAGGTGCCTGGCACCATTACTTCAAAAGCCTGAACGAGCCCCTGCCGGACTGCGGTATTCGTGTGGCAGTCCCCTTCAACCTGCGCCCTCTGGATCAACCCATCGACATTCTGGGCAACCAGTTCGGCTTGGTGCTGGTATGCCTGCCGGTGGACGTCAGTTGCCCAGTGATGCGCTTCCGTCAGATCCAGGAGCACATGAACCGTCTCAAGCGTTCCTATCAGGCGCAAGTCACCTACAGCCTGCTGGATTTGTTCGGACGCGGTCCGGATATACTGGAGCGGCGAGCCCTTAAATTGCTCAGCCACAAAGCCTCTGCCGTGCTTACCAATGTGCCTGGGCCGAAGGAGCCGGTTTACCTCGCCGGCGCAAAACTGACCCAACCCATGTTCTGGGTACCCCAGACCGGCGATATCGGCATCGGCATGAGTATTTTCAGCTATGCCGGCACCGTGCAGTTCGGCATCACCATCGACAAAAATATTGGTGCAGAACCCGAAGCGGTGATGGAGCACTTCCATCAGAGCTTCAATGAACTGCGCAATCGCCTGCTGCCACATACCCGTCCAGCGCCAAAAACGGCACCAGCAGAGATGTCCGAGCTGGCATAACGGACTGTTTGGGGCGCCTGCCGTGAAGGCGCCTCGCAACCACCACGGCAGGGTATTTACAAATTCATCCTTGAAGTACACATTCCCGCCCCCATATACTGTACATAAGGGGACGACATGGCTTCGACGCTGGTTGCGAACCCTTGAGTGCATGTCGAGATGGCAGCCAATCTCGTTAATCCAAAGCTGCAACGCAATAGTCGCAAACGACGACAACTACGCACTGGCGGCGTAAGCCGCCGGTCGTCCTGACTGAGACACCTGTAGCTCAGTAGCAACATCTCAGGACGTCATCTTATACAGGTTGCTCCGTTCTCCAGAGCTCACTGGGGCAACGGCTAAGATATAAAGAGATCGCCTCCTGCACCCTGGCCTTCGGGTCGCTTGAGGTTAAATTAATTGAAGGACGCTAAACATGTAGAGCTTAAGGCAGAGTGCTGGCGGACGCGGGTTCGATCCCCGCCGTCTCCACCAACTTCAAGAAAACAAGCCCCTGATTTCAGGGGCTTTTTCGTTTATAGCTAGTCGTTTTTTATGAAAGTGACCAGTAAGGTCAGGCCGCACTCACGGTTCTGGAGCAGGTAGCGGTAACCACCGTGTCTGCCGGACATGAGGCGGAACGGGGTGCTGGTCAGTGTCAAGGTGGCGTCAAAGCCGCTTTCGTAGGCTTCCGGCCAGCTGAGCCAGCAGGTCGGTTTTCAGGCATCCCTGAAAGAGTTGGCGAACGGTATCAACGCCGGCCCATAGCACGTTGACGTTCTGCAGGTTGACCTGCTGGCCATCCGGTCCAATGAAGAGATCCCCCTTCCCTGTTTCACCGGTGCGAATATCAATCCGTTCAAAATCGACTGTCGTCGTTTTCTATGAGACGTGTTGCAGCCAAGTCTCTGACACCAACAAGATTTGAGGTAGTGCAAGGATGATACTCAAAGTGCGGAAAAACTCTCTAATGGCTGCTCCTGACAATCCTCAGCGGGTAAAAGCCCCAGTTGCGACAGGATGTCTTGCGAGCTGTAAGCCCTTTTGGCCACAAACCTCACGAGCGGAAAGCCCGCTGCTTCAAACGCCTTGTTCAGAAAATCATCCCGTTTCTTACGGGCCTCTGCCGCGTGGGACTTGTCGTCCAGCTCCACAGCCCAGCGGGGTTCAAAGGTTTTGGCGTCAACAATCACTATGTCAATGTGGCGGCTTTTGATTCTGTTCCTGGCGGACATGACCTGCTTCCGCGTGAGGCCACGCTTCACTGAAATCAGATCCTCGACACGCACCTTGCCAAAAATACGGTACTCACCAGCAGGCAAGGCCAGCTCAAGCACCCGCAGAAATGAGGCTTCAGCCTCTGTCATGAGCCGTTTATTTTTCCGGTACGGGTAGGTAAGCGGACCCTGCTTTTTGGCACCGATAAAGGCTACTACGCCACCGATCAGAACCATCATAACGATGAGAGGAAGTAGCGCGTTAAATAGTGGTTCAAACATGCCTGTCATGACTGTTCTATATCCTGTGTTTCTGTTTATGTTGTTTCGAACCAGCCGTTACCGGCTATTCAGAGCTTCTCTGTGGCGGTTACATGCCGCATCTCTATGAGCACGGTTAAAGTCTGACGACTCCCGGCGGAATTCCACATTCCAGAAATCGCACAGTTTCCTGGTTTCCGAGATCAGGCGGGCGCGCTGTTCCCGATTGGGTTGCTGTTGCTGACGCCCCCTTGGCTGAGTCTGTTGTTCGTCGGCCCAGGGTGACGTGGGTGGAGGGGTGTACATATGCTCCATGCGCTGACGGCTTCGTTCTATTTCACCTTTCAATTCCTGCTCAAGGGCGGATGCAACTGCATGCCAGTAAGCAAACCAGGCAGCGGTAGCAATCACGCCGGTAATGATATTGGCAACAACGATGGCGGCAACAAGCTTCCAGAATGGCATTGTGGGCGGCTTCCTGCTCAGTTTCGGAGGCATTCGCGGTTGTAGCGTTCAGTTATCTGGCGCCGCTCTTCCCTAAGCCGGTTGCCCTGGGCATTGGAATACCCTGAACGCAGTTGCGCCTGGATGCTTCTCAGGCGGGCCTGGTAACGCTCACACTGTTGCTCTTGCCTGCGTTGCTGTTCTGCTCTGCGCTGGTTGGCCGTTGAGCCAGCCTGGCGCTGAGGCGTGGCGGATTGCTGACGAGACTGTGGCCTGGTGGCACTTTGCTGTTGGCGTGGGCGCTCAAGATTCGGCGTGTAGCGGCTGGGCGCCAGATTTTCCTGGGGTATGGCGCGGTATGTTCGGGTTTCAGGTGGCGTATCAGAGAACTGGCGGACGCCGTGCTCATCAATCCAGGTGTAAACACCGCTGGCGTAGCCTGCCGAAGTCATAGCGGTGAGGATCGCAAAAAGAACAAGCCGGAAGGTCATGCGTCACGCTCCATGTGGTGCTTTGTTCCGAGTGTAGTCAATCTCTGAGCGAAAAGGTGTAAAAGATTGTCAACTTATCAAGACCTTGGCCATTGAGTTTTTCCAAGCGAAACGGCGCCCTGATAGTTTGACGAAACTCCACAGAGCACAACCAGTTCTCCATGCAGGCGGGTGAATGGCCTTTTTCGCCCGTCCATTCATGGAAGCCGCTGGCCGGTGGATGGCCCTCTGGCTGTGAAAGCGCTTCTTCCAGAGCGGACTGGTGCCCAGACTACCCGATCTTGCGTTAAAGATGCTGTACTTTGGCGATGGGCGGTAGCCGGTGCCGCCTGGTTTGCGCTCTATGAGCAGTGACCAGATGGCGTCCTGCAGGGTGCAGCCCCGGTGGGTTTCGTAGACGATCTGGGCTTTTGCCCCTGGTGCGATGTTGAGCCGTGGCTGAATCCGCAAGGGTATGCTCAGGGCCTCAAGAAGACTCTGGACCAGGGGTCATCGGATACGTTGAAGCGGCCGCTCACGGCACATTCTCAAGTTGTGCGAGGATTCATCCGTAAGCTCTTTCACCTTCGCCGTTATCAGGGTCATGTTGACCGTCGTCGTCCAGAGCACGCATGCCAGCCGACTTTTCACGCAGGAGGCGTCGCTTTTCTGAATCCGCGAAGCGTTTGAGCACCTGACGAATCAGTGGCTGATAACCGATACCGTTGATATCAGCAATCATTTTGAAATCTTCAATTAGTGTTTTCTGCAGACGGATGGAAATCGGCTGCAGGCCTGCTGCTTCGTTCAATGCTGCGTCGTCGACGTCTTTTGAAACGCGAACGAACTCCTCTTCCCGGCCAAGGGAACCGTTTTCCCAGGCTTCCGGGCTACCTACAATTTTCTTACCCATGATTCGTGCTCCCCGTCGTTGTCGTTCTTCTGTTTCTTTCTCTGTGACTTGTCTCGATTAAAATGCGTACTTGGCGTAGATGGCTTCTTCTTTTGGGTTCGCGCCATAGCAAGTTTTCAGAAGTATGTCGCCATTCTTGAGGATGAAAACCACCTTCAGGCGGCGACCGTAGTCGGTTTCAGCAATAAACCACTGGGTTGGAGGGTCGGTCTTATGGTCCTCTCTGGTATCTTCCAGTAGGCCACCTTCACGGTTCGCAAAACATTGCTGAACCTCTCCAAGGCTGACACCGTGCTTTTCAGCCAGTTTCTGCTTCACAGCAGATGAACATTTCAGCGCCACCGGCTTCCTCAAGCTCTTTGTATATACAAAGTATATACGCTGTCGAGACCCCTATCAACAAAACCGTGTGTCAACAAAGTGTCAACGGCACTGTGTTTTTGTGACGCCTTGAGTGGCTGGCGATTTTTGTAATGCTTCGATTTATGGATAGTAGTGTTTCTGTGTGGGGCTTCAAAAGGTCCGGCGTCGGGTTCGATCCCCGCCGTCTCCACCAACTTCAAGAAAACAAGCCCCTGATTTCAGCGGCTTGTTCGTTTATGGCTGGTCGTTTTTTCTGTAATTGTCCACGTAAGCCATCCCCCATCCCGCTCAAAGTAGCGACCCTGTTCTCAATCCCACACGCCTGTCGCAATTTAACAACCCGTTGTCGCAGTTTGGTAATGGCGCTTTCACAGTCTCTGCCTAGCATTAGGGGGCTGTGCCTGAGGCTTTATTCATAACAACACGCTGACTGCTCGTCACACACCAAGCAAGAGAACAGGGAGACACCCATGAATCGTTTGACCCGGCGAGATTTTCTGCGCGCCTCCGCCCTGGGGATGGGCGCTATTGTGATTTCCACCGGTCTGGCAGGCTGTCTGTCATCCTCATCCTCCGATAGTCGCAAAGCCAGCTTTCGTCACGGCGTAGCCAGTGGCGACCCCCTGCGCAACCGTGTCTTGCTGTGGACACGAGTAACCCCGGAGGACGGCAAATCCGGTGCTATCAATGTCGGCTGGGAGGTGGCAACCGACGAAGGTTTCAGCTCACTGGTACACTCAGGCACTACCCAGGCCAAGGCGGAGCACGATTACACCGTTAAAGTGGATGTGACCAACCTGCACCCGGGCCAAACCTACTTCTACCGGTTCCGGGCTGAGGGCGATACCCGCTCGCCTGTGGGCAAGACCTGCACCTTACCTGAAGGCAGTATTGAACAGGTTCGTTTTGCCGTGGTGTCCTGCTCCAACTACCCCGCTGGCTTCTTCAACGTGTACCGTGAAGTGGCCAATGAGCCCGACATTGACGCTGTTATCCATCTCGGGGACTACCTGTACGAATACGATAACGAGGGTTACGCCACCGATGATGCGGAAACCCTGGGCCGCACCATGCCCGCCAATAATGACCTGGAGCTGGTAGAGCTGGTGGACTACCGCCGTCGCTATGCCCTCTACCGCACCGATGCAGATCTGCAGGCCGCTCATGCCAGCGCACCTTTCATTGCTGTCTGGGATGATCACGAGATTGCCAACGACACCTGGAAGAATGGCGCAGAGAACCACGACGACGCCACCCAGGGCGACTTCACCGCCCGCAAACTGCGTGCGCTGCAAGCCTACTTCGAGTGGATGCCCATTCGCCCGGCCTTCACTGACAGCAACGAGGCCATTTACCGACGCTTTGATTACGGTGATCTGGTCAGCCTCTATATGCTGGATACCCGTATCATTGGCCGTGATCAGCAGCTGGAGTACGAGAACTACCTGACCGGGGATGCCGAGACCCCCCTCAACATCCCCCAGTTCACAGCTGACATGAGTGACCAGAACCGTACCATGCTGGGCGCCGAGCAGCGGCTGTGGCTGCAGGCCTCCATGAACTTTTCCCAGGCCACCTGGCACGTGCTGGGGCAACAGGTACTGATGGGGCGCATGAGCCTGCCCGCCGAACTGCTGCTGGATATCGTCAACCGCAACCCGGCCATCCTCACCAAATTTGGCGAACTGGCCGTACTCAAAGGTCGGCAGCTGGCCGGTGACCCCACCCTGACAGCGGAAGACATCGCCCGGATCACCACCGTGCTGCCCTACAACCTGGATGCCTGGGACGGCTACTTTGTAGAGCGGGAAGTGGTACTGGGCACCGCCCGCCAGCTCAACAAAAACCTGGTGGTACTGGCCGGCGATACCCACAATGGCTGGGCCAGCAACCTGAAAGACATGAACGGCAATGAAGTGGGTGTGGAGTTCGCCACCGCTTCCGTGTCCTCACCAGGGCTGGAAGAATACCTCAGCCTGCCTGAAGCTGCCGTTGCGGATGCGGAGCAAGCCATTACCCTGCTGGCGGACGACCTGCAGTATGCCAACATTAACCAGCGGGGCTATATGCTGGTGACCTTCACGGCGGGCGAAGCCCGGGCTGACTGGCGCTATGTGGACACAGTCAAATCCCGTGAATACAGCATCGACTCGAGCCGTAGCCACGCAATGAAAGTAAGTGCAGGTGAACGCACCTTAAGCAACGTCTGAACATCCGGGGGCTGTGACTGCAGCCCCCGCTTTCAGCCCCCAACTCAACGCCCGCACCCACTACCCTTCGGCGTGACCGAGCGTCCGCTATCCGCCCAAACTCGGTCATTTTTTTCGCAACCCCATAGCGCCCTGCCTCCACCCGCAGGCCTGTTTCGTACTACACTGGAGAAAACCTGACATACGGATAAAAACGAGCCCAATGACACCTCCTCGCCATCACCCGGGCCGCTCCCTTCTCTGTCTCGCACTGATGTGGCTGTTTGCCACCAGTGCCATCGCCGTTAAGAGCACTGAGGTCATCACAGTCGGCATTGTTGCGGATAACGCCCCCTATTCCTGGGTGCAGGATGGAGAAGTTACCGGTTTTTCCATTGATGTCCTGGAGGAAATTGCCGCCCACACGGGCCTTGTCTTCGACTACCGCGCCGGTAGCTGGCCGGAACTGTACCCAGCCTTCCTGCGGGGCGAGCTGGACGCCCTGGACGAAGTGTCTTTCCGGGAAGACCGCGCGCCCCTGATGCTGTTTACCGAGCCCTACCACATCCGGCAAACCGCCATCATGCACAACATCAACGCGCCTTTGCCCGCGCTGGAAAAGCTTGAAGACCTGCGCGGCTACCGAGTCGGCATAATTCGCGATATTTATTATCAGAACGTACTGACTGAGCGCGACCTGACCCTTATCGAGTACGAGAGCTTGCCCAGCCTGATCCGCGCCCTGGCCTTTGGCTGGGTGGACGCTATCGTCGGGCCGGAGGTGACATTACGGTTCCTTGCCAATCAAGCTGGCTTTCGCACCCTGGCCATCGCGGGTCAGGTGCCCATGGATGGCTATGAGGAAGAGGACTTCCGGATCGCCGTTTTGAAAGACCGCCCCGCGTTGCACGAAACCCTGGTTAAGGGGCTGGAAGCCATACCTCAGCAACGATTGAACGAGTTGCTGGAGAGCTGGCAGGAATTCGGTGGCCGCCAACCACCGCTGCAGGGTTTTCGCCTGAGCGAGCAACACGCCAGCTACCTGAGACGCCTGGGGCCGGTGCGGGTGGGGATGATGCGGGACTATGCCCCCTTCAGCTTCAGTGAGACGGGGGTTACCCGTGGCTTGTCTATGGACATGCTCCATCGCATGCAGGATCTGTCTGGCCTGCAGGTGACCTTGGTAACTGACCAGTGGCACGTGCTGATGGAGATGTTCCAGCGGGGCGATCTGGACGTCATGGCCAACATGTCTCGCACCCCGGAACGCCTTGAATTTACCCGTTTCAGCGAGCCCTATCATGTCATTCCCAACGTCGCCTTTACCCGTGATCCTCACATTCAGGTTACCCGGCTGGAGGACTACCAGGGATTGCGCATCGCTCTGGGCAGTGGCATTTACTACGAAAAGCCGCTGAAAGACGCGTTTGGCGACGCCGTGATGACCTTTTCTGATCAGCGCTCCATGTTTGACGCCCTCGCCGAAGGCAGTGTCGATGTTGTACTCGCAGCCCTTCACAACGGTAATCATTGGGTTCGCCAACTCGGCCTGACGGATGTCAGAATCGCCGGTGAGCTGGCCCTGGAAGGCTATGGGGGTGAAGATCTTCGCTTTGGCGTCAGGCCCGCACTGGAGCCCCTGGTCAGCATTCTCGACCTCACCCTGGCCGCCATCACGCCCACCGAGAAGCGCACTATTGAGGACCGCTGGCTGGGAGCCAGCGCCCAAGCTTCCCGCGGCACGGAAGGCCCCACTCGGTTGACGCTGTCGGATGCAGAGCAGGCCTTCCTGGACTCACGTCAAAGGCGCCTGACCCTTTGCGTGGACCCTGCCTGGATGCCGCTTGAAGCCATCGACAAACGTGGCAACCATATCGGCATTTCCGCCGACTTCTTCCGGCTTTTTGCCGATCGTCTTGACGTCACCTTTGAGGTGTTTCCTGCCCGTACCTGGCCTGAAGTCATGACGGCGGTGCGTGCCTACCAGTGCGACATCCTGCCCTTGGCCATGCGCACCCCGGAGCGCTTGCGGTTTCTTAACTTTACCAGCCCCTATTATGAAGTTCCCAATGTCGTCCTTGCCCGCACCGAGGCGCCCTTTGTGCAGGGGATGACGGATCTTAATCAGCAACGGGTGGGCGTGGTCACTGACTATGCGTTTGCCGAACTGCTGCGCACCCAGCACCCGGGCATTCAGTTCGTGGATGTGGCACATGAGCTGGATGGCTTGCGGCGGGTACAACAAGGTGAGCTTTACGGTTTTGTCAGCAGCCTCGCCACCGCCAGCCATGCCATTCAGGAGCACGGACTGGCAGATCTGAAGGTCATCGGCCGCATACCCGCAGACTGGAGCCTGTCCATCGCCACCCGTAACGATCACCCGGAACTCCTGAGCATTGCCCAGAAACTGGTGGACAGTATCAGTGAAACAGAACGTCGGGTCATTGAAACGCGGTGGCGCGGTATCCAGCTTGAGGAGCGCATGGACTACCGCCTGCTCTGGCAAGTGTTGATTGCAGTTACCTTTGCCTTGAGCCTGCTGGTGCTATGGAACTGGAAGCTGGGCTCCCTGAACCGTCAACTGGCTCTGGCCAATGAGGAGCTTGAGCGCCTGAGTACCACTGACAACCTGACGGGCGTGGGCAACCGGACTTACTTTGACCGGGAGCTGAACCGAGCCTTCAAGTGGCATCAGCGGCACAATAAAGGTTTTGCCCTGGCCATGGTGGATGCGGATCATTTCAAACTGATCAACGACACCCATGGCCATCAGGCTGGCGATCAGGTATTGAAAGCGTTGGCCGGCCTGATGAGAGACCACTTCCGTCGCGACACCGATTGTATCGCCCGCTTTGGCGGTGAAGAGTTCGTGATCTTTACCGCCTGTGACGACCCCGCCGAAACCGAAGCGCGTTTTGAGCAATTGCGGGCACGGGTGGCGGAAAGCCCGACCTCCGTACCCGGGGGCACGATTCGCCTGACCATCAGCGTTGGGCTGTGCCTGGGGAACGCTGGCCCCAACACGCACTGGGAAGCCTACCTGCACAAAGCGGATCACGCCCTTTATGACGCCAAGCGTGGCGGGCGCAACAGGGTGGTCGTGGTTAAAGCAGAGTAACAGCGCCCCGTTCTTACGCCGCCCCTGGCGGCGTGAGAACGGGTTCGGTTCAGGGTTTGAGCTTGAGGGTTGTCAGTGTATTCTCCCGCACCCCAGCCAGCAGATCGGCATCACTCACCAATGAGCGGCCATAGGACGGAATCATGGTGCGCATGCGCGCCTGCCAGTCTGCAGACTGGATACGGTCGACGAAGCACCGCTCCAACACATCAATCATGGCTTGCACCGCGGTGGACGCACCGGGAGAAGCCCCCAGCAATGCGGCAAGCGAACCGTCTTTGGCCGCTACAATCTCGGTGCCGAACTCCAGTTTCCCTTTGCCGTCAGGCCCTTTCTTGATGATCTGCACCCGCTGGCCCGCGTTCTGCAGGGTCCAGTCCTCTTCCCGCGCGTTGGGGAAGTAATTGCGCAGTGACGCCACGCGATCACTGTGGGACTGGAAAACCTCACTGATCAGATAACGGGTCAGATCCATGTTGTTCTTACCCACTGACATCATGGGTCGCAGGTTACCTGCCTTAACCGAACCAAACAGATCCATCACCGACCCCTGCTTGAGGAAGCGGGTGGTAAAACCGGCAAAGGGACCAAACAGCAAGGCAGGTTTACCGTTGATAATGCGGGTATCCAGGTGCGGTACCGACATGGGCGGCGCACCAATCGGAGCCTTGCCATATACTTTGGCGTGATGCTGACCCACGATGTCCTCGCGCTGACACACCAGCCACTGGCCGCTGACAGGGAAGCCGCCGTAGCCTTTTGCCTCGGTAATGGCCGACTTCTGTAACAAAGGCAAGGCACCGCCACCGGCCCCGAGGAAGACAAAACCCGCTTCCAGCTTTTTGGTTTCGCCGGTTTTCTCATCCCGCACGCGCAATTTCCAACGGCCGTTATCCCGCTGGGCAAGCCATTTAACAGGGTGGCTCAGCAGCAGTTCAAAGTTGGGTTTGCTTTGCAGGTAGGCCACCATGCTGCGGGTGAGAGAACCAAAATCCACATCGGCACCATGCTTCACCCGGGTCGCAGCTACCGGTACTTTGTCGCCCCGGTTCTGGACCACCAGCGGCATCCAGTCCCGCATTTCAGCCGCGGACTCAGTGTATTCCATTTCCTGGAACAGATGATGGGTACTGAGCTTCTTATAGCGTTCCCGCAGGTAAGCCACATCCTTCTCACCCCACACAAAGCTCATATGAGGGGTCCGGTTGATAAAGCCGCCAGGGGCGGGCAGCATGCCTTGCGTTACCAGCCAGGACCAGAACTGCAGGGATACCTCGAACGACGCGTTAATGCTTAGCGCACGTTCAATATCCACACCACCGCCTTCTGCCTCCGGGGTGTAGTTGAGCTCGCAGTAGCCGGCATGACCGGTACCTGCATTGTTCCAACCGTCTGTGCTCTCATGGGCAACGTGATCAAGACGTTCCACCATGATGATGCTCAGGGACGGATCAAGCTGCCTGAGCATCATGCCAAGGGTAGCGCTCATGACGCCACCACCGACCAGCACTACATCTGCCTGTCTCGCGGCCATTGGCTTGTTCACCTTAAAAAAGAGTCAATGAGTTCAGATACGAAAAAAAGGAATGGGCCGATTATCCCGTTTTTCGACCCGTTAATAAATGCGTCCATGGTATGTAATTGCACTATCCGGCGTCCGGCTCGGTAGCGCTCGCCGCTGATGCTGGCAGCTACCGGCCACAAGCACTAGAATGCCGCCTGTTCCCGTTTGCGGAGATTCATCATGCTGGTCCCCTTCCTCGCCATTCTCGGCGGCTTGCTGGCCCTGGTCTGGAGCGCCGACAAGTTCGTTGACGGCGCTGCCGCTACGGCGCGCCATGCGGGCCTGCCGACCCTGCTGATTGGCATGGTCATCATCGGCTTTGGCACTTCTGCACCAGAACTGGTGGTATCGGCACTGGCTGCCTCCGCCGGCAACCCCGGATTGGCATTGGGCAATGCCTATGGCTCCAACATCGCCAATATCGCTCTGGTGATCGGCTTGGTTGCACTGATCAGCCCTATTAACGTGCAATCCCAGATAGTTCGCAAGGAGCTACCCCTGCTACTGGGCCTGTGCCTGCTGGCAGGCTGGCAACTGCTGAACGGTCAACTATCGCGGCTGGACGGCTGGGTACTGCTGGGGGTATTCGCCGTCGTTATGGGCTGGACCATTCGCCAGGGATTACGCCAGGGCGCTGACAGTCTCGGAGGCGACGTGGACAATGCCTTGCTCAACCACCCGCTGCCACTACCGAAAGCCTTGTTCTGGCTCGTCCTGGGGCTGATCCTGCTGGTTGTCAGCTCCCGCATTCTGGTATGGGGCGCCGTCAGCGTTGCTCAGACCCTCGGAGTCAACGAGCTGATCATTGGCCTGCCCATTGTTGCCATAGGCACCTCATTACCGGAGCTGGCCTCCGCCATCGCCGCTATCCGCAAGAATGAGCACGATCTGGCACTGGGTAACGTGGTGGGGTCAGGCATTTTCAATACCCTGGCAGTCGTCGGTATTGCCGCCACCATCAGCCCGTTGAGTGTTGAGCCTGAGGTGTTGTATCGGGACTGGAGCCTGATGACCCTGCTGACACTGGCGTTACTGGTCATGGGGCTGGGCTGGCGCGGCCGGCAAGGCCGCATCAATCGCCTGGAGGGCGGCAGTTTGCTGCTGCTGTACCTGGCTTACACGGGCTATCTGGCCAGCACCATTCTAACGGCCTGACGGGTGCTCACCAGACGGCTGGGGCGCCATTGCCTCAACCGGGCCAGCATAATACCACGACCTGGGTCACCAGATCACCACAGCCCAGCGATGCTAAGACGCGTCCTCCGTAAAGCTCAATGCCACTGAATTGAGACAATAGCGGTGCCCGGTCGGGGGTGGGCCATCCGGAAACACATGCCCCAGGTGGCTATCGCAGCGGGGACAGCGGACTTCAGTGCGAACCATGCCGTAACTGGTATCTTTGATGTAAGCAATATGGCCCGGGTCAATGGGCTCATAGAAACTCGGCCAGCCGGTACCTGAGTCAAACTTACTGTTGGAGTGGAACAGCGGCAGGCTGCACAGGCGACAGTGATACGTACCCTGCAGCTTGTTGTCCAGCAATTCACCACAAAAGGGCCGTTCGGTGCCATGATCCAGCAATACCCGTCGCTCTTCCGGTGTCAGCTCTGCTGCCAGCGCCTGGCGTTTGTCACTATCCAACGGGGTCAGGTCATGCCCCAGGGCGGATGTCGTCATCTGTCAATTCCTCTCAGGCCGTGGACGTCTCGTCGCCACCGGCGAGATAGTCAGCATAGGTCTGTTCAAGCTTCCGCACCTTGGGTGCCGCTACGGCCATGATGTAGGGCTGGAAGGGATGCCTGGCGGCATAATTCTGGTGATATTCCTCCGCCGGATAGAAAGCATCCAACGGTTCCAGGGTGGTGACAACGGGCTGGTCATAGACGCCCGCCTGCTGTAGCTGAGCAATATAGTCAGCCGCATAGCGCCGCTGCCCTTCGCTGGCATAGAACACGGCCGACCGATACTGGCGGCCACGGTCATTGCCCTGACGGTCAAGCTGGGTGGGATCGTGGGCAACGGAGAAGAACACCTGCAACAACTCACCCAGGCTCACAACCTTGCTGTCGTATTCAATCCGCACCACCTCGGCATGGCCGGTTGTGCCACTGCACACAGCATCATAGTTGGCGGTTTCCGGCGTGCCGCCGGCGTATCCCGATACCACACCCTTAACACCGTCGATAGCGAGAAAAACCGCTTCCACACACCAGAAGCAGCCTCCCGCCAGCACCACAACGCCAGCGCCTTCGGTTTCGTCGAAAGGGGTCGCCGGCAAGGGAAACCGACTGCGGGGCACCGACAGGCCCGGGGTATTGCAGCTATCAACCATGTCATTCTCCTTGAAGTGCTTCTGTCATTGTGAACCTGACAGGCAACCCTAGCAATTCGTCTGTTGCGGAAAAACAGATTACAAAAACCGGGAACTTTCTTTGCAACGGTTGCGTAACCCGGTCAGAGGTCCATACTAAAAGAGCGTCCAGGGAGGTAGCCCATGACAGCACGAGAACCTGCACCAGCATCCGCCGACGCCCTGTTGCAGTACCGCTTGAGCCTGCGCATGGGCGCTGTTCACGCACGTCAGCGGCTCGGTATCGAACGGGAGTTCGAGTCCCACCTGTTTGCCCGGGGCAAGTCCTGGTGCCATATCGAGAACTGGTACTCCATCCACGGTCTGATTCGCAACATTCTGCGTTTTACCGGCATGTTGCGGCGCGGGCAGACCAACAGTCGTCGCCTGCGTACTGTAGACAACCGCATCATCCTCCCGGGGCTGCCGGAAGCTTTTGAGGGTTTTCGCATCCTGCACCTGACGGACCTGCACGTAGACATGGACGCCGAAGCCCTGGAGGTCCTGATCGACCAGATTGCCCCCATGAGCTACGACCTGTGCGTATTGACGGGAGATTACCGCAAGCGCACCTGGGGGCCCATTGAAAGCGCCATGGAAGGAATGAGCCGGTTACGGGCTGTGATTCGCGGCACCCCTGTTGCCATTCTTGGCAACCACGACAGTATTACCATGGTGCCAGCGCTGGAGGATATGGGTTACCGTCTGCTGCTGAATGAGAACTTCTATCTGGAACGGGATGATCAGCGGCTCTACATTGCCGGTGTGGACGACGCCCATTTTTTCAAAGTGCATAATGTACAGCGGGCAGCAGACAACATACCGGATGGCGCCACCGTTATCCTGCTCAGCCATACCCCGGAAATCTGGCGTGAGGCAGCCCATGCGGGTTTCGACCTGTTTCTCTGTGGCCACACCCACGGTGGCCAGATCTGCCTGCCAGGCGGTATCCCGGTAATTCTCGATGCCCGCTGCCCCCGCACATTAGGGCGCGGCCGCTGGCAACACGCCCAGATGCAGGGTTACACCTCACCGGGCGCGGGTACTTCCGTGGTCAATGCCCGCTTCAACTGTCCACCCGAAGTTACCCTGCACACGCTGACTCAGGGTCCCTATCAGTGCGGCTGACGGCGAATACCCCAACGGTGTAACAGGGGTGATACCAGCATATCGAGCACCATAAAGGACAGCACCAGCGCCAGCACAAACACACCGTCAACACCAAACCAGGCAACACACAACAGCCCCGGCAATAACGCCTCAGGCATCTGATCAAGTCCGGTTGCCTTACCGCTGGAGCGTATCCCGAGGCGCCGCTTAATAAAGCTGCTGGTCAAATCACCCACCATGGCCGCCACACCTACCAGTACCCCGAACAACAGACTCAAACCCAATAGCCAGGCGACCAGAGCTGCGGCCACTAGGGCCGCCACCAGGCCGCGCCAGGTTTTACTACCCCCTAGCCAACGCCGCCCATCCCAGGCTTGCCGCCCCGCATCCACTGGCCATTCAAACCGGTGCCCGAAGACGACTCTGGCCAGTACGGGTGCGCCATTGGCTACCAGCACCAGCAGTAATACCGACAGCAACAACATCATCCGGGCTTATCCTCCCAAACACATCCTTGCCCCTTGCTCAGAACCTTGCAGACTTGATGAGCTTACGCTGCCACCTGCACCCCGGATGACTGCGCTAGGAACCGCCCTGAGTCAGTTTGAACGGGTCCAGCAGCGCCGCCAGCGACTTCGCATCCAGGTCCGTGCGGGCTTGCGCAACCTCTCGCACGGGCTTTCCGCTGGCGTAGGCTTCCTTGGCGATTTCCGCAGCCCTGGCATAGCCAATGACCGGATTCAACGCCGTCACCAGTACCGGATTACGCTCCACGCTGGCGGCAATGCTTTCACGGTTCACGGCAAAGCCCTTAATGGCTTTATCGGCCAGCAACTGGCTGGACTGGGTCAGCAGATGAATCATTTCCAGCAGATTACTGGCCACCAGCGGCAGCATGACATTGAGCTGAAAGTTGCCTGATTGGGCCGCTACCGTCACCGCCTGATCCAGCCCGGTAACCTGGGCAGCCACCATAGCAACGGCCTCAGGTACCACCGGATTGACCTTGGCCGGCATGATACTACTGCCCGGCTGCAAGGCCGGCAGGGTAATCTCCGCCAGGCCGTGGATCGGGCCACTGTTCATCCAGCGCAGGTCATTGGCAATTTTCAGCAGCACCACTGCCAACCCCCGCAACTGCGCAGAGAGCGCCAAAGGCACATCCACCGCACTTTGCGCGACAAACTTATGGGGTAGCGGGTGAAATTTCAGTCCCAGTTGGGTCTCCAGTTCCGCCGTCAGCTTACCCGCCAGGTCACGGTGCGCATTTACACCGGTACCGACGGCCGTGCCACCCTGAGGCACTGCCAGCAATTCCTGGCAGATGGCATCGAGGCGATGCTGGCTGGCGATCAGTTGCTCGCGCCAGGTTTGCAGTTCCTGTCCCAAGGTCACCGGCATGGCGTCCATCAAGTGCGTGCGACCGGTTTTTACCAGATCCACAAACTCGGTTTCACGGCCATAAATCATGCCTTGCAAATGGGTCACCGCCGGCAACAGGCGATACACTACCTCCATCGCCGTACTGACATGAATAGCCGTCGGGATTACATCGTTGGAGCTCTGCCCCATGTTGACGTGATCATTGGGGTGGACCGCCACGCCCTGCCGCGATGCAAGGGTGGCGATTACTTCGTTGGCGTTCATGTTGGAGCTGGTACCCGACCCGGTCTGGAACACATCAACCGGAAAATGGCGCCCGCAGTTCTCATCTGCCAGCAGTTGATCACAGGCGGCCTGAATAGCATCCCGGCGCGCCTTGTCCAGCTGTCCGAGTTGGGCGTTGGCTATAGCCGCTGCGCGCTTGATCTGAATAACGGCACGCACAAAAGGCAGCGGCAACCTACGACCGCTGACCGGGAAGTTATCGATAGCACGTTGGGTTTGCGCCCCCCAGAGGGCATCTACGGGTACTTGAACGGTACCCAGGCTGTCCTGTTCTTCGCGATAGTCGGTCATTTCGAGTCCTCCTTGGCTGTGTTCAGCGACCCGTCAAACTGCCTCCCGACTGCATTGCTGGGGCTCGTCAAGCCACCGGATGTGTCAGTGCTTCAGGCGAACATGGTCACTGATACCAGTGACATGCTCAAAATTAAGTAACAGGGTGTGTACCGTGTTGGTGTAGCTGTCGTGCAGATAGAACTTGAAGCGGGTTTGCTTGTGCCCCTGCAGAAAGGCGTCATAGTCCTTCAGCAGCTCCCGCACATCGCCGCCCGCTTCGGTGGTCCAGGTGGCGTTGAAAGGGCCAAGCACCGCACCGCCGGCAAGGCAGACAGTGACTTCATGATTGGTCAGGGCATTGTCGGTTACTTGCATGGTCACACTCCTGGGATTTCACGGCCTGTGACCTATAGTGTAGACCCGTTCTGAGAATCCGGGGGGGCTGTGAGGCAGTTATTGCCACCCCCCCAGCGCCCGCAGGCAGGCGTCAAGAAACGGCGCCGGGTCGGGCAGAATAGCCTCATCGGCCACCACGCCAAACTGCACGCCACCCGCATAACTGACAACACTGATACCCAGGCCAATGCCACCGGATTGCGGCACCCAGAACATCTGCTCCCGCACCCGACAACCAGCCAGATAGCGAGGTTCCGGTGTTCCGGGCACGTTAGACACTACAGCGCTGGCTTTGCGGGTGAACAATTCCGCCAACGCCTGCTGCCAGGTGCGTGGCAATACTCCCGCAGCGCACACCAGGCCCCAGGAAATACCGGGCTGCCAGCTGTGTTTGAGACGACGAGTCTCATGCTTGATGCGATAGAGACGCTCCAGCGGGGTGTCGGCATCCACTGGCAAAGGCACAAATACCGTGCCGAACAGATTACCCAGCTCACCGGGGCGAGGCCGCAGGTTCTCTGGCAGTATGTTGCGGATATCTACAGGCATCGCCGCGTGCAGGGTCAGTTCCTCTCCCAGCTCGCCGTCCTGCCCCAGATGTTCGCGCATAGCCGCGGCAACGCAGGCCAGAATCACATCATTGACTTTGCAGCCGGTGCGGGCGGACACCTGCTGGAAATCCGCCAGCGGCACCACCGAAGACCACTGGCACTGGCGGCGTCCGGAAAGCGTCTGGCGCAGGCTGGTGGGTGAGTCTTCCGGCTCCAACAGGTACTGGGTAACCTCGTGCACCAGGCGCAGCCCTGTCATGGTGACACGCTCTGCCTGACGCCGGGCGGCCCCGACGGCACTACCCTCATCATCAGGTAGGGTCAGGTGCGACTGAATCCACTGCATACCCGCTTCCCGCCAACGCTGGGCCGCACTGATTTCGCCTGCCTCAGGCAACTGCGGGCGGCTCTCGGGGGTTGCCGTGCAAAGCTGCTCGAACAGGCTGACCAGTGACACGCCATCAGCATAGCAATGGTGAATTCTGAACAGCAGTGCGGCACAGCCCTGAGCCTGGGGCAGCAGCCAGAACTTCCAGCGTGGCCGGTAATCCGGGAGGCGCTGGTTCAGGCAAGCTGAAATCCAGGTTTGCAGTTGGGCATCGCTGAATGCATCCGGCACCACCTGCAGGTGGTGCTTGAGACTGAAAGCCGGATCCTCTTCCCACCACCAGCCGGTGCCGCTGAACTGGGGCAGCTGACGGAAGCGGGGCCAGGCCAGCCAGGTTTCCTGCAAGAAATCACGGAAACACGCCTCCGTCAGCCCCTCCACCCGCATCAGCACGGTAATGGTCATAGGGTTATCGGGGGTTTCCATTGCCAGCCAGGCCGAATCGACGGGCGACAGGTGACTCGACTCAAGGTGATCCAAAGCCTGACTACTCCAGCAATGACGGTGTGCTGCACATCGGGGGGCACAGGCAGCCGCTACGAACTGCCCTTGTTTGAGTTGTTTGCCGCATTGTGCCAGACATGCCAGCCCTGCTCCACCGCATTAACAGTTACAAAAATTTACACCGGCAAAAACTGTCCGATCTATACTCAGTTATGAGCATTTGTTCATATTTTTCCGGAAATGACCGGGCGCTGTCCCAATTTGAATAACGGGGCGTCAGCCCAGTAGTAGCAAGGGCTGACGGCGCGACTGACCGCAGCGCGGCAAAAATGCCGTTAACAGCGCCAATACGGGATGGCCAGTGAAACAATAACAATCGGCATGTAGACGACTGCAACCAACGCCAACAAACAAGCCAGCGTCAGATGTCGGGAGACCAAGCTTATGAAAGCCAGTCATGTTCGCAAACTGATCAAGCCCATTGAAAGTGCTTATTCGGAAATGTTTTCCGGCAAAGTCTATACCGTGGGCAAGGGCGCTGTTTCTGTGCGCAATCACAGTGGCGAGGCAGAGCTTACCGTTATTGGCGTCCATGGTTTTCTGGAAAACCATTGCTACTTTACCCAGGCCTACGAGGCGCCAACCACCGAACTAATCCTGCTGACCTGCAGCAACTACCATATTCCGGTCAACGGCGTTACCCCGCAAACCCCAACCTGGGAAGTGCCCATCAAGCACCTGGAAGGTACCATCGAATACGATGCCTGTATCCTCAACCAGGCGTTGGCCAATCTGCCGACGACAGAGCGTATCCGGATACACGGTCACTCCCGCGGCGGTGCCGTTATTCTTGAGGCCATCATGCAGCGGCCGGAGCTTTACGAACATGTGGAAGTGGTTCTGGAAGCCCCCGTGTTGCCGCAGGGCAAATTACACGCGCTGGTAACCACACTGCTGGAACCTGTCGGTCACGGCATGTGGCCTTGGCTGATCCGCCTGATCAACTCCACGCCGTCTTCCGCCTACGGCCAGGCTTTTTTTGGCAAGATGAACCCACGCAAGAAAGCCCTGCTGGCAAAATTGTTCTGCGCCACTAAGGATCACCTCACCATCGTACGTAATATCGAGAACATCATGGCGTGGATGGAGCGTCGGGACACTTCAGTCTACGGCCTGGTGCGCCATGGCACCTTCCTGATCCCCCAGGTAGACCGCATCCTCGACCGCGAGGCCATGCTGCGCAGCGCACGCCAGAGCCCAACCACCATGCGCATTATCGAAACCGAGGCGCAGAGCCACTTTATTACCCTCGACAGCAAAGAATGGGTCCCCTCTCTGGAGACCCTGCCCCGCGCCGTCGCCGTCTAGGGGCGGTTGATTGATCCACGATCCCGTTTAAAGACTGAATCCGGTACACTTGGGTGCAAACAACTGCATCCGAGTGCCGGATTTTTCATGTACCGAGAACGCCTGCTTACCACTGAGGTCGCCTCTGCGCCCGCACAACGCCTGCAAGCTGCACTGCTGGACTATCATGACTTCCGCTATCAACCAGTGCCCTCCGCGCTGGATTACAGCCTGACCCAGCTTAGCCAGTGGCAAACCGAGCGGCTGAAACGCACCCATGCCGACCTCTACCAACACCCTCACTACGCCAGTGGGCTGACATTCTTGCTGTCAGACCTCTACCAGCCCACCCGCCTGACCCGTCGCGATGACGACATAGACCGGGTGTTTCCCAAGCTGGTGAAATGGGTGCCCGACGACCTGCTGAACACCCTCGCGGGCCTCGTGGAACTGAATCTGGTTACCCGCCAACTGGACCTGGCAATGGCCGCACGCCTGAGCACCCACAGGCAGCTGGATGAACACCACTGGTGCGCCGCCTATCGGGACTGCCAGCAGATTTCAGCGCGGGAACAGCAACTGCTGCTGGTCAGCGAGGTAGGGCTGCAACTGGATCGCTACGTCAGCAAACGCAGTATCGGCTGGTTGCTGGCCATGACGGAAGGGGCCGCCGACCTGGCGGGACTGCAGGATCTGCACGATTTCCTGCACCGGGGCTACCGGGCTTTTCGCGGGATGGACAATGTGCCAGCCCTGATCAACCTGTTGGTTGTGCGGGAGCGACGTATCATGCAACAGGTGCTCGCCGGCCACCTTCAGCCATTACAATTGAGGGAGCAACTGCTGACGATACAGGAGACGGGCGGCACCCCCGGTCAGGCCTGACCGATCAGCTGATTCAGCTGGCTGTGAATCTCCTGCTCAATCCGCCCGCGAAACGGGCGCAGCAGGAAACCCAGTTCCATGTGAATGCGAATGGTATGGCCGGTGATCTCCAGCAGCCCTTTAACGCCTGTGCGGTGAAAGCGCATTCGCTCACCCTGCCATTCATAATGCACGTGAAATTCCCGAGACAGATCCTCCGCCAGGGCCTCAGCAGCCTGCCGCGCTTCGGCCAGGTTCAGGGAGTGGTTTCGGGTAACATCAATCACAGACATTCAAAGGCCTTCCAAACAGTTGCCACAGGGGCGATCATTGGCGAAAACGGAAGTGTAGGCATTTCCCGATGCCGCGCAAGTAGACATGGGATTTTGCACCACAACCCGCTACCGGTAGAATAGCCTCCACATAACAGACAGGATAGACGAAATGAACAACCACAACCCACCTAATGCTGACAGCCAGGCGCCTGCTACAGATGATGTAACCCACTTTGGTTACCGCTCTGTGGCCAAAAGTGAAAAGGCGAGCCAGGTGGCAGAGGTATTTCATTCTGTCGCGGGCAAGTACGACCTGATGAACGACCTCATGTCCATGGGCATCCACCGGTTGTGGAAACGCTTTACTGTTGAACTGAGCGGCGTCAGGCCCGGCCATCAGGTGCTGGATATTGCAGGCGGCACCGGCGACCTGACCATGAAGTTTTCCGATCTGGTAGGTCCACAGGGCAAGGTGGTGCTGGCCGACATCAACGAATCCATGTTACGGGTGGGGCGCAGCCGGCTTACTGACCGGGGATATATCGGCAATATCGAATATGTGCAGGCTGACGCCGAGCACCTCCCCTTCCCGGACAATACGTTCAATGCCGTCAGCATCGCCTTCGGCTTGCGCAATGTCACCGATAAGGACCAGGCCCTCAGGGACATGGCGCGGGTACTGAAACCTGGCGGCAAGCTCATGGTGCTGGAGTTCTCCAAGCCGAGCAACCCCCTGCTGAGCAAGGCTTATGATGCTTACTCCTTCAACGCTCTGCCCCTGATGGGCCAGCTGATTGCCGGTGACGCCGGCAGTTACCAGTATCTGGCAGAATCCATCCGCATGCACCCGGATCAGGACACGCTGAAAGGCATGATGGAAGCGGCCGGACTGGTAAACTGTAAGTACCACAATATGACGGGCGGCGTTGTTGCCCTGCATACGGGCATCAAGCCCTGATGTTTCCCGGCCCTACCCTGCAAGCGGCCTTGACCCAGGTCATCGAGACCGCACTGAACCAGGCCCTGGCACTGGACCCTGCGGGCCGTGAGGCCCTGCTTGCGGCGCTGGGCACGGGGGTTTGCTTTGAGTTTAGCGGGCTGAAACTGCGGTTGACCCTGTCACCGGCCGGCGAGCGGGTGCAGGTGGCCAGTCAGGACAGCGGCATGCCCCTGAGTTTCACCCTGCAGGGTGCGCCACTGGCCTACCTGGCGCTGGCCGTGGGCGATACCGGCGTATTCAGCCAGGGGCGCCTGAGTGTGCAGGGCGACACGGGCCAGGCGCACGACTTCCAGCGCGCCCTGCAACAGCTGAACCCGGACTGGGAAGCCGCCCTGGCACGGCGGATCGGCGATGTACCCGCCCACCTGATTGGCCAACGCCTGCGGGGTGCCGTGCACTGGAGTCGCCATGCCTTTACCAGCCTGAACAGCAATATCGAAGAGTATATCCACGAGGAAAGCCGCGGCCTGCCCGGCCGCCATGAGGTTGAGGCCCGCTTTCAGGATATCGACGCCCTGAACCTGCGCTCTGACCGCTTGCAGGCCCGTATTCAGCGGCTGGAACACCTCAGCAACCACCAGCCTGATACCCCGTCTTCGGAGCAACCGTGACTCGCCTGCAACGCCTGATTCGCATTAGCTGGGTTTTCTGCAAATACCGCCTTGATACCTTTATCCCGCTGCACGAACTGCCCGTGGGTCTTCGCGTGCTGTTTGTGCTGGCACCCTGGCATCTGTTTCCGGCCCCCAAGCTGCCCCGCGGGGACCGTTTGCGCCTGGCGCTGGAAGAGCTGGGCCCCATCTTTGTCAAATTTGGTCAGATTCTTTCCACCCGCCGCGATCTGCTGCCAGATGATATGGCGGACGCCCTCAAGCAGCTGCAGGACCGGGTGCCCCCTTTTCCCGGCAGCGAGTCTCGCGCCATTATCGAAAAGTCCCTGGGGCGCCCGGTCAGCGAGCTGTTCGGACACTTTGAGCCGGAGCCTATGGCCTCCGCCTCGGTAGCACAGGTACATGCCGCCACCCTGAACGATGGCCGCCAGGTCGTGGTCAAGGTGATTCGCCCCGGCATCGAACGGATTATCCGCCAGGACCTGGCGCTGATGTTTCTCATGGCTCGGCTGCTGATGCGCTTCTGGTCCGAAGGCCCCCGCCTGCGACCGGTAGAGGTGGTACAGGACTACAGCAACACCATCCATGACGAACTGGACCTGCACCGGGAAGCCGCCAATGCCAGCCAGATCCGCCGCAACTTTGAAGGCTCCAGCCTGATTTATATTCCCTACATTGACTGGGACTACACCCGCCACGATGTCCTGGTTATGGAACGCATTCAGGGCATACCGGTCGCCGATGTCGACGCCCTCAATGCAGCGGGCGTGAACATGAAGGTATTGGCTGAAAAGGGCGTGGAAATCTTCTTTACTCAGGTATTCCGCGACAGTTTCTTCCACGCAGACATGCATCCCGGCAACATCTTCGTGGATGCCAGCAATCCCCAGGACCCCAAATACATCGCCATTGATTTCGGTATTGTCGGCACCCTGGCCCCGGATGATCTCAGCTATCTGGCCCACAACCTGCTCGCCTTTTTCAAGCGAGATTACCGCCGGGTAGCCGAGCTGCATATCAAATCCGGCTGGGTGCCCGCCCACACCCGGGTCAACGAGTTTGAGGCCGCCATTCGCAGCGTGTGCGAACCCATCTTTGAGCGTCCGCTGAAAGACATTTCCTTCGGCCATTTCCTTCTGCGGCTGTTCCAGACAGCCCGTCGCTTCGAAATGGAAGTGCAGCCACAACTGGTACTGTTGCAGAAAACCCTGCTGAACGTGGAAGGCCTGGGCCGCCAGCTGTATCCGGATCTGGACCTGTGGAGCACGGCGCAGCCCTTCCTGGAGAACTGGCTGCGCCAGCGCATTGGCCCACCCGGCCTGCTGAAAACCGTGCAGGACTATCTGCCCGGCTGGCTGGAGCAGTCAACGGAAATGCCACAACTGCTGCATGACGCCCTCGCCCAGGTCCGCAACAGTGGCCAGCCCTATACCCACCTGCAAGCCCAACTGGCCGCAGAGCAGCGCCGGGAGCAGCTGCGTCAGCGCAGGACTCGGCGCACCTTGCTGGCCAGCCTGCTGATCGCCTCCGGCTGGCTGACAACCCGCGAGGACTGGCTGAGCGTGCTGCAACAAGTGCCCTGGCAGGGGTGGCTGCTGGCCGGATTGGGTATGGTACTATTGCTGAAACCGGTCAAAGGGGCCTCAGACTGAGCGCCAGTGCGCTGGCAATTGCTCCTACGCCCCATGACAAGTACCCAGCGTCAGCATGATCAGGCGCGCAATTCTCAGGATTTAACATAAATGTCAAAGTCATCCTCCACTATCCCTTCCGTTGACTGGCTGGATGCCGTGCGCTGGGACAGCAACGGCCTGGTGCCGGCTATCGCCCAGGATGCCGCCACTGGCGATATCCTGATGATGGCCTGGATGAACCGCGAGTCACTGCAGCTGACCGCTGACGAAGGCGTGGCCGTGTACTGGTCCCGCTCCCGCGGCAAGCTGTGGCGCAAGGGCGAAACCTCCGGTCATACCCAGCGGGTACAGGAAATACGCCTGGACTGCGATGCGGATGTGATCCTGCTGAAAATCGAGCAGTTGGGCGGTATCGCTTGCCACACCGGGCGGCGCAGTTGCTTTTTCAACCGTCTGGACAATGGCCAGTGGGTGGTGACGGATGCGGTGATTAAAGACCCCAACACCATTTACCGCCCGGTAAAAAGTCAAGGATAGCTGAGCCATGAGCCATATACTGACGGAACTGACTGAAGTGCTTGAGCAACGCAAGCAGGCCGCCGCCGACAGCTCCTATGTTGCCAGCCTGCATCACAAGGGGCTGAACAAGATTCTGGAGAAGGTCGGTGAGGAATGCACGGAAACCCTGCTGGCCGCCAAGGATGCCGAGCACAGCGGTGATACCCGTGAGCTGGTGGCCGAAACTGCTGACCTGTGGTTTCACAGCCTGGTGATGCTGTCGCATCTGGGCCTGAGCGCAGACGATGTAATGCAGGAACTGGCGCGCCGCTTTGGCCTGTCAGGTCTGGAAGAAAAGGCCGCACGCGGCCAAACAGACTAGCGGCCGCCGCCGGTAACAGCGCAGAACGCCACAGGCCCAGCGGTAAATCCCCGGGTTTTCCCCCAGGGCCGGGGTGGCGTACAATCAAGTTAAATCACGTGTGAGGAAACCCGCATGGGCATTAGTATCTGGCAATTGCTGATCGTACTGGGCATCGTTGTGCTGTTGTTCGGAACCAAAAAACTGCGCAATATCGGTTCAGACTTGGGTGGTGCTATCCGTGGCTTCAAGAAGTCCATGAACGAAGAAAGCGACGACGACAAAAACGAGGCAGGCAAGCCGCTGGAGAAGAAACCTGAATCCGGCGTCTACGAAGCCAAAGCCGAGCATGTCGAAGACAAGCCCAAAGGCTGAGCATAGCTAGATGTTTGATATCGGCTTCATTGAACTGCTGATCTGCGGCATCATCGCCCTGCTGATCCTTGGCCCTGAGCGGCTGCCCGTGGCAGCCCGCACAGCAGGCCGCTGGATCGGCCGCAGCCGGCGTCTGGTCAGTAACTTCACCGCCGAGCTGGACCGTGAGCTGAAAGCGGACGAGCTGCGCAAGGAGCTGCGTAAAGCTGGCGATATCGGCCTTGAAGACGTGGAAAAAAGCGTCAAGGACGCAATCGGTGAGGCCAAAAAGTTTGAGCACATGATCCTGTCTGAGGATCTGGCTGAAAAAAAATCTGAACCACAACCGCCCGCAGACGAGAAAAACACCTCTTCATGACCGCATCATCCAACGGTGGCGGGCAGTTGCCCCCCGGTACGCCGCCCGAGCCAGTTGATCAGGAAATGCCCCTGGTCGAGCACCTGCTGGAACTCCGTAGCCGCCTGTTGAAAATGGTGCTGGCCATAGGCGCCTGTTTTATCCTGGTCTACCCCTTTGCCAACCGCCTCTACCTGTGGGTTTCAGAGCCCCTGCGCAACCTGCTGCCCGAAGGGCAGATGATGATTGCCACCGACATCACCGCCACCTTCTTCGCCCCCCTCAAGCTGGCGCTGGTGGTTTCGGTATTCCTCGCCATTCCGGTGGTGCTCTACCAGATCTGGAGTTTTATCGCCCCTGGCCTGTACAAGCATGAAAAACGCCTGGCGGTGCCCCTGCTGGTGACCTCCGTGCTGCTGTTCTATCTTGGCGCTGCCTTTGCCTACTTCGTGGTGTTTCCGCTGGTGTTCGGCTTCTTCACCGCCATCGGCCCGGAAGGTATCGTTGAACTGCCAGATATGAACAGCTACCTCACCTTCGTGCTGAAGATGTTCTTTGCCTTTGGCGTGGCGTTTGAAATCCCCATCGCCACCATTCTGCTGATCCTCTCCGGCGCTACCACCCCCGACAGTCTTGCCCGCAAGCGGCCCTATGTTGTGGTGGGCTGCTTTGTTATTGGCATGCTGCTGACACCGCCGGATGTGATTTCCCAAACCCTGCTGGCGCTGCCCATGTGGCTGCTGTTTGAGCTCGGCATCCTGTTCGGCCGACTGGTTAAACCCCGCACACAGGAAGGTGCAGGGCAAGAATCCAACGGATGAACCTGTGCCTGTTGCTGGCTGAAGACTTTGTCGCCCCGGATCGGGTGCGACTCTCTGGCCGCCGCCGCCAGCACCTGCAACAGGTGTTGGCGGCAAAGGCCGGGGATACCGTGAGTGTTGGCCTGTGCAATGGCTTGATGGGCACCGCAGTGGTGGAGTCCCTGAGCGCCGATGAAGCTTTGCTGGTGGCCGTCACCCTAGACACCCCGCCACCACCCCCTCTGCCCCTGACCCTGATCCTGGCCATGCCAAGGCCAAAAATGTTCCGGCGTATTCTGCAGACCACTGCCAGCCTGGGTATCAAGGACATCTGGCTGATTAACGCCTACCGGGTGGAAAAGAGTTACTGGCAAACCCCCTGGTTGGCAGAGGAGGCGCTCAGGGAGAACCTTGTCCTGGGTCTGGAGCAGGCCAGGGATACCCAGTTGCCGAACATTCACATCCGCAAACGCTTCAAGCCCTTTGTGGAAGACGAGCTACCCTCCCTGTGTCAGGACCGCCGCGCCCTGGTCGCCCATCCCCGCACCTCAGCCCCCTGCCCCAGCAACCTGAGCGAGCCTGTAACCCTGTGCATCGGCCCAGAAGGCGGTTTCATTCCTTACGAGGTGGAAAAACTGCAACAGGCTGGCTGCGAAGCCGTACATCTGGGCAGTCGCATCCTGCGGGTGGAAACGGCAGTGCCGGTATTAACCAGCCGCCTGTTTGACCCGGCGCTGCGCTAACGCTGCAGCGATAACAGTCGCTAAACAGGCTCCAGCAAAACCGGTCGCGGTCATGGACCGCTCCTACAGGGGCACGCAGCAGTGCCCGTCCATCCCGGTCGCGGTCATGGACCGCTGCGCTCCATGCCCGCCAAACACGTAGGAGCTGGCCATGCCTGCGACCGGCTGTCACCGACGAGCTTTGGTCATCGGCTCGCTACATCATGAGGCGATCGGCTGGTGCGCTTCATCGGACGCCGGCACTCAGATACAAAACGTTACCAGGAAACTGTGAAAAGGGACTCCTACCTCGCACGTCGTGAAACGAGACAATAGGCCACCAACATAAAGAAGGGCAGTCTATGCGCTACTCGCAACGCTATGCATCGGCATCAAAACTCGCGCCTTTGGCACAGCTACTCACGGCCACCCTTGCGCTAGGCGCCTGCGTTGATATCGACCTATCAAGCTCTAGCAGCCATGCCACGCTGGAGGAAACCCTGCGCAGCGTACCGCCCTGGCAACCCGTTGCTATTGACAGTCTGGGCGGCACACCCTTGCCGGAAGCCCCTGATCTGGACAGCCTGGAGTCTATCCTGGTGCAGGCGCGGCCCGGACAGTGCCTGGCCAGTCGAAGTTTCCCGCCGGATCCGGGCAGCACCCTCACCATGAATGCCTGCAACGGCAGCCCGCAACAACAGGTGTTACGTAACGGGCAACTACTCAACATCGGCGACCTTTGCATCAGCGCCAGAACCAACAACCAACCGGTTCTGGAAGCCTGTGACACCAGCAAGAACAGCCAGCTGTTCACCGCCAAAGCCAATGGTGCCCTGGGACTGGTGCATTCCACCCAGGTGTTTGACGTAACCGCTGACCAACGCATCCTCACTTACGGGGCCCATGGCGGCAACAACCAACGTTTTGCCTTCCTCAGCGAATTGCGCAGTGACCTTGCGGATTATGAGCCGGTGGTGGACTTCCCTATTACGGATAGCCTCCGCGCCAGCGAGCAGGCTGAGCTGGACGCCCTCAACGCCATCCAGCCACCAGCCATTCAACCCTACGATCGCAGTGCATTGCTTCACCTCTTTGCTGGTCAGGTGCCTGCGGATGCCGAACGGGTCGCCGTGCGCTTTCCTGTTGATCGCCGCTTCAACAATGGTGGCCTGCGCGGCTGGAGCGCACAGCCCCGAAACTGGACCTTCAGCCGCACCTACGCCGCTCCCGGCGATATTGTCCGCATCCACGTGGAAGGTCGCGCCGAAGAGGCTGACGGCCTGTACGCGGTGCTGAACGTGCGTACGGATGTCCTCCGCCTCGGCCACGGCAACAGCGGCAGCCAGCTCAAACGCCCAGGCAACCTCAGCCTGCGCGTGGCTCTGCAGGCTGGCGACAACTACGTGCGCAACCCCTATGGCGGCAGCATTGTAATTGAATCCAGCGGCGATCATGACCGGACGGTCTGGGTGCAGGTGGCGGGGGGTGTTCGCCAGCCGTTCTTCGACCTCGGCAGCAACAACGACGAAGACTGGCACACAGCACGGCATTACCCGGCCCCCTTTGCCATACTGCAGGGGCCGCAGATTGCCATCGGTCTGTATGATCGCCAACGCTGGGAGGCCATCGAACAGCCCACCCAACTGATGGAAAACTATGAGCGGGTGATGGAGCTGAGCCGCCATATCACCGGTTTTGACCGCAACGGCACCGGCGTGCACCGCTGGCCGGATGGCCGCCAGTTCCTGGTACAAGACGTGGAAATCAGCGCTGGCTTCGCCCACGCGGGCTTTCCCATCATGGCGCAACCGGGCTTCCGCATTGACCGCCTGACAGACAGCGTCTTTAGCTGGGGCGTGGCCCATGAGATCGGCCACAACTACCAGCACCAGTGCCTGTCCTCCTACCGTTATGGCGTGGAATCCACCGTCAACGTCTGGAGCAGCTACGTCGAGGAGCAAGTGGGACTGGAGGCACGTATCGAGCGGGACGGCCGTTATGACAGCGCCATCTCGCGCTTTGGCACGGTCACCCACTTCACTGACTTCAACGTGTGGGAACAGCTGGTGTTCCAGATGCAGATGATCTACGGCCTGCCCGGCGGTTGGGACAACTACCGCAATGCCCTGCGTTACCTGCGCGAGCTGCCGGAAACACAACGTAACCAGATCTGCAACAGTGACCAGGCGCAATGGGATATCTGGTACGAAGTCATGAGCACCGTCAGCGGCTATGACCTGACTGCGCATTTTGACACCTGGCAGGTGCCCCTCAGCGCTAACGCCCGCACTCAGGTAGCCGCCCTGAACCTGCCCAACCCGCCCACCAACCTGTCCCAGATCCGCGGCCGTCCTTACTGACCCTAACGGCCCATCCACCACTGGCCAAACCCTCGGCCAGCGGTGACTCCGTCAAGCCTGGTCGCGGTCATGGACCGCTCCTACAAATGAGTGCTCCATGACCGCCATACATCGTAGGAGCTGGCCCTGCCTGCGACCGCCGGCCCCCGACAGGCGTTGCTGATCATGTCGCTTCCTCCCGTGTGGTCCATCAATTTAGGTCGGGGGTATTGCACGCGCCTACATGGGGGCGCTCCAGGACCGCCAAACACGTAGGAGCTGGCCATGCCTGCGAC